>CAVVTW010000038.1:67500-215326 GCA_963751255.1 uncultured Gemmatimonadales bacterium | reverse complement strand
CAATATTCGGTCCACCGATCATGCGGCTCTTCGGTAGTAATGGCTTAGGATTCCTCCTAACCGTTCCAACCGGGCGACCGATCCTTCGGCGAGTTCTGGAACCCCCTCGATTGGCCGGTTTCCGATGCCTTGGTGGCACCGCTCCAGGTGATAGTGCTTCCTGTAGCTGGAAACCGCTCTTCGCAAGTGTCCCTCACCGAACATGACCATCCGGTCGAGGCACTCTGACTTGATCGAGAGGACGAAGCGCTCTGCGTAGGCGTTCAGATTCGGGCTCTTCGGAGGCAATCTCACAGGAGCCACGCCCGCGGAGCCCAGGACATCGTGGAAACCTCGTGTGTAGAGCGGGTCGCGGTCATGGACGAGAAATCGCTTTCCCCTCAGGAATCCGCACAAATCGTCGATCAAGTTGCGGGCCACCTGTCGCATCCACAGCCCGTTAGGAACCGGAGCGATTCCGGCGATCTCCACGCGCCTGGTCGACAGATCGATAACGAAGAATACCAGGTACCGAACCAAGCCCACCCTGGTCCAGACCTCGACCGTGAAGAAATCGGCCGCAGCGATCCCCTCCCAATGCGCCTTCAGGAACTTGGACCAGGGCATGTGCGGCAACCGCTCAGGGGCGGGTCCGATCCCACTCTCTTTCAGAATCCGCTGTACCGTTGATCGCGAGACCAGATGCCCCAGCTTCGACAGTTCCCCGACAATCCGTGTGTAGCCCCAGCTCTCGTTCTCACTCGCCATGCGGACGGCCAATTCACGGATGTCCTTCGCAATGGGCGGTCGGCCTGGGCCTCGCTTTGCGCTTCCATCGTACTTCCTCGCGATCAGCTCCCGATGCCAACGCAGAATCGTGTCTGGTGTCACGATCGGTTCGAATTCCCTCAGCACTCGCCGTCCGAGCGCATGGCCCTTCGCGGCCAGCCTCCTCCGCTGATCATCGCTGAAGCGCAGGCGTTTGTGGCCGTGCAGCTCGCGGAGCACTCGGTTCTCTTCCTTCAGGTAAGCATGGACGGCTCGCTGCTGCTCGTTCACCCAGCCCGCTAGCATCATCACGAACATCTGCAAAGGCGTGTTCAATTTCCCTCAACTCGTCGGTTCCAAAATGCGTCATGTCGACCGAAAAGGTCGTCGAGGAGGAAACCTAACCCGTGCAGACTCCCCAACTAACGATGGGCTGGGTTTTGGAACAGGACGCCTTCACCGACGCTGGAGTGAATTCGCCGAGCACGGTTCGAACCGGTCCCGTGTTCGGGCCGGAGGTGGCGGGGCGCAGATCACCGCCTCAGTTGAAGAGCTCCGTGGCGTCCATGACGGCTGTGGCGATCCGATCCCTGGAGATCACCCCCTGCACGTCCCCTGCCGATTGGTCCTCTCCCGCCTTGCTCACGACCGCGAACGACGCCTTGCTCACCCTCATGCGCGGGATGATCTGGTAGAGCCTGGCATCCTCGGGAACCAGTACGTAGTCCTGATGGGGCAGCGATGGGAGGCTGTCTCCGCGGCGCAACGCGTCCAGTGCCGCCAGGGTCTCGCTTCGACCCATGATTCCCACCACCTTGCCCGCCTGCTCGACGATGAACCATCGGGCTTCCGGGTCTTCGGAGAGGATGCGTTCGAGTTCCTCCGGGCCGCCCCCAAGAGAAACCACCTGGATCTTGTCTTCGAGAATATCACGCGCCCGCGGCACCAGGTGAATGTCGCTCTGCAGCGCGTTTGGCAGGAACAGCCCCCTGCGGGCCAGTTTCATGGTGTAGATGGTCTCGCGCATGATTCCTCTCCGGACCCCATAGCTCACGGCCACCGTGAGCGTCATGGGGAGCACGACGTTATAGTCGAGCGTCATCTCGAAGATCATCACGATCGCAGCCAACGCAGCCCCCGTGGACCCCCCAACCATCCCGGCCATTCCCGCCACGGCAAAGGCGGGGGCGCTCCCCGCCAGCTCCGGGACGAAGTGCGCTAACAGCATTCCAAATGCTCCCCCCAGGGTGGCGCCGGTAAAGAGCGCAGGAGAAAAGACGCCTCCGGATGCACCGGACCCGAGGGTTAAGGACGTCGCGACAAGCTTGAGTGCGAAGAGAAGCATCAGCAGCGACGGCGCCGCGAGGCTCCCCTCCAGGATGCCCTGGACCGTGGCGTATCCCACGCCCTCGATATAGTAGTTTCCGAGGACCCTCGCGCACAGGTAGATGAGGATCCCGACCACCGCCATGCCGAGCAGGTGTTTTCGGTAGTAGCTACCCTGCACCCGACGGTCGAAGAAGTCCTCGGTTCCGTAAATGCCTTTGATGTAGAGCGCGGACGCCAGGCCGGTGAGGGCACCCAACCCGACGTAGGCCAGAAGAGCGAGCGGCTGCGTTAGTTGGAAGCTCGGGGTCTCCAGGGCCGGGATCACGAACGATGGATGGGCTCCAAGGAAGAAGCGCCCCACCCATGTCGCGGTGGCCGTGGCTGTGGCCACCGGAACCAGCGTTCGCGCGCTCACCTCCGGCATCATGATCTCGAGGGCGAAGAGGACACCACCTACCGGGGTGTTGAACGTTGCGGCGATTCCCCCGCCTGCCCCTGCTGCGATGAGCGTGATTCTCTGCCACACCGGCACACGCAGCAACTGCGAAAGAGTGGACCCGAACGAGGATCCGATCTGAATGATCGGGCCCTCCCGGCCTACGGAGCCCCCGCTCCCGATGGAAATTCCGGATGCCAGGGCCTTGATGAGAGCGACAATGGGCCGGATGATGCCTTTCTCGTAGAGGATGGCGCCCATGACTTCCGGAACCCCATGCCCTCGGGCCTCCGGTGCAAAATGCTTCACGAGCAGCACCACCAGCGCCGCCCCCACCACGGGGGCGAGGATGATGAACGGTCCCCAGGTGCCAGGAGGCGTGTGGAGGGTTGTGTCGTAGCTCAGGGACAGCTTTCCAAGAAAGAAGAGATTGTGGAAGAGGGCGATCAAACCGCGGAAGAACACGGCACCGACCCCGGCGACAGCGCCGACGACCACCGCCAGCAGAGCGAAGCCCAGCGATCCAACCGTCCGGACGGAGGGCGGTGGTCCGTCGTCCCTGACCTCGTGCGCCGGCTTCACCGCCGGGGCCGATGCACCAGCGAGAGCCTGTTGCTCGTCCATCGGATGGTGATCCATCGGCTACCGGGGCCCCAGGAGAGCTGGGAGTACGATGGCGACGAGGTCCTGGAGCAGGTGCATGGTCATGGGAGCGACCAGACTTCGGCGCCAGAGATAGACAAGGCCGAAGAGGAGGCCCATCACTCCCACGGTCAGGACTCCGGCGGATCCTTCGTAGCCGTGGCCCAGCGAGAACACGAACGCAGAGGCGACGACGGCGATGACCGGGCTGTTCGAGATCGCCTGGAAACGGAGAATGAGATAGCCGCGGAAAATGGTCTCTTCCGCCACCGCAACCACCAGCACCAGGAAGCAAGCCAGCACGAGCTGGGAGGAACCATGTGGGGTGACGGAGATGGGTAGTGCGGAGGGCGCCGAGAATCCGACGGACTCGAGCATTCTCGAGAACCACTCGCTGAAGAGGAAGAATGGGACGAAGAGAACTGCTCCGACTCCCACGTCCTTCCACTCCGGACGCCAGCCCAGGGAAACCACCCGTTCCCCGTTCCGCCAGAGGAAGAATAGGATCAAGGCGACGAGAGAAAGATCCCGGAAGATCGTAGCCACGGCGGTGACGCCGAATCCGATGATCCCCTGCTTGATCGCCAGAAAGGAGAACGCCATGGAGGGGACGATCAGAAAGAGGAAGATGGCGAGCTCCACCCCCTGGACCCGAGGCCCGGGGTGGTGTCCGATCCGGAGAGGGAGCGGTACGGTAGGTGCCTTGCTATTCATGGGACCGAATCCTCAGTCAGGAACCGGACGGATGGCATGAGCCAGAAGACGAGCGGCCCCAAGCTCTTCGGGTCGCTCACCAAGTCGCCGGGTTCGCTGCCGTCGCGGAGTCCCAACTCGCTTGCGCACGTCGGCCCATAGAGACCGAGGGGTTGAGGCGGATCGCCCCTGCATCTTCCACAATCCCCCAGGATTCAAAGCTGGCGCTAGGCCTTTCATGTCCCTCCTATCACCGGCCTCCCATGCCGGTTCCCCCTCCTACCGCCCCGGACTCGCCGTCGACCCCGGGGAATCAACCGGGCCGTTGCAGACGCGTCCCCCATGGCGCCCGTGGCATGGGAGTAGGAGCCGGAGCGCTGGCCTTGGAGCAGAACCCCAGCCCGGGAGTCGTACGCCAGACTGTGAAAGGAGTCCGCGCGCTGCGCAACCACGAGCTCCCTGAGAAAGGAACAACCTATGCCCCCGGGGGATGCCAGGGTCATGGACCGCCGAATGAGCGGGGTTCGGACTCCTGGCTGGGAGCCGCGCGCTCTGTCGTTGGTCAGCAATCCAGGTATGGCAGCACCGTCACGGACTCGCGCACGGGAGTGGAGAAGGTCCGTAGCTGTACGAGTTCGTCGAGCCGCATCCGCGACCGATCCAGAGCTCGGTCTGGGCGAGAAGGTGAGTCATCCCTGACCACCAGAACATGAGAAAGGGATAACCGTATGAAAACGCGCAAGAACCACTCCCCAGGAGCACGGGCTACGTCGGCTGGAAGAGACTGAGACGGCCGGCAGCGCTATTCCTCCTGGGAGGGCTTTCCGATTGCGGACCCCAGTACACCTACCTCGTGCCGGCTCCAACGGCGCAGCGAGTGCCCAACAAAGAGGGTGAAGCGGTCAGTACGGGCTCCGACGTGCGGATCATCGCCAACGGAGATGCCTGGCACGCGGATCCGAGCAACCTCGGCTCCGTGATGACCCCAGTCTGAGTTGACATCAAGAACAAAGGAAGCACGCCGATCCGCGTTCAGTATCAAGACTTCCAGCTCACCGCCGCTGGATTCACCGGAGCGGCTCTTCCTCCATACAAGATCTCCGGCAGTGTGGACCAATCAGGTTAGATGGTGTCCCTCAGCCAGTTGAAGGTGGTGGCCCCAGGATAATCGCAGCTTAGCCTGCCTTTCGCATCTGGGCAACCGGCTCCTGGTCATCGAGATGAGCCTTCAGGACCCAGAGGTGTCGGTAGCCGAGGATCTTCCGGTAGCTCTTCTCCGTTTCGATAAACGCTCCTGCTGCCCACCGGAGGGCCATCTCTCCATTCTTCCAGTTCGTCACTCTTCGGGTCTTCTGCCGAGCTCCGGAGTGGGTGCTGTCGATGAGGTTCGTCGTGCCCAGGCACCGCCGGAGTGCGGCCGGCAGTCCCAGCCGATTGATGGTGAACATCTCCGTGAGACCTTCCCTGAGGCTGGCCGCAGCCGAGGGATGGTCTCGCTCCAGCCACCGGGCCAGGTGCTCCAGCTTGGCCTCGCCCTCCTTGGCCTCCAGCTTCCAGGCCGCCCGGATCACCGCCTTCACCTGATCCTGGTCCTCCTTCGGCAGGTGGCCCAGTCACGTTGCGGAGCTTGTGGTTTCGGCACCGCTGAACGGGGTTGTCGGCCCCGTAGATCTCTTCGATGGCCTTCCTCAGGGCCTTGGAGCCATCCACGACGAACAGCCGCCGCCGGTCGGGCTTCACGCCCCGCTCGACCAGGTCTCGCAGCAGCGCCTTGGCCAGCTCTCCGTTCTCGCTGGCCCCGTGCCAGACCCCCAGCACATGCTTCTTGCCCTCCTCGTCCACGCCGCACGCCCGCCAACACGTGGTGGCGGCCCATCTGCATCCCGTCCAGGTAGACGATGAGCAAGTTCACGTCGTCGAACCGCCGCTCCATGAGCTCGGTGAGCGCTTTCGTGCTCGCCTGGATCGTCTCCCGGCTCACCGCCGACTTGCTCACCCCCACCGTGTCGGCCATCTCCGGGATCACCCGTGCGTAGTTGCGCGTGCTCACCCCCGCCAGCAGGATCTCCAGCATCCGGTCCGCAAGGCGTCCCGGCCGCTGCATGGCTTCATAGGCCGGCACTTCCACTTCAGCTCCCTGGCCCCCTTCCTTCCGCCGCAGCCGGGGGCGCTCCACCCGGACCTTCCGGTCCGACAGGTGCACCTGGCCCGCCTGCCGCCCATACCAGACCACCGAGCCCTCTTCCCGCCGCTTTCCCGCCTGCTTCGGGCCGGCAACCCCCTCGGCGCTCATCTCCAGCACAGCGCCCAGAGTGGCTCGGCCCACCTCATCAATGACCTCGTCGATGGCCATCTCCGTCCGTTCCACCAACTCCACCATCGGGAGCAGGAACTGACCCTCTCGTTTCAGGAACTCCGTGATCGCCCGCTTGTCCGCCCGGTCCGCTACCTCGTACGTTCTCTTCATCGTGGTGGCTCCTTTCCAGGGTTCTTTTTCCGCACCTGATCCTACCGGACCAGGCACCCCTGGAGCCACCACGTTTTCTTTTCGCTTTCAGGAACCTTCAACGACGGGCGGGACAGCTTCCTTTTATTGCCCATGCCCTGCCTTCCGCCGTATTCTCCTATCCGGTAAAGCCGCTCTCGTCCGGCGGGACATCCTCGGAGAAGTCCTCATATTGCTTCCACTTGCCCCGTCGCTCCTCCAGCCACGACTCGAACGCGGACTCCACCAGTCCTCCCGAAGAGCTACCCTCCTTCGCCGCCCGGACCGCCAGGTGGTCCACGTACACGTTGCGCGGATCACCGGCATGGCCCCGCACCCACCCCCACTCGACGGTGTGCCGCCCGGCCACCTCGTCCAGCTTCTGCCAGAGCTCGAGGTTCTCGATGCTCCCCCCCTTCCGCCTCCAGCTCCTGGCCTTCCACCCGGGGACCCATTCCTTCATGCCCCGGACGAGGTATTGGCTATCCGAGACGAATCGGACCCTGCACCGTTCCTTCAGGAGCGACAGGCCCTCGATGGCACTTCGAAGAGCCATGCGGTTGTTGGTGGTGCCCGGCTCGGAAATCCAGTAATCGCGTCGCACCCACCTTTCGCCGGTCCAGTATTCCACCAGACCGGCGGCTCCGCCGGGGTTGGAGCGGTTCCGGAACTGGTTTCCCAGGCAGGATTCGTCAGCGTGGATGGTGACGCTGGGCAGATCGGATGTCGGGGCCTTCGCCACGGAAACAGCCTGTGATCGGTAAGAGGAGTCGAACGGCTACAAACCGAAAAGATAGGTGTCGGGTTCGCTTGACGACCAGAGAACGCAGCGTACATTCTCGGCGAGTGCTCTTCCAAGACAACCCCGGAATCCTGTGAATCGTCCTCGATCGGACCCTTCGGCGTATCTTCTACTGGAAGACGGACGGCACTTCCCCGGCGTCTCTCTGGGGGCGGTGGGCCCCGCCCTGGGAGAGGTCGTATTCAACACTTCCATGACGGGCTACCAGGAGATTCTCACTGATCCGTCCTACGCGGGTCAGCTCGTGGCCATGACCTATCCCCTCCTGGGCAACTACGGAGTGAACGACGAGGACGCGGAGTCCGGGGGACCCCAGGTGGCAGGGTTCGTGGCCCGAGAGGCCTCCCGGGTCTACTCATCCTGGCGTGGACGGAGCACCCTCCACGCCTATCTCAGCCGTCACGGAGTGGTGGGGATCGCCGGGGTGGACACCAGGGCCCTGACTCGCCACATCCGTTCTCAGGGTGCCATGCGGGGGGGCATCGCTCCGGGGTCCAGGGATCGAGACGAAGTGTTGGATGCGATCCTGGGTCATCCCCCAATGGAGGGGTTGGACCTGGCATGCGGCGTCTCCACCCACCGGCGGTACGAGGTGCCAGCGGAGGGACGGGAACGCTTCCACGTCCTGGCGTACGACTTCGGAGTCAAGGCGCACTCCCCGAAGCTCCTCGCCCAGCGAGGGTGTCGTGTTACGGTGGTTCCGGCCACCACCACGGGTGAGGAGATCCTCCGGGAGAATCCGGACGGTCTCTTCGTCTCCAACGGCCCCGGTGACCCGGCAGCTGTGCGTGCGGCGGAAGAGGCCATCCTCGGGGCTTCGAGGGCCGGCGTTCCGGTCTTCGGCATCTGCCTCGGCCACCAGCTCATCTCCCGGGCCTTCGGCGGGGACACCTACAAGCTCCCTTTCGGGCACCACGGCGGGAACCACCCGGTGCGCAACCTCGACCGGGGGACTGTGGAGATCACTGCCCAGAACCACGGATTCGCTGTCCGGATGGACGAGAAGAGAGGCATTCCCGGTGCCCCGGGCCTGCGCATTACGCATCTCAACCTGTACGATGGCACTGTTGAGGGCGTGGCCCACAAGACGCTCCCGGTGTTTTCGGTTCAGTACCACCCCGAGGCTGCGCCGGGCCCCCATGACAGCGTCTACTTGTTCGATACGTTCGTCCAGTTCATGGAGGACGCGGGGTCCTGAGCTCCGGCCGTGACGGAAGGAGGGTTGACGATGTGGGGAGGAGGGCGTTACCCTGCTCCCCCTCATGGCGCCCGGATGGCCTTACCTCATCCGGGTCACCGACTTAGAAGGAAGCAAGGGTCCCCATGGGGATCGGCTTCTGCACTCCTAGTCAGCTGCTTATGGAGGGAGCGCCCCTCCCGGAGGAATGGATGACGAAGGCGGACCTAGTCGAGCAGGTTGCAGAGGCCATCGGCCCAGGGATCACCAAGAAGGACTGCGCCATGGTGGTGGACGGCTTTCTCAATGCCGTGAAGCTGGCGCTGGCGGATGGCGAGAATATCGAGATTCGGGGATTCGGCACCTTCAAAGTCCGGGGACGGAAGGCCCGTATGGCCAGGAATCCCAGGACTGGTGATCCAGTGGAGGTCCCTACCCGGTCGGTGCCGGTCTTCAAGCCGTCCAAGCACCTGCGAGCCCGAGTCGCGGGCAAGAACCCACCGAAGAAAGCCTGACGGTCCGCTGAACCGAGGTCGTGCCCCCGATGCCCGGCCGCCGACCGCCGGCGTCGATCCTGGACCCCATACCTGAGCCGGAGCTTCACGAGCTCGCGGCTCTCTTTATTTAACGATTTCCCCGCGCAAGGCATCAGAGACTACGGTGAAGGTAACGTCTCGCAAGGGAGTGCCCTTGGATGAGGAGTTGGTGGAGCTGGCTCGAGCCGGAGATTCAGAGGCGATGAACGAGCTCGTGTCCAGGCATCATGCCGGCGCATACCGGGTCGCACTGGGGATCCTGAGGGATGAGGATGGGGCGGCCGACGTGACCCAGAACGCCTTTCTGAAGGCGATCCGGGGACTCGAGGGGTTTCGCGGCGATGCCTCCTTCAAGACGTGGCTCTTGAGCATCACCGCGAATGAAGCCCGAGGCTTCCTGCGTCAGGTCGGGCGCAGAAAGGAACTGGCTCTCGACTCGGCGGGGTCGGTGGCGTCCGGCGACAGGACCGCTCATGATCGTCTCGAGGTGCGGGAGGAGGCCGCGCGAATCCGGACCCTGCTGGAGCGCTTGCCCGAGAAACAGAGGATGGCGGTGACCTTGAGGATCAACGAGGGCTTGAGCTTCCGGGAGATCGGGGCACTTATCGATTCCAGTGAGGGAGCGGCTCGCGTGAACTACCATCACGGCATTCGCCGGTTGAGGGAGATGTTGGCATGACCCATGGGCGATGCGATGAGATTCGGGATGCTCTGCCGGACTGGCTGCACCGATCACTCGACCCGATTCGAGCGGCGGCGGTCCAGGAGCATCTCGCTGTGTGTTCGGGGTGCCGGGAGGAGGCAGACCTCCTCGAGGCGATTCTGCACGCCGCACCGGTGCCTCCGGAACGGTTGGAGGCCGAGATTCAGGCCAGGCTGCGGAGGGAGATGGCCTCGGGGACGGAGAGTCCAACCCGACGAGGATCCGGGGCCCATGGTCCGGGAGTCGTGCCTCTCCACCGGGGGACGCGCACCGGTCGCGGATGGTGGCTGTCGGCGGCAGCCTTGATCCTGGTATCGCTGGGAGTCGGAATCCTCTCTCGGACGGCGCCGCAGGGCACAGAGAGGGATCCGGTCCAGGTGGCGGCCCAGGATCCGCCCCCCGAGGCGTGGTTGTGGGACGACGGAATGGTCGCAGGAGCCCCCGTCTTCGATGAGCTGTCCGACGAGGAGCTTCAGGCCCTCATAGAGGAGTTCGGAGGATGATTCGGCAAGCGATGGGAATCGCGTTGGGGCTGATCCTGGCTTTCGCTCCCTCCATGGCCCGGGCGCAGGTGGGGCCCCCGCCCGGGGCTGGCCAGCGCCAGCGCCTGGAGCTGGAGCGGCGTCTCCAGGCGCGCTTTGGCCAGAGCGTGAGGGAGCAGCTCGGATTGAATCAGGATCAGTTCCAGTCGCTGGAGGGGGTCATGCGTTCCTTCCAGGAGGAGCGCCAGACGCTCAATCGGTCCCAGGCCTCTCTCCGGTACCGCCTTCGAGACCCGGGTCTGGCGGACCTCACCGACGATGCGGCGCGGGAGATTCTGGGAGAGATGATCTCCCTTCAGGAGCAGGAGCTGTCTCTCTACCGGCGGGAGCAGGAACAGCTGCTCAAGGTTCTCACGCCCGCCCAGGTGGTCCGGTTCTATCGACTCAGGGAGGACCTCGGTCAACGGGTTCAGGCCCTCCGGCAGGGGCGGGGTGGCGGTCCGGGTGGCGGTCCGGGTGGCGGTCCGGGTGGTGGTGTGGGCGGAGGACCGGCTCGGGTTCCGGGGGTCGGCACCGGAGGGACGCTCCTCCGTTGACGTTGCACCCCTTCGGTTCTACCGTTTTTGGGAGGGCATGTGGCCCTCCCTTTCTTTTCCGATGACCATTCGAGCCCTTTTCTTCGCTTCGTACAGGGATCTCCTGGGGGCCGCGGAGCTCACCCTGGAATTTCCCGGGCCTGTCACCGTCGCCGCGATGGTGGAGGAGCTCCGGACCCTCGGAACCGGACTTTCGAGGCTCCCGGAGACCCCGGTGGTTGCCGTAAACGAGGAGTACGCGTCCCTGGATGCCCTCCTCGAGGACGGCGACGTCGTGGCCTTCATCCCCCCCGTGGCGGGAGGGTGAACATGGCGACGGGGCGAATCACCAGAGATCCCATTCGTGTGGAGGACCTTCTGGAGGACCTGATCACTCCCGGCGACGGGGCCACCGTTGTCTTCCTGGGGGTGGTTCGGAATCAGAACGAGGGCCGGGCGGTATCAGGCCTGGAATACGAAGCCTACGAGACCATGGCCAACCGCGTTCTGGCCGAGATCGGGAGGGAGTCTGAGGAGAGGTTCGGTACGGGTCGGATCCGGATCCTCCATCGGATCGGACATCTTGGGGTGGGGGAGGTGAGCGCGGGAATCGCCGTGGCGACCCCCCACCGGGCCGAGGCCTATGAAGCGAGCCGACACATCATCGAGGAGATCAAGGTCCGGCTCCCGATCTGGAAGAAAGAGAAGTACGTGGATGGAGACACCCAGTGGGTGGAGGGGCACAGATGACGGATGTGGGTGAAGGGGGCGCCATTCGGCCGATGGTGGATTCCTTTGGCCGGAGGGTGGAGTACCTCCGCATCTCGGTGACCGACAAGTGCAACCTCCGGTGCGTGTACTGTATGCCGGAGGAGGGCCTCCCCTGGCTCAAGCGGGAGGAGTTGTTGACGCTACGAGGAGATCCGTTCCGTGGTGGAGGCTCATGGCCCCCATGGGCCTGAAGAGGATCCGGCTCACCGGCGGGCGAGCCCCTGGTGAGGAAGGACCTCCCCACCTCGTGGAGATCCTTGCCGGCGGTGCCTGGCATCGAGGACCTGGCGCATCTCCACGAATGGGGTCCTGCTGGGGCCCATGGCGGAGGCCCTCCGAGCAAGCGGGGGCCACTCGGGTCAATGTCTCCCTGGACTCCTTCCGGCCCGAGCGGGTCGATGCCCTCGCCCGACGAAAGGGCACCTTCGAGCGGGTCCTGGAGGGACTCCGTGCGGCAGAGAAAGCGGGCCTCGAACCCATCAAGATCAATGTCGTGCTGATCCGGGGTAAGAACGACGACGAGATCGCCGATTTCGCCGACGCCACCCGGGACACGACCCTGGCATGTGCGGTTCATCGAGATCATGCCCACGGGCTCGAATCTGGAGTTGAGCGCCACGAGCTTCTTCTCGTGCCAGGAGGCCCTGGAGCGTCTCGGCGAGCTCGGGGACCTTGAGGCTGTTGCCGGACCGGCGGGGAACGGGCCCGCCACCTATTTCCGATATCCCGGGGCCCCCGGGACCGTGGGTGTCATCACTCCGATGAGCCACAATTTCTGCGACGGGTGCAATCGCATGCGCCTCACCGCCGACGGGCAGCTTCGCCCCTGTCTCTTCGGTTCCCTCCAGACCAACCTCCGCGACCCTCTCCGATCCGGAGAGCCCCTGGGGCCTCTCATTCGAGAAACCCTCCGGATCAAGCCAGAGCGGCATGATCTGGTACAGGGCAGTGACCTGGGGTCCGGAGGCCTCATCGCCCTTTCCCAGACGGGTGGGTGACATCCGTCACGAAAACCCCACATCGTCCGTTGACACCCCCACGAGCCCCCGGTAGGTTGGCGCGTTAGTCCCTTTCGTTCTTTTCACTTCTCGGACCTTTGGGGGACCTGATGGTAAACAAGATCACCGTGGTCGGTGGCGGCCACGTAGGTGAGACGGCGTCTCTGTTGGCGAGTCAGCAGGAGTTGGCCAAGGAAGTCCTGCTCCTGGACATCATCGAGGACATGCCCCTCGGGAAAGGGCTGGACCAGTTCCAGGCCGCTCCGGTCCTGGGGTACGACACCCGGGTCAGGGGAACGAACGACTGGGCCGATACGGCCGGGTCGGAGATCTTCATCGTCACGGCGGGGGTGGCTCGAAGGCCCGGGATGAGCCGTGACGACCTCCTGAAGACGAACGCGGGCATCGTGAAGTCCTGCGCCGAGAACATCAAGAAGTACGCGCCGGATTCCATCGTCATCGTTGTGTCCAATCCCCTGGATATCATGGCCTACGTGGCTCTGGAGAACACCGGTTTCCCCAGGGAGCGGGTCATCGGGATGGCCGGAATTCTGGATACGGCCCGCTTCCGGGCCTTCCTGGCCCTGGAGTTGGACGTGAGCGTGGAGGACATCCAGGCGCTGGTCCTCGGCGGCCATGGCGACAGCATGGTCCCGCTGGTGAGCTATGCGAGCATCAGCGGCATCCCCCTCACGTACTTCCTGTCCAAGGAGAAGCTCGATCCGATCATCGCCCGGACACGGAAGGGCGGCGGAGAGATCGTCGGCCTCCTGAAGACCGGCAGCGCCTACTACGCGCCGGCGTCGGGAGCCGTCCAGATGGCCGAGGCCATCGTCAAGGACAAGAAGCGCATCTTCCCCTGCTCCGCCTATCTGCAGGGCGAGTTCGGCCAGGAAGGAATCTTCATCGGCGTGCCCTGCAAGCTGGGGAAGAGCGGGCCTGGAGGGAATCCTGGAGGTGCCTCTGAGCGACGATGAGGCGGCGGCCCTGAACAACAGTGTCGCGGCGGTCCGCGGCACCATGGATGATCTCGCCAAGTTGGATTATTGAGCAGCCAACGGGGCGGCCCCGCGCTGAGGGGCCGCCCCCTCTTCAGGCTACCTGAGCACCGGGAGAGACGATGCGTCGGGTCATAAATCTCTACCGCACATCGGTAGGGAAGAAATTCTACATGGCCGTCTCGGGAGCGGTCCTCATCCTGTTCCTCGTCGCCCACATGGTGGGGAACCTGAAAGTCTTCATGGGGGCGGACGCGTTCAACCACTACGCCGAGTTCCTCAGAGAAGTGGGATATCCCGTGCTGCCCCACATGGTGGGCCTCTGGATCTTCAGGATAATCCTCCTGGCCTGCGTGGGACTCCACATGCTCTCGGCCTGGCAGGTCTACGTCCAGAGTCGCTCGGCCAGGGGGGGGAAGTACGAAAAGGAGGAATCCCTCTCTTTCTCGTACGCGTCCCGGACCATGCGCTGGGGCGGTGTGATCATCGCGGCTTTCGTGATCTACCACATTCTGGACTTCACCACCGGAACAGTGCACCCGGACTTCGTTCCCGGCGACGCGTACCGGAACGTGGTCATCGGATTCCAGAACCCGCTGGTGAGCGCGGCGTATGCCGTGGCTCTGATCATGGTCACCTTCCATCTTTACCACGGCCTCTGGAGCGCGTTCCAGACGGTGGGAGCCAACCATCCCAAGTACAACCCGTACCGGAGGCCCCTGGCCCTGGTTCTGGCCCTCCTGCTCTTCGTCGGCTTCATGGCGGTCCCGGTGTCGGTGATGGCAGGTATCCTGACGATCTGAGGTTCCGGAGGACGGAGCCGCACGCATACGAGTGGAGGTTTCTGGGGATATGGAGCTCAACGCAAAGATTCCATCCGGCCCCATCGAAGCAGCGGCTGGACCAAGCACCGCTTCGACATGAAGCTGGTGAACCCCGCCAACAAGCGGAAATACAACGTCATCGTGATCGGCTCGGGGCTGGCGGGGGCCGGAGCTGCCGCCACGATGGGGGAGCTGGGCTACAACGTCCGGGTCTACACCTACAACGACTCGGCCCGGAGGGCCCACTCCATCGCCGCTCAGGGCGGCATCAACGCCGCCAAGAACTACCAGAACGACGGCGACAGCATCTACCGCTTGTTCTACGACACCGTGAAGGGTGGGGACTTTCGCTCCCGGGAGGCCAACGTCTACCGGCTGGCGGAGGTGAGCCTGAACATCATCGATCAGGCCGTGGCTCAGGGGGTCCCCCTGGCCCGGGAATACGGTGGGCTTCTGGACAACCGCTCCTTCGGAGGTGCACAGGTTTCCCGGACCTTCTACGCCCGGGGACAGACCGGCCAGCAGCTCCTGCTGGGGTGCTATCAAGCACTTCAGAAGCAGGTTCATGCTGGAAACGTCAAGGTCTTCTCCCGCCATGAGATGATGGACGTGGTCCTCGTGGATGGCGTGGCCAAGGGCGTGGTGGTGAGAGACCTGGTGAGCGGCCGGATCTTCACCGACGCGGCCGATGCGGTGGTGCTGGCCACCGGCGGCTACTCCAACGTCTTCTTCCTCTCCACCAACGCCAAGGGATGCAACGTCACCGCGGCGTGGCGCGCTCACCGGAAGGGGGCGGGGTTTGCCAACCCGTGCTACACACAGATCCACCCTACCTGCATCCCGCCCTCCGGCGAGTACCAGTCCAAGCTCACCCTGATGAGTGAGTCCCTCCGCAATGATGGACGGATCTGGGTGCCGCCAGAAGGTCGGCGACGCACGCGCCCCGGGCCAGATCCCGGAAGAGGAGCGTGACTATTATCTGGAGCGGTTCTATCCCTCCTTCGGGAATCTGAGTCCCAGGGACATTTCCTCCCGCCGCGCCAAGGAGATGGTGGACTCGGGGCATGGGGTGGGAGAAATGAAGAACGGCGTCTACCTGGACTTCAAGGACGCCATTGCCCGGCTCGGGAAGGACAAGATCCGGGAGCGGTACGGGAACCTCTTTGCCATGTACGAGAAGATCACCGGTGAGGACCCCTACAACGTTCCCATGCGAATCTACCCGGCGCCCCACTACACCATGGGAGGGCTCTGGGTCGACTACAACCTGCAGACCACTGTTCCCGGGCTCTTCGCGGCCGGTGAGGCGAACTTCTCCGACCACGGGGCCAACCGCCTGGGAGCAAGCGCCCTGATGCAGGGGATGGCGGACGGTTACTTCATCCTCCCTCTCACCATCGGCGACTGGCTGGCCCGGGTAAAGCCGGGAGACACCTCCACCGATCATGCCGCGTTCAAGGACGCCGAGCGGGCCGTGAAGGAGAAGGTGGACAGCCTCCTGGCCGTGGGCGGGAAGACCACCGTGGACACCTTCCACATGAAGCTCGGCGAGATCATGTGGGACAACTGCGGGATGACCCGGAACGCCGAGGGGCTCAAGGCCGCCATTCGGAAAGATCGGGGAGCTCCGGGAGGAGTACTGGAGGGATGTCCGGGTCCTTGGAAGCGGAGAATCCTTGAACCAGTCGCTGGAGAAGGCGGGACGCGTGGCCGACTTCCTGGAGTTCGCCGAGGTGATGTGCTACGACGCCCTGGCCCGGGACGAGTCCTGCGGCGCCCACTACCGTGAAGAGCACACCACGGAGGAAGGGGAGGCCCAGCGGGACGACGAGAACTTCGCCTTTGTGTCGGTCTGGGAATTCAAGGGAGTGGGAGAGGAGCCGGCCCTCCACAAGGAGCCGCTGACCTTCGAGATACGTGCCCCTCTCCACGAGGAGCTATAAGTAATGGATCTCACACTTCACGTCTGGCGGCAGAACGGTCCCAAGGACAAAGGCCGGTTCGAGACCCTCCCGGCCCGGGCATCAGCGAGCATATGTCCTTCCTCGAGATGCTCGACCTGGTGAACGAACGGCTCATCGGAGAAGGGCAAGGAGCCCATCGCCTTCGACCACGACTGCCGGGAAGGGATCTGCGGCACCTGCGGGCTCATGATCAACGGAGTGCCTCACGGCCCCCTGAGTCTCACCACCGCCTGCCAGATTCACATGCGGCACCTCAAGGGCGCCAGGGAGATCTGGATCGAGCCCTGGCGGGCGACGGCCTTCCCCGTCATCAAGGACCTGGTTGTGGACCGGAGCGCGTATGGACCGGATCATGGAGGCCGGGGGGTACGTCTCCGTCCGTACGGGGAGCGCCCAGGACGCCAACGCCATGCCGATCAGGAAAATCGATGCCGACATGGCCATGGATGCGGCCATCTGCATCGGCTGTGGAGCCTGCGTGGCGGCCTGTCCGAATGCCTCGGCCATGCTCTTCATGTCGGCCAAGGTCTCGCACCTGGGGCTCCTCCCCCAGGGCCAGCCGGAGCGCTACGAGCGGGTCCTGAACATGGTGGAGGTCCACGACGCCGAGGGCTTTGGGAACTGCACCAATCACGGCGCCTGTCAGAATGCCTGCCCCAAGGGCATCAGCGTGGATTTCATCGCCCGTCTCAATCGGGATCTGGTCCGGGCGACGGTGAGCTACAAACCGTACGAGATCACGGCGGTCTGAACCCCCTGGGGGTGGGGGCGCGTCTTCTTCCCATCAGTGGACGGGCCGGTCCTCGAGAGAGGGCTGGCCCGTCCCCCGTTGCCCGGCGCCACTCCGGGGAGGCCTCTCCCCCTGAATGGCGGGGCCGGGGAGGAGATGGAGGCACACCTCGCGGATGCAGGGGTTAGCTTCCCTGTGGGATGGACCCCCCGGGCAAGGGGACGACCGACCCCTGTTCGGGAGGCGCGGAACCCATCCCGATCCGACTCTCTTGAAGGGAGTGACTCGAATGAATGGCTGGAAAGGTGCCCTCGTAGGATTCCTCGTTCTGGGTGTCGTGGCGTGCGGAGGGGGAGAGAACGGCCGGACCCAACCACCGGAGGCCTCCACGCCGGAGACGGCGCCCGCCATCGACTCCACGGCGATGACCGTGACCCCCACGGGCCTCCGGTACGAGGATCTCGTGGTGGGATCCGGGGCGGAGGCTATGCCCGGGGACACGGTGACGGTGGAGTACACGGGATGGCTCTTGAATGGGCCCAAGTTCGACTCGAGTGTCGACCGGGGGGAGACCTTCTCTTTTGCTCTGGGAAGCCACGGGGTAATCCAGGGGTGGGATGAAGGCGTGGCCGGAATGAAGGTTGGGGGAAAGCGCCGCCTGGTGATCCCGCCGAGCCTCGGCTACGGTGCCTCCGGACGTCCTCCCGCGATCCCCCCCAACTCTACGCTGGTGTTCGATGTGGAGCTCCTGGGCGTGGGAGGATAGCCCCCCACGCCAGGTGGCGGATCGGGGGTTGGAGAGAACCTGCGACCGGCTCGGGCGAGCGGCATGAAAAGTGCGGATCGGATGGGCCCGAGAGGGGCTTTGATTGCTTGACACCCCTCCGGGCCCTCGGGTACATTCGGGCGTCCGAAAAATAGGTGACTGATTTCACACATCCTTAGGGCACTTCCATGGCGGGATCCTACGTTCCCCTCCTGATCCTCTTTGCGGTCTCTTCGGCGGCCGCGCTCGGCTTCGTGGTCATCTCCCATATCCTGAACCCCCGAAGGCCCACTCCCCAGAAGGACATGCCCTACGAGTCGGGGATGATTCCCTTGGGTGACACCAGGGCCCGTTTCTCCGTGAAGTTCTACATGGTCGCCATCAGCTTCATCGTCTTCGACCTGGAAACGGTCTTTCTGATTCCGTGGGCGGTGGAGATGAGGGAGCTGGGATGGAGCGCCTTCGTGGCGGTGAGCCCTCTTCGTCGTGGTCCTGGCCGTCGGACTTCTCTACGAGTGGAAAAAAGGAGGGCTTGAGTGGGACTGAGTGAACAATCCTCGCCCGAGGTCGGTGGGGAATCCCCCGGCCTCTTCGGTGCCGGAACCCCCGCCTTCCTGACCTCGAAGGTGGACTTCCTGGTGAACTGGGCCCGGAGGAACTCCCTCTGGCCCATGCCCCTCGGAACCGCCTGCTGCGGCATCGAGATGATGGCGGTCGTATGCCAGCGACTTCGATCTGGCGCGCTTCGGCATGGAGCGGATGTCCTTCAGCCCCCGGCAGGCGGACGTCCTCATCTGTGCCGGACGGGTGACCTATAAGTTCGCCCCCGTGCTGCGCCGGATTTGGGACCAGATGACCCAACCCAAATGGTGTGTCTCCATGGGCGCCTGCGCCAGCACCGGCGGGGTCTTCGACGTCTACTCCATGGTCCAGGGTATCGACACGATCGTGCCCGTGGACGTCTACATCCCAGGCTGTCCGCCCACGCCCCGAGGCCCTCATCTACGCCCTCATGATGATCCAGGAGAAGATCAGGCAGGAGACCCTGGCCGAGCACGCCGTCTCTCCGGGCGGAGGATCCTACGGCGGTGGCTCGGCCCAGGGCCAACGCCGAAGAGGTCGCCGCTCTCTCGGGGCCCTTCGGGAACTCCACCAAACAGAACCGGGTGAGTGGTCTGGTCCAGACGGATGCCACTGATCGGCCCGACGACCGGATCCCGTAGGGAACAGGGCAGAAAGGGCAACCTCATGGCCGACCAGAAATCATCAGCTTCGATTCGGTGGCGAAGGGGCCGACGCTGTCGCCGGATACGGAGATCGCTGGTCACCTGGAGGCCCGTCCTCCGTTCCCGGTCATCCGTCGGTGACTGCCCTGGAAGGGCGTTTCGGAGATGCCGTCCTTCGGCACGAAGTCGTAGGGGGCGATCAGCACGTCGTCTTTATTCCTCGAGAAAGAGCCTGGAGATTCTCGAGTGGTTGAGGGACGACCCGGACCAGCGCTACGACTTCCTGAGGGACGTGACGGCTGTGGATTACGGAGGCGGACGGCCACTCCAGGTCGTCTATCAGCTCTTCTCCCTCACCCACAGTCGTGCCCTCCGGGTAAAGTGCGAGCTCCCCCTCGATGCCCTCGAGATCGAGTCGGTCTCCGGGCTCTGGGAGGCTGCCGAACTGGCTGGAGCGCGAGGTGTTCGACCTCTTCGGCGATCACCTTCCAGAATCATCCCGACCTCCGGCGGATCCTGATGCCGGAGGATTACGACGGAGGGCCACCCGCTTCGGAAGGACTTCCCGCTCCGGGGCAGGTTCACCAGGGCCGAGCAGACCCGGCGGGCCCTGAGCCAGGAGCTGCAGCACTACTACATCTCTCAGGAGATCGCGATGGGAGGAGAGTCCCAGGCCCTGCCGCCTTCGGGCCCGGACCGATCGGAGAAGCGAGCGAAGGGGAGGGGAAGCCGCCGAGTAGGCGGTTCCGGGACACGAATCAGCCAGCGCGAGCAACGGGAATCGAGATACATGGCCCAAAAGACCGTCGAGTTCACCCTCGGCCGCAACCCGGAGATGGGAGTGGACGGGAGGCCCGTCATGGGCCCCTCGGCTCCCTGTCGACCTTCCGGAACCGGACCTCGAGTCCGACAACATGCTCGTCAACATCGGGCCCCAGCATCCGGCCACGCACGGCGTGCTGCAGGTTGGTGTGCGAGCTGGACGGAGAGACGGTGGTCCGGTGCATTCCCCACATCGGGTACCTGCACTCCTCCTTCGAGAAGCTGGCTGAGTACCGGACGTGGAACCAGATCGTGCCCCTCACCGACCGGATGGACTACCTGGCCCCCCTCATCTACAACTGCGCCCACGTCATGAGCGTGGAAGCCATGATGGGGATCGAGGTGACCGAGCGGTGCAAGCTGACTCGGGTCATCATGATGGAGTTGGACCGGATCTTCGGGCATCTCCTGTGGCTGGGACCTTCGCCATGGACATCGGGGCCTTCACCCCCTTCCTCTACACCTTCGAGGAACGGGAGAAGATCTACCGCCTCCACGAAGCCTATACCGGTGCCCGGATCACCACCTCCGCCACCCGGGTCGGGGGGATGATGTCCGAGATGCCGCCGGGATGGGACCAGGGCGTAAGGGACTTCTGCAACGGGCTCCCCCGGACGCTGGACGAGTGCGAGACCCTCCTCAACGAGAACGGCCTGGTTCTGGGACGGACCCAGGGCGTGGGGGTGATCTCGGGCCCGAGGACGCGTGAACTACGGGCTCACCGGCGGCAACCTCCGGGGAAGCGGTGTGCCTTACGATGTTCGCAAGGACCAGCCCTACTACGATTACGAGACCTACGACTTCGAGAGTCCCCATCGGTGAGCACGGTGACTGCTACGACCGGTACCTGGTTCGCATGGAGGAGATGCGGCAGAGCCTCCGGATCCTCCACCAGGCCCTGGACCGGCTTCAGAAGGCCGACGGGTCCCATGAACGTTCCGGATCCCAGGATCTCCCTGCCCTCCAAGACCGACGCCATGAGCGACATGGAGTCCATGATCCATCACTTCAAGCTCATCACCGAGGGAATTCATGCGCCTCCGGGAGAATCCTACTTCCCGGTGGAGGCCTCCAAGGGCGAGCTGGGCATGTACGTGGTGAGCGACGGCGGATCCAAACCCGTCCGCTGGAGGGTCCGTCCACCCTCCTTCGTGAATCTGTCCGTGCTGCCCAGGCTTCTCGAAGGCCACCTCATTGCCGATCTGATCACCATCAACGCCAGCATCGATATCGTCCTGGGGGAAATTGACCGATGAGTGAAGCGCGGAAGACCCCCTTCCACAATCCCGGCTGGGCCGGGAACACCGGTGAGTTCGATCTCACCGAGGCCCAGGTGCGGGGAGACGAGTACGTGGGCAAACGCCCTGCCCGAGGGGGGACACGCATCCGGAACCTCCACCTATCCCTACATGCTCGCCGAGAAGGATCCCGAGGCCCCGCTCTTCGAGGGGCCCTACCAGGAGCGGCTTCGAGAAGATCCGGTCCCGCTACCCGGATGCCCGCTCGGCCCTTCTCCCGGTCCTGGGGATGGCCCAGGAGGTCCGGGGCCATCTCTCCCCCGAGACCATGGACCAGGTGGCCGGACCTCCTGGACCTCTCGCCGGCCTACGTCACGGGGTGTGGCCACCTTCTACACCATGTACAACAAGCGCCCCGTGGGGCGCTTCCTCATACAGGTGTGCAGCAGCATCAGCTGCAAGTCTGCGGCTCGGACGACGTTCTGCAGGCCTTCTTGAACAACACCGGCACCGAGCTGGGAGAGACCTCCGAGGACGGCAATTTCACCGTGATGGAGGCGGAGTGCCTGGCCGGCCTGCGGGTTTCCCGGCCACGGTCCAGATCAACTCTCGGTACTACGAGAACGTGACCCCCAAGGATGTTCCGGAGATCCTGGAGCGCCTCAAGGCCCGGGGTGAGTAGATGGCATACCCATACGAACACGCGAAAGAGGTCCGGATCCTCTCCAAGCATTTCGGAGAGCCGGAGGCCAGGACGGTGGAAGGCTGGAAGGCCCGGGGCGGGTATCAGACGCTGACGAAGGCCTTCGAGATGGGGCGGGACGCCGTCATCGACGAGGTCAAGGCGTCCGGCCTCCGGGGCGGGGAGGGGCCGGCTTCCCGGCGGGGGTCAAGTGGAGCTTCATGCCCAAGGAGAAGTCCCGGCCACACTACCTTCTCTGCAATGCCGACGAATCCGAGCCCGGGACCTTCAAGGATCGGGAGCTTGCTGCGGTGGACCCCCCATCAGCTCATCGAGGGGATGATCATCGCCTCCTACGCCATTCAGGCCGAGGAGGCGTACGTCTACTGCCGGGGGGAGTTCTTCGAGACCACCCAGATCCTGGCCCGGGCCGTGGAGGAGGCATACGAGGCAGGTCTTCTGGGTCAGAACATCCTGGGGTCCGGGGTGAACGTGGACCTCACGGTCCACTGCGGGGGCGGGGCGTACATCTGCGGGGAGGAAACGGCCCTCATGAACTCCCTGGAAGGCCGCCGGGGCACGCCGAGGGTGAAGCCACCCTTCCCGGCCCAGGCCGGGTACATGGGGATGCCCACCACGGTGAACAACGTGGAAACCCTCTCCGCCGTGCCCTTCATCATTCAGAACGGGGCCGCCGCGTACCGGGAGTACGGGACCCAGGAGAGCGCCGGCACGAAGCTCTTCTGCGTCAGCGGTCACGTTCGCCGGCCTGGGAATTACGAGTTGCCTCTGGGCTTCCCTCTCATGGAGCTCATCGACGATGTCTGCGGGGGCCTCAAGGAGGGGCGGACGCTCAAGGGCGTGATCCCCGGAGGGAGCTCGGTGCCCATCCTGAGCGCAGAGGAGTGCACGGACTGCCTGATGTCCTACGAGGGCGTCATCGCCGCCGGCTCCCAGCTGGGCTGCGCCTCCGTCATCGTCATGGACGACACCACCGACATCGTGAAGCAGGTTCGGCGGATGGTGGGGTTCTACGCCCATGAGTCCTGCGGGCAGTGCACGCCCTGCAGAGAAGGGAGCGCCTGGACGGAGAAGATCCTGCGACGCATCGAGGAGGGACGGGGCACCGAGGAGGATCTGGATACGCTCATGGAGGTCACCAGCCAGATGGAGGGGACCACCATCTGCGTCCTCTCCGACTCGGTGGCGGCGCCGGTCCAGTCCTCCATCAAGAAATTCCGGGACGAGTACCTGGCTCGGATCCGGACCGGGGAGAAGGTGGGGGTGGCGTAGGACCCGAGACTGGCAGGGTAAGCTTCAAGGGAAATTACGGGATTGCACGGAATATGGCCGATCAGAACAGCTCCACAGACCGTCACTCTGACCATCGACGGAACGGAGGTCACGGTTCCGAAGGGGACCACGATCCTCAGGGCCGCCGAGTCGGTGGGGGTCAAGATCCCCCACTACTGCTATCACCCCGGGCTCTCCTCCCCGGCCATGTGCCGGCTTTGCCTGGTGGAGGTGGAGGGATGGCCGAAGCTCGCGCCCTCCTGCAAGACCGCCGTGGCCGACGGGCAGGTGGTCCTCACGGACAGCGAGAAGGCCAGAGCCCAGCGGAGGGGGGTCCTGGAGTTCTACCTGGTGAACCACCCCCTGGACTGCCCGATCTGCGACCAGTCCGGGGAGTGCAAGCTCCAGGACTTCGTCTTTGCGGAGGGCCGGCAGCATGGCCGGGGGCAGGGAGCCGAAGCGGGTGCTGGGCAGAGAGGACTTCGGTGGCGACGTCCTCTTCAACGGAGACCGCTGCGTCATGTGCACCCGGTGCGTCCGGTTCATGAGAGAGGTGGCCGAGGACGAGCGTCTCACCGTCGTGGAGCGGGGGAACCGTGCCGTCATCGATACGTTCTTCGATCAAGGGCTGGAGGGATCGCCCTTCGCCGGGAACATCGTCGACATCTGTCCCGTGGGCGCACTCGTATCCAAGGACTTCCTGTACAAGGCGCGGGCCTGGGACCTGGACCGGACGCCGTCCGTGTGCCCCTCCTGCACCCAGGGCTGCAACATCACTCTCCAGACCCGTGACAACCTGGTCCAGCGCCTGAAGCCCCGGGAGAACCTGGACGTGAACGGGTGGTGGATGTGCGACTTCGGCCGCCAGGGCTACGAGTGGATGAATCGGGCCGACCGCATCCAGGAGCCGCTGGTCGGGGGGGAGCCCACCTCGTGGACCGAGGCACTTCAGGCCCTCGCTCGCGAGGCTCCGGGAGGCGAAGGGAGAAGTCAGGGCGGTGAGCTGGGCCCACGCTCCGAACGAGGAGCTGGGGCTGCTCAAGGCCCTTGTCATCGAGCTGGGTGGTGGAGAGGGCGTCTATCGCTCGCCCAGGACCGACGAGGAAGTCGCCTCTTCCCGGCTTCCCCATCCTGGCCCGCCGAAAGGACCTGGCTCCCAACGTCAGGGGGGCCGAGATCCTCGGGTTTAAGCGAGTCGGCGACGATGATGCCCGAGGGGGCCTGGAGGCGGTTCGGGACCACCAAGGAATCCTCATCGTGTCTGGGGATCCGCTGGCGGATCAGGACGAGAGCTTCGGTGCCCGTGCCGGGGTCTTCGTCTATCTCGGAAGCTATGGGTCCAAGGCCGCGGCCCACGCGGATTTTGTCCTTCCCGTCACCACCTTCGCGGAGCAGGAGGGGAGCTTCACGAATGTCCAGGGGCGGGTCCAACGCTTCTGGCCCGGGCTCCGGCCTCCGGGCTCGGCCCGGCCCGGATGGCTCGTCCTGGGAGCCCTTCTTGCGGAACTGACGGAGACAGAGGCGTCCGACCGGGCGGATCAGGCCTTCTCCCGTGTCGCGGAGGCGACTCCGGCGTTTCAGGGAATCTCCTATCGGGCCATCGGAACCCGGGGCGCACCGGTGAACGAGCCCGCAGGCGTGGCGGGGGACTGAGGAAACGAGTCCATGAACGAACAATCACTGACGGCATTCCTCATCGAAAAGACCATCATGGTCCTGGCGGTATTCGGGGGCGTGATGGGGGTCGTGGCCCTCACCACCCTGGTGGAGCGGAGAGTGGCCGGGTTCATCCAGGACCGGTACGGCCCCAACCGCGTGGGGCCCTTCGGCATCCTCCAGCCCGTGGCGGACGGCCTCAAGAATTTCCTCAAGGAGGAGACCCTGCCGGCCACATCGGCCAAGCCCTACTTCCTGCTGGGACCCGATCCTGTCCCTGGCTCCGGCGCTGGTGACCTTCGCGGTAGTGCCCTTCGCCGCGCCTCTCCCCACCCCGTGGGGGCCGATGGAGATGATCGTCGCCGATGTCCCCATCGGGATCCTCTACATCCTCGCCCTGAGCTCCTTGTCGGTCTACGGAGTCGTCATGGGTGGGTGGGCATCCAACAACAAGTTCTCCTTCCTGGGGGGCCTCAGGGCCTCGGCCCAGATGGTGAGCTACGAGGTTGCCCTGGGCCTCGCCGTGGTGGTGGTCCTGATGATGGCCGGGAACGTGACCCTGACCGAGATGGTGTGGAAGCAGCAGCAGCTGGATTTCTGGTTCGTATTCCCCATCTCCCTGGCCTTCATCCTCTTCGTCATCTCGGCCTTCGCGGAAACGAACCGCCTGCCCTTCGATATGCCGGAAGCGGAATCGGAGCTGGTGGGCGGCTTCCACACCGAGTATTCGGGGATGAAGTACGCCATGTACCCCATGGGGGAGTATGCCCACATGGTGACCTCCTCGGCGCTCATGGCCACCCTCTTCTTCGGTGGGTGGGACATTCCCTTCTGGAGCGGGGACGACGCCTTCCTCTTCCAGGGGGAGTGGATTCGCGGTTTCGCCGGCTACGGGGCGCCGGTCGCGGCGCAGTCTGGCCTGGTGGAAGACCCTGCTTCACCTTCGGCTCCTTCGCCGTGAAGACGGGCTTCTTCATGCTGGTCTACATCTGGGTCCGGTGGACGGTACCCCGGTTCCGCTATGACCAGATCATGCAGCTCGGATGGAAGGTCCTGCTTCCGACGGCCCTGGCCTACGTCATGGTCGTGGCGGCCACCATCCTCGTCCTTGGACCAGCTGGGGGTTGCCTATGGCTTCACCTTCGGGCTGGTCCTGACGGTGGTCAGTGCCCTCTGCACCGGGTTCTTCCTGCTTCGCCCTGGATCGCGGCCGAACGCTCTCCGGAGCGGCCTACGAGAGCCGGGCGAGGTTCATGGCAAGCATCGGTGCGACGGCCCTGACGGCCGCCTCCGGCGATTGAACTTCAGAAAGACGAGATTGAGATGCCACCAACTGTAAAGGTCGTACGACGCCCCGAAGGCGTCAGGACGTCGTATCTGCGTGCCACCCTTAAGGGTATGGCTCTGACCTTCAAGCATCTTGTGAATCCCGAACAAGGTCACGCTCCAGTACCCGGAGGAACGTCCGGACCTGGCTCCTCGGTGGCGGGGAACCCACCGGATGGAGGTTCACGCCGACGGACGCCCGAAGTGTGTCGCCTGCGGGCTTTGCCCCACGGTCTGCCCCTCCAACTGCATCCGGCTGGTGGGGGGGAGGACGACCAGGGCAACCGTTATCCCGTGGTCTACGAGATCGACGAGTTCCGGTGCATTTTCTGCGGGATGTGCCAGGAGGTCTGTCCCGTGGAGGCCATTCACGTGGGCGTCCACTTCGAGAACGCCGAGTACACGAGGGAGCGCTTCGTCTACGACCTGGACCGGCTCATGGAGCAGGACCATCCTACGGCCCTCCTCTGGGATCCCTCGGATCCCCCTTCGGAGTGAGTGAGGGAGAATTCATGACTCAGATTCTCGTTCTACTGCTTCGCCAGCGTGGCCATCGGTAGCGCCATCGCCATGGTGACGCGAAAGAACCCGGTGGCCAGCCTCCTGTTCATGGTCACCACCCTGGCCGTCCATCGCGGGGATCTACGTCCTCTTCGAGGCTCACTTCCTGGCCGCCATTCAGATCATCGTCTACGCCGGGCGCCATCATGGTCCTCTTCCTCTTCGTCATCATGCTCCTGAACCTGGGTCACGATTACCGGAAGGACCTGAGGGGGGGCGTGTGGGCCATTCTCTCCTTCATCGTGGCCGGGGCCATGGCCGGGGTGCTGGCCCGGCAGTTCGGCGGTGCCGGGGCCAGCCCCCTCTACCAGTACTTCCAGGGAGGAGCGGCCATCGACGCCCTTCTGGCGGAAAGGGGGCGGTGGGGGCCATCGCCCAGCCCCTGTTTCACCGATTACGTGCGTGGCCTTCGAGCTCACGGGAATCTTCTGCTCGTAGCCATCGTCGGGGCCCTGGCCCTGGCCAAAAGGAGGGTGTGACGAAGCATGCTTACCGAAGCCCTCGTCGTGAGCGCCTTCCTCTTCGTGGTAGGGACCTTCGGAGTCCTGGTGCGACGGAACGCCATCATCATGTTCCTGTGCATCGAGCTCCAGCTCAATGCCGTGAATCTCTCGTTCGTCGCATTCTCCCGGTATCTGGGCATCGACGGGCAGATCTTCGTGTTTTTCGTCATGACCGTCGCCGCGGCCGAGGCCGCCGTCGGCCTGGCCATCATCATCTCCATCTTCAGGCATTACGAGACGGTCAGCGTGGACAACTTCAACCTTTTGAAGTGGTAGGGGCATGACTCTTCCACTAGCGTACTTCGTGTTGCAGGAAGGTGCGGAGCTCCAGGCGGCCCACGGGCCCGCCGGCGAGGCGTTCATCCGTTCCTGCCGGGTCTGGTAGTCCTGCTTCCCCTCCTCGGGTTCCTCCTGAACGGGGCCCTGGCCCTGGCCGCCTCCAGGCGGTCGGCCGATGCCCTGAGGGCTGGTGGGG
Organism: uncultured Gemmatimonadales bacterium; assembly: GCA_963751255.1. Taxonomy (GTDB): domain Bacteria; phylum Gemmatimonadota; class Gemmatimonadetes; order Longimicrobiales; family Gaopeijiaceae; genus CAVVTW01. The sequence goes on along the minus strand of CAVVTW010000038.1, from coordinate 187,886 downwards.
AGCTGGACTTCTTCGAAGGGGGCAGGCGACCTCTCACCCACCTGCTCCCGACCTGGATCGGGCCGGGGGTGGTGGGATCTGGCCTTCCTCCTCGTCCTGGTGAACTTCTCCCGGATGTTGGGGGCGGAGCTCCACGAGCCCGTCATCCGCCACTACTGGACGTGGATCGCAACACGGGCACGCTTCCAGGTGGATGCCGCCCTCCAGCTCGACCAGCTCAGCATGGTCATGATGCTGGTGGTGCACGGGGGTGGGCTTCCTCATCCACGTGTTCAGCGTGGGCTACATGGGGGACGATCCGGGTTACCCCCGGTATTTCGCCTACCTGAACCTCTTCGTCTTCTTCATGCTGACCCTGGTCATGGGGGCCGTCTTTCCCGGTCCTCTTCGTGGGTTGGGAGGGGGTGGGGTTCTGCAGCTACATCCTCATCGGGTACTGGTTCACGGACAGCGAGAAGGCGGATGCCGGGAAGAAGGCCTTCATCGTCAACCGGATCGGGGACTTCGGCTTCCTGATCGCCATGTTCCTGGTCTTCAGCCACCGTTCGGAACCCTGAATTTCGCCGAGGTGTTCTCACAGCCCCCGGCGCCCTGGCCTACGGCGGTGGGATGGTCACGGCCATCACCCTCCTGCTGCTCCTGGGGGCCACGGGAAAGAGCGCCCAGATTCCCCTCTACGTCTGGCTCCCCGACGCCATGGCAGGCCCCACTCCCGTCTCGGCCCTGATCCACGCCGCCACCATGGTGACAGCGGGGGTCTACATGGTTGCCCGGACCTCGGTCCTCTTCGCCCTGGCGCCCGTGGGGGGGCTCACCGTGGCCCTCATCGGTGCCGCCACCGCCCTCTACGCCGCCACCATCGGGCTGGCCCAGTACGACATCAAGAAGGTCCTGGCCTACTCCACCATCTCCCAGCTGGGTTACATGTTCATTGGCGTGGGCGTGGGAGCGTACGCGGCCGGGATCTTCCATCTCATGACCCATGCCTTCTTCAAGGCGCTTCTCTTCCTGGGTTCGGGGGCGGTGATTCACTCCATGCACCATGCCCTGCATCACACCCACAGCCACGCCGACGCCCAGGACATGCGGAATATGGGAGGGCTGAAGCGGTATATGCCCATCACCTGGATCACCATGTGGGTGGCCACCCTGGCCATCTCGGGCATCTGGCCCTTCGCGGGTTTCTTCTCCAAGGACGAGATCATCTGGATGGCTGGGGCCCGGGCCGCGGGGACGTACGGCGGCTGGTTCACCCTCATCTGGATCATGGCCCTGGCTGCCGCCATGATCACCGCGGTCTACATGACCCGGCTCATGGTCATGACCTTCCACGGGGAGAACCGGACGGGGAAGGAGGAAGCCCGACACTTCCACGAGGCTCCCTGGGTCATGTGGCTCCCCTTGGCGATCCTGGCGGCCCTCTCCGTCTTCGGCGGGTGGATCAACGTGCCGGGGGAGATCTCCGGGTCCTTCCTGGGTGGGTACGGACTTCTGCCCATGACGGAGTGGCTCCATGAGTGGCTCCATCCCGTGGCGGGCCTGGCCACGGAAATCCAGGCGGCCAACGCCGGAGAGTTCGGCCACGTGGCGCCCTTCGGTGGGGGAGAGTTCCTTTGGGCGGTGCTCTCCACCCTGGCGGCCCTGGTCGTCGTTCTGATCTCGGCCCGGGTCGTAGGGGGCTTCAAGACTCGTGCCGGCGGAGGCATCTCCGGAGCCGGTGGGCCTCAAGAAGGTCCTCTTCCGGAAGTACTACGTGGACGAGATCTACGACCGCATTGTGGTGCAGCCCCTCCTCCGTGCCTCCCGATTCGCCTGGAAGGTCATCGATGCCGGGATCGTGGACGGCATCGTCAATGGGCTGGGAAATCTAGCCCGGGGCCTTGGATGGTTCGGAAGCCTTTTCCAGACCGGTTCCGTGAACACCTACGCGCTCTTTCTGGCCATCGGGGTCCTCGTGATCCTGGGGGTCGTCGCCTTCTAGAGCCTCAGAGCGAAGATACGAATGTCTGCGTTCCTCGATTCCATCGGATACGGCGACTGGATCCTCCACGTCCTTCTCTGGCTCCCCCTCGTGGGCATGGCGGCCGTGCTTGCTGGGCCCCGTGTCCCGGGCGAAACACATCGCCTTCTGGTGGAGCTTGTTCCTCCTGGTCCTGAGCCTGGGCCTCTGGTGGGCTTTCGAGCCCGGGCGTGGGCGGCTTCCAGTTCTCCACCTCGGTCCCCTGGATCGCAAGCTGGGGGGTGAGCTATGCGGTGGCGCTGGACGGGATCAGCCTCTTCATGGTGATGCTCACCACCTTCACCACCGCCGTCGCCATCCTGGGCTCCTTCAACTACATCAAGAAGCATGAGAAGGCCTTCTACGCCCTCATGCTCCTCATGGAGACCGGGGTGGTGGGGGTGTTTCTCGCCGTGGATCTCTTCCTCTTCTACGTATTCTGGGAGATCACCCTCATCCCCATGTATTTCATCATCGGGGTGTGGGGGGGGGAGCGGAGGATCTACTCCGCGGTGAAGTTCTTCCTCTTCACGGCGTTCGGCTCTCTCCTGATGCTGGTGGCCCTCCTCTACCTCTACTTTTCGGCCAGGGCGGTCACAGGCGTGGGGTCCTTCGCCTACGCGGACCTGCTGAATGCTCCCCTGAGCCTGAAGGAGCAGCTCTGGCTCTTCGCTGCGTTCTGCTTGGCCTTCTCCATCAAGGTGCCGGTCTTCCCCTTCCATACCTGGCTCCCGGACGCCCACGTGGAGGCCCCGACGCCGGGCTCCGTCGTCCTGGCGGCCGTGCTCCTGAAGATGGGCACCTACGGGTTCCTTCGGTTCCTCCTGCCCTTCTTCCCGGCCGCGGCGCAGCATCCCACGGTGGTCACCCTCATGATGACCCTGGGGATCATCGGAATCATCTACACGGCCTGGGTTGCCGCGGTTCAGCCCGACGCCAAGAAGCTAGTGGCCTACACCTCCGTGGCCCACATGGGCTTCGTGGTGCTGGGGATCTTCGCCCTGACGGTGAATGGGCTCCAGGGCGGGCTTGTGGTCATGATCTCCCACGGAATCTCCACGGGGGCGCTCTTCCTCCTGTCTGGGGATGATGTACGAGAGGCGGCACACGCGGCTCATCGCCGACTTCGGTGGAATCGGGCGGGTGGCGCCCTGGTTCGCCACGGCCTTCATGATCACCGCACTGACTTCCATCGGTCTTCCAGGGACCAGCGGCTTCGTCGGAGAGTTCCTGGCCCTGCTCGGGACCTTCCAGGCCCGGCCCGTCATGGCCATCATCGCGGCGAGCGGCGTGATCTTCGCCGCCTACTACATGCTGCCCATGGTGCAGAAGGTGTTCTTCAATCCGCTGGAGAAGCAGGAGAACCGGAAGATGCCCGACCTCTCCCGGCGGGAACTGGCGATTCTGGCGCCCATGCTGGCGCTCATGATCTGGATCGGCTTCCAGCCCAGTCCGTTCCTGAGGAGGATGGAACCCAGCGTCGAGGCCGTGATGGAGCATGTGACAGACAACGGCCTCCAGGCCCGGCGCAGCTCGCCGAGCGACGGGGGAGCGGAGGCGGAGGTGACCTTCCCGAGCATAAACCCCCTGGAACAGGGGGAGGTGCCGGAGGCGTCCGACCCGCGCCCAACCTGGGGATGAGGAATAGGCTCCCATGGAACTCGACTTCTCTTCACAGTCCCACTACTTCCTGGCTCTCCTTCCGGAGATCATCCTCTCGGTCTGGGGGATGGTCGTTCTGGTTGCCGGCGTCTGGAAGAAGGAAGAAGAAGGCCGTCCCGGTGCGGACGACCTGGGGGCCCTCGCGCTGGTGGGGATCCTCCTGGCGGCCGGAGCCAACGGATGGCTCTACGGCGTAACCCAGACGGGGGGAGCGGGGATGATCGTGGTGGACATGCTTCCGGCTGTTCGCCAACTGGATCTTCCTCCTCGCCGGAGCCCTGTCGATCTTGATCTCTCTGGCCTACGTGAGCCGGCAGCGGCTCCAGGCCGGCGAAGTCTACGCCCTCATGCTATTCGCCATGGTGGGAATGATGGTGATGGGGGGCACCCGGAACCTCATCGTCATCTTCCTGGGCCTGGAGATCATGTCCATCTCCATCTATGCCCTGGCGGCCATGAACCGGCGGGACAGGAAGTCTGCGGAGGCGGGGATCAAGTACTTTCTGCTGGGAGCGTTCTCCACGGGGTTCTTCCTCTACGGAATCGCCCTCATCTACGGCGCCACGGGGACGACGGACATCGGCTTCGTGGCCCGGGCCGTGCTCGAGGGGGCGACGGCCGGTCCCCTCCTGCTTTTCGGCATTGCCCTCCTGGCCATCGGTTTCGCTTCAAGGTGGCGGCGGTCCCCTTCCATATGTGGACCCCCGATGTCTATGAGGGAGCACCGGCCCCCATTACCGCGTTCATGGCCACCGGGGTAAAGGCCGCCGCCTTCGTGGCCTTTCTTCGCGTCTTCCTGGTCGCTTTCGATGCGGTGTACGCAAGTTGGTATCCGATCCTCTGGTGGCTGGCGGCGATCACCATGGTGGTGGCGAATCTCATCGCCCTCGTCCAACCCAATGTGAAGCGGATGCTGGCCTACTCCAGCATCGCTCACGGAGGCTACCTGATGGTGGCTGTGGTGGCGGCCAACGACATGGCTTCGGCGGCCATGCTCTTCTACCTCCTGGTCTACACGCTCATGAACATCGGCGCCTTCGCCGTGGTCATCAGTGTGGCGCACCAGGGGGAGGACCGGCTTCAGATCGACGACTACGCTGGATTCGGATGGCAGCAGCCGCTCCTTGGGGTCTTCCTCACCATCTTTCTCCTCTCCCTGGCCGGGTTCCCCGGCACCGGAGGGTTCATGGGGAAGATCTTCCTTCTCCAGGGTGCGGTGGACTCCAATCTCTGGATTCTCTCCGTGATTCTGGTCCTCTCCACCGTGGTGTCCTACTGGTATTATCTGCGCGTGGCGTGGTACATGTGGATGCGGGACGCATCGGATCCGGAGGCGCACAGCCTGGTGGTGGCTCCCCTCTCCATGCGGATCGCCCTCCTGGCGGCAGTGGGCCTCATCCTCTTCCTCGGCATCTTCCCGGGATCCATCCTGGGCTTCGTGCAGTCCAGCGTCGGGCCCCTGGCCAACATGGGTGGGCTGATCGCCGGTATGGTCCCCTGAGGGGAAAGGGGCCACCCTGGGGGCCCTCCCGGCCCGGCGGGGTCAACGGGCCAGCATGTGGACCCGAGCGGCGCTCCCTTCCAGGGGGGCGCCGCCCGGGTCTTGACGCCACTTTCGGAGTCGCCTTCGCATTGACGCCTCCTCGGCACTTTGCCTAGCTTCGTTGCCTGGCTCTCACCCCGAGACTCCTGAGAAACGCCCCATGAATCTGGCTCCTCACATCTTCAGGGAGTATGACATCCGCGGGATCGTCGGCCAGGATCTGGACTCCGAAGTGACATACTTCGTTGGAAGAGCTTTCGGGTCCACCCTCAGGGAGAGGCTGGGGGGCGGGGAAGGCCGGGTAGCCGTGGGACAGGACAACCGGCCCCATTCCCCCCAGCTCGCCGAAGGGTTGATCCGGGGCCTCCAGGATGCCGGCGTGGCCGTAGTGGATCTGGGAACCGTTCCTACTCCTCTCGTCCTATGGGCCGAAGACCGGCTGGGCACGGACGGGTCAGCACAGATCACGGGCTCGCACAATCCCTCCGAATACAACGGGGTCAAGCTGACCTTTCAGGGGCGATCCTTCTTCGGGCCCGATATCGGGGGACTCCTGGAGCGGATCCGGTCCGGAGCGTTCCAGGACGGAGCGGGACCAAGGGAGAGGGTGGAGCTCATCCCGGAGTATCTCCGGGAAATCGCCGGCGGGTTCAGCCTCCCGCGGCGCGTCCGTGTCGTCGTCGACTGTGGGAACGGCGCAGGCTCCCTGGTGGCGGTTCCCCTCCTGGAGGCCATCGGTGCGGAGGTCATTCCTCTCTACTGCGAGGCCGACGGCACGTTCCCCAACCATCACCCCGACCCCACCGTCGACGAGTACCTGGTGGATCTCATCGCCCGGGTTCGACGAGAGGGAGCCGAGGCCGGAATTGCCTTCGATGGGGATGCCGATCGGGTGGGGGCCGTGGACGAGATGGGGACCATCGTTCGAGGCGACCTCCTCCTCCTCCTCTTTGGGATGGACATCCTCCAGGAAGCCGGGCCCGGACAGAAGCTGGTCTTCGACGTGAAATGCTCCCAGGTTCTGTCCGAGGTCTTCGAGCAGGCAGGCGGAGAACCGGTCATGTGGAAGACCGGCCACTCTCACATCAAGGAAAAGATGCGGGAGACGGGAGCTAAGCTAGGAGGTGAGCTCTCTGGCCATATTTGTTTTGCCGACAAGTACATCGGTGTTGACGACGCTCTCTATGCAGCGTGCCGGCTCCTGGACCTCCTCGCCCGATCGCCCCAGCGCCTTTCGGAGATGATCGAACGTTTTCCGAGGTACGTGTCCACTCCGGAGCTCCGGATCGAGGTGGACGAGAAGAGGAAGTGGGAAGTGGTGAGAGCGGCCCTGGAGCACTTCAGGAAGGACCACGAAGTCATGGACGTGGACGGGGTGCGAGTGCTGTTCGGCGACGGATGGGGGCTTCTCAGGACCTCGAACACTCAGCCGGTGATCGTGGCCCGCTTCGAAGCGCGGTCGGCGGAACGCCTTCAAGAGATCAAGAGCACGGTGGAGTCCTGGCTCGCATCCCAGGGTGTGAATGTCTGATCAAGTCGTGAACGTCCGAAGAGGTGGGCGCATCTTCCTCTTCCTGGCCATAGCCCTGGGAGCCCTCTTCCTTCTGGGAAGGGCGGCCTCCGACCTCTACACAGAGTTCCTCTGGTATCGGTCGGTGGGTTATGCCCGGGTCCTCTGGACCCGGTTGGCCACGGATGGAGGGATGCGCTTGGTGGTTGGCGTGGCTACGGCCGCCCTCGCTTTTCTGAACTTCCGGGTGGTGGCCAGGACCCTGGGAGGGATCCAGATCAAGAGACGGTTCGGCAATCTGGAGATTGCCGAGCGCATTCCCAGGAAGACGATCAGGATGGGCGTCCTGGGCATCGCCGCTTTCATGGGCGTCTGGGTAGGAGCGGCCTTTCCATCGGGCGCCGGGCTGCGCTTCCTTCTCTTCCTCAGGGCCCCGGATTGGGGTCTAAGCGTTCCTCCCTTCGGGCAGGACGTGTCGTTCTTCGTGTTCACGCTTCCCGTGCTTCGAGGTGTGCTCGTTCTGGGGCTCTCCATTCTGTTTCTCCTCCTCGCCTTCTCCGCCGCAGGGTACGCTGCCACGGGGTCGGTCTCCATGCGCGGGGGGCGGATCCAGGTCGCGGACCTGCCTCGGCGGCACCTGACCGTTCTGGCATCCCTCTTTCTGCTACTCCTGGCAATTCGCCTCTGGCTGGCCCCCTACGTGCTGGCGCTGGACGGCAATTCCGGGGTTCAAGGCATATTCGGCTACGCCGACGCCCACGCGCGGGTACCGGGTTATCGTGTTCTGGGCCTCCTCACATTCCTGGCCGCGGCTTCAGCCGCCTGGTCGGGCTTCAAGAAGCGCCTCATGCCGGTCGTGGGGTCCGGGATCGCTCTGGTGCTGGGAGCGCTGTTCCTTCTCCAGGTCTATCCCGAGATCGTGCAACGCTTCCAGGTCGAGCCCAATGAGCTGGACCGGGAGACTCCCTACATCGAGGCGAATCTCCGGTTCACCCGCATGGGGTTCGGACTCGACAGCCTGCAGCGGAGGGATTACGACTACGGCGCGGAAATCGTGCCGAACTGGGGAGAGGCGACTCGCCAGTTCGCGGGCCTTCCCATATGGACCCGAAATGCCCTCCTCACGACGTTCCAGGAGGTGGAGGCCCGCTTCCGCTACTACAATTTCGAGGAAGTCACGATGGACCGCTACCCGTCGCCCGTGGGCGTCACTCCCGTGGCGGTCTCGGCGCGGGAGATCGATCCCTCGGGGATCGAAGATCCGAACTGGCAGAATCTCCACCTTCGAACCCGGTACCTGGTGGGAATGGGTGCCGTGGCCAGCGCCGCCAACCGCAGGACGCCGCAGGGCCGCCCCCCATGTTCCTGTCCGGGATCCCCCCGATTTCCACGGGCGACCCCACGGCGCCTCCAGCCATGGAGCTGAATGACCCCTCGGTGTACTTCGGATCCCGGGCGCAACCTTACGCCATCGTCAGCTCGGATTCTCTGCCGCCGAGCGAAGCCGCCTCGGGCCTTCTCCCGGAGGGGATCTCGCTCGACGGACCCCTGCGGAAGCTGGCGCTCGCCTGGCGCTTCGGAGACGCGAACCTCCTGTTCGCCTCCGAGGTCTCGGAGAGGAGTCACTTCGTCTTCAAACGCAGCGTGGTGGAGCGTGCCTCCTCCGTGGTGCCGTTTCTCCACTTCCCCGAGGCCCCTTATCCGGTTCTCGCGGGCGGGCGCATCGTGTGGATCCTGGACGGGTTCACCTCCACCCGGGGCTTCCCCCTCGCCGCGGTGCAGCAGCTCGGGGGCAACCGGCCCACGACCTACCTCCGAAACAGCGTGAAGGTGACCGTGGACGCGGTCACGGGAGAGATCAGAGCGTACCGGATGCCAACGGAGGACCCGCTCCTGGAGGCGTGGGGAAAGGTGTTCCCCGGCCTCCTTCGTCCGCTGGATGAGATGCCCGCCGACCTTCGCGGGCACATCCGCTATCCGCGGGAGATGCTGGAGCTCCAGGCCCGGGTGCTGCTGCAATACCATCAGCAGACGGCTCCCAGGTTTCACCGGCAGCAGGACGTCTGGGCCCTTCCCCAGGAGTTGGAACGCAGCAGCCGTCCGGTGCCCTACGTTCCGGAGTACGGGCTGTACCGGCTTCCCGGGGAGGAGGATGCAGGAGTTCCTTCTGTCCACGGTCTTCGTGCCCGCGGGGAGGCAGAACCTCACGGCTCTCTTCGTGGCCCGGTGCGATCCGGAGCACTGGGGCGAGCTCCTCCTTTTCGACATCCCCGTGGAGGAGCAGGTGCCCGGACCCCGCCAGGTAGAGGCTCTGGTCGAGCAGGATCCCGTCATCTCACAGCAGTTCTCCCTCTGGCGCCAAGGGGGGAGCCAGGTGTGGTCCGGGCACCTCCACGTGGTGCCCGTTGGCCGCAGGATTCTCTACCTCGAGCCGATCTTCCTCGCTGCCGAGGCCGACGCCATCCCGGAGCTTCGACGATTCGTCGTGAGCGACGGGCGGCGAGTGGCCATGGAGCCGAGCCTGGAGGACGCCATCTCGGCGCTGGCCCTCTCGGGACCCGGAGAGTCCGTGGTCCCCAGGGAAGAGGGGACTCCCGGCCCACCCCCCTCTACGGTGATGGGTTGGTCCGCCGAGGCGCTGGACCTCCTGGACCAGGCCGAGGCTCGCCTCCGTGAAGGAGATTGGGCGGGGTTCGGAGCCGCCCTCGACCAGCTTCGAGCCCTTCTCCGGAGCGCCTCGGGTGGAAGGGGGGGTGGAGGGGGTGGGGGAGAATGACCACGCCCCTCGGATCCGGAGTCTGAATCCTGGCGACTCCTCCCTTGCGCCCCTACCTTCTGTGGACCCTGTTTGCCCGGGAAGAGGCGTGAGGCATTGTCCCGGCAGGGTCAAGACGTGACGCGTATACGAATCGCCAGAGGATCGCGATGAATATCCACGAGTTCCAAGCCAAGGAGGTCTTCCGGAAGGCTGGTATCCCCGTGCCCCCTGGAGAGGTGGCCGAGGACCCCGGAAGAAGCGGAGGCTATCGCCCGGAAGTTGGGCGGCCGGGTGGTGGTGAAGGCGCAGGTCCACTCCGGTGGAAGGGGGAAGGCCGGCGGGGTGAAGCTCGCCTCGAATGCGGAGGAGGCGCTCAGCCATGCCCGGGCCATCCTTGGAATGGAGATCAAGGGTCTGGAAGTGAAGAAGGTGCTGATCACGCCCGCCGAGGACATCGCCACGGAAGCCTACGTGGGCTGCCTCGTGGATCGTGCCGCCCAGTCCGTCACCTTCATGGTATCCTCGGAGGGAGGTGTGGATATCGAGGAGGTGGCCCGCACCAAGCCCGAGGCCATCAAGAAGATCACCATCGACCCCCGTTACGGGCTGCTCCCCCACGAGGCGTTCTGGCTTGCCTCCGTCCCTCTACGACGAGCCGGCCCTGGTGAAGCAGGCCACGAAGATCATCGGGCAGCTCTACCAGGCGTTCGCCATGGCGGGTGCCTCCATGGCTGAGATCAACCCGCTCATTTCCACCCCGTCGGGTGAGGTGAAGGCCATCGACGCCAAGATGAGCATCGACGACAGCGAGCTATTCCGGCGGCCCGAGATCGCGGCTATCCGCGACCTGTCCGCCGAGCCGGCGTCGGAGACCAAGGCCCGGGAGGCCGATCTCAGCTACGTGAAGCTGGACGGGAACGTGGGCTGCTGCGTCAACGGTGCCGGATTGGCCATGGCCACCATGGACCTGGTCAAGTACTACGGCGGCGAGCCGGCCAACTTCCTGGACATCGGCGGCTCCTCGAATCCCGACAAGGTAGTGGCCGCTCTGGAGATCATCACCTCCGATCCGAACGTGAAGGTGATTCTCTTCAACATCTTCGGAGGAATCACCCGCTGTGACGACGTGGCCAACGGTATCGTCGAGGCCACCAAGCGCATCGATATCCAGGTGCCCCTGGTGATTCGGCTTACCGGCACGAACGAGGAAGAGGGGGTGCGCATCCTGGAAGGAGCCGGCATGAAGGCCGCAACCTCCATGGACGCAGTCGTGGAGCAGGCCGTCGCCCTCGCCAACCAGGCGTGATCACAAGAGAACACGAGAAAAGAGAGTCCATATCCATGGCTATCTTCGTAGATGAATCCACGCGCCTCGTGGTCCAGGGGATCACGGGACGGGACGGGTCGTTCCATACCCGTCAGATGATGGAATACGGAACCCGGGTGGTGGCTGGGGTGACCCCGGGGAAGGGAGGTCAGTTCTTCGAAGGTCCCGACGGCAAGAAGGTTCCCATCTTCAACACGGTAGAGGACGCGGTGCCAGAAGGCGGGAGCGAACACTTCGGCGATCTATGTGCCTCCCGCCTTCGCCTCCGGGGCGGTGATGGAGGCGGCCGGCGCCGGGATCGAGTTCATCGTATGCATTACGGAGGGTGTGCCGGTTCAGGAGATGACCCGTGCGCTGGCCTACGTCCGGGATCGTGGGGCCCGCCTGCTCGGCCCGAACTGTCCGGGGATCATCTCTCCCGGAAAGGCCAAGGTGGGGATTCTGCCGGCCCAGATCGTCGCCCCCGGGTCCGGTGGGAGTCATCTCCAGGTCCGGCACCCTGACGTACGAGGCCGTGATCCAGCTCACCAACGCGGGAATCGGACAGACGACCTGCGTGGGCATCGGTGGCGACCCGCTCATCGGCACGAACTTTGTCGACGCCCTGAAGGCCTTCAAGGAGGACGGGGACACCGAGGCCATCGTGATGATCGGTGAGATCGGCGGCACGGATGAGCAGGAGGCCGCTGCCTGGGTCCGGGAGAACCTGACTATCCCTGTTGTGGGCTTCATCGCGGGCCAGACGGCACCTCCCGGGCGCCGGATGGGTCATGCGGGCGCCATCATCAGTGGATCCGCCGGGACGGCCGAGGAGAAGATGAAGGCCTTCAGGGACAACGGAATCGCGGTGGCTGGGCGCCCTGTGGAGATCGCCGAGCTCATCAAGGACGCCCTGGGTCTCTGATCCAGCCCCCCTGCACCGAGGAGGGAATGCGACTCTCCGAGATCGTTTCCGGGGATCGGATCGTGGTGCCTCTCGAGGCAGAGAACCTCGACGAGGCCGTGGGTCTCCTGTGCCACCGGCTGGAGTCCTCCGGGACCCTCGCCGGCGGCACGGGAACCCGCCTGGCGGGAGAGTTCTTCTCCGGTGCCCGGGGAGAGGTCATCCGGATCAACGAATGGGTGGTGCTGCTGGCGGCGCAGACGAGCGAGGTGAGTCAGCTCGTTGGGGTCCTTGGCGCTGCCCGGACCCCCTTCGACCTGGGTGACCAGGGTGAAGGGGGCACGGCGTCGGTCCTCCTTCTTCTCCTCACCCCACGGAGGGTCTCCCCCCTCAAGATCCAGGCGATTCCCGCTCTGGCGCGGTTCCTCCGCGACAAGGGGAACGCCACTCGGCTTCGCGACTCCAGGGACCTGCAGGCCATTCTCTCGTTCAGGGATCTCATGGATCTGGAGGTCCAGGATCAGCTCCTGGTTGCGGATGGGGTTTCACCTCTCAAGTACGAGTCTACCCGGACACCCCTCTGGACGAGGTTGTCGGGCTGATGGTTCGGCGGCAGATTCGGGCGGTTCCGGTCGTGGGAGAGAAGCTGGACTTCCTCGGTCTGATCACTTCCGGAGATGCCATCAAGCACCTGCTTCCGGGGCGAATGACGGGAGAGAACGCCGCCAAGGGAGGGACGGGGGGGCCACCGCTCGAGAGGTCATGACTCGGGCCATCATGTGCATCTCGGAGGACCAGAGCCTGGTGGAGGCTGCGAATCTCATGGTGAACAAGGGAGTGAGCCAGCTTCCGGTCGTCCGGGAGGGGGAGCTGGTGGGCTTCCTCACCGTGGAAACGGCGCTCCATCTCCTGTTCGGTCCAGGCCGGGGAGCGGCGGGGACCGCCGGGTCATCCGCGCCGGTCCGACACGAGGGCTTGATCGCTACCCCCATGAAATCGGTGCCACGATCAGAGAGGACGAGACAGGGAGATGAAACGGACCCTCGCCATCATCAAACCGGATGCCGTGTTCCGGGGAAGGCCGGGAAGATCCTGGCCCACCTGGAAGGACGCCGGGTTCGCGGTCAAGGCCTTGAAGATGACCCGGCTCACGCCGGCCCCAGGCCGGCGCTTCTACGAGGTCCACCGGGATCGGCCGTTCTACGATCGCCTGGTCGCCTTCATGACCTCTGGCCCCTGCATCCCCATGGTGCTGGAGGCCGAAGGACGCCGTGCCCGGCTGAGGGAGGTCATTGGGGCCACAGACCCAGCGGAGGCCGATCCGGGAACGGTCCGGGCCCTTTACGCCGAGAACAAAGAGAGGAACGCGATCCACGCATCCGACTCCGATGAGAACGCCGCCCTGGAGATCGGGTTCTTCTTCTCGATAGCAGAGATCCTGGGGCTGTCGGGTTAGGGATCCAGCGGATACCCGGGCGGGATGGAGTTCGGGAGGACTCCCTGGAGTACAGCCGAGAACAATGCCGACCCGTGCCCAACGCCTTGTGGGACGGTGTTTTCGCGTTGACAGACCGGTGGCGATCGGGCTATCTTTCCCAGCTATGCTGATGATCCCCTTGGCTCGCCTGGAGCGGGAGGGGAGCCTCGAGATCCGGGCGGAGATCCCGCCGGACGATCCGAGCTGGGAAGGGACGGGGCTTCGGTTTTCGAGCCCCTCTTTCGGTCACGGGCGTCGTGTCGTTGGATACGTCCGCGGTGAGGTGCTCGCTCGGCTGCGGCTCCAGGGACCGGCTGGCCCAGGAATGCCGGCGGTGTCTGGAGCCGGTCAGCGTTTCCGTGGAGGAGAGGGTCGACCTACTCTTCTCCCCCGTGGATGAAGGCGAACGGTGAAGGACGACGGAGAGTCGGTTCTTTCCGGAAGGGCCACGGAGCTGGATCTTGCGGAGGCGATTCGGGAGGAGATGATCCTCTCCCAATCGTCGTTCGTGCCCTTTGCAAGCCGGACTGTCTGGGGCTCTGCCCCCAGTGCGGCGTGAACCTGAACGAAGAAAGCTGCCAGTGCTCCTCCGAGGATCGGGATCCGCGCTGGGATGCCCTCAGAGCACTGAGAGAAGAGCGAGATTAGACCATGGCGGTACCGAAGAAGAGGGTTTCCAAACAGAGGAAGAGGAAGCGTCGGACCCATTTCAAGGCGGAGGACGTCTCTACGCAGGCCTGTCCCTCGCTGCGGTGATCCGAAGCTACCTCACCGGGTCTGCCCCACTTGCGGGTATTACCGGAACGAGGCGGTCATCGAGGTCGAGCTGGACTGAGGCGGGCGTTTACCGGTGCGCATCGCCCTGGATGCAATGGGGACCGACACGGCGCCCTTCAGCGAGATCGAGGGAGCGGTGCGGGCTCTCCGGGCCTCCCAGGGGGACGTGGAGATCCTCCTGGTCGGGGATGAGGGATCAGATTCGCGGCGAGCTGTCCCGCATCACCGACTTCCCCGAGGACCGCCTCCGTATCGTCCATGCACCGGACCGCATCATCCCGGGAGAGGCTCCCGCGGCGGCGGTTCGCCGGAAGCCGCGTCTCTTCCATCGTCGTCGGGGTGAAGCTCCAGAAGGAGGGGAGGGCGGATGCTTTCGTGAGTGCCGGCTCCACAGGCGCCGTGATGGCGCGTCCCTCGTTTCTTCCTGCGCCCGCTCCCGGGAGTGGATCGTCCTGCCATCGGCACCATCCTTCCCGACGTCCCGCGGAGCCCACGCTCCTCCTGGATGCCGGGGCCAACGTGGACTGCAAGCCTCACCACCTCCTCCAGTTCGCTCATCTGGGGCGGATCTACGCCCAGGACCTCATGGGCGTGGAGAATCCCCGGGTCGGGTTGCTGAACATCGGGGAGGAACCGGAGAAGGGGAACGAGCTCTCCGTGGAGTCCCACAAGCTCCTCCGGACAGCTCGGACCTCAACTTCATCGGGAATATCGAGGGCCGGGAGATCATCCGTGGCGGCGTGCGACGTCCTGGTGTGCGATGGGTTCGACGGGAATCTGATCCTGAAGTTCTACGAGTCGGTGGCCGAGTTCATCATCGGCCTCCTCGAAACGGGAGATGAAGGCGCACCACGCCGACGACCTCGAACTTCGACGAGATCTTCCGCGTCCTGGACTACGAGGAGTACGGTGGGGCGCCCCTGCTGGGCGTGAACGGGGTCTCCATCATCATGCACGGATCCTCCTCTCCGAAGGCCATCTGTAACGCCCTGGGGGTGGCGGCCCGGGCCGTGGAGTCGCCGGATGGTGGCTCACGTAGCTCGGTGAGCTGAGCAATCGAGACGGGAAGATAGGACGGAGAATGGTGATATGCACCCCAAACCCCTGGTGGAGATCGTCGAGTACGGGCCGGTACCTGCCGGAGCGGGTTCTCACGAACCATCGATCTGGAAGCCATGGTCGATACCTCCGACGAGTGGATCCGGGAGCGCACCGGGATCCGCGAGCGCCGGATCGCAGGGCGGGAGAGGGCGCGGCGGACATGGCGTGCAGGGCGGCCACGGCTGGCCATGGAGAAGGCGGGCATCGAGCCGGGGGAGGTGGACATCCTCATCCTGTCTCCACCGCCACGCCCGATCGGTTGCTTCCGTCCACGGCTTGCGACCTCCAGGCCATTCTGGGCGCTGGAAACGCCATGGCCTTCGACCTCGCGGCGGCTTGCTCCGGGCTGGCTCTACGGGCTCTCCTTGGCCGAAGGGTTACCTCAGCGCGGGCGCGGGGAGAGATCGCCCTGGTGGTGGCCACGGAGAAGATGAGTGCCATCGTGGACTGGGAGGACCGAGCCACCTGCGTCCTCTTCGGCGATGGCTCGGGGGCGGCGGTGCTCCGGCGGGCAACGGGGGACGCGGGGATCCTCTCCGAGTCATCACCAGTCCGACGGCACCTTGGGGAACCTCCTCTACCGGCCGGCCGGCGGAGCGGCGATCCCCATGTCCCCCGAGGTTCTCAAGCTTCCAAGGACCATCTCCTGAAGATGTCGGGGCGGGAGGTCTTCAAGAACGCCGTCCGGTCCATGGCCGAAGCCTCGGACATGGCGCTGCAGCAGGCTGGGCTCACCGGCCGACGACATCGATCTCCTTATTCCTCACCAGGCCAACATCCGGATCATCGATGCCACGGCCAAGTATGCCGGAATCCCGCATGGAGAAGGTCTACGTGAACGTGGACCGCTATGGGAACATGAGCTCCGCCGCCGTCCCCGTGGCCCTGGACGAAGCCATGGAGAAGGGCCTGATCGGCCCTGGTTCGCTGATTCTCACGGTGGCCTTCGGCGCAGGGTTCACCTGGTCTGCCATGACCATCCGTCTCTGATTCCGCTCTCAACGCGTATCGCACGATGAAGATCGCATTCCTCTTTCCCGGTCAGGGGTCCCAATTCGTAGGAATGGGCCGGGACCTGGCCCTGGCCTTTCCCGCTGCCTGCCGATGTCTTCCAGGAAGCCGATGACGTCCTGGGGTTTCACCTCTCCCGCCTTGCATGGGAGGGCCCCGAGGACGGAGCTCACCCTCACGAAGAACGCCCAGCCCGCCTTGCTCGTCCACTCGGTGGCCGTGCTCCGGGTCATGGAGAAGGAGCTGGTCCCGTGGCTCGCCTGCCGGCCGGGCATTCCCTCGGGGAGTTCTCGGCCCATGTCGCGGCGGCAACCCTGTCGTTCCAGGACGCCCTGAGAGGCGGTGCGGGTACGGGGAGAGCTCATGTTCGCCTCGGGGGTCCGATCGCCCGGGAACCATGGCAGCCATCCTCGGACTCGGAGACGAGGACGTGGAAGCCGTGTGCGCGGGCGGTTCAGGAGACAGGGACGAGTGGTGTCCCGGCCAACTTCAACGCTCCCGGGCCAGGTCGTGATCAGCGGTGACATGGAGGGTGTGGCAGGCGGCCATGGCCCTGGCCAAAGAGGCCGGAGCCAGGAAGACCGTTCCCCTGACCGTTTCCGGGGCCTTCCACTCCCCCCTGATGGCCCCCGCCCAGGAGGGATTGCGGGAGAAGCTTCGGGCCTCAAGTTCTCGGACCCTCCCTTTCCGGTCATTTCGAACGTGACGGCTCGCACCGGTCACGTCCGGCGTCCGAGCTCGGGATCTCCTGGTGCGACAGCTCACCTCGCCGGTGCGCTGGAGCGGGTCCGTGGCAGCGGATGGTGGCACTGGGCGCGGAACGCTTCATCGAGTTGGGTGCCCGGGTCGGTTCTTTCGGGGTCTGAACAAACGGAACGCCAGGGGGTTCCCCTGCGTATCCCTGGGGACGCCCGAGGATCTCGACCGACTTGCTGGATGAGTCGAAGCACGGAGAAAGCGACGTGACGATGAGAGAGCTCGACAGGCCGGGTGGCCGTCGTCACCGGGGGGCGCAGGGGGATCGGACTGGCCATCGCCGAGGCGCTGGCCGAGGCTGGGGCCAGGGTGGCGGTGCTGGACGTCGACGCCGAGTGCGTCCGCGGGCAGCAGAGGCGCTTGCCGGGGGAGGCCACGCGAGGGTACCGGGGGACGTCACCCGGTGGGACGAGCTCGCAGGCGGTGTTTCGAAGAGGGTGGAGGCCGAGCTCGGGCCCATCTCCATCCTGGTGAACAACGCGGGGATCACCCGGGACAACCTCCTCCTGCGGATGTCCGAGGAGGAATGGGATCAGGTCTGGCGGTGAACCTCAAGGGAGCGTTCAACGCTACCAAGGCGGTGGCGCAGAGGGATGATGAAGCGGCGGAGGGGGCTCATCGTGAACATCGCCTCGGTCATCGGCCTCATGGGAAATGCCGGCCAGGCCAACTACGCCGCCTCCAAGGCGGGTCTGATGGGGTTCACCAAGAGCGTAGCCAGGGAGCTGGCGCTCCAGGGGGATCCGGTGCAACGCCGTCGCTCCGGGTTTCATCAAGACCGCCATGACCGAGGGGCTGAGCGCGGACGTCGTGGAGGGGCTGAAGGCCCAGATTCCCATGGGCACCCTGGGGGAACCCCGGGACGTGGCCAGGGTCGTGCGCTTTCTGGCGGGACCCGGGGCTGCCTACATTACCGGCCAGGTCATCGCCGTGGACGGCGGGATGGTCATGTAGGACCGACGTTCGTTCGACGCAGAGATTACATCTTAGTATCCAGAAGGTCTTCACCAACAGGGGGTATCATGGCGGACAGCGCAGAGGCAAAGGTCAAGGAGATCATCATCAACGAGCTGGGCGTGGATCCCGAGAAGGTCACCCCCGAGGCTTCCTTCGTGGAGGACCTGGGTGCCGACTCCCTGGACACGGTGGAGCTCGTCATGGCGTTCGAGGAGGAGTTCGGGGTAGACATCCCGGACGAGGACGCCGAGCAGATGCGTACCGTCGGAGATGCCATCAACTACCTGATGGAGCACATGGAAGAAAGCTGATCTCTCTTTGCCTCGATCCTTCTTTCGAAAAGTGGGGAGCATGTCCAACGCTGGTAATGGAGGTAGAACCGGGTCGTCATCACGGGGGCCGGACTCCTCACTCCCGTAGGAAACGACCTGGAAAGCTCCTGGAAGGCCCTCCTGTCGGGCGTCAGTGGAGGTGGGACCATCACGCAGTTCGAGGCAACGGAGGAGTTCGCGACTCGCATCGCCTGCGAGGTGAAGGGATTCGATCCCTCCCACTACCTCGAGCCCAAAGAGGTCAAGCGGAATCGACCGTTTCGTCCAGTTCGCCCTGGCGGTGGCCGACGAGGCCATGACGAGGAGCAGGCCTGGCCGAGCCCTCGGACAGGGAGGGATTCCAGCCGAAGCGTTTCGGCGTCATCTTCGGAAGCGGCATCGGTGGCATGCGCACGTTCGAGGACCAATGCAGGGTCCTGATCACCAAGGGCGCCAAACGGGTGAGCCCGTTCTTCGTTCCGATGTTCATTCCCGGACATGGCCAGCGGCATGGTTTCGATCCGTTTCGGGGCCAAGGGTCCGAACTACGCCACGGTCTCGGCGTGCGCCTCCAGCGGACACGCCCTGGGAGACGCCATGCGAATTCTGCAGCGGGGGGATGCCGACGTCATGCTCACCGGGGGCACGGAGGCGGCAATTACGCCTCTGTGCATCGCGGGCTTCGCCTCCATGAGGGCGATGTCCACCCGAAACGAGGATCCCTCACCGCATCCCGTCCGTTCGATCTGGGCGGGACGGATTCGTCATCGGCGAGGGAGCGGGGGCTCTCGTTCTGGAGACCGTGGATCACGCCAAGAGAAGGGGCGCTCCGATCCTGGCCGAGCTCGCCGGGTACGGCGCCTCCGGAGACGCCTACCACATCACCGCACCCGAGCCGAATCGGCGTGCGGGGCACAGTACGCCATGCGGGCGGCCCTGCGGGACGCCGGCGCCGAGCCCGCGGATGTGGACTACATCAACGCCCACGGAACCTCCACTCCCCACAATGACGCCATGGAGACCATGGCCATCAAGGCTGTCTTCGGGGAGCACGCCATGAAGATGGTGGTGGGCTCCACGAAGTCCATGGTGGGCCACCTACTGGGAGCGGCCGGGGCCACTGAGGCCGTGATCTCGGCCCTCGTCACTCGGGAGGGAAAGATCCCTCCGACCATCAACTTCTCGGATCCCGATCCGGACTGTGATCTGGACTACGCGCACAACCATGTGTGAGGGAGCGCCGGGTACGAGCTCGCCCTGAGCAACTCCTTCGGATTCGGAGGCCACAACGTGACACTGGCGATCCGGGATGGGAGGAATAGGTAGGGCACCTGCCGGGCTGGGGAAGGGCCTCGAGTCATTGGAGGGGGCGGCCGGCAGCTCCGGCCCAGCCCCCTCTCTCTCTTCGAAGGAGCGCTCGGAATGCGCGTCGGACTGGGCTACGATTCTCATCGGTTCGACCCTGCTCGCCCACTGATCCTCGGCGGAGTGCACATCCCGGGCACCCCGGGCCTCTCCGGCCATTCGGACGGGGACGCGGTGGCCCACGCGGTCACCGACGCCCTCCTGGGAGCCGTCGCTGCCGGCGACATCGGGACGCACTTCCCGCCCGGGCAAGCGGAGTGGAAGGACGCCGATTCCATGGACCTCCTGGCCAGGGCGGTGGCACTCCTCAGAGGGAAGGGGTATCGTCCCGCCAACGTCGACATCGTCGTGGTCTGCGAGGAGCCCAGGATCGGGCCCGTCGCGGAGGCCATGCGGGCGCGGTTGGCCGGGGTCCTTGGCCTCGAGGCCAGCGCCGTGTCGGTGAAGGGTAAGACCAACGAAGGGATGGGGTGGTTGGGGTCGGGCGTCGGTCTCGCCGTCCACGCTGTGGCTCTGGTCGAGGGTTCCGGCTCCGGGGAGTCCTGATGGACGGCCCTCCGACGGGGTGGTAGGTGGGATGGATGCCATCCTCTCCTTCTTCGAGAGCCAGGGGCCCGTCTTCCTCTACGTGCTGTTGGGGGCGGGGTCGGCTCTGGAGAACCTCTTCCCGCCCGTTCCCGCGGACACGTTCGTGCTTCTGGGGGCCTTCCTTGCCGCCGGGGGAAGAGCGGACGCTTGGACCGTCTTTCTGGTGACCTGGTTGTCGAACACCGCCAGTGCCCTGCTGGTGTTCTGGACCGGCCGTCGGTATGGACCGTCCTTCTTCCAGGCGGGGCTGGGGCGTCGTCTGTTGAACCCTTCCCAGCTCCGGCGTTTGAGGCGCTTCTATGACCGCTGGGGCCTACCGGCCATCTTCTTTGCCCGGTTCCTCCCGGGCCTCAGGGCCATGGTCCCTGTCTTTGCGGGTGTGACCCGGCAGCGGTTCCGGGGCGTGGCCGCGCCCATCCTCCTGGCTTCCGGGATCTGGTACGGCGGACTGGTCTGGGTGGGGGCCAAGGCGGGACACAGTCTTCCGACCCTGGCCCGTTGGCTGGCAGGGACCAACCGGGTCCTGGTCATTCTCGCCCTGGCCATTCTGGCCGTCCTGGTGGTCCTCTGGCTCCGATCCCGGGGGGGAGGGGAGGACGGCGAGAAATGAGCACCGCCCCGGACTTCCGATTCGAGCAGTACCTGGACTACCTGTCCTTCGAGCGGGGGCTGTCCGACCGTACCCTGGCTGCCTACGGCCGTGACTTGAGGAGACTCCTCGGCTTTCCTACACGGGCTGGGGCGGACGGGTCCGGACCAGGTGACACCCCAGGACCTTCGTGAGTACGTCTTCGACCTGAAAGACGCGGGACTGGCTCCGGCCTCCATCCGGCGGGGGCTCTCCTCCATCCATAGCTACTTCGGCTTCCTGGTGGAGGAGGGGGTCCTGGGGACGGATCCCAGCGAGCGCCTCGAGGCTCCGCGAGCGTGGAGGCGACTGCCCGGTGTCCTCTCGGTATCCGAGGTGGAGAGACTCCTGGAAGCTCCGGATCCGGAGGCCCGACTCTACTGGCGGGACCGGAGCATACTGGAGGTCCTCTACGCCACCGGGATGCGAGTTTCCGAGCTAGTGGGGTGGAAGCTGGGAGACCTGGATCTCGAAGAGGGAATCTGTCTCGTGTTCGGAAAGGGTGCGAAGGAGCGGATGGTCCCCCTGGGTGCCCCGGCACGGAGGGCGCTCAGAAGGTACCTGGGGGAGGTGCGGCCTGTCCTGGAGCGGGGAAGGGGGCAGGGAAGAGTCTTCCTCAACCACCGGGGTCGCCCCTTGTCTCGGATGGCAATCTGGAACCTGGTGAAGGAGTGTGCGCGCACGGGCCGGCGTGGAGCGGAAGGTCTCTCCCCACACACTTCGCCACTCCTTCGCCACCCATCTCCTGGAAGGGGGCGCAGACCTGGCGGCCGTGCAGGAGCTCCTGGGCCACGCCGACATCTCCACCACCCAGATCTACACCCACGTCGACCGGGAGTATCTCAGGGAGGTTCACCGTACTTTCCATCCCCGGGGTTGAGGAAGGTGCCGGAGGCCCTGCCCCTGCTCTCCGGGGCCCCTCCCCGGGGCCGCCTTTCCGCGGCTACCGCCTGCTGGGGTCGCTCCCGGCTCGGGTCCCCGGTGCCGCTTCCGCGGCCACGGAGGCGAAGAGGTCGGCCTGGGACCGAGCCGCCGCCAGGAAACGGATCGCCTCCCGAAGAACCCGGTCCCGCTCCGCCTGGGCCTCCAGGACCTCCTGAGAGAATCCGGCCCGGTCCGCGAACGCCATGCGAGCCCTCCAGCTCAGGTAGGCCTTGACCTGGGGATCGTCGAGGAGCTGGGCCGGGATGCCTTCGCCCCTCAACTCCTCGAGAAAGCCCTCGAAGGCGGCGGGATCCAGCTTCCGGGGGCCCGTGCCCTCCAGAGCCCGTTTCGCTTGCCCGAAGGAGAACTCGGCGATCCTCACGGTGAGCGGGACCGAATCCCGGGCAGCCTCCACGAGTAGGTTCTGTTCGGCCGTGAGGAGAGTATCGTCCTTCACCACCAGGTCCGGATAGACGCCACCATCGGCCCTGAGGGTTCGACCGCCCGGGGTCACGACCACCGGGAAGCTGTCAGGATCCTCCGCCTGGACCGGTCGGCCTTCGGCATCCCTCGGAATGTGAAGAGAGCGGCCCAGAGGGGTCATCCAGCTTCCCGTGGTGAGCTTGATCCTGCGCTCTCCGGGGAGCGGGAGGACCGTCTGGACAACGCCCTTCCCGAAAGTGCGCTCTCCGATCACCACGGCCCGATCGTGGTCCTGGAGCGCTCCGGCAACGATCTCCGCCGCAGAAGCGGTGTACCGGTCCACGAGGATCACCAGGGGCTCGCCGGGGATGCGGGCCGGGAGTCTGGCCGCCCAGCTCTCGTCCGTGGTCTGGTCCGGCTGTCCCTGAGCCCGGCTCCGCGTCCTGGCCAGGATCTCTCCCCGGTCGAGGAAGAGGTCGGCCATGGAGAGGGACTCCACCAGGTACCCTCCCGGGTTCCTGCGGAGGTCGAGGATGATCCCCTTGGCGCCCGAAAGGACGGCGAAGGCCGAGTCCAGCTCGGCTGCCGAGCCTTCAGCCACCCTATCCACGAGGATGTAACCCAGGGAATCGTTGACGGTACTGGCGGTCACCGCCGAGACGTGGACTTCGTCCCTTCGAATGGGAAGAGTGAGGGGCTCCGGGAGGCCCTCACGGGCCACCTTCACCCGGACGGTGGAGCCGACGGGGCCCCGAATCGAGTCCCGGGCCTCGTCGATGGTCCATTCCCGGGCATCGGCTCCCTCCACCCCCACGATCTGATCGCCCACTATCAGACCTGCTTCTTCGGCCGGAGTCCGCCGGAAGACCGCGGTAATCGTGACACGGTTGTTCAACTCGGTGATCTGGACGCCGATCCCCGCATAATCCCCGGTGTTATCCTCCTCGAAGGCGCCGTACTCCTCCGCTGTGAACACCGTGGCGTAGGGATCGTTCAGGCCCGAGATGAGGCCGTCCAGGGCCTTTTCCCAGAGGGCGGAGTCGCTGAAGGTGGTCTGGTGGTAGTCCAGAATGGCCCGAAAGGCCCCCAGGAAGACGAGCTCCTCGGGTGCTGGCTGCATTCCCGCGCTTGCCGGTCCGGCACCTTGAACAGGGGGGGCGCTGCGAGTGGTGTCCGCGACCTGGGCCCCGGCCGACAGGGGAAGGAGTAGGAACAGACCGAGGAGGATCGGAGCGGCTCTGTAGTACATCTGCATACCGGGATACGGGGAGTACCTGAAACGACGGTTCTAACAATAACACTTTTCGGTAGTGTGGCGTTCCCGGGGAGGTGCCGAGAACTTACGTTTGACCGCTGGAGCGCGGTGGTTCCCCGAGCGGGCGACTGGGCCCGGAGGTGAGATGATCTATGCAAACCCACGGTAACCGATCTTCCGCCCCCCTTGGAGTGGGTCTGGTCCAGCTGGAGCCC
Organism: uncultured Gemmatimonadales bacterium; assembly: GCA_963751255.1. Taxonomy (GTDB): domain Bacteria; phylum Gemmatimonadota; class Gemmatimonadetes; order Longimicrobiales; family Gaopeijiaceae; genus CAVVTW01. The sequence continues at coordinate 164,416 of CAVVTW010000038.1, read as the reverse complement.
CGGAAGGCCGACGTTCCCGGGAACCTGGAGACGATACTGGACTGGGTTTCCCGCGTGGGGGGAGAGCACGACATCCTTGTCTTCCCCGAGGTGTCCCTCTCGGGCTATTTCCTCGAGGGCGGAGTAGCGGAGGTCGCCATCACGGTGGAGGACCTGGCGGATCGTCTGGGTACCGCTGATGAAGGGGCCCCGGACCTGGTCCTTGGATTCTACGAGCGCTGGCGGCGAGGAGTGTACAACAGCGTCGCGTATTTCGAGGCCGAAGCTTCCGTGTACCGCCCGGTTCACGTCCACCGGAAGCTGTTTCTTCCCACCTACGGGATCTTCGAGGAGGCTCGGTTCGTGGATCCGGGTCGGGATCTCTTCGCCTTCGACACGCGGTTTGGCCGGATGGGGCTCCTGGTTTGCGAGGACATGTGGCACTCCCTTCCGGCCACGGTCCTGGCCCTGGACGGAGCGGAGATGATCCTGGTGGTCAGCGCCTCTCCCGCTCGGGAGTTTCCCAGGGACGCCGGGAAGCCCGGAAACCTCGCACGCTGGGATGACCTGGTCCGGGGAGCGGCCCTGGAGCACGGTCTCTTCGTGGGGGTCTGCCAGCTCGTTGGCTCGGAGGGTGGGAAGGTCTTCCCCGGTGGGTCCGTCGTGGCCGGACCGGATGGAAATATCCTGGCTCGGGGCCCCCTCATGGAAGAAGGCTTGGTCTCGGTGGTCCTGTCGGGTGGCGACATCGATCGTGCTCGATTCGAGAGTCCCTTGCTCTCGGACCTGCAGCAGATGCTGCCTCACCTTCAGAGAGCCCTGGACCGGTCCGGGACCCGGGGCCTTGCCGGGGACGAGGACGAAGAGGAGGAGGAGGTTCGGGGGGGGCGGGAAGGCGTGGCCGCCACCCTGGGTGGCCGTAGAAAGGACAGGAGAGCGACATCGGCCCCCGATCCCAACGACGTCTCCGTGCTCGAGCTGGATCTCGACCTGGTTCGGGCGGTCCTGGTGGACTTCATCCGCCAGGAAGTGGTGGTTCGGCGGGGATTCGAGGGTGTGGTTCTAGGTGTCTCGGGAGGCGTGGACTCGTCGGTGGCGCTCCACTTGGCGGTGCAGGCCCTGGGGCCCGAGGCGGTCACCGGATTCCGGCTTCCCTACGCCACCTCCAGCCCCGAGAGCCTGGAGCACGCTGAGATGGTTCTGGAGGCCACCGGTGCCAGGAGCGAAACCATCGACATCACCCCGGCGGTGGATGCCCTCATCGGTGAGCTCGGTGGGGAGATTTCCGACCTGCGCCGGGGCAACCTCGCCGCCCGGACCCGGGCCATCACCCTCTTCGACCAATCCGCCAGGCTGAGGAGGCTGCCCCTGGGAACCGGAAACAAGAGCGAGCGGCTACTGGGCTACTACACCTGGCATGCCGATGACTCGCCCCCCATCAACCCCCTGGGGGATCTCTTCAAGACCCAGGTGTGGGCGTTGGCCCGGTACCTTGGTCTGCCCGAGGCCATCGTGGACAAGCCCGCCTCGGCAGACCTGATCCGGGGCATCCACGACGAGGACGAGCTCGGGTTTCCCTACCACAAGGCCGATCCGATCCTCTATTGGCTGCTACGGGGATTTCGCTCCCGGGAGCTCATCGATCTGGGATTCGATGCGAGGGCCGTGAAAGCCGTCTGGGGTCGACTCAACGGGACCCACTGGAAACGGGAGCTGCCCACGGTGGCCGTCCTCTCCTCCACCGCTATCGGACAGTTCTATCTTCGGCCGGTGGATTACCAAGGGACACGCTACGAGGAGTGAGGGAGGAGGGATCCCTCCGTCCGCCTCGCAGGTTGGCCACCACGTAGCTTCCGAAGAAGAGAGCGGCGGAGAGGAGGACGATGGACGCCCCGGAGGGGAGGTTCCAGACCCACGAGAGCCAGAGCCCCACCAGGACGGAGACAAGGGCGGAAAGGACGGAGATGACCACCATCCCTCTCACGGACCCGGCGAGGACCTGGCCCGTGGCCGCGGGAATGACCAGGAAGGCGGAAACCAGGACGATCCCCACCAGCTTCATGGCGGCCACGATGGTCACGGCCAGGATGGTCAGGAGGAGGTAGTTCAGAAGACCGACGGGCAGTCCTGCGGCTCTGGCCGCCTCCTCGTCCACCCCGATGAAGAGGAACTCCTTGAAGAAGAGGGCCAGGACACCCAGGGAAACCCCGGCCAGCGCCAGCAGGAACCACAGATCCGCCGTGTCCACGGAGAGGATGTTCCCGAACAAGTACCCGAGGAGGTCCTGCCGGTAGGTCCGGGAAAGGCTGATCAGAGCCACCCCCAGAGCCATGGCGGTGGGGAAGAAGATTCCGATGGCCGTGTCCTCCGAAACCTCTCCTTTTCGGGTGATCCAACCGATGACCCAGGCGACTCCCACGGAGAAGAAGCCGGCGGCGAGCAAGGGAGAGACGCCTCCGAGAAGCCCGAGAGCCACTCCCCCAAGGGATGCATGGGAAATGCCCACGCCGATGAAGGCCATTCTTCGCAGGACCACGAACACGGCGAGAACGGCGCAGGTCACCCCCAGGAGGCATCCGGTGATCAGGGCCCTCTGGATGAAGCCGTAGGAGAGGAACTCCGTCACGGGCGGGGCCCTCCCTCCCGGTGGACGTGGGGAGGCGGGAAGTGGTACACGTCGGCCACGGCGTGGCTGTCCATGACCTCACGAGGTGGGCCCGACGCCCGGACGGAGGTGTCCAGAACGATGAGGGTCTGGGCGTGCTGGGCCACATCGTCCACGTCGTGGGATGCGCACAGCAGGGTAAGCCCCCGGGCGCGCTGCAGGTCACAGATCTGGCTGTAGAAGCGTGCCCTGGCGGCGGGATCGAGGCCTGCCGTAGGCTCGTCCAGGATGAGAAGGCAAGGATCGCCCACCAGCGCCCGGGCGATGAGGACCCTCTGCTGTTGGCCCCCCGAGAGATCCTCGAAGAGTCGGTGGCCGAGTCCGCTCATCCCCACCGATTCCAGGGCCTGGGCGACCCGAGCCCGATCCGGTCCTTTGGGGCGGCGAACAAGCCCCAGGTTCCCATAGCGCCCCATGAGAACAAGGTCGGCTGCCGTGATGGGAAAGCCCCTTGGCAGACGGATGCCCTGGGGGACGTAGCCGATGGGCTGGCCCTGCTCGCCCGGAGGACGACCGAGGATCGCGATCCGCCCTCGTTGTGGCTTGAGGATCCCGAGTAGAAGGCGAAGGAAGGTGGATTTCCCGGCCCCGTTCGGCCCGATCATGGCGGCGAAGGCCCCGAAGGGGACTTCCAGGGAGACGTCCTCCAGCGCTCGTCGGGAGCCGTAGGAATACCAGAGACCCTCGACCTCGATGGCTGGGCCGTCTCCCGGGGAGCAGCTCATCCAGACCCCTTCTCGAGGCCGGTGACGAACTGGTGGGTGTCGAAGCGGAGAAGCTGGAAGTACCCGTCCCGGTCCTTCAATCCGGGACCGCCCAGGGGGTCCAGGAGGCAGGTGGGAAGGGAGAGCTCCGTGGCCAGGGCCTTGGCCGCCACCTCGCCGAGCTGGGGCTCGACGAAGATGCAATCCACCCCGTCGTCCCGGGCGATCTCCAGCAGCCGGGCCAGCTCCCTGCTCGAGGGCTCCTGTCCTGGATGGGCGTGGATGACCCCTACCTCCTTCAGTCCGTAGCGTTGGGCGAAGTAGCTCCAGGCGGGGTGGGTCGCCACGAAGGACCGCTGGCGAAGGGGCTCCAGAGTCGCTCTTATCTCCTGGTCGAGGGCCGTGAGGGAGTCGGCCAGGAGCTCCGTTCGGCGACCCAGCGCCGAAGAATCGGCGGGCAGCACCGCCTCCAGGGCAGCCTCGAGCTTGGGCAGCATCCGGTCCCTGACCAGGATGGGGTCGAGCCAGATGTGTGGATTTCCGGAGCCGTGTTCTCCCCCTTCCGCGAGGAGGGGAATCCCGTCGGAGAGGCGCACCACGGAGGCCCGCCCTCCGGATGCCTCCGGAAGCTGGGCGACCCACTCGTCCAGTCCTCCTCCGATCATGATGAAGAGATCGGCCCCGTGGAGCTCCCTGACCTGCCTCGGTGTCACCTCGAAGGTCGCCGGGGAGGCCCCTGGGGGCAGCAGGACCTCCACCCGGGCGCTCTCCCCCACCATCCTCTCCACCAGATCCCCCACCGGGAAGATGGAGGTGACCACCATGGGCCCCTGGCCGGAGCCGGAATCCCCACCCGGACCCGCGCACGCCAGGGCCGGAAGGAGGAGCAGGACAAGGAGTCCGCGATGACTGCTGAGCATGTCTTCGTCTCCCGACAGCGTCGAGATCGGAGCATAGGCTCGGTGGAAGACCGGCCTCGTAGGTCGCGATTAGTCTAACCTGAAGGGCAAGGGCTTGGGAACGACCCCGGGCGGATTGCGCCGCTGGCTCCGGGTGGGGGCGCTGATGAGGCCTTCAGCTCTGTCCCGCGACCTTCCTCCGAAGCGTCTCCAGGAGGGGAAGGGGCGTGAGCTCGCCGTCGATGATCCCGGCCAGCTCCTCCTCGGTCTTCCAGTGCGCCTCGAGGTCGGCCAGCTCCAGCTCCAGAAGCCGTTGCTCGCTGGCCTCGTTCGCGGCGATCTCAAGGGCGATTCCCCCGGTCCGTCCCAGGGCGCCCAGCGGCTTGCCGTCCTTGAGAAGGATGCGGGTGAGATCGTGGGGTGAACCTGCCTCCTGGATCAGGCGGGTGGCGTCCGACACCGTCCTCTCCGAAGCCCCCTGGAAGTGATGGTAGGCGAGAGTGCGCCGGAGAGTGTGCTCCGCCACCTTGCCCTCCAGGTGGAGCCCCCCATCCCGGTCGTCGCGGCACCTCGGGCATGGCAAAGCGATCTCCGCCGGCGAGACCTCGGAGGAGTGCCGCAAGATGAGGCTCTGGCGCTCCCTGTACCGTACCCGGCGGAAGACGAAGCCGCACCGTGGGCACCGCTCCCGTCCCCGCCACACGTCGCTGCCGAAGCGGAGCCACCGAGCGGTGTCCGGTATCCTCCCGGGGAGCTTGTCCCAGAGGACCCAGGCTCCGATGAATCCGATCCCTCCCGCGGCCATCCCGCCCCAGATGGCCAGACCGGCCCCGACGGCCCCGGCGGTGCTCAAGGTCTTGTAGTTCTTCCGGCGTTGGGCCAACTCTCTCCCATATCGCCACCACGCCTGCTCGGTGAGATTGGCCCTTCCCACCCTGACGATCTCCAGCGGGCCGGCCCGGAGAAGAGAGATGTTCTCGGTCTGGGAGAGGAGACGGGCACGGTCCCTTACGAGCTTCTCCAGCTCCTCCAGGGCCTCCCAACGCTCCTCGATGGGCGCCAGGCTCCAGCGCTTGCACTCCTTGCAGATGGCCCACAATCGGCCCCGGGATGGATCGTACGCTACCCGGAGGCTCGTGGGAAAATGCTCCAGAGCTTCGTTGGCTGGAAAGGGTGTGTGACACACGAGACAGCGTTGGTACATGCAATCCTCCTACACCCTTTACGGTCAACCCTTCCACCTTCTTTTTCCCCGACCCGGTATCCATCAGTGGCCCGGGAACCTCCGTCCACCCGGCGCGGCGTCGGGAGGTCGGGTCGCGGCCTTCGCCCGGAGCCGGGCCCCTTGTCCCGGAGGCGGGTAGGATCGATCGTTCAGCATGATCCTGGTCCTGGACAACTATGATTCCTTTACCTGGAACCTAGTTCAGTTTCTCGGCCGTCTGGGAGCCGAGCCGAAGGTCGTTCGCAACGACGAGGCCTCCCTGGATGAGCTCACCGCCCTCGCCCCCGAGCGGGTGGTGGTCTCCCCGGGCCCGTGCACCCCCGCGGAGGCAGGCATCAGCGTGGAGCTCATTCGGGCGCTGGGACCCACCACCCCCCTCCTGGGGGTCTGCCTGGGGCACCAGGCCATCGGGGAGGCGTTCGGAGGGAGGACGATTCGGGCGGCCCGCATCATGCACGGTAAGACCGCGATCGTGCACCACAAGGGGGAGGGGGTTTTCCGTGGGCTGCCCGATCCCCTGGAGGTGGCCCGATACCACTCCCTGGTCACCGACCCCGCCGCTCTCCCCGAGACTCTGGAAGTCACGGCATGGTCGGAACCCGACGACTTCGGAAACGAGATCCAGGGAGTTCGCCACGTGGCCCACCCCATCTGGGGAGTCCAGTTCCATCCCGAGTCCCTCTTCTCCCAGCATGGACTCACCTTGCTGGACAACTTCCTCAGACTCTGACGTGAGGAACCTCCATTTCCATCGGGGCATGGGGCAGGTTGACCATCCGCGTTCCTTGCCCCCTTGCACCCCCTCTTCTACCTTTATTGGCGTGAAAATTGCATCGTACTCTCGACCTGCGGGCGCCGGAGGGCGCCTATGAGCGGCCGCGTTCTCGGGATCGTTCCCGCCCGGCTCGCCTCCACCCGTCTCCCCAACAAGCCTCTCTATCCCCTCCTGGGCCGGCCCCTCATCGAGTGGGTTTGGCGACGGGTGGAAGGGATGAGGATCCTGGACGAGGCCGTAGTCGCGACGGACTCCGAAGCGGTTGCGGAGGTCTGTCGCACCATGGGTGCACCCGTGGAGCTCACGTCCCCTGACCACCCTTCGGGCACGGACCGTGTGGCCGAGGTGGCCCGCCTCGAGCGGTACGCCGGGTTCTCGGTGGTCGCCAATATCCAGGGGGACGAGCCCCTTCTAAAGGAGGCGCACCTGGCCGCCGCCATACAGCTCGTCCGCGAGCGCGGCTGGGAAATCGGCACCTGTGCCACCCCCATCCTGGACATGGAGGCTCGCAAGGACCCGTCCGTGGTGAAGGTTGTCCGGGCTCAATCGGGACGGGCCCTGTATTTCTCCCGCTCGCCCATCCCCTTCAAGAGGGACAGCAAGCCGACCTCCGAAGAGCTCGGCCGGGAGCCGTTTCTGCGCCACATCGGGATCTACGCCTATACGCCCGAGGCGCTGGAGGATTGGGTGGCGCAAGCGCCTTCTCCCCTGGAGGAGCTGGAGCGACTGGAGCAGCTTCGGCCCCTGGGATCGGGGGCCCGCATCGGCGTTGCCGTAGTGGGTGCCGCGGATCCTGGTGTGGACACCCCAGCAGACGCGGCGAGAATGGAAGAACGGCTGCTGGAACTCAACGCATTCCCCCACGACAAGGGTGAGACATGAAGGACACCAACCCAACCCCCACCAAGTATATCTTCGTCACCGGCGGTGTGGTCTCATCGCTGGGAAAGGGGATCGCCGCCGCCTCTCTGGGTCGACTCCTCAAGGAGAGGGGTCTGCGGGTCACCCTCCAGAAATTCGATCCCTACATCAACGTGGATCCCGGGACTCTCTCCCCCTTCCAGCACGGTGAGGTGTTCGTCACCGATGACGGAGCGGAGACCGACCTGGACCTGGGCCATTACGAGCGGTATCTGGATGCTTCCCTGAGTCAGGCGAACAACATCACCACGGGGAGAGTCTACCAGAACGTGATCGACAAAGAGCGCCGGGGGGACTTTCTGGGGTCGACGGTCCAGGTCATTCCCCACATCACCGATGAGATCAAGGCCTCCATCAGCCGTCTCGGTCCGGATCACGACGTGGTCATCACGGAGATCGGCGGGACGGTGGGTGACATCGAGAGCCTGCCGTTCCTGGAGGCCATCCGGCAGTTCAGGCAGGACGTGGGCCCCGGGAATTCCCTTGTAATCCACCTTACGCTGGTCCCCTTCATCGCCGCTGCCGGTGAGCTGAAGACCAAGCCGACCCAGCACTCTGTCCGGGAGCTCATGCAGATCGGGATCCAGCCCGATGTCCTGATCTGCAGGACGGAGCACCCCATGGACGAAGACCTCCGCAAGAAGATCGCCCTCTTCACCAACGTTCACATCAATGGCGTGATCCAGGCCCAGGACGTGGACACCATCTACGCCGTGCCCCTGGAGTTCAAGCGGCAGAAGCTGGATGACTTTGTGGTGGACCGTCTCGGGCTGGGCACACCCTCGCCGGACCTCCAGGAGTGGAGGGGGATGGTGGAGCGGATCCGGTCTCCGGCGGGCGGTCCGGTGCACATTGCCGTTGTGGGCAAGTACACCGACCTCGTGGATTCCTACAAGTCCATTCAGCAGGCCCTCGTTCACGGGGGGATCGCCAACGATGTCGGTGTCGAGATCTCCTGGCTGTCCAGCGAGAAGTACGAGGGGGGTCAGGAGATGTCCGAGCTCGAGGCGTTTGACGGGATCCTCATCCCCGGAGGGTTCGGACCTCGGGGCGTGGAAGGGATGCTGGAGGCCATTCGCTGGGCCAGGGAAGGGGGGATCCCCTTCTTCGGGATCTGCCTTGGCCTTCAGTGCGCGGTCATCGAGTTCGCCAGGAATGTCACCGGGCTCGAGTACTCACACTCCTTCGAGTTCGACGAAGGCTCTCCCCACCCCGTGATCTGTCTCATGGATTCCCAGCTCCAGGTCACCACGAAGGGGGGGACCATGAGGCTCGGGGCCTACCCGGCCAAGCTCCTCCCCGGATCCCGCGCGGCGAAGATCTATGGGACCGAGGAGATCAGCGAGCGCCATCGGCATCGTTACGAGTTCAACAACGAGTACCGGGGGCCGTTCGAGGAGAAGGGGATGGTCTTCAGCGGCCTTTCCCCGGATGGCAAGCTGGTGGAGATGATCGAGCTCCCGTCCCACCCCTGGTTCGTCGGATGTCAATTTCACCCCGAGCTGAAGAGCCGCCCTACCCGGCCGCACCCGCTCTTTGCTTCCTTTATCCGGGGGGCCGCCCAGGTGGGCGGATACCTCCAGGCCGATCGGTCGCTGAGCTCCGTGGCCGCGGGCGAGTGAGGGGGAGGACAGGAGGGATGGGAGAAGCGCATGTTTGAGCAATTCACACTGATCGCCGGACCCTGCGTGCTGGAAGACCACGGTCTGAACCTGGAGGTGGGCCGGGCACTTGCCCGTCTGTCCGCCGAGCTGGCCTTGCCCATCGTCTACAAGGCCTCCTACGACAAGGCCAACCGGTCCAAGGTGGACTCGCCCCGGGGGCCGGGGCTGGAAGCGGGGCTGGAGAGGTTGGCCCGGGTGAAGGGTGAGACCGGTCTCCCCGTGATCACGGACATCCACGAGCCGAACCACGCCTCCCGGGCCGCGACGGTCGTGGATGTTCTCCAGATTCCCGCCTTCCTCTGTCGCCAGACCGACCTCCTGGTGGCGGCCGGGGAGACGGGAAAGACCGTGAGCATCAAGAAGGGCCAGTGGATGGCTCCGGAGGAGATGGCCCATGCGGTGGAGAAGGCCCGGCGGAGCGGATCCCCCGAGGTCGTGGTCACCGAGCGGGGGACCTTCTTCGGTTATGGGAATCTGGTAGTGGACATGCGCTCGTTCCGGCGACTCCGGGAGGCCACCGGTTCCAGGGCCATCTTCGACGGGACCCACTCCGTCCAACGGCCGGGTCAGGCCGCCGGATCCAGCGGGGGAGACCCCGAGCACATTCCTTCCCTCGTCCTGGCCGCCGTTGCGGCGGGTTGTGACGGGCTCTTCCTGGAAACCCACCCGCGCCCTGCGTCCGCTCCCTCGGACAGCACCAACATGCTCCGTCTCGACGAGCTGGGGCCTCTCCTGGAGAAGGTGCTGGCGGTGAGGGACGCCCTGGGAAGGAGGAGTGCTCCTTGACGGCCCCCGAGGAGGTTTCCGGACAGGGCCCGAGCGTGACGGGGCCACCCGAGGAGCTCGCGCCTGAGCTGGCGAAGAGGATCCGGCTGGTGATCCTGGACGTGGACGGCGTGCTCACCGACGGGGCCGTGTATCTCGGCGCCCTCCCCGGAGGGGAGACCCTGGAGCTGAAGCGGTTCGACATCCAGGACGGGATCGGGATCCGGATGCTCCAGCGTGCGGGCGTCGAAGTGGCGGTGGTGTCGGGGAGAATCTCCCGGGCGACGGAGATTCGGGCCCGGGAGCTGGAGATCCTCGAGTGCCACCAGGACGGAGCCGCGTTCAAGATCCCAGCCATCGTGGACATCCTCCGGCGCAAAGGGCTGGGCTGGGAGGAGGTGGCCATGCTGGGGGACGATCTCCCGGACATGGCCGTACTGAGGCGAGTGGGGCTCCCGGCCGTAGTGGGTAACGCTACCGAGGAGGTGAGGGGAGTCGCCCTCTGGCGGGCCAGGAAGTGCGGGGGAAATGGCGCGGTTCGGGAGTTCTGTGAGGCGCTCCTCAAGGCGAGGGGAGAGTGGGACACCCAGGTGGACGCCTACGTGGGCGCCAGGATGGGTGAGGGAAGGGGTGGATAGGAGCCTATGACCTTGATCGAATCCGGAGACCTTCTCCGGGAGGCGCGCCGGGTGCTGGCCTCGGAAGCGAGAGCCATCGAAGACCTGGCCGAGCGTCTCGGCCCCCCCTTCGTGGAGGCCGTGGAGATCCTGGCGGGGACGAAGGGCCGGATCGTGGTCTCGGGGATCGGGAAGAGCGGGATCGTGGGCAGGAAGATCGCGGCGACGCTGACCTCCACGGGATCTCCCGCCACTTTTCTACACCCGGTGGAGGGCCTCCACGGGGACATGGGGATCGTGGGCCGGGACGACGTGGCGATTCTGATCTCCAAGAGCGGGGACACCTCCGAGCTCTCCGGCCTGATGGACTACCTGGTGCGCCTGGGCGTACCCATCATCGCCCTGACCGGAGTGGTCGCATCTCCCCTGGGGCGGGCGGCGGCCGTGGCCCTGGATTGTTCGGTGGCGGAGGAAGCGTGCCCCCTGGACCTGGCCCCCACGACCTCTTCCACGGCCGCGCTGGCCATGGGGGACGCCCTGGCCGTCGTCCTCCTGGAGAGAAAGGGATTCCGGGCCGAAGACTTCGCCCGCCTGCACCCGGGGGGCTCCCTCGGAAGGAAGCTGACTCTGAGGGTGGAAGAGGTCATGGTCGGGGACGCGTATCCCTGGCTGGACGAAACCGCCCTCATGAGGGAGTGCATCGTCCCGCTGGCGGAGATGAGGGGTACGGTACCTATCGTGGGTGAGGGGAACCGGGTCGTCGGTGTCGTCACGGCAGGTGACCTCACCCGCCTCATGGAACGCGAGGAGGGCTTCCTGGACGTGCCGGTTCGAGAGGTCATGACGCGTACGCCGAAGATCGTTCGCGTCGGGGAGCTCGCATCGGCTGCGGTCCACCGGATGGAGGAGCACGGGATCATGGCCCTCCCCGTCGTGGACGACGAAGGGGGTCTCAAGGGAATCGTGCACCTCCATGATCTTATGAGATCGGGTGCTGTATGATGATTATGAATAGTAATTTGGAACGTTACGACATGCGGTCCTCCCGGGAGAGCTGTCGGCGTCCGTTGCGGTCCCGGATTCCGGGGCGGGCCCACCTCATCCTCCCCCTGCTTCTCGCGGCCGCCTGGACGGCGGCGTGCAACGAGACGGACACCGCCCCCATCGCCTCCCCCTTGCTCCTGGAGACGGGGGCCGACCGGGTGGCCATCGGTCTCCAGACCGTAATTACCAGAGATGGAGTGAATGCCGGAGAGGTCTTCGCCGATACCGCGTTCTTCTACGATGATTCCACCACGTATCTCCTCAGCAACCCCGTCCTCACCCTCTTCACCGAGCAGGGTGTCCTGAGGGCGCGGGTAACGGCCGAGAAGGGCCGCATGGACCTCACCACGGACGAGCTGAACGCCCAGGGCGATGTGGTCCTCACCATCGTGGACGGGAACAGGCGCGTGGAGAGCCAGGAACTCAACTACGCGCCCGGGGGCGATCGCATCTGGAGTGACTCCTTCACGGTCCTGCATGAGCAAGGGAGCGTATTGGAAGGAATGGGCTTCAGCTCCGACCTGGACTTCCGCCAGTTGAGGGTCGGCCCCGGGAGCATTAGAAGAACGGGTCCGGGGGGTGGGGGACTCCCCTGATGCCTCTCCCTCCTCCGGGCAGGGGGCGCGGGTTACCCCGGGTCCCGTGGGTTGCCGTCGTCCTGTGGGTGGGGCTCTCCGCCCCCGCCACCGCCACGGCCCGGCAGATCGGCGGGCGGGAGGCGGGCGGCCAGGAGGGGATGGAGTGTGACGTCCCGAGCCATCAAGGGTTCACCAGCCTCACCCTCTCCAATGGCGACCAGGTGTTGAGCTTCTCCCGGCCGGTGTTCCGATGCTCGGAAGGGACCCGGATCACGACGGATTCGGCCCGGGTCTACGAATCCACCCAGTACTACCAGCTCTTTGGCCGCGTGGTATTTCAGGATGCCGAGTCGCGGCTGACGGCGGAGGAGGCCCAATACTTCGGGACGGAGCGGCGGCTCAGAGCGTGGGGGAACGCGGTTCTGACCAACCAAACGAACGGCTCGGTGATCGAGGGGGACACCATGGTCCTTCGCAGGGCCGGGGAAGGCCGGCCGGAGGACCAGCTGACGGTTACGGGCCGTCGTCCCCACGCCACTTTGTATCCGGCCCGGCAGACCGAGGAACCGCCCTCCCCCCAGGCGGCGGACACAGGGGCAGTGGGACTCCCCCGTCCGCCCCCGGACACGGCGGGGGCGGGCCCTCCCCTTCCTCCCCCGGACACCCTGGCCGTGGGTGTCCCACTCCCGTTGCCCCCGTCCGAGGCGCCGGAGAGCTCCTCGCCGGCCGCGGAGGCGACTCCGTACGACATCGAAGCGTCTCGGATCGTCCTGGAGGGCTCCCGCTACTTCAGGGCCACAGGATCGGTGGATGTGACCAGGGATTCCTTGACCGCCTCGGCGGACTCGGTGGAATACGACCAGTCTCTGGGCACCCTCTCCCTGAGCCGTGAGGCCCACCTTGAGACCGCGAGCTATGATCTCTCCGCGGAGGTCATCGTCCTGGTGATTCCCCAGGACGACGTGCGGGAGGTCCTGGCGCGGAGGGACGCCGTCCTTCGGGGAGAGAATCTGGAGCTCATGGCGCCCATGATCTCGCTCTTCATGGAGGAGGGGAAACTCCAGCGACTGGTGGCGTTCCGCGGAGCCGAGGCGGACTCCCTCACGGAGGAGGGAACGACACCGTCCGACTCCGCTGCCGGGGTGCCGCCGGCGCGTCCCGAGGCCGTGGCGGAGGACTTCTCTCTCACCGCGGACTCCCTGGAGGTGCACTCACCGGACGAGGTGTTGGACCGGGTCCGGGCCATGGGTGCCGCCAGAGGGGAGTCCTTGGGCCGGGACTCCCTGAACACACCGGACACGCCCTCCATCATCAGCCGGGATTGGCTGGAAGGGGACACCATCGTCGCCACCTTCCAACGTCCGGGGGATACACTGCCGACCCTGGAGGATTCCCTGGCGGTGCTGGGCGACTCCCTCACGGTGGCCGAGGAGCCGCTGCGCCTGAGGGTGGAGCCGGAGGCTCCCCCGGATTCCGCGGAGACCGGATACGAGTTGAGGCGTCTGGTGGCCAGGGGCAACGCCAGGAGCCTCTATCGCCTGGCCCCCTCCGATTCCACCGTGGCCGCGGAAGGCGGGCCCCCGGCAGCCCATTACGTTGTGGGGGACGAAATCACGATTCTTCTGAAGAACGGCGAAGTGGAGACCATGGAGGTCAAGGGGCAGACTGTGGGGGTGCACCTGGAGCCGGCGGCGGCGACCCGTCGCTCCGGCGGGGAGCCGGGAGGGGGAGGGCGATGAGAGGGTCCGAAGAGATCCGGGCCTTTGTCAGCCGGCTGTCACCCCACGAGATTTCATTGGGGGTCGCCCTGAGGGAGCTCCTCAGGCGTGCCGACGAGGATGGGCACGTGAACCAGGGAGCCTGGCTCGGGGCGGTACGCGAGGGCCTGGAGGACATGCGAAGGCGGGCCGAGGGGACGGGCCATGGCTTTCCCCTTGGAAACGAGGAGGCACTGGAAACCTTCCTCCGGGACGAAGTGACCTGGCTCCTGGACGAAAACGGGATCGCCCAGGTCTCCCACGATGGAGACGGTGCCGGGAGCCTCAAGCTTTCGGAGAGCCTCTGGACCGAGGTCCGAGACAACAGGGACGCGCTGCTCAAGGAGGTCGAGATCGTAGTCGAGAGTCTGTACCAGGAGAGAGCGGAGGCATGGCGGGAGGAGGGCCTGGAGGTGGCGCGGAGCCGTCTCCGGGCCGAAGGGCCTCACCAAGATCTACCGCAAGCGCAAGGTCGTGAACGAGGTCGGGATCGCCGTGCGCCAGGGGGAGATCGTGGGCCTCCTGGGTCCCAACGGCGCCGGAAAAACCACCACGTTCTACATGATCGTGGGGCTGATTCCCCTCAACGAGGGTCGGGTCTTTCTGGATGAGCGGGAAATCACCGAGGTCCCCATGTACAAACGGGCCCGCCTGGGCGTCGGGTATCTGGCCCAGGAGCCATCGGTCTTCCGGAAGCTCACAGTGGAGGAGAACGTGATGGCGATCCTGGAGACCCTGGATCTGTCCAAGGCCGAGCGGAAGCGCCCGCCTCGAGAACCTCCTCCAGGAGCTCACCATCGCCCACCTGCGGGACCACAAGGCCTATTCCCTCTCCGGGGGGAGAGGAGACGGCTGGAGATTACGCGGGCCCTGGTCCAGAGGCCGAAGTTCATGCTTCTGGACGAGCCCTTTGCGGGCATCGATCCCATCGCTGTGAACGACATTCAGCAGATCGTCCATGGGCTCAAAGCACCGGGGATCGGGGCGGTCATCTCCGACCACAATGTGGAACAGACGCTGGAGATCGTAGACCGAGCTTACATTATGTACGAAGGCCGGATCCGGGTCAGTGGCACCGTGTCGGAGCTCGTTTGGAACGACGAGGTGGCAGACATCTACTTTGGACCCACACTCACGGCCCGCATGCGGAGCCGGTATCGCTCGACCGCAGGCGCAGGTATGAGCAGCTTCAATACCCGGCTCATCCAGAGCGCGCATCTCCGCCAGGAGATGAAGATCAACCCTCGCCTATACCAGGCGATGGAGCTGCTCTACATGCCCTTGCTGGACCTGCAGCAGCACCTCAAGCAGGAGCTGGCCGAGAACCCCTTCCTGGAGATGTCCGAGGCGGACGTCCAGGAGGAAGTGGAGCTGGTGAGGAGGGCAAGGAGGAGACGGAGGAGGAAATCGACTGGGAGGAGATCCTCCTGGACGGTTTCGACGCCGGCGGGAGGAAGCAACAGTATCGAGCAGAAGGAGTACTTTCAGCCCACGCCGGTGGAGACCCTGATCTCCAGGACTTCCTGGTGAGCAGCTCCACTACCTGGACCTCTCGGAGCGGGAGATCAGGCTGGGTGAGGAGATCATCGGCAATATCGACGACGATGGGGCCTCTCCTGCCC
Organism: uncultured Gemmatimonadales bacterium; assembly: GCA_963751255.1. Taxonomy (GTDB): domain Bacteria; phylum Gemmatimonadota; class Gemmatimonadetes; order Longimicrobiales; family Gaopeijiaceae; genus CAVVTW01. The sequence continues at coordinate 149,201 of CAVVTW010000038.1, read as the reverse complement.
CCTGGAGGACGTGGTGTCCGGAGTAAACGCTGGCTGGAGGAGGTCAGGGTCGTAGCCTGGGAGCGCTTCGGGCATACGATTTTCGAGACGAGGAGGAGCGGGAAGAGGAGAAGTGGGATCTGGAGGCCACCTCTTCCGGCCCTACGAGCTTATGAAGCTGAGGAAATGCTCGACGCCGATCCAGGCCTTCGATCCCCCGGTGTCGGGGCCAGGGACCTGCGGGAGTCCATCCTGATCCAGCTCTCCCGCAAGGGAATGGCGGGACTCCCTCCCCGCCGCCCTGGTGGAGGAGCACTTCGACGATCTCATCAACCATCGGTGGGTTGATATCGCCAAGGCACGGGGCATCACCCCCTGGAGGTCCAGGATGCCGCCGACGAGATCGCCAAGCTGGATCCCAAGCCGGGCCTCCGGCACTCGTCCGAGCCCGGAACGGTACGTCATCCCCGATCTCATCGTGGAGAAGATCGACGGGGAGTACATGGTCTTCGCCAATGACACGAGCCTCCCGCGGCTCCGCCTCTCCCGGGCGTACCGGGAGGTGGCCAGAGACAAGGGCAAGTTCACCGGGGAGAACAAGGACTTCATCTCCTCCAAGCTGAACTCGGCCAACTGGATGATCCAGGCCATCGAGCAGCGCCGGCAGACCATGCTCAAGGTCATGAGCTTCATCGTGGACCGGCAGCGGGCCTTCTTCGAGAAAGGGGTGCAGCATCTGAGGCCCCTGACCCTGAGGGAGGTGGCCGAGCACATCGAGATGCACGAGTCCACCGTGTCTCGGGTCACGAACGAGAAGTTCGTCCAGACCCCGCGGGGGGTGTTCCCGCTGAAGTTCTTCTTCTCCAGCGGCCTCTCCACCACGTCGGGCGAGGACATCTCCGCCCGGGGGGTGAAGGCGAAGATCCAGAACCTCGTGGACGACGAGAACCCGAAGCGCCCTCTGACCGACCAGGCCATCGTGAACCTCCTGAAGGCGGAAGGCGTGAACATTGCCCGGCGGACGGTGGCCAAATACCGCGACCAGCTGGGCATCCTCCCGGCGCGGATGCGGAAGCGGGTGTAGACTCCATGGACCTGGAGGCGATGTCCCTTCACGATCACTATGCGGAGGGACTTCGCGGTGGTTGTGTCCGGCGTACAACGAGGCCCCCGTCGTGTGCCTGAGCTCCGTGTGCGCGCTCCCTGCGAACGCACGCTTCCGGGAGCACGGCCTGGACGGCGAGGTCCTTCTGGTGGACGACGGCTCCACCGACGGGACCGGCGACCTGGCGGAGAGGGAAGGGGAGGGGTGGGCGAACTTCCGGGTCCTGCGCCACCGCACGAACCTGGGGAAGACCGAGGCCCTGGTCACCGCCGCGGAGGCCACGGAGCGGCAGTACCTCGTCCTCTTCGACGCCGACCTGCAGCACCTCCCCGAGGAGATCCCCCGGTTTCCTGGCGAAACTCCAGGAGGGGTGGGACGTGGTCACCGGCCGGAAGATCGGCGCGTACCAGAAACCCCTGGTTTCGGGGATCTACAACTGGCTGAGCCGGAGGATCTTCAAGGTCCCGGTCTCGGACCTGAACTCCATGAAGGCCTTCCGCCGGGAGATCGTGCGAGGAGCTTCCCCTGCGGCACGACTGGCATCGGTTCTTCGTGGTGCTGGCCCACGCCCGGGGGTATTCGGTGACGGAGATCGACATCCGGCTTCACCCCCGCCGGGCGGGGGTATCCAAGTACTCCGGGCGTTTTCGAGTCGTCGTCGGGCCTGATGGACCTCCTCTCCGTCTGGTTCCTCCTCCTCTTCTCCAGGAAGCCCCTGCTCCTCTTCGGGTTCACCGGACTCATCCTGATCCTCCTGGGCCTGGTGGTGGGGTGGCTTTCTACCTCCGATTCGTGGAGGGCATGGGCTTCCGGCCCCTCCTCTACCTGGTCATGCTCCTGGAAACGGTGGGCTTCGGGCTTCTGGGCGTGGGGCTCATGGCGGAGATGGTCGCCCAGCTCCACTACGAGGTCGATTCCCTTCGCCGCAGATGCCCCGATAGGGGACCCTCATGGCGGATGTTCACCATCAGCGGTCGGCGGCCCAGGGTCCTGGTCGTGGTGGGTACCCGCCCTGAGGCCATCAAGATGGCTCCGGTGGTCCAGGCCCTGGAGCCGGAGGGAGGACGAGCTCGAAGCCCGCCTCGCCCTCACGGGTCAGCACGACGAGTTGGTGGATCAGGTCCTGGAGGCCTTTGGACTGGTTCCGGACCTCAGATTCCTCCCCGACTTCGACCTGGCACTCATGCGGGAGGGCCAGAGCCTGTACGATCTCGCCCACGGGTGTCTCGACGGGCTTACGGGACGTCGTCCAGGACTTCCAGCCCCAGATGGTCCTGGTGCAAGGCGACACCGCCAGCGTGCTTCTTCGCGGGGCTCGTGGCCTTTTTCGAGGGAATCCAGCGTCGGGCACGTGGAGGCGGGGCTTCGGAGCGGGCGAAAATGGGCGCCCTTTCCCGAGGAGATGCTGCGGAGGCTCACCGACGTTCTCACGGACCCCCACTTCGCTCCAACACCGGGGCGCGGGACAATCTCCTCGGGAGGGGATCTCCCGGCCGACGAGCATTCATCTCACGGGCAACACGGTGGTGGACGCCCTCCTGGCAGGCCACCGTTGGTATTGCCCGTCGGTCCCACGAACCCGGAGTTGGCCGGGGTCCTGGACGGGGACGGAGGCTGGTCCTCCTCACCGCCCACCGTCGGGAGTCCTTCGGCGAGCCCCTGCGCCGCGAGGCCTTTTCCGCCGTTCGGGAGCTTGCGGAGACCGGAGCGCGGAATCGAGGTGCTGTATCCGGTCCACCCCAACCCGCAGGTCATGGAGCCGGCCCGGGAGCTCCTCTCCGGGCATCCCCGGATCCACCTGACCGAGCCCCTGGACTACCTGGACCTGGTGCCGGCCCTGGAGCAGCTCGGCCCTCGTCCTCACGGACTCCGGGGGGCATCCAGGAGGAGGCCCCCACCTTCGGGACCCCGGTCCTGGTCCTCCGGGAGGTCACCGAGCGTCCCGAGGGGGTGGAGGCCGGCGTCGCCGTGCTGGTGGGAACCGACCGGGATCGGATCCTTTCCCGAGGCTCGATGCGATTCTGGCAGGAGGGAGCCCTTGGCCACCCGGGGCGCAGCGCTTCCGCGAACCCCTACGGCGATGGAAAGGCGGGGGATCGGATCGCCGACATCGTGGCCTGCCACCTGAGGGGCGGGCCCCGTCGCACCTCCGATTGGAACGGGGCGTGAACATCCTCCTCCACTGCGTCTACTTTCCTCCGGAAGTCGGAGGTCTGGAGAGTCACGTCTACTACCTGGCCCGCGCCTTGGTGCGGCGGGGCCACCGGGTGGACGTGGTGACCTCCCGCTCCCTCCCGGGGGTGGCGAAGGAGGAGGAGATGGAAGGGATCCGGGTCTGGCGCACCTGGTTTCCGGCCCGGAACTCCCTGGGCTGGATTGCCCACGCCCTCGGGTCGGTTCCCCGGACCCGGAGCCTTGCGGTAGAGGCGGACGTGATCCACGCCCAGGCGTTCGCGTCGGTGCTCCCGGGGGCTGCGGCCCGGCGAAGCTCGGGGGCTCCCCTGGTGGCCACCTTCCACACCTCCCACTTCCTGACCCGGGCGGCCCGCAGCCCGCGTGGCGGCCGATCCTGGCAGCCCTGGTCCGCATGCCCGACTACGCTCTGGCCGCCAGCGCGGGAGATCGCCGCCGTGGCCGAATGCGCTGGCGCCGGGCACCGTCCGTGGAGGCCCTGACCAACGGCGTGGAGACGACCTTCTTTCGAAGGGTGGAGCGGCTCCCTCCCACCGGGCGACCGTCCCAGAATCATCGTTCCCAGGCGTCTCTTCCCGAAGAACGGAGTGGAGTACCTGATCCGGGCCCTTCCCCTGATCATCATGGCCCAGACACCGGTGGAGGCTGTACTCATCGGGGACGGCCCGGAGCGGGGCCGCCTGGAGGCCCTGGCCCGGGAGCTGGGGGTGCAGGACCAGGTGCGCTTCCTGGGCAAGAGGAGGCACGTGGAGATGCCGGCGCCTCCTGAGCTCGGGGGATCTGGCCGTGATTCCCTCCCTCATGGAGGCCACTTCCGTGGCGGCGCTGGAGGCCATGGCCTGCGAGCTCCCGGTGGCGGCCTCCAGATGTCGGGGGCCTTCCCGAGATCGTGGACGAGTCGGTGGGAGGGCTGTTTCGAGGCCGGGGATCCGGAGGCTCTCGCCCGCACGGCGTGCTCCGACTCCTTGGGGCGGGCGAGCTTCCGGCCCTGGGGCACCGGGCGCAGAGAGAGAGTTGTCGACCGGCATTGGAGCAACGACCGCCTTGGCCGACCGGCACCTGGAGATCTACGACGCGCTCCTGGGAAGAAGAGAGGATGAAGCTTCATGGCGGAGAAGGGCGGAAGGATCCGACGGGAAACGAGAGCGGGAAAGGGCCCCCGGGGTCCCGGAGGAACCCCGGAGGGTAGGCGCCGGCGCCTCGGCGAGGACCTGGACCTCCCCGGCTGGCTCCCACCGGTCCTCTACGGGGCCGTCACCCTTCTCCTCTTCCGGAAGTTCGTGTTCACCGGAGAGATGCTCTACGGATCCGACACCCTGGCCCTGGGTTTCGTGGCCCGGAACTTCTTCGCCCAGGCCCTCCGCCAGGGGATCTTTCCCCTCTGGAACCCCATCATCCTGGGGGGAACGCCCTTCCTGGATTCCCTGGCGGGCGGGGACTCCCTCTATCCTACGTCCATCCTCCTCGTCCTCATGGAGCCCTACCGGGCCCTGGGGTGGAAGCTCGTCCTCCATGTGTTCCTGGCGGGCCTGTTCACCTACGGGTGGATCCGGGCCCTGGGCCGGTCCCGTGCGGCGGCCCTCCTGTGCGGGCCTGGCCTACCTCCTGGCCCCCTTCATGGTCACCCTGGTCTTTCCCGGCCATGACGGGAAGCTCTTCGTCACCGCCCTGACGCCGCTCCTGTTCTGGGCCACGGAGCGGGCTCTGGCGGGAGGTCGGCTGCGGGCCTTCGCCGGCATGGCGCTGGTGGTAACGCTGGTCATCCTCACGACCCACTTCCAGCAGGCCTACTTCCTCTTCGGAGCCGTGGGCGTGTACGCCTTCGTCCGCGCTCTCTTCCTGTGGCGGGACGGTCTGGGTCTCCCCGCCGCGGCGGGACGGTTCGCCCTCTTTCTGGCGTTCGCGGTGCCTGGGCGCCGGAGCCTCCGCCATCCAGCTCCTCCCTGCCGTGGACTACGTGACCCATTTCTCCAGCGCGCACCGCCACCACTACGCAAGCATCGCAGGAAGGCTCCGTGGCCTACTCCTCCTCCTGGTCGCTGCACCCGGAGGAGATCGCCGCGCTGGTGGTCCCGGAGTTCGTCGGCGCTTCAGTGCAGGGCCGGACTGGACCGCGCAACACGTACTGGGGACGGAACGTCTTCAAGCTGAACCACGAGTACGGGGGGCTGGTGGTCCTGCTCCTGGCGGGCCTGGCCTTCTTCGGGGCCCCGGGGGTCCGTCTCCGATACACCTTCCTGGGAATCGGGGTGCGTGGCGCTCCTCTACGCTCTGGGGGGCCACACCCCTGTCTGGCGGGCTTTCTACGAGATCGTCCCGGGCATCTCCCTCTTCCGCGCACCCAGCATCGCGGCCTTCCTCTTCGGCTTCGCGGCCGTCACCCTCATGGCCTTCGGCGTGGATCGGGTCCTGGGGTTGGGCGGCCCCGTTCCAGGGGACGGCCCTCGGCGGGAGGGGAAGGCGGGCGGGAGTCGCGCCTCGGCTGCCGCAGAGGAAAAGGGTATCCGCATCTTTCTGATGGCTGCCACGGGTATCCTGTTGGTGGGCGCCGTTCTGGCTTCGTCCGGGAGCCCTGACGTCGGCCTGGGTCTCCCTCCTCTACTCCGACATCGAGCCGGGGAAGGCCCAGGCGCTGGCCAGGGCCCAGCCCTACATCGCACGGGGGTTCCTCCTGGCGACGCTCCTGTCCGGCGCGACCCTGGCCCTCGTCTGGACCTTTCAGAGGGGGAAGCTGCCCCGTGCGCTCTGGGTGGGGGCGGTGGGACTTCTCCTGGTTCTCGACCTGGCTCGGGTCGACAACCCCTTCATCCAGACCATGGACTTCCAGGCCTGGGCCGCGCCCGATCCCAACATCCAGTACCTGGAGGAGCAGAAGCGGACCCAGCCACCCTTCCGGGTCCTGGCCATGGGAGGGTCCGGGGGCCGGCCAGGACGTGAAGCCGGGGATGTACGGGCTGGAGCTGGCGGCGGGCCACCATCCCAACGACCTGGCCCGCTACCGGGAGCTCATCGGAATGGCGGGGAGCGGTGTGCCTGCCAACCTCATCAATCCCAGTACCTTGGCTCTCGATCTTCCGATTCTCTCGATCCTGAACGTTCGGTACGTGATCTGGCCGGTGTACCAGTTCGGAGGCCTCCCGCAGGGCGAGGCGGTCATGGCAACGACGCTGGGAGGCGGTCGCCCCTACGAGGCCGTGTACGAGATCCCGACGCTTCCCCGGGCCCGGCTGGTAAAGGAGGTCGTGGTGCTGCCCGAGGAGGAGACCATGGATTACCTCCTCTCACCGGGCTTTCAGCCCGAGAACGAGATCGTGCTCAACGAGCAGCCGGCCCTCGCCCCGCCACCGAGGCCCCGTGGAGGGGGAGGTCACCTGGCTGGAGAAGACCCCGAACCGCATACGCCTCCAGGTTCGGAGCGCCTCCCCGGCCTTCCTGGTGGTGTCGGGGAACTGGTACCCCGCCTGGAGGGCCCGCGTGGGGGACCAGGAAGCTCCTGTCCTCCGAGCGGATCTCACGCTCCGTGCGGTCCCGGTGCCAGCCGGGGAATACGAGGTGGAGATCTACTACGACGCCGGTGTCCTGCTCACCCCCCTCCTGGTCAGCCTGGCGTCTCTGCTCGTTCTGGGGGGCCTTGCATGGTCAGGGGGGCGGGGAAGGGCTCCTCGGCCGCCTGAGGCCCCTTCCAGCGGCGGAGGGACCCCTTCCAGCGGCGGAGGGACCGCTTCCTGATGGAGGCCAGGCCCCCTTCGGCCGGCCGCCGGGCAGGGAAGGTCCTGGCCCAGTTGCTCCTGACCGGCTTGGTGACGTGGTTCATTCTCCGGGCCGTGGGAGTGAATCTCGGAAAACTCGGGAGCTTCGACCTCTCCACGCTCCACATCCGGTGGGTCGTCCTGGCCGTGGCTTCGAGCCTCCTGGTGGCGGCCTACCTCTACGCCGCGTCCCTCTGGGGACTGATGGTCCGGGAGCTGAGCGGGGTGGAGATGGGCCTGGTTGCCTCTCTCAGGGTGTTCTTCACCGCGAATCTGGGCCGGTATCTTCCCGGGAAGGTATGGCAGATCGCGGGACTGGCCCTCCTCGCCCGGAAGGAGGGCGTGCCGGCCGCTACCGCTTCGGGAGCCGCGGTCCTGGGTCAGGCCTTCTCCCTCGCCGGAGCAACCCTGGTGGGGGCCGGGGTCCTCCTAAGAAGTGAGTGGGGTGACCTGGGCGCCATGGTGGTGCTGGGCCGGTGCTCTTGGCCTGCGTGGCGGTCCCCGGGATCCTGAGGGCGCTCATGGGGCTCTGGTTTCGTCTCTCCCGGGAAGCGGAGCCGCCCGGCCTCGAGCTGGGAGCGGCCTTCGGCGTCCGCTGGATGGGGCTCTACGCCCTGGCATGGCTGATGCAGGGAGCGGCGTTTCTCGTTCTGGGCCGAAGCCTGGGGATGGCGCTTGCCTCCACTGGAAGCCCTCGCCGCCTACCCGGCCGCGTACGTTCTCGGATACGTGGCGATCTTCGCACCTGCGGGAATCGGAATCCGGGAGGGCTTTCTCATCGCCTTTCTGGACCCGATCTTGGGGGCCGGAGCGGCGGCACTCTGGCGGTTGTCGCACGGCTCTGGACGACGGCGGTGGAGCTGCTTCTGGCCATGGTTCTTGGCCGCGGGCATCTGGGACCGCGCCGCACGGGAGGTCGGGAACGTGGCTGACGCCGCCGAGAGTCGAGTCCTGGTGGTGATCCCCACCTACAACGAGAGGGAGAACCTGCCCGAGATTGATCCCTCGGGTGCTGGAAACCCACTCTAGTCTGGAGATCCTGGTGGTGGACGACAACTCCCCGGACGGGACGGGGCTCCTGGCCGCCGGCCTGGCCAGGGACGACCCCAGGGTCCACGCCCTCCATCGGGCAGGGAAAGGACGGACTGGGGGGAGCCTATATCGACGGCTTCCAGTGGGGGCTCCAGCGTGGCTACGACCTCTTCTTCGAGATGGATGCCGACTTCTCCCATCCTCCCGACAAGATTCCCCAGATGATCGAGTTGGCCAGGACCCACCCCGTGGTGGTGGGATCCCGGTACGTGGGCCGGAGAGTGAATGTCGTGAACTGGCCCTTACCCGACTCCTCATCAGCGTGTTTGGAAGCCTGTATGCCCGTGTGATTACAGGGTTCCCATCATGGACCTCACCGGTGGCTTCAACTGCTGGAGGCGGGAGGTCCTGGAAGCCATGGCCCTGGATCGGATCGATACAACGGCTATGCCTTTCAGATCGAGCTCAAGCTCAGGGCCTGGAGGAAAGGGTTTCAGCTCCTGGAGATTCCCATCGTGTTCACGGAGCGGGAGACGGGGGATTCCAAGATGTCGAAGCGGATCGTGAGTGGAAGCCGTCTGGAAGGTCTGGAAGCTGAAGCTTCTGGACCTGTTCGGGCGGCTCTGAGATGGAGAGGTGAGCCGTCCCATGCCACTGCTCTATCTCCTCTACCGCTGCCCCCGCTGCGGGCACGACCCACGGAAGGGAAGCGGAGACGAGGCCCGGTGCCCTGCCTGTGGCACTCGATTCGCCCGGGGCGGGAAGGGGGGGCGCCTCCGGGTTCGGGAAAAGGAAGGGAGCGGATGGGAGGTCCCCAGCCACCGGCTCTCCGCCGCCGTGGATGCCTGGAATGAGGGTGCGGTGGGGGAGGAGGACGGGGGCGTGGGCGCCGGATCCGGCCGTATCACGAGGCGTGCCCGGGTTGAGGTGCAGCAGGCGGCCCGGAGAGGCCCCTGTTGCTTCGGGGGGGAGCTTCTGGGCTTCGTGGAGAGCCTGGGAGCGCCGCGGGAGGGTGTCCTGGCGATCTCGTCCCGGGGCGCTCAGCCTCTGGCGAGGAGGGAGCAGGGAGACAGCGTGATGCCGCGGACGGTCCCCGGACGCTGGGCACTCCTGGACATCCGGGCGGTTCAGACCAGCTCCAGCTCTCTTCAGATTTCTCCCAAGGGAGGGGGGGTGGTGCAGTTTCGGTTCCAGGGCGATTCCCCCCGCCGGTGGGAAGACCTCCTGCGCAGAGCGCTGAGGGAGGCGTACCGAAAGGCAGGGCGGGGGGAGATTCTGGAGTTCCAGCCGAGGATCGTCACCCGGTGACGGGAACCGAGAAGCCTCCGGTGAGCCGGCTCTCGAGCCCGGGTGGCGTGCCAGCCACTGAAGGAGGTCGGCGAAGGTGAGTTGGTACCGGTTCTTCCAGGGCCTCCTGGGCCTCTTCGTTCGAGGGGTGGCCCGGGTGGAGGTTGTGGGCAAAGAAAACCTCCCGACCCAGGGGCCCTTCATCCTGGTGGCGAATCACCAGAGCGTGCTGGATCCCATCATCGTGCAGGTCGTGTGCCCGAGACCCCTTCACACGCTCACCAAGAGCACCCAGTTCGGGGGTTGGTTGATGAAATGGGTGCTACCACGCGTAAATGCCATACCCACAAGGCGTTATCGTATCGAACCTCAGGCTGTGCGTGTAGTACTTCGACGCCTCGACGCGGGGGAGGCGGTGGGGATCTACCCGGAGGGAGAGAGGTCTTGGGATGGGGCTCTCCAGCCGTTCCGGCGGGGCACCATGCGCCTGATTCTCAAGGCCGGCGTGCCGGTCATCCCGTGCGGAGTGGTGGGCTCCTACGACGTGTGGCCCCGATGGAGCCACTCCATTCGCCGACGGCGGGTCCGCCTGGCCTTCGGCCAAGCGCTCCGGTGGCCGGCCATCCACGATCGGGGCGGGCGGGATGCACGCGTGGACGAGGTGGCGGGGGCCATCGGCCGATCCCTCATGGAGCTCAGCTCCTGGGACTGGATCACGAATGCGGCCGGAGGAGCTCCGCAGCGTCGCTGAGCCGAAGCAACTTTACATAATATCTATTATACGACGTTTTGGGATCGGACAAGAAGCACGGTAGAATGGGGTCCGGGCGGCCGGCGAGCTCGCCCGCGCTCAGGCGGGAGCGTGGGCGGAAGCCTCGGCCAGGAGCATCTCCCAGTACGGGCGGTCCGGGTCGTTGGCTTCCATGGTGGCAAGAACCTGGCGGTAGAGATCGGCCGCCCCTGGCAGTTGCCCTGGTCCTCCCGGATGCGGGCGGCTCCGGAAAGGGCCTCCCGGACCTGGAAGGTGAGGTCGGAGGTGTTGGCGATCCGGAGCAGAAGCTGCTCGGCGTCGTCCTTCCGCCCGGCCTGCTCGTAGGCGGAAGCCATGAGGAATGCAGCCTGGATGCCGATGGGCTGGTCGTCCATGGTGCGGACGGCGGGTGCCAGGACCTGGATGGCCTCCTCGGCGTTTCCATCCTCCAGGAGGGCCTGCCCCAGGGTCAGGCGCGCCTCCAGGGCGTACACGGTGCCGTCGAACGCGTCGATGTACTGCTGGAGCTGGGTCTTGGCCGTCTCCCGGTCCCCGGTTGCGAGCGTAGCCTGGACCTGCTCCAACTGGGCGATGGCTCGCTCCCGGACCGAGGATCGATAATTGATGTAGTAGAAGACTCCGGCGACGACGACGACCACGACGATGCCCGCGCAGGACCAGCAACTGGGTGTTCTGTTTGGCCCAGTTGGCGAGATCGAGGACCTTTTCGACGAAGACGTCCTCGGCTTCCTTCTTCTCCTCCGCCCTGTGGCGAGAGGAGGGGCGGCGTTTCTGTTGGGGCATACTCAGCTCGGCAAACCGGTCGAGAGATCAGCAAAATATCTGAAAAAGCTAGCGTTACGTCGATTTTGGGTCAACGGACGCTCTCGCCTCGCCGCAGGTTCGTCAGGGCCTGAGGCTCGAGCACGTCCAGGGCGCCGTCCACCTGCGCCAGAACACCGTCGTAGATGAGATCGTTGAGAATCGTGGTGACCGTGGAGCGATGGATGCCCGAGAGGTCCGCCAGGACCTGGTGCGTGAGGCGGGCCGGGATACGGAGCCCGGTCTCCGTGGGCCGGCCCCAGCGGTGGACGAGATCCGCCAGGAGGGCCTCCAGACGATCCGCGGCGTTCACGGCTCCCCTGGACTGGGAGAGATGATGCGCCAGGGCCATGTCGTCGTGAACGGCCTGGAGGAAGGCCTCGAAGGTCCGGTCCGAGGTCCGCAAGACCCGGTTGACCGCGTCACCGTCCAGCACGGTGAGCTGGGTCTCCTGACCCGCGAGAGCGGTGGTCCTGCGGTGGGATCCGGGTATGAGGGCTTCCTCTCCGGCGAGCTCCCAGGGCCCAGCGAGGGCGACCGTCCTCTCCAAGGGGGTGCCCGCCCGGGCCACGAGCCGAATATATCCCGAACGCACGAGAACCACCTCTCTGGCGGCGGCCCCTCCAGGGAAGACGGGCTCCCCTTTCCGGAGAGTGCGAGCTTCTCCTTTCTTCACCAGGCGATTCAGCTTCCTGTCCCGCCTGGGGACGACCTTCAACGGCATGGGAGCCTCCTGGCCTCGGTCGGCGCCGTCCGCCATCCTCCCATGGGCTCTCCATCCGGGCAGGGGCGGGCGATCGCGGATCCCTGGAGCAGCATAGGGCTCCGCAGGGTCATGCGCGACCGGCCTCCCCTCGACGGAGGGCAGGCTGGAGCGCGAGAACCGTGCCCAGAAGGAGGGCCGGCATGGACACCATGGCGGCCTCCCTCGGCCCGATGGCATCTGCCAGCACGCCCGTCCCGAGCACGCCTACGGACCCGAGGGCCCAGGCCAGCCCCATGACGATTCCCGACCCAAGGGAGGCCCCGTCCGGGAGGAGCTCCTGGGCCTTCACCACGATGGAAGGCATCATGGCCATCCCGAGAAACCCGGCTCCTCCGGCCATGAGGAGAGCGAGCCCGCTCCCTGGACTGAGGAATACGGCCAGGAAGTGGGCCGGGACATGCGAGGAGGGTCAGGCCCGCCAGCAGACGGGTGCGATCCATTCGGTCGGAGAGGATTCCCCCCGGCGAGGGTCCCCAGAGCCTGGGCCCCCAGGTAGACGCTCAGCGCGACGGCCCCGACGGCCTCGGATCCGCCGGCCCGGGCCACGATGATTGGCTCCATGGTGAGGAACACCCGCTGGGCGAAGGCTCCCACCACGCTGATCCCCATGAGGAGTCCCAGCGGTCCCGCCAATAGCCGGAGAATGGCCGCCGGTTGCCGGCGGCCGTCGGGCCATTCGTGTCCGTCTCCCGCTGGGAGCACCCGGAGGAGAACCAGGGACACCAGAATCCCCGGGAAACATGGCGACCCAGAGGCCCTCCAGGCCGATCGATCCACCAGGCCCACCGCCAGGAGAGGGCCGGCCGCCCAGCCCAGGCTCCCTCCCAGGGAGAAGACGGACATCCGAAGCCCACTCCCCTTCCCCTTCCGATATTCGCGCCGACAGGGACGGCCCCCGGGGGATGAAAGGCCGCGCTGCCCAGTCCTCCGAGGAGGAGGATGGCCATGAGGAGCCAGAAGGTCGAAGGGACGCCGATCAGAGAGAGGAAAGTGGCCGACAGGAAGGGGCCGAGAACCACGAATAGCCTTCCGGCCGTAGCGATCCGAGAGGTACCCCATGAGCGGCTGGAGGACGGAGGCCGCCAGCGAGAGGGTCATGGCGAGGACCGCGGCCAGGGCGATGGAGAGGCCCAGCTTCTCCATCATCCTCGGCAGGAGGGGGGCGAGGAAGGCGGTGTATGCGTCGTTGACCCCGTGGGCCAGGGCCACCATCCCCGCCACGTACGCTGCCTTCACAGGGGCACTGGTGGTCTTCGTCGCGCCCGGAGGCCGGGCTGTTGAAACCTGCAAAGCTGCGTTCCTGAACGAGGATGTATCGTCAGCGGGCGAGGGCCCCTCCCGCGCACCCCGAAAGCTGGAGGAATGCCCGCACCCCGCAAGGGCTGACCCGCCGGCGGACCCGGCGGCCTGGCGGATCCCCGTGGTCGGCCCCATCCTGTGGGAGGCCGCATGCCTCAATGCGCATGATTAGATCACACCCATCAAGACGTGATGCACATGACGTTGCGACAACGAACGGTGGGTCTCCTGGCGAGCTGTCTTCGGCCTGGCGAGTGTGGCCCTGGGGGCCTTCGGTGCCCATGGGCTGCAGGGGCGGCTGTCCCCTGCGGACCTGGCCATCTTCGAGACCGGAGTCCGGTATCAGTTCTTCCATGCCCTGGCGCTCCTGGCTCTGGCGCCCGTCTCGGTCCCGGCGGATACCGGTCCCCCCGTCTCGCGGCGTGGCGTTCCTGGGTCGGGCATCGTCCTCTTCTCCGGGAGCCTCTACGTCCTGGTCCTGACGGGGCATCGATGGTTCGGTGCCGTCACACCCCTGGGTGGGGTCGCCTTCCTGGTGGGCTGGTGTGCCCTGGCCTGGAGCTTTTCATCGTCGATGGGGCCCGAGGATGCAAGGCTCCATGGGCTCCCCCATAGAGAGGAGCCACATGAGAGAGTCCTTTCAAGGGGAACCATGATGGCAGCTCCTTAAGGAGCCCGAGAGAGCCGGTGCCTCCTGAGGGGGCCGGGCGGATCTGCGTCCTCACGGGTGCCGGGATCAGCGCCGAATCGGGGGTGCCCACCTTCCGGGGCCCCGAGGGGCTCTGGAAGTCCCATTCCCCCGAGGAGCTGGCTACGCCGCAAGCATTCGGTCACGATCCTCGCCTGGTGTGGGAGTGGTACGAGTGGCGGACGGGAGAAGATTCGAGGCTGCCGTCCCAACCCGGGCCATGAAGCTCTCGCTCGCCTTGCCCTGGGGTCGCGTCAGGTCAGGATCGTGACCCAGAATGTGGACGGACTCCACGAAGAGGCTGCCCGGCGCATGGCCGGGGCGGGCGATCCGACCCCGGCCATGCCCGCTGGAGCTTCACGGCTCCATCTTCAGGGTGCGGTGCACCTCGTGCTCGTACTCGGCTCCGAGGCGCGAGCCCGTGGGATTCGCCACCAGGAGGAGCTCCCTCGGTGTCCCGTGTGCGGGAGCCTGCTCCGTCCTGACGTGGTCTGGTACGGGGAGGCGCTGGATCCTGGAGTGTCTGACGGAGGCCTTTCGCTGGGCACGGAGCGCCCAGCTTTGCCTTGTGGCGGGGACCAGTGCCCTCGTTCACCCAGCGGCCTCGCTCCCCCTGGCAACGTTGGAGGCGGGGGGGGCCATCGTGGAGGTGAACCCCACGGTCACTCCGCTCTCAGAGCTGGCGCGGGTCTCCCTGCGGGGGCCGGCGGGGGAGATCCTCCCGAAACTACTGGAGGGACGGTCGTTTTCGGGAACCTGAGAGCCCTCCGAGTGTTCTGATGGCCAGACGTTTTCGACCATCGGAGACGGGCCCTCCGTTGCCCGTCTCCAGCGTATCTTCCAGCCCTTCTCCGGGGCATCGAGGCAGACGAATGAAAAAGGGCATGCCGGCCATCGGGCTCCTGTCCGTCCTCCTTCAGGCCTGCGGGAGCTCGACCTCTCCGCCGACACCGAGTCGGGTCGTGGTGACTCCGTCCTCGGCGACCCTCGAGTCCCTGGGGGACACGCAGAACTTCTCCGCACGGGTGGAGAACAAGAAGGGCAAGGAGATCGCGGGTGCCACCGTGACCTGGGCCAGCTCGGATTCGACGGTAGCGAGCGTGAGCTCCACAGGGGTTGCCACGGCCTTGAAAGCCGGAACGGTCCAGATCACCGCCGACGCCGACGGGATGACCGGGCTAGGGGTGCTCATCATCACTCCCGTGCCCGCGGCCCTCGCGAAGGTGGCGGGGGACGCCCAGGTGGGAAGCATCCAGTCCCCTCTGCAGGTCGATCCCACCGTGGAGGTGATGGATGGGAACGGGCACCCGGTGGTTGGTGCCCAGGTAACGTTCTCGGTCCTGGCCGGAGGCGGCAGCGTGTCCAGCAATTCGGTCACCACCGGTTCCGATGGTAGAGCGTCCACCTCGTGGCAGCTGGGTTGCACCAGCGTAAGCCCGCAGCAGCTGGGGGCAACCGCCTCGGGGCTGAGCGTGGTCTTCACCGCCACCGCGAACGTTTCCGAGCTGGCCATCTGTCCCCAGGCCATCCCTGATGGAAGGGCGACGCTGCCCTACTCGGTAGGACTCTCGGCGGTGGGGGGCGACCAGGGCTCGCTGGTCTGGAGCGTGAGTCCCGGCGGGACCCTACCGGCGGGGATCACCCTCCATCCCGACGGTCTCCTCTCCGGAGTGCCCACCGAGAAGGGTGCCTACGTGTTCAGCGCCCAGGTCCAGGACGGGAGCGGCCATTCGGCCTCCAGGGAGCTTCAGCTCCGGATCTGCGAGGCACCCCTTTCCCTGAGCCCGGGGGAGAGCCAGGTCATGGTGCCGTCAGGCACGGGGGGGTGCGGGTTCTTCCTGCCTTCGGGAGCCAACGGAGACCGGTACAGGCTGGGGGTCGTCTACGCCTCGCCGGACACGGTCTCCAGCGACGTGCTGACGGTGACGGTGGACATGACCCGGCAGACCGCTCCCGGCGCTCCTTCCCAGGCGGCCTCCCCCTTGCCGGTCCAGGGTCCGGCGGCCCGAGCCCAGGAAGTCCCCCCCGGGGCCCCGTTCGTCGTGCCCGGACTCGAAGAAGCCCTCCGCATCGCCGAGGCCACGGAGGCCCTGCATCGACGCATTCGCCTCGCGGAGCGGGAGCTGATCCGGAGCCTCGGCCCGAACGCACGTCCCCTCCCGGACCGCCGGAGGCTGGCCATGGTGCCCGGGCCGCGGGCACCTTCTCCCGACAAGATGTCCTTCACCAATCCCACGAACTTCAACAGCTGTGCCCTGGGAGAGACCCGGACGGCCATCAAGGTTGGAGAGAACGACCTGATGGTCATCTACCAGGACAGCATTCAGAGGGCGAGCACTCCCATGTCCAGCGCCGACGCCCAGTCCATGCTGGATTATTTCCGCGATTACGGACAGCAGGTGATCGATGACTACTTCGAAGGCATCACCGACCTGGACGGCAACGGAAAGATCGATGTGTTCGTGACGCCCGTGGTCCAGTCCGGCACGGCGGCCTTCGTCTGGAGCGGGGACTTCTTTCCCAAGGTCACGGAGGGCAACTGGCAGGGCTGCCCGGCATCCAACGAGATGGAGTTGATCCGATTCAGCCTCTCCGTGATCCAGGGCATGGACAGCGGGAACTACCAGGCCGTGGGAACGGTCGTCCACGAGTCCAAGCACATCAGTTCCCTCTACAAGAGCATCATTCGACAGAGCGACCCGGCTGTTCCTGGTGGCTACGAACCCCTCTGGGTGGAGGAGGGGACGGCGGAGATCGCGGCGGAGATGTCGTCGAGGCTCGCCTGGGAGGCCGTGGGCGGCCCCGCGGTCGGTGCGCGGGTCAAGGCTTCCGACTTTCCCGCCAACACCGACTTCACAGAGGAGAACTTCGGGATCATCCTGAGGGCGGCACGGGTGGTGGGCTACCTGACCTCCCAGCCCAACGGGGTCGTGACCACTCCGGCCGGGGCCGGATCGGACCACAGCGTGTATGGATCGGGATGGCACTTCCACCGCTGGCTGGGAGACGCCTACGGGAACGCCTCGACCCGGTTGGGCGACGCCTCCATGTTCCGGACGCTCGTCGACTCCATGACGGCCACAGGAGTGCTGGGGATCCAGAGCGTGACGGGGGGCGAGAGCTGGGAGGAGCTCATGGACGAGTACGTGAAGGCCATCATGGTGAACGGCACGTCCGCCCCGGCCGGCCCCCACGAGTTCACCACCTACAACTTTCCCAGCCTGAACAAAGCCTTCACCTACGATGGCAAGCCCGAGGGGAACTATCCTTGGCCAGTGAACGTCTCGGCTCAGGACTCCACGGCCCTCTTCGCCACCTCGACGAACACCGGTCCCATCGGACCGTCCGGAATCCGGGTGCTCGACCTCACGTCCGACGGCACCGGCCTGGGGCTGGAGGTCAAGGTCTCCTCGACATTCTCCACCTATCCGGTGAGAATCGTGGTGGTCCGGATACACTGAGCCCGTCCGAGGCTCCCGGTGGCCTTGGGGAGGACGCCGGGAGCCGGATTCCTTCCGTCCCTTCCCGGGAGGCTCGAACCATGCACCGCCCCCTTCTTCCCATGGCACAGTCGTTTGTCGCATTCGCCCTCTTCGCGACTGCGGCCCTTCTCCTGTCGTCCTGTGGCTCCGGCGAGGGAGGTGGGCCGGCGGCCACGAGCGTCAGTGCCTCCAGCGGCTCCCTCGAGCCCGCGCGGGGGACCCGAGGGATGGTCAGCTCCGCGAACCCCCTTGCCACGGACGCGGGGCTGGAGATCCTCGAACGAGGGGGGAACGCCTTCGACGCAGCGGTCGCCGTGGCGGCGGCCCTGAACGTCGTGGAGCCCATGATGTCGGGGATGGGGGGATATGGGACCATTCTCGTCTATTCCGCCGAAGACGGAATCGCCCACTACCTGGATTCCAGCGGCAGGATTCCCCGGGGAGTGGACCCCGATGCCTTCCGCCCGCCCACACCGGACTACCGGGAGAACCGCCGGGGCGCGAAAGCCGTCTCGACCCCCGGCAACGTCCACGCCTGGGCGTCCATGTCCGACGAGTACGGACGGCTGCCGTGGGCGGAGCTCCTGGAACCGGCGATCCGCCTGGCGGAGGAAGGGTTCGAGATCGATTCCCGGACCTCCGGCTTCATCGGTGGGGCGTGGGATGAGTTCCCCCAGGAGGCCCGCGCCTTTTACGGCGTGGACGGCCGTCCCCTCCAGGACGGTGAGCGCCTGATCCAGGCGGATCTGGCCCATTCCCTCCGCATGGTGGCCCAGGACGGACCGGAGGCCCTCTACGGGGGGCCTCTCGGCGAGGCCATTGACCGGGCCATGCGGGAGCATGGCGGGTTTCTCCGGATGCAGGACCTGGTGGACGACGAGGCGGAGTGGTGGGATCCCATCCAGATCGACTATCGCGGCCATCCGGTCATGGTCCCGTCTCCTCCGGCCAACGCCTTTCCGGCCTTGGTCCGCCTCGGGATGATGGGCCAGGTGGACGTCGAGCAGATGGGCCACAACTCCGTGGATTTCCTCCATCTCTACGCGGAGGTCACGAAGCGGGCTTATTGGATCCGGTTACGCTACGCAGGTGACCCGGCCGTCTCGCCGCCTCCTCTCGACACCCTTCTCTCCCAGGCGTACTGGCACGAAGAAGTGAGCCGCATCGACATGCAGAAGGCCCTCCCCTTCGCCCCGCCGGTGCTGGGCACGGAGGTCGACACCGCCCGCACGGGCCATACGACTCATTTCGTGGTGGCGGATGCGGACGGGAACGTGGTCTCCGCCACGCAGACGCTCGGGAATGTCTTCGGGAGTCGGATCATGCCGGCGGGAACCGGGATCTGGCTGAACAACTCCCTGGCCTACTGCACCTTCGAGCCCCCGGGCAACCCAATGGATGCCTGGCCCGGGCGCCGAAAGCTCTCGGGGGACGTGCCGCTCTTCGTTCTCCGGGACGGGAAGCCCTGGATCGCCCTGGGGACGCCCGGGGGACACACCATCGCGCAGACGGTTCCCCAGATGGTGATGAACATGCTGGACTTCGGGATGAACATCCAGGAGGCCATCGCGTCGCCCCGAATCGCCTTCGTGGAACCGAACACCCTGGCGGTGGAGGGCACCATCCCAGCGGACGTGGTGGAGGGGCTCAGTGACCGGGGACACTCGGTGGTCCGGACCGACGCCATCGGAAATGCCCACGGGCTCACCATCGAATGGGGGCCGGATGGAAGGCCCGTGGCGTTCACCGGGGGAGCCGACCCCCGGGGAGTGGGAATGGCGAAAGGCCGCTGACCGGGAGGTGGACCCCCGGGACGGCCTCGTCCTCAGCCCTTCCGGTCCTCAGCCCGCACCGGAAGCCGGGAAGGCGACACGTTGCCGCCGCTGATGATAACCGCCGCAGCCTCGCCGCTGCGCTCTGTCCCGAGATCACACTGGGCTCCCAGGACCGCCGCAAGGGCTACGGCCCCCCCGCCCTCCACCAGGAGGTTCAGCCCATCCGAGGCGTAGAGCATGGCGTCCCGGATCTCCTTCTCATCGACCAGGACGTGCTCGTCCACCAGCTCCCGGATCAGGGGCAGGGTGTATCGATTGACCATGCCGATTCCCCCGGAGAGCGCCTCCGCCAGGGTCTCCTCTTCGGGCATGCTCACCGGTCGTCCGGCTCTTACGCTCTCGTACATCACCCGGGCACGGGAGGCCGAGACGGCGATGAGCCGTAGGCTCGGACGGCGCTCCTTCAGAGCGTAGGCCACCCCGCCCGCCAGGCCGCCCCCCGAGAGGGGCACGAGGACGGTCCGCAGCTCCGGAACCTCTTCCAGTACCTCCAGGCCGAGGGTGCCCTGCCCCGCCGCCACCCAGGGGTCGTCGAATGGCTGAACGAAGACGCTGCCCTGCTCCTCGGCGAGTGCGGAGGCCTCGATCTCGGCCTCGTCATAGGAATCGCCTGCCAGGACGACGCGGGCGCCGGCCCGTTCCATGCCCCGAAGCTTCACGGGGTCGACCCAGGTAGGAACACAGACCGTGGCGGCGATGTTCAGACGCCCAGCCATGTAGGCGACGGCCCGCCCGTGGTTTCCACTGGAACAGGCTACGACCCCCCTCTCCCTCTCGGCCTCCGAGAGGGCAAGGATCCGAGCGGCGGCACCCCTCACCTTGAAAGACCCGGTCACCTGGAGGCTCTCCAGCTTCAGGTAGATTCTGCTCCCGGCAGGAGTTTCCAGCTCCGGGAGACGCATCACCGGCGTGTGGCGGATGAAGGGGGCGATGGCCTTCGCCGCCCCGGCAACGTCGAGACGAAAGGGGAGGTTCTGGATAGGCATGGCTCACGCTGGCGCTCCCGGGTGGGCCCGTCAAGGGGCGCCGGACCGTTAGAGCCGGTCGGTAGCGGATGAGAGTGGTCGAGGGCGGAAGAGGGTGGTCGAGGGCGGAAGGCCCGGCCCGTTGAGGGTGTGGGGGTTTTGAGGGCGCCCCCTTGTTCGGTCCCCTTCGGGAGCGCAGGTTGCTCCCTCAGTACTCTCAACCCTGGAGATTCTCTATGCGAAACGGCCTACTGCGGTTCGGATTCCTCCTCCTGGCGGCTTCCGCAGCTCTTCCATCCTCCCTATCCGGCCAGGGAATGAGGGGAATGTATGGAGAGCAGGAGGACGTCCAAGTCACTATCCCGGAATGGTATACGGTCGGTGGCGTGAGACACGGTGTCAGCTTCTTCCCCCAGGTGTACTTCCCCTCCGTGGAGTACGAGGCCGGGGCCACGCTGACCTTCGATCGCTACCACACGATGGATGTGATGTACGAGTGGATGCACCGGTGGGAGGAGCGCTACCCCAACCTGGTGGAGGTGTGGGAGCAGGACCGGAGCTTCGAGGGGCGTCCCATCCTCATGGCGGTCATCACCAACAAGGCCACGGGACCGGCCACCGACAAGCCCGCGGCCTACTTCGAGGGCGGACGTCACGCCGGTGAGGTCACCGCCAGCGAGTCCACGCTCTGGCTCATGAAGTACCTGCTGGACCACTACGGGAGCGACGCCGAGGTCACTCGGCTGGTGGACACACGGGCCATCTACTTCCGGCCGAAGAACAACCCGGACGGAAGCGAGCTCTACCTGAACACGGCCCAGACCCTCCGAAGCACCGTCCGTCCCGACGACAACGACGGGGACGGGCTCCTGGACGAGGATGCCGCGGACGACTTGGATGGGGACGGCGTCATTCTCCAGGTGCGCTACCACCCCCGGCCTGGTACCGACGACCGGGCGACCATGGTCACCGACGAGAGCGATCCTTCGGGCCGGCTTCTGCGCCGGGCCGAGCCGCGGGGAGGAGGCCGAGTGGGTAGTGACCTCCGAAGGCCTGGACAATGACGGCGACGGGCGGGTGAACGAGGACGGGATCGGCGGTCTGGATCTGCACCGCAATTACGTGGAAAACTGGCGTCCCGAGCGGGGAGCGGAGCGGACGGGTCGGGGCTACACCCAGGGTGGGGCCGGGGCCTATCCCCTGAGCGAGATCGAGACCCGCTCAGTGGTGGTCTTCCTCCTGGAGAACCCGAATGTGTCCGTGGTGAACTCCATGGATACGAGCGTGCCCATGCACCTCCGGCCCCCCTCCACCTCCGCCAGTCCCGAACGCATGTATCCCGAGGATATGGCCCTCTACGAGTACTTCGACTCGCTGGGACAGAGCATTACAGACTATCCCTACGCCGGCGACGTGTACCACGACTACTCCTCCCGGCGCGGTCAGAACGAGGATCCTCTCTCGGGCAGCCCTCTCTTCGGCCATGGACCGGACTTCGGCTACTGGTACTACGGATCCATCTGGTACGGGGACGAGCTCTGGAACGGGGGAGACTTCGGAGACGTAAACGGCGACGGGGAGGAGGATCAGCTCGACGTCCTCCTGTGGGATGACCAGGAGAACGGCGGCCGGGCCTTCAAGGAATGGGAGACCTTCCAGCATCCCACGCTGGGAGAAGTGGAGATCGGTGGTCTGGATCCCAAGTTCTTGCGGCAGAATCCCCCCGCCGTGATTCTGGAAGACTGGGTGGCCAAGGAAGCCCTCTTCAACCTGGCCATGGCGGAGCGCTTGCCCCTCCTGGAAATGGATGGGGTGCAGGTGAGGCAAGTAGAGGAGGAGGGAGACCTTACGACCTACGAGGTAAACGTCCGCTGGAGGAACGTCGGCGGGCTGCCCACGGCGCTGAAGCAAGCCCAGCTCGTGAAGATCGTCCGGCCGGACGAGGCCGAACTCGAGTTCGATCCCTCCCTCACCCGGGGCACCGAGCCGCGGGTGACCGTGGTGGAGCCCTCGAGAGGCGGCACCGTGGAGGCGGGATGGACGGACGCCGGCGACACCAACTCGGCCACCTTCAGGATCCAACTGCGCGGTTCCTCCCCCGTGCAGGGGACAGTGCGGGTCCTCTCAACCCGCGGCGGGGTGCTGGAGAGCACGTTCAC
Organism: uncultured Gemmatimonadales bacterium; assembly: GCA_963751255.1. Classification (GTDB taxonomy): domain Bacteria; phylum Gemmatimonadota; class Gemmatimonadetes; order Longimicrobiales; family Gaopeijiaceae; genus CAVVTW01. Next base: position 127,089 of record CAVVTW010000038.1, on the reverse strand, counting down.
GCTGGGCGGGAGCTGATTCCGGGGTTTCAGGGGAGGGGCGCTGCCCCTCCCCTTCCCTACTTCCGAACACCGGCGCGTCGAGCACGGCAGCCCGCCGGCCCGCCTCCTGTACGCCTCCTCATCCTCGCTGGAAGACGTCGTCGATCCCAATGATCGTGATGTCGTCGGGACCCACTGCAAGGGGAAAGCCCGCGATCTCCCGATCTTCGGCGAGGATTTCGTCGGACTGGGGCCCGGCGTAGCTGATGTTGGTGGCCGTCCCGTTCAAGAGGAGCCGGCGCAGGTGCGGCGCGTCCCGGGTAATGAAGACCATCCACATGTTCTGGTACTGGAGGTGCCGGCCAATGGCTTCGTCCACGCCCTCGGGGCTCAGTGCTGCGAGCCCGGGCCGGATGCCGGCGAGATAGCCCGGGGCCTGAATCCCGTAGAAGGCGTCGTCCACCGCGTAGGCCAGGCGACGAGAGATGGTGTTCCCCCAGTTCACCGTGTAGTTGTGGAGGAAGTTCCTCGTCCTATCCACTTCGCCCTCGGGCATGCCCCCGTCCACCACCTTCCGGAGCTCCCTCATGGCCGCCCGGGTGGCGAAGAGCACCCGCTCGTGGAGGTTGGTGGGAGTCGTGTTGGAGATGGGACGGATCCACATTTCGAAGAGCTGGCTGCGTCGTGCCACGTTGACCGGGGGCTGCTGGGTAGTGTAGCCCAGGGGGAAGGCCTCTATGTAGGAGTAATCCCCATAATTCATTCCGCGCTTCTCCCTGATAACCTGGTAGAGGTGGCTGAATGAGTTCCTGTGCTCGCCCATCCAGGAATTGAACGTCATCATGGCCCAGAAATCGGGATCCCCCCGAACGAAGTCGATGGGAAACCCCATGGAGATGGGTGTGGCGTCCGTGGCCTTCTCCACGATCAGGACCTTGATCCCGTCGGGCATTGCGGGCCGGGGTGCCGGCAAGGAGGCGACCTCCCCTTCGGGCAACCCGTTGAAGTCCTGCCGCACCCTGCTGGGCGAAGCCCTGGGGATAGCCCCCGCCGATGCCCACCACCACGTTGCTCGCGGAGGTAGTCGGCGCGTAGAAGGCCTTCACGTCGTCCAGGGTGATGGAGCGGACGGACTCCACGTACCCTTCCTCGGGATGCGCGTAGGGTGTGCCCTGGTACGCCAGGCTGAACAGGAGTTCCTTGGTCAGCTCCTCGTCTCTGCCGTACCGGCGGCCGCGCTCCACGTAGTTCATGGCCTGGCTCTTGATGCGGTCGAAATCCTCCTGGGAGAACGCCGGGGTGAGGAGAGATTCCTGAAGAGGGTGTAGTAGGCTTCCAGGTTGTCCCGGTGGACCCGGCCCGTGAACACCGTCATCTCCTTGTCCACGTTGTAGCCGTACCCGGCGGCCATGGGGTAGAGCTTGGCGAGGATCGCCTCGTAGGAGTCCTCGGTGGTGGAGCCGTCGGACAGCATGGCCGCCGTCAGAGCCGCCAGCCCCTCCTTCCCCGCCGGATCGTTCTGGGAGCCCGCCTTCACCCAGATGTTGAAGGCTGATGAAGGGAGACCCAGGCTCGGATAGCGTGATGATGCCCTGGCCTGGTCGTAGTCGGAAGCGGGGGTGACGCTGAATGCGGTCATGAAGGCCACCATGAGAAGACCGATGCCGATCGATGCGCGCTTCATGGTCAGTCCTCCATCTGCTGGATCATGACGGCGGTGGTCCGTCGGTTCTCACTGAGGAAGGCCTGAGCCGCCTCCCGGCACGTCTTCTGCCGTGATCGGCGTCCAGCGTGGCGAAGTACTCGTTCACGGCCTCGATGCCGCCGGTGTTGATGATGTAGGGAATGAGGGAGAACGCCACGTCCTGGCCGGTCTCCAGGCCCATGAGGAAGCCGTACTTCAGGTTGCTCTTGGTATCCGACAGGAGCCCCGCGTCCACAAGGTCGGTACGAAAACGGTCCACGGTCCCCTTGATCTCCGCCCTGAGGGAATCCACGTCGTCCGGATTGTTGGCCATGGTCTGGATCGTCAGAAGGTCAGGGTCCCGGGACAGGCCGAATCCCCCCGAGAGGTACTGAACACGCCCCTCCTGGATCACCAGCCTCTTGTAAAGATCGGAGTTGGGACCGAACGCCACGGCCCCCAGGACCGTGGTGGCCACCGCCAGGGTGTCCGTGGCGCTCCACGCCGGGCCCAGGTAGTTGACGCTGATGATGGGCAACGTAGCCCCGGGGTACTCGATGGTGATGTTGACCGGAGCATTCCGCTCACCCTCGTACCGGATGTCGGGGGGCAGGTAGCCGGGCTCCCATCCATCGTAATACTGGTGGATAAGGCCTTCCGCCTGATCGAAGTCGAAGTCCCCCGCGATGACCAGAACCACGTTCTCGGGGCGGTAGAAGCGATCGAAGAAGAACCGGCTGTACTCGTACCCCTTGGGCATGTTCCGCACGTCCGCCTCGAACCCGATGGTCTGGTGCCGGTAGGTGTGCACCGAAAAGGCGGCGAGTCGCAGCTCCCGGTCCAGGTAGGTACCCGGGCTCAGGGCGCCCTGCTGGTACTCGCCCGAGGATCGCTCCGGCCTCGGTCCGGAAGTCCGGCTCGGAGTAGTTCAGGTTCTGAAAACGGTCCGACTCCAGGTCCATGATCTGCTCCAGGTACTCGCTGGCCGCCACCAGGTAGTACACGGTCATGTCGTTGGAGGTGAACGCGTTCCTGCGACGCGCCGATCCTGCTGGTGACCTCGTCGTAGTTGGGGTACTTCTCCGTCCCGCGGAACATCATGTGCTCGAAGAAGTGGGCGTACCCGGTGCGGCCTTCCTCCACTTCGTCCCGGGCGCCGGTGCGGACATTGGAGACGTAGGCGATCTCCCCCGGCGCACCGGCGTGGATCAGGTAGGCGTTGAACCCGTTGTCCAGCGTGACGTGACGGGTTTCGAAGGGAAAGACACCCTCGGAGCCCCGGGTGGCCATATCAGAGCAGGCGGTCACCGAGAGCCCAGAATCAGAACACCTGCGAGGGTTCTCATGGATGGCATCCTCCAGCCGTGGGATGTCGAGGGTTCACACAGGAATCCTATCGGATCCGGCCGGAGGTTCAATGTCCGCGGGCCTCGTGAACGATGGGGAGGGTTCCGATCCCTCTCGAAAACGCCAAAAAGAAGGGAGCCCCCTTCCCTCTTGGGAACGGAGGCTCCCGCCGGCCTGGGATGAGTCCGGTACCGTGGAGCCCGGTCAGTCGTCGTCGAAGAGCTGCCCTCCCGGGCTTCCTTGGCCCCCATGGAGACACCCGTGCCCACCCCGGCCCCAAACACCAGGGCCGTGCCCGTTCCGAGGCCGAGGAAGGGGATGAACCCAACGATGGGTGCTGCGACGACGGCGGCGGCGACCCCGGTAAGAATCCCGAGATAGGGCTTGTCGACCCAACTCGTGTACCGGAGTCGGCGGCGAACGAACCGACGAGACTTCAAGTGGCCAAAGACGCCGGCGGCTCCGGCGATGGCGATCGGGATGAAGTTCAAGCATGTTCCGGCCTTGGTAGAGAGTGAGTCGAAAAGGCTCAATCTCGCTGACAGTTTCGATTACCCATCCAACCCTACGGGAGGTACCCAACCATGGTTTCGGGAAGGGTTCGGATGAGGTCGGCCACCTGGGCTACCCCCGGCTCGAACCGGGGGTCCCGCGGCGGCGCCCCGCTCCCTGAATCTACGCCTCGGCCAGCGCTCTCTGCCAGGCCGAGCTTTTCAGCACCAGGCGGCACGGGATGAGGAGGAGGGAGTTCGCCATCATCCTGCCAGCCAGGATGGCCATGGCGGCGGCGGTAACGCCGACTGTCTCCATGGTCCATCCGAAGAAGGGGAAGAGCAAGGCGATGCCACCCACTTCCATGGCGGTCGCCGCTGTAATGGGGCGGGTCCGCCTGGCCACCACGAGCATCCCCCGCTGGAAGGAGAGCATCACGGACGAAAACGGGATGGGTACGAGGAGAGCGATAGGAAGGAGGGCGTACTCGGCAAGCTCCGGGCTCAGGCCGGACACGGTGACAAGCCAGAAGTGAGCCAGGGGAGTGAATGCCACCAGGGCCAGCCCTCCGGACGCCACCACCCCCAGGACGAGGGCAAATCGGGCCAAAGACGGGAAGTGTTCGTGGTCGCGGCCCATGAGTGCGATCCCAGCCTCCTGGAAGGAGAGTCCCAGCGAACGGAAGATGAAGACCAGGGACACCACCACCGGGAAGACGGCCAGGGATTCAACGGGAGCCGGGGCCCGGCCCATGAAGAAGGTCATGAGGGGCTGGGCTGCGAGACCGATGAGGGAGGTCAGGGCCAGGGGGTAGTAGAACCGGAGGATCCTACCGTAGGTGAGCTCCTCTGTTCCCGGCTGGGCAGCCTTTTCCGGCTGGGCCGCTTCTCCCCGACTTGCGCGCACCAACGCCTTCACCGAGCCCAGGGCCATGACGCGGCTGGCCAGCGCCTCCGACATTACCCCCATGGAGAGACTGGCGGCGCCCACCCAGGCACCTGGAGGACGCAGGAAGAGGAAGAGACCCAGGCCGGTGCAGGCCATGGCGGTGAGCCTCACCACCGTTCCCAAGGCCACGCGCCGGGTCATCCCGTCGCGGATGAGCAGGCCCTGGTAGAATCGCCTGTAGCCGATGGAGCTCGGCCAGGGGAGGAGCAGCCAGAGGGCCCCGTAGGTCAGGTGGGCTACGTCCTCGGGCAAGGCGATGAGATCCACCATCAAGGCGTTGAAGACAGGCGGAATGAGAACCAGGAGCTGGACGGCGGTCACGGCCCCATTGAGCCCGTACGTGAAGTTTCGGAGGCGTCGGAAGCTCAACGCGTCCTCCACGAGGGCCGTGGAGGCACTCATGATCATGATGACCGGGGCTTCGATGAGCAGCGCGAAGGCAAAGGCCACGCCGTAGGCCGCGAGGTTGAACCTGGGGTCGGCGAGCCTGGCGATGATGGCTGCCAGGAAGGGTCCCTCCACAGACATCATGAGCCAGGTGGCAGCCAGAGGCAGCCAGAAACGGAAGATGGCCTTCTGGGAGCGCTCTCCGGTCATGGATGCGGCCCCCATGCAGTCAGGAGGCCCTCGTTGCCGACGTCAGGGCGCATGCGTTCCTACCCGGGCAGGTCAAGGCAGGGAGGCACTTCCGCTCCGATCCCGCGGCCTCGGCATGGCGGGGCAGCGGCCCTTCCATCAGGAGCGATGCGGCGTCCAGGAGCTGGACACATGGCCATGCAGAATCTTCCAACCGGACTCGCCCCGGGTCACGACGAAAGTGACCAGGCTCCTGACGTCCCATTGGCTTCCGTCCGTGCGCTGGGCCAGGGAGGATCGGTCTCCCACGAAGACCCCCGCATCGGCGGCGAGAACATCCACGCGGGTCCGGGTCCAATCCCCCTCCATGGAGTCCCAATCGGCGAAAAGGCCTCCGGCCCCGGCGAGATACTGCTCCGGGCCGACCCAATAGGCTTCTCCGTATATGAAGTCTCCACTGGAGGGGACGAGAAGCTCACCGGTCGCTTCAGCGTCGCCGGCCTCCCACGCTCCGATCCACTGGTCTGCTGTGGCCAAGACCCCCGCCTCGACCTGGGATCGATCGGCGTCGGTGAGCGCTTGAGGGGCGTTCTCGCCACCCTGGCAGCCGAGGAAGAAGATAGGGACCGCGAGTGCGGCGAGGGAAACGATGCGTCTCATGCTGGCTCCTGGGTGGTTCGACGGTGGAACACGGATCAGGTCTTGTCGGCGGGGCCCGCAGCCCGCGGGCTCTTGCCGGGTGCTTCACCCTGCACTCCGGTCCGCGGAGCCCTGGAAGACGACAAACCTCGCACAATCTCGCGGTTTCGTCGGTGGGCGCAAGCGAGGGATGGACGCGGGGAGTGGCCTTTTTCCTCCCTCCTTTTCTTCTCTTCGGATCCAGCCCCACATGGGACGCCGACGCTTTGTCGGCGCCCCGAGGAGAGTGCCGCGGGACCTGCCTTCCCGCGCCACAGAGCCTCCCAAGTCTGACGGGCCTCAGAGAAGCGCCTCAGGTCCGCGCTTCACATGCCCGGGCCCCAGGGTCGCGCCTGAGCGAGGACCTCCTGGCCTCAGCGCCGCGCCTCGCCCAAGAGCTCAGGTCGGCGCCTCACCCAAGAGCTCAGCGCCGCGCTTCACCCATGGCCTCCAGGGCCGGGAGGAAGACCTCGTCCGGGATGTCGGCCTCCTGCTTCCACTCCGCTCCCGCCGTCCACATGTCCGGCTGGACGCCGCCGCGCTCGTTCTCCTCCACCAGCGCCTCCACCGGGTCCTCGCACAGCTTGGGCGGCTCCCGGCGTCCGCCGTAGAAGATCCGCCCCCGGGGGCTGAAGAACACCGGCCGGCCCTCGCCCCACCAGTCCATCTTCCAGCCGCTCTCGTGCACCAGGCGGTGATGATGGGCGCATAGGAGGGCGCAGTTCGACAGCTTCGTCTCTCCCTTGTCGGCCCAATGCCGGATGTGATGGACCGCGGTGAACCGGCAGCCGCAGCCCGGGAAGCAGCATCCCCGGTCCCGAACCTCCAGGGCACGACGCAGGGCGGGCGGGATGGTGCGCCTCTTGCGCCCCACGTCCAGGACGGAGCCGTCGGTGTCGTAGCGGATCCGGACGACGGCCGCGTCACAGGTGAGGCGGCGGGACGTTTCACATGAGCCGAGCGGCCACTCGGGAGGCAGCGCACTGCGCTCCGGCGGGGCGTGCCGCGAGACCGCCGAGCGAAGCGCAGGCGAAAGGCGGGTGCCGTCTTCCAGCTCGGAGCGGCCGGGCTCTCCTCCAGCCATGAGGGTCTGTGGGTCCACGTGGAGAATGACCTGGTACCGCTCCGGCCGGGTTCCGCTGATGGGGACCGGAAGTCGGGAGACCGAGGTCCTGGAGGTGCCGGTGCCGGCGGGCTCGCCGTCCCGCTCCCCGGGGGCGCAGCACGCGTCCAGGCCGGACCCGGCGTCGGAGTCCCAGCCGCACTCGCAGCCGCGCCCCGAACTGCCCCCGGAGCCGGCTTCGGGCTCGCCCCCGCACTCGCAGGCGGCCTCACATCCCGAGGCGTGCGGGGCCCCGCTCTCTCCGCCCCCACTCTCTCCGCCCTCTCCTCCCCTCCCCCCGAACCCCGCCGCCAGCGCCCGCTCCGCCAGCAGCCCCAGGGCGTCGGCCCGGAGCTGGGCCGCGGCCCGCTCCCTCTCCGACTCCGGGACCCACGGCCCCTCCTTCTCCTTGAACAGGGCGTCGCTGGCCGCCTCCACCGCCCGCATCAGCAGCGCCCCCACTTCCGCGGGCAGCCGGCCCCGGACCGCGTACATCCCGTCGTCGTCGGGAAACACCGACAGCGTCCGGCTCTCCCAGCGCCGCTGCTCCCACTCCACCTCCTCTTCCCGGCTCCCCCGGCGGTAGGCCCGGAGGGTGCGCTCCAGCTGGGCGATGGTGCAGCCCCGGGCCAGCTCCAGGAGCTCGTCCTCGTTGGACGCCTTGGCCACCCGGGTCAGGGCCCGGGCCTGAGAGAAGGACAGCTCGCCGCGGGCCATGGAGGCGCTGGTCCGGGGAAGGCCCGCCAGGGCCCGGGCCGTGCGCACCTTCTCCCGGGCCGTGCCCAGGTCGATGCCGGTGCGGAACGAGAGCCAGTGGGCACAGGAGCGGTGGCCGCCCAGCTCCCACCCCCGCCGCCGGTCGAACTCGGCGATGAGGGTGAGGAGGCGGTGGGTGGCCGCGTGGATGTGAGCCGCCAGGGTGGTGATCCGCTCTTCCAGCTCTTCCAGAGCGTCGGCGTCCTGGAAGGGATCGGAGACGGGGCCAGGGGCGTGGTCCGACGGGTCGGGGCCTGGGGCCGCGGAGTCTTCCTCCTGTCCGAGGGCATCGCCGCCGGGCCGGGAGCCGCCGCCAGACAGCCGGGAAACCGTCGCCGGGCCGGTAGCCGCCGCCGGGAGGCACAGCTTCGCAGACGAGCAGACAGTATGGAGCGTGGGGGCCGAAGCAGACCATGGGAGATCTCCTGTTCGCGGGGCACCGAAGAGACACCGAAATATAATCAGGGGTTTCGGCGGGCCTCTGGAGTGGCGTGAGACGGGCGAGGAGGGGAGAGAAGGCTCCAGGGGTCTCCGTTTCAAGAGAACGGGCGGTAGGCCGGAAGGCAGGCCTCCCCACGGCCGCGTGCGAGAGGCGTCCCGGATCGCGCCGAAACGGACGCCGAAAAATCGTCCATGCTTCGTTGGGACGCTGAAATGCGTCGATGGGCGCCATCGATCCCTCGAGAGCGGAAGTTTACGGGCGCCAGCCGGAGTGCACGGGAGAAAGAGGCACACTCGGCAAGGACCGGATCCCGAGGGCGTCTTCTGGGGGCAGAGGTGAGCAACGGGCGCATCGAGGACGGAACAGAATACTCGAAGAGATCGGCACAAACGCTTCACATGAAACGCGGTACGACGCACGTCGGCGGCGATGAGCGAGGCGTCGCCTACCTTTCACATGAAACGCCTCCTGGCCTCTCGCTCAGTCGAGGCGGGCTTGTGCGCGGCACGCTGCTCACGCTCTCCGAGAATGCGCATCGGCTTATTTCAGGCCATAGCCTGGAACGCATGGAGGCAGCCTTCAAGTCACCCTCCTATGCCGCGGAACGAGAACTACGAATGTACAGGCGCCGGGGGATGATGAACGGAAACCCGGTATGCTTCTTCATCGACGACTTCCGCCAGCTGGACTGGTCCTTTCTCTGGGGTCTCTCGCCGGGCCAAGTGGACCGGGTCGAGATCTTCGATAGGGGCGGATGGTACGTGCCTGCACGAAGCGATACTTGATCAGTCTCGTGGGAAGGGGGCTGCCACCGATTGTCTACATCAAAGTCGGAACCGCGGGGCCGGTCTGTAGATAGGATCGATACCCTCCAGTCCCCCGGCCACGTGAGCCAGGTCCCCCCCTCCGCCCATCATCTCCCCCCCCGGAGGACTGCCGGGCGGTTGACTCCGCCCGCCACTGGCTCCACCCCTGACCATGCCTGGCGGTCTGCAGGCTTTCGCCGTGAAGCAGGGTCGTAGCGTGGACCTCTGCCGCGACAAGCTGGGTGGCGAGCAGACAGGGTCCCTTGGTGAGGAACGGGACCCGCAGTACTGGATGACGTCGACGAGGCCAACGCCATGACCGAAAACGTCTTCCGGTGCCAAGCACGGACCTCACCGCGTCCGCGCGATCCTCACCACGCTCCTCGGGGCCAGCGCGAGAAAGCACCGCAAGCCGTAAATGCTTGCGGTGCTTTGCTTTTCGAGCGTCCCCGGCTGGACTCGAACCAGCGGCCTACTGCTTAGGAGGCAGTCGCTCTATCCACCTGAGCTACGGGGACGAAACGACCTGTAACATAGTCCTTCGGTCCGGTGGCTGGTAGGCGGTTCGGAGACATTCCGCGGACTGCGGACTTCCTGCCCCCGACAAGGGAGAGTCCAGAGCCAAGCCCTGCACCGGGCACCCACGGTCGTGCCGTGGAGCGTCGGCAGCCTGGCAACGATGGGGGCATGTGGGGTCCGGACGGGAGTGCAGGCCCGTCCGGCGGGAACACGCCAGTAACCTCAGCCGCCTCCCCCTCTGGCCTCGTTCTTGTGCGGACCGCTGCCGCGAGTCCAGAGCACCAGGGCTCCCCGGTCGCTGGCCTGGAGACCGTAACGCGTCCCCGCGTCCACGGGGCTCAGGTACTCGATGCTCTCGTAATCATAGAGGTGCAGACCCTTGACGAAGCGAAGCGCGGCCACGTCATCCATCTGGGTTTCCACGCCGTCGATGATGATCGCCACCATCTGGCAGTCGGTCTTGTTCGGATCGGTCCGGGACGCAGAGAGGCGCGTGAAGTCACTCATGAAGCTCGCCACATGGCGGTGGGATTCGATGCACGTGTAGCTTCGTTCGCCCAGCTTCGCGTCCCGGATTCGGAGCCCGGCTGCGAGCTGCCGGACGGCGCCGGGGAAGGAGACCCCGGCCCTCTCCAGGGTCGCCATGCGCTCACCCGCGAGCAGATACGAAGGCCGGGAGAACCCGACAACCCCCTGAGGCGTGACTCCGCCCCGTCTAGCCTCCACCTGCAGTGTGTCCAGCTGAACGGTTTCTGCCTGGAGGACGAATGCCGGGATCATCGCATCGCCCTCCCCCAGATCCACGGATCGCGTCTGCATGGCATAGCCGAGACACTCCACCCGGATCAGGTAGGCACCGGTTGCAGGAGCGGAGAGCCGGAAGAACCCTTCGGGACCGGTGGTCGTCCGGACGAGCACGGTGCTGTCGGCGGCCAGGAGCGTGACCGTCGCGTCGGAGACGCCGCTGCGGGAAGCCTCGTCCACGACCCGCGCCCTCATTTCCTGACTGTTCCCCTTTTGCACCGCCAGTGCACAAGCCGCCAACGCCAGGACCATGGATGAGAGGTGGCTTCGGGCGCGCGAACGCATGGGGATCTCCCCCTGGTTCGAGACGGAAGGGCATTCTCAACCTGAAGATACGAGAGAAAAACCAGCCCCTTACAGGCCTGCTCGCTGCCGGTTCAAGTCCAGGATCAAGATGGACGCCGCCGGGATGCTGCCCGGCGCCCCCACTGACCCGGTGGGGCGAGCGATGCCCCGGAAGGACCCGGGGGGGGCGGCCCACGCCCCGGCCTGAAGCTCAACGACGTTGCACCCGATGTACCTGGACATACTCCAGCCCGAGCTCGTCCCGCCGGATGCCCACCACGGCGCTGGCCGTGATCTCCTGGGGCTCCAGGTCGGAGGGGATCGCCACCGACCCCAGGCGCTCTCCGTCCGCGGAAAAGATCCACCAGAGCCCTCCAGGGGGGATCGCGGCGTAGAGGGGCCCTCCCAGGGCGGCAGCGTCCCGCTCCACCACGTAGGGCCTGACCCAGACGAACCCCAGGTCATCCACGAGAAACGTGGAGAACAGAGGCACAGCCTCCGGGACGGGAGCCGCTTCCAGGCGCTTCCGGGCGCTCTCCGCTCGGTCGGGCCCGGCCTGTTCCACGGCCGCCCTGATCACCTCCTGGAGCGCCCTGCCCGGCGCCGGCTGGGGCTCGGGCTCCCAGCGGATTTCCCTCTTCACAGCGCCGCTCTCATCCACCACCTGAATCGCCGGAGTCAGGGTTTCCCCCATGTACAGCGCGTTTCCCATCAAAGCGAAGACCGCACTCGGCGACAGCGGCGACGGGCCAGTCATTTCCGGACTTGAATACCGGAAGATGCCCTCTGTGCTGGCGACCCTTCCGGCGAACATCCCGTCCCGGGCGAACCTGAAGATGCTCACCTCGTCGCGGTACCCGTACCCGGAGCCGGTAATCGCCAGTACCGCCCAGCCGTCCCCCAGAGGTCCCGGAATTGCCGAATCCGGGCGATACCCCGCCCCGTCTGCGTCCAGCTGCACGGTCTCCACGCCACCGTCCGGCAGGAAGCGGGTGACACGCATGAGCCCCCTGTCGAAGGTCTCGATAGTGTCCCCCCGTGACCAGGCCTGCAGGAGATTAGAAAACTCACCGGGCCCCTCTCCGTGTCTCCCGAGAGTGGCCAGGAGCGCCCCCTCCTGACTGAAGACACGAAGCTCGCCGGCCGACGCCAGGGGAACCACGACATCGCCGTTGGGGAGCAGGAAAGGGGTTCTCACCCGGAAGAACTCCTGGGCCGGATCCCCGGCAGCGGCCCCCAGGACAAGCGAAGCCTCCTCCGCCACGGACAGCGGCTGGCCGTCGACCTGCGGCTGCCCCGGAGAAGACTCCTCTTGGGCCGGTGAGCAGCTCGACACCAACCCCACGAAGGTGGCGAGAAGGACGAGGGCCGAGATTCGGCGGATGCACGGTCTAAAATGGGTCATGTGTTCCGTCCTGGAGGCTCCACGCGAGCGCTCATCCCTCCCACCAGCGCGGCCACCGCCATGTCCCCGGTCACGTTGGCCACCGTCAGGATCATGTCGGGGATCATGTCCAGGGCGATGAGGATTCCGATGCCCTCCATGGGGAGGCCAAAGGCCTGCCAGAGCGGGGCGACTACGAAGAGCCCTCCGCTGGGGATCCCCGGGGAGTAGAAGCTGAGGGCTCCCATGCCGGCCGATAGAGCGGCGATCTGAGGGATACCCAGTTCCACTCCGAAGAGAGACGCGACGAAGAACGTCCCGACGATGCGGCTGATGGGCGAGGCGTACTTGAAGACCGACACCGCCGTGGGAAGGACCAGTCCGCTCACCTCTTCCCTCAAACGCAGGGTCCTCTCCGCCTCCTCCAGCATGGGCGGGAGCGATGCCAGGGACGAGCGGGTGCTGAATCCGACGGCCTGGGCCGGAGCGCAGGCCCGGGCGAAGAGCCCCATGGGAACGCCACCCACGAGCTTCACCAGGGGATACAGGGCCAGAGCGGCGGCGGAAAGCAGAACCGCCACCACAAGGAGAAACCCCGCCACGGCGGCGATGACCGAGGCCCCGGTCTGGGCAGCCAGGTTGAGGGTGAGGGCAAAGACGCCCACAGGTGCCGTGGCCAGAATCCAACCCACGATTACCAGCACGGCTTCGGCAACGGCCCGGGCCCCCCGGTTGATGGTGGCACGGTAATCCGGGGTGACCCGGGTGGCGGCGAGGCCGAAGATCACCGTGAAGAGCACCAGAGGCAGGATCGCCCCCTCCGCCGCCGCCTGCACCGGGTTGGCCGGGAGAAGGCCCACGAGCCAATCCCTGAAGGGCGGGAGCGTCACCTCCGCGGCGGTTCCCGCAATGGCGAACTCGGGGATTTGCACGTTCTGGGCTCCCACCAATCGAAGGAGCGGCGAAGCGAAGAGCCCGCCAAACGTCGAGGTTGCCACGACAAGGCCCACAAACCAGGCCACCGCCCGGCCGCCCAGGCGGGCCACGGCGCCTGCCTCGGAGGCCGTGATGCTTGCCAGGAGGAGGGACACCACCAAGGGAATCACCGTCATCCGGATGGCGTTCACCCACAGGGCTCCCACGGGCTCCACCCAGGCGACGATGGTCGCTGCGATCCCCGTCTCCGCGGGGGCCAGGAGAACGCCCGCGGCCAGACCCAGCCCAAGACCCACCAGAACCCGCGAGGTCAGCGACATGGCCCTTCCAGTGCGCGAGAACGGAAAGATAAGAAACCCCCCGGCCCATGTTGGCCCGGGGGGCTACGGTGAGGCAAGACCCGGCCCGCGCTTCAGTCCCGGAGATCCGTCCGGCCCACCAGGTACCCCGCCACGAAGCTCCGGAGGACCGCGTCCATGGGCTCCGTCTCGGGGTGGAGCTTCAGAGCCTCCATCCCCCGCTCCCTCATTGCCCGTGAGAGGGCGTTCATGATGTTGGCGGCGTGACGGATTTCCCAGGTCAGATCCCCCGCGGCGGCAGAGTCTCCATGCTCCTTCCCGCTCATCCGGGTCACCACCCCGTCCACCACCTCGTTGATGAGGATCGGGTCATCCGGAGAGTAGATGGCATCCTCGGGGATCTCCCCTTCCGCCCGGGCGATGGGATCGTCGGGGGAGAAGATGGCTTCCGGCGGGATCGGGGCTGCGCCCAGGTCCTCGGACTCTTCCCCCTCCGGCGGGCGGGACGCCACCCGGGCATGCTCCTCGGGGGGCCTGGCGTTCTCGGGCATGGCCTCACTCCTGCACGGGTCGGTTCCTCCTCCAATATAGGACTCGCCCAGGTGCGGCCGACAGGAAGCTCTTCCGCCCCGCCTTCCCCCCGATGAGGCGTCTCGGACGAGGAACCTCCGGCGAGGACCTTCGGATGCTTGGCCTCAGACGAGGAACTTCACCGCCAGGAAGCCCAGGACGATGAGGGTCCCGAAGACCCAGGTGAGGATGTTGAAGTAGCGGTCGATGACCCGGCTTATGGGGGCGCCGAATCGATAGATCAGACCTGCCACGAGGAAGAACCTGAGCCCTCGGCTCAGGACACTTGCCAGCATGAAGACCGGGAAGCTGATGGAGAACACCCCGGCAGAGAGAGTGAAGACCTTGTAGGGGATCGGCGTGAGGCCGGCCAGGAACACCGCTCCGAAGTCGTAGCGGGCGTAGAAGTCCTGGACGGTCTGAAAGGCTTCCGGGGTGACCCCGGGCACGTAGGCGAAGAAGAAGTGGCCCAGCGCCTGCCAGGCTCCCGCTCCAATGAGGTAGCCCAGGGCGCCCCCCGTCACGGAGGCCACGGTGGCGATCACGGCGAACCGCAGCGACCGCATGGGGGCGCCGAGGCACAGTGCCATGAGGAGGGGGTCCGGCGGAACGGGGAAGAACGAGGCTTCCGCCAGAGCCAGGATGCCCAGAGCCGCCGGGCCGTAGGGGGTCTCGGCCCAGTGGAGGACCCAGTCGTACATGCGCCGGAGGAACCCGGGACGTGGCGGGGCCATGAGTCCTTCCGCATCGGGTGAGAGGTTGTCGGCTCCGTTCATCCCGCTCCTCCCGGAGCCTCGTCCTTCCAGGCGAAGCGGCCCAGCAGAGGGACGAACGTGCATCCGGCCTGGACCGCTTCCTCCGTGATTCGTCCCCCGTCTTTGCGGACCAGGAGGAGGTCCTGCGCCTCCATGGTGCCCACAGGAACGAGCATGCGCCCCGGATCGGCGAGCTGATCCAACAGGGGTTTGGGCACCGAGGGCGAGGCCGCGGACACCACGATCACCTGGAAAGGCGCGTACTTCCGCCATCCGATGGTCCCGTCGCCCACCAGGAGGGCCACGTTCAGGAACCCCAGATCGTCCAAGCTCTTCCGGGCCCGGCTGGAGAGATCCCGGATCCTCTCGACGGAGTAGACCCGATCCGCCATGGAGGCGAGGAGGGCCGTCATGAACCCGGAGCCGGTTCCAATCTCCAAAACCCGCTCATGGGGCTCGGGGCGGAGAAGAGACAGGTAGAGCGCCTGAAGGGAGGGTTGGGAGGCCGTTTGGAGGTAGCCGATGGGAACCGGGGCATCCTCATAGGCCCGGTTCCAGACCCCCTCCGGGAGAAAACGATGGCGAGGGACCTGGTCGAAGATCCGGAGGATCTCGAGGTCCTCGATCCCTCTCGCCCGGATCTCCTCGATGAGACGTCGCCGGTAGCCCGTGAACCGGTGGTCCTCTAAAGCGCCAGGTCCCACCCGCGGCTCTCCTCCATGAAGGCGTAGTTCGTCAGGTCGAGGGTCAGGGGCGTCAGAGAAACGAAGCCCTCCTCCACGGCTTTGTAGTCCGCGTCGTCGGCACCGGTCCACGCCGAGATCCCGCCCCCGATCCAGAAGTATTCGTTCCCCTTGGGATCGAGCGCACGCGTGATGGAATCGCTGTACTGTCGGCGGCCCAGGGAAGTGATCCTCACGCCGCGGACCTCCCCTGGGGGCACGGCCGGAAGATTCACGTTGAGGAGGGTGTGCCTGGGGAGGCCCCGGCGCGCCAGGATCTGGCCCAGGAGCCTCTCCAGGAGCCGGCCCCATCCCGGAAGCCGGTCAAAATCCTCACCCGTGTAGGAGAGGGCAATGGCGGGAATTCCGATCACCGTCGCTTCCATGGCGGCGGCCACCGTGCCCGAGTAGAGTACGTCCTCCCCCATGTTGGACCCGTGGTTCACCCCCGAGAGGCAGAAGTCGGGATGGTACCCCAGGAGCTCGTTCACGGCCATGATCACACAATCCGTGGGGGTTCCGTCCACCACGTGGGCCCCGTCGGCGGAGCGGCGGGCCCGCAGGGGGCGGTGGATGGTCAGGGCGTGGCTGGCGGCGCTCTGTTCTCGGTCCGGCGCGACGATTTCCACGTCACCCAGCGTGCGGGCGGCCTCGGCCAGGACGCGGAGGCCCCCGGCCATGTACCCGTCATCGTTGGTACAGAGGATCTTCATTCGGGCTTGGCGGGCTCAGGGAGGGTGAGGATTCCGGAGAGCTCCTCGAGCTCCTTCTTCATGGAGGCCAAAAACTCCGGCCCCAGAACCTCCTGCTGACCCTCGGCCAGATCCCCTTCCCTGCGCATGTCGAGGAGCTTCTGGTTCGCTCCCTCGATGGTGTATTTCTGCTCATAGAGGAGGTTCTTCACCAGAAGGATGAGCTCCACGTCCTTCGGCTTGTAGACCCGGTTTCCCGCACGGTTCTTGGTAGGCCGGAGCACGTCGAACTGGGTCTCCCAGTACCGGAGCACATGAGGCTTGAGCCCGGTCAGGTCGCACACGTCCCCAATGGAGTAGTAGGCTTTCTTGGCGATGGACTCTCTCACGTTGGCTCCCTTCCAGCGTTCCGTCAGGACCAGATCTCGGGTTTCGGGTCCCTCAGCATGAGGTTTCGTACGGCTTCCTTCGCCCCCCGTCCTCCCCACAGGAGAGCGTGGATCTCCTCGCTGATGGGCATCTCCACCCGGAACTCCCGAGCCAGCTCACGGACGGCCTGAACCGTCTTGACCCCCTCGGCCACACTCTTCATGCTTCGCAGGATCTCGTCGAGGGATTCGCCTCTTCCCAGCCGGTAGCCCACCGTTCGGTTTCGGCTCAAGTCCCCAGTGCAGGTCAGGACCAGGTCACCCATCCCGGCCAGCCCGGAAAAGGTGGCCGGGTCGGCTCCCATGGCTGCCCCGAGACGAGTGATCTCCGCCAGGCCCCGAGTGATCAACGCCGCCAGAGTATTGTGGCCGAACCCCATTCCGGCCACCACCCCGGCCGCCAGCGCGATTACGTTCTTCAGGGCTCCACCCAGCTCCACCCCGAGGACATCGGGGTTGGTGTAGACCCGGAAGTACTCGGTCTGGAACATCTGCTGCGCGGCGGTGGCGGCCTGGGCGGACCGGCTCGCCACCACGACCGCCGTAGGGGCCTCCTGGGCGACCTCCACCGCGAAGCTGGGGCCTGAGAGGAAGGTCAGCCGGTAGGCCTGCCCGGGGGTCAGGAGTGCCGAGAGGACCTCGTCCATCCGCCGGCCGGTGGAGACCTCGATCCCCTTCGATGCGCTGATGATCTGAACGTCCGGACGAAGCTCGCCGGCGAGGCCTCCGAAGACCTGGGAGACGAATTGGGAGGGCACCACCGACAGGAGCATATCCTTGTCCGCTGCTACGCCGTGCAGGTCGGAGGTCACCTCCAGGGACTCGGGCAGCTCCACACCCGGAAGGAACGTCCGGTTCTCCCGGTGTTCGCGGATCTCGGTCGTGACCTCCGGCTCCCTCGCCCAGAGACTGACGCTGTGCCCTTTCTTCGCCAGGAGGCGAGCGAGGGCCGTTCCCCAGCTTCCGGCCCCCACGACGCCCACGGACCGTGTGTGGAGGCTCATGTCTTCTCCCCGTGCCGCACGGAGAGCGTACCTTCGAGCCCTCCACCGGGTTTGGGCTTCCCGAACCGGTTCTCCTCGCCCCTGTGGAGGCGTCGCAGGTTGGCCCGGTGGGACCAGAACACGAAGGCCGAGAGGAGGAAGGTGAACCCGATGAGAGAACCCCCTCCACTGTGAGGGAGGAAGAAGAGGCTCAATGGGAGCGCCACCGCGGCGGCCAGTGAGCCCAGAGAGACGATGCGTGTGGAGAACGTGACCACCAGCCAAACCCCCAGCGCCGCGAGGACGGCCCAGGGTGCCAGCCCCAGGAAGGCCCCGGCGCTGGTGGCGATGCCCTTCCCTCCCTTGAAGCCCACCCAGAACGAGAAGACATGGCCAACGATGGCGGCAGCCGCGTACCCCAGTGTCCAGGCCCACGCCGCGGAGTCGTCCTGCTGGGGAAAGTACCAGACCGGGAACCACCCCTTGAACACGTCGAAGAGAGCCACCGGGAGGGCCGCCTTCCAACCCAGGACCCGCAGGGTGTTGGTGGCTCCGAGGTTCCCGCTTCCCTCCCGCCGGAGGTCCACTCCGAAGAACCCGCGCCCCACCCAGAAGCTGGTGGGGGTCGCTCCGAGCACATAGGCCAGAGCCAGAAGGAGATAAGGGGTCAAGACGCGCGCTCTGTTGAGGTCTTTCGGCTCAAGAGCCCTGGCTCTTGCGGAAACGGATCCGGATGGGGGAGCCGGTGAAGCCCCATCGGGTCCGGAAACTATTGTGCACGTAGCGAATGTAGTGGGCCGGGATCTCCTTCGGGAGGTTGGAGAAGAGGACGAAGGTCGGGGGAGCCACCGAAACCTGGGTCCCGTAACGAAGCTTGACCGGCCTTCCCCGGGAGTGGGGGGGAGGTTGCCGATGCACGAGCTCCTCCAAGGCTTCGTTCACCTCGTGGGTCTCGACACGTCGGTGACGGGCTTCCTGGACCTCCAGGACGAGATCCAGAGCCTTCCGGGCCCTCTGTCCCGTCAGGGCGGACGTGAAGAGCACGGGAATCCACTGGAGAAACGGCGCCTTCTGTCGTAGCTCCTTCACCCGCTGGGGAGCCGTGTGGGTGTCCTTTGCCACCAGGTCCCACTTGTTGATCAGCAGGACAACGCCCGCGCCTGCCTCCCACGCCTGCTCCACCACCCGAAGGTCCTGAACCGAGATATCGTCCGTCCCATCCACCAGGACCAGGCAGACGTCCGCCTCCTGGACCACCCTGGCGGTGCGGAGGGAGCTGTAGTACTCCAGGGAATCGGTAATCCGGGACTGTCGCCGGAGGCCCGCTGTGTCCACGAAGATCAGGGTGCGGCCGTGGTACTGCATGGGGGTGTCCACAGGGTCCCGCGTAGTCCCGGCCGCCTCGCTCACCACGACCCTCTCCTGGCCGAAGAGCCGATTCACGAGGGAGGATTTCCCAACGTTCGGCTTCCCCACCACTGCGACCCGGATGGTCCCCTCCTCTTCGTCGTCCTGTCCCGCCTCCGGCAGCGCCTCGACGATGACGTCCAGCAGGTCCCCCGATCCCTTACCCGAGATGGCGCTCACCGGCTGAGGCTCGCCCATCCCCAGATTCCAGAAGTCCAGGTGACTCTGATCGGTTGGGAGGTTGTCCAGCTTGTTCACCACCAGGATCACCGGCTGAGGGCTCTTTCTGAGGAGGCTGGCCAACCGCTCGTCCAGGGGGTGGACTCCCGTCCGGCCATCCACGACGAAGAGGATTACGTCGGCTTCCTTGACGGCGGCCATGGCCTGTTCCCGGATCGCCCGGTCCAAGGGCTCGTGGCTGTCCTGAATGACGCCCCCCGTGTCCACCACGAAGAACCGCCGGCCCCCCCACTCGGCCTTGGCAAAGTTCCGGTCCCGGGTGACCCCCGGGGCGCCGTCCACGATGGCCACGCGGCGGCCCAGGAAACGGTTGAAGAGGGTGGACTTCCCCACGTTGGGTCGCCCCACTACCGCCACGACGGGGATCTTGTGGCTCAAAGCGCCCTCAGGGCTTCGGTGATCTCCAGCGCGGGCTCGACCCGGACGGGGGCGACCTTCCTTCGGAATTCCGTCAGCGAGAAGGAGTCGATGAACAGCTCGTCTGCGTTCAGGGCCTCACCAGGGAGGAGGATCAAGTCGTTCGCCCCTGCCGCCTTGGCAGCATCCAGGAGATCCCTCCCGCTGAGAAGCCCCGCCACGGTGACCAACTCCCCGAAGAAGGTGTTCGTAACCCCTTCGACCCGGACCCGGGCTCCGGTGGCCGCTTCCAGACGAGAGGAGAGGGGCGCCATGAAGGGCTCCATGGACCGGCCCGTGAGGAGCGTGATCTCCCTTCCCTCCATTCTGGGAATGTGGGGAAGGCCTTCCTCGAAGGCCCGAAGGAAACCGGCGACGGCCCCCACCCCGTTCTCCGTGAGGTCCCAGGAGTCGTAGTACTCAGGGGCCGGGAGGGGGCGCGCCGCCCGGAGATACATTTCGTCGGCTGCGTACACCCAGCCTTGCCCGCGTTCCTTCCGGGCCCGCCCCCTGAAGGCGTCCACCGCGTCGATGGCGCGGCCGGCCTCCTCCGAGGTCAAGGGTCGGACCGGGCGGTTCACGTTGTACCGGGTCAGGCCCACGGGGACCACGGAGAGCGACCGGACTCCCGGACCAAGCTGGAAGAGGTCCGCCATGGTCCGGGCCAGGTGGTCCCCGTCGTTCCACTCGGGGCACAGGACCACCTGGGTGTGAACCTCCAGGCCGTGTTCCAGGAAGTAATGGAGCTGATCCAGGATCAGACCGGCTCGTTCATTCTCGAGCATGCGCACCCGGACCCGGGGCTCGGTGGCGTGCACGGAGACGTAGAGGGGCGAGATCCGCTGCTCCACCAGTCGCTGCAGCCCCTTCGGACCCAGGTTGGTGAGGGTGACGTAGCTTCCGTAGGTGAAGGAGAGGCGGAAGTCGTCGTCCCGGAGCCAGAGGCTCGGACGAACGTCCTTCGGGTTCCCGTCGATGAAGCAGAACACGCACTTGTTGGCGCACTCCCGGACGGTATCCGGAGCCGGGACGATGCCCAGGCCGGTTCCCTCCTCCCGGCGGATCTCGACAAGGTCCCTCTCCCCCTCCGGGGAGACCGTCTCCAGCTCCAGCTCGGTGTCGGCCAGGAGGATACGTGAGGTCGATACCGTCCCGCACCCGCTCGCCGTTGATGCGGACGATGCGGGTGCCGATCTCCAGGTGGAGCTCCTCCGCGATGCTCCCGGCCTCGATTTCAGCGATGCGAACCACGTACAGCCAGCTCGAAAGAGGAAGAGGAAAGGGCCTGAAAGTATAGACAGATCAGGAGCTTCGATCAATCCGGCAAGGGTGCACAGGAGGACGCGGGATCGGCCCGGGCGGGCCCCCCCGACGCACTCCGGCTCGAAGAAGACCCTCCCGGGCCCTCAGCTCTCCCTGGGGAGGTTCCGGAGGAATACCCCGACGATCCGGTTCAGGTCTCCGGTGCCGTCATAGAAGAGGTTCAGAACGGGCTTGCCCGCGTCGGCCTGGACCTCCGCCAGGATCCCCGAGGTCACCTGCCCCGGCATGCACCCGAACGGGGAGCAGTTCACTACCAGGGCCGCGCCGTCCTGGAAGAACCGCACCGTGCGGCCGATGGTCATGAGCACTTCGCCGCCGAAGTTGAACGACGCATAGGGGAACGCCGCGTCGGCGGACTCCTGGATGGAGGGTTCCTTCCGGTCCCCCAGGAGATCGATGGTCTCCTCGTACCAGGAGTGTTCCGACTCGAAGAGATAGCGATTCTTGATGTAGCTCTTCGCCCGGCCCATGATGTCCCACCCCTCCCGGGCGCGCCTCTCATGCTCCCAGCACGCATAGAGGACCCATTCGTGGAAGGGGGAAAGCCACGCTTCTCCCCCGTACGCCTCGATGGCCCGCACCACCCGCTGGTTGGAGAACTCGTTGCACCGAACGAAGATCTCGCCGACGATCCCCACGAGGGGCTTGTTGGAGGCGGGTTTGGGGAGAGCGCGGAAGGGCGCCATGGCTCTCCTGAAGGCCGGCTTGAGGGGTTCGTTTCGCTCGAAGGCCTCCTCCATGATGCGGGTCGCCTGGTCCACGAGGCGGTCCACGAAGGCCGGATCCTCGTGGTAGGGGCGGTACCGGCAGCCCACCTTGAAGATCAAATCCCCCACCAGGGTCCCCGTCCAGATCTTCCTCCTGAGGCTCTCCTCCAGGCCCTGGTAGGCGTTGTCGTTATTGGGGGCCATGATGGCCAGATCGCCGAGCCCCTCCTCCTCCAGGATGATGCGCTCCAGCAGGTTGTACTGTCCGAAGCGGCAAGGTCCGCAGGCCGACGGCATGAAGAACGCATCTCCGCTTCCGTCTCCGTTGCCCTCCTTTTTCCTCAGCGTCTGGAGGAGGCTGCCGATGGTGACGGTCATGGGAATGCACTCCCCCCCCCGGGTCACCTGGCGTCCGATGGCCATGCTCTCGTCGTCTTCCAGGGGGAGCGACGAGGCATCGTACCCCGCTCCCCGGATGGCCGCCGCCGCCAGCGGAGCGGCGATGGAATGGAGCGGCGGGACCCAGATGGTCCTCCCCTCGAAGGCCTCCGGGGAATCGACGCGCATGGGCAGACGAGCCGGGGCCCGGGGAGCTGCCTTCCCTGTCCGCGTCCGGATCACGTCGAGGAAGGCTTCCACCCGAGTCAGATACCCCGCATCCCCCCCGTGCTCGTCCAGCTCCAGGATCAGGAGGGGCTTGTCACCCATGAGCTTCTCGGCATAGGTGAGGAGGAAGGAGTCCGGTCCGCACTTGAAGTTGCTGAGCCAGATCGGGTAGACGTTTGCCTGATCCCGGGCCCAGAGCAGGGCCTTCAGGAGGCGCTGTCCGTACACCCAGTAGATATTCTGGAGCTCTGGCCCCAGCTCCACCTTGTCGATGGGCGCGAAATCGGCGGGAACGACGTCGAAGCCCTTCTCCGCCACCTTCAGGGGAAGCTCCAGGTTCGCGTTTCCGTCGAAGAGGTTGTAGGCACGGCCGAGAAAGAGGATGGACGGTCGCTCTCTTCTCCCAGAGCTCCGCTTCGAGCGCCTCCCCCTCCCGTCGACACGAGTCCTCGAAGGCTTGCTGGGCCGCCAGGGCGCTCTTCCAGGCCTTGCGGATCTTCGTGGTGGATACCCCCAGGGGCTTGGCGAGGGGCTCGGCGAGCTCCTTGGCCTGTCGCTTGACGTCCCAACGGAGATCCACCCGTGGGCTCAGGATCTTGTCGGCTCCCTCCCTGCCAGCGACCCGAAGGGAAGACCGCGCCATGGCGGGCAAAGCGCACACGACGGGGCAGAAGAAGGCATTGGAGTGCTCTTCGGGGACCGGCTCGCTCACGGTATGGGGCATGAAGACGAAGTCCACGGCCTCGTCCTCCAGGAGGCGGCCTACGTGGCCGTGGGCCAGCTTCGCTGGGAAGCAGTACTCCGAGCCTACCAGGGCCCCGGCCAAGCTCCGGGTCTTCTCGTCAGTGGGATGGGAAAGCCGAAGCTGGCATCCCAGGTTGGCCAGGAAGGTCTGCCAGAGGGGGCCGTGGCTGTAGGTGGAGAGGGTTTGGGGAATGCCCACGACGGGGCCCGTGCGGACCCCTGACATCCGATGGTTGGCGAAGGCCGCCGCAGCGAGCTTCGAGCGCTGCCGGAAGGGCTCGTACTCTTGACACTTCCGCTTCTCGGTGGCGTCAGGATCCCGACCGCACAGGTACCCCCAGCTCGGGGTCTGGTCATCGCCCTCGATGTGGGCGTAGGTGATCCGGCAGGAGTTCGTGCACAGAGAGCACTCCTCCTGGGAGAGGGTGATCTCCCTGCGGGTCAGGTCCAGCCCCTTGAACCCCGTGGCGGCCCCGGAAGCTACCAGCCGGTCCCGGGTCAGGAGGGCGACCCCGTAGGCACCCAGGACGTGGCAGTACGGAGACACCACCACTTCGCTCTGAAGAAGCTGCTCGAAGGCTGCCACCAGTCCTTGGTTGCGAGCCGTCGCCCCGCAGAAGAAGACCTTCTCACGGGAGTAAGGGCGATTGCCCACGACCTTGGCAAGGTAGTTCTCCACAACGGAGTACATCACTGCCGCCAACGCCTCGTCGGGCTCGTACCCCTGCCGGAGCAGGCGTTCCACGTCCTGTTCCATGAAGACGGTGCATCGGTCGGAGGTGTGAGGAGGAGCCACACCCATGACCATGGGCCCTACCTCGTCCACCCCGAACCCCAGCTTGAGCGCTTGCTCCTCGACGAAGGAGCCCGTACCGGCCGCGCAGACGTAATTCATGTTGGAGTCCTGCATGACCCCGCCCCGGGCCCGGATGAACTTCGAATCCTGTCCGCCGATCTCGAACACGGTGTCCACTTCGGGGTCGGTAGCTACCGCGCCCGCCATATGCGCGGTGATCTCGTTCACGACGGCGTCGGCTCCCACTACCGTACCGATCATCTTCCGACCCGAGCCCGTGGTGCCGCACCCCAGAACCGTGAGCGACGCCCCGTGCCGGTCCAGGCACTCCGTGATCGCGGTGAACAGGGCCTTGGTGGCTCCCACCGGATCCCCCGCGGTCTTGCGGTACACGTCCAGGATGACCTCGCCGGATTCGTCCACCAGGAGGGCCTTGGTCGACGTGGAGCCCACATCGATACCCATGTACGCCCTGAGCTGAGCCTGCAGGGATGGGCGGGTGATGCGGACCTCGTTACCCAGGGCATCCACCCAAGACTGCGCGACCTGGAAGCTCGGGTACGCGGACCTCTCCAGGGCCAGAGGCGGACGGGATGCCTTCCGGCGCGGCCTGACCTGGGACTCGTCCTCGCTGGGGAAGCGGATCCGCGCCCCCGTTCCGTTCTCCGATGCCAGGTAGGCGGCACCCAGGGCGGCGGCGAACTCCGCATCCTCGAAGCTCCGGACCTCCGTGCCCGCCAGCTCCCGAAGCCAGCGCAGGACCTCCTGGTTCTTCGCCACGCCTCCGGTGACTACAGTCGTGCCTTCGAGGGGTTTTCCTCGAAGAAGCGTCTGGAGCACCGTGGCCGAGAGGCCACGACAGAGACCGCACCAGAGCGCTTCCTTGTCGTACCCCTCCTGCTGTCTGTGGATGAGATCCGACTTTGCGAAGACGGCGCAGCGGGTGGCGATGGTGGGGGGATCCAGGACAGGACTGAAGCCGTGCCGGTCCTTCAACTCCAGGCCCAGGCGACCCGCCTGGGCGTCCAGGAAGGAGCCCGTACCCGCCGCACAGAGAGTGTTGGCCGCCACGTCCAGGAGGTTGCCCTCCTCGTCCAGATGGATCAGGGTCACCGAGGAGGCGCCGATGTCCAGGATGTTCCGGGCCTCCGGGATGGTCTTCTTCACCCCCTGGATGGTGGCCTTGCACAGATCGGTGTGAGCCAAGCCGAGAACCTCGCTCACCCCCTCCCCGGCCGATCCCGTGAGGGCCACCGATGAGTGCCCGTCTTCGCCCAGGTCTCTGAGAGCGGCTCGGAGCGCTTCCAACGGCCGGCCCTCATGGGGCATGTACGCGTGGCATACGGGCTGTCCGCCCCGGGAAACGGATGCGATCTTCAAGAACCGTGAGCCGATGTCAATCCCTACCGCCATGACGCCTGCCTCCGTGAAATGCTCGTTCCCCCGAACGTTCGCTGGGATCTCCAGGAACTTCCCCTTCAGCCGCCCCCTCCGCCCTGGTGGATACGACGTAGCCGTACAACGCGGATGACGTAGCGGGAATTCCAAGGAAATCGTGGTGATCGCACCGTCGGAAGGCTCGGGGTATCCGTGCGTGCTGGAACCAGGGCCATGCCGCCGCTTTTCGACGGCCGCTCACCGCAAGTAAGATCGGTGACCGCTTGAGAACCCGCAACGGATGATAGAGAAGCCCGTCGAATCGGTCCCGGGAAGACCGTCACCGTCCGTTTCCAGGACCGATGATTGGATGGGATACGACTGGGAAGCCCCGCAGCCCAAGGGAGCTGCGGGGCTCGGCCCTCCTCAGAGCGGGCGACCGGGCTCGAACCGGCGACCCTCAGCTTGGGAAGCTGATGCTCTACCAACTGAGCTACGCCCGCATGAACCTTGAATCTATCCAGGGTCGAGCAGCCCCTCAAGACTGCTCGACCCTGGAGCTCTCGGTTCCCGAACAGCACCCCCTGGACCGGACACTCCGGCAGGAGGGTGGCGCCGGGAAATCCGTTCTACTTGATCACCTCGTACCAGTAGCCCGACACCGGAGTCGGAGAGTCGAAGAGGCCGCGGAACGTGGTGGTCTGCTCAACCTCCGGCAGCTGCACCCGGACATCCACCGTTCCCGCCTCCTGGTGGTTCTCGTCACCGAGGTGGAAGCGGAGGGTCACCGTCGTACCAGGCTCGGCACTGTTGTTCTGGAGGGTACCGAGGATCTCGGTGCCGCCCTCGGGGAGCTGGTTGAGGTGGATCTCGGTGAGCTCATACCCAATGGACTGGTATTCCTGGAAGACGGTGTTGGCCTCCTCCGTCTCACCCAGCTCGGAGTAGGCCCGGGTGAGGAAGATCCAGACCGTCCCGTTCAAGGGATCGACCTCAAGGAGCTGGCGGGCGGCGGGAACCAGATCTTCCCAGTCCTCGGCGGCATTATACGTCAATGCCAGGTTCAGGCGGGCGTCCCGGTTGAATTCGTCCATCTCCGCCGCGGCCCTGAAGGCCTGGGCGGCCCGGTCGTACTGGCCGATCTGGTAGAGGCCCACCCCGGCATTGAACAGGTCCCTCTCCGAAAGGCCCGGACGGGAGAGGAGCTGGTCGTACAGGACTTCCACCGAGTCGGGCATGTTGAGCTCGGTGAGAACTCCCGCCAGGGCTCCAATGAGCTCGGCGTTGTTGGGATCCTCCTGGAGCAAACGCCCATAGAGGTCCGCTGCTGCCTGGAAGTCCCCGTTGGCCGTAAGGGCCTGGCCCAAGCCCGTGGTGGAGATCGACCAGAGGTCCTGCCAGCTCTCCGCCGTGGCGGTGTCGGCGAGCTGAGCTTCCTTGGACTCCTCGAGGAGGTCCATGGCGTGCTGGTAGTTCTCGATGGACCGGTCGTACTCACCCAGCTGGGAGTAGATCGTTCCAAGCTGGAGATAGGCCTCCGGGCGCTGGTCGTAGAGACGGTTGGCCATCTCGAAGAGACGGGCCGCCTCCTCCAGGTTGCCACTGCCCATGGGGACGATGGCCTGGTTGTAGGCGTTAACCCAGCCCCGCTCCCGGTACGGCTCGGTCTCGAGGACATACCGGGGGTAGAGCTCCTCCGCCTTGTCGAACATGGTGGCGGCCTCGGCGAAGTTGTTCAGACCCACGTCGGCCTGGGCCGCCTGGAAATACGACTTGGCGTTCTCGGGGTTGGCGTTGATCCCGGCTTTGGCCTCCTCGAGTGCTTGCTGGTATCGCTGCTGCTGTTGCGCCGGGTCCGTAGCGGCCTGTGCCTGGGTCAGGTAGAGGTCGGCCGATTTCGTGTGCTCATTGTCCTGGGGCCGGATTCCCGGCGGGAGCACTTCTCCCGACGGCAAAGTGGCGCCGGCAGGTCCAGCGCTGGGCCCGCCTCCCGAAGCGCAGCCGGTCCCGAGCAAGAGAGCGGCCGTGGCTAGGACGAGTCCGAGTCGGACTTTCATCCCGGTTTCCTCCTCATTGGGTGGTCAAAAGGGGCCCGGAAGGTCCCTCCGGAGCCCCTGGGTTTTCACAGGCCCCTAATCTAGACAGCGTATCCGGGAACGTCAAACCAGCAAATCCATTGATATCCCGGTGATCCGCGCCCGTGTGCGGCCTCCCGGGGACCGGGCCTTCAACGCTTCAGGTAGGCCAGGATTCTCATGGCCAGCTCCATCCCGAATCCGGGGAGGCTGGCGATCTCGTCCGGGGAGGCCCCGCGGACGCCCTTGACGGAGCCGAACCGGGTGAGGAGAGCATTCTGGCGGGCGGGTCCGATTCCCGGAATCCCTTCGAGCTGGCTCCGGAGAGTCCTCCTGGACCGGAGCTTGCGGTTGTAGCTGATGGCGAACCGATGGGCCTCGTCCCGGATGCGCTGGAGGAGGTGCAGCGCCGGATCGGTGCGGGACAGAACCACGGGTCGGGGCCGGTCCGGCAGGAAGATCTCCTCCTCCTTCTTGGCCAGGGCCACCACGGCGACGTGGTCCACGTCGGCGGAGGCCAGTGCTTCCCGGGCCGATCCCAGCTGACCCTTTCCTCCATCGATGACGACGAGGTCCGGGAGCGAAAGCCCCTCCTTCCTGAGGCGGAGGAAGTACCGGGTCACGGCCTCGGACATGGACCGGTAGTCGTCGTTGCCCCAATCCCCCCGGATCTTCATGTGACGATAACCGACCTTTCTGGGAGCGCCATTCTCGAAGAGGACCGCGCTGGCAACCGTCTCCGATCCCTGGAGGTGGGAGATGTCGAAGCACACCATTAGGCGGGGGACCACCTTCAGGTCCAGGTGCTCCTGGAGGTCGTACAGGGCCTCGTCGGCCCGGTTTACAGCGTAGGCAAGCGTGGTGATCCGGTCCTCCATGGCGCTCCGGGCGTTGGATTCCGCCAGCTCCACCAAACGCCGCTTCCCGCCTCGCTGAGGGATCCTGAGACGCACTCTCCGGCCAGCCCGCTCCGTGAGGACTGCCTCCAGGAGAAGACGATCGGGAAAGTCCGAGGGGAAGAGCACCTCCCTGGGCAGATCCAGGGTCCCCTCCTCTCCGCGTCCCAGGTAGTAGCGGGTGGCGAACGCAGAAAGGAGGGAGGCTTCCGGCTCCTCGGCCACGTCGGAGAATCTCTGGGTGTCCCGACCCAGGAGGAGCCCGCGGCGGACCCGGAGCACCACCGCCGTGGCGAGTGGCCCGTCGCGGGCTATGGAGAAGACATCCTGATCATCTCCATGGACCCGGTGGACCCGTTGCTCCCGGGAGATGGTGTCCAACCCGCGACCCACGTCCCTGAGGTGGGCCGCCTCCTCGAAGCGGAGGGCCTCGGAGGCTGCCTGCATCCGGTCCTCCATCTCGCTTCTCAGAGTGTCGGTGTCGCCCTCCAGGATCCTCAGGATCTCTTCAATCATGGACCGGTACTCCTGCCGGGACTGGAGACCGACGCACGGGGCCTTGCACCGTCCGATGTGGTATTCCAGGCACGGGCGATCTGGGGCCTCCCGGGGCAGGTCGTAGCGACAGGAGCGCACGGTATAGAGCCGCTTCACCACCTCCAGGGCCTGCCGGAGGGGACCCACCGAGGTGAACGGACCGAAGTATCGCCCACCATCGTTGCGAACGTTCCGGGTCACGAAGACCCGGGGGAACGGCTCCTGCACCGTGACCTTGATGTACGGGTATTTCTTGTCATCTCGGAGAAGGATGTTGAAACGGGGGTGGTGCTCCTTGATGAGGTTGGCTTCCAGGATCAGGGCTTCCGCCTCCGAGCCCACAACGATGGTCTCCACCGAGGCAACCCGCCTCACCAGCTCCTGGGTCTTGACCGCTTGGGAGGCTTCGTGGCGGAAGTAGCTCCGGACCCGCGATCTGAGGGACTTGGCCTTTCCTACGTAGAGGATCTCGCCCTCTCCGTTCCGGAACATATAGACGCCCGGGCCCGTGGGGAGCCTGGAGAGGAGCTCCTTCGAAATGGGACCGAGTGCGGGCATGGAAGATCGGGGGTCAGCGTCTCCGAGGATTCTTGCGGCGGAACGGAAGCCCCACTCCGAGGAGGTCCGCCGTTCCCAGATAAGCTAACCCGAAGCCCCCGGCGGTTCCCAGGGCGGCCAGAGGGTCCAGCCACACCGACGTCGGGCCGAGGAGCCGTGCGAGCACCCCAGGCGCGAGCGAGAACCCGAGGATCCCTCTGGCGAGCAGCCCGACCCCCACGGCCACCAGCCCCGCCACCATGAATCGAATCACCCTTCCCGCAGGAGGACCGTGGGGCCCGATGCGGAGGGTCAGTCGCCGCCGGAGCAGGAGGTATTCCATCCACGCTCCGCCCGCTGATCCCAGCCCCAGTCCCACGGCACCCAATCTCAGGTTGCCCACGGCGAAACGGTCCAGGGGGAACATGAGCGCGGCTCCGAGCGCGAAGGACAGGACAACGCGAGCCGTGGCCACCATGGCCGGCGTCCGGGTATCCCGGAGGGCGTAATAGGCAGAAGAGAGAGCCCGGGACGAGGCCGAGGCCACGAGCCCCAGGGAGTAGGCCGCCACGACGAAGTACACGCCTGCCGTGTCCACGGGCCCGAACTCTCCCCGCTGGAAGAGGCCGGCGGTGATGACATCCCCCAGGAAGATGTAGGCCAGGGCGGATGGGATGAGGAGGAAAGCCATCCGCTCCAGGGCGTCCCTCACCCTTGGTTGGAGGACGTCCTCCACCGACCCCCGGCTTCGGGACAGCTCCGGGAGCTCCGACGCCGCGATGGCCATTCCGAACAGAGAAATGGGAAGGACGTAGAGGGTCTGGGCGCGGCCCATCATGGCCAGTGCCCCGTCGGCAAGGAGGCCGGCGAGGAAGGTATCCATGAGCGCCGAGAGGTTCACGACCCCCCGGCCGGCCACCACGGGCAGGAAATTCCGGATCGCTCCCCGGACGCCGGCAACCCTCCGGCCGAGGGAAAGGCGGAAGTGGCGGAGGACGGGCAGAACCCAGGGCAGCTGGACGAGGAGCTGGAGCGCACCACCCACGAGGGCACCCCAGGCCATGGTGGCCACCAGGTCCGCCTCCCTTCCTGCCGCCTTCCAGCCCAGGACCGATCCGAATCCGATGAGGGCAGCCACGATGGCTGCGTTCCAGGCGACAGGGGCCACGTAGGACACGAAGAAACGCCTGTGGCTGTTCAGGATCCCCAGGGCCCAGGCCGAGATCACCATGATGGCCATCCCGGGGAACATGATGCGCACCAGGTGCACCGTCAGGGCCTGCTTGTCCGGGTCCCATTCGTGAAGGATGAGGTTCACCAGAAGCGGGGCCACGGCCATGCCCACCAGGGCAGCACCGAACCCCACCACCAGGAGAATGCCCAGAGCGGCTCCGGCGAAGTGCCCCGCGTCCTCTTCCCTGCCCTCCTCCAGGAACTCCGCGTAGACCGGGATGAAGGAGGCGCTGAGGGTCCCCTCTCCCAGGAGATTCTGGATGATGTTGGGAATGCGGACGGCGGCTCCCCAAACGTCCGCCTCCCGGGAGTTCCCGAAGTAGAATGCCAGGGTGGCGTCCCTGAGGAAGCCCGCGACGCGGCTCAAGAAAATGCCCGCGCCAACCCAGAGGGCTGCGCGGGCCTTCGGGCCGTCACGGGGACCGGGATCAGGTGCCTTGGTCACCGGGTGGAAGCTCTCCCGCGTTGGCGGAGCGGTCTTCCAGAAGCTGCTGCAGGAAATGGCCTTCCTCGTCGAGGCGGCTGATCTCCTGGGACAGGCGTTCCACCTCGCTCTCGAGGTAGCCCAACCGCTCCAGCAGGAGGTCGTTGGGCTGCTCCAGACTCCGCCGCTCGAGCCGTGAGGCAAGAGCTCGGCCCACCTGGGAATCCAGCACGATGGCCAGGATGGGAATCAGGAGCGCCAGAAAGAGGATGATCTGCCAGAACATGCCGCCAAGTTATGCAGAATCGGTGCCAGGGGCTACATGGACCGCACCTTCGAGGTTCGTGACCAGGTTCGGTCCGTAGCGGGTCAGGTAATAGAAAGGGTTGAGGATCCGCTCCTGGGGCTGGCTCATGGGAAACAGGTGATTCCTCGCCTTTTCGATCTGTCCGAGGGCGATCTCGTTCTCTCGCTTTACCGCTTGAACGATCTTCCTCTCCGCCTCCGCGAAGGCTGCGAACGCCGCGTTCCGGGCGTGGTTCACGGGGCCTTTGAGGGTCGGGTCGATGGCCTGGACCGCTTGGCCGAGGGCTCCCCCACCCTCACCGAGGGCCCCCCGGATTTCGCCGAGGATCCTCTTGACGTCCGCGGGCACCTCCTCCCGGGCGATCTCCTCCGCCAATTCGTGCTCGGGGCGCGCCAGGACCTCCGGCGTCCAATGGAACTTCTCCAGCACCTTCTTCACCTTCCCTTCAACGAGAAGGGCGGAGTACCGTGGATACACCACGGGCATGGTCATTCCATGGCGCTGGAACAAGGGGCCTGCCTGCGCCATGTAGGCGAGCTCGCCGGGGCCCCCCACGTAGCTCAGCGTGGGGAAGAGAGCGCTCTCCACCACGGGGCGAAGGAGCACGTTGGGGCTCAGAACGGACGGGTCCGATTCGGCTCGGGTCCGCACCGCCTCATGAGAAAGCCGGAGATCCGCGTGGTTCAGGCGCAGCCCCCCCTCGTCCCGGTACAGCCGGTCCCGGCCCCGGGGCCCCTCCAGAAAGAGATTCACTCCCTCCGGTAGAATGGGGACCTGGATCTCGTATTCCTTGGCCCGCAGTCGAGAGACGATCTCCGCGAGCTCTTCCTCGTGGGCTTCCGACTCGGAAAGCTCCCGGAAGAGGATCGGCAGGGAGGCCTCCTTGAGGAGCGGGTTCCCGGCGTCCACGAACAGGAGAGGGTGGGCCTGCAACAGCGTCTGAATGACCTCCTGAAACCCCTCCGAAAGAGACTCCCCTGGAGCGTAGCTCCTGCGAATAAGCTCGAAATATTGATCGCTAAAGTCACTGCGGGGAAGCGTTTGCACGAACTGATCCACGACCTCGAGAACGCCGTCCCCGAAGCGAACGCGGTGCAGGGGTGGGTTGGGTCCCCCCGTGGGTGCTGGGAGTCGGAAGGTACGGAGCGTGTTCTCGACGTCCAGGATGTGGGTGTGATCCACCTCGGCCCAGTCGTGGTCTTCGGAGGCGATCCAGAAGAGGGGAAGGACGGGCCGGTGCAGGGCGCGGCCCAGCGCCTCGGCGAGCTGGGCGGCGGACAACGCCTTGTACAGGCAATAGAGGGGACCGGTGAAGAGCCCCGGCTGCTGGCCCGTGGTCACGAAATACCCGCCCTTCTCCACCCACTCCTCCAGTCGGTCCCGGGCCCGCCTGGAGGGCGCCCGGAGGAAGGAGACAGCGCGCTCCCGCTCCCTCCGGCCGAAGCGTCCATCCACTTCCCTGGCCTTCACCTGGTAGGCCGAGGCATCCAGGAAATGCCCGTGGAAGAACTCGTCCACGTCGGGGTCACGGCTGAGATACGCCTTGACGATTCGAGTCCCTCCGAGCTGTCGGGTCAGGATTTCGAGCTCCAGTCTGTGCCTCCTCTCGCCAGGACGGGGATGACGGCCGCGGAAGGCGGCCGCTCCGGACCCGTGGGTCAGGGACCCTTGTGATAGGGCTCGTTGCGGAGAATCGTTCCCGCCCGGTAGAGCTGCTCCAGCAGGACCAGGCGCGCCAGCTCGTGGGGGAGGGTCAGAGCTGACAGCGACAGCCGAAGACTGGAGCGCCGGAGGAGCCGGTCCCCCAGTCCGAAAGCACCGCCGATCAAGAACGTGACCTCCGGTACCGAGCGGACAGCCCGATCCTCGAGAAACCGAGCCAGGGCCCGGGATGTCATGGATACCCCCTCCCTGGTGAGGGCTACACTCTCCCCCTGGTCGGGGAGCCGTGCCAGCAGCCGTTCCTCCTCGGCTCTCCGAACGGCTTCCTCCTCCACCTTCCTTCCCTTTCCCAGTCCGGAGGGCACTTCCTCCACTCGGAGGCGCCAGTAACGCCCTGCGCGCTTCTGGAACTCCGAAACCGCGGCGCCGAGAGGGCTCCGAACTCCACCCACCCCCAGGACTGCGATCTTCACTGCCCCAACCGGCCTTTCCCGAGCACCCTCCCCACCTCTTCCCAGAGTCTCTCCTCGCCCTCCGAAACCTCGACCCCAAGGTGGAGGACCCTGAGATCGGAGAGCTTTCCTCCGTAGGGCTCCAGCCGGACGGCATCCTTCTCCGTGGTTACCAGGGCCCGCTTCCCCACCCGCTTCCGGATCTCGAACACGTCCGCCCAGCTATAGGCATGGTGGTCCGGGAAGGCGAGGACTTCTCCTGGCCTCCCGGTTGCCTCCCGGAGGGTCCGGGAGAATCCCTCGGGATCACCGATGCCGCAGACGGCCAGATACTCGTCTTCGGGAGGGGAAGTCGGCTCCCCCGCGATGTCGGTCCAGGCTGCGGGGACGAAGGAGACCACGATGGGGGGGGAGCGGAGATACGGATCGAGGCGACGTTTCAGTTCGGAGGGGGCCTCGGCCTCGCCCTTCCGGGTCACCGCAACCACCTCGGCCCGGGCGACAGCGGACAGGGGCTCCCGGAAGGGCCCCCTGGGGAGGAGTCGGACTCTTCGGGGCGTGGTGGAGGGCACCAGGACGATGTCCAGCTCCCGGCCCAACCGCCGGTGCTGGAATCCGTCATCCAGGACGACGACGGTCGCTCCCTTGCGGGCCGCCTTCCAGGCCCCGTACGCCCGGTCTTCCTGGGCCAGGACGATGCAGCCCGGGTTCCACCGGCGATGGAGCGCCAGCTCGTCCTCGGCGTACCCGTGGACCACCAGGGCGGGAGACTCACCTCGTTTCTTGAGCTCCCGGAGTAGCCATGCCGCGAACGGGGTCTTTCCGCTCCCTCCCACGGAGAGGTTGCCCACGGAGATCACGGGGACCGGTGCCCGCTGGAGAGGAAGAAACCCCCGGTCGTACAGGCTGTTCCGGAGTCCGGATCCCCATCGGAAACCCCACTCCATGGGCAGGGTGAGGACCCGCAAGAGGCGCCCCAACCCGCCTCCGCGTCCTTCCCACCAGCGCGCCACCCACGCCCGGGCGGCTCCGGACCCGGGGGCCGAAACAGCCGTTCCGTATCGCGGTGGTAGTCCAGGTGTTCCCCCGCTGGGGAGGTCATCGCCGGCCATGGATCTCCTCACGGATTCGGGCTTCTTGCGGGTTCAGTGCCAACGTGAACTCCTTCAACTCGGCCTCGACCTCGAGGGCGATACCCTTCAGGGTGTCCTCGTCCGCATCCCTGCGGAACCCACCGGGGCGCTCCGTATCGGATCCGGATGGTGGAGAAGGGCTTGGGAATCATGAACCGATCCCAGCTGCCCAGGTACCAGGCCCGATCTGCTCCAGCGGCCACGGTAACGACCGGCCGGCGGGTGAGCTGGGCCGCCACCAGCGCCCCCAACTTGAACTCGTGCCGCGGGCCCTTCGGCCCATCGGGCGTGAAGGCGAGATCGCTCCCGCTCCTGGCGGCTCGCACGATCCCCTTCAACCCCTTCACCCCTCCCCGGGTGCTGGAGCCCCGGGCGGCGCCGAACCCGTGCCGGAGGATCACCTGAGTAATGTACTCCCCGTCGGCATGTTCACTTACGAGAACCACGACCCCTTCGTTCCGGTGATAGTGGACCAGGGGGAGGAGCTGCCCGTGCCAGAACACGAAGACCACGGGCTCTCCCCGCCGCCGGAACTGCTGGAAATGCTCGGTGCCCTCTCGCCTGCACCGAACGAAAGGAAAATACGATCCCACCAGCCCTCGGCCCAGGTACCCGGCCGCCGTGAACCGCAAACCTCCCAGCTCATTCGGAGCCCTCCCCCCCATCGGGGTCGGGAACGCCTTCCCTGCCACGGAGAATCTCCACCGCCAGGTCGGCCACCCGGGGGCGGCGCCCGGGGTGCCCAGGGCGGCCCGAACCCGGGCGAGCCCTGCCAGCATTCTCACGGCGCTCCGGGCTGCTCCTTGTCCAGGAGGGGCGAGAGCAACGCTTGCAGGCGCTCCGGGGTGGCCTCCCGCTGAAGGACCTCTGGTACGACTCTCTCTTCGTGCCACGACAGGTTCGCCAGAGCCACGTGTGGGACCCTCACGAGCCGGCGTGGCCAGGAGAGAAGGTCAAGGGATGCGTCTTGTACACCGTCACGAAGGGTGTCCCTGCCAGGGCGGCCTGAAGCGTGGTGGTGCCGGATTTCACCAGAGCCGCCGTGGCGTGGGCCAGGAGAGCGTCTCCGTCCTCCACCAGGACCACGCCCGGCGCCTCCAGCTCGGAGCGCGGAATGGAGCTGGCCCGCGCAACCGCCAGCTGGAGGCCGGGGTACCTCCCCTGCAGCCTCCGCCCCGTTTCCAGGAAGAGACGCCAGTGCCTCCGGATCTCCTGCAGCCGGGAACCCGGAAACAGGGCCAGGAGGCGTCCTCCGCATCCAACCCATGCTTGGCGGAGAATTCCGGCAGGTCGCTCGGGGATCGTCTTCCCGGTCTCCAGGAGGGGGTGGCCCACGAAGACGGCATGGCCTCCCGCGCCTCCCGAAAGATCTTCCTCCTCGAAGGGCAGGATCACGGCGACGGCGTCCGCGTCCCGGGCCAGCTGCTGCGCGCTCCGGGCCTTCCACGCCCAGACCTGGGGGGCGATGTAGTAGAGGACGGGAATCCCGGCGTCGGGCCGGGCACCTTGGAATCCGGAGGTTGAACCCTGGGTAGTCGATGGGGAGACCAGGTCGATTCCGCCTCTCCGGAGGAGAGCGTCGGATGCTGCGTTCCAGGCTCCAGAAGAACGGAAGGTGCCGGACACCTCCGCGAACCCCATGACGGCCAGTTGGTCCAGTCCCGCCAGGAGAGACACCCCCTCCGCGGCCATGCGCGGCCCTCCAGGCCCAGAGAGCGGCCTCGGGCCAGCGTTCCCGGAGGGCCCGGGCCACGCTCGGCACCGTGCAGGTCCCCGGAGGCCTCGCCGGCCGCATCAGGATGACCGGACGGCCCACCATGACCTTCTCCCGGCTCAGAAACGGTGAGCCCAGATACCAGATGATCAGGATCACGAGGGCCAGGAGAAGGATCAGCGCCCTTGGGGAACGTCCCTTCTTGGCATCGATCCACTCCTGCTTCCGCTTACGTCGGACGCGAATGAGCGACATGGGACCGGATCCTTTCCTCGATGGAGAGCGTCACCGCCAGCGCTTCCCGTCCATCCGCTACCCGAAACGGCCGGCCTGCCCCTCGCCAAGACAAGCGTCACGGAAGTTCTCCAACTCACGGCGAAGCGGCTCCACGCGTTCTCCGCTCAGAGGGATCCGGTCCACCAGAGCTTCCAGGCCCCCTTCGGGGATGGCAGCGACGGCACCCGTCTCTCCGCTCAACACCGGCAGATCGGCCTTGAGACGAAGGAACTCCCCCGTCCCTCGGCCAGGTTGAGGCTCAGATAGCCCGACCGCTGAAAGATCCGGAGCTTGCGCATCTTTTCCACGGAGACCCGGCTGGCCGTCAGATTCGCCACCGCCCCCCCCTGGAAGGTGAGTCGGGCGTTGGCGATGTCGACGTTGGAGTCAGGACCGGCACGCCTGCGGCGGCGATCTCGAGAATGGGGTCCCCCACCAGGCTCTGGACCAGGTCCACGTCATGGATCATGAGATCCAGGACCACGGCCACGTCGGTGCTGCGGGGAACGAAGGGGGCTATGCGGTGGGACTCGATGAAGAGGGGTCTCTCCAGGTAGGCCTCAGCAGCAAGGATCGCAGGGTTGAAGCGCTCCACGTGACCGATCTGGACGACTGCCCCCGACTTCTCCGCCGCCCCGAGAATCCGATCTGCCGCCTCGATCTCCGGGGCCATGGGCTTTTCGATAAGGACGTGGATGCCACGCTCCAGGGCCTCCACCGCCACCGCCTCGTGCTCCGTCGTGGGAACCGCCATCACCACCGCATCCACCTCGTCCAGGAGGGCTTCCAGGGATCCGGGGTTCGGATCCCCAACTCCCGGCCCACCTCCTCGGCCCGGTCACGCCGAAGCTCGTACCCGCCCTTCATTCGAAGCCGAGGACGTCCCGCAAGATCCGGGCGTGATGGAAGCCAAGGCTTCCGAGTGCCCACGACTCCGACCCGGAGCGCCCCTGCCCCCTGCATCAGGTCGCCACTCCCCGCTCGCTGGATCGAATGAAGGAGAGGAAGTGGCGGACCTCAGGGAAGTCCTCCGCCTCCTCCTCGGCCCGCTCCAGCCCCTGGGTAAGAGGGAGATTGGATTGGAAGACGGTCCGGTAGGCTTTCTTGAGGGCCTGCCGAACCTCCAGGGAGAACCCTCGACGGTCCAGGCCCACGCTGTTCAACCCGTAGAGCTTGATGGGGCTCCCGGCGGCCTTGGTATAGGGGGGCACGTCCTGGGAAGTACGGGAAGCCCCGCCCACGAAGGCGTGGGCCCCGATCCGCACGAACTGGTGGATGGCCGTGAGCCCGCCCATGATGGCCCAGTCCTCGATGAGGACGTGCCCCCCCATGTTCACCGCGTTGGCGATGACCACGTTGTTTCCGATCTGGCAGTCGTGGGCCACGTGGGCGTAGGCCATCAGGAGGCAGTCGTCCCCCACCACCGTCCGCTTCATGCTCGGCGGTGCCTCGATTCAGCGTGGCGTACTCCCGCATGACGGTGCGGTCGCCGACGATGCAGGACGCGTGTCCTCCCCCCTGTACTTCAAGTCCTGGGGGTCCGTTCCCAGAACCGCTCCCTGGTGGAGGTGACAGTCGGCCCCGATGGTCGTGTCACGTTCGATGAGGACGTGACTACCAATGCGGGTCCCATTCCCCACCCGGACTCCGGGGCCGATGATGGACCAGGGGCCGACGATCACGCCCTGCCCCGACTCGGCGGTCGGGATCCACGATTGCCGGGGATGGACCTCAGTCTCCATGATATTTCCAGTATCGACACTGGGATCGCTCATCGTTCTCGACGATCCGCGCCATGAGGTCCGCCTCAGCCACGACTTGCCCGTCAACGAAGCCACTACCTCTCATTCGGCACACGTGCCTTCTGAACTGGAGCATCTCCAGTTCGAACACCAGCTGATCCCCGGGCACCACCGGACGACGCCATTTCACGTTGTCCAGGGCCATGAAGTAGACGACGTAGTCCTCCGGCTTCTCCACCGCGTCCATCAGGAGGAGGCCTCCCACCTGCCCCATGGCCTCGATGATGAGGACGCCGGGCATGATGGGATGGCCCGGGAAGTGACCCTGGAAGAACGGCTCGTTGATGGTGACGTTCTTGATCCCCACGATGCGCTTCCCGGACTCCACCTCCACGATCCGGTCCACCAGGAGCATGGGGAAGCGGTGGGGAAGGTACTGCATGATCTTTTGCGGCATCCACGATGGGTGCCCCGGCCCCCCGGGATGCCGCCTTCTTCAAGGCCCGGGCGAGGGCCACGTTCCCCCGATGGCTGGGACGCTCGGCCACGACGTGGACATCCAGGGCAGCCCCCGAGAAGCGCCAGGTCCCCCACCATGTCCCCGACCTTGTGCCGGAGGAATTCGTCGGGGAACCTCAGCTCCTCGTTCATGATTCCCGCCTCGTCCAGGACCACCGTGTTCTCCAGCGAAGCTCCCAGGGCGAGTCCTCGCGCATGGAGGGCCTCGGCGTCGGCTCGGAATCCGAAGGTCCGGGCCGGAGCGATCTCCTCCCGAAACGACCCTTCGCAGAAGAAGAAGGTCCCGAACTGCCGGCCGATTCCCGGGTGCTCGAACTCGATGGTGGCCGAGATCCTGAGGCCGTTTCCCGGGTGGCCACGTAGAATTCCCCCGAGTCGAGCTGCACCGTGACGGGCTCGGCGATCCGCATCACGCCTCGAGGTGCGTCCTGGGCCTCGATCCCGGCCTCCTCCGAGGACCTCCAGATACGCGCGGAAGGATCCGTCGAGGATGGGGGGCTCGGGGCCGCTCAGCTCCAGGATGGCGTTGTCGACTGCCCCGGCCGCCAGGGCGGCCATGACGTGCTCGACGGTCAGGACCTTGACCTCGCCCTGACACAGGGATGTGCCCGAGCTCGGTACCGGCGACGTGGTCGAGATCAACGGGGATCTCAGGCGACTCCGTCCAGGTCGGTCCTCCGAATACGTATTCCCGTGGTTCGGGTCCCGCCGGGTGGAAGGTGAGCGTAGCTGGGCTCGCCGGAGTGGACTCCCGGTCCCTTGGAGG
This sequence comes from uncultured Gemmatimonadales bacterium, assembly GCA_963751255.1. Lineage (GTDB taxonomy): Bacteria > Gemmatimonadota > Gemmatimonadetes > Longimicrobiales > Gaopeijiaceae > CAVVTW01. The sequence goes on along the minus strand of CAVVTW010000038.1, from coordinate 88,033 downwards.
GAGACACTCTTCGAGATCGTCTGTTGGTTGCCGTGGCTCATTCGCCTCAGACCTGTGTGCTGAACGCTGTGAACCCTCGGGTCAGCGCCCTCGCCGGCTCTTCCCCGAACGATGGGAGTACAGCCCGGTTAATCTAATACGGCTGAGTCCCCTCTGGGACCGGAGCCTCATCATTCGTCCCGACCCTCCACGGCAGCCAGGCGCGACTCCAGCTCTTGCATGGTCTTCAGGACCTCCGGGAGCTCTGAAAGCCAGTCCCATGGCCCGGAGGAATTCCCGGTTGTTTCTCGCCGGATATCCGGACACCGTCTCGCCGGGTGGGATGTCGCCGATGATCCCGGATTGGGCGCCTACCCGGGCTCCCGCACCGATCTCGATGTGCCCCACCGCGCCGGCCTGCCCCCCGAGCATTAGCCCCGTCCCCCACCCGGGAGGACCCGGCGATGCCTACCATTGCGGCCATCATGACACCCTCGCCCACCTGGACGTTGTGAGCCAGGTGCACCAGGTTGTCCAGCTTCGTTCCTCTTCCCACGACGGTGCGGCCGATAGACCCCCGGTCGATGCAGGTGTTGGCACCGACCTCTACGTCGTCTTCCACGATGCAGGCGCCCACCTGGGGGATCTTCAGGTGCTTCCCTTCCCCGGGGACGTAGCCGAACCCGTCCACTCCCAGACGTACGCCGGCGTGGAGGATCACCCTGTGCGCCCACGCGGGTGCCCGGGTAGAGCACCGCGTGGGGATGGATGACACGGACTCGTCCCCCACCGCCGATCCGGCACCCAGGACCGCGTGGGCGCCGATCCGGACCCGGTCACCGATCGCTCACTCCGTCCTCCAACACCGCGTAGGCCCCCACCGTGACGCCTTCCCCAAGCTACACCCCCGCCCGAAGACGGCAGTGGGTGGACGCCCGGGGCCACGGCAGTCTGGCGGGTAGAAGTGGTCCGAGGAGACGGGGAGCGCTCGTAGGGATCCTCCACCACCACCCGAGCCGGGATGCCGGTGGCCGCGTCGGCCAGGGCTCTCGCCCACCAGGACGGCTACGAGCCTGGGCGTCCGGGAGGAATCTCAGGTAACGCCGCTGGGCCAGGAAACCCAGGTCGGTCTCCCCTGCCTGCTCCAGGGAAGCGAGGCCGTTCACGCGGATCGGCTCCTTCCCCCTCGAACCGACCTCCCAGCAACACCGAGATCTCCTTGACGGAGAGGGATCGGTCGGCCGAAGCCGGCTCATCGGGAAATGTCTTCATGGGCTCCATTTCATCGGTCTCCCCGGAGGATCACCGGGCGTACGGAATGAGAAAAAGGCCCGCCGGCCTCCCCGGAACGGGAGGCCCGCAGGCCCTGGACCGAGAACGATCCAACGGACGTGGACTACGAACGGCCTCCGCCACCGGAGGCGTCCCCTCCCCCGCCGCCGCTCGATCCCCCGGGCCCGGCCTGGAGCCGCCGTGATGACCTCGGGGGTGAGGTCCAACGGCGGATCCGCGGCGATGACGCCCTGGGCGGCCACGTCGAAGATCATGGCATAGCTCCCGGCGGCCCGGATCTCTTCGATGATCGCCGTTTATGCGCTCCATCACCGGCTGGATCAGCTCAGCCGAACCATATTCGCCTGCTGCTCCAGCTCAGAGATCCTCTGCTGATACTCGGCTCTGCTTCAGCCGGATCTCCTCCTGGCGGTTCGCCTTGGCGGCCTCGGAGAGCATGGCCTGCTGCTGGTCGTACTGATCGATGAGCTGCTGGAGGTCTTCGCCCAGCTGCTGGACCTCGGCCCTGTACCGGGTCATGTCCGCCTCGAATTGCTTCTGGGCCTCCTGGGCGGCCGGATCCTGGTCAATGATGGCCTGGGAGTCGATGTACCCGATCTTCACCACCGCCTGGGCCTCCAGGGAGGAGGCCATGGCCAGGAGGAACAGAACCGGCAGGATCAACTGTCTAACACGCATTGCGTCTTCTCCAAGTTCCGGCTGCGAGCTCGGAAAGAAGACCGAGCCGCGGCGCCTCACTCAATACCCAGCGCCCATGCGGAAGTGGAGCTGCCATCCCGGGTTCGGTCTTGTCGAATCCGTAGGCGTAATCCAGTCCGATGGGACCGAAGGGGGTCACCAATTGTACACCCAAACCGGCCCCGCGGAAGAGGCGGGTCGGGTCCACGCTCTTGGGGTCGGCCCATACGTTCCCCGCGTCGAAGAACGTGGAGAGAGAGAGCATGTCGCTCACTCGGATCGCGTATTCGGCGGTCATGGAGAGGTAGGCGTTCCCCAACCTCTGGATGTCCGTGATGTCGTTGGATCGCTCGGGGAAGTACCCAAGTGGGGTGATGGATGTCTCGTCGTACCCCCGAAGCTGCTGGCCGAATTGGACTCCCCCCATCCAGAACCGGTCGAAGGGAAAGTTTGACACATCGCCGAAGACAGCGCCCCCTCGAAGGGTCAGCCCGAGAGTCAGGCGGATCGGCCTCGCCCCTTGGGCGCCCCCTCCCAGCTGGCCGACCGGGACGTACCAGGACGCCTCGGCGAGGTGGCGTGTGAAGTTGCCGTCTCCACCCAGGATGCCTCCGTTCAGCTCGGTGGTCCAGCTCTGGCGTGAGCCGGCCGTCGGGAAGAGAGGATGGTTCAGGTTGTTGCGGAGGATCCCCAGCGAGAACGTGCTCTGGGTCCCCGGCGGGAGACCGAACAGCGAGGTGTCGTCCACGTCCTGGTAGAGCCGGTACTCCGTACGCGCCAGGGAGTAGCCGAAGAAGACCTGGGTCCGGAGAGCCCAGGGAACAGGGAATCCCAGACGCGTGGAGAAGCCCTGGCGCCGTCGCCGTCCCGTGGCGAACTGGAAGAACCGATCCCGGGAGTCGAAGAGGGAGATGCTTCCGCTGATCCGGGAGTCGAAGAGGGCCGGGTCGGAGAAGGAGAGAGTGAACGAGTTGATGTACTGGCCAAAGTCCCAGCGAAGGTGCCCCTCCTTCGCCTGCCCGAAGAGGTTGGGCTGGTCATATCCCAGGAAGCCGGAGACGCCGGTTCCTCCTCCGACGGCCGTGCCGAAGTTGATGGAGCCCGTCTGCCGCTCCTGCACCTTGAAGGTGATGTCCACGTCTCCCGTCTCCGTGTCCGGAACGATGTCAGGCTCGGGAAGCGGGGTCTCGAAGAAGCCCAGGGCGGCGATCCCCTGATAGCTCCGGAGGATCTGATCCATGCTGTACACGTCTCCCGGGAGGACGTAGATCTGCTCCCGGATGACGCGCTCATGGGTATAGTCGTTCCCCGCGACGGAGACCATGCGTACATAGGCGGGATTGGACTCGACGATGTTCCAGCCCACCCGTACGGCGGGCTCCGCCCCAACCGCAGTGTCGACCCGCTCCAGCCAGGGTGTTACCTGGGCGTAGATGTAGCCGTCGTTGGCGTAGGCCCGCTGGAGGTTCGCCCCGGATTCCTCGAACGCCTGCGCGTCGAAGTAGGGGTGGTCCCCCTGGTTCCGGTTGCCACCGATTCCGAGGGCGCTGAGGAGCCCCCCTTCCTCCCGGTTGAAGTACTGCTCCACCTCGGCCGTGGAGAAGTGCCGGTTCCCGCTGACGGAAAAGTCGGCCAGCCGGTAGCGGGGTCCCTCGTCGATCTGGAGCTCGATTCTCGTCTTGCCGGTCTGCGGATCCACCACCAGGGAATCGGAGACGATCTGGGCGTCCAGATATCCCTTGGATCGGTAGAGTCCTGGAATCGCCTGGGTCATGTCCTGGTTGAAGAGATCCTCCTCGTAGGTGCCGTCCTTGAACCAGAGGAATCCCTCTTTCTTGGTCTGCATGGCGCCTTCGATCTCGCCGTCCGAAAGGCCGCTGTTACCCTGGATCGCCACCTCGGCCACTGTGAGGCGGTTCCCCTCGGAGACGTCGAGGAAGAAATCCACGGCACCTGGGTCACCCTCCACCGGCTCCGTGCGCTCCTCGATCCGAGCGAAGGGAATCCCCTCCTTGGCCAGCTTGTTCCGGATGTACTCCTTGGCCCGAAACACCTTGCGGGGTGAGAACGGTTGCCCGGCCTCCAGGCCCGTCGTGTCCCGAACCGACCCCTCGGAAACGTGCTGGAGGCCCGAAATCCGCAGGCGCCGGACCACCGGTCTTTCACCTACCTCCACCGTGAGCGTGACGGGCTCGCCCTCGGCCCCCTCGGCATAGACCTTGACATCGGTGAACTGCCCGGTGGAGTAGAGGTTCTTGATCGCCCGCTGGATCTCCCGGTAGGTGACCTCCGCTCCAGCCTGCAGGCCGAGGGTGCCGATGATGGTGGCCGTGGCCACGCGACTGTTTCCTTCAACGGCGATGGCGCCGATCTGGACGACGGGAACGCTGGCCTGCTCCTGCGTTCTCCTGGGCGCGAAGGGCGCCGGACCAGGACAGGCCCACGAACACCGCCACCAGAGCCAGGGCCCTGGGGCGCAAATAGGACATGAGTGCAAGAGCTCGCTTCACTCTGTTATTTCTTCGTTGGGGACGCCGCGCCCAGGGACAGGCCTTCTCCTCCGCTCGGGTCCACGTCCACCTCGATTTCGTCACCGGGGGCAAACTCGGCCAGAAGAATCTTCTCCGAAAGGGGGTCCTCCAGATATCGCTGGATTGCCCGCCGGAGCGGCCGGGCCCCGAACTTCTCGTCGAAACCCTTCTCGACGAGGAACTCCACGGCCGCGTCGGTGAGGCGCAGGGTCAGATGTTCCCCGGCCAGCCGTTCACGCACGTCGGAGAGGAGAATGTGCACGATCTCCCCGATCTGACTCCGGGTGAGGGGGTGGAACACGATGGTGTCGTCCACCCGGTTGAGGAACTCCGGATTGAAGGCCCGCTCCACCTCCTCCTTCACCTTGTCCCGGATGATCTCGTAGTTGGACTTCGGATCCTGGCTGTGGAATCCCAGACCCCCACCCTTGGAGATATCCCGGGCTCCCAGGTTGGACGTCATGATCAGGACGGTGTTCTTGAAGTCGATCACCCGCCCGTAGTTGTCGGTGAGATGCCCCTCGTCCAGGACCTGGAGAAGGATGTTGAAGACGTCGGGGTGGGCCTTTTCGATCTCATCGAGGAGGACCACGGAATAGGGACGCCGCCGGATGGCCTTGGTCAGCGCGCCGGAGTCCTCGTAACCCACGTACCCCGGAGGGGCGCCGATCAGGCGGGAGACGGAGAACTTCTCCATGTACTCGCTCATGTCGATCCGGATGAGCGCCTCCCGGTCGGCGAAGAGGAACTCCGCCAGTGCCCGGGCCAGCTCCGTCTTCCCCACACCCGTCGGCCCACTGAAGATGAATGATCCGATGGGGCGCCGCGGATCCTTCAGGCCGGCCCGACTCCTGCGAATGGCCCTGGAAATGGCGGCGATGGCGTCATCCTGGCCGACGACCCGCTTGTGGAGCTCCGCTTCCATGTTCACCAGGCGGTCCGATTCGGCCTGTCGGAGGCGAGTGACGGGAATCCCGGTCCACCTGCTCACGATGAAGGCCACCTCCTCGGCGGCGATCTCGGGCCGGTGCTTCCGCCGCTCTTCCTCCCACGACTCCTGACGACGACGGATCTTCTCCTGGAGCTCCCGCTCCTGATCCCGTAGCTCGGCCGCCCGCTCGAAGTCCTGGTCCCGGATGGCCTCTTCCTTCTTTTCCCCGATCTCCGACAGGGCCTGTTTGAGCTCCTCGACCTCGGGTGGCGGAACCTGACTCGCGATTCTAGCCCTGGCCCCCGCCTCGTCGATGACGTCGATGGCCTTGTCGGGGAGGAAGCGGTCGGTGATGTATCGGTCGGAGAGACGGGCGGAGTGCTCCAGAGCTTCGTCGGGGATCACCACCCGGTGGTGGTCCTCATAGTGGGTGCGGAGTCCTTTGAGAATCTCGACCGTCTCCTCCACCGTGGGAGGGTCGATGATCACCGGTTGGAAGCGCCGCTCCAGGGCACCATCCTTTTCGATGTACTTCCTGTACTCGTTGAGGGTGGATGCCCCGATGCACTGCAGCTCGCCCCGGGCCAGCGCCGGCTTGAGCATGTTCGACGCGTCGATGGCACCTTCCGCGGCCCCGGCTCCCACCAGTGTGTGGAGCTCGTCGATGAACAGGACCACGTTGCGGTTCTGGGAGATCTCGTTCATGACCGCCTTGAGTCGTTCCTCGAACTGACCTCGGTACTTCGTGCCCGCGATGACGGCGGCCATGTCCAGGGCCAGGACCCGGTGGTCCTTGAGAGCCTCGGTCACCTCCCCCCGGGAGATGAGCTGGGCCAATCCTTCGACGATGGCGGTCTTTCCCACGCCCGGCTCTCCGATGAGGACAGGGTTGTTCTTCTTCCTCCGGCAGAGGATCTCGATCACCCTTTCGATCTCGGAAAGGCGCCCAATGGTTGGATCGAGCTGTCCCTGGCGGGCCAGATCGGTCAGGTCGCGGCAGAAATGATCCAGGGCCGGGGTCTTGGATTTCTTGTCCCCCTTGGGGCCGGAGCCCCCCGAGCCCGGGATGCCGCCACCGATCCCGGCCGGCTCTCCGGGGCCCACGTCCGATCCCAGGATCTTCAGCGTCTCCGCCCGAGCCTCCTCGAGAGAAACACCCAGGGAGTTCAGAACCTGCGCGGCGATCCCCTTCTCCTCCCGGAGCAGCCCCAGGAGGAGGTGTTCCGTTCCCACGTAGGAGTGGCTCATCTCCCGTGCCTCGGCCATGGCATACTCCAGCACCTTCTTTGCCCTCGAGGTATACGGAAGCTCGCCTAACGCTATCGTGGCCTTACCCTTGCGTACGGAGTCCTCAACCCCTTCGTGAACAGCGTCCAGGTCCACGTTGAGATTGGTCAGGACGGCGGCTGCCACCCCTTCCCCCTCACGGATGAGGCCCAGAAGGATGTGTTCGGTTCCCACATAGTCGTGCTGGAGCCGGATGGCTTCTTCCCGGGCCATGGCCAGCACCTTTCGCACCCGATCGGTAAAATTGTAGTTCATCGGTCCTCGAGGCGTCCTTCCCCCTCGGAAGTAATGACCCCCTCCTTCGAGAGAACCCGGCGCACAAAGCTGGCGCGGTGCGCGTCACACTCAGGAGGGGGGAGGTTGCGGCCCGCAGCCTGCTCCAGGTGAGCGGTCTGCGAATAGATCATGATCTTGTTCAGCGTATATACTCGAAGATTCGGCAGAAGTTTCAGGCTGATCCCGAGGCGTACCCCGCTCAAGAGATTGATCAGCTCTTCGAACGACAGGGAGCGGGCGTAACGCAGAAGTCCGTACGCACGCCAGATCTTGTCCTCCGTGACCGCCGGCGCTTCCCTTAGAAGAACCTGCCGGGCATGCTCTTCGTATTCGATGACCTGCTTGACAATCTGGTCCAGATGGTCGACCAGGTCCTCTTCGGACTGGCCCAGGGTCGTCTGATTGGAGACCTGAAAGAAGTTCCCGACGACTTCGGATCCCTCACCGTAGAGGCCGCGGAAGGTGATTCCCACCTGATTCAGGCCCTTCAGAACCCGCCCGATCTCTTTCGTCAGCACCAGGCCGGGAAGGTGGATGAGAACGGAGGCCCGGAGGCCGGTGCCAACGTTCGTCGGGCAGCTGGTCAGGAAGCCGAACTCGTGGTGATAGGCCAGGGGAAGCTCCCCTCCGAGCTCCTCATCCAATCGATCCACGAATCCCCAGGCGTCGTGCAGACGCAGGCCGGAAAGGAGGGACTGGATCCTCAGATGGTCCTCCTCGTTGACCATCACGCTCAACGGGTCCTGGGATGAGAGGAGGACGGCGGCTCCCCGGTGGGGAGCGCCTTTTTCTCCTCCCAGAAGATCCGCGGAGACCAATCGCCGCTCCAGGAGGATCTTCCGGGTACGGGCGTCCATCTCCCAGAGCTCCCAGAGGGTGGAGTTCCTGAGGTGGGGCAGCTTCGCTGCGGCGTCCCGCACCCGTTTCAGAACCGCTTCCCGGTCGTTGACCCGGGACCTGGGCCCGAAGGCGCTCCCCTGGAGATTCCGTGCGAGCCGCACTCTCGTGGAGAGCACGATGTCCGAGGACGGGCCGCTGGCGTCCAGCCAGCCCAGGCCGTAATCCGGGATCGTCGTCAGCTCATCCATGGCTCGTTCCCGATGCGGGTTCCAGGGCGCGGATCTCGTCGCGGAGCTCGGCGGCCCGTTCGAAGTCCTCCGCGCTCACCGCCCTCTCCAATCTCTTCCGCAGCGCCTCCAGTCGCTTCTCCCGCTCCGACACACTCGGATCCGGAGGCAGATAGACCTTCCCGACGTGCTGCGTCCCCCCGTGGATCCGGCGGAGAAGGGCCCGGAGATGGGCGTCGAAGGTGGAGTAGCATTGGGGGCACCCCAGCCGGCCGAGCTCTTTGAAATCCTTGAGCGTGAGGCCACAGAACGGGCAGGTGAGGTCCTCAGCCGAGGCGCCCGGGGGGAAAGGCTCGTCTCCCCCCATCTTGGCCAGGAAGTCGGCGAGAGGGAGATTCCCGGAAGGGGCCTGGGTGTCGAGTCCCTTCTCCGCTGCGCATCGCTCGCAGAGGTGCGACGTGGTGATCTCACTGTTGACCACCTGGGTGAGATGAACCACCGCCTCGTTGGTGCCGCAATTGTCGCAGAGCATCCCTCCGCTCCCCTTCTTTGCCAAGCCGACCTACTCCGTTTGGAAAACGCTTGCGGGCTGCTGGAAGTTCCGGATGTGGAGGATACCCCCCCGCAGCTCCAGGACCCGGTCGGACTGCCGGGCCAGGTCAAGGTTGTGGGTCACCAGAACCATGGACGTCCCTCGTTCCCGCCTGAGGCGGAAGAGGAGCTCGTGCAGCTCCTGACTGGTGGGTCCGTCCAGGTTGCCCGAGGGCTCATCGGCCAGGAGAACCAGAGGGTCGTTGACCAGGGCCCGGGCCACGGCCACTCGCTGCTGCTCGCCGCCGGAGAGCTGAGTGGGGAGATGGCTCCACCGCTCGCTCAGGCCTACGGACCCCAGGAGCTCCCGCGCACGGCTCAGCGCCGTCTTCTGACTCGCGCCGGCGATTCGCATGGGAAGGGCCACGTTCTCGAGGGCGGAGAAATCCCGGAGGAGGTGGTGGAACTGAAAGACAAAGCCGATGTATCGGTTTCGCACTCTCGCCAGGGACTCCCGGTCCATGGCGGAGAGGGACCGGCCGCCCACCAGGATCTCTCCTTGAGAGGGACGGTCCAACGCCCCGAGAAGGTGAAGGAGGGTAGACTTCCCTACCCCGCTCGCTCCGGTGATCGCCACGACCTCCCCCGCCATCACACGTAGCTCTACCCCCGCAGAATCCTGAGTTCATTCCCGTCGCCCGACAGGAAGGTCTTCCTCAGGTCCCGGGCCTCGAGGGGTGGCGCCTCCCCGGAGGGACCGTAGAGTCCCGCCCCGGCGTCGCCGGGCTCACTCATGTCGAATCGCCTCCACCGGCTCCAGGCGAGAGGCCTGGATGGCGGGGTAGATGGTGGCCGCGAAGGCCACGGCCAGGCTGGCCAGGGAGATCACCAGGACATCCACGAGTTGGAGGGACACGGGCAGTCGGTCCACATAGTAGACGTCGGGGGGGAGGGAGATGATCCGGTAGTGGTCAAGCACCCATGAGAGGACGCACCCCAGGGTGACTCCCACCGTGGTCCCGATCACCCCGATCCACACGCCCTGGAAGATGAAGACCCGAAGGATTCCCGAGTCCGTCATCCCCATGGACTTGAGGATCCCGATCTCCCGGGTGCGGTCCACCACGACCATGACCAGGGTGCCGACGATGTTGAAGGCTGCCACTACGACGATGAGCATGAGGATGACGAACATGGCCAGCTTCTCGAGCTTCAGGGCCGAGAAGAGGGCACCGTTCGTCACGTTCCAGCTCTCCACGTCATAGGGGAAGCCCAGACGGGCCTGGAGCGTATCGGCCAGGGGAAGTGCCGCCCAGGGATCCTTGGTGCGGACCCCGATCCCGGAGATCTCGTCGGATTCCTGGACCCCGGCCAGGTCCTGGACGTCCTGGAGTCGGGCATAGAGGTTCGCGATATCGTAGTCGTACAACCCGGTCTCGAAGATGTCCGTGATCTGGAACTGGCGAATGGCGGGGTAGATTCCCCCCAGAGGATTTTCCCGCAGGTTCTCGATGGCCATGACGACGAGGGTGTCCCCGGGAAAGATCACCATACGGTCCGCCATCCGGCTACCCACGACGATGGGCGGGAGTCCCGATTCCGGCTCCGCCAGGGAGAGGGATCCGGACCGGAGCCGCGCCTCGATCCCGGTGGCGGCCTCTCCGAGACTCGTGAGATCCACTCCGTAGAGGTCCGCCGCCTGGCCGAAGACCGATTCTTTCGGGATCAGGGCCACCTTGGTCAGGAGGAAGGGGGTGGCGGACACGACCCCAGGCACGTTGCGGATCGTGTCCAGCACGGGCCGCCAATCGCTCATCCGGAGGGAGTTGGAGTATTCCAGCACCAGAATGTCGGGGTTCGCCTCAAGGATCTTGTCCTGGAAGTCCTCCTGGGCACCGGTCATCACCGCGATCACCACGATCAGGGCCGTCACACCCACGATTACCCCGCCCAGGGAGACCCACGTGATGAATGACAGGAACCGGCCGCCCCGTCGGGGCGCCAGGTAGCGCCGAGCCACCTCCCAGGCCAGTCTCACGCCTCCGCCCCAGCCCACCGCGTCGTCACTCCTCGGTACGGAGAACGGGAAACAGGATTACGTCCCGGATAGACGCTTGATCCGTAAGGAGCATGGTGAGGCGGTCCACCCCGATCCCCACGCCACCCGTGGGGGGAAGGCCGTATTCCAGCGCCCGGAGGTAGTCCTCGTCCACCTGGTGGGCCTCGTCGTCGCCCCGTGCGCGGAGGCTCGCCTGCTCTTCGAACCGGGAGCGCTGGTCGAGAGGATCATTCAGCTCCGAGAAGGCATTGGCCACCTCTTGACCGGCCAGGAAGAGCTCGAAACGCTCGGTGAGCTGGGAATCCTCCCGGTGTGGCTTGGCAAGGGGACTGAGCTCCCGGGGGTAGTCCAGAACGAAGGTGGGCTGCTGTAGCTCCGGCTGAACCAGGGCCTCGAAGAGCTTGTCGAGGAGCTTGCCGCGGCCGGCGCCCTCGAGATCGGGCAGACGAAGCCGGTGGGCCCGGTCCCTGAGCTCCTCCTCGGTCAGATCCGTAGGGTCGGTACCGAGAGCCTCGGCGATAGCCGTCAGGAACCGGATCCGGGAGAACGGAGGATCAAAGGCGATCTTCTTCCCCTGGTAGGTGAGCGCCCGGTTGCCCACCGCCCGGTCGACCACGTGAACGAGAAGGCGCTCCACCTGATCCATCATCTCCCGGTAGTCCGCGAAGGCCTGGTAGAACTCCAGCATGGTGAATTCCGGATTGTGGAACCGATCGATGCCCTCGTTGCGGAAGTCCTTGGCGATCTCGTAGACGCGGTCGAAGCCCCCCACGATCAACCGCTTGAGATAGAGCTCGTCGGCGATGCGGAGATACATGGCCCGGTCCAGAGCGTTGTGCCGCGTCAGGAAGGGTCGTGCCGCCGCTCCCCCGTAGATGGGCTGGAGGACCGGAGTCTCCACCTCCAGGAAGCCCTCTCCATCCATGAATTCCCGGATCGCGGTGATGATCCGGCTCCGGACGCGGAACACCTCCCGCACGTCCGGATGCACCGCCAGGTCGGCGTATCGCTGGCGGTACCGGGCCTCCACGTCCGAGAAGTCTCCGTGGGTGGTCCGGTCGCCGCTCTCCGAGTCCTCCGCCGTCTTGCCCATGGGGAGGGGCCGCAGGGACTTGGCCAAGAGCTCCCAGGTGGAAGCCCGCACCGTGACCTCCCCGGTCCGGGTCCTGAACAACTCTCCCTCCACGCCGATCCAGTCTCCAAGGTCCAGGAGCTCGAGGACGTCCTGGAACGCCCGCTCCCCCAGGACGTCCCTCCTGAAGTAGACCTGGATGGTGCCGGACCCGTCTTCGAGGTGAGCGAAGGCGCTCTTCCCGTGGCCCCGGAAGCTTCTCAGCCTCCCGGCCACGGCCACAGCCGGTCCGTGGCCCTGGTCGTCGAGGGTCCCGTGGTCCTCGGAGGATCGAAAGAGGTCCACCGCCTCCTGCGCCTGGTGGCTCCTGGAGAACCGGTATGCGAACGCTGGAATCCCGCGCTCCCGGAGAAGGGCGAGCTTCTCTCGCCGGATCCGCATCACCTGGTTCAGATCTTCGCTCATCCCGTCACCACCGCTCCGAACTTCTTCAGGTACGCCTCGATGAAAGGATCCAGCTTTCCGTCCATCACCCCATGGACGTCCCCTACCTTCAGCTCGGTCCGATGGTCCGAGACCATGGTATAGGGGGCGAAGACGTAGGACCGGATCTGGTTGCCCCACCCGATATCCATCTTCGTGGCTTCCAGGGCGTCCTTTTCCGCTTCCTTCTCCCGGAGGGCGTGCTCGTAGAGAGCGGCCCGGAGCATCTTCATGGCGGTGCTCCGGTTCTTGTGCTGGGAGCGCTCCTGCTGGCAGGAGACCACGATTCCCGTGGGAAGGTGGGTGATGCGAACGGCCGAGTCGGTCTTGTTGACGTGCTGGCCGCCGGCTCCGGAGGACCGATAGGTGTCCACCCTCAAGTCCGCCTCGTCGATGTCCACCTCGATGTCGTCCTCGATCTCGGGGTATACGAACACCGATGCAAAGGACGTGTGCCGACGAGACTGGGAGTCGAAGGGGGAGATCCGAACCAGGCGGTGGATGCCCTTTTCGGCCTTCAGGAAACCGTAGACGTGGTCCCCTTTGATCTCCAGAGCGGCACTCTTGATGCCGGCTTCTTCACCGGGCTGCAGGTCCAGGACGCTCACGGAGAACCCCCGGCGTTCCGCCCAACGGGTATACATGCGCAGGAGCATTTCGGCCCAGTCCTGGGATTCCAGGCCCCCGGCCCCCGGATGCACGGTGAGGATCGCGTCCCGAAAGTCGTCCTCCCCCTGAAGCATGGTCTTCAGCTCCAGGTCCTCCAGGAGGTGGACGACTCGCTCGAGCTCCTGGGCCCACTCTCTTTCAAGCTCCGGGTCGGGATCCGCCTCGAGGAGCTCCGCCATTTCGCTCAGGTCCGACGCCCGCCGGGAGAGCTCGTTCCACGGATCGACCCAATCCTTCAGCTGGTTGGCTTCGTCGATGGTGCCTCGGGCAGACTCCTGGTGGTCCCAGAAGGAGGGGAGGGCCATGGCCTCCTCCAGCTCCTTGATCCGTGTCTCCCTTCCCGGAATGTCAAAGATACCCCCGGAGATCGGAGATTCTGCTCTCAACATCCGAAAGCTGGTCCATCAACTCGCTGTTCATCGCTTCGATCCCGGGCCCGGAAGCCTGCCCTCGACAATGTAGAAGAGGGGCCGTCACATCGGACGACCCCTCCAAGAGCCCCTGCAATATACCGGTGAAGGGGGGGGGCATCAACCGGAGATGATCCCCATCAGAAGATCTGCTCTCCGTCGGCCAGGATCTCGTTGAGTGCGTCGTTGAAGTAGCTCGTGCTGGCGGCGACGTCCTCACCCACCTGCTCGACATACTCATTCCAGGATTTCTGGATCTCCTCCTCGAACTCCACCTTGAGATTGCCGCTCTCCAGGGCAAGGCGATGACGGTCCGGATTATACAAGATGATGTCTGACACCAGCACTCGGGCCAACCGTTCGGCCTTCTCCGTGGGATCCCTCCGCCCGAAGGGGGAGAGAGTGCTCGAAGTCGAGACCTGGGCCGCCAGCTCGTCCTCCCCGGACCCTGGCGCGTAGGTCTCGAACGCATCGGCTGAACTGGCGGCGGCCCCCGGCTGGTCGGTCACCGACTCTCCCGCCTCCAGCTCATCGGCCTCCGGCTCCTCTCCCGGAGGTCGGCTCTCCGCCTGGCTGTCCAGGGGCGTTTCAGCCGCAGGCCCGAGTTCGGGAGGCCCCCAGACCGATTCGGCCTCGGGGCCGCCGATGTCGTCCGGCTCCACCGCTGCCGGAGCGGGCTCCGCAGGGCTCTCATGGGCCGCCGCCGCCGCCGCAGGCATCTCCGGCGGGGCGGGCTCGTCGACGAAGAAGACCTCCTCGCAAACACTACAGCGGGCGTGGACTCCACCCTCGGGGATCTTCTTTCGATCCACGGGGAAGCTCGTATGGCAGGCTGGGCATTGGACGTTCATGGCTCTGCTTGCTCGGGTTGACAGGGTGGGGCCGGGCGTACCGCGCTCATCCCGGCGAGTGCCCCTTACCGGTGGGGACCTCCCGCCCCCTGGATCCCCTCTGCGTCGGATGCCCGGCGCGGATTCCCGTCATGCCGCGGCGATCCACCACGTAGACCGATCCAGGGAGTGTCTTTGCGTAAGTCTTCATCTCTGCGGCGAGCTCACTCACCTGGGCCGTGTGGGAGAACTTCTGAATCATGTTCGTCACCACACCGATGGAGAGCGTCATCAACGGAATCCGGTGGACGGTTCCTCGCCGGTCCCGGCCGAGGAAGTAACCCGCCTTCCGGTCGTCCGCGGTGTACTGATAGGGAATGAGCTCGTCGAAGAGCTGTATGATCTCGTCACAACAGTCTTCCAGGAACTCGAGAGGAACGTTGAAGATGAAGTCGTCCCCCCCGATGTGCCCGACGAAGCCGCCCGGGGCCAGGGATCGAACCACGTCCCGGAGAATCCGGGACGTGAGGTAGATGACCGAGTCGCCGCAATTGTACCCGTACCGGTCATTGAACTCCTTGAAGTGGTCCAGATCCGCGTAACAGACGGCGAACTGCTCCCCGGCGCTCATCCGGTCGCCGAAGTCTCTCTCGATTTGCGCGGTGCCGGGGAGCCGGGTGGTGGGATGGACGTTCACGTCCCGGGCTGCCCGACGTAGGACGAGCTCCAGGCGAAGGGATTTCTCCTTTTCCGACACCAGGTCACTGACCACCTCGTCGGCACCGGCCTGGAGGCCAGCGGCGGGCAGGTCCCCCACACCCCGGCCCTGATCGGCGATGAGGACGACGGTGGGGACGATGGACGTGAAGGGATCGCTCTTCACCGCGGCGCACAGCTCCAGGACGGTCCTGGGGTCTTCGGTGGCGTCGAGGACCAGCGTGGCGGGGAAGGAGCGGTTGAGGAGCGAAAGGACTTCTTCGGAGCTCTCGAGAGCGAGGAGGGTGAGGCCGTGCGCCTCTCCAAAGCGGCGAATGAGCCGGGGAGGTGCGCGCTTCGCGGCGGCAAAGTAGATGAGAGTGTGGCCCGACGCCATGAATCTCCGAGGCTCACCTGAGCGGAAAGAAAATCAGGATAATCCCGAGACAGCCCAAGTGTCAAACTCTCTTCGAGGGGCTCCGTTGAGCAAGTACGAAGTCGATCTTTCGCTCCAAGCGGTCTACCCGGCTCACTCGCACGCGAACCGGGTCTCCCAACCGAAAGCGGGTTCCGGTCCTCTCCCCGACCAGGGCGTACTCCGCCTCCCGAAGAAGATAGAAATCGTCGGAGAGAGAGTTCACGTGAATTAGCCCATCAACGAAGTACTCGTCCAGAAGGACGAAGATCCCGAAGGCGGCGACGCCCGAAACGGTGCCTGAGAACACCTCTCCCAGATGCCGTTCCATGAACTCGGCTTTCTTCAGCTGGACGCTGTCCCGCTCAGCGTCCGCCGCGAGCTGCTCCCGGGAGGTGGAGCGTTCGCAGGCTCTCTCCAGGGCCTTGCCACCCCAGCTCTCGGGGACCGCTCGGCCCTCGATGAGTGCACGTACGACGACGCGGTGCACGAGGAGATCGGGGTAGCGGCGTATGGGCGACGTGAAGTGGGTGTAGCTCGCCGTTCCCAGGCCGAAGTGGCCCAGGTTATCGGGTTGATACCGGGCCCGAGCCATGGACCGGAGGATCACCGTCGAAACTAGACTCGCTTCCGGCTTTCCCTCTGTGGCCGCCAGGACCCGCTGGAGGTCCCGGGCGTTGATCCCCCGTTTGGCCAGCGGGTGCCCGAGAGTCCCGAGGAAGCGCCTGAGCTCCTCCATCCGGTCCGGAGCCGGGGCCTCGTGGACCCGATACGGGATGGGCAGCCCTCTCTTCTCGGCTTCCTTCGCCACGGTCTCGTTGGCGAGGAGCATGAAGTCCTCGATGAGGCGGTGGCTCTCGAGCTGGATCACCTTCTGGATGTCCACGGGAGCTCCGTCAGCACCCAGGATTACGCGAGCCTCCGGCAGGTCGAAGTCCAGAGACCCACGCCGGACCCGCTTGGCCCTCAGGACCCTGGCCAGGCCGGCCAGAGTGGCCAGATCCCCGTCGGTCCGGGTATCGATGTGCTCCCTCCCGGCCAAGACCGCCTGCACCTGCTCGTAGTCCAGCCGATGGCGGCTACGAATGCGGGTCCGTTCGAATCGATGCTTCCGCACGGTTCCCGTGGCATCGAGGAGGACGAAGACGGAGACGGCCGCGCGCTCGACTCCCGGTCGCAGAGAGCATACATCGGATGAAAGGAGATGGGGGAGCATGGGCACGACACGGTCCACCAGATAGACGCTCGTGCCCCGTCGTAACGCCTCCAGGTCCAGGGGCCCCCCTGGCTCGACAAAATGAGAGACGTCCGCGATGTGAATCCCGACCTCCCACAAGTCCTCCCCTCGGGATTCGACGGAGAGGGCATCGTCGTGGTCCTTGGCGTCGGAGGGATCGATGGTGAACACGTGGAGACTCGTACGGTCGATCCGCTCCTGCCACCCTTCCGGCTCCTTCTTTCGGACCGCTTCGCGCGCCGCCGCTTCCACGTCTTCCGGGAACTCCAGGTCCAGGCCATACCCGAAGAGTATGGACAGGACGTCCACTCCTGGCTGAGTAATCGGGCCCAGAACGCGGTCCACGGCACCCAGAGGATTGAGCTTCCGGTCTCCGTAGGCCGTGAGCCGGGCGACCACGATGTCGCCGGAGTGAGCGCCGTTCTCTTCTCCTGAGGGAATCAGAACGTCCTTGAAGACCCGGTCGTCCAGGGGCACCACGTATCCGAACCGCCGTGACTCCTGGAAAGTCCCAACCACGGTCGTGCGGGCGCGCTCGAGGATCTTGATGATTCTGCCCTGTGGGTTCTTTCCCCGGGGACGGGACTCGATGCGGGCCACCACCCGGTCCCCATCCATCCCCGATTCGAGGAGAGACGAGGGGATGAAGACGTCCCGGCTTCCGTCGTCGGGAAGGACAAACCCATCCTCGCTTCGGGTCAAGGAGAGGGTGCCCACTTTGAGATTGATCTTCTCGGGCAGGGCGTACCGCTGGCCCTTGACCCGGTAGATGGTCCCCTCGCGTTCCAGGACTCTCAGGAGCTCCTTGAAGTCCTTGTATTCCGAGGCGGGGACGGAGAGGGCACGGGCCAGCTCCTTGGCCTTCATCGGTCCAGCACGGGAGCCCTTGAGGGCTTTCCGGATCCGGCGCACTGCCTCGTCAGCGGGCATGGCGGGCGGGTTGGGGTAGACGCAACTCGAGGGCGAGCCGTCCCGACCCGAAGGGCCCGGGCTCGAGAAGGAGCGCCACGTGGGGTTCTTCTGGACCGACCATCCTCAGCCGGCCCGACACCAGCCCGTCCACGGCGCTGAGGAGATGGTTGGCCAGGATCACGCCGATCATGGTGGTGGAACGCCTCAGATTCTCGTCGCTGGCGCGAATCAGGCCGATGTACTCATCCCTGTGGAGGGAATTGGCGCCCCAGCTCCAGGCAAGATCCGGCTTGTAGGCTCGGCCCAGGTAGTATTGAACGGCTTCCATGTAGGCATGGGAGCTCTCGTCCACGGGGGCACCCGGTTCCTCCGGAAGGTAGATTTCCTGCGCCAGCGTCCAGATCCTCCCATTGTATGTCGAGGGATCGGTCTCGGGTTGAACTCCCGGCTCCTGGGGGTCGGTATCGTAGACGCCGGACGACTCGTATTGGGTCAGAGCCTCGTAGTAGTCCCATCCGGCATCGGTGCGGACACCGGAACTGATCCTCCGGGCCACGTACCAGGCCAGGTCCCTGTAGCGTCGCTGCAGCCTCTTCCCTTCCCTTCGCCTCTCCAGGAACTGAATCCATGCCCAGATCTCGGCTGCGGCGTAGGCAGTCCAACGATCCTGGCCCAGGAGACGCTGGCCTGCTCCCGGAGCGAGGGCAGAGAGTAGGAACGCCTTCCCGGGCTGGGGTGGGCGGCGGCCTACGGCCTGGGGGGCCGGACCCGAGGGGGCTTGAAGGTCCGGGCGTTGGCACAGATCGCCCGAGGTGGAGATGAAGTAGGAGGAGGGATGGGCGGGCTTCGTCTCGGCTCCCGACGAGGACGGAGGCAGGGGTCTCTCCTCCCCCGGGCGAGGCAATGGGTGGAGGCATTTCCCCCGGCCCTCCTGCGCCGAGGCGGGTGCAAGGCCGTTCGACGCCAGAAGACCCAGAGCCAGTCCAAAGGCAAGCGGACGGTGGCGCATGTCAGAACACGACTCCGAACGTCACGTAAACGGGTTCGGATTCTCCCGAGATGGAAGACCCGGAGACCCGCTTGGCCACCCCGAGCTCCAGGCGCTCATAGTTGAGTCCCAGCCCAGCGCTGACTCCCACGGGCTGTCCGGCGGAGGCCTGGCCATACCCGGCCCTGAGAAAGAACATATCGTCCTTTCCCGCCGAGAACTCCCCGCCAAGGTAGAGAACGGGGGAACCGGGCTCACGCCACCGATCTTCCAGCTCCGCGGTCATCCAGAGAGCGACATCCGGTCTCTCCACGAAGTGTCCCAGCACTTCGTAAGCGACCGCCGCTCGAAGGCGTGTGGGGAGGGGGTCGGCTTGCTCAACGTTGATGAGCTGGAGGTTCGGTCCGACATGGGCGATCATGACGCCGATGCGCAGCGGGATCGAGTTCGAGGGCTCTGTCTGGATCCCGGCATCCAGGGCGTACGTCGTGCCCGTTACACCCGCATCTGTGCACTGTCCCCGGCACGTGATCCTGGACTGGAAGACCTTGAAGTTCACCCCGGTGTCCAGGCGAGGCAGAAGCTGAATGGCGAAGGAGGCGATGGCCAGGTGATCCCGAAAACTGACGCTGCCAAGGACGTTGTTGTCCTTGTCCCTGTAATCCTGATCCCCAAGGTCCAGGAGCTGGTAGGAAAGGGCCAACGTCCCGAGAGGTTGCCGGGCCAACAGGAGGGAGAAGGCGGTGGACTCCCCCGCCAGGTCGTCGCTCCGGTAGACCATGAATCGCCGGCCTTCCAGACGGGCGAGGCCAGCGGGATTCCAGAAGGCGGTTTCGGGTCCTTGCATGGCTGTCATGGCTCTTCCCACGCCGACTCCCTGAGCCCCCACGGGCAGAAGCAGGGTGAGGGCTCCCTCCGTGGAGCTGGGCTCGGCGGAGAAGATCCCCGAGGCGAGGGTGGCGAGGCCGTTGGCCGGATCTTCACCGGACGCCCTCTGGCCGCGCACTTCTCCCCGGCCCAGGCCGAGGGAGAGAAGGACGGCGAGGGCGAGGGCCGAGTGGGCCCGAAGGTCAGTGCTCTTCACGGCTGGACTGCTCGGCTGGAACAGGGAACCCGAGTCGTTTCAAATGACTCCTCCTTCTCCGCCAGTTCGGCAGGACCTTCACCCAGAGGTCCAGGTAGACCTCTTCGTCGAGAAGGGCCTCGATCTTAGAACGAGACAAGGCCCCCAGAGTGCGTATCGCGGACCCGCCCTTCCCAATGAGAATGCCCTTCTGGGAGGCCCGCTCCACGAAGAGGTGCGCCTGGATGTACACTGGTCGCTCGTCACCCCTGAACTCCTCGACCCGGCAGAAGACGGAGTAGGGAATCTCCTGATGAAACTCTTGAAACACGGTTTCACGAATCATTTCCGCCACGAAGAATCTAACGGGATCCCGGGCGATGTCTTCGGGAGGATACAGGAACGGACCCTCGGGAAGTGAACTCTCGAGCCTCTCCCGAAGGTTCCCGACTCCCGTGCCCTCGAGGGCGGAGATGGGAAAGGCCTCCCCTCCCAGCGTCTCCCTCACCCAGATCGATGCGGACTCGATTCCCGCCCCTCCTGCGGAGTCGATCTTGTTGACGGCTGCGAGCAGGGGGACCGGTGGCCGGGAGGCCAGGGAGGTTTCCAGGACCTGGCGGTCGCGGTCACGGCTGGCGGCGGAGGCATCCAGCACGAGGAGGATCACGTCCGCTTCCTGGAGGGCCTCACGGGCCGAGGCGAGCATGGATTCCTGAAGGAGATCCCGGGGCTCGAGAAGACCGGGGGTGTCGAGGAAGATCATCTGGCCCCGCTCCGTGGTCAGAATTCCCGTCACCCTCTGCCAGGTGGTCTGGGCTTTCGGGGTTACGATGGAGAGCCGCTCCCCCACGAGGGCGTTCAGGAGTGTGGATTTCCCCGCGTTGGGACGGCCCACCAGCGTCACGTAGCCTGTCCGGGACTGCGGCAATCTCTCCCTGTCCTCTCGCTTCGGATCTCTGGGGCCAGCTCTGGTCATTCCGGGAAAGTTTCTTGCCTCGCCCAAATTTGGCAACTGTGTCCCGAAAAGAACGAGCCCGCCGCCGGCGAAAGGGCCGGGGCGGGCTCGTTGGACAAAGGAGGCTGGCGGCGACGTACTCTCCCACCGGATCAACCAGCAGTACCATCC
>CAVVTW010000038.1:0-65000 GCA_963751255.1 uncultured Gemmatimonadales bacterium | reverse complement strand
CCCGCAGACACCCCCTGAGGCTATACCAAAATATATTTCGGGGAGAACCAGCTATCTCCGAGCTTGATTGGCCTTTCACCCCTATCCACAACTCATCCGAGCGGTTTTCAACCCACATCGGTTCGGGCCTCCACCAGGTGTTACCCCGGCTTCACCCTGGCCATGGATAGATCGCGTCGGTTTCGGGTCTGCCCCCGCGTACTTCTTCGCCCTCTTCAGACTCGCTTTCGCTTCGGCTCCAGCCCTGAAGGCCTTAACCTCGCACGCGAGGAGCAACTCGCCGGATCATAATGCAAAAGGCACGCCGTCACCCGCTGCTCACCCGTAAGTGAACCCAGGCTCCGACCGCTTGTATGCACACGGTTTCAGGATCTTTTCACTCGCCGTCAGGCGTTCTTTTCACCGTTCCCTCACGGTACTCTCCACTATCGGTCACAAGCTCGTATTTAGCCTTGGAGGATGGTCCCCCCTGATTCGACCGGGATTCCTCGTGCCCCGGCCTACTCGGGTACCTGACCAGTTCACCTACTCGGATTTCGCGTACGGGACTCTCACCCCCTCCGGTCCGCCGTTCCAGGCGCGCTCCGCTATCCTTTCCGTGCCCCACCGTCAGGCCCCTCAACCCCGGCAGGACTCACGCCCCACCGGTTTGGGCTCCTCCCCGTTCGCTCGCCGCTACTTGGGGAATCTCATTTGATGTCTTTTCCTCCAGGTACTGAGATGTTTCAGTTCCCTGGGTTGGCCCCGCGTCTCCGCGGTGACGGGGTACGACCCCCGCCGGGTTGCCCCATTCGGATACCCCCGGATCTATGCTCGCTTGCAGCTCCCCGAGGCTTTTCGCAGCTTGCCACGTCCTTCTTCGCCGGCTTGTGCCTAGGCATCCACCGTGTGCACTTTCTCGCTTGACTCACAAGCTCCCCAGATCAACACTTCCCTCCCGGTACCCTTCCTCCCGGTACCCCTCGGGCTGTGCCGCTCTAGTTCCCTCATTCGTCCACCAAAAGCACCCACACTCCCCCGCCCCTACTTCCCCCTTTCCTAAGGCGCTCTCCCTCTCGACCCTCGTTGTCAAAAAGCCGTTTTCACTCGCTCTCCTGCCGGAGAAAAAACCGCGGCCCCGGGGGCCGCTCGAGTGAAGCGTTCTAAGTTAAAGTCGGGGTCTGTCCGAGTCAATCGGAGCGAGCCCTGGAATCCTCGGAGCAGGTGTCTGGAGAAGGGACCACGTGATCTGACGATGACCGCCCATTGCCCTGACAAGGGGGGACCGTTCGTGGTCGGCTCGGCCAGCACCGGGAGTCGAGGACCCGTGAGCTCGCCCCGACCCAGCGGTGTCATACGTGCGGAAGAGGCCTCGCGAGGGGAAGGAGCTTTCGGGCCGCGAGCACAGCGGCGAGCACGGGGACACGACCTGTGGGCGGGATGTGAATGCGTCCCTCGCGCTGATGCGATGCCTCCCGGAGGAACCGGCAGGCGTGTCGACCGGCCGGGAGCACGTGCCCGGGTCGACGAGGCCGCCCGAGAGAGTGATCATTTCGCCGCTCCCCCCGTCAGAGATGCTCAAGCCGCCTGGCGGTGGTGTTTCACATCCCGCCCTCCTCCAGGAGGTCCGCCACCTCTTCGGCCGTGACGTAGAACTCCCCCAGGGGATTGCGATCCGGTCCGTGCCAGTCCGAACCTCCCGTGGGCAGAAGCTTCCAGGCCCTGCAGACTCCCTCCAGGCGGAGGGAGTAGCGGGGATCGTGCCGCGGCCGGTACACCTCCAACCCCCTGAGGCCGGCTTGTACGAGGCGAGGAAGCAGGTTCTCCACGCGGTCCTCCGGAGGATGGGCCCAGACGGGAATTCCACCGGCCTCCAGGACAAGCCCGATGGCTTCCTCCGGTGAGAGGAGAGAGGTGGGCAGGAAGGCCGGGTGCTCGTCGCCGATGAACCGGTCGAACGCCTCCGGCACGGAGCTCACATACTCCGCCGCCACCAGGGCACGGGCCAGGTGGGGACGGCTCAGCGCGGTTCCCTCCGGTCCCGCCGCGGCCACCACGGCATCGAAATCCACATGGATGCCTTGAGCATCGAGGCGCCGGATCATCCCGACCATGCGCTTTTCCCGGAGGCGTATCGCTCGCTCCTCGTGGCTTCGGATGGATTGGGCCTGCGGATCAACAAAATATCCGAGGAAGTGGAGCTCTCGGCCATCCAGGGTACTGCTGACCTCCAACGCGGGAACGACCTGAATCGGACCCCGGACACCGAGACGGCCCAGGCGCCGAACCCCCGCGGTGGTGTCGTGGTCCGCCAGGGCAATGACATCCAGGCGCCCGGCCTCCGCCGCCTGTAACACCGCCACCGGAGACAGCGCTCCGTCCGAGGCGGTCGAGTGGATGTGCAGATCCAGGCGCATAGGCTCGGTCGGTGAATAAGGCGAAGAGGCGGAGGAGGACCCTCCTCCGCCTCCCGTTCATCTATGGGAACTGGCAGGGCCTACACGGCCCCGGCTCAAGCGCCCCTGTTGGCCCGGGTGGAGCCGCGGACCCGCCCGCGTCAGGCTGCGGGGTTCCCGGGGGAGGAATACTCCGTAGTGACCTCGAAGTCATCGGGATGGAAGAGCGCCTCTGTGGGCAGCACCTCCGGAGGCTCTCGTCCGGCGACCTCCACCAGAATCGTGAGCTCGTCCGCTTCCACCTTCATGACCCCACCGGCCACATAGTACCGCTCGCTTCCCCCACCGGGAAGATCGATGGCCAGATCTCCGTGGCCCAGGAGTGTGATGTAGGCCGCATGCCCCGGAAGGATTCCCACCATGCCGTCCCAGGCCGGGGCCACGACACTGGAGGCCTTCCCCTTGAAGACCTCGCTCTCGGGGGACACCAATCGCACCGTGAGGGTGGAAGCCATGATGCGTCAGCCTTCCATTTCCTTGGCTGCCTCTACCACTTCCTCGATCCCGCCCTTCATGTAGAAGGCCTGCTCGGGCAGATGGTCGAACTCCCCGTCGGCCACGCGTTCGAACGACTCGATGGTTTCTTCCAGCTTGACGTAACGCCCTTCGGTACCCGTGAACGCCTCGGCAACGTGGAAGGGCTGGGAGAGGAAGCGCTGGATCCGGCGCGCCCGTCCGACGATGACCTTGTCTTCTTCGGATAGCTCGTCCATCCCGAGAATCGCGATGATGTCCTGGAGGTCCTTGTAGCGCTGGAGGATCTCCTGGACCCTGGAGGCGACCCGGTAATGTCGCTCCCCGAGGAACTGGGGATCCATGATCCGGGAGGACGAGTCCAGAGGGTCAACGGCCGGGTAGATGCCCAACTCCACGATGGCTCTGGAGAGCACGGTCTGGGCGTCCAGGTGGGCGAACGCTGCTGCGGGGGCCGGGTCCGTAAGGTCATCGGCAGGAACGTAGATGGCCTGCACCGAAGTGATGGAGCCGTGGCGCGTGGAGGTGATGCGCTCCTGGAGCTCGCCCATCTCCGAAGCCAGGGTGGGCTGATATCCAACCGCCGACGGCATCCGGCCGAGAAGAGCGGACACCTCCGATCCAGCCTGGCTGAACCGGAAGATGTTGTCGATGAAGTAAAGGACGTCCTGCTTCTCCACGTCCCGGAAGTACTCCGCTACCGTGAGGCCGGAGAGGCCAACCCGGAGACGGGCTCCCGGGGGCTCGTTCATCTGCCCGTAGATCAGGGCGGTGGACTCCAGCACCCCGGACTCCTTCATCTCGATCCAGAGGTCGTTGCCTTCACGGGTCCGCTCACCCACACCGGAGAAGACGGAGCGCCCGCCATGCTCCATGGCGATGTTATTGATGAGCTCCATGATGATGACGGTCTTTCCCACTCCGGCGCCCCCGAAGAGGCCTGTCTTGCCGCCCTTCACGTAGGGGGCCAGAAGGTCCACGACTTTGATCCCCGTCTCGAAGATCTCGGTCTTGGGCTCCAGCTCCTGGAAGGACGGTGACTCTCGATGAATGGGCCACCGCTCCAACGTTCCCTCGGCCTCCCCCTTCAGAGGCCCGCCCTCGTCCACCGGCTTGCCCAGAACGTTCAGGATCCGGCCCAGGGCCGCCTCCCCAACCGGCACAGTGATGTAGCCCCCGGTATCCAGGACCTCCATCCCCCGGACCACGCCGTCCGTGGAGGACATGGCCACGGCCCGAACCTGTCCCCGGCCAATGTGCTGCTGCACCTCGGCGGTGAGCTCGATCTCCTGTCCCGTGTCGGTGGTGGCCTTGAGATCGAGGGCGTTGTAGATATCAGGCAGGTGCTCCGGCTCGAATTCCACGTCCAGGACGGGACCGATGACCTGCACCACCCTACCGATGTTCTGCTCAGCCATGTTCTTCCTTCTCCGGTCGACGAGGTCCGAGGAAGCTCCGCCGGGCTGTCCGTCTAGGACAGCCCTTCGGCGCCTCCAACGATCTCGGCAATCTCCTGGGTGATCTGGGCCTGGCGGGCCCGGTTATAGTTCCGGATGAGGGTTTCAAGCATCTCCCCGGCGTTGTCCGTGGCGTTCTTCATGGCGGTCCGGCGAGCTCCCTGCTCTGCCGCCGCGTTCTCCACCAGAGCCCGGTAGGCCATGTTGCGGAGGTACGCCGGCAGAAGCCGCTGGAGAATGACGTCGGCGCCGGGAGAGAGGATGTAGGAGTCCGCGGAGGGGGCTCCCTCCGGAGGTCGGATGGGGAGGAGCTCCATGACCCTTGGTGGCGTAGAGAGGGCCGAGCGGAACTCGGCGCTCACCAGGAGGACCTGGTCGAGCTCCCCGGCCTCGAACCGGGCCCGGATGGGGCCGATGATGGCCTCCGCATCTTCCACCGTTGGAACGTCCCCCACCTCGTTGTTGGTGCTGGCCAATGGGACATTCCGGAACCGGAAGAAGACCATCCCCTTCTTGCCCACCGAGTGCAGCTCGGGCTCGATTCCCTTCTCCAGCATGGAGTCCCTCAACAGACGGGCCTCCCGGATGAGGTTGGCGTTGAACGCCCCGCAAAGGCCCCGGTTGGCGGTAACCAGAACGAGGGCTACCCGCCGGGTTTCTTCCGGCTGACGAAGCATGGGGAACCGCTCGGCATACTCGGGCGCATAGAGGCTCCGCACGACGACGGCCAGAGCGTCGCTGTATGGCTCCGCCGCCCGGACCCGGTCGGTGGCCTTCTTCAACTTCGAAGTGGCCACCATCTCCATGGTCTTGGTGATCTGCTTCGTGTTGTCGACGGACTTGATCCGCCGTCTGACCTCTTTGGTGCTTTGCACGTCCCGCTACCCTTGGTTGAAGAGTCCCGGGTGCCGATGACCCACCGGCCCCTCGGAGGGCCAGCCCTACCGGGCGTCGAAGTCCTTCTGATAATCCTCGATGGCCTTCACGAGGCGAGCCCGGAGGTCGTCGGAGAGTTGCTTCTGCTCCCGGATATCGGCCAGGAGCTCCGGTGCCTGCTCGTCGAGGTACCGGTGGAAGCCCGTTTCCCACGGCTTGACCTGGCTGACGGCAACGCTGTCCAGGTGTCCGCCGGTGACCGCGAAGATGGCCGCCACCTGGTGCTCCACGGGCATGGGCTGAAACTGCCCCTGGTTCAGGAGGGCCACGGTACGCTCACCTCGAGCCAGCTGCCGCTGGGTGGCAGCGTCCAGGTCCGACGCGAACTGCGCGAAGGCCTCCATCTCCCGGAACTGGGCCAGGTCCAGGCGAAGGCGCCCTGCCACCTGTTTCATGGCCTTGATCTGGGCGTTTCCTCCCACCCGGGACACGCTGATCCCCACGTTCACCGCCGGCCGGACGCCCGAGAAGAAGAGGTCGGGCTCCAGGAAGATCTGCCCGTCGGTGATGGAGATGACGTTGGTGGGGATGTAGGCGGACACGTCCCCGGCCTGGGTCTCGATGACGGGAAGTGCCGTCAGGGATCCCCCTCCGTGCTCGTCGGAGAGCTTCGCCGCTCGCTCCAGGAGCCGAGAGTGGAGGTAGAAGACGTCCCCGGGAAACGCCTCACGACCGGGAGGACGCCGGAGGACCAGGGAGATCTGGCGGTAGGCCTGGGCCTGCTTGGTCAGGTCGTCGTAGATGACGAGCGTGTGCTTGCCCTGCCACATGAAGTGCTCCGCCATGGCGCACGCCGCGTAGGGCGCAATGTACTGCATGGGGGCCGGGTCCGAGGCGTTGGCGGCCACGATGATCGTGTAGTCCAGGGCACCGTGCTCCCTCAGCGTCTCCACCACGCTGGCCACCTTCCCGGCCCTCTGGCCGATGGCGCAGTAGACGCAGATGACGTCGGTGTTCTTCTGGTTGATGATGGTGTCCACGGCGATGGCCGTCTTACCGGTGCCACGGTCGCCGATGATGAGCTCTCGCTGTCCCCGGCCGATGGGGATCATGGAGTCGATGGGCTTGAGGCCTGTCTGGAGAGGCTCCTTCACGGGCTGACGGAGGACGATCCCGGGGGCGACGATGTCGATCTCCCGGTTCCCTTCCACCGGATCGATGGGTCCAAGGCCGTCCAGGGGCTCGCCCAGGGGGTCCACGATCCTGCCCCTGTACCCGGCTCCCACGGGAACCGAGAGGACTTTCCCCGTCCGTCGCACCTGGTCCCCCTCCTGGAGATGCGTCCACTCTCCCAGGATGACGGCACCGATGTTGTCTTCCTCCAGGTTCAGGGCGAGAGCCGTCTCGGCCTCTCCGGTCTTCGTGGAGGTGATCTCCAGCATTTCGCTGGCCATGGCCTTGGTGAGGCCGTAGATCCGGGCGACCCCGTCCTTGACCTCCAGGACCTCGCCTACCTCTTCGGCGTGGAGCTCCTCCTCGTAACTCTCGATCTCGGCAAGGAGGACGTCCTTGATCTCGCTGGGTCGAAGCTGGGACACGTTGGCCATTTCCTATTCGGTCCTCATGAAGTGATCTCGGTCTCGCCGGCCCTGGGGGCGTAGCCACCCAGGGAGATACCGGGGAGGTCGGCAGTTACCAACTGCCGCCGCAGTTGTTTGATTCGTCGCCGGAGCGTCCCGTCATAAACGGTGTCCCCGGTCTTCAGGTACACCCCCCCCAGAATGGAGGGGTTGATCCGCACGTGGGGGATGGCTTCCTTCCCGACTAGGGCGGAGAGCCGGGCAGACAGCTCCCCGAGGGCGTCGCCCTCCATCGGTCGGGCAAGCGTAACCGCCACGTGAGCCCGCCCCAGGTGCTCGTCCAGAAGCGCGTGAAACTCCTCGGCCACGGCCCCCAGCAAGCGCTGCCTCCGCTTGTCGACGGTCACCTGGAGAAAGTTCAGGAGACCTCGGGGAAGGACGCCGTCGAAGACCCTCTTCAACAACTCCTTCTTGTCCCGTTCGGCGATCCGCGGTGTCTCGAGGAAGAGGCGGAAGCTGGGGTTCTGATCCAGGAGGCCGACCACCAGAACCACTCCGTCGGCATAGGCCTCCAGACCCTCGTGGCGCCGGGCCAGCTCGAAGAGCGTGGCCGCGTAGTTCCGAGCGACGGTTTCGTTGGTCACGCCTTGGCTCCCGGGCTCTCGGATGTGAGACCATCCACGTAGTCCATGACCAGCTTCCGGTCCTGCTCACCGTCGAGCTTCTGGTGCAGAAGCTTGGATGCCGCAGCCAGCGCCAGGTCCACGGACTCTCGACGGAGAGCGTCCACGGCCGCATCCTTTTCCCGCTCGATCTCCTGCCGCGCCCGGGAGAGGATGCCCTCACTCTCCTCCCTCGCCTTGGTCTCCAGTTCCTTTCGGAGCTTGTCGGCGGCGTCGCGGCCGTCGGCCAGGATCTCCTGCGCCTGTCGGCGGGCGTCGGCGAGCTGCCGCTTGTGCTCCTCCAGGAGCTTCTCGGCCTCCTCCTGGCGGGTCCGTGCCTCGTCCAGGGCGTTCTGGATCCCCTTCTCCCGGGCCTCGAGGGCCCCCAGGATGGCGGGAAACGCGAAGCGCCCAAGGACGAGGAGCACAAGGAGGAAGACCGCGATGGTCCAGACCATCAAGCCCACGTTGATGCTGAAGATGCTCCCGCCTCCTCCCTCGGCATGTTCCTGGGCGAGGAGCAGGGCCGGATTCAGGAGAACGCCCACTGAAGGGCCCAGCCATCTCATTTGACGTCTCATGGTTCTCACTCTCGGGTCATCTGGGCCACCCGGCGAACCTCTCCATCCGCGGGAATCCGATTCACCGGAAGCCCGCCTGCGACCCTGCCGAGTCGAAGGCAAGCCCGGGACCGGGGTCCTCGGGTGCCGCCGGGAACGGAACGCCGGGGCCCTAAAGGAGCTTGAAGAGCAATCCGATGACCAGCCCGAACAGCGCCACTCCCTCGATGAGGGCGGCCAGGATGATCCCCGCCGTCTGGATGGCGCCGGCGGCTTCGGGTTGACGGGCGATGCCCTGGGCGACCCCATCGCCGATCCGGCCGATTCCGAGACCGGCTCCGATGACGGTTAAGCCGACGCCCAGACCGGCGCCGAGGAGGCTGAGGAATTGCTTGGCCGTCTCCATGTCCATGGTGGAGCCCCCGGCCTGAACGGCTGTGAGGAAAGCGTGCAGCATGGTGTCTCCGTCTCGTCTTATGAAGGGTTAGCGCAAACTGCTTGCCGTGGTTGCGTTTCGATTTCGAATTCCTAGTGGGCGTGCCGGATCAGCCCAATGAACACCGACGTGAGCATGGCGAAGATGTAAGCCTGGAGGAACGCTACGAAGATCTCCAACAACATCATGGCCATGGACATCCCAACGGACCCGGCGGCAATCCCCCAACGGCCGATGGTCAGGTTCCCGAACACGAAGATCAGGCCGAGAAGGGATAGGATGACCGTATGCCCGGCCGTCATGTTGGCGAACAACCGGATGCAGAGAGCGAAGGGCTTGGCCAGCTTCGCCAGAAATTCCACGGGGGTCATGATGCAGAGCATCACGGCCTGCCCGATGGGTGAAAGCCCCTTGGGGGCATAGAAGATCGTCTTGGCATACCCTCTGGGTCCCAGAGAGAAGAACCCGCTCACCTCGATCACCACGAAGCTCACGATGGCCAGGCCCGCCGTCACGTTCACGTTCCCCGTGGCGGTGGCACCCCAGGGCACGAGGCCCAGGAGATTCATGGTGAGGATGAAGAAGAAGAGCGTGAGGATGAGGGGCGCAAATGCGTCCGCGCCGTGCCCGATGTTGCGGCGTACCACCTCGTCCCGGAAGTAGAGAATCATCGCTTCCAGGGCGTTGGCCAGTCCCTTGGGGGCTTCGTCGGCTCCCTTTCGCGCAACGATCCGGGCCATGGCCAGGAAGACCACCATAACGATCACCGCCGCCACGCAAAGGAAGAAGACGTGCTTGGTGGGAGACAGATCGATGGTCAGGCCGCCCAGGTGCAGGGGCGCCCAGCGTGGGAGCTGGACGGTTCCGAGAATGGGGAGCTCCACCACACTGTTGTCCACCAGGTGGTGCATGAGCATCCCCCCGATGTCCGGTCCACCTCCCACCGCCTGCTCCACACCCTGCTGAACGGCTTCCGTCCCATGTTGGGCCGCTTCCACCGCATGCTGCCCTGCTTCTTGAAGGACCTTCAACAAGGTCGTCATAAGGTCTCGGTGCTCTCAGCCTCCGGGGGCCTCAAGAAGAGAGGCTCCAGCAGGAGGAGTCCAAAGAAGAACCCGGCCAGCGCCAACAAGGTCGGGGCCGGGGGCAGCTCCCTCACCCGAGTCAGGGCGAGAGCCGCCAGAAGGATCACCCCCATCCGAACGATGGTCCCGCCTACCCAGACCGCCAGAAACCTCCTCGGGTTCTTCCAGCTCTGGATCAGAAGGAAGAACGCAAGCATCTGGACCGGATAGGCCACCAGAGCGGCTGCGAGAACGCCGGCTCTGGCCGAAGGGGAGAGCCATGGCCAGAAGCCGGCGTTTACCGCGAGGAGCGCCAGGAGGGCCACTCCACCATACCGGAAAAGCTGGGTCAAGGCTCGTCGTCTTCGTCTCGATCCCGGGGCTCCACCACAATGTGGTGATAGAGGCTATAAAAGCCTGCCGAAGCCCCCAAAAAGGCCCCGAGAATCGTGAAGAGGGGCGCCGTGCCCACCTTCCCGTCGAGCCACCAACCACCCAGAAGGAACAACAATGTCGAAAGGGCCCATGCGAGCCCATAGCCCATATATTGACCTGCAGCACCCCACAGTTGGGACTGCAGAGAATCCTTCCGGTCGTGCTCGGCCATAGCTCAGATCCTTGAGGCCGAATCAAAAAAGCGCCGCAACTTAGGCATTTGTGATTTTTTTCGCAAGTGCCCCGCGAGCCCGCTTTTCTCCCCCCCGGGAGTACCTGGAAGTCCAGGAATCCGGGGGACGCTCGGCGCCCCTTCGAGAACCTCGAAAGGGGTCTCCCTCCGGCTCATTCGGGGCTCCCCGCGATTCTCCCGGGAACTTCGGTCTTGGACGAAAGGCCCCTCCTTTGCCATCTTTCGAGGGCCAGCCTCCGGGGTGGCGAGCCTGGGCTCCGTTTCGGCCTCCGCACCGGCCCGGGAACCGGAGTCCGTCGAGGCCTCCTCCAGGAACCGAGGAATGGACGCAGACACTTCAGCCGGCAGTACCGAGCAACCACCGAGTACCGAGCAACCACCGAGTGCCGGGAGGCGGCCATGACGGTCGTGCTTCCGGTGGCCTTGGCCCTGATCCTTCTCTCCGCCTTCTTCTCCGCTTCGTCCACTGCGATCTTCTCGGTCGGGGGGTCTCGAATCCGCACCCTTCTCGAGGAAGGTTTCAAGGGCGCCTCCGAGCTCTCGGAGCTCCGGGCCCGGCCAGGATCCATCCAGGGTCTCCTCCTCCTCTTTTCTTCCCTTTCCAGTCTGGCGGCCGTGGGCCTGGTGGCCGGATGGTCCGCCCTCGTGGGCGGAGTGGCGGGTCTCTTCGAAGGCCTGGTACTGTCGGCTCTCGGGGCGATTCTTCTGGGAGAGCTTCTGCCCCGGTCCATGGCAGCCCGGCGGTCCATCCGGGTGGCGCTGGCGGTAGCCCCCGGGATTCTGTTTCTGGAGAGGGTCTTCGGTCCGGTCCTATCCCCCTTCTTCCGACTCGAGAGCTACCTGGCCCGGGCGACAGGGGAGAACGGAACGACCCAGGAGGAACGAGAAGTCAGGGAGATCACCACCCTCGGGCAGCGTGAGGGGGTGGTGGGAATGGAGGAGCATGAGCTGGTGGAGCGAGCCTTCCGGCTCGACGAGTTGACGGTGTGGGAGGTCATGACCCCGAGAGTCTCGGTATTCGCCTGGAAGGACTCTCTCACCCTGGAGGAGATCGTCGGCGAGCTCGAGAAGGTCCCCTTCTCCCGGGTACCGGTCTACGGCGAGAGCGTGGACGACATCACTGGAATCCTCCATGTCCGGGAAGCCTACCAGAGCTTCATCTCCGGCCGGGGCGACACCAAGCTGGGAAGCCTCGCCAGGGAGCCGTTCTTCGTGCCGGGCTCCCTTTCACTCACTCGCCTCCTCAAGGACTTTCAGGCCCGGAGGATCCACCTCGGCATCGTGGCGGACGAGTTCGGGGGAACGGACGGCCTGGTAACGCTGGAGGACGTCTTGGAGGAGCTCGTGGGAGAGATCGTGGACGAAACGGACCTCCCGGAGGAGCCGTTGATTCGCATCTCCAGAAACGAGATCATCGCCGACGGAGCCCTGGATCTCCGGGAAATCAACTATGCCTTCAACGTTTCCTTGCCCCAGCTGGAGCACCGCTCGTTGAACGGGTTCATCATCGAGGAACTCGGGTACGTCCCCGAGAAGGGAGAGACACTGGAGCGGCATGGTGTGCGGATCGACGTGGTGGACGCCTCCGACACGCAGGTCGTCCGGGCACGAGTCAGGAAGCTCACGCCGTCGACGTCATCGGGAGGAGAGTGACTTTGGCTTTCGTCGCGCCCTTCGGCGGGAAACGCCC
This sequence comes from uncultured Gemmatimonadales bacterium, assembly GCA_963751255.1. Classification (GTDB taxonomy): domain Bacteria; phylum Gemmatimonadota; class Gemmatimonadetes; order Longimicrobiales; family Gaopeijiaceae; genus CAVVTW01. The sequence goes on along the minus strand of CAVVTW010000038.1, from coordinate 53,138 downwards.
GCGAGTCGCTCCCGACGCCTATCTGGCCCCAACCGCCGTACTCGTGGGGGATGTGAGCGTCGGCGCCGAGGCATCGGTCTGGTTCGGCGCCGTCCTTCGCGGGGATGAAGCCCACTACGGGATCCGGGTGGGACCCCGGTCCAGCATCCAGGACAACTGTGTGGTGCATGTGGGCGATTGGCAGCCCACGGTCATCGGTGCCGACGTCACCGTGGGCCACGGCGCGAAGATGGAGAGCTGTACGGTCGAGGACGGATGCGTCATCGGGATGAACGCCGTCATCCTCCAGCGGGCTCTCATCGGGGCCGGCTCGCTGGTGGCCGCCAACAGCGTGGTTCTGGAGGGGACCATCGTTCCCCCGGGAAGCGTGGTGGCGGGGATTCCGGGGAAGGTCAGGAAGCAGCTCTCCGGGTCGGCAGCCGAATTCGTCCGAAGGGGCAGCTCCCACTATGTCGAACTGTCCCGCGCGTACCGGGCCGAAGGCGTGGGTGTTGGACCCAGGTGTGAGGTCTGCGGGGGCGGGATCCTCGAGCACCACGGCATTCACGTATGCCTGAATTGTGGCCTCGAGGGGGGCGGCTCCTCTCCATAGGCGAATCCGCCGATTCCCCTGAGTGGAGAGGGCGCCCCAGGTTGTCCTCGCCAGACCCCGCGGCTAGAAGGCGAGGCCAAGGAAGTTGGTTGTGTACCAGGCGATGAGGCGATCACCCCACCCATAGGTGATGGCCCCGCCCGAAGCGAGGAAGATCCCGAAGGGGACCAGCTTTCCCGTCTTCCACGAGATGGGGCCGAAAACCACCGATCCCAGGAGGGCTCCCAGAAAGAGAGTCAGCAAGACCCCGGGAATTCCCAGGAACGCCCCCACCATCCCCATCATCTTCAGGTCTCCTCCCCCCATGGCGTCCTTCTTGAAGAGCCAGGTACCGAGTTTGGCGACGATCCATAGGGCTCCGAAGCCGGTGAGCAGCCCGAGGAGCGACTGGATGAGGGTGAGCCCGCCCGGAAAGGGAGCGAATGCCAGGCCGAGGAGAGCTCCCCCCAGGGAGAACTGATCCGGGATGATGTAGAATCGGGCATCCGTGATGGCGATCCCCAGGAGGATTGTGAGAAAGACCGCCCCCCGGGCCGCTTCCACGGAAAGCCCGAGCCGCCAGAACGTGCCGGCCCAGATGAGGCCCGTCGCAAGCTCCACGAGAGGATACTGAGGGGAGATGAAGACCCCGCAGGACCGACACCGGCCCCGCAGGAGGAGGTAGCTCAGGACGGGAACGTTGTCGTACCACCGGATCGGAAGCCCGCATGCCGGGCAGTGGGAAGGCGGCCGGACCACCGATTCCTCCAGGGGCCAACGAAGGGTGCAGACGTTGAGGAACGATCCGAGGACCAGTCCGAGCACGCCGGCAACCGTCGCGACCATCCAGAACTCGTTCATCGGTAGATCCATCGGTTTCTCACTCTGGTTTCAGGAGGAGCCCCCGGAGGTGGAGAGAGGAGGGCTCTGGAGTGTCGAGGAGCTCAATGCGAAGAGGAGGATGGACCCCGCCATGGCCACGTTGAGGGAGTCCGTTCCCGGGGCCATGGGCACGGACAGAACCCGGGTTGCCCGTCGGAGGAGGGCAGGCCTCAGACCCGCTCCCTCGTTTCCCACGGCCAGGCTCCATGCCGAGCCCGGATGGATCCCCCTCACGCTCTCTCCACCCGGGTCGGCGGCATACAGAGGAATACGGCACTCCTCCAACCAGGCCAGCGCGTCGGGACCGGAGATTCGAACCAAGGGCAGGTGGGCAAAGGCACCGGCCATGGACCTCACCACCTTCGGATTCCAGGGATCCACCGTTCCGTCCAGAAAGAACACCGCTTCCAGCCCGAATGCCCGGGCGGCCCTCACGAGTGTGCCGGCGTTGCCAGGATCTTGCACCCCGTCCAGGAGGAGGAGGCGGGGGGCCGCGCTCCAGCGGTGGACGGACAGAGGATCTCGGGGCTCCCGTACGACCATCAGGACACCCTGGCTCTGCCCAGTGTCCGACGCGGCGTCCAATTCCCGGTCCGTGACCTCCTCAACCGGGAAGGGGGACGCGGCCAGAAGCTGGAGCAGTTCCCGCCCCGCCGTCCGTTCTCCCAATCGGGAAGACACCATCACGAATCGGACCTCCAGGTCGAGAGTGGCACGGAGAACCTCCCGCACCGCCCGTGTGCCCTCCACCAGGAAGTGCTCCTCCCGGGCTCGAAGTCCCGCGTTCGTGAGGCGGCCCAGGAGCCTCAGACGAGCTTTGCTCATGCCCATGATGCACGGCAAGATCAGGAATCCTGCCGGGAAGCGCCACCCGGAACTCGAGGGAGCCCGCCGGACCACCTCGGGAAGCGGGCCTCCTGGGAACCGAGGGTCTGTTCCCCCTCAACCCCGTCACCCCTATACTTCCCGCAGTCCACCGCCCAAGAGCTCCCTTCAAGACAACCGAAAGACCGAATGGCTCATCCCAACCTCCCCATCGCGCTCACCATTGCGGGGTCGGACAGCGGCGGCGGCGCCGGGATCCAGGCGGACCTGAAGACCTTTCATGCCTTCGGCGTGTTCGGCACCTCCGCCCTGACCGCCATCACGGCCCAGAACACTCTCGGGGTCCGGGCCATCCACTCCGTGCCTCTGGCTGTGGTCCGAGCCCAGATCGATGCCGTGGTGGAGGATCTTCCCCCCGACGGGGTCAAGTCGGGGATGCTCGCCACCGCCGAGTTGGTGGAGGCGGTGGCCGACGCCCTTCGTGCCCACGGGATCGAGAAGTACGTTCTGGATCCGGTCATGGTGGCGACGAGCGGAGATCGGCTTCTGGATCCAGATGCCGAGGCCGCCGTGCTGGAGTACCTGGTTCCCCTGGCCGCCCTGGTAACCCCGAACCTCCACGAGGCCGGTATGCTCACCGGCCAGCAGGTGGGGAGCCTCGGCGAGATGCGCACCGCCGCACGCCGCCTGGTGGACAGGGGCGCGGGTGCGGCTCTGGTCAAGGGGGGCCACCTGCCCGGGGGCCAGGCCGTGGATCTCCTCTGGGACGGGTCCCGGGAGTGGATCTGGCGACGGGATCGCCTCCATACCACCCATACTCACGGCACCGGCTGCACTCTCTCGGCGGCCGTCGCAGCGGGACTGGCCCGGGGACTCCCGCTCGCCCGAGCGGTGGAGCTGGCCGTGGATTTCGTGGCCCGGGCCATCGCCACCGCCCCTGGTCTGGGCGGCGGGAACGGACCGGTCAACCACTTTGCGGGATCGGCCTTTCTTCCCGGCCTTCCGAATGGGTGAGGCGGCCCTTTCCGTCCCGCCCTGGCCAGGCACCGACGCCCTCTTCTCGAAGGGAAGCCGAGGTCTTCAGGCCGGGAGCTGGTGGAGGATTCTCCGGACCAGCTCTCCGAGGGTCCTGCTCACGCCTTCCCCCACCGTGAGGACGTCCTGATGGTCCAGGGTGGCGTGCCGGGGGCCAGCCGCCCGGTTCGTCACCACTGAAAGGGCCAGGACCCGCATCCCCAGAGCCCGGGCCGCGAGAGCCTCCGGCACCGTGGACATCCCCACTACGTCCGCACCTGCCTTCTCCAGGACCCGGACCTCCGCCGGTGTCTCGTAGCTCGGTCCCAACACGGCAGCGTAGGTTCCGCAGAACAGGGGCATTCCCATTTCCCGCGCCTGCTCCAGGGCCACTCGTGCGAGAGCGCGGTCGTACACCGAGCTCACGGAGCGGCGAGGTCCGCCCCCTCCCACCCACGTCTCCCCGGGTCGGCTCCGGACCATGAGATCCAGGTGGTCCGTCAGAAGAAGAATGGACCCCGGTTCCATCTCCCGGCCGATCCCTCCCGAAGCATTCGAGGTGATCACCGTCCCGACTCCTGCATGTGCGGCCAAGCGGAGTGGGACGGTGACCGTCTCCGGGGAGAGGCCTTCGTAGAGGTGGAGGCGTCCCTCCTGCACCAGGACAGGCCGACCCTCCAGTCGCCCCGCCACGATCCGGCCGCCGTGGCCCTTGACTCCCGCCCGAGGAAGCCCCGGAATCTCCCCGAAGAGTATGGAAGAAGCCTCCTCGACGCCTTCCCCGGCCCCCGCCAGACCCGAGCCAAGCACGACGAGCGCCTCCGGCTTCGTCCCCAGTGCCTCCCGAAGCACGGAAGCCGCGACCTCCAGATCCCGTTCGGAGACCTCCGCGTCGAGGGCGCCTCCCGCTACCACCACCCTCCGCCCTTCAACTGATCGCGTCGCAACCGGACCCCCGACCGCTTTGCGGCGACCAGGACCCGGTTCTCGAAGAGCTTCACCAGGATCACCCCGGCGGCGAATCCTCCGATGTGGGCCCAGACCGCCACCCCGCCCCCCGATCCCGGAACCTGGAGGGCAGAGGACGCCAACTGGAGGGAAAGCCAGTAGAGGAGAAAGAACCAGGCCGGGAGCGGAAAGACACGGATGAGGATGATGATGATGAAGAGCGTGTAGACCTTCGCCCGGGGATAGAGGACCAGATAGGCCCCCATGATGGCACTGATGGCCCCGGAAGCCCCAACCATGGGATAGGGGGAGGACGGATCGGAAGCGATGTACGTGGCTCCTGCGACGAGACCGGTGAGAAGGTAGAACACCAGGTACCGACCGTGTCCCATGGAGTCTTCCACGTTGTTCCCGAAGATCCAGAGGAACCACAGATTGCCGATGATGTGCATCCAGCTCCCGTGAAGGAACATGGACGTGATCAGGGTCGGCCAGGTCAGGCCCCCCAGACGACAGGGTGAGCCACGGGCCAGGGCCCCCGCCGCATGGAGCCTTCCCGTGATTTCGGCGGGGATGGCCCCCAAGGTGCAGACCGAGGCATTGAGAGCCTGCTCGGAAAACCCCGCCCCCTGGACGTACACCCACACAGCGATGCATACCCCCATGATCAGCAGGGTGACGATGGGAAAGATCTCGGTCGGATTGTCGTCGTAGAGAGGGAACATGCGCTCGGAGCGTGAAAGGTTCGGTTGCGAACGATAGGGCGAGAGACGACCCCAGGCCAGACACCCCTGAGGCCGGCCGGCCCTGCAGCGACCACTTCCCTGCCATACCGGCGGTCGGACCCGTCAGACGCGCCATTCTGGCGGGGAAATGGGGACAAGAGAGGGCTGAACGCCCGGCACGGAGGTTGCTCCCCCAGGAGAGGTCGAGGCAAGGGCCGCTGGAACGGCCCGGCACAGTCTGGAAGTCAGAAGGCAAGGAGCGGTCATGGCAAAGGTAATCGGGATCGATCTGGGCACCACGAACTCGGTGGTGGCGGTGATGGAGGGCGGGGAGCCCGTCGTGATCCCCAACTCGGAGGGAGGCCGGACGACGCCATCCGTGGTGGCGTTCACCAAGGACAATGAGCGGCTGGTAGGGCAGGTCGCCCGGAGGCAGGCCATCACGAACCCCAGGAACACGGTCTTCTCCATCAAGCGGTTCATGGGGAGAAAGGCCTCGGAGGTGACCCACGAGCGGAAGCTCGTCCCCTTCGAGGTGACGGCCGATGGGCAAGACCGGGTCCAAGTGAACCTTCTCAACGCCGGGAAGACCTTCACACCCCCGGAAATCTCCGCCATGATCCTCCAGAAGATGAAACAGACTGCCGAGGACTACCTGGGCCAGAAGGTGACCCAGGCCGTCATCACCGTCCCGGCCTATTTCAACGACGCACAGCGCCAGGCGACCAAGGACGCTGGCAAGATCGCCGGGCTGGAGGTCCTGAGGATCATCAACGAGCCCACCGCCGCCTCACTGGCTTATGGGCTGGACAAGAAGAAGGACGAGAAGATCGCCGTCTTCGACCTGGGAGGCGGGACCTACGACATCTCGATCCTGGAGCTCGGAGAGGGGGTCTTCGAGGTGAAGTCCACCAATGGGGACACGCACCTCGGTGGAGACGACCTGGATCAGCGAATCATCGATTGGCTGGTCGCGGAGTTCAAGAAGGACCAGGGACTGGACCTGTCGCAGGACGCCATGGCCCTCCAGCGGCTGAAGGAGGCCGCGGAGAAAGCCAAGATGGAGCTCTCCTCCACGATGCAGACCGACATCAACCTTCCCTTCATCACGGCCACCCAGGAGGGCCCGAAGCATCTGAACTACTCCCTCAGCCGATCCAAGTTCGAGCAGTTGGTGGACAGTGAGATGCAGCGGCTGATCCCTCCCATGGAGAAGGCCTTGAAGGATGCTGGTCTCACCACCTCCGAGGTGGATGAGGTCGTTCTCGTCGGTGGCTCCACGCGGATCCCGAAGGTCCAGGAGATCGTGAAGGAGTTCTTCGGGAAGGACCCCCACAGGGGCGTGAATCCGGACGAGGTCGTGGCCGTGGGCGCCGCCATCCAGGGGGGAGTCCTGGCTGGGGACGTAAAGGATGTTCTGCTGCTGGATGTGACCCCTCTCTCCCTGGGCATAGAGACGCTGGGCGGCGTCATGACGACCCTGATCGACAGGAACACCACGATCCCCACCAAGAAGACGGAGGTTTTCTCCACCGCCGAGGACAACCAGACGACGGTGGAGATCCACGTCCTGCAGGGTGAGCGGAAGATGGCGATGGACAACAAGACCATCGGGAAGTTCCAGCTCACGGGAATCCCTCCGGCACCCCGGGGAATGCCTCAGATCGAAGTCACCTTCGACATCGATGCCAACGGCATTCTCCACGTCTCGGCGAAAGACCGGGCGACGGGCAAGGAGCAGAAGATCCGGATCGAAGCCTCCAGCGGTCTCTCCGATCGGGAGATCGACCGAATGGTCAAGGACGCCGAAGCCCACGCCTCCGAGGACGAGGACCGACGGGCGAAGGTGGAGGCCCGAAACCAGCTGGACTCCCTGGTCTACCAGGTGGAGAAGGACTCGGGTGAGTGGGGAGACAAGGTCTCCGAGGGAACCCGTGACCGGCTGAAGGAGGCCGTCGAGAAGTCGAAACAGGCGCTCAAGGGGGACGACACCGGGGCGATCAACCAGGCCCGGGACGAGCTCATGCAAGCGTTCAGCGCGGCGGGCCAGGAAATGTACCAGAGCCAGGCCTCCGACGCGGGCACCACCTCCGGCATGGGGGACATGGGTGGCGGGGAAGCACCCGAGTCATCCACCGAGACCGAGAAGGGTGACGAGGAAGTGGTGGAAGCCGACTACGAGATCGTAGACGAAGGTAAATAGCCCGTGACGGGGAGAGGCTCGGGTGCGGGCGGTCCGCCGAGAGCGGCCGCCCGCCCCTTCCTCGTCCGCTCATGCCCGGCAACGGCCGGGCGTCCTCTCTTCATCCAACATGAATGGCGACGCGGGAGCGACCCGGTCCGACCTTGCGAGACCAAGGACCGGACCTTCACTCTTGCACGCCGGGTAGAACGCACCGATGAGTGGCAGTGTGGGTATCTGTTGATCCAGGAGTACGTCGATGTTTGATCCGTTGCGGACCAAAGTCAGCGTCATCGTGACCATCGCTCTGGGGTTTGTCGGGGGGCTGGTACTTGCCTCGGGCCTTGGATGGACGGGGCCGTCCTACTCGATGCCGGCGGTCATGACGGCGCCCCAGGTTACGGACGAAGCCGTTCGCCCAGCCCTCGACCTCAGCGACGCCTTCGCCAACGTGGCGGAAGCTGTGACCCGAGCGGTGGTGCGCATCGAGGTCACCTCCACCCGACGAGCGCCGGCTGGAACGGTGCAGGTTCCGGAGGAGTTCCGACGCTTCTTCAACCTCCCCGATGACCAGGGCTCGGCCGAGCATCCCGATATCCCCGTGATGGCGGGCGGCTCGGGCTTCCTGGTGTCCGAGGACGGCTACATCCTCACCAACAACCACGTGGTCACCGGAGCCGACGAGATCCGGGTCTACCTCCTGGACGGACGGTATTTCATTGCCCAGGTCGTGGGCACGGACCCGACCACCGACGTGGCCATCATCAAGATCGACCAGAACGAACTGCCCTTCCTGAGCTTCGGAGACTCGGAGAGCCTTCGAGTGGGGGAGTGGATCCTGGCCATCGGCAACCCGGGTTTCGGCAACACGGGCTACGGCGCGGCCCGACCCGATGAGCTGGACTACACGGTCACGGCGGGAATCGTCAGCGCGAAGGGACGTCCCCTCCGCCTCATCTACTCCGAGCTGGAGCAGGACCCCGGGTCGGGCCTCGATCCCGGCTTCGCCATCGAGGACTTCATTCAGACCGACGCCGTGATCAACCGGGGCAACTCCGGCGGCCCCATGGTGAACCTGAAGGGACAGGTCGTGGGCATCAACTCGGCCATCATGTCCCCTACCGGAACCTATGCGGGGTACGGATTCGCGATCCCCGTGAACTTGGCCGCCCGGGTCATGAAAGACCTGGTCGAGTATGGAAGGGTCCGCAGGGCATGGCTGGGAGTCTCTATCCAGGAGATCGCGCCGGAGGATCAGGAATACTACGACCTTCCTGAGGTCGCCGGCGTCCTCCTGCAGACCACCACCGACGGGAGCCCGGCCCAGGAGGTGGGGCTGCGCCAGGGAGACGTGATCTACTCTGTGGACGGGACGGTGGTCCACAGCCCTAACAGCCTGCAGAACCTCATCGCCCAGAAGAGCCCCGGGGACCGAGTCACGGTGAGGATCTATCGAGACGGGTCTCCCCGGGACGTGCAGATCCGCCTGGGTGAGGCTCCGCTCACTCCCGTAGAGGAACCGACGGCGGCTCCCCCCGCTCCCGCAGCGGAAGAGAAGCTGGGCATTGGTGTCCAGGAGCTCACCCCGGACCTCGCTCGGACGTTGGGTTACGACGAGGCAGGGGGGGTCGTGGTCTCCCAGGTCACCCCCCTTGGACCTGCCGGGCGCCGGGGGATCAGTGAGGGGCAGAAGATCCTGGCCATCAACGGACTGCCCGTGCAAAGCCCCGAGGACGTGCGCCAGGCTCTCTCCCTGGTCCAGGCCGGAGAAGTGGTCTCTCTCCGGATCGGGCTCCCGGACAACACTTCTCAGATCGTCAACGTACGGACAAGCCGTTAGGACCGGCCGCTCCGGAATCCCCACGAGGAAGCCCGCTCCGAGACCCATCGGAGCGGGCTTCCCGCTTTCTGCCGGCCGCCGGGCACCTCACGGGCCATTGTGTTGATGCCTCCCCACCCCGTGTTATCTTTGTCTCAGGCGCCTTTCGTGCGTGTCCGGGCGAAAGTGGCGGAACTGGTAGACGCGCGAGATTTAGGATCTCGTGGCTCAGGCCGTGGGGGTTCGAGTCCCCCCTTTCGCACTTCGAGCGCGAATCATCATCGACCCCCTCACTTCGAGCGCTGAATGGCCATCGACCCTTCAACCCTCCGGATCGACCTCGAGGAGCAGGATTCCTGGCACCGACGCCTGACGGTCACCGTCCCGGCAGGCTCCGTCCAAACCGAGAGAAACAAGATTGTCCAGAGCCTCGGGGGCCGTCTCAAGCTCCCGGGATTCCGGAAGGGGCGGATCCCGGCCTCCGTGGTGGAGCAACGCCTCGGCTCCGCAGTGGACAAGGAGGTCCTCGACAAGGTGATCGGAGAGGCCTACCGCCAGGCGCTCCGGGTCCAATCCCTGGAACCGATCTCCGAGGGCCAGGTCGAGGATATCCACTACAAGCCGAGGGAAGACCTCACCTTCTCCATCTCCTTCGACATCCAGCCCGTCTTCGAGCTGGAGCGTCTCGGGGGCTTCAGCCTCCAGCGTCCGAAGATCGAGGTGGCGGAGGAGGACGTGGAACGGGTCCTCGGACGGCTCAGAGAGCAAAACGGCGTCTGGAAACCCGTGGAGGAAGGTCAGGCCGAGGACGGGAACCTGGTCACCGTGGAGATCCAGCGGCTGGAGGGAGGCGAGCCTTCCGGAGACAGCCGTCCGTACGAGATCGTTCTGGGTGACGGCGACGCCATCCCCGAAGTGGAGGATGCGATCCGGACCCTGAGCGTGGGGCAGACGGAGGATTTCACCGTCCGCTTCCCCGAGGACTTCCCGGACGAGGAGCGCCGTGGGGAGAAGCAGCACCTCAGGATCTCCCTCGAGGCCAGGAAGACCCGCGAGCTGCCCGAGGCCAACGACGAGTTCGCCCGCTCCCTCGGGGATTTTGAAGACCTCCAGGGACTGAGGGCCCGGATCCGTGAGGATCTGGAGAAGGAAGCCGAGAACCAGGCCGAATCGGTGGTTCGGGGTCAGATCGTGGACGGTCTCCTGGAGGCCAACCCGTTCCAGGTGCCCCGCTCCATGGTGGAGCGCTACATGAGCTCGGTGCTGGGCGACACCTCGAAGTTGGATCCGGAGACCCTGACCAGGACCCAGGAGAGCCTCCGTCCCGAAGCCGAGAAGGCCGTCAAGAGAATCCTCGTCATTGATCGGGTGGCTGAGCTCCAGGGTCTCCGGGCCTCCGAAGACGAGGTGGACGAGCGAGTCCAATCCATCGCCGAGAGGAATGAACTGAAGCCCGCCCAGGTCTACGCCAATCTCCAGAAGTCCGGGAACCTGGACGGTCTGGAGCGGGAGATCACGGAAGAGAAGGTCTACGAGTTTCTGAAGAGTCAGTCCACCGTGAGCCAGGTGTAACGAGAGGACCCGATGCCCATCTATCCACCCTACGTCATCGAGCGGACCAGCAGGGGCGAGCGAAGCTACGACATCTTCAGCCGCCTTCTCATGGATCGCATCGTCTTCTTGGGGAGCGCCATCGACGACAACGTGGCCAACATCATTATCGCCCAGCTCCTCTTCCTGGATGCCGAAGACCCGGAGCGGGACATCTATCTCTACATCAACTCACCAGGAGGGAGCGTTTACTCCGGCTTGGCGATCTACGACACCATGCGTCATCTCCGGGCTCCCGTGGCCACGTTCTGCGTGGGGATGGCAGCGTCCATGGCGGCGGTCCTCGTGGCGGCCGGGGAAAAGGGGAAGAGGGCGGCTCTGCCCAATTCCCGAATCATGATCCACCAGCCTTCCTCCGGCGCTCACGGAACGGCAGCCGACATCGAAATCGCTGCGAAGGAGATCCTCCACATCCGGGAGCGGATCAACGAAATCCTGGCCTTCCACACCGGCCAGACGCCGGAGCAGATCGCCGATGACGCGGATCGTGACCGCTTCATGAGCCCACCGGAGGCGGTGGAATATGGAATCATCGACCGGGTCCTCGAAGCCGGAGATACGGGGCGGGACCGGGGGAAGCCGGCGGACTCGGACCAACCGGGCAGCTCCAAGGAGTAGGAGCGGCGGGCCAATCGATCGCGGGACCATGCCCCGATTCGGAGTGAAGCAATGAGCGTGACAGGCGACAAACATCTTCGATGCAGCTTCTGCGGCAAGTCCAAGGACAGTGTCAAGAAGTTCATCTCCGGACCATCCGTGTACATCTGCAACGAGTGCGTTTCTCTATGCAATGAGATCCTGGCCGAAGAGGAAGAACGAGAGGCCGTGGAGGCCCAGGTCCCGAGCCCCACGCCCATGGAGATCAAAGACATCCTCGATCAGTACGTCATCGGACAGGACGACGCCAAGCGGGCGCTCGCCGTGGCGGTCTACAACCACTACAAACGGGTGAACCACCAGGGTGTGCTGGACGAGGTGGAGATCGAAAAGGCCAACATCCTGCTCATCGGCCCCACCGGAGTGGGGAAGACCTTGCTGGCCCAGACGCTGGCCAGGATGCTCCAGGTCCCCTTCACCATCGCCGACGCCACCACCCTCACCGAGGCCGGCTACGTGGGTGAGGACGTGGAGAACATCCTGGTGCGGCTTCTCCAGGCCGCCGATTTCAACATCACCGAGTCGGAGCGAGGGATCGTCTACATCGACGAGCTGGACAAGATCGCCAGGAAATCCGAGAACCCCTCCATCACCCGGGACGTGTCCGGAGAGGGAGTCCAGCAGGCCCTCCTCAAGATCCTGGAAGGGACCGTCGCCTCCGTGCCTCCCCAGGGGGGACGTAAGCACCCCCAACAGGAGTACATCCAGGTCGACACCCGGAACATCCTCTTCATATGCGGGGGGGCGTTCGACGGTCTGGAGAAGATCGTCGAATCCCGGGTGGGAAAGCGCCAGATCGGGTTCACGGGGAAGCACGCGGAGGGAGCTGGCGAGGACATTCTTCGCCTGGCGGAGCCGGAGGACCTGCAGCGATACGGGCTCATTCCGGAGCTGGTGGGACGCCTTCCCGTGGTGGTCTCCCTGGAAGAGCTGGACGAGGAAGCGTTGGTCAGGATTCTCCAGGAGCCCAAGAACGCCCTCATCAAGCAATACACCAAGATGCTGGAGTTGGAGAACACCGGCCTCACCTTCGAGCCGGCGGCCGTGAGGGCCATCGCCAGCAAGACCCTGAAGAGGGGGACGGGCGCCCGGGGCCTGAGAGCGGTCATCGAGGAGCTGATGCGGGAGATCCTCTTCGAGATCCCATCCCGGGGCGACGTGCGGGAAGTGGTCGTCACGCGAGAGAGTGTGGAGGAAGGGGTTCCGCCACTCTTGGTGTTGCGCCCGGAGGCAGAGAAGAAGGAGGCTTGATGGGCCGGGCTGGAGCCCGCTACGGCTCCGGCCTTTCCGCGCCATCCGTTCCGCCCTACCATAAGCCCTGCGGGGAGTTGCAGCGCGGGCTCCCTCCGCGAGTGCTCCTTCCGATCCTCCATACACCAATAGAGCGATTGCATGGCCACCCTCCACCGGATTGACGGACAGGTCCAGATTCCCGACGAACTCCCGGTGGTAGCCCTCCGAGACCTGGTCTTCTTTCCCTATATGGTCCTCCCCCTCCTGATCGGGCGATCGCCCTCGGTGGCGGCTCTTCAAGAGGCCGAGAACGGCGATGGCCTCATCCTCCTCCTGGCGCAACAGGACGCCGAAGTGGAAGAGCCCGGGGAGGACGATCTCCATCGACTGGGGACTGTCATCCGGGTGGTTCAGACGACCCGCCTGCCCGACGGAACGGCCCGGGTGGTCATGGAAGGACTGGGGCGCGCCAGCGTCGTCCGCTTCCTTCCCTGGGACCGGGGATTCCGAGCGGAGATCACCCTGGCCCCCGGCGAGGAGCGAGAGGATCCGAGCACGATTCCCCCGGAAATGGAGGCGATGGCTCGCAGGGTTCGACAACTGTTCGGGGAGTACATCGACCTCAACGAGCGGCTGCCCAGCGAGTTGAGAGGAACCATGGCCGCGGTGCAGGACCGGGTTCGCCTGGCCCACCTGGTTTCAGGACACCTGATCCTGGGATCGGGGGAGAAGCAGGAGCTCCTCCAGGCTCTGGACCTCATGACGCACTACGAGATCCTCCAGGAAATCCTGGTGCGGGAGCTGGAGATCCTCCGAATCGAGGAGAAGCTCGGTGAACAGATTCAGCAGCAGATGGATTCCGGGCGCCGCCAGCTCTACCTCCAGGAGCAGCTGAAGGCCATCCACAAGGAGCTGGGGGCCACGGAGGGGGAATGGACGGAGGTGGACAGGAGGCTTCTCCAGACTCCCCTTCCGCCGGATGCGAAGGAGCGGGCCGAGCGGGAGGTCGAGCGCCTGAAGCACCTGAATCCCGCAGCGCCTGAAGCGGCCGTCATTCGCACGTATCTCGATTGGATCCTGGGGCTTCCCTGGATGGAGAAGAGCAAGGACAACCTGGACGTCGCTCACGCCACCCGGGTGCTGGACGAAGCACATTTCGGGCTCGACGAGGTGAAGGAGAGGATCCTCGACCACATCGCGGTGGTCTCGCTGGTGGGGAACCTGCAGGGGCCCATCCTCTGTCTGGTGGGTCCGCCGGGAGTGGGAAAGACCTCCCTGGGAAAGAGCATCGCCGCCGCTCTGGGCCGGGAGTTCGTCCGGGCATCCCTCGGCGGGGTGAGAGACGAGGCCGAGATCCGCGGCCACCGGCGCACTTACGTGGGGGCTCTTCCCGGAAGGGTGATCCAGAGGATGCGGAAGTCGGGAACCCGGAACCCGGTGTTCCTCCTGGACGAGGTGGACAAGCTGGCTCGAGACTTCCACGGCGATCCCGGGGCCGCGCTCCTGGAGGTCCTCGACCCCGAACAGAACCGTGCCTTCACCGACCACTACCTGGAGCTGGATTTCGACCTGTCGGACGTTCTCTTCATCGCCACGGCCAACACGCTCGCAGGAATTCCCGAGCCGCTCAGGGACAGGATGGAGGTCATCCGGATTCCAGGGTATCTCACCACGGAGAAGAAGGTCATCGCCCAGCGGTTCATATGGCCCAAGCAGTCGGCTCGACACGGCCTTCGGGAGGGGAGCGCGTCCATCTCGCAGGAGGCGTTGGACCTCATCATCGCCGAGTACACCAGGGAAGCGGGTGTCCGTGAATTGGAGCGCAGGATCAGTGGCGTCGCCCGGAAACTGGCCCGGTGCGTTGCAGAGGGTATCAAGGGGCCCGGGGAAGTGCAGTCGGTGGGGGCCTCGGACCTCAAAGAGCTCCTTGGCCCCCCGCCATACACCCCCGAGCCTCGCGAGGAGGGCATGGCCCGGGCCGGCATTGCCAACGGCCTGGCCTGGACAGCCGCCGGAGGAGAGATCCTGGATGTAGAGGTGGCCGTTGTTCCCGGGTCCGGCAAGATCCAGCTCACGGGCACCCTGGGGGACGTGATGAAGGAATCCGCCTTCGCGGCTCTGACCTACGCCCGATCCCGGGCGAGGATTCTGGGCCTCGAGCCCAAATTCCACGAGCAGGTGGATATCCACATCCACATTCCCGAGGGAGCCACCCCGAAGGACGGTCCCTCCGCGGGGATCACCATCGCTGCGGCTCTGATCTCGGCCCTCACCGAGGTACCGACCCGGTCGAACGTGGCCATGACGGGGGAGATCACCCTCCGGGGGAGGGTCCTCGGCGTGGGGGGAATCAAGGAGAAGGCCGTCGCCGCATTCCAGGGAGGCATCAAGCGTGTGCTCCTCCCCGCCACCAACGCGGGTGACCTGGAGCGGCTTCCCGACGAGGTGAGGCGGGGAATGGAGTTCCACCTGGTTCAGAACATGGACGAAGTCCTGGAGGGTGCGCTTCTTTCTCCCTTGCCGGGGCGCGTCGAGGCCTCGACCCAGGGACTGCTGGATGGAGCACCCGAGCCTGGAATCCAGCTTTCCCAGTGATCATTCGATCGGTGACCTTTGCCGGTTCCGTCGCCACGACGGCCAGTACCCTCCCGGGGGATCTCCCCCAGGTGGCCTTTGCCGGTCGGTCGAACGTGGGCAAGTCGTCCCTCATCAATATGCTCCTTGGCCGCACTCGCAAGAAGATCGCCCACGTGTCCTCCAAACCCGGCAAGACCCAGACCGTCAACTTCTATCGGGTCAACGACCGGTTCTTTCTCGTGGACCTCCCCGGTTTCGGGTATGCCAAGGCACCCGTCGCCGTTCGGGAGGGTTGGAGACGCCTCGTGGAGTGGTACCTTTCAAGGGAGAAGGGGCCATCGGGAATCGTCCATCTCGTGGACGGGCGACGCCCCCCCACCAGCCTGGACCGGGAGTTGTTGGATCTCCTGGCAGAGCTCCGGATCCCGACGTTGGTCATCCTCACCAAGATGGACCGGGTTCCCAAGGGGAGGAGGGAGGCAACCATGGAGACTGCTTCGAAGGAGCTCGGCGTCGGGACGGACCAGCTCCTGCTCTTCTCGTCCCGGACCGGAGAGGGACGGGAGGCTCTCCTGGCCGCCCTGGATGACCTTCTGCCCGATCCCGGTGGCCGGGACTCCCTGACCTGACCGGAAGCCTTCAGATCGCTCCTCGTGCCGAGGCCTGTGGATCAGTGGGAGATGGTATGAAGACACTCTCGAGGACGGTTGCGCTCTCGGCAATCCTCTTGGGCTGCCGACCGGGCGGTCCGCAGGAGCCGGCTCCGGCGGGACGCCAGGAACCGTCCCAGGCGGACTCCTCCTTGATGGTTCCACCCGGGTACGGAACGCTCCTCCAGGATGAGATCTCCCTGCGGCTGCAGCCGGGGGACCTCCTCATCAAGGTCACACCCTTGGAGGAGTGGGTGATCCGGCTCACGGCGCCGGACACCTACGGCCGGCTGCGCGGCCTGGTGGATGCCTTTGGCCTCCGGGCGGAGCGAGCGGCCCGGTCGCCGGAAGTGAGCCTGTTCCTGGTGAGCCTCTTCAGCTACCAACCCGACGTGACCTATGAACCCGAGGAGCTCCAGCTCGTCAACCGAGGATTCCGCTTCCCGCCGCTGAGCATCGTGGCCGTCACTCCCGCGTGGGGGACTCAGCGCCTGGCCCAGCAGGAGACGCGAATGGCCATCTACGCCTTCGGAGGGGGAATCGATCTACAGGCGGATCTGGTGGTTCAGTACCGTGACTTGAGAAACGACCAGTGGCGCGACCGTATCCTGCCGCTCCTGGAGGCGGAGCGTGCCAAGGCTCGGGCGCGGGCGAAGGGCTAGGAGCCTGATCAGGCTCCTACTCCTCCAACCCGTACTTCTTGATCTTCCGGTAGAGCGTTCGCTCTCCAATGCCGAGCTGCTCGGCCGCCTTTCGCCGGTTGCCACCTACGTCCCTCAAAGCCGTGCGGATGGCTTCCTCTTCCATCTCGTCCATGGTCATTCCCGGGCGATAGAGGACCACCCCCTCCTCTCCTGGCCCATCCTCGGCGTCCGGCAGGTCCCCCGGCCCGCGACCCGTGTCCGGGGGCGGGGCGAGCCCCCCATCGTCCATGGACCGAAAGGACGAGGGGAAGACCTCCCGCATGGACGATGGCACCGGGAAGCCCTCGCTCCGGAAGACGGGCACTTCCTCCCCCTCCACGTGGGTCTCCTTCTTGTACCGCTCGAAATCCCTCCGGAGGTCGTCCACATCCATGCGAAGGTTCACCAGCGTCCGAAAAACGAACTCCAGCTCCGGCCTGAGGGAGGTCTCCGCCTCCTGGCGGACGGGAACCGGCATGCGACCCACGGGTGCGGGGAGGAGGCTTCGACTCCGGGGGTTTCGGATGTCCCCGGGGATATCGTCGGCCTCGATTCTCCGGCCCGGCGCCAGTACCACCATGCTCTCCACCAGGTTCCTCAGCTCACGGACGTTCCCGGGCCACTCGTAGGTCTGGAGAATCCGCATGGCCTCGTCGCTGATTCTCACCAGTGGACGACCATGCCGTTCACTGGCCTCGCGGATGAAGCCGTCCACGAGCTGAGGAATGTCCTCTCTCCGCTCCCGGAGGGGAGGGAGCTCGATGTGCAGCACATTCAGGCGGAAGTAGAGGTCTCTTCGGAACTCCCCGATCTCGACCAGCCGTCGGAGCTCCTGGTTGGTGGCCGCGATGACCCGCACATCCACCCGCAAAGGCTTCTCCCCTCCCACCCGGTAGAACTCTCGCTCTTCCAGCACCCTGAGGAGCTTGGTCTGGGTGGACTGGGGCATCTCGCCGATCTCGTCCAGGAAGATCGTTCCCGCCTGAGCGAGCTCGAAGAGCCCCCTCCTGGAGTCGATGGCTCCGGTGAACGCTCCCTTCTCGTGACCGAAGAGCTCGCTCTCCAGAAGCGTGTCCGAGAGGGCGGCCACGTTCACGGCGATGAACGCCTTGTGCTTGCGCGGAGAAAGGGCATGAATGCCCCGGGCGATGAGCTCCTTGCCTGTCCCCGATTCGCCGGTGACCAGGACGGTGGCGTTGACTGGGGCGAACTGGACCACTCGCTCGAGGGCCTCGCCGATGGCATCCGTCTCTCCGACGATTCCGGTGACCTCCCGTAGCCTGGCCCGCTCCATGAGGGTCCGCCCCAGCAGGAGGACCTCCCGGGGATCCGGGGGGTGCGGGAACACCTCCTGGAGGTCCAGAGCCCGGGCCGCCTGGCGTATCCCCGCCTCCCCCTCCCGGGCGATCCCGAATACAGGAACCTGCTTGGAGGCCCTGGCCTGTCGCGCCAGCATGGCGGACGACTCGTTCTTCAACCCTCCGGTGAGGATCAGGAGACGGGTGCCCTCCACCGACGAGAGGTCCTCGTCGGGAGTAACCAGCTCGACGCTGTATCCCGCGCCCTGAAAGGCCTCCCGAAGGGGCCCCGCGACCTTCAGGTCGTGGGTGGAGATGAGGACCGTGCCACGCGATTCGGACATGTCAAGACTGCCTGTGGCCGGTGGCGGAACCTCTCAGCAGGCCCACCAGGTGGGGCAGCAATCCGCCGAGGACGCTCAGGCCGTCCCTGACCCCTCCAGGGCTCCCCGGGAGGTTCGCGATGAAGACCTGACCCCGGGAGCCGGCCAGCCCGCGCGAGAGGACGGCGTACGGGGTGGCCAGCTCACCCGCCCGACGGACGAACTCCATCAGCCCCGGAGACTCCCGCTCCAGGACCGCTCGGGTGGCCTCGGGGGTCACGTCCCGGGGACCGAAGCCGGTCCCCCCGGTTGTGAGGACCACGTCGACCTGGCCACTGTCCGCCCAACGGAGGAGGAGAGGCACGACCGCGTCGGTCTGGTCCGGGACGGTTGCCCTGAGCACCAGGACGTGCCCCTCCGTCGCACACCATTCTTCGAGCACCTTCCCGCTCGTGTCGACCCGTTCCCCTCGGGAGCACGCGTCCGAAACGGTCAGGACACCCACACGAAGCGGTGGAGGGGTGGAGCCGGTCACCGTCGAATGGAACCGTCGGTGTAGAACGGGGGGCGTTCGACTCGTGCCCCAACCACCTTGTCCCGAATCCGAACGCCGATCTCCGTTCCGGGCTTCGCCAGCTCGGGAGGGACGTAACCCATCGCCACGCCGATCCCCAGAGACGGGCTCACAACGCCGCTCGTCACCTCCCCCACATCCCGCCCATCCGCCACCAGCGGATACCCGTGCCGGGGAAATCCCCGCTCGGTCAGCCGCATCCCCACCAGACGGCGCGTGACGCCCTCCGCCTTCTGCTTCAACAGGACGTCCTTCCCGATGAAATCGCCCTTGTCCAATTTCGTGATCCAACCCAGACCCGACTCCAGAGGCGTGTGCTCTTCGTCCAGGTCGTTCCCGTAGAGGGCATACCCCATCTCCAGGCGAAGCGAGTCCCGGGCCCCGAGCCCTGCCGGCGCCAGGCCCCTGTCCTGCCCCTTCTCCATCAGGGCGTTCCAGAGTTCCATCCCCCTGTCGGCGGGAATGTACAGCTCGAAGCCATCCTCTCCCGTGTATCCTGTCCGGCTGATGACGCCACTGATCCCTGCCACGGACCCTTCGGCGAAGTGGTAATAACCAATGGTTCCCAGATCGGTACTGGTCAGATCCTGGACGATCCCGGCAGCCCGAGGTCCCTGGATGGCCAGGAGGGCCGTATCATCCGACTTGTCCACGACCTCCATGTCGAAGGCCTCCGCCTGCTTCCGGACCCAGGCCAGGTCCTTCTCTTTGTTGGAGGCATTTACCACCAGCATGAAGTGGTCCGAGCCGCGGTAGACGAGGAGATCATCGATGATCCCGCCCGTCTCCAGGCACATGGCCGAGTACTGGGCCTGTCCCACGGCCAACTTGGAGGCGTCGTTCACCGTGATCTTCTGGATCAGGTCCAGAGCCTGGGGCCCTCTGAGCACGAACTCGCCCATGTGACAAACGTCGAACAATCCGGCCGCCCTCCGGACCAGAAGGTGCTCGGCGGTGATGCCCGACGGGTACTGGACGGGCATCTCGAAGCCCGCGAAGGGAACGAGCTTCCCCTGGAGCGCCACATGGGCTTCGTAGAGGGGAGTCTTCTTCAGCGTATCACTCATGAGTGTGTCCTTTCGGGTCGCGAGGGCCGTGCAGCACCCGGGGCGGGGCGGCCCGGCCGAAGGAATGGGTCTTCCTGCACGTCAGCCCATGAGCTCCATGAGGATGGCCTTCTGAGCGTGAAGGCGGTTTTCCGCCTCGTCGAATACCCGGGAGTGGGGGCCGTCGATGACCTCCGCCTCCACTTCCTCGCCCCGATGGGCCGGGAGGCAGTGGAGGAAGATGGACTCCGGATGGGCTGCGGCCATGAGCTCCCGGTTCACCTGGTAGGCCCGGAAGACTTCCGCCCGGGCCCGGGCCTCGTCTTCCTGCCCCATGGAGGCCCACACGTCCGTGGTCACCACCCACGCCCCCCTGGCCGCCTCGCCGGGGTCCCGAGTGAGCGTCACGCGGGTCGCGTCCTTGGCCAGAGCCAGGATCTCGGGGTCAGGGTCGTATCCATCCGGGCAGGCGAGCCGCAAGTCCAGCCCGAAGACCCTGGCCGCGTTGAGCCAGGAGTTGGCCATGTTGTTCCCGTCCCCGATCCAGGCCACCGGCATTCCCGCCAGGTCATCACCGAATTCCTCCTGAACCGTCTGGAGGTCGGCCATGACCTGACATGGATGCAGCAGATCCGTGAGGCCATTGATCACGGGCACGGAGGCGTGGTGTGCCATTTCCACGACCTCCTCATGGTCGAAGGTCCGAATCATGATGCCGTCCACATACCGGCTCAGGACCTTCGCGGTGTCGTGGACGCTCTCTCCTCGCCCCATCTGGGAGGTGGAAGAGGACAGGAAGAGAGCGTGGCCACCGAGCTGGGTCATCCCTACCTCGAAGGACACACGGGTTCTGGTGGAGCTCTTCCTGAAGATCATGGCCAGGCTGCGGCCGGCCAGCGGCGCGCCGGACACCTCTCCGGCCTTCAGCCGGCGCGCAAGGGAGAGGAGGTGCAGAAGATCATCGCTGGAGTGGTCGGCGAGGGCGACGAAATGACGGGTTGGCATGTGGCTGCTGAGCTCGTTGTGTCGTGTTTCAGGAGCCTCCCGGAACCGACGGGAGGCCAGATGGATCAAGGTACCATGCTCCCGAGGAGGAGGGAAAGACGGCGGGGAGTGTCCACTCGAGGTGGACTCCCCCCCTGAGCGGGCTCGCGAGGCCAACGTTAGAGGATGTACTTCCGGAGATCCTCATCCTCCACGATGTTGCTGAGCCGTCCCTTCACGAACGCCGGGTCGACCAGGATCGTCCCCTTCCCCTCCTCCGGGAGCTCGAACAGGAGATCCTCCAGGACCGTCGTCAGGACGGTCTGAAGGCGCCGCGCCCCGATGTTCTCCATGCGCTCGTTCAGTTGGGTCGCAATCTTCGCCACCTCCTTCACACCCTCCTCGGTGAACTCCAGCGTCGCACCTTCCGTCTCCACCAAGGCGCGATACTGGTGGATCAGGGCGTTCTTGGGCTCCTTCAGGATCCGGATGAAGTCGTCCTCTCCAAGGCTGTGAAGCTCCACCCGAATGGGGAATCGCCCCTGCAGCTCAGGGATGAGGTCGCTGGGCTTGGAAACGTGAAAGGCCCCTGCGGCGACGAAGAGGATGTGATCGGTATGAACGAGGCCGTACTTGGTCTGCACGTTGGACCCCTCGACGATGGGCAGGAGGTCGCGCTGGACCCCTTCCCTGCTCACGTCCGGCCCCATGCCGCCCCGCTCGCCGGCGATCTTGTCGATCTCGTCCAGGAAGATGATCCCCGAGTCCTCGGCCCGGTCCAGCGCCTCGTTGATGACCTCGTCCATGTCCACCAGGCGATCGAGCTCCTCCTGGAGGAGGATCCGGCGGGCCTCAGAAACGGACACGGTCCTGCGCTTGGTGCGCTTGGGGAGCATGTCCTGGAGCATCTCGGTGAAGTTGTGATCCATCCCCTCGAAGCCGCCCATGGGAATCATCATGCCCTCCAGGGAGGGACTCTGCGAGACCTCGACCTCCACTTCCCGGTCTTCCAGGAGCCCGTCCCGGAGGAGCTTACGAAGCTTCTCCCTGGTCCGCGCCCGCCTCTCCCGGGGAGCAAGAGCCAGATCTACACCCGAATCCCCGGATTCCTGGCGCACACCCGTGGGCCCGGCCACGAAGACATGGGCCTCGGATAGCTCGGCCGATGGCACCTCTTCGCTTGGGGGGGCCGGTTCACTGCGAGCCGTGACGGGGAGAAGGAGATCCAGGAGTCGGTCCTCCACCCGCCGCTCCGCCTCCTCCTCCACGTCCGCCTCTCTTTCCGCCCTCACCATGTTCACGGAGGTGTCCACCAGATCCCGGATCATGGATTCCACATCTCTACCCACGTACCCCACTTCCGTGAACTTGGAGGCCTCCACCTTCACGAACGGGGCCCCGGCCAGGCGGGCGAGGCGCCGGGAGATCTCCGTCTTTCCGACCCCCGTCGGGCCGATCAGAATCAGGTTGTTGGGAAGGATCTCGTCCCGCAGCTCATCTTCCACCTTCCGTCGGCGCCACCGGTTTCTAAGGGCGATAGCCACGGCCTTCTTGGCCTCGTCCTGTCCGACGATGTATTTGTCCAGCTCCTGGACAATCTGCCGGGGGGTCAACTCTTCGCCCCAGCCCTCCTGGAGGTTCCTGGATTCAGCGCCGGCCTCCTCGCCCCCATCTTCGGGGGAGCCGGGCATCGTGTCCCGTTCATCCATGCTGGTCTTCCTGCGCGAGCTCGAGCACCGTGGTCTGCTCGTTGGTGTAGATGCAGATTTCCCCCGCAATCCTCAGGGCCTTCTCAACAATGTCACGGGCCCCCAGGTCCGAGTTCTCCTTGAGGGCCCTGGCGGCCGCGAGAGCGTAGGAACCGCCCGAGCCGATGGCCACGATCTCATCGTCGGGCTCGATCACGTCCCCCTCTCCACTTACCAGGAACAGGCGTTCCCTGTCGGCCACCACAAGGAGCGCGTTGAGCCGCCGGAGGTACCGGTCCGTACGCCAGTCCTTCGCGAGCTCAACGCAGGCCCGGGTGAGGTTTCCGGGATACCGCTCCAGCTTCTCCTCCAGCTTCTCGAAGAGGCTGAAGGCATCGGCCACGGCCCCGGCGAAGCCTGCCAGGATCTTGCCGTCCTTCAAGGTTCGCACCTTGTGGGCGGTGGCCTTTATGACCGTATCCCCCAGGGTTACCTGGCCATCGCCCCCGACGGCCACCCTGCCGTCCTTGCGCACGGCGAGCACGGTGGTGGCCCGGAATTCAGGACTCCTCATCTCGTCTCCTCACATGTCGCGAACAAGGTCGAAGCGGACCGGATGGAAGCTTGCCCCGCCCGCCTTGAACAATAACCTGGCACAGCCTTTCCGGAAGGCCATCAAGACCGGGGATGGGCTTGGAGATAAATGGTCTTGAGCCGCTCTCTGGAGGTGTGGGTGTAGATCTGGGTCGTGGAGAGGGAAACGTGGCCCAGCAGCTCCTTCACCGCCATGAGGTCGGCACCCGCATCCAGAAGATGAGTGGCGAAAGAATGCCTCAGAGAGTGAACGCTGAGCCCCTGGGCCCCCGCGGCTCGCTCCATGGCCCTCCTCACGCTCCTCTGGATCGATCGCCTCGAGAGGCGCTCGCCTCCTCGGTTCAGCAGGAGGGCCGGACTGGCGGTCGTGGCGGCGGAGGCGGAGAGCACCTCACGCCGACGCGGTTCGTACCGCCGGCACGCATGGAGGGTTCGGCTGGTGAGGGGAACGATCCGCTCCTTCCTGCCCTTGCCCAGGACCTTCATTTGCCGAGAGTCCAGGTCCAGGTCCCGCATGTTCAGGGCGTGGAGCTCCGACAGCCGCAGCCCGCTACCATAGAGGAGCTCGAGAACGAGGAGGTCCCGAGTGCTGGCCAGGGTGTTCTCTTCGGCCCTGGCCTCCGCCATCCCGAAGACCGCGTCCACATCCCCCCGGGAGAGGTGGCCGGGGAGCCGCTTTTCCACCCGCGGGGCCCGGAGGCCCCGGGCGGGGTTGGCGGGTAGACGGTCTTCCCGGTGGAGGAATCGGAAGAACCCGCGAACCGCCGAGAGCTTGCGGCCGATGGTCCGCCGGGAGAGGCCCCTCCTGAGGCAGGAGCCCGAGAAGCTTCTGAGAGACAGGCGGTCCACACCCGCCCAATCCCATTCCGGCGTCCCCAGGTATTCGGTGAGGAAGGCCGCCAGATCCTCCAGATCCCGCCGGTAGGCGGTGACGGTGTGGTCCGAGAGCTGGCGTTCGTGGGTGAGGACCTTGAGGTACTCCTCGACGGTGTCCACGACGCTCACGAGCCCGCCTCGAGACCCGCAGTCCAAGCGATGAAGTCCCTCTGGGCGCGGGACGCCAGTGCTCGCCGCCGCTCCTTCCTGTCGCGGATCTTCCCGGCGAGGGCATCCACGAGACCCCAGTTGGAGTTCATCGGTTGAAAGTGCTCCGGGCTCGACTCTCGGAGATAACGATAGAGTCCTCCCAGAATAGTAGTCGTGGGTGGGAGAACCGGTTCCTTCCCGGCCAGGATCCGGTGGAGGTTCATCGCGGCCATCAAGCCGCTGGAAGCGGATTCCGTATAGCCCTCCACACCCGTGATCTGGCCCGCGAAGAGAAGGTCCTTTCGGTGGGGCAGCGATCCCCAGGGAGTCAGCCTCCCGGGACTGTTCAGGTAGCTGTTCCGGTGAATGGAGCCCCAGCGCAGGAATTCGGCCTCCCCCAGTCCGGGGATCATGCGAAACACCCGTCCCTGCTCACCGATCTTGAGGCGGGTCTGGAAGCCCACCAGATTCCACATGTTCCCCTGCCGGTCTTCCCGGCGTAGCTGGACGACGGCGTACGGCCGCCGACCCGTCCGGGGATCCTCCAGACCTATGGGCTTCATGGGACCGAACCTGAGTGTGTCCTCCCCCCGGGATGCCATGACCTCGATGGGGAGACAGCCCTCGAAGTAGGGAACCCGGTCGAATTCGTGGGCATCGTGGGTGTCCGCGGCTCTGAGCGCCTCCAGGAACGCCCCGTACTCCTCCCGGTCCAACGGGCAATTCAGGTAGTCTGCGTCCTCACCGAAACGCCCCGCCTCGAAAACGACGCGCTCGTCCAGCGACTCCCGGTGCACGATGGGAGCGATGGCGTCGAAAAAGGCCAGCCCCCGGTCGCCCAGCTGCTCACGAAGGCAGGAGAAGAGTGCCTCCGAGGTCAGGGGCCCCGTCGCGATGATCGCGGGCCCGTCGGGAAGGTGGGTCTGTTCCTCCCTCACCACCTGGATGCGCGGGTGTCCGGCCATGGAGTCCGTCATGCCCCGGGCGAAGATCTCTCGATCAACGGCCAGAGCGGAACCCGCCGGCACCCGGGCCTCCCCTGCTACTCGGAGCAACAAGGATCCCAGGGCCGCCATCTCACGCTTCAGTTGCCCGTGGGCGTTGGCTGGATCCTCGCTCTTGAAGGAGTTCGTGCAGACCAACTCTCCCAGGCGGTCGGTCCGGTGCGCGGGCGTGGCGCGATGGGGTCTCATCTCCCGCAGGAGGACACGGTGCCCTCGTTCAGCCAGGAAGAAGGCCGCTTCGCAACCGGCCAGCCCACCTCCCACGACCTCGATGGTGCCCGGCACGCCGGTGGAATCAGACACGCCGCCCCGCAGGAAGCCTTCCCGATCCGCTCATTCCTTCGATTTCCGGCCTCGGGAGCTCCCCGTCTTCCTCGGGCCCCCTCGTCGAGCCTTCCCTTTGCCCTTCCTCTCCTTCGCCTTGGCCAGAAGCTCCACCGCCTCGTCCATCTCCACCTCCTTCGGCTGCATCCCCTTGGGTAGGCTGGCGTTGAGCTTTCCGTCGGTGACGTACGGTCCGTACCGGCCGTCCAGGATCTTCAGGTCGGCACCGCTCTCCGGGTGGGGGCCCAGGTCTCTGAGGACCGTCCTCCCCGGCTTGGTCTCCAGGAGCTCGAGAGCCTCATCCAGTCCGATGTCGAAGAGGCGGGCCGGCGTCTTCAGGTTCCGGTAGGTGCCCCCACGATGCACGTAAGGGCCATAACGGCCGATGCCGACGGTCACTTCCTTCCCGGTCCTGGAATCCTTCCCCAGGGAACGGGGAAGGGAGAGAAGGAGAAGGGCGTAGTTGAGGCTCACCTCCTCCGGGGGGACCCCCTTCGGGACGCTGACGCGCTTGGGCTTGTTCGTCCCGTCCCCATCCCCGAGCTGGACATAGGGGCCGTAAGGCCCCACTCGGGCCAGCACCGGAAGGCCCGTCTCCGGGTCCTTCCCGAGGGGTCGCTCCTGCACTTCCGGCGCGTCCAGAGGTCGCGTGTTCTGGCACTCCGGGTAGCCCGAACATCCGAGGAACCGGCCGAACTTGTTCCAACGTACCTGCATGGGACGGCCGCAGACCTCACAGGTCTCCCCCTCCGCGGCCAGGATCTCCTTGACGATGTCCTCCGAAGAGGCCTTTCCGGCCTCCAGCTGATCCTGGAAAGGCGGATAGAAGCTCTCCAGGAGAGCACTCCACTTCACCGCCCCTTCCTCCACTCGATCCAGCTCCCCCTCCATGCGGCTCGTGAAGTCCACGTCGAAGATGTCGGGGAAGACTCGGATCAGGAGCTTCGCCACCGTGTCCCCGAGAGGCGTGGGGGCGAACCGGGCCTTTTCCATCTCCACGTAGCCCCTGTCCTGGATCGTGGAGATGATCTGGGCGTAGGTCGAGGGCCGGCCTATTCCCAGCTTCTCCAGCTCCCGGACGAGGCTGGCCTCGCTGTACCGTGGAGGCGGCTGGGTGAAGTGCTGCTCGGGTCTGATCTCCTTCAGCTCGCTCAGATCTCCCACCTCCAGCGCCGGAAGGGCCTCCAGGTCGTCCAGGCGACGGTGATCCCCCGTCTCGATCGTGTCGAGGTAGAGGCGGGTGAACCCGGGAAACTTCACCACCGAGCCGGTGGCTCGGAAGAGGTAACGCGTCCCGCTGCGGCCCCTCAGGTCGAAATCGACGGTGGTGGTGTCGTAGACGGCCGAAGCCATCTGACTGGCAACGAAGCGAAGCCAGACGAGCTCGTAGAGCTGCGCCTCGTCCGCTCCGAGGTACTTCCGCGCCTCGTCCGGGTGGAGACTCACCTGGGTCGGTCGGATGGCCTCGTGCGCCTCCTGGGCCCCCTTCTGCTGCTTCCCCTGGAACAATCGGGGGGTGGAGGCCAGGAACGCCTTCCCCATCTCATCTTCGATCCATTGGCGGGCCTGCGTTACGGCTCCGGCGGAGACCCGGGTGGAGTCGGTCCTCATATAGGTGATGAGGCCCATGAACCCCCTGGAGCCCACCTCGACGCCTTCGTAGAGGCGCTGGGCGGCCGCCATCGTCCGGCGGGCCGAGAACCGAAGGCGCTTTGCGGCCTCCTGCTGTATGGTGGATGTCGTGAACGGCGGGAAGGGGTTCTTGCGTCTCTCCCGTCGCTTGACGTCCGTAACCCTGAAGGCCTGGTCCTCCAGGTCGGTCACCACCCTCTTGGCTTCTTCCCCGTCGGAGAGGGAAAAGGCCTTTCCGTCAATCTGATGGAGCCTCGCTCCGAAGGCCTGCTCGTCCTTCTCCAGAAGCGCATCGATGGACCAGTATTCCTCGGACTGGAACGCCGCGATCTCGTCCTCCCGCTCGCAAATCAGGCGCAGGGCGACGGTCTGGACCCTCCCGGCGGAGAGGCCGGGGCGGATCGGCTTCCACAGGAAGGGACTCACCTGGTAGCCCACGAGTCGGTCCAGGACCCGGCGGGCCTGTTGAGCCTCCACCTTCTCCATGTCCAGGTCTCCGGGGTGTTCCAGTGCGCGCTGCACAGCCTCCCGGGTGATTTCGTGGAAGGTCACCCGATGGAACCGCTCCGGGGAGGCATGGAAGCCGAGTTGCTCCGCAACGTGGTAGGCGATCGCCTCGCCCTCTCGATCCGGATCGGTGGCGAGGATGATCTCCCCGGCATCCTTCGCCTTCCGCTTCAGCTCCTGAAGGATCTTCCCCTTCCCGCGAATCGTGACGTACTTGGGCCTGAAGCCATGCTCCACGTCGACTCCCAGCTCCTTGGCCGGGAGATCCCGGACGTGACCCACCGAGGCCGCCACCTCGTAGCCCCGCCCAAGGTAGCGACCGATGGTCCGGGCCTTGGCCGGAGACTCGACGATCACCAGATGCTTGTCCTTCCTACCCTTTGCCATTCCCCTCACACGTTCCGAGACTCGGGCGACGGCAGCCCGTCGCCCCCTATCCCGTCCAGGAGTTCATGAATCGTCCGGGCCAGCTCCTCCGGCCGGCCCTTCGTGGAGTCTACCACCAGATCCGCCTGCCGGTAGAACGTCTCCCGCGATTCCAGGAGCTCTCTCGCCCGGTCCACCGGATTCTCCACCGCCAGGAGCGGCCGGGTGGGCCCCTCCTCCCGCACCCGCCGAACGGCCTCTTCCGGAGAGACCTGCAGCCAAACAGCCACCGTCCCATCGGGCATCCCTTCCATTCTACCCAGGGCCGCCGGCCATCCTCCACCCGAGGCCAGGACTACGTCTTCCTCCAGGAGCAGCTCAGCCCCCACCCGTTCCTCAATCTGGCGGAAGAAGCCCTCACCATGCTTGAAGAAGATCTCGGGAACCGGCATACCCAGACGAGAGCGGATCTCCTGATCGAAATCGCGGAACGACCACCCGAGACGCTTGGCCAGAGCCTGACCCACCTGGGTCTTCCCGCTCCCCATGAAGCCGATCAGGAGGACCCGTTGGAATGGCCTGGCCGCCCTCTGCCCATCCTTCCGATGCTGTGAAGTTCTTGTTTCTCTCACGTCTCGCTCACTCCCGACACCGCGCTACCCGCCCGTCTCTCATCCCTGCCCAGCTCCTCGACGCGCACTCTGCCCGAGGTACGACTCGAAGTTGCGCCGGACCTCGGCCATGGAGTCACCTCCAAACTTCTCCAGGAACGCGTCGGCGATCACCAGGGCAACCATGGCCTCCCCGATGACCGCAGCCGCCGGCACAGCACACACGTCGCTTCGCTCCACCGTTGCCGCCTTGGCCTCCCCGCTCCGAAGATCGACGCTCATGAGGGGCTTGCGAAGGGTGGAAATGGGCTTCATCGCTCCCCGTAGGAGAAGGGGCTCCCCGGTGGTGACCCCCCCCTCCAGGCCCCCCGCCCGGTTCGAACCTCGACCGAACCCACCGGTCCGGAGCCTCCCCGGCGCGGGAACGATGGCATCGTGGGCCGCCGAACCCGGCAGCCGAGCCGTCCGGAACGCCGCCCCGATCTCCACGCCCTTCACGGCCTGGATCGACAAGAGTGCCTGGCCCAGGCGCCCGTCAAGCTTCCGATCCCAGGCCACATGGCTCCCGAGCCCCACCGGGATCCCGCGAGCCACCACCTCGAAGACCCCGCCCAGCGTATCGCCTTCCGCCTTCGCGTCGTCGATGGCCGCCATCATTCTCGCTCCCGCCGCCTCATCCAGTGTGCGGACCGGGGAAGCGTCGGCCGCGGCATTGAGGTTCTCCGGGAGCTCCGCCGGGGGGGAGGCATCCACCGGTCCGATGGAACGCACATGACTCTGCACCGACACACCGAAATCAGCGAGAAAGCGCTTGGCCACGGCGCCGCACGCAACCCGGGCCGCCGTCTCCCGGGCGCTGGCTCTCTCCAGAATGTCACGAGCGTCCTCCCGGTCGTACTTGATCACCCCCACCAGGTCCGCGTGTCCGGGCCGGGGGAGATACACCGGTCTGAGCGCCTTGGGGTTCTCGTCAGGGACCGGGGGCGTATGGGCCATGGCCTTGGCCCAGTCCTCCCAATCCCGATTGCGGATCATCATGGCGAGAGGAGAACCCAGGGTCTGCCCAAGGCGCACTCCGGAGATGAGCTGAGCCCGATCGGATTCGATCTGCATCCGCCGGCCCCTGCCATACCCCTGCTGCCGTCGCATCAGCTCCGGGTCCACGTCCCGCTCCATCTCCACCGACAGCCCGGCAGGAATGCCCTCCACCAGCGCCACCAGCCCTAGGCCGTGGGATTCGCCGGCGGTTCTGAACGAGAGGGTGCGCAAGGGCATTCTCGAGCCTGCTTCGAGTCCGATGGTGAGGATGGCCCCGCGCCCGCCGCCGCCGGAACCCGGCAGCGTTCGGTCGAGGGTTTATCCGCTTCCGAGCAATTCAAGCATAGAGGATGTGGGGGCGCTGTCCAGGGGGGAATGAGAAACGCCCCCGGCGATGGCCGCCGGGGGCGTCCTTGGTTTGGGGTGCGCCGAACGTCCCTCTAACCACCTAAACGGTTGGGGTGGTATTTGAGGATCTCGCTCTTTCGAACCGGCACCACCACCACGCCGTTGGCCGACGTGATGGCGAAGAGCCGAACGACGACGCAGGAATCCTCCGAGACTCCGTCCGCGGGAATCGGATGAGTGAAGCTCTCGTTCTCGTAGAGCTGGAGGGCCTGGCCAATGGTGTTCCCACTCTTGTCGGAAACGGGGATCATGGCACAGGTCTTACCCGCGTTGTCCTCCGGGAAGGGGAGGATGGCCCGAAGCGGCCCCGTGATGACATCTCTCAGCGTGATCTGGCCAATTCGCGTGAACTTGTAGGTGTCGATGATGTCGATGGTACCGTCGGCCGTCCCCACGAAGGCGAGATGGGTGTCCGGCCGGTACTCGCCGCCGTAGTTCTCCAACGTCTTCTGGTTCGCGTGAAGGGGATGAAGGGCCGCCCCGGTGCCGTTGGCCGAGCCCGGAAGCTCGATTCGGCCATTGAGCTGGAGCTCGGTGTCAAAGAAGTACGCGCTCGTGCCCCTCGCCACACCCAGGGTCCCGTCGTAGTTCAACCCCACGCCGTGAACCTCGTCCGCCGCATTGATGACCTCATCCCAGACCCTGAGAGTGGAGGACAGGTCGGTGGTGTCGCGCTGACTGGCCCGGTACATCATCACGCGGCCGGTGGGGGTCGTACCCCCTTCACCGATCAGGACCCATCCTCCGTCACCGGATGCCGTCACGAACGTCGTGTCGGCGAATCCGAACGAAGGGATGTTCCACCGGGCTCCGGCGTCCATATAGGCGTCGGACCCCAGGGCCACCAGCTTGGCCCATGCGTTCTCCACCGGGTTGAGCTGGGTCGTGTTCGTCGTCGCCTGGATTGTCTGTTCCGGGAAGCCCGGCACGTGGTCGTAGAGGGTCACGCCGGCCGCGTAGAACGCAACTCCGTCCTGATCGACGGCAATGGTGTCGATGCCCACCCCGATACTGTCGATGTGGGCGAACGCCCAGTAGTCCTGGGCGATGGTGTTGGCTCCGTGCTCGACGAAGAGCTTGACCTCGGAGCGTTCGGCTCCCTCCGGGAAGTAGGCCTTTCTCGCAGTGCCGATGTCGCCCACGGAGGTGGTCCGGGTGGAGAACACCAGGTTCCCGAGGGAATCCACGGCAATGTACTGGGGACGATCGCTGAAGGAGGGAGACACGGGCTGCGGATAGGGGGTCACCTCGAACTGGTATCCGGCGTCCCCGTCCTTCAGGGCCAGGTCGAAGATGACGGCGTCGGGAGCGAAGAATCGCTCCTGCTCCAGCTCGCTCTCCGACTCCAGGTCGACGATGGAGACGTTCGCCCCGCCCGAGTTGGCGACCAGGAGTTGGCCTCCAGCTCGATCCAGGGTCATGCCCCATGGCTCCGATCCCACTCCGATGGCGGGCCCGAAGAGCTCGGAGTCAAGCCGGAAGACCTCCACCCGGTTCCTCTCGTGGTTCGAAAGAAGGAGGTTCCGTCGAAGGGTGTCCACCGCGGCGTCCATGATGAGTCCACCCTCGGGAAGATCCACGGTGTGGCCGGACGCGATCACTCGGTTGAGGTTGAACCCGTTCCGGGTCTCCGCCGCCGTCTGGCCGCCGGGAAGAATCCGGCACGGAAGGGTCATGGGCGTGTCCGCTTCGACGGCGGCCGCGCAGTTTCCGTCGGCATCGTAGGCCCAGCCCGTGATCTCGAAAATGAGCGTGTCCGGGAGGTTCAGCTCGTCCACGTTGAAGGGCGGGACGTCGAAGGTCGCCACGAGGTTTCCGGTTCGAGGCGGGTTGAAGGTCTTCTGGGCCGTCCGAACCAGAGTGTCTCCCCTTCGAGGGGAAATGGCCTTCACGGTGTAGCCGGCCCTGACGATTCCGGTTCCCTGACTGTCGTCGGAGCCGGATACGGCGATTCGGATCCCATCATCCAGCTCCAGCCTGGGGCTCGAGTTGGCCGAGACGGAGACCTTAGGTGGCGCGCCGTCCCCGATGTCGAAGTCCACGATCTGCACGATGACGGGGCCGTCCTGGCCCGAGACCCCCAGGCTGTTTCGCGCGCTGGCCGTGACCTCGATGATGCCGGTAATCCCGTTGGGGACCACGACCACCGTGTCCACCCTCACCGAGTCGGGTGCGGCGCTCAGAGGAATCTTCACGACCTCCTCGAATGCCCCGGAGATCTCCACCGTGAGATCCAGGACCCCTTCAGGGTCCACGGCTTCCACGAGGATCCCCAGACCCGTTCCCGCTTTGTTCTGCTGCTCGTCCTCGGGGGTCAGGAACGTGACACGTGGACCTCCGATGGTCAGGTCCACCGTGTCGGAGGACAGGTTCCCCTCCGAGTCGAAGGCGACGGCGATGAGTCGGGTGGTTTCCCGGGTGCTGTCCGGCGTGGCCACCAGATAGCGGCTCACGGTCGTGTCGGGCACGCCCTGGGCGAATCGGACCACCTTGGGGTAATACCGGCTGACCACCGTGTCCGTCCCCAGGCTCACGTCCCCGCGATAGGCCAGGCCGAGAAATAGAATGGAGTCCACCGCGATGTCGTCGGACGCGTAGGCCTCGATGAGCACGGAGTCCCCGACGGGTCGGGCGGCTGGCTGCCGGGGCTGCTTGATTTGTACCGTCGGGGCCACCCCTCCGCCTAGCCCGCCCTGGGGCGTGAAGAGGTTCTGCCCGTCACAGGACCACAGGGCAGCCAGAGCGATCAATCCCGCTCCTATGGGCAGGAAACGCCGACGGTTGGAAATGCCGTTAGACATCTGATTCCTCCCTGGCCCTTTCCTAGTTCCCGTTGTCGCGAACGATGGTCGGGGTGACCAGAATCATGAGGTCTCGCTGAATCGTGGATTCACGCGTGACACGGAAGAGACGACCGAGGATGGGAACATCCATCAGGAGGGGGATTCCCGAACGCACCTCGCTGGTCTCCGTGACGATCAGTCCCCCGATGACCACAGTCTGACCGTCGCTCACCAGGACCCGGGAGTTGGCATACTGCTGCTGGAAGATGAACCCCGCGTCGGACTCCGCCGGAATCGCGGCGGATCGCTCCGCGTGGAGCTGGAGGAGGATCTTTCCGCTGGTCCCCACCACGTGGGGGGTGGCCTCGAGGATGATGCCCGTCTCCCGAGTGGTCACCTGGGCGGTTGGAATGACGCCCCCGCCCCCCTGGACCCCTCCGGCGGAAGCGTCCAGGACCCGGATTGGCGTCTCCTCGCCCACCCCGAGCTTGGCAGTCACGTTGTCCAGGACGGTGAGGCTCGGCTCGGCCTGGATCTCGCTGAGGTTCATGGACTCGAGGGCTTCGATGAAGTTGATGAGGGTGTGGCGGCCGATGAGGAGGCTGGTCAGGAGGGTCAGGTTCGGGTTTGGAATCCGGGACCGGGCGTTCCCGAGGGCCGCCAGGGAGGTTCCCCCGAGGGAAATCACGTCGGTGCCGATGTCCACCTGTTCCTCGGGCAGCTCGATGACCCCATCCCCGTTCGAATCCACGGCCCCGGGGGTCAGCACGTTCAGCTGATTGCCCTCCGAATCCTTCAGGTCGTAGGTCACACCGAAGTCCTGGAGGTCGGTGCGATTGATGAACATGATCTTCGCCGAGATGGAGACCTGAGGCGTCTCCCGGTCCAGGCTCTCGATGAGTCCTCCCACCGCGTCCAGGACCCTGGGCACGTCCGTCACGATGATGGTGTTCGTGGCGGAGTTCACGGCGACCTTCCCTCGCTCGAAGCTGAGAAACGCCTCGATGGCTGTCTGGAGTTCGGAGGCCGTGGCGTAGTTGACGTTGAAGACCTTGGTCGCCACGGGCTCGTTGATCTCCCGCTGCTGCAGGTTCTCCAGGTTGTCCACCCGGATGATCCCCGAGTCCATCTCGGTGGCCTGGAGGCCGTGGCCCGAAAGAATGGCGTCCAGGGCCACGTCCCAGGGCTGATCCTTGATCTCCGCGGTGATGCTGGCCTCCACACCTTCACCCGGCACGATGGATCGTCCGGAGAAGTCGGCGAACATGAACA
The DNA here is from genome assembly GCA_963751255.1 of uncultured Gemmatimonadales bacterium. GTDB lineage: Bacteria > Gemmatimonadota > Gemmatimonadetes > Longimicrobiales > Gaopeijiaceae > CAVVTW01. Next base: position 19,283 of record CAVVTW010000038.1, on the reverse strand, counting down.
ACACGTAGGAGATGGGAGTGTCGGTGAAGGTTACGCTGATCCGTGACGCCTGGTCCTGGACCTGGAAGGGGAGGGCGTTGGCTGCCAAGGGAGGGCGACCGTCGTCCGGCACGGGCAGGGAGACCTCTGGGCCGGACCTCCATGGCGCGAAGGCGCCCTCATCGTTCTCCAGCACGACCCGGAGCTCATGCTCCCCGGCGAGAACCTGGTATCCCACCACGGCATCCAGCTCGATGACGACCCGGACGATTTCGGCGGAGTACTGGCTCGTCCGGATGGAGTGGACGCCGCCCCGGTCGATGCCCAGGAACTCCTCCTGAGGCAGAGCATGCTGCGCGCCCATGAGATCCACGACGAGGCGGCTGGGGCCCTCCATGGTGAAGTCCCGGAATTCGGGTTGGCCCTCCATGGAGATGACGACCTCGGTCCGCTGCGGGGCCGGCTGAACGCTGAGCCCGGTGACCGGTCCTCCAAGCCCCATGAGGACAGCCACCAGAAGGGAAAGCATCGAGGTCATTAGAGATCTCCTTGACCAGGTCGAGGAAGCTCGAGGATGTGCTGCTCCGTCATGCCGAACTCTTCAACTTCCAACACAACCCGCCTCTCCTGGATTTCCAGGATACGCATCCTCCCGAGGGTCTCGCCGCGGCGCACGCGGTAGTATCCACCACCCTGCTGGGCGTCCCCGGGGTTCTTCGGTCCCAGGGTGGCCACGGAGCGGTCCGGATCCGGCGAGAAGACGATCCCCACGAGTCGAATCTCCTCGAATCGCGGTCCGGACTCCCCCTCACCCAGGAGCGGGGCGAAGGGGTTCCGTCTTTCGTAGCTGGGGTAGACGAACACCTCCCTTTCGAACACCAGCTCGGTGGTATCCGGGGGGGACGGCGGCGGGGTCTGCTCCTGGGGATCCTGGGCGCGAAGGCTCGACGGCGAGAAGATCGCCAGAGCGCCTCCCAGGATCAGGACGAACGAAAGGAATCGCTGCATGGTCAGCCTCCCTCCCCGGCTTCGGGGCCTCCGGCAGCGGATGTCCCGGCCGGGGTGGGCAGGATGTAGGTCTGGATCCAGAAATGCGCCGTCAGGGGTGTCTCGATCGTGGAGTCGAGCACACTCGCATCACCCTGAAAGGTGGTGAGGTCCAGGTCGACGGGGGTGATGATGCGAGGTAGAGAGGCGATGGAGGTCAGGAAGCGGGCGATATTGTGATAGTCTCCGATCACGTCGAATTCGTAGCTCTGCTTGGTGTAGAACGCCCCCGTCTCGTCCTGGTCCGGTTTGAAGGAGGCCACGTCCCCGCGGTTCAGCCCCGTTCTGCGGGCCTCGGCCGTGATCTCGTTCAGCAGAGCCGGTACCTCCTCGCTCTGGGGGATGAGCTTCTCCAGTCGCGCCACGTGACGCTCGTAGAGATCGAGACGCTCCTCGAGCTCCGATCCGCCTCGGGTGGCGATGATCCGGGCCCGATTGTTCTCGGAGTCCAATTGCTCCAACCGCGCGGTCATCTCATCCACATCCGTCTTCCTGGGCGAGTACCAGTAGGACCAGAAGACGTAGAAGACCGCCAGTGCCAGGATGCCCAGGACCAGGGCATTGCGCTGTTTCGGATCGTCAGGTATCAGAGCCATGGTTCAACCCGGGCGGCTTACTGTCCCGACGACGGGGCATCGGGCCCCGCGCCGGAACTGTCGAAGAGGGGTTCCGTCTGGAGCAGCTCCACCGGCGGACGTTCGAAGAACGCCTCCAGGAAGAACGTGTTCACGACCCGGTTCACTCCCCGGGCCGAGGCCACCGTCTGCTCCGTCGAGACAAGGGACACGTTACGGATGAAGAGGGACGCCTCCAGGTTCTCCATGAAGCGGGTCAGGGCGAAGTTGTTCCCCGCCCGTCCCTGGATCCGAAACTGAACCTCCGGGGTCGCGGACAACTGGACGATCTCCGTGAGCCAGGTGTAATCCGGCAGGGCCCTGGCAACCTCGTCCAGGATATGCGGCCACACGTAGCGGTCCCCATCGATCTCCTGGATGATGGCCACGCGTTGGGCGACGGAGTCCCGCCGGGCCACGAGCGCGTCGTTCTGCTCGATGAGATCGGCGTAGCGGGCCGAGTCGCTCACCGCCTCGTCGATGGCCACGCTGAGATCTCCCAGGCGACTACCGGTGCGCACGTAGAGGTAGCCCATGAGCGCAACCGCCACGATAATCACCAAGGAAGATCCGAAGACCCAGCGGTCCTTGGGAAAGGCCGCGATGGACGGGACTCTGAAAGAGAGCTTGGGGCCCCTGGAGACCCGTCGCTTTCCGCTCGGTATGAGATTGACCTCGATCAAGGCTCGATCACCTCTTGGCTAGGCTCTGAGGGCCAGACCCAGGGGGAGGAGGAGCATCGGGGAGGCCTCCTCCAAGCTGAGGTTCACCGCCGCGCCCGGTCGCACCGGTGTTCGTTCGAACGGGTTGACTTGATGGGTCTCCACATTCATGCGGGAAGCCAGGGCATCGGTCATCCCGGGAATGCGTGCACCCCCTCCGCTTACGTAGACCCTCCCGAGTCCCTCGCCGGACTGGCGGGTCATGAGGAATGCCGACGCCCGCTCGATTCCCACCGCCACCTCGTCGGCGCTCTGCTCGACGAACTTGCCGAAGTCGGTAAGGTCCCCCCTTCCCTGGACCACATCCTCCGCTTGCTCCGCCGTAAGGCCCCGCTCTCTTTGCAGGTCCTCCCGGACGCGCCGGGACCCGAACGGGATGTCCCTGGTGAGGATGGGCACGCCTTCCTCGAGGATGTTCACGTTGGTGGTCTCGTGGCCCACATTCACCAGGGCGACGATGCCCTCCATCGCCTCCGGGTAGTTGTGTTCGAAGGCGTTGTGGAGGGCGAAGGCGTCCACGTCGATAATGGCCGGTGAGAGTCCGGCATCGGCAAGAAGGGCCACCTTGTTGTCCACCAGCTCCTTCTTGGCCGCAACCAGGAGGACCTCCATCTGAAGCCCCTCCTCCAGGGGATTCAGAATCTGGAAGTCGAGCTCCACGCTCTTGATGTCGAAGGGGACGTGCTGTTCGGCCTCCCATCGGATGACCTCCCGGGCATCGGCCATCTTCATGCGGTCCATCTCGATCTTCTTGATGATCACGTCATGACCGCCTACCGCGGTGACCACCTCACGGCTCTTGATCCCCACATCCTGGAAGAGGCTCCTGATGGTGTCCGCCACCAGGCCGGGATCCATCACCTCTCCCTCCACGATGGCATCGGGGAGGAGGGGCCGAATAGCGACTCGCACCACCTCGGGCTGATCACCCGACCGGTCGACTTCCACGATCTTGACGAAGCCGCTTCCGATGTCCAGCCCTATAGAGGTCTTCTTACCGAACAGGCCCATTTCGAATTACCCGAGGAAGAGAGGGTTTTGATTTCCTCAGAATATTGGGATCACCATACCACGAAAAACCAAGACTTGTCAAGGACGATATCGCCTCCTGGTCTCATCCAAGAAATTGGTAAACATTTGATGCGAAAACGCAAGAATAATCCGGGATTTCTCGTGGTCCGGATCACCCTTTCTCCGCCCTGGAACCCGGACGGGAGGTGGACGTAGAGCGGAATGTGGGAAGAGAACGGCCTCTACGCCACCTCTATTTTCTTCTGCCCTCCGTATCCGCTGATGACGGACGAGAGGTCTACCCAGCTCCTTCGAGCGAGGGGTCTGACCTGAGTGAGGCTCGGGTTGTTCAGAATGGCCCGGGTAACGGCACACGAGGAGAACTGTACGACCGCATTCCCCAGGACCGTGGAAGTGTCCAGCTCCACGTTGGCGGCGATGACACCGCCCACGAAGTGGCCCCCTGTCCCGGTGGTGGTCAGGGTTCCCCGGATGATGACGGGGCCATAGAACTCGTGTCCACCGGTCACCTCTAAGTCGCCATCGACGAGGAGGATCCCCTGGCCGGCATCCGAGGCGGAGATCTTGAGGCCGCCTGCGGCATAGATGATGGGAAAGTACCCGCCGCAGGCCGAAGTGGGATGATGGGGGTCTCCCCAGTTGTTCTGAGTGGACTCCTGGCAAACGTACCCTCCGCCCAACGCCACGGAGTCGGGCGCGAGCTGGGTCACCACCTGGTAGCTGGGGTAGATCTTGTTGGCCATGGTCTTGAGCTCGTCCCAGAGGAGATCACCGAACTCCATGAGGTTTTCGGAGGTCATGTCCGGGTCTTGCTCGATTGGGGGGACACCCACCACCTCGTATTTCTTCCCCGCATCGGAGATGTTGTTGACATCGTCGATGAGGATGCCTGGGCCACTCGCCCCGGGAGGATCGCAATATCCGCTCCACCCTTGGGGAACCGAGTCGTGGCCGATGATCCAGATGGATCCACCGATCTTCAGGCTGTTCACGGTTGTGAGGGCCGCATCCGGCATGACGTCCGCCGTGGCCAGACGGGCCACCACTCCCAGAATCCGACTCGCGTTCCCATAGAGAGCGGAGCCCTGATCGAGCGTTCCCGTCGAGAGAAGGAAGAAGAGCCGGCTGGACATCCGCGTTACGTTCACCGACCAGATCCCGTCGTCGGTGGTGTCCGCCACGGTGGCGCTGGACCAAGCGGGCAGCGATCCAAAGGTCGCGGCGTCCCACTGGGACATGACCTCGTTGGCCCCACGCTCCGCCATGTAGAAGGCCGCGGTCCCTCGCTCCGACGCGACCCCCATGCGGGTCTCCTGACGGGCGAGGTAGAATCCTCCCGTCACCAGCACCCCCACCACCACCAGGGCGAAGACTGCCGCGGGAAGCGCAAAGCCTTGTCTGGATCGGAGTTCCTTCATCTCGAAGCCTCTTGATGGATGGGGCGAACCCGGCCACCCCTTTCCGAATTCAGTTTCTCGGATACACCCGCACGACCATGGAGTCGGTGACCAGCTCGTTCCGGACGTTTCTGACCATCGACTGATACCTGAGAGTGATCTCGATCTGGGACACATCGGTGTCCACGGCCGTAACCGCCCCCATGTCGTCCAGGTACCGAAAGCTCACTCCGTGTGCGGGAACGAGGGGGCCCACGAGCTGATCCGGAGCCGGGGCTGTGCTGCGGCGCCGGCCCAGGTAGGGCACTCCCTCGATCTCGTAGAGTCCGTAGGTGTAGATGTCGAATCCGCGCACAGGGGCTCCCACCCGCACCGTATCGGGTGAAACGGCCGCGGCCGCGGACCCGACGAACGGCAGACTCAGGGTTTGGGCCGGGCTCCCGTTGCAGCTGGCCGTCGGATCCACTGCGGAGATCGTGCCCACGTGCCACACGTCGTCGGCCGCCCGCTCCGGGTCGTTGTCGTGGAACACGAAGACCGAGTCCCCGGTGCTGAACGAGGGGCCTACCCGGAGCACCGTCAAACGAGGGGGAGAGGTGGTGTAATCCACAGCGCAGGTCAGGCCGAAGTCCCGCTGCGCTCGAATCCTCAGGGAGTCGGCCCCCATCTCCACCAGATCGCCCGCCTGAGTGCTGATTTCCCGGAGTTCCCCGAAGAGGACGTCCACTCCGGCACGAAGCATCTGCTGGCCCTGGATGTGGGCGTTGTTCACGGCATAGGTCCGGGAATTGGTGATCAGCACCTCATAGGTGGCGAGCATGAGCACGCCCCCCAGGACCACCACGACCAGGAGCTCCACCAGGGTGAATCCACGGCGGCACCGGGCGCTCATCGCAGAATCCGGTAGGTAAAGGTGTCGGCCACCGAGGGGTTCAGCACGGGAAAGCCGCCCTCGAGGCTCTTTCGGCCCGGCCCTGTGGTGACGATCTCCACGGCGGCCCAGCGTCCGCTGGGGTTGGTCACCGTCCAGGATACCTGGAAGGCTCCCACGGAATCGCTGCCATTGTCCAGGTTGTCGAAGGGGAGGGCGCGGAGACGCTCGATGGTACTCTGCAAGGCGGCAGCGCGCTCGCCGGTGACGTCCGCGAGGGTCACCTGACGAACAACCACGGCGGTGGTACCCGCCATGCCCAGGAGTCCGATGGCCAGGACCATGATGGCGACAATCACCTCCACCATGGTGAATCCGGCTCGGCTTCCGGCTACGTTCCCGGGACCCGGCGCCCTCTCCGGCCGACTCGGTTGGGGGCTCGGGGCTACCATTGGATCTGCCCCATGGGGAGGATCGCCACGCTTTCCGACTTCTGGCCCTGCACGAAGGCCAACTCTACCGCGCTGTTGAAGGAGTTGCACCCTGTGTCCGCGTAGCCTCTCGGACTCATGCAGATTCGCGTGACATCCTGGGTGCCGCGGAGGTCCACGCCCATCTCCTCGCCGAACCGAACGTTCTCCATGATCCGGCCGCCGGCCAGAATCATCACGCTGTCGCCCCGGGCATCAGCGAAGAGGATCGTGGTCTGGCCGCTCTCCACGGCCTGGGCGCGAGTGCGAGCCACCATGCCCACGAAGACATTTCGCGCTTCCCGGGCCGATGCCTGGGCCGAGACCATGCCGAAGCCTTTCACGGCGATGCTCGTGAGGATCGTCCCGATGACGACCACGACCAGGACTTCAATGAGGGTGAACCCTCGTGATCCGCGATTCATGGCTCCCTTCCGAAGACGTTCGTCCGGGAACCCTTCCTACGAATTCCATGCCATGCCCCGGCCCAATGGACAGGCAGCATTCAGGGGGTGAATCACCTTGGTCGAACCAGACTTTTCCGGGTTGTGGCAAAGTTTGCCGAACCTTCCGCCGACGGCGAGCCTTCCTTTCAGGCCCAATCGGCCGCCCCTCCCGGGCCTGGGAATTCAGTACGCGCCGAGCCGGCGGCCCCGTCTGAGGACTACCGGATCCAGGAGGACGTCGATCCCGCTCAATGCCCGTAGGGAGGAGCACAAGGACCCGGCGAATCGCCCGCCGGACGAAATCAGGAGGTCCCCACCCACCTGAGCCATTCCCTCCACTCCCGCGCTTTCCTCCACGGCGAGGCTCCCTCCCACCAGGGCCAGGCCCTGAAGGGTGGCGTTGCCCCTGAGGCGAAGGTCCCCAGCCACCACGAGGAGCCCGCAGACCCGACCTCCTTCCAGCGTGAGGGAGCCGTCGAACCCCCGGAACGCGGGCTCGCCGGCACCGGGGCAACCCGTTACGGAGTCAGGGCTTGAAGGAACGTAGGGCGGCTCGCGCTCTCCATCCGACGAGCTCCGCTCCGCACCTGAGCGCTCGAGGAGCTCCCCCAGGGTCAGAAGTCCCAGCATCGGCCCAGGAGCATCGTCCTCATCCGAAGGGCCCTCCACATCCCCCAGGGGCCCCCACGGGCGGAGATTCCCTCGGGCGAGGAGGGAGTCCATTACGGGGGTGTATCCGTCACAGTCGAGAGCCGTCCAGCCCTCGGGGACGGCGGTCGGGTCATCGACGTCCAGAAGGCCTGGACTCCCCACATTCACGGTCCCCCCGATTTCGACCGCAGCCTCGAACGCGGCGATACGGGCCACGGGAGCCAGGCTCCACCCCACCCAGGTGGACCTCCGCGTTCCATCCCATCCCCGACTCGTGCCCCAACCCTCCAGAAGGAAGAACTCTGGATCCAGCCACCGGACGAATCCCCGATACCCCAGCCCGTCCCCCGTCTCCCCGGACACAACCAACCGCCGCTCCCACAGGGGCCTTTCCGCACGGAAGGCCGAGGGCTCCCCAGACGCGAGGCGGAGCGCCGCTTCCGAGGCCTCCTCGGCCCCACGGGCGTGGCGGAACGCCCAGGAGGTCTGCATCTCCCTCCGGGCCAGGACCAGTGTCCCGTGGGACAAGGCGGTCAGAGCCAAAAGGAGGAGAAGGGCCAGGACGAGAGCCATGCCCTCGGTGTCGCGATCTACCATGCCACCCCCATCCAGGCACCGCCCGGTTTCCCTGGGTTCACACCGCCCAGTAGGATTTCCCAACCCACGCTCCCCCCGGGAGCGGGGGGAGTGATGATCCTGCATGCCTGGATCCTTTCCGGAGTGAGGGGCTGACGGCCTCCTCCTCCTCTCCGGTAGCGCAGGGCCCCCGAGGACAGGTGGTAGCTTCCCCTCTCGAAGGCGCGGGCCAGCACCGACGACCTGGGCTCGGGAGACAGGACCCATTCCTCCTCCGAGCTCTCCGGCACCTGGGCGCACCCCCCTGACAGGCGTGTGCGTCTCACGAGGTCATGGGCCCGCCACCTCCCATCGGTTCCCAGGAGGAGGACCGAGTCCTTCTCCGGGGCCGGATTCCGGATTCCCCGGTAGCACACCCTCAGCCGGTCGGGGAGACCAGAGCCACCCAGGACGACACCAAGCCCTCGGAAGGCCCTGAGGCCGATGGAGTCCTCCGACGCCCACCAGTCCCCGCCCGGCTCTCCGCCCGCAAGCTCCTGGGATAGGAGCCAACCCACGGTCCGGACGGTCTCGAGTCCTTCGGCCCGGAGGGCCAGACTGCTGGCCGCACGACGCTGCGCCCCGAGCACTGTCCAGCCCATCTGCACCACCAAGGAGAGGAGGACCAGGACGACGAGCGCCTCGATCAGGGAAATCCCTCGGCGCCTGCCCCCCAGCCGATCCTCGGCTTCTTCCGGGCATCGACCCTGCGGGGTGCTTCCCCAGGTCATGGCTGCGGCCGCCCTCCCTGAAGGGAGCCTCCGGTGGTATCGTCCGGCGTGGGTTCGGGCTCCCAGGCCCGGGCTCTGCCCAAAGTGTCCCCCCTCTCAGCAGAGACCGCCACAACCCTGACTCCACCCAGGCCGTCCGGGGGCAGCGGCCAGGACACCTCCCCCCATGGATAGGCCAGCGTCCCCGACCCGCCGTCACCCGAGCGGGCGAGGGAATCGGCCACGCGACGGGCCTCGATCACCCCCCGGACGGTCAGCTCCGCCCGCAACATGCTCTCCTGCGCCAGGAAGACCAGCCCTGCCGTGGCGAGAAGGCCCACCTGCAGAACGAGGAGGGCGAATACCAGCTCCACCAGGGAGAAGCCCTTCTTCATGGCCTCGCCAACCGGCCGTACGAGGACACCACCAGAACCGCGTCCTCGTCTCCCCGGGAGAGCCGAATCGTCTGGCTCGCGATCCGCCCGATTCCCAGGGCATCGAACCTCAGCTCCGCCTCGGCCCTTTGCCCGGAGAGAGTCATGATAAGCGCTGTCCCGTACTCGTCCCGGAGGTGGGCCTCATCCAGGATCTCCCCCCCCGCGGCCAGCTCGATGGCGGGGGGGTCGGCGGTTAGCCGCAGGCTCGCTCCGCCCAATGCAATGGCCCGCGCTCGGGCGCGGTGGAAGAGGCCGGCTACTTCTTCCCGAGCACCCAGCACCGCAGTGCGGTCCAGCTGACGGCGCGCGGCGGGCAGGGACACGGCCACGGCCGATCCCATCAGCGTCAGGACAGTGGCGAGCTCCAGAAGCGTGAACCCGGGGCGGGGTCCAGCACGGCCAAGCATAGGTTCCTCCTGAGAATCGAAGGAGATGGGAGGTCCGTCACGGAGGGAAGATGAGGGGGACTCCTGGGCGCAGGGATGGCGCTACGGGACAGAATTCTTCGGGGCCGCCTCGCTTCCTGGGCCCCCGGCCGGCTCGCCTACTCCAGTCCGTAATCCTGGATCTTGTACCGGAGGGCCCGAGGACTCAGCTCCAGAAGCTCCGCGGCCTGGGTCTTGTTGCCTCCGGTCCGTTCCAGAGCCCTCCGGATGAGCACTCTCTCCAGCTCCGCCGAGTGGCGCTTCACCGAGAGATTGTCATCGGAAATTTCCACGGGAGCCCGTTCAGGGGATGGATGGAGAATGTCCTCGGGCAGGTCCCCGGCCTCGATCTCCGGGCCGTCGGCCAGCACCACCACTCGCTCCAGGAGATTCTCCAGCTCCCGGATGTTCCCGGGCCAGGGGTAATCCAGCAAGGCCTGCATGGCCTCGGGAGCGATTGAGGTCACCTCCACGCCGAGGCGCTCCCGGTGCTGGACCAGAAAGTGATGAACCAGGTCGGGGATCTCCTCCCTCCGGCGGGAGAGGGGGGGGAGATGGATGGGCACGACCGCCAGCCGGTAGTACAGGTCCTCACGGAAGTCCCCCTGCTGTACCATCCCCTCCAGGTCCCGGTTCGTGGCCGCGATGACCCGCACGTCCACCTCCATGGAGTCCGAGCCGCCGAGGCGACGGATCTCCCCATCCTGGAGGGCCCTGAGGAGCTTGACCTGGAGGCTGGGGGGAAGTTCTCCAACCTCGTCCAGGAAGAGCGTCCCAGCGTTTGCAGCTTCGAATAGCCCGCTCCGGTCCCGATCGGCTCCCGTGAACGCACCTCGCACATAACCGAAGAACTCGGACTCCAGGAGGTTCTCGGGGATGGCACCGCAGTTCACCGGAATGAAGGCCCGGGAGGACCGATCGCTCTCCCGATGAATGAGGCGCGCCACGAGCTCCTTGCCGGTCCCGCTGGCACCGGAGATGAGCACGGGAGAGGGATGCCGGGCCACCTTGCCGGCCACCTCCAGGGCTCGGACCATGGCCGGGGAACGGGCGACGATCTCCCCGAACCGCCGGTCGGCCCTCACCTCCGATCGGAGGCGTCCGACCTCCTCCCGGAGCCTCTCCCGCTCTTCAGCCTTCCGGATCGTCAAGCAGGACCTCGTCAGCTCCGAAGGGCTTGGGAAGGTAGTCGTAGGCCCCCGCCTTCATAGCCTGCACCGCCAGGTCCATGCTCCCGTAGGCCGTCATCACCAGGACCAGGGCTTCGCCCCCCGCCTGACGGTAGTCCTTCAGGAACGCCAGACCGTCCTTCTTGGGCATTCGTACGTCGCATAGAATCAACTGGGGACGCTCCGACAGCGCCCGAGCCAATCCATCCTCCCCATCCTCGGCGACCCTGACCTCGTATCCCGCATCCGTGAGGATGAGACTCAACGACTTGCGGAGCCCCCGGTCGTCATCCACCACCAGGATCTTCACAGGCGTCCCCCTTCTCCGTGGGTGTTCCCGGAGCCGACGTCGATTCCTTCGGGTTCCCGCCCCTCTCCGGGAAGACGAAGCGTGAACACGGCCCCTCCTCCGTCCTGGTTGCCGGCCAGGAGCTCCCCACCCATTCCCTCCACGAGCTGAGCCGAGAGGGCCAGACCGAGGCCGGTTCCCTTCCCCGGCTCCTTTGTCGTGAAGAAGGGATCGAAGATCCGCTCCAGGACGTCCGCGGGGATCCCTGGCCCATTGTCCGCCACGGAAAGCACGACGATTCGCTCGGCCGCCGCAAGGGGGGACACGGACGCACCCTTGCCGACGGCGGCGATCCGCCGCCGGTGAGCGTAGTTCACTCCCGGAGGATCCCCTCTCCGCCGCCGGGGAAAGAAGGCCGCAGGACCGGCTTCCTCCCGGAGCGTGACCCGGATTCGCGGGTCCTCCCGGCCATCGACGGCGTCCAGGGCATTGAGGAGGAGGTTCACCAGAACCTGCTCGAGCCTTTGGGGATCCACGAGGACCGGCGAGATGTCGCCCTGGCGGACCCAGCGAATTTCGACGCCATCCAGGCGCCCCTGGGTCTCGAGGAGATCTCTGCACCCTCTCCACCACCTCCCATGGGTCCGGAGGGCCGGTCTCCGTCTCCCGGGAGCGAGCGAAATCCAGGAGGCTCCGGATGATCCGATCGATGCGCAGCGCCTCCTCCCTCACCGACTCCAGGAGCTCGGTATCCCGACCTTCCGCCTCGGCCCGGGACCGGGCCACGTCGACGTAGGCAAGGAGGGCCCCCAGGGGGTTACCGAGCTCGTGGGCGATCCCCGAGGCCAGGGTCCCGGTAGAGGCGAGGCGGGCGGCCCTGACCACCTGAGCCCGAGCCTCCACCAGGGCTCGGTTGGTCTCGTCGAGGGAACGCACGTTCTCCGCGAGTGCGCGCTGATCATGGATCAGTCGCTCCGCCATGGCGTTGACGCTGTCGGCGACGGCCTGGAGCTCCAGGGTCGGGACCCGCCGGATCCGGTATTCGAAGTCGCCGGAGGAGATGGTTCGAACGTCCTCGACCAACCGGTCCATGGGGCGGAGAAGGGTCCTTCCCAAGGTCAGCCGGCCGAAGAGGAAGATGACCGCCAACTCTCCAAGGAGAAGCGTCAGGACATAGAGGGCTGCTTCTCTGGGGGAATCGAGGGCCGGAAGGATCAAGGCCACCCCCACCGATGCGATGAGGATGCCTCCTCCGAAGAGGATTACGAAGGCGAAGAGAAGCTCACGCCGAAGAGGAGTTGGTGGAGCCATGGCCCGAGGCCGGAATCGGAGCGAAAAAAGAGGGACGGCTCTCGTCCCTTGCACCGACTCGTCATCCCACCTCATAACTTTGCCCGGAGGAGGGGCCGAGGCAATGGCCGGAGGGGAAATCAACCCCTTCGGTCCGACCTCAAGGCTCAAAACGTGCACGTGACCACTCCCTGCGCCAGGGCCGGGCTTCCCCCTGAGGAAGCCGCCGATCCGTGGTACACACCGCACTGCTCGCTCAGGGAGGCCCTCGTGCACTGCGGTGGCAGCCCAACCCGTTCCCGTGGCTTCGTTGATGGTCACGGTCACCCCGTCGGTGAGGACCGCCTCCAACGGCCGAGACGGAGTTGGAATAGGTGTAGTGGTCGTTGTGGTAGACCTCCTGCGAGATGTGCCAGGTTCTTCAGATCCGACATCATGCCCGGCCCGGAAAGCCTTGTCCCGCACGCTGGAGAACTTCGGAATGGCGATGGAGGCCAGGATCCCGACGATCACCACGACGATCAAGAGCTCGATGAGGGTGAATCCTCTTTGGCCTCTGGCGCTCATCTCGGTTCCCTCTCTTCAGGGTCTCGGCGGTACTTCTTCGTCGCAAGCGAAGGGGGCGTGACCCGGATCGGGCCCGGGCCACGCCCCCTGATCTCTCATTCCAGGGCCGTGCCTGAGAGATCAGGCCGGGACTCTAGGAGCTGCTGCCCGTCGTGTTGCAGCCGATCTCGCCGGCAGCTTCGAGGGCACTTCCTCCTGGAGGCGAAACGGCCGCGGCAGCGCCGTAGTAGATGGCGCACCCGACGCCAGTTCCCAGAGCAGTCATGGGTCGCGGTGGCGCCCAACCGGAGGTGCTGGACGTAATGGCGACATTCACCGCCTCGCTGGGAACGTACCCGAGCGCCGGTGGTGCTGGTGGTGTAGGTGTAGTAGTCGGAGTAGTAGATCTCCTCCTGGGTGGCCAGGTTCTTGAGATCCGACTTCATGGCGGCGAAGTACGCCTTCTCCCGGGTCGAGGAGAACTTCGGAATGGCGATGGCGGCCAGAATTCCGATGATCACCACGACGATCAGGAGCTCGATGAGGGTGAAACCCTTTTGGTCCCGCATGGTCGCTTCTCCTGTTGAGATGGTCATGACCACTTCATTCAATCCCGGCAGCTGACTTCGCAATTCTGGTTCCAGGAGCGCGTTCGTGGAAGGTATCGTCTTATTTGGCTTTCACTTACGGGCGCATTGCACAGGACCGGAAAGCCGATTCAGCGACGGGAGTGTGTTGGATTCTGCGAATCTCTTGCAGTTTCGCGAAGGGAATCCGGGGCAAAAGCGAGCCCCAAACGGACGGCCACGCTGTCGATCTGGCGGTGATCGTGAGCTGAGAGGGCCCGAGCCCGGGCGGAGTCCATGGCGCTCCGGGCATCTGCGGTATCGCCCAGGGCCAGGTCCAGGCGCGCCAGCCACCCCCACTGCTCCCAGTGTCCTCCCTCCCCCTGGCGTATCGCTTCGAGACGAGCATGACGGGCTTCGGTCAGCCGCCCTTGGGCCTCCAGGGAACGAGAGAGGATGTGGTATTGGACGGCCTGGGTGGAATCCTCCGCAAGGGCGGACCGAGCGGCCCTCTCGGCCTCCGGATAGCGGCCCTGCCGATCGTACAGGACCGCCAGGAGGCCGGGAGCGAACCCAAGCTCAGGCCGGTCCAGCCAGGCGTACTGCAACAAGTGCTCGGCGGCCCGGTCCTGACCCGCCCCCATGAGGCTCCTCCCGATCTCAGCGAAGAGACTGTAGTGACCGCCCAGGATACCGATGGCGAGACGGTAGGAATGCAGAGCCTGGGAGACCTTGCCCAACTGGAGGTAGGTGTCCCCCAGGATCCACTGCGACCGCCCCGACTCAGGATGCTCGGCCACGAGAGTGTTGAACACTTCCAGGTTGTCCTTCCAGGTAGGTGTCCGGGTCCAGGACCGGAAAGCCAGGAGTCCCAGAACCAAGACCATGACCCCCCTGGCCAGCCACCTGCGCTCCTCGTGCAAGCGCATCAGGACCCACGCCGCAGCCGCCACGAACCCTACGGAGGGCAGATAAAGGGTGCGTTCCGAGAGGAGAATCCCCGAGAGAAACAGGACATTGGAGGTTGGGGACACGGTGATGACGAACCAGACCACCCCCCACCCTACGGCCCTTCCACTGAGCCGGTCGGGGCCCAGGGGGCCACGGCGCCAGGCCAGGAGGGCGAGCACAAGCACCGTGAGAACGGTGACCGCTCCCAGGATGTTCACGGCGTTCCAGCCATACGAGATAGGAATGACCGCGGGACTGTAGTCCACCGCCAGGTCCTGGGGAAAGAACAGGAGGCGGGCCACGTGGGGCCAGGTGGAGGCCACCGTCCAGATCCGCGGGATCTCCTCGAGGATGTGAGCCCCCAGGGGAGAGAACGGCCTGGCCACCGTTCCCAGCACCTCGTAGCGGGCCATGAGGATGACGGCGGCCGTGGCCGCGAGGCCTCCGTAAAGGGGCCATCGCTTCCGCAGGTACGGGCCCAGGTCCCGGAGTCCCAGGTCCCGTCGGGAGCTATCCAGGAGGAGCACGATGCCCGGGAGAGTGATCGCGCTCTCCTTGGAGAGGAAGGCCACGGCAAAACAGAGAAGGACCACCACCAGGCGCCCCGTCCCCATCTTCCCACCGTCCTCCATCACCAGGAGGCAGGCGAGGAGGAAGAAGAACGCAGCGAGGAGCTCCGCCACCCCCACCACGTTGGCAACGGCCTCCACGTGAAGCGGGTGGACGGCGAAGACGAGGCCGCCGAGGAAGGCGGCCGGCACCGGGAGGATTCCCCCGAGGAGAAGGACCACGAGACCGGTGGCCCCCCCGTGCAGAAGGGTGTTCACCGCGTGGTAACCCACAGGGTTATCGCCCCAGAGGGCCCACTGGAGCCCCAGCACTCCGGTGGTGACCGGCCTCCAGAGGCCCAGACCCTGTCCGTAGCGTCCTGGCCAGTAGGGCTGTAGCAGCGCCCCAGGCAGCGTGTGGAGTGTCTGGATCTCCGGATTCTGGATGATGAAGTTGTCATCAAATGCGAAGCCGTTCTCCAGGGAGTTCGCGTACACGAGAATCGCCGCGGCGCCTGCCACGACGGCCGCTACCCGGAGGCTCCTGAGCGGAGATTCCCAGGTCCTCACGGGGCTCCTCCAGAAGTCACGTCTCCGGCCTCCACCCGTTCAGGCTGGAGGGCAGCGGCCCGGGCCCTGGCCGCACTGGCGCGATCCGCTTCCCCTATCTCCTCCAGAATGTCCGCCATCCTCTCCCATTGGTCGGCCGCAACGGGATCCGTCGCGATGGCCGCCGCCCTGGCCCGGATGGCGGCATGCAGGTCCCCCTTCAGGATGTAGCTCTCCGAGACCAGGGCCCAGAGCTCTCGGTCCGGCCCGCCCTGCTTCAAAGCCCTCCAGGGCCGGTGCGGTGGCCCTCGCGCCCCAGGCCCCGGCGAATAAGGTCTGGCGGCAAGAAGCTGGTAGGCATTGACCAGGTCGGGGGCGAGCTGGATGGCTCGGCGAAAGTAGGCTTCCCCCCTTTCCGGGTCTCCATTGCGGGCGTAGAAATCCCCCACCTGAACCAGGAGTGTGTAGTTCATGGGGGAGAGGAGCGCGGCCCTCTCCCAGAGCTCCGCCGCCTTCGAGATCTCCCCCACCCGCACCAACCCCTGGGCCCGGGCCCGGAGAGCCCTCCACGATTCCGGGTGGTCTTCATTGAGTGTCTGCTGGACGACGAAGGTGCTCATCCACGAGGGATTCCGTTCCACGGTCCGGACGAACAGGGCCAGTCCGGCGACGATGGCCACCGCCTGAACAACCCTGTGCCGGGAGGGAGAGAGGGAGAGGACCGCGCCGGTGGCCCCCGCAGCGACCAGCGAAAGCCCCACAGAGGGGAGGTACAGGGTTCGCTCGGCCAGGAGGACCCCCGTCGGAAAGAGAAGATTCGAGACGGGGAGAACCGATACGGCGAACCAGAGGATGCCGCAGGGACACCAGGGGCCGAGTCCTCCAGCTCCGAATGGCCGACCACGCCAGGACCAGCAGCACGCCGGCACCCAGGAGGACCCCTCCGTCGAGCCCCTCCGACGGGAAAAGCACCCCCGGGTCATAATCCGAAGCCAGGTCCAGGGGGAAGAGGAGAAGGCGAGCGTATTGGAACCAGACGGCGATGGCGGTCAGGACCCGTGCCCGGGACCCCACCAGCTGGAAGATCGGGGCCTCCAGCTCCCCTCCCAGAGTCCCCAGGATGACAAATCGCGCGCTGAGATAGGCGAGGAGGACCACTCCCAGGAGCAGGAAGGTCGCTGCTTCCCGTCCGAGACGCTGGAGGGTCGGCACGCTCCTGTCGCCTTCCAGGGCGGGAGCGAAAAGCTCCAGGAGCACGAGAACCCCGGGTAGCGTCACCCCGATCTCTTTTCCCGCCAGGGAGAGGAGGTAGAGCGCTCCGAGCCCGAGAAGCCTCCCGACCCGCCGGATCCCTCGCCATTGTCGGCCCTTCCAGTACAGGATGCAGGCCAGGAGGTAGGGCACGGCGGCATAGAGCTCGCCTCTTCCCACGACGTTGGCCACGGCCTCCGTGTGGAGGGGATGAATGGCGAAGAGGGCCGCCCCGAAGAGGGCTCCCGGGAGGGTGGCCAGCTCCAGCAGGAGGAGGAAGACCAGGATCGAGCCCGCCGCGTGGAAGACGAGGTTCAGAGCGTGGTAGCCCAGGGGAGAGCCCTGGAAGAGCTTCCACTCCAGGGCGAACGAGGCGGCCGTAAGAGGTCGATACAGGCCCGTCCCCTCCTGGGCCTCGGGCCACCAGGTGGAGGACAGGGCCCCCAGCCAGTTCCCCTCCGTGACGACGGGATTCTGGACGATGATCCCTTCGTCGTCGTATGCAAACCCGTTCCCCAGGGAATTGGCGTAGGCCGCAACGGCAAGGAACGCCACCAGGAATCCCGCCCGAGGAACCGTCACCTACGCGCCTTCCGTCACGGTATCCCGCGAGCCCGGGACAGTCGGTGAAAGCGTCTCCGTAGGTCCGGAGCCCCCTCGACGCCGGACGGAGCCCCCCTTGTCTTCTCCCAGGGTGCGGCTCGGAGGCGCTCCAGGGCCGGGCCCTGGGCGCCAGGAGGTTTGAGCGGAGGATGTACCACAGCGCTGCCAAACCGTCCTTCCAGTTGATCTTCTTCCCCTCGGAGTAGGATCGACCGTGGTAGCTGATGGGCAGCTCGTAGATCCTGGCCTGGGCCTGGGCCAGGCGGGCCGTGAGCTCAGGCTCGATGCCGAATCGCTCGGCCGATAGGGGAAGGCCCTGCAGAAGATCGGTCCGGACCATCTTATAGCACGTCTCCATGTCCGTGAGATTCAGGTCCGTGAACATGTTGCTGAGAAGGGTCAGGAAGGTGTTCCCCACCGAGTGCCAGAACAGGAGGACACGGTGGGGTCCTCCAAGGAACCGGGAGCCGAAGACGGCCTCGGCTTTGCCGGTGAGTATGGGATGGAGGAGAAGGGGGAACTCGAGGGGGTCGTATTCCAGGTCGGCGTCCTGGACCACCGTGATGTCGCCCGTGGCCCTGCTGAAGTCCCGTTCGAAGAGCCGCTCCCTTTCCCTTGTTGCCTCGTGGAACACGAGAGTGTCGATGAGGCCCTCTTCCTCCAGACGCTTCAGCAGGTCCCGGGTGCCGTCCGTCGAGCCGTCGTCAACGACGATGACCTCCAGCTTCAGAGGCACCTCCCTCACCCGGCGAAGCAGCGTCTCGGCTGTGTTGATCTCATTGTACGCCGGGATCACCACGGAGAGGATCACATGCTCCCAGGGCAGATCCGCGTCGGCAACACCGGGGTAGATCATGGAATGACGCAGGGTATCGGTCATGGGTCTCCGTCCGGTTTCGGGACAAGGGGTGGGAGCGGTCATTCCGCTGAGCCCGAAACGGTGCAGCTTCCTGTAAAGGGTAGAGGGGTCGATCCCCAGGACCTCGGCGGCCCGGCTCTTGTTCCCCCCCTCAGCTTGCAGCACCCACTCGATGTAGGCTCGCTCGATGACCTCCATCGCCGGGTTGGGAAGGGGCCGATCGGACACGAGTCGGGGAGTCGGCGCCTCCAGCACCCTCTGCGGAAGGTGGTCGACGCCGATTTCGGCTCCGTCCACCACGGCGGCAGCACGCTCGAGGGCGTTCTCCAACTCTCGGACATTTCCCGGCCAGTCGTAGATCATTAGAGTCCGCATAGCCTCCTCCGAAACGGAGGGCGCCTTCGACTCGGGGGTTTTGGACCCGACCTTTTCCAGGAAGTGGCCGGCCAGGAGGGGGATGTCTTCCTTGCGCTCCCTCAGGGGAGGAAGGTGGAGGGCGATCACGTTCAGCCGGTAGTAGAGATCGCTCCGGAACGAGCCCCGGCGAATCTCCTCTTCCAGGTCCCGGTTGGTTGCGGCGATGATCCGCACGTCCACCGGGACGGCCTCAGTGGCGCCCACGGGAATGACCTCCCGCTCCTGGAGAGCTCTCAGGAGCTTCACCTGCGTGGCAGGGCTCATCTCGCCGATCTCGTCCAGGAAGAAAGTCCCTCCATTGGCGGCCGCCAGCAGCCCTTCCTTGTCCTTTACCGCGCCGGTGAAGGAACCCTTCACGTGACCGAAGAGCTCGCTCTCCAGCAGGCTCTCCGGGAGGGCGCCGCAGTTGATGGAGAAGAAGGGGCCCTCCGATCGGGAGGAAAGCCCGTGGATGTACCGGGCCACGACTTCCTTCCCCGTCCCGCTCTCCCCAGTGAGGAGGATGGTGGAGTCGGTAGGCGCCACGGTCTCCGCCAGCTCCAGGACCTCGAGGAACCCGGTTCGTGCCGATGGGCCGCCCCTCGAACCGGTTCTCTCGCCGTTCGATCTGCTTCTTCAGTTTCCTGTTCTCGACCTTCAGCCTGGCCTCCGAAGCCCTACGGCAGATGGCCAGCAGATCGTCGTTGGCGAATGGCTTCTGGAGGTAGTAGTAGGCACCCTCGTTCACCGCCCGGACGGCCGACTGGAGCGATGCCTGGGCCGTCATCAGGATCACCGGAAGCTCGGGATCCACCTCGCGCGCGCGGCTCAGGACGTCCAGCCCGGTGGT
>CAVVTW010000037.1:0-41263 GCA_963751255.1 uncultured Gemmatimonadales bacterium | reverse complement strand
GTTAATTGCCTGGGCCATCTTCCGGACCAACCACGCCTCCAACTACCTCCCCCTCGAGGAACGGCTCCCCCGGGACCGGGAGCGAATCCTCGGCGTTATCGACCAAGCCCTCGCGGGCCGAATCCCTTTGCGCCCGAGGACTGGCGGGGGCTGTGAGCGGGCAGGGGGTGACCGAGGAACTCAAAGAGACCAGTGTCCCCTGAGCCTCTGGCGGCTCAGGGGGACAGTCGTGGATGAGCACCCGGCAGATCTCACATCCCGGAGATATCCGCCACGTAGATGTCGTGCCCAGAGACGAACAGGAGCCGTCTCCCGTCGGGAGAATACTCAGGTTCACGAAGGGATAGGCGGTGAGGGGCGGATCCGTCAGGATCCCGCTGTACGTGCCGGTCCGAAGATCCAGGAGAACGATCGTCCCGTTCGACAGGAAGGCCAGAGTGCGACCATCGGGGGAGGGGGCCGGCTCGGAAAAATGCTCCCAACCCTCGTCGTGCTGCGTCACGCACCTCGCCGGCTCTCCAGTCTCGGCATCGACGACGTAGACGCCGAACCCACCGGGCCTGGGATCCACCGACACGAAGTAGACCTCCTCGCCGTCCGGGGACCAAGCCGGCTGGTCCTGCCATCCCCCTCGGTAGCCAGGGGCACCGCCGGCGGCCCGTCCAGCTCACCGGCCGCGGTCATCTTCCAGATCTCGGTCTTCCGATCGGGAAACGGCTCTCGCCGGAAGACGATCTCCGCTCCGTCCGGCGAGTACCGGGGGTACCAGTCGACGCCGGAGGATCCGGAAAGCAGCGTCAGCTCACCGCCATCGGCGGGAACGGTGAAGATGGCCCCGCCCGCGAATACGATGGTGGAACCGTCGGGCGACCAGTCCGGCTCCTGGGCTCCACACGGCGTCAGCTGCTGGGCACTCGCCTCGCCGGCCTCCAGATCCATGCGCCATATGGCCGGGTCCCCCGGGTCACAGGTCCGATCAGAGCTGAAGACGATGGCCTTCCCATCCGGGGACCAGCTGGGATCCAGATCGTTGGCAGGATCGAAGGTCAACCGCGTGATGGGGGGAACTCCTCCCTCAGCGTGGGAGTGTCCCCACCAAAGTACCGCGTACCGTCCGCCAACCGGCCTTCACACACGACGGGTTCGCCAGGTTTCAGGCGAACGTCGAGGTCGTCGGTGTGGAAGAAGGCCCGGACCCTCTTCCCTGAAGCGGAGTTGGCGCGAAAGGCCCGGGCTCCACTGCAGATCACCCCGGCGAACCCTTCGATATTGGATTGCGCAGCCTCGGCCGCCGATCTGAACTCGAACAGAACGCTGAACACCCCCGGCGCATCCAGGTTCAGGACGCGGGGGGTGATGGAGACGGCCGCCAGCGGCGTTGAATACGGGCCTCTTGCGGCGGACGGCAGCGATGCCCACTTCGCCTTGGCCGCAGCCGCATTGGCGTCCAAGTCTGCCGCGTCGTCACCGCCTACCAGGGCGAACGCGATGACCCTCGAGCCCCCTGCAGGGATGGTGACCGGACCGTTGGCCAGGAGGTGGCGGACATCCGTCGGTCCGAAGGAACCGCCGCCATCCATCTCCCCGCTCAACCGCTCATACCATCGGGCCAAGGGCCAGGGGTCCTGGCCGATTTGCCAGCGCTTGTACACCGACACCCCGCCGGCCAACACGACGTGGCCGGAGAAGACGTCCGTCGTCTGGGATCCGATCGAGACCATAGGCACATCCGGGTCGTACTGAATGACGTCATCGTTTGAATTGGAGCCGACGTCCACGTCCAGGACCTGGCCGAGGTAGAGGTTCGTCACGTCCTCACGCGTGAAGTTGTTGAGGGTGTACTTGAGGATGATGTAGTCGTCGTTCTCCAGGTCGGTATAGGCAAACGTTTCCCGGGCAGTGACCAGGCCGAGAGGAACGCGGGACTGGAACTGATCGTCGACGGCCTCCAACATCACGGTGACGGTGTGATGATCGGCGTAGGGTCCGGATTCGAACACGTCGAACAAGAACCTCTCGTCGGCCGGAAACGTCCCCTTGAAGCTTCTCCCGGTCCCGGCCGGATAGTAGTAGAAGACGGATGCCGGACCATTGCCGTAAGCCAAACCGCCTGCATAGAGGACCTGACTTCCCCTGTAGGTCCCTCCCTGGAGGGGTTTGCCGTCGGAATTCCACCCCCCCTCCGTCAGATAGAGATGGTAGTTGTTCACCTCCACCGGGACGGTGTAGGGCGGTGCGACACCGTAGGTGAAGAGTGGGTTCACGGCCGGCTCGGAGTCTGCCACGGTTGGGGAACGTTCGCAGCTGCACGTCAATGCACACGCTACGAAACAAATTAAGGTAGGAAGTATCTTGGGTTTCATGGCGGCCAACCTCCTTTGCTAGGAAATGCGCTCACCATTGGATCTTCGTCCGATTCGCCGGGCCTCTCGATCCCTTCCCGTCCGGGTATCGAGAATGCGACAAAAAAGGGGAGGGCCTCGCTTTGCGTCGCAGGCGAGTGCGTAAGGGGATATCGTCAGAGCAGCCGACAACGACCCGACAGAGCGCATATGGTCCACTTTCGCGCTCACTACAGAGGCTCAGGAGTCCGACCGGTCACGTCATCGGTGGGCGTCCAACGGGTGGGCGTCGCTCTGATGGCGGGGCCGGAAGGCAGCCGGCATCGATAGATTCTCGGTTATGCCCGCAAAGTACCTTCGGGCCCGGGGGATTACAAGAAGAACCGGCGGACAGACTCCTCGAATCATCGCCAATCCACGCAGAGCCCCCTCCACTACTGAGGACAACGACACTCCACGGACCCGGGCGTAACGCTTGGCCTTCGGAACGAGGTCTTCGTCGATGGTCCGGGTCAGCTTCGTCTTCATCTCGAGCACCGATGGTCTACGTACATGCATCTATATAGAACGCATGCGTGTGACAGCACCCCATCAAGGGTTCCGTCTCGCCGATTGATCGTGGGGCTGAGGCAGCCATCCCAGCGGCCGCGGCCGAGGGCCTCTGACGCCGATCGGTCCCTTCCTTTTTCTTCTTGAAACAAAAAGAAACTCGGGCCGTAGAGATACCCGTGCCGAGGAAGGGGGGTCGGGCCCGGCGGAGTGAGGTCCGGCCCGGTCCAGCCCGGCGTTCAGCACCGCCAGCAGCGGAGGAAGATCATGGGCCGTGTGGACGGACTCAACCAGCTGGAACAGTACGTGCTCCTCTGCCTGGTGCGTCTGGGTGACGACGCATACGGCGTGCCCATCCACCAGGAGATCGAGGAGCGCACCCAGCAGTCGATCTCCATCGCCACCGTCTACACTGCGCTGGACCGCCTGGAGAAGAAGGGGCTCATCAAGTCTCGCCTCTCCGACCCTCTCCCTGAGCGAGGGGGACGGGCCAAGCGTGTCTTCCGGCTCTCTGCCGAGGGCGCCACGGCCCTGCAGCGGGCCCGACGGGTCCACGACAAGATGTGGGAAGGGGTCGATCCCGCAGCCGCCGCGGGGCAGGAGCGATAAATGTCGGCCCCTGGGGCACGGCGATTCCTCCGCGGGCGCCGAGGTTCTGGCGGCGGCTCCTGAGGCTTCTCGCCACGGGAACGGACCGCGCCTACATCCTGGATGACCTGGAGGAGCAGCTTTCGCATCCTCGCCGAGGAGGAAGGCGTCCGTCGGCTGCCCAGAGCCTGGTACTCCCGGCAGGCCTTCCAGTCCCTGCACCTCTTACCCGACGTCGGATCATTGCAGCCGGAACGGCTCTTCCCGGCGTTCTTCGCACCATCGGAGACTTCACCATGACCGACTTCATCCACAGCCTCCGACTTCTCAGAAAGAACCTCGGAACCACGGCCGCGGCCGTCGTGTCGCTGGTCATCGGAATCACCCTCAACGCAGTCGTCTTCGGCGTTGTGGACTGGCTCTGGCTCAACTCCTCCCCCTTCGCCGAGCCGGACCACGTGGTCCGGGTGTTCGCAGCTGATCGGGAGGGTACGCTGAATGCGTTCTCCTACGCCAACTACGAGGCCATCCGCGACCAGACGTCGACCATGGAGGACGTTGCCGCGGCAGAGTTCCGGGGAGCGCCTGTTGACCGGAGCGGACGGCACCGCCCGGATAATGCTGGTGGAGGTGACTTCGCGGAACTACTTCGACGTCCTGGAACTGCGGCCGTCCGTCGGGAGGGCCTATCACGCGGGCGACGGGCCCGAGGCCATAGCGGAGCCAGGAGTGGTCATCAGCTACTCCCTCTGGCAGCGAGAGTTCGGTGGGGACCCGGACGTCATTGGCGGCCCCATCCAGCTCACGGGCCAGAGCTACACGCTCCTGGGCGTGGCTCCACGGGGCTACTCCGGCCTCCGGCGAGGGGGCCCCGCCGATATCTGGTATCCAGTGGAGACGTGGTGGGGACCGTCGGCCCCGGAAGCCCCTGAGCGGGTACTTCAATCCCCTGGGCCGCATCGCGCCGGGGACCGAGTCGAGCAGGTCCAGGCGGAGGTCAACACCATCATGGCCCGCCTCGATATCCGGGACCGATACGGGGACCCTCGATGGAGGAGGGTCATGACCGACGCCGCCTATCAGACGCAGAACTCCGGGGGTCCTGGTGCCCTCCTCCTGGCCCTGGTCGCCGTGGTCCTCATCATCGCTTGTGCCAACGCCGCCGGGCTCCAGCTGGCCCGGACAATGACCCGCCAGCGGGAAATGGCCATCCGCGTGGCCCTGGGGGGCGGGCGCCCTCGGCTCATCCGCCAGCTCTTCGTGGAGGGCCTCGTAGTGTCGGCTGTGGCCGTGGTCATCAGCCTCGCCCTCTCGGGAATGATCCTGGGGGCTCTGCCCAGCCTTCTCCCCCCGCAACCGACTTTCATGGAATGGGGGTTCACACTGGACGGGCGGGTCGTGGTGTTCACGGTGGGCCTGGCCCTGATCTCCGCCGTCATCTTCAGCCTGCCGCCGGCTCTCCGGGCTTCCCGGCCCGGCATGGTGGAGGTCCTCAAGGGGAATGACCTGACCGGGGGTCGGTCCGGGCGGCCGGTCCGGGGTCTCAGCGTTCTCGTGGTGGCCCAGCTCGCCCTTTCCCTCGTCCTGGTCTCCACGACGGCCCTCCTCCTTCGCAGCTTTCTTGCCGCCCAGTCGGCCGATCTGGGAATCGAACGCAACAATGTGCTGGTCTCCTGGATCTGGCCTCGCATGGACGAGGACCGGCTGCCGGCATTCTATGCCGACCTCGTCGAGCAGGTGGAGGCGCTGCCCGGAGTGCGCCGGGCCACGATGGCCCGGACGGTTCCCTTCTTCCCTTCCGGGGGCGGAGCCAGCCTGGACGTGCACACCACCGATGCCCCCACCTCGACACTCCCCCCCGGGGCGGCCGTGAAGTTCAACCTGGTGGGGCCCGCCTTCTTCGACATCATGGGGGTCAGGGTGCTCCGAGGCCGAGGGGTCACCGACCTGGACGGTCCCGATGATCCTCGGGTGGCCGTAGTCAGCCAGAGTCTGGCTACGCGAATCTGGCCCGGGGAGGACCCCGTGGGCCGAACCATACGATTGGGAAGTCCGGATTCCGATCCCGTAGAAGTGGTCGGGGTGGTGCGGGACGGGAAATACAACAGCCTGGACGAGCCCCAGGAGCCCTATCTCTATCTGCCGTTCTCCCAGATGCCCTGGGGCGAGGTCATGCTCCTCGCCGAGACCGAGGGTGATCCCACGCTTCTGGCTCCGCAGGTGCGTCGGGCTATCGCTTCCTTGAGTCCAGAGAGCTTCCTTATGCCCCAGACCACGGTGGCCGGCCTGCTCCGAGACGCCACCTACAACCGGGAGCTGATGGCCCTCGCCCTGGGCGTCTTCTCCGTTCTGGGCCTCATTCTCGCCGTCGTTGGTCTGTACGGCGTGTCCTCCCACTCCGTGAACCGGCAGAGCCGGGAGATCGGCATCCGGATGGCCATCGGGGCGGACGGGCGCCGCATTCT
Organism: uncultured Gemmatimonadales bacterium; assembly: GCA_963751255.1. GTDB lineage: Bacteria > Gemmatimonadota > Gemmatimonadetes > Longimicrobiales > Gaopeijiaceae > CAVVTW01. Next base: position 35,319 of record CAVVTW010000037.1, on the reverse strand, counting down.
GAAGTTCATCCTGCGCCAGGGCGGTCGGCTCGTCCTCCTGGGCAGCCGGCCTGGGAATCCCCGGGGCCGTGGCCGTCGGGCTGCTGCTCAGGGGCTACCTCTTCGGCGTCAGCCCCATCGATCCCCTCAGCCTGGCGGGGGCAACGCTGGTTCTCGGGCTCGTGACCATGGTCGCGGTGCTCCTTCCCGGCCGACGGGCCGCCTCGGTCGAGCCGCTGAGGGTCATTCGCCACGAGTGATGGGGCGCGCAGGCGGCGGACGAGAAGTGATGGGACGTGCCGCCGGCAGCCAAGACGGGTTCATCGATGACCTCCCCGGCCGGCGGGTCTCCTCGTGGTGGAGGTCGGGGTGAGTCTACGGACCTCGCCTCGGATCGCGGCTGCGAGATCGCCGGCGCCCCGAAAAGCAGACGGGCTCTTCGTTGCGGTTATGCGGCTCGGGGGGGATAGGTTGCGCGGGAGGATTCCTGTCCAAGCCAGGGAGCCTCGTTGCAGCATCGTCCTCGGCAATTCAGACGGGCTATCCTTGCGCCCCAAACCCCGGAGGAGTTCTCGATGAGGCGCTTCGCCGCTGGTTTTGCCGCCTTGCTCCCGGCCGTAGCCGGGTGTCACGATACCTCGGAGCCCATGGCCCCCGACCTGGACCCCGGTGGTCCGGCTCTCTCCAGGGTTCCGGACCAAGTCCCTCCCAACCGCTACCTCGTGGTCTTCAGGCCTGGCGTCCAGAACGTCCAGGCGACGGCCAGAACTCTGGCGTCCGCCCAGGGGGCCGCTCTCGGCTTCGTCTATGAACATGCCATCCGAGGGTTCTCGGTGGAGCTCCCGGCCGACTGCACTCCATCTCCCAGCAGACGGTGCCCACCGGCGTGCAGCGCATATTCGCCGACGGAAACGACAACCTCGATCTCGACGGAAGTGACGACCTCCGGGTGGACGTGGACGTAGCCATCATCGACACGGGCATCGACTTCGAGCACCCTGATCTGAACGTGATGGGCGGGATCAATTGCGCCGAGGGGGACCCTCCAAAGCGAACTGCAAGGAGGGCGGAGATGACGACCACTATCATGGGACCCACGTGGCCGGGACGGTGGGAGCCCTGGACAACGACGTCGGCGTGGTGGGCGTGGCCCCCGGGGCCCGGCTCTGGGCCGTGAAGGTGCTGAATTCCCGCGGAATTGGCTACACCTCCTGGATTGTGGCCGGCATCGACTGGGTAACGGCCCATGCCGAAACCATCGAGGTGGCCAACATGAGCCTGGGAGGCCCGGGCTTCAGCGAGGCTGAGTACGACGCCATCCAGGGAGCGGTCAATGCAGGCGTGGCCTTTGCCGTGGCTGCCGGTAACAGCCATTACTACGCGGAGGCCTACAGCCCGGCGGCCTTCGACAACGTGCTCACGGTCTCGGCTCTGGCCGACTTCGACGGTTTGCCCGGTGGGTTTGGCTCCGAGACCTACCGAGACGACGAAGACGATACGCTGGCCAACTTCAGCAACTACGGGGACGCCGTGGACATCGCCGCTTCCGGCGTATGCATCCTCTCGACCTTTCCCCTGAAGGAGGGAGGGTACGGCACCATCAGCGGCACCTCCATGGCTTCGCGCCACGTCGCCGGGGCCCTGGCGCTCCTGGCCAGCATCGACCACCCGAATGACGCTGTCGACGTTTACGCCCTTTACGACCGGGTGAAGGACGCCGGCAACGACAACTGGACAGACGACTCCGGGGACGGCACCACGGAGCCGCTCCTAGATGTGAGTAACACCGACATCTTCGCCCCCGTGCTGGTGGAGGTCGGCGGAGGGGGCTCCACGAACCAGGCGCCTACGGCTTCCTTCGCCTTCTCGACTGACCGGCTCACGGTGAGCTTCACCGACGCGAGCGGGGACGCTGACGGGACCGTGACCGCATGGAGCTGGGACTTCGGCGACGACAACACCTCCACGGCCCAGAACCCCACCCACATTTATTCGGCCGTCGGCGACTACCTGGTGACCCTCACCGTGACGGACGACGACGGGGCCACTGGAACGGCCTCGGATCGGGTGACCGTGTCGGCGGACGAGCCTCCCTCACCGGGCTCGATCACCCTGACGGTGACCCTCAAGACTGCCGGAAAGAACCGCTTCGCCGAGCTGGCCTGGAGCGACGCGACCACCGCGAACGTAGAGGTTCGGAAAAGCGATGGCGTCACCGGGCCCTTCGGTCTCCTCACGACCACCGTCAACGACGGAGCCTACGCGGATAAACTCACGGCCACCGAAGGCCGATACTGGTACCTGGTCTGCGAGGTCGATTCCGAGCCCGAGGTCTGCTCCGACCCGGCCACGTGGAACGAGTGAACCTCCCCTCTTCCGAACCCCCATGGAGGCGGAGCGGCCCGGAGCCCTGATTCGGGCTCCGGGCCGTTGCGCGCCGTCTCGGTTCCCAAGGCACCCGCGAGCCCCCTCATTCCATGCGCATAGCCTGCACAGGATCCACCTGGCGGCTTTTCGCGCCGGAAGGAAGCTGGCCAGGAGGCCGACCCCAGGAGCAGCAGCGAGACGCCGGCGAAGGTGAGGGGATCCAGCGGCTCGGTGCCGAACAGCAATCCCTGGAGAAGGCGGGTCAACGCACCCGCCCCGAGAAGGCCCAGGACGAGCCCGAGTCCCGCCAGCCTCGCTCCCGAGGCCACCACCATTCCTTGTACCTCACGGGCCTGCGCCCCCAGGGCCATGCGAACGCCGATCTCCTGCGTGCGCTGGGTGACCACGTAGGACAGGACGCCATAGAGCCCCACCGCTCCCAGGATCAGTGCCACCGCGGCCGCAATTCCCAGAGACAGGGCCGTGAACGTGAGGCGGACGATGGAGCCGGCCATCACCGACTGCATGGTTCGGACCGCGGTCAGGGGCAGGTTTGGGTCCATCTCCCTCACGGCCTCTCGCACTCCATCCACCAGGGCCAGGGGGTTCTCAGCCCGGACGACGTAGCCGAGGTTCGGCGTGGCCCAGCCCTCATCCCCATGGGGTCCCACCAGGGGATGGTAGACGACCTGGAGAGGGTCGTTCCTCAGGCCCTGATCCCGGGTGCTCTCCACAACCCCGACGATGCGCTCCCAACCCAGCTCGGTGGTGTCTCCGTTGAGCCGGATCCGCTTGCCGATGGGGTCCTGGTCCGGCCAGATCCGGTCGGCCAGGGCCCGGCTGACCACAACGGCCCCCGGCTCCAGCTCTCCATCGCCCTCCTGGAATGCGCGCCCGGCCACCACCGAGATCCCCATAGCCCGGAAATAGCCCGGCGTGGCGTACTTGAACGAGAACATGGGGGGCAGCTCTCCGGCCGAGGTAGGCTGGTCCTCGATGTCGTGGGCCGTGCTGGACGTGTTCTGGGCAAGCGGAAGAGCGCTGACGCCCCCGGCCGCCTCTACTCCCGGTAGAGCCCGGAGGCGCTGCAGGAGCCGGCTGTGAAAGGCGGCGGGCTGGAGGGCTCCAGGATACTGGCCCGGGGGCAGCGAGAGGCGGAAGGTGAGGATTCCCTCGGTGTCGAAGCCCGGATCGATGCCGCGGATCTCCAGGAAGCTCTTCACCAGGAGACCGGCCCCCACCAGCAGCACCATGGCCAGAGCCGTCTGGCCCACCACCAGTCCATTCCTGAGGCGGTGGCGCTCACGCCCCTCCGTGGTCCCCCTCCCCGCGTAGCGACGTACCCCCAGGAGATCCGGGATGTTGTAGCGGAGAACCGGGGCAAGGCCGAAGAGAAGGGCGGAGAGGAGGGTCACCCCGATGCCGAACGCCAGGACCGTCGGGTCCATACCGATCTGGTCCAACCGGGGAAGTTGGGGAGGGGCCGCACGAAGGAGGACGGGAATCCCCGCCCAGGCCAGGCCCACCCCCAGAACGCCCCCGAGGCCCGCAAGCACCAGGCTCTCCAGGATGAACTGCCGGGCCAGCCTCCCCCGGGACGCCCCGATGGCGGCCCGCACCGCCATCTCCCGCTGGCGGCCCTCGGCCCGGACCAGGAAGAGATTCGCCACGTTCCCGCAGGCGATGAGGAGGACGACGCCCACGGTGCCCAGGAGAATCCACAGGAGACCCCGCATGCTCCCCACCACCTCCTCATCCAGGGAGCTGACGATGGGGTGGAAGCCACCGGCGTCCAAGAAGTTGATGAAGGCATCCACGTCGGCCCATCGCTCCCGGACCCGCTGAAGGAGTGCCGTCTCCTGGGCCACGGCCGTCTCGGGCGTCGCTCCGGGCTTGAGTCGGGCCACGGCGGCGTAGGAGAAAGTACCGGGCCGACCGTCCTCGAGGTTCAGGTGCACGGGAATCCAGAGATCGGCCGTTCGGTTCGGTCCACCGAAGTCGAATCCCTCCGGCATGACGCCGATGACCTCCGTTGCTTCCCCGTCCAGCCTCAAGGTTCGACCGAGGATGTCCGGTGCGCCGCCGAAGCGGCGCTGCCAGAGGTCGTAGCCCAGGACCACGAGCGCGGACCCTCCTTCCCTCGCTTCCTCCTCGCTGTACGTGCGGCCAAGGAGAGGCGGGACCGAGAGGACCTCGAAGAGCCCCGCCGTGCTGGCGACCACCGGCAGACGCTCGGCATCCCCCGCCTCCGTCAGGCTCCGCTCCACCGGGACGTACAGTCCCATGGACTCGTAGACCTGGTTCTCCGTGAGGTACTGGTAGAAGATCCCGGGACTGATCCCGGACTGGTCGTAGCCCAGATCCGGGGCCCCGTGCCAGACCCCCACGATCCGATCCGCATGGGGGTAGGGTAGCGGCCTCAGGAGCACACCGTTCACCGCGCTGAAGATGATCGTGGTTCCCGCGATCCCCAGGGCCAGGGTGAAGGCCGCCACGATGGTGAAGCGTGGAGAGCGGGCCAGGGCCCGAACGGTGTGGCGGAGCTCCCGCCCTTGGAGCTGCTGCATCGGCTCTCCTTTTCGTGCTCGCCTTCTCTTCCCGCGACCTCGGGATAGGTCGCCCCGAAGCCTACGCCTTCCCATCGCGTCGGGAAGCACCGGAGCCGGAAGAGCGGAAACCCGCCGGAGGCACCCGCCGTAGGGGAGGAAGTCTCTCGCTCTGTCGACTCGCGCCGGAGGGTCCGTCCCAGGTCCAGAGCCAGTTGCGTGGAATCGGGTGCCATGGGTGAGTTTGCCAAGGAGCTCCGCTTCGCCTTCCGCGGCCTTCGGAATCAGCCGGGCCTTTCCTTCATCGCCGTGGTGGCGCTGGGGTTGGGAATCGGATTCACGGCGGTCATGTTCAGCATCGTGTACGGGGCGCTGTATCGGGGCCTCCCCTTCCCCGATGGGGACAGGATCTACGCAGTGCTCGGCACCAACCCAGAGCAGGGAATCGAGCAGACCTCCTTCTCCATCCACGATTACACGGACTTCAAGGAGCAGCAGGGCTCCCTGGAAGACCTGGGGGCCTTCTACAGTGGCACGGTGAACGTCACCGCCGGGGAACAGCCCGAGCGCTATGACGGAGCGTTCATGACGGCCAGCGCCTTTCGCGCGCTGGGGGTCCAGCCCTTCCTGGGCAGGGCCTTCACCGACGAGGAAGCCCACCCCGGGGGCGCTCAGGTGCTGGTTCTGGGATACCACGTGTGGAGGGACCGGTTCGGGTCCGACCCCGGGGTCCTGGGACAGGCGGTGAAGGTGAACGGGGAGGACGCCACCATCATCGGCGTCATGCCCGAGGGATTCCGCTTCCCCCAGCTGGAGGACGTCTGGGTTCCCTTGCGCCTCGACCCTGTGGCTCTCCCCCGGGGTGAGGGAACCTACGTGACCCCCTTCGGGAGGCTGAAGGAGGGGTTGACGGCCGAGCAGGCTACCGCCGAGCTCAGTGGGATCGCAGGCCGGCTGGCGGAGGCCTACCCCGAGACCAACCGCGGGCTGGACGCCGTGGTGAAGCCCTACACCAAGATGGCCATGGGGGGAGACTCCGAGGCCATTCTCCTCTCCATGCTGGGAACGGTGCTCCTGGTGCTCATGGTCGCCTGCGTCAACGTGGCCAACCTCCTCCTGGCCCGGGCAGCGGGCCGAACCAAGGAGCTGGCCATCCGCACCGCCATGGGGGCAAGCCGATCCCGGATTCTTCTCCACCTTGTCTCCGAGGCATCCATCCTGGCGGTGGCAGGGGCTGTGGTAGGAGCCGTGGTGGCGAAAGTGGGACTCGACCTCTTTACCCGTGCCGTGGCCTATTCCGACCCACCCTTCTGGATGTCGTTCACGGTGGACGGGCCCATCCTCCTCTTCATCGCGGCGACGACCCTGCTGGCTGCTCTGGTCTCGGGGCTGATCCCTGGGCTCAAGGTCTCGGGGAGCCGGACCCATGAGCTCCTCAAGGACGAGTCCCGCGGGTCCTCCTCCATGCGCATCGGACGGCTGAGCCGCTTTCTGGTCATGGGAGAGGTGGCCATGTCGGTGGGACTGCTGGTTTCGGCCGGGCTCATGGTGAAGGGAATGATCCGTCTCAGGACCCTGGACTATGGATTCGACCGTCAGGAAGTCTTTACGGCCCGCCTGGGCCTCTTCCCCGCCGAGTACCCGGACGTGGACGACCGGCGCCTCTTCTTCCAGGAGCTCGTGGACGGGCTGACTTCGCGCTCCGAGGTGATCTCCTCCGCCCTCACCACTACCCTTCCGGGACTCGGAGCGAACTCCACCCGGTTCGCCGTGGCGGGGGAAGCCTATCCTCAGGATACCGACTACCCCCGCACCCGGTCGGCCTTCGTCACCCCGGGGTTCTTCGAGACTTTCGGGGTGGAGCCCCTCCAGGGAAGAACGTTCAACCAGGGGGACGACCTGGACGGATTACCGGTCGCGGTGGTAAATGCCGGATTCGCCCGGCGGTACTTCCCCGGGGAGGACCCCCTGGGCCGTCAGATCCGCGTGGGCACCGGCGAGAGCGAGGAGCCGTGGCTCACCATCGTGGGGGTGGTGCCGGACCTATTCATGCAGGGGGTCAACAACAGCGACGAAGTGACCCAGGGGATCTACCTCCCCCTGGCCCAGAACGATGCCCAGTTCATCAGTATTGCCGTGAGAGGGCGGGGCGATCCCCTGTCTCTGGCGCCGCTGGTCCGAAACCAGGTGGCCGCTCTCAGCCCCGACACTCCCCTTTACTGGGTCCGGACCCAGGAGCGGGCCCTGGCCGAGGAGAACTGGGTGGTGGACATCTTCGGGGGCCTGTTCGCCGTCTTCGGGCTGGGGGCTCTCTTCCTGGCTGCGGTGGGCCTGTATGGGGTCATGGCCTTTTCCGTGAAGCAGCGGACGCAGGAGGTGGGGATCCGCATGGCCCTCGGCGCCGGAGCCAAGACGGTTCTGGGGATGGTCCTGGGCCAGGGGATCAAGCAGATCGCGGTGGGGCTCGTCGTAGGGCTGGGGTTGGGTGCTCTCATCTCCCGGGGAATGAAGGAGCTCTTCACCCTGGTGGATCCCTGGGACCCCTCGGTCTTCGGGGGAATCGCCCTGGTCCTCCTCCTCACGGGCCTCGTGGCCTCCTATCTGCCCGCCCTCAGGGCCACCCGGGTGAGCCCGGTGGAGGCGTTGAGGGAGAGGTAGGGGGCCTGGGAGCCTGATCGGACGGCTGGGCGATCACGACTTCGGTGCACAGGCCGAGCGTGCACACGACCTCGTGGTGGACGAGGCGCCATTCGTCGCCCAGGAGGTCGAGCAGGCGGATCGGGCGGCACCCGCCGACGAGGCGGGGTCGCCAGCTATGCAGGCCAGTCCAGGCCCGGCAGACCGCCCGCGACAGGGCCCCTTGCCCGCTCGTCAGGCTCGCCAGGCACATGCGACCACCAGGGGCGAGAACGCGGCCCGCCTCGGCGATGACCTTCCTCGCATCCTCCGTGGACAGCAGGTCGAGGACGTAGATGCTGAGGAAGCGGTCGCACCGGGCGGCGGGCAGAGGGACAACCGGCGCGCCTTCGGTCTGTTGCACGCGGGCGCGGTCGGGCCATGGCGCGAGCTTCTCACGGGCCAGCTTCACCATCGTCGAGCTGATGTCGAGCCCGAGGTAGGTCGCCGCGGAGCCCAACCGCTGTTCCAGCAGGTGCCGCGCGAACCGGCCGGTTCCGCAGCCAAACTCCACCACGTCACGCGCGTGCTCGAAGTCCGCGTGCGCTTCCAGAACGCGGATCGCCGGATCCTCGTAGACCCGCTGCAGGTCCTGTTTGGATCCGAAGCGGTCATAGAATGCCTTCGCCTCCTGGTGGGACAGCGTCCGGCTCATGATTTCGCCCCTCTATACGGTCCAGGCCGGGGTAATCTCGGCTCCGCCGTCACTCCTCTCACTCTCTTCAGGGCCCATAGCCAGAGCAGGGCTGGCACACCGGCTTCCCCTCCTTGAGGCGTGCCCTGTTCTCGGCCACCAGCTCGCCGCACCGGCTACAGGTGACGGTGTCGAAGCAGGCCGGCGGCCTGGGGGCGAGCCCATACTGGAAGACCTCGGAGACCGTGAAGAGATCCTTCTCGCTCCTGCCCATGAGTCCCTGCACCAGCGGCCGGCTGACGTCCAGGGGAACCTCGGTGGGGGGCACGCCCTCACGGCGCATCTGCACGAACGGCGATTGCAGGGCGGCCTTCATGGTCTCGGGCTTTACGGACAAGCGCACCGCCTTGCGAGTCCCGATATCGACGAGGCTCAGCGCCCACTTCCCGTATCCGGTCCGTTCGATGAGGCCCTTACCGAAGGTGCAACCCGTGGCCATCTGCACGCCGTCCGCGAAGCAGCCAGCTGCATGGCCCGTTCCCGTCTCGACGAAAACCAGGTGGGCCATGTTGGCTTCGCGCTCGGCACCCAATGCCTCGAGGGCGAGGGTCCCGGCGCGAAAGCCCAGGGGCATGCCGCCGCAGACGTGGCCGTGGATGAGAAACGATGCCTCGAGGATCTCCTCCCAGCCCGGCCCGAGCCCTCGCCCCGCTGCCGCCAGCTGGCGCATTGCTTCGCGTTGTTCGTCCTTCATGGCTTTCCCTTTCTATGGAAACATGTGATTCCTGGCCTCCCACCTATCGCAGCGCCTCGAGCACCATCGTCGAGGCAATGACGAGCAGGAACCAACCGAACCCGGTCTTCAGCGTTCTCTGGTCCAATCTCACGGTAATGCGGCTCCCGATCTGGCCGCCGACGAACACCGCCGCGGCGAGGACCAGGGACAGCCTCCAGTTCCAGTGACCGTGCACCAGATGGCCGGCGAACCCTCCACTTGCGGTCAGCCCGACCATGAGCGCGCTGGAACCAACGGCGATGTCCATCGGCACCCCGAGCACCATCACCATGAGTGGAACCTTGATCAGCCCACCCCCCACGCCCACCATCCCACTGAGTGCCCCTGCGGCGAAGGAGAATGGCAGGGCCAGCGCCATGTCCACACAGTAGTGCTGCTGAGCCTGCGTCCGGTGCCAAATGAAGAGGCCGTCTCCCCCGGACGGGCACGGCTCCCGCTCCCTCATGGGCCGGATCATCAGGACCGCCGCCGTCCCGATCACTCCGGCGAAGATCAGCGACAGCGTGGTGCCGGAGAGCCATCCTGATCCAAGGCCGCCCGCAAAACCACCCGCGGCGGTCACCGTTTCGAGCGCGATGGCCAGCGGCCAATCGATGCGCCTGGCTTTGTGGAACACCAGGGACGCCGCCACTGAGGTGACCATGATGAGGAAGAGGCTCGTCGTGGCGGCCTCGTGGAAGTCGACGCCCAGCCACACCTGGAGCGGTGTGTATAGCGCCCCACCGCCCTGCCCCAACATGGAAAAGAGGACGGCCACCGCGAACATGCAGATGGCCAGCACCCACCACATATTCTACACCTCCTGACTTGGGGGGAGCCTCCGCCCCGGGCAATAGACCACGCTCCAGGGGGTTGGTACCCCAGGTTCGCCGGCCGGGTCATCCATCGAAGAAATGGAACGCATCATCGCGTTCCGGGGGACGTTGACGGACGTAGGCAGTCTGGAGATGTTTCGGATCGGCATCCAAGCGACATTTCCTGGGCCCAATGGTCCATTGGGATACACCTACCACGTGAGTAGGGAGGCAAGCCATGAGTAAGCAGGTATTCTGGCTACTGGAGCTGAACATGAATCCGGAGCAGGCCCGAGACTTCGACGGCCTGATGCAGGAAATGGTCGCGGCAACGAATGCGAATGAGACCGGAGCGCTCGACTACCAGTGGAGCGTCAGCACCGACGGAAAGACGTGCCACCTCTTCGAGCGCTACGCCGACTCCGCCGCTGCCCTGGTCCACCTGACCACCTTCGGAGAACGCTTCATGGACCGCTTCCTGACCCTCCTCGCCCCCACACGCTTCGTCGTGTACGGGGCGCCGACTCAGGAATTGAGGGACGCGCTCAGCCCGTTCAACCCGTCTTTTATGGAACCGGCCGGCGGGTTCACGCGTTAGTCCGACCCTGCCCTCGAGGTCGACCCGGGCCCCGCAGGGAACTGCGCCGGGCCGTCTCCTGAAACCTGTGATTCCTCCCATCCGTACTCTTACATAGACAGACTATGTAGACCCTCGATGCCGGGAAGACCCAGGGAGACGGCTCATGGGAAGCAGTGTACGCGCGGGAGGTCTCTACGGTACGCTGGAGATGCTCATCCTCCGGGGGCTGGAGCTGGCCGGCCCCCTGCACGGAGTCGGGGTGGCCGACCACATCGCAGCACGATCCGGAGGCCTCTTCCAGGTCGAGGAAGGCTCACTCTATCCAGCCCTCCACCGGCTTCAGGCGAAGGGGTACGTGGACTGGGAATGGGTGAAGACCGAGGAGGGCAAGAGGGCCAAGTACTACGAGATTACCAGGAGTGGCCGCCGTGCCCTTGCCAGGGAGCTCGAGGGCTGGTTGAAGAGCACCCGGGCCATCCTCTCCATCCTTGACCTGCCGATCGAGGAGGTGTCATGAGGAGGCCAGGAGGCAAGCGTCTCTTCCACCTTGATCGGTTCGGCCGGAAGCTGACCGAGAGCGTGGATCAGGAGCTGGACTTTCATCTCGAGACCCGGATCCGGCAGCTGCAGCGCGAAGGACGATCCCTGGAGGAAGCCCGGGCTGAGGCCCTTGCCCGTTTCGGGGACCCGGAGCGGGTGGCCGAGCTCTGCAGGCGCATCGATGCCCAAGGAGCGCGCAGACGCGCATGGAGGGAGCTGGTCTCCGACGTTCGGGACGATGTCCGCTTCGCTCTCCGGTCCCTTCGGAAGGCCCGGAGCTATACCGTGGTCACCGTCCTGTCTCTGGCGGCAGGCATCGGAGTGAACGCGTGTTTCCTCACCGCCATCCACGCGGTCTGGGTGGCCCCTGTGCCCGGGGTCACCGGCCAGGACCGGATCGTGGATCCCGTGACTCTGCAAGATGGCCAGGAGCTCTGGGGGTGGAGCTTTCCGGACTTCCTGGCCGTTCAGGCGGTTGACACGCCCCTGGAGGCCTTGACGGCTTGGACCGAGGAGGATGTCACCGTCAGCTCCACGGGAGAGGGACCTGGCGCAGAGCGGATCCACGCGGCCTACGCAACGAGCGAGTACTTCAGAGTCCTGGGCGCTCAGCCTGTCCTTGGACGGGGCTTCCTGGCCTCCGAGAACGCAGGTCCGGGCCAACACCCCGTGGCAGTGGTGAGTCACGACCTCTGGCAAACCCACTTCGGGGGAAGGTCGGACATCCTCGGGCAGACCCTCACTCTGAACAGAATCCCCTACGAGGTGGTGGGCGTGGCCCCCGAAGGCTTCCGCGGTGCACGAGTCACCATGAGCAGTGTGGATCTCTGGGTGCCCCTCGTGCAGCACCGTCAGGCGAGGGGGGAGGACTCCATCGTGCATGACCGGGCCCGGCTCTCGGTCCAGGTGCTGGGCCGTCTTCGCCATGGAGCCACCCGGTCCGAGACCCAGGCTGCCCTTCAGACCGTGTTCGGTCGCCTGGCTTCCGAGTATCCGGAGACCAATGAGAGCCGAACGGTACGCGCCGCGTCCTTCGGGCGATTCCCAGCCCAGAATCGGGTCTTCGACCTGATGGCCATGGCCGGCCTCTGGGGCATCCTGGGGGTGCTTCTACTGATCATCTGCGGGAACCTTGCCGGGATGACCCTGGCCCGATCGGCGACCAGGGAGAGAGAGATCGGTGTGCGGCTGGCTCTGGGATCGAGCCGCCTGCGCCTGATCCGCCACCTTATGGTGGAAGCGTTCATTCTCGCCCTGGCCGGGGGCGCGGTAGGTACGCTGATGGCCCTTATCGCCATGGCGACCGTCTCCCCGCTGGACCTCGGAGTCTACACGCCGGGGTTCAGGTTCCAGCCCAGCGGATGGGTGCTGGCCATGTCCTTCGCTACGGCTCTCGTCGCCGCCCTCCTCGTGGGCCTGGTTCCCTCCCTCCGCTTCAGCCGGCCCGAGCTCGTGGGCGCTCTCAAGGATGATCCCGGGGGTGGAGGGAGACGGGTCGGAAGGATTCAGAGAATCGCCGCCTCGGCGCAGGCCGGTGCGGCTCTCGCCTTCCTTGTGGTGGGTGCCCTCTTCCTTCGCTCCCTCTCCCGCACCGACGATCACACGCTGGGATTCGAGGCCGATGGGCTGGTGGTGACGGACTACGCGGTCGGCGCCCTCTCCTCGAGCCTCCTGGACCTCTCCGAAGAGGGCTATGCGACCTTGGAGGACGGCGGCGGGGCATTGCTGGACGGGCTGATGCGTACCCTTGGCTCCCTACCGGGAGTGAAGGCAGTGGCACTGGGGGACGGGGTTCCCCTGGACCGGCTTGGAAATTTCGGGCGTGTGGCGCCTATCGAAGCAGCCGAAGATCCGGAGAGCCGGATCAGGGTGGAGTTTACCCGGGTCACCGAGGGATACTTCACGGCCATCGGCGCTCCCGTCGTCCTGGGGCGCGGGTTCCGATCGAGCGACGATGCCTCTTCCGAAGCGGTGGCGGTCATCACCCGTCCCCTCGCCGAGCGTCTCTGGCCTGGCGAGACGCCCCTTGGTCGCCAGTTCAACTGGCCGGCGGGCTCTGAGGGAGCCCGGCCAAGAACCGTGATCGGGGTGGTGGATCGGGTGGCTTCGAGCCGAGCCGGAGAGGATTGGCCTCACGTCTTTCTTCCCCTTCGACAGAACTACTCACCCCAACTCATGATCCTGCTGCGTACCTCTGCGGACCCGGCGTCGCTGGGAGAGCCCATTCGGACGGCCATGCAATCGGTGGATCCGGGGCTGCCCCTACCCCACCTTCTTCCAGGTCGGTCCGTGGTTGGCCGCGCGACGCGCGAGCAGCGCTCCGCCGGGCAGCTGGGTGGGGCTTTGGGGTTGCTGGTGGTCATCCTCTCGGCGATGGGTGTGCACGGGGTCGTGGCTCTGGCCGTAACCCACCGGAGGAAGGAGATCGGTCTCCGCATGGCCCTGGGGGCTACTCAGGGAGAGGTCGCTCTTCGGGTCCTGGGAGACACCCTTCGCCTCTCCGCACCCGGGATGGCCATGGGTGCTTTGATCGCAGCGGGCGTGGCCGCTGCCATGCGCTCCATGCTCCTGGGGCTGAGCCCCCTGGATCCGGTCTCCTTCCTCGCAGCCGCCGGATTGCTGATCATGGTGATCCTCCTGGCCAGCCTGGCCCCGGCTCTGAGGGCCTCGGGCATTCACCCGGTGGACGCCCTGAGGCCGGAGTAACGGTCGAGGGTCGCGGGCGCCGGTGCCCTCTCCCCTCCTATGGTTGGCAGCATGCCGCACAGCACACACCCTTCTCCAACCTTCCTGCATCCGTTTCCGTCATATATGTATCGTCACAATACATCGCGTCGCCGTAGATGGAGTCTTTCGTGTTCAGTCCAGAGATGAAGAAGGGCAGCGTCGAGCTCCTCATCCTCTCCCTCCTGGAGGCCGAGCCCCGGCATGGCTACGAGCTGGGAAAGCTCATCGAGTCCCGCTCCGGGGGGCGCCTGGTGTTCCAGATTTCGTCTCTTTACCCAGTCCTCTGCCGGATGGAGGATCGGGGCTGGATCAAGGGCCGCTGGGTGGAGAAGGAGGGGCAGCGCCGGCGGAAGTACTACCGCCTCACCCGGCGCGGCCAGGAAGTCCTGAAGGCGAAGCAGGCCACCTGGCTCCAGTTCGCCGAGTCGGTGAACCAGGTGCTGGGGCTGGCTGGGGGTTGAAGCCTTTCGGAGAAAGACGATGTGTGATTGGCACCGCTACGTGAGAGAGCATCTCGCCCTCCCGGGACTGAAAGAGACCCGGGAGCGGGACATCATCGCAGAAGTGGCCTCCCAGCTGGAGGACGTCTACCAAGAGGCCCTGGCCCGGGGACGATCCGGGGCCGAGGCCGAGGAAGCCGCCCGACTCCACGTGCAGGACTGGGACGAGTTCGCCGCGGATCTCCTCCGGGCCGACCGCTCCCGGCGCCGGGCTCGGGGTGACGCCTGGGCCGAGGAGGTCGGCGAAGGGCTGAGGAGGAAAGGGGGGTGGTGGGCTGCCCTCGCCGATCCCCTACAGGACGTTCGCCTGGCGCTGCGGAACCTCCGCTCCAGCCCCGGCTTCACCACCGTCGCCCTTCTCACCCTGGCCCTGGGCATCGGCGGCGTGGCCACCATCTTCACCCTCTTCGACCAGGTCCTCCTCCGGCCTCTCCCTTACGCGGAATCCGGCGAGCTGGTGGAGCTCTGGGAGAAGCTGGCTTCCTTCGAGAACGCCTCGGTGGCCTACCCGAACTTCCTGGATTGGCGGGAGCGGAACCGGGTCTTCGAAGACATGGGAGTCTGGAACGAGACCCGCATGGCCATGACCGGCTCCGGGGATCCGGAGCAGGTCCTGGTGAGTCGGGTCTCAGCCTCCATCTTCCCTCTCCTTCGGGTGACACCCGTCCTGGGTCGGACGTTCCTGGCGGAGGAAGACCAGGTGGGGGCATCGCCCGCGGTCATCCTGAGCCATGTCTTCTGGCAGGAGCGTTTCGGCGGAGACGCCGAGATTTTAGGCAGGGTTCTCTACCTGGACGGCTATCCCGCCGAGGTAGTGGGCGTGCTGCCCCGGCACGTCCGCTTCCCTCCCGCGCTGGAGGGGGTGGACCTGTACGCTCCGGCCGGGATCTTCGCCGAAGACTGGATCCAGAACCGGGGGAGTCACCCGGGGCTGACGGGGCTGGCACGTCTCCTCCCCGGGGTCACACTGGGACAGGCCAGGGAGGACATGGACCGGGTCGCGCTGGAACTGGAGGCCGACTATCCCGAATTGAACGAGGGAAGCCGAGTCCACGTAGCCCGCTTTCAGGACCGGACCATCCGGAACGCCCGCGAGCCCATCTCCCTTCTCCTCGTGGCGGTGGGGTTTCTCCTTCTCATCGCCTGCATCAACGTGGCGGCTCTGGTTCTGGCCCGGGCTACGGGACGGGCCAGGGAGATGGCAGTTCGGGCTTCCCTGGGAGCCGGGCGCATCCGGATCATCCGTCTCCTCCTCACCGAGACGCTGGTCCTCTGGATCCTGGGCGGGCTTCTGGGGCTGCTCGTGGCCATCTTCGGGGTGCGCGGTGTGACGACGCTCCTGTCGGGGCTGATTCCGCCGGTCTACCAGGTGGGGATGGATCTCCGGGTGGTGGCCATCCTCCTGGGGGTGTCCCTGGCCACGGGACTGGTCTTCGGTCTCCCCCCGGCCGTCAGACTGGTCCGAAGCGATCTCCAGGGATTCCTGAAGGAGGGCATGCGCACAGGACACGGGGTGGGGCGGGCCCGCTTCAGGAGTCTCCTCGTCGTGACGGAGGTGACGTTGGCGGTGGCCCTCCTGGTGGCGGCCGGCCTGACGCTACGGAGCCTCTCCAGGATCGCCGACACCCACCCGGGCATCGAGGTGGAGAATGTCCTGGCGGTGGAGGTGAATCTCCCAGAAAGCCGGTACGAAAGCTCCGAGCTCCGCGCCGCGTTCTTCACCCAGCTCCTGGATCGGATCCGAGCCGAGCCGGGCGTGATCTCCGCCGCAACGGCCTACAACGTCCCGCTTGGGCCCGGCGGTTGGCAGAGTGCCTACCACGTGGAGGGTGAGCCTCCGGAGGAAGGGGCCCACTACTCCTTCGCGGAGGGCAACTCCGTTTCGACCGACTACTTCCGGACCATGGGAATCCCCCTCCTCGCGGGCAGGGAGTTCACGCGTCAGGACAACGGGGACGCTCCCCCGGTTCTCATCGTCGGGGAAGAGATGGCAAAGCGCTACTGGCCGGGTGAGGACCCCCTGGGGAAACGGGTGAAGTGGGGCTCGTTCGAATCCGACGACCCGTGGATGGAAGTGGTGGGGGTGGCGGGGGAGGTGAAGGTGAACGGAGTGCTGCAAGGTGCTCTTCCTCAAATCTACATTCCGCACTGGCAGGACAACGACACCGGGTACTACCTGGTCATCAAGACCCGGCATAACCCCCTGGGGCTGGCGGAGGCGGTGCGTAGAAACGTGCTGGCCCTGGACCCGGCCCAACCCCTCGCCAGCGTGAGCACCCTGGAGAGCTACGCCCGGGAGACCACTCGGAACCCCCAGCTCCTGGCCATCCTGATGGCCCTGTTCTCGGGGGCCGCGGTCCTCCTGGCCGGCGTGGGGATCTACGGGGTCATGGCCCAGACGACCGCGGAACGCCGCCACGAGATTGGCGTCCGGGTGGCCCTGGGGGCCCGGAGTGGCCAGGTCATGGGAATGGTCTTCCGTCAGGGGCTGCTTACGGTCGCGCTGGGTGTGGTCCTGGGGCTGGGGCTGGCCGCCGCGGTCGGGCGCCTCATGTCCAACCAGCTCTACCAGACCTCGACCCTGGACCCGGTGACCTTCGTGACGACACCCCTCCTGGTCCTGGCCGTCGCCATGACGGCGAACCTCCTCCCGGCCCGCCGGGCGACGAAGGTGGATCCGGTGCGGGCACTCCAGGCCGAGTGAGGGGCGGCTTCCCGAGTCGGAGGGCGTCGCGTAAGGCCCCCGGGGCCGTCCGCCGGCCTTGGGGCGTAAGACCCGCGGGTCCGTCGGCGCCTACAGGACGAGATGAAGATCCGACCCGACGGCCTGCTTCATGAAGTCCTCCGCGAGCATGATCTCGACGCCTTCGATGAAGTCCTCCTGACCGAGCTCGAAGAGGTCTGCGGACGTCTTACACGCCAGGAACCTGACCCCCTCGAAGTGCGCCATGGCCAGCATGTCTTCCGGGTACGGGATGTCCCGCCGCTCCATGACCTCCCGGAGCTCCTCGGTTGTTTCCTCTGCCGTGGCGAGGTCCGCTCCCGTTGGGTAGTAGCGAAGGGCCTCCAGCTTGCCGGGCCGTATCATGTTGAGACCCTCGAAGGTGAAATAGATCAGGGTCTCGAAGCCCAGCCGCGCGGAGTTCAGGGCCAGAATCAGGAGGCCGAACGCACTCTGCATGGTGAAGTTGGTGCACACGAGCGCGACCCTCCGGCGGGGTCGGCCAGGGGTGGGGGTTTCCGTCATCGTCGCTCCTTTGATCGAGTCGCACGCTCTCCCGTACACCGAAGAGAAGCGAGTGGGTCGACGCGGCGGCTGCAAGGTCGGCGGCGGGCCGCGCTCGTGATGGGTCCTCCCGGTAGACCCGCCGGCCCTCAGGCGTTGGAGCAGGCGCGCCGCACTCGCGCCAGAACGCCATTGGGAAGGGACCGAGAGGCCATGAGATCCAGATTCCTCGTACTGTCCGTCCTCTGCTGCTTCGGGCCCATTCTGGAGGCCCAGGGGCAGAGCACTCCTCCTCACCGTGACGTCTTTCCTTCCGGGGCGAATTTCTCCTGGGGGCTGGGTCCTGTCTCCCTCCAGGACGAGTACATCTCCCGGGAAACGTATTCGGGATCCCTTCCCTCGTTCTCGGTCCAGTGGGCCCGTTTCCATGAGCGAAGCGGGTACCGCTTGGGGATGGAGCTGGCCTCGTCCTCGGACGTATGGAGCCACGAGGTCTCCACGGCGATCACGGAGTTCGCCCTCGACCTGGACATCCTCTACCCCTCGGGCAGCCTGTCCGTCGGATCCCGGAAGGCGTTCTTCTTCCTGGGCCCGTCGGCGGGGATCTCCGTTCTGGTCAACGACCAGCAGATCGCCTCCCACGGACTGGAGGTGGCGCTCTCCTTCGTGAGCCTGTTCTCTCTCGGGATCGCCGGTGATGTGGTGCTCCCCATCTCGTCTCGCCTGCAGGCCCTCGGATCCTTCCGGGCGGCGGTGCTCTCGGCAGGCCTCCGGATGGTGGACCTCATGGAGGATGACGAGGAGTCTCCCCTCAAACTCCTGGCCGCCCCCTCGGCGACCCGTGCCGTGGCTTCCCTCGGTCTCCGCTATCAGGCGCTTCAATGGCTATGGGTGGGCGTGGGCTACCAGAGTAGGCTCTATCGGGTCACTCCCTGGAACCCCCTGGTGTCCACGAGGGACCATCTGACTCTCTACCTCGGCCTTGGCCGCTGAAGGGGAGGCACCGTGCCCAGCTCCATTCGCCCATGCGTGAGGGCGCTGGCCCTCGCCGCCTTTCCAGCTCTGATTGCCGGCTGCGGGAGGCTTCTGATCCCGGGGGCTCCCGAGAACCGAAGCGTGGAGGACTTCGAAGCCGCCTGGAGCTTCATCGACTCCGTCTACCCCATGCTCCAGGAGAAGGGCATCGACTGGGACAGCGTCCACAACTCGAACCGCCCCAGAGCCGAGGCCGCCCGGGGAGACGATGAGCACCAGCTCCTTCACGATCTCCTGGAGACGCTCCGGGACGGGCATGCCTACTACCAGACCGAAGGGGGAGGCGTGGTATTTCCCTACGTGCCCGACCGCCTTCGGCGGGACAAGCCCACCTTCAGTCCGTACGTGCTGCGGCGCTACGTCCCCGGAAAGCTGACCGTGGTGGGAAACCGGACCATGGAGTACGGCTTCCTGGAGGGAAATCTCGGCTACCTTCGCCTGACCACCTTCGATCCCACCCGCGCCCTGGACGACCTCCCGGCCGTGATGAATGCCCTGGCCGCCACGGAAGGTATGATCCTCGACATCCGAAACAACGACGGTGGGGAGCTGGAAAACGTCGCCAGGGTCGTGGGGTGGTTCCTCGAAGCCCCCATGCACTGGCCCGACGGCTTCTCCCAGCGGGAAGTCCTGGTCGATTTCGAGCCCCCCGTGGAGCCCGTGAGTGGATCGCTCCGGTATTCCCGACCCGTGGTGGTGCTCATCAACGGCGCCGCTCGGAGCGCCGCGGACCTCATGGCCGAGCTCATGGGCCACCTTCCCCAGGTAACGCTGGTGGGAGACACCACGGCCGGGATCGCTTGCCAGGATTACGAGGACGTCAACGGGGACCTTCGTCTGCCCAGCGGGCTCCTCATCCACATCCCCACGGGATGCCTCCGTCGTTACGACGGCGTGCCCGTGGAGTGGTTCGGGATCCCGCCGGACGTGCGCGTGACCCAGACGGTGGAAGACGTTCGCGCCGGGAGGGACCTCCAGCTGGAGGCGGCGATGGAGCTCTTCGAAACCTCGGTTTCGGCTGCCCACTTCCGGTAGCCCTCTTCCTGCTGCGCAGGCCGATCCCGGTCCTACGCCGGATCCAACATCCGTACTCGGGGACCCCGAACCAACCCGACGGTACCGGCGTTCAATGTCACAGATACCGTGAGAGAGGGAGCCCCTCTGTGGGGGCGAGAGAGCAGTTTCGGGAGGCCAGGGAATATTCGGTGAGCGCTCGGGACATGATTCGTGTCGATGCTCAGCCCAACGGCGGAATCACGGTGGAGGGTTGGGATCGGAGCGAGATTCAGCTCCAGGCTTGTGTGAGCGCCCATTCCAGAGACGGCGACCCTGCGGCCCTGGTCCACCAGGTCACCATCGAGACCGTAGGCACGATCCGGGCGGAGGGGCCGGACACGCGGAACCGGGAGAGCTGGTCCGTCTCCTACCGGCTCATGGTGCCCCGGAGCTCGAACCTCGACTTGGAGTCCCTGAACGGAGGGATCAGCATCGCCGGGGTCCACGGGGAGATGAGCTTCCGAACTCAGAACGGAGGAATCGGCCTCCGTGATGTCGGCGGTGATGTCCGAGGCCGGACTCAAAATGGGGGTCTCGATGTCGAGCTCAGCGGGGCTCAATGGGAAGGCGCCGGTTTGGACCTGATCACCCAGAACGGGGGCGTAAGCCTGACGATCCCCGGCGACTACCGCGCCACCCTCGAGACCGGCACGGTGAACGGAGGCTTCCACACGGACTTCCCCATCACCCTCCGGGGGCGACTCCGCCCCGACCGAATCAGCACCGAGCTGAACGGTGGAGGTCCCCGCATCAGCGTGAGAACTACCAACGGGGGCGTCCGGATCCGGGAGGGATAAGCCTCTTTCGGACGCCGGCGCCGGTCGGCGTTGCCCCCCAAAGGGAACGAATGCGCATCGAGGAGGGTTGGATCCGAACCATGAGACGACTGAAGAGGGACGACCGACTCCAGGCGCTTCCCGGCATCGGTCAGAGCCTGGCCGGAGACCTCCGGGACCTCGGATACCGGAGCGTGGGGCAGCTCGCACACCAGGATCCCGAAGCCATGTATGCCCGGCTGAATCAGCTCAGGGGCAAGAGGCAGGATCCCTGCGTCCTCTACGCATTCCGCTGTGCGGTTTACGCGGCGTCCAGCGATGAGCCGGACCCGGCGCTGCTGAAGTGGTGGGCGTGGAAGGACCAAGGTGGTTTAGGGACTCCATCGAAATAGTCGAGCTGCGGCCGCAAGAGCCGGTCCCCCGATGGCGATCTTCCGGGACCGTTTCCAGGGTAGCCTGGACCTCCGGAGCGGACAGTGCCGGGAAAGCGAAGGGGAAGGCCCCAGGATCAGGCCCGCTCCAGCACCGACGGTAGCGCGCGACCGTCCCGGGTCCGATAGGTGGAGAAGCCCCGAAAGTCCAGCGCGAAGACCTCCTCGAGCCCGAGCGCCTCGGCGAGGAGCACGAGCGTCGCGTCCGCGAAGTCCATTGGGGTGTCCGCGTACTTCTCCATGAGGGCAGCGGCCTCGTGGAGCTCTGGCGGCCGCGAGAGGTCGTACACCTCCATCCCGCTGTCATCCACCAGGGAAGCAAGGTGACGCGGACCGGACGGGTGAGGTGCCACGAAGTGCATGGCCTCGGTGACCACAGCGCTCGTAGTCACGAGTTTACCGGCGAAAGCGTCCAACTGGGAGCACTCTCTGGCAGGGGCGCCATCCCGAACGTCCAGATAGGACACCAGCGGGCCCGTGTCCATGACACAGGTCCTCACGAGCCCCAGTTCCGCTCCCTGAGCGCATTCCGCCAGGCCTCGGACTCGGGGCGCCTGAGCTCCAAGCGCCCCCTGAGATGTCCGATGCGGGTCTCGAGCGGACCGTCACCTTCCTCCAGCGCCTCGCGGAGGATGTCACGAACCAGTTCCGACACGGTCCGTCCCTCTGCCTGCGCACGCTCCTCGAGCCTCCGCCTGAGCGATTCGTCGGTCCGCACCGTGAGTGTAATACTCGTGTGCACAACGTAATACGCGCCGCTCAGGCAGGTCAGTGCTGGGCCTGCCCCCCGCCAGACGCCGCCGTCTCCAAACGAATGCTCTCCTGGTAACTGCTTAGCGCCCAGGCCGCCCCGACGATGCCGACGTACTCCGGATCGGGGATCTCCGGGGAGGACGCGGCTCGTTGGAGGTCCGCGTACGCGAGCGTCTCGATCAGCACCGGCTTCCAGCGGATGCGGAGCTTGCCCCGGATCGCCAGTCCGTCCTCCACCAGCCTTGGGCCGAATGTCTTCAGGAATCGGTGGGCGGCGAGGACGCGGTTGGCGGCGACGTTCGCGGACTCGAGGTCGAGCTCCACCTCCCACAGGAGCCAGGAGAGGAGGAGGAGCCTGGGCCCGGTGGCCTCGAGGGGGCCACGTATCTTCTCCGGGACCTCGCGACGGAGGCGCCGCTCCAGGGACGACCACTCGTCAGTGTCGACGTCCCCATGGTCTTCGAGCACCAGGAGGGCGGCAAGCAGCTGCCCTGGGCTCAGAATGCACGCATCGATGGGCGGGCTGCCGGTCCGGCGACGACCGGATGCCCCCTCCGGCTCCCAGGGCATCCGCTCGAATTCGCGAACCTCCAGCGCACCCTCGTGGAACGCGGACCTGAGGAGCAAGATGTCCTTCAGGTCCACCGAAGCGCTCTTGCCGTCGGCGGCGACACGGCCTGCGTCCGTGGGACAACGGATCGTCACCAGGGCCCGCAGCAGATCGGGGTCCATCAAGTCCTCGAGGTGGTTCCACTCCTGCACCCACCCGCGCGCCTCCAGCGCGTCCCGGTGCTCGAGCAGGAAGCGGGAGATCCTCATGTACCGGAGGAGGTGTGCCGCAGCCACGGGCCGCGCGTGGGAGCGGTACCGGTCGGCGAACCAGTCCAGTAGCATGGCGAAGAGCTCGTCGTGGTCGACCGCATGGTCGCTGGCTCTGCGGCCCCGCGCCGGGGAGTTCCACGCCGAAGCCTCTCCGAGGGTCGATGCCTCGGTCGCCGCGCAGAACTCTTCGACCGACCAGACAATGGAGCCTACGTAGCGGATTTCTGCGCCTGTCATGCTCTCGATGTCGTGGTGCGCAATAAGGGGGGAGAGGTGCCCATCCATGCTCATGCCATTCTCCGGAGGGTCCAGGCTGAGGGTTCGAGTCGGGTGGATCGCGGCCGCACGCTGTAGGATCATGCCGCACTCGGGGTACGCACATGGCGGGATGGGCCTCCTTCGGGTAGCGGGCGCCGTTCACACAGCCATGCCGATCCGGGGAGCGGAGAAGATGCACTTCTCAGACCGACGAAGCGTACCTGCAGGTCCTGCATTACCTTCCGTCCATGCCTCAGCTTCTCTCCGCTTCGCTGAAGGGCCAGGGGCTGCATGACGGCTTCCCCTTCTCGGTTCCCGCCATCCGGACCATGGAGACACTGGATCTGGATTGTCCCGTGACCCTCTTCGTGGGGGAGAACGGCTCCGGGAAGTCCACCGTCCTGGAATCCCTCGCCGTGGCGACGAGCCTCCCGGCGGTGGGGAGCGGCGCCGTGGCCCGGGATCCCACCCTGAGGGCTCAACGTCGCCTGGCAGACACTTTGCGATTGGTGTGGGGGAGGCGTACCCACCGGGGCTTCTTCCTCCGGGCGGAGGATTTCTTCGGATTCCAGAAGAGCCTCGCCGCCCAACGGGCAGAGCACGAGGCCGAGCTCCAACGCCTCGACCAGGAGTTGAAGGGTGCAAGCCCCCTGGCACGGAACCTCGCCATGGGGGTGCACCGGGGCTCCATCGGCGAGCTGACCAGCCGTTATGGCGAAGATCCCGACGCCCGCTCTCACGGTGAAGCGTTCCTGGACCTCTTCCGGGCCCGCCTGGTTCCCCAGGGTCTCTACCTCCTGGACGAGCCGGAGGCGGCCCTCTCACCAGAGAGTCAGCTGGCCTTCCTATCCATGATCCGGGACGCCGTGGAGGAGGGCGGTCAGTTCGTGATCGCCACCCACTCCCCCATACTCATGGCCGTGCCCGGGGCGCGCATCTACTCCTTCGACGGCGGCCGAATTCACGAGGAGCGGTTCGAGGACCTGGAAGCGGTGACGCTGGTACGGGATTTCCTCCAGGCCCCGGATCGGTTTCTCCGGCACCTCTGGCCCGAGGAACGTTCCCGATCCTGACCTCGACCACCAGCAACGGCCCTCACCGATCCACCATCCGCTCCGCGCTCTCCGAGTAGCGGTGCCCGTGGATGGTGGTCCGCTCGGCGCCGGCGTTGATCTCGTCCAGGTCCTCCGGCGTGAGGTGCACCTCGGCCGCACCCAGGTTCTCCTCCAGGCGGTGGAGCTTCGTCGTGCCCGGGATGGGGACGATCCAGGGCCTGCGTGAAAGGAGCCAGGCGAGGGCGATCTGGGCCGGTGTCGCCTTCTTACGCTCGGCGACCCGGGCGAGGAGGTCCACCAGATCCTGATTGGCCTTCCTGTTCTCCTCCGAGAATCGCGGGACGGTGTTGCGGAAGTCGGAGTCGGCGAAGGTCGTCGTCTCGTCGATCTTGCCCGTGAGGAACCCTCGGCCCAGGGGGCTGAAGGGGACGAAGCCGATCCCAAGGTCCTCGAGGGTCGGCAGAATCTCCTCTTCGGGCTCTCTCCACCAGAGGGAATACTCGCTCTGCAGCGCCGTGACCGGCTGAACGGCATGGGCCCGGCGAATGTTCTCGACACCGGCCTCCGAGAGACCGAAGTGCTTCACCTTCCCCTCGGCGATCAGGTCCTGCACCGTCCCGGCCACGTCCTCCATGGGCACCTCGGGGTCCACGCGGTGCTGGTAGTAGAGGTCAATCGCCTCGACGCGAAGCCGCCGGAGCGAGTCCTCGGTCAGCTTGCGAATATACTCGGGCCGACTGTTCAGCCCTACCGACTCCCCGTCCTGGAACTGCCACCCGAACTTCGTGGCGATGACCACCTGGTCCCGGAAGGGAGCGAGGGCCTCGCCCACCACTTCCTCGTTGGTGAACGGACCGTAGACCTGAGCCGTGTCGAAGAGGGTGACGCCCCGCTCCACCGCCGCCCGGATGACCCGGATCGCGTCCTGCCGGTCCACGGGCGGCCCGTAGCCGTGGCTGAGCCCCATGCAGCCGTAGCCGAGGGCCGACACTTCCAGGTCGCTGTTTCCGAGTCTGCGTTTGCGCATGGTGGGTCTCCTGTGGGTCGCGTCTTCCGGCGGATGGCAAAGCCAGGCTGCCCGCCTCCTCCACCCCCGCGCTGCGGAGGGCCTGCTCCGGGGCCAGACCACGCCTCCCCGGGTCGCAAGTGTCTTACACCGGGACCAGCATTCTGAGCGCCTCGGAGTAGTCCATGGCGGGGCGAGAGATTACGGGTCATCACCTTGGATCCGGGAGCGGAGGGCCACCACATCCGCCCTTCACGACACGTCGTGTCCGCAGGTCAGCCGCACGGAAGATTTCTCTTTCCTTAGCCAGGCTTCATTCGCATAATGCGTCTAACCACTCCTCCAACTCGAACGGGCGAGTAGGACCAGACGGCGTTTGACCGCGGCCTCGGATCCGATCGTGACCGCGCGTCGCTCGGCGAGAAGACATCATTGATTCTCATCCACCACCGAAGGAGGAAGCACGATGGCTGACGATGGCGATGGCTCGAGCGCCTCCACCGGAGCCGAGCTCAAACCGCTGGAGGGGAAAGTGGCCATGGGGGAAGGATTCGGTTGCGTTGCCGACCTGGCCAGCTACCGCGCGTGTGGGCCGGCCTGCAAGGAGATTGCAGGGAAGGTGCGCGCGACCATCCCCAGGACCTTCAGGAAGATCGTGCTCATCGACTCCCTGGAATTCTGGCTGGGCCCGCGTATCCGGGACCAGGTGCAGGCCCAGTTGGCCCGGCTGGAAACGGCGGTGGACGCCCAGCTGAAGGTGAACGATAGGCTCCTCGAGGAATCACGTGCGGATAGCCAGAGACTCCTGGGCGCCGAGATTGGCGCCATCGTGGCCGGTCTCGGGACCGTGTCCGAGCTGCTGGGCAAGCTGGCGGGGGTCGTGGGCTACATCCGGGGAGAGTACCAGCTCGCTGGCCGGGCAGTGACGATCCCCGTCGAGCTCGTGCGGGCCGAGCTGTCGAAGGCATTGCGGGGCGGAGAGCATCCGCCGGAGGTGACCGAGAGATTCCCAGCACGCGTCTCGGTGGACATACTCCAGCGTTTCGAGAACCTCTTGAAGGAGTATGCCCGACTCAGTCTCACCGCGGGCGAGCTCGCTGCCCTCCTTCGGAGTTCGGGTTCGGGACCGGGCTCCCAGAACCCCACCACCGACGCCGTCTCTCGCGCTCTGGAGGCTACGAAGGCCCTCCTGGCAGCGTTCGAGAAATCCAGCAAGGAGCTCACCCAGCCCCCGGAAGGGGCGGACCTGGCACCCCTCCTGGCGGCGGCGATCTGGAATCCGGACGATCTCTCCGACACCGCCTTCCTGAGAGTCACGGTGCTGCCCACCCGGGCGGATATTATGGTCCGAAGAGCCCTCTTGCGGCGACACGATTGGAAGAGAGTCTCGGTTTGGGGGGCCTTCGCACTCGCCTATTCGGTGTTCGATTCGGAAGGGAGGGTCCTGGATTCGGGATCGGCCCTCTTCCTCGGCCGATCGGCGTACCCCCTCTGGTTGAAGGACAGCGAATGGGGCCCGCCGAACATCATCGTCAAGTCAGCAGCCGGTCAAGCATAGACGAAGGGCACTCGACGAGAAGCGTGATCACCAGCGACCAGCCAGAGGAGACCTCCCATGCAGACTGACCCACAGGCCCCCCTCAGCGCCGCCCTCTTGAAGCGCATCGCCCACGCAGTGGACGGCGTACGAACCGGTGAAGAAGTGTACCTGGTCATCCAGGCCACCCCACCCTACAGCGTCGTGTTGGTGACGACCAGTGGACAGCGCGCCCAAGATCGAGTCGATCAGCTAGCGGGTGGGGACAAGCAGTACAGGAAGGTGGGCCCGTACACGACGGAGGTGGACCAGCCGTCCAACCCCATGCCCCCACGGCTCTGTCTCTTCCGGCATGGGCCCGATAGCGATCCGGACGCCTTCGGGAGGGGACGGGACAACACCGTCCAGGACTGCTACTTCATGCGTGTGGCCGATTTCCAGACGCCTGAGGAGATCCGCCGGCTTCTCGACCAGAAAGGGGAAAGCACTCTGGACGCCGTCGAGGAGATCACGGTGAGCTGGAAGTGCGGACAGTACGACGATAAGGGAGTTCGGACGGGCGATGGATCATCCAACTCCCGGGTCTACGCCTGGGACTATGCGGAGCGGGGGGACGCCGATCCCATGGTGGACTCTCTCTTCTTCACCTTCGCCTCGGCCGAAGGACTCCTATTCCCATACCTGGAACACGTGCACGGCCCCGAGCTGGCCAAGGACATGAGGGAGTCCGCACTGAAAGCGATGGGCTGAGATCCGCCGGCGGGAAACGGGTCAGCCCGACGCCGTGAGCTCCAGGAAACGGGGATCGGTTCGAAGCATCTCGAACCAGGGGTGGTCCCGGACGTAGGACCGGTAGGTCGGCTGATACTCCAGGTATCGCTCCAGGAGCTGGAGCGCCGTGGCGTGGCGCCCGGAGAGGGCCTCCACCCA
Organism: uncultured Gemmatimonadales bacterium; assembly: GCA_963751255.1. Lineage (GTDB taxonomy): Bacteria > Gemmatimonadota > Gemmatimonadetes > Longimicrobiales > Gaopeijiaceae > CAVVTW01. The sequence continues at coordinate 8,295 of CAVVTW010000037.1, read as the reverse complement.
GGCCTCGTAAAAGAGCCAATGAGGGTCGACCTGGCTGCCCCAAGGGGGGGCCCTCGTCCTGTCCACGATGGCCCGGGCGCTATCCGGCATTCCGGCCCGGGCAGCCACAGCCGCCACCATGATCCTCCGGTACTGCCAGCCCCCGGTGGTGATGCGGGCGGCATTGGGGTGGGCCTCCACACGCCCCAGGAGCTCCCAGGCCGCCGCCACGTCCCGCGGCTGCGTCCCCTGCCAACCGAGCAAGACCAGTCGGCACTGGAGAAAATCCGGATTCCGCGGGAAGTTCTCCTCACCGAACCGGCAGTCGTCCGTCGCGGTCCGTACCTCCCCTTCCCGAAGGGCGTCGAACATCTCTCGTATGATGGCTCGCTGGGTCTCCTCCAGCCAGGCATCCGCGTGGATGGCGTTCTGGGTCGCCCTTCTCCCCTCGGCGAAGTCCCCCTGATACTGGTAGATCGTGCTCAGGTCCAGCCAGGCCCGCGCTCTCCCCGGGTCCTCCCGGGTGGCGGCAAGGAGTGGGACCCGGGCAAGGTCCAGGAGGGAATCCGGTCGTGGAGGACTGGTCCACCTCCACTCCTGAAGGCGGGCTCCTCCCTCGATCTCCAGGGCCTCCGACTCGGCCCCACCCAACGCAAGGGCATTCTCCGCTCGAGAGGCTGCGGCTCGAATCCACTCCATGACCGAGGCTGTGTCGGACTCGGCCAGCCTGCCGGTGACCGTGGCGCGCTCCGTAATCGCGACCCGCTGGAGGAGGATCCGCCCCTGGACGATCTCGGGCCGCGGCCACTCGGGATCCGCCCGGCTGGCCTCGAGGGCCAGGCGCTCGGCCTCATTCAGAGCCTGCATGGCGAGCTCGATGGCTCCCTCACTTGCCATGGAGTCCGCAGCCTGCTGGATCCCCCTGGCCCGGGTCACTGACGACCAGGCCTCCGAGCTTGACGTCTCGGCCCGCCAGCTCGCCAGCTGCACCTCCGCCCCAAGCGTCTGGCGGAGCTGGCGGGAGAGCTTGTCGATGATTCCCGCTCGAAGGCGGCCTTCCTGACCCGCCGGCGCCGTTTCCCGGATGACCGAGCCCAGCTGGGCGCCGGTCCGAGTATCCAGCAGATACACCGAGACCCGAATGGAATCCGGGGGATCATCGATGCGCCCGTCCACCAGCGTCCCGACTCGGAGGCGCTTGCCCAGGCTATCCACGGGGAATCGGTCGGGGGGAAAGGCTCGGGCCGCCGAGAGGGGCCGCGCGGAGAGCCGCTCCACCTCATTGAGGGCATCGACGATGTCGCTGGCCAGTCCCCCGCCGAGCCATCCATAGGTTCCCGTTGAGGTCTCGTCCGAGAAGGGCCGGGCGGCGATCTCCGTTCGAGAGAACCACACCGAGGACTCCGCTCCCCCGGAGATTCCCTGGCGGATCCTGGGAAACGCAACGGCGATGACAACGGCCGAGACCAGCATCGCCCCAATCGCCGCTGCTGGAATCCGCCGGTTTCGCCGATCGGGCGTTTCCGCCGCCTCCCGTAACTCCCGAAGAAAAGCACCGGCCGTCGGCTGCCGATCCGCGGCCATCTTCGAAAGGGCTCGTCGGAGGGTCGCTTCGACCGTGGAGGGGAGGCTGGGGCGAAGAACCCGCAAAGAGGGAAGAGGCTCGCTCACATGCCTGGCGATGACAGCCTGCGGCGTCTTCCCAATGAAGGGGGGCTCCCCGCCCAGCATCTCGTAGACCACGCAAGCGAGGGAGTAGAGGTCGCTGCGCCGGTCGACATGGTGGCCTCCGGTACCCTGCTCCGGACTCATGTAGGCGGGCGTTCCCACGGCGACCCCCGTTTGCGTCAAGCGCTCGGCGCCGGCCTCGGACCTTCCCAGCGCCACACCGAAATCGGCCACGAGGGCCCGGTCCCCCTGCAGCAGAATATTCTCCGGTTTGATGTCCCGGTGGACGACGTTCCGGGTGTGGGCAAAGTCGAGGGCGCTGGCGACGTCCCCAGTGATCTGAAGGACGGTGGGAACGGGTAGGGCGCCTTCCCTGGTCAGGCGGTCCCGGAGAGACTCTCCCTCCACGAAGGGCATTGTGTAGAAGATCAGGTCGTTCGCGGATCCGGAATCGTAGACGGGAAGAATATTCGGATGGATGAGGGTCTTCGAGACCTGGATTTCCCGCAGGAATCGTTCTCTTCGAACCGAGTGCGAGACGTCCGAGTGGAGGATCTTGATCGCCACCGGCCTTCCCACCTTCCGATCCTCGGCCCGGAAGACGGTGGCCATCCCCCCACGGCCGATCTCCTCCTCCAGGTGGTATCGGTCCGGAAGAACACGGTTCAGCTCGTCGCGGGTGAGGCCCAAGGCTCTCGACGCTCCTGCGCGGAGGGTGGAGAAGGACCCGAGGGAACACCGGTGCCTCTTTGCCGGAGAGGCAGCAGTCACGTCAAGGTTACGCAGGACCGGCGGATGGGGCCAGGTTTCCCACGGGCGACCCCCGGGCGACTAGGGCGGAGAGATGGTTTGGAGGGTTGGTCCCTTGGGATTGAGGGTCAGGAGGGGGCCCGTCTCCGCGGCCAGAGATAGAACACATTGAGCAGGAGGAAGAGGACGAGGGCCGCCGGCGGAAACGCCAGGGCCCCAGGATCGCGACTGCGTAGCCGATCGGGCCGATGAGAAGGTGCCGCCGGATCCGTCGTGCCTTTTCCGCGGTGATCTCGTTGTCCAGCAGCCGATGTCCGTGGGCCGCGTACCGCCACATGACGTTCACCAGCACGCCCGGCTCCGTAAGGACTCCGCCATAGAATGCGGCCGCGACGGCTTCGCTTGGGCCGTGACGCTCTTCCTCGAGACCAGGCCCTCGGGGTTTGCGAAGGGCCCCCCCTTCTGCGTGGTGCCCGAGGATGATGATCCGTTCGGCCCCCAACCGCTTGGCTGCAATCACCACGCACAGGCTCACGGCGCCGTCTCCCACGACCGCCGTGGTGGAGCCAAGCTCGGGTCCGAGCCATCGGGCGCCCTCCGCCTCAACGTCTCCCACGAGGCCGACAGCGTCCTCGGAGGCTCCTTCCTCGGGGATTCCCTGAACGCGTATCCCCGGGTGAGGCTGGGCCTGGTGGTCACCCGACACACCGGCGAGATCCTGGAAGCGGGGTACCACGCGGCGGTCGGCCTGGGGGAGATGATCGCGCAGGACATGCTGGCCGTCCCGTTCTCCGGCAAGATGCGCCTCACGGTCGTGGGATCACCCTCCTACTTCGAACGTCATGCCCTTCGCGGAGGCTCAGGGATACCTGACCGACGAGGACATCTTTCGCGAAGCGTCGTGAGAAACGCACTCGCCACGACCGTCCTCGTCAGCGCCTTCGCCACACGGGGTCTCAGCGCAGATGTCTTGAACGCCGTTCTCGCTGACCATCAACTCGTTCTCGGAGAGGCTGTCCTTTGTTCGTCGGGAACAGGCGCGGCCCAGGGGGGTTCGAAGGAGAACCCAACAACTCGATGGAAGCCGACTGCTGATATTCTTGCGATCGTCACTGACATGCCAAGAAATGTCTATGTTGCGCCCTACATTCTGGTAATGATCGCCGTCGTCGTCATCGTGGACGTGATGTTCCTAAGGGATCGATTATGGGGACGGCTGATCGTGAATATCGGCATTGTTCTGTTGTTTGCAGCCTTCTATTTCATAATCCTGAAGAAGCCGTGACCCGAGCGCCGCCAAGCGCGACGTCGAACGTCCACGTCTCCTGCTCCAGCAGGTCGCTTCACGATGATGATGGCCGACGATCCATCCCGATCCGGGGGCGTCTCCGGGCGCGCCGGATGGTCCGACACGTACGAGCGCCTCGCATCGGCTGATGCCACATCGCCTCTCGGCGTCGACGAGCTCGAGGGCCTCGCGGTCTCCGCCTACCTCACGGGACGGGACGAAGCCAGCGTGGATGCCTGGGCCAGGGCACACGAGGCCTGCCTCCGGCGGGACGACGTCCCGCGGGCCGCACGCTGCGCGTTCTGGCTGGTCCTGGAGCTCCTCAACCGGGGCGACGTCGCCCAGGCCAACGGCTGGCTGCGGCGCGGCCAAAGTCTCCTGTCCGAGGAGGCGGCGGACTGCCCGGAGCGCGGATTGATCCTGGTGCTCCTGGCTCGGCTCCACCTGAAGGCGGGCGAGGCCGACGAGGCGCTGGAGGCGGCGGCGGGTGCCATGGAGCTCGCCCAGCGTTTCGGCGATCCTGAGCTCGCGATCTTTGCCCGGCTCGCCTATGCCCAGTCCCTTGCGCGGCGGGGCGATCCCTCCGCGGCCGTGGCTCTCTTCGACGAGATCATGGTGGCCGTCACCGCCGACGACGTTTCTCCCATCACCGTGGGGACGGCCTATTGCGCCGTCATCGACGGCTGCCGTGCCTTGTTCGACCTGGGACGAGCGAGAACCATCGTGAGGCGCCATGCGCCGTCCACCGGTGATGGGAGTTCACATGGTCCACCATGATCTCGTCAAAGAGAGCCAGCCACGTCCCCGCGCAAGGGACTGGGCGTGGGCCGGGCAACGAGGTTCGCGAAGACTGTAGGGATCGCCGAAACGCTGGGCGAGCCCATGGCACCCGCCCCCACCTCACGCCTCGTCGGCCTCGCCCGCCTTCAGGTGGAGCCGAGCCAGGAGCACCAAGTCAATTCGCGCTCCGGGGGTGGGACCCGCACGCCACAGCCGAGCCGTTCGGCCTGGGCGACGTCGCCCCGGGTTGAGAAGGTCCGCGCGGCAAGGCGCGGCCCGCGGGGACATCGTCCCGCCGGAGGCGGGACCGTGTGCCCTCGGCCCAGGCGCGTCCGCGCTCGCTTCGTCCCCGTCCCGTGAGGTAGGCGGAGACTCGCGAGGCCCATGGAAGGTGGTCGACGCCGAGGGCGATGTGGCGTCCGCCGATGCGAGGCGCTCGTACGTGTCGGACCATGGGCACAGCCCGGAGCTGCCGGGATGGATCGTCGGCCGCGAAGCGACCTGCTGGAGCAGGAGGAGACATCAAAGTATGCGACGGTCGCGCGCTTGGCGGCGCTGCGGGTCACGGCTTCTTTCCAGGGTTATGAAAATAGCCGAAGGCTGCAAACAACAGAACAATTCCAATATTCACGATCAGCCGTCCCCATAATGGAATTTGCTTAGGAACATCACGTCCACGATGACGACATGGGCGATCATTACCAGAATGTAGGGCGCACATAAGAACATTTCTTTTTATGTTAGTGACAATCACAAAAGAATATCAGCCATCAGTTCTATCGAGTTGTTAGGGTACCTTTCCACCCCCCTGGGCCGCGCCTGTTCCCGACGAACAAAGGACAGTTTTCCGAGGAAAGGGTTCATGGTCAGCGAGAACGGCGTTCGAGGCGTCTTCACTAGAGACCCGGTGCTGGCGCACCGGGTAGACGAGGACGGTGCGTGGCGAGTGAGTTTCTCAGGACACTTCACAAAAGATCTGCTGGTGGTTGGGTCTCCTGACCTCCGCGAGGACGGGAAAATTGATTTAAGAGGGTGATCCCACAACCGTGAGTCACATGCTTTGCCGATTCCAGCATGTCCTGCGCGATCATCCCCCCCAGGCCGACCGCCACGGTGATTGCTCCGGCTTTGGGGGTCTCGCCGGTGTGTCGGGTGGTCCACCAGGCCCAGCCTCACCCGGGGACTACGCGGTTCAGGGAATCCCCGAGGAAGGAGGCTCCAGAGGACGCTGTCGGCCTCGTGGGAGACGTTGAGGCGGAGGGCGCCCGATGGCTCGGACCCGAGCTTGGCTCCACCACGGCGGTAGACGGGCGCCGTGAGCCTGTGCGTGGTAGTTGCAGCCAAGCGGTTGGGGGCCGAACGGATCGTGGTCCTCGGCGCGCCGCGCAGAAGGGGGGGCCCCTCACAAACCCCGAGGGCCTGGTCTCGAGGAAGAGCGTCACGGCCCAAGCGAAGCCGTCGCGGCCGCATTCTATGGCGGATTGTTTACGGAGCCGGGCGTGCTGGTGAACGTCATGTGGCACTATGAGGCCCACGGACATCGGCTGCTGGACAACGAGATCCACCCGCGGAAAAGGCACCGACGGATCCCGGCGGGGGTTCTCATCGGCCCGATCATAAGTTACGCAGTCGCGATTATGTGGCCCTGGCGTTTCCGCCGGCGGCCCTCGTCCTCTTCTTTCAATGTGTTCTATCTCTGGCCGCCGCGAGGAGGCCCCCTCCTCCTCAATCCCCAAGGAGCACCAACCCTCCCGTCGATTTTATCTCTCCGTACCAGTCCGCCCGGGGGTCGCCCGTGGGAAACCTCGGCCCCATCCGCCGGTCCTGTTAACATGACTGCTGCCTCTCCCAGGCAAAGAGGCGCCGGGGTCACCTGCCTCGGTCTGCTCCACCCTCCGCGCAGCCTTCGGCCTGCCGCCCGCGACAGACTGAACCTGCGTCTCCTTCGGACCGATACCACCTGGAGGAGGAGGAGATCGGCCGTGGGGGGATGGCCACCGTCTTCCGGGCCGGATCGGAAGGTGTGGGAAGGCCAGTGGCGATCAAGATCCTCCACATCTCGCACTCGGTTTCAAAGATTCCTGCGGGGATGCAGTTCTCGAACGCCTCATAGTACGAAATATTCTTCCCGTCTACGATTATAGCAAACGACCTGATCTCTGCGCCGATGCCCTTCGGTGGAGGGAGAGTCTCTCCGGGGAGGAACCGCCTGACCAGGGAAGGCACCTCGTCCACCGTCCTTCAGATCCGCTGAGAACGCAGGCGCCTCGATTCCCACACCCCGGGAAGGCGCCCGGACATCAAACCAAATATCTGCCTGCAGGATATTAGGGCCCTCGTCGGGCGTTTTCCGTGTGGCGTGGGAAGGTAGAGAGGCCGGCGCCGAGCGCTTGACGCAAACGGGGGTCGCCGTGGGAACGCCCACCTACATGAGGAACAGGTACCGGAGGCCACCATGTCTACAGTGGTCTACGAGATGTAGGGGGAGACTCCTTCATTAATTGGGAAGACACCACAGGCTGTCATCGCCAGGCGCTGTGAGCGAGCCTCTTCCCTCCCTTTTTGCGGGTTCTCACCCCAGCCCTCCCCTCCCCACGGTCGAAGCGACCCTCCGACGAGCCCTTTCGGCACCGATAAGCTCGAACGGCGGTACCTCTCGGGATTACGGGAGGCAGCGGAACGCCGAGTGGGACAACCGACAGAGTCCGGCGGCGGCAATTCAGGCGATGCTGGTCTTTGCCGCGGTCATCGCCGGTCGTTTCCCAGGATCCGCCAGGCAATCTCCCTGAGCGGAGTCCCTGCGGTGTTTCTCGAACGGAGATCGCCGCCCGGCCCTTTCTCGGACGAGACCGCAATAACCTATGGAGGCTGGGCGGGGGACTGGCCAGCGACATCGTCGATGCGCCCTCAATGAGGTGGAGCGGCTCTCCGCGCGGCCCCTCGGCGGCCCGGCCTTTCCCCCGGACCGATTCCCCTGATAGCCTGGGCAAGCGCCTCCGAGTCGGACGCACGTGCGGACGGCCATCGATGATCCCCGGTTTCCATTTTGGATCTCGGTGCATCTGCTGGATACCGGACCGCGCCCAGCTGGCTCGGTCCATCCGGGAAACGGCGCCGGCGGGTCAGGAAGGCCGCCTTCGAGCCGGGAATCATCGACAAGCTCTCCCGCCAGCTCCGCCAGACGCTCGGGGCGGAGGTGCAGCTGGCGAGCTTGGCGGGCCGAGACTCAACGAGAGCCCTGGTCGTCAGTGACCCGGCCAGGGGGGGTCCAGGCGGGCTGCGACTCCATGCAAGTGAGGGAGATGAGGCTGCCAGGCAGGTCCTCGACGAGGCCGAGGCCTGGCCCTCGAGAAGAGCCGGGCGGATCCCGAGTGGCCCGCGGCCCGAGGTCAGGCATTCTCCTCCACGGTGTCGCAATTGCGGAGCGCGCCACGGTCACCGGCAGGCTGGCCGAGTCCGACACAGCCTCGGTCATGGAGTGGATTCGAGCCGCAGCCTCTCGAGCGGAGAATGCCCTTGCGTTGGGTGGGGCCGAGTCGGAGGCCCTGGAGATCGAGGGAGGAGCCCGCCTTCAGGAGTGGAGGTGGACCAGCCCTCCACGACCGGATTCCCCCTGGACCTTGCCCGGGCCCCACTCCTTGCCGCCACCCGGGAGGATCCGGGGAGAGCGCGGGCCTGGCTGGACCTGAGCACGATCTACCAGTATCAGGGGGACTTCGCCGAGGGGAGAAGGGCGACCCAAACGCCATCCACGCGGATGCCTGGCTGATAGGAGCTCCAGCGAGCCATGGTCAAAGAGATGGACCAATCAGGGGAAGGAGAGAGATGGT
>CAVVTW010000036.1:0-106517 GCA_963751255.1 uncultured Gemmatimonadales bacterium | reverse complement strand
GCCAAATATTGCTTTCTTCGCCAGGGCGCTCACGGCAAGGGTGGCGGACGGTTGCAGGTCGCTGACGTTCTGGGAGAAGTCCATGGCTCTTCGAAACCCTTCGCGGTGGTTTCGGCGGTCTCCGACGCTCGGAAGTCGCCGCTTCCAGAACGTGGTAATATTGGTCGCCCCTCCCGGCGCTTCAAGGCATTGGCACCTTCCGGGTCGCCGGGCTCCCGGTCTTTCGGAGGCCGGGCGCGAGTTGCCGCGGCCCGCGGCCTTTCCCAGATTCGGGCTGTGAAGATTGTAGGCCATGCCCGAGGCGCATCCTCGGGCTTATCTTTCTCAACGCCTCGAACGTGGGGTGAAGCGACCTGTGGGCGACTCCCCAGAACCTTGAAACGGTGGAGCAAGATGGCTGGCTATCAGCGAAAGACCGCGTTGAGTCCCGACGAAGTGATGGGGAAGGCGGACCAGATCATTCCCCAGAGGATCGGGCTCAGCAAGTCCAAGGGCTCTGCTCACGGCGCCACCTTCTCCGGTGATGAGGGCACCCTGACCCTGTCGGCCCACCGACACGGTCCCTACACCGAGGTCGTAGCCTCCACGGATCGACTTCGCACGTCTCGTCTCGATTACGAGATCCAGAAGTTCCTCAACCTGCTTCCCTACGAGCCCGGAGATGATGTGAGTAGGGTTCCAGGGCAGCCAGGTTGAGGGCGGGAAGCCTCATGCCATCCTTCGACGAGCTGGGCGTGGCCCCGGAGCTGGTGGAAGCCCTGGTGGCCGAAGGAATCGAAATTCCCACTGCCTTCCAGGAGGCGGCCATTCCGGTGCTTCTTCGGGGCAATCCCCTCCTGGCGCAAGCGGGCCCCGGCGCAGGCACCCTCATCGCCTATGGCGTTCCCCTCCTTCAGGCCATCGACCCTGAACCGGATACCCCAAGGGCCCTGATTGTCGCACCCACACGCCGACGCCGCCGCCGACCTGGCCACCTCGCTGGCCCGCCTGGCCACGGTCACCGGGCACAGGTTTCCGCCCTGGGGTCCCCTGGGCACTCTCCCAGCGGGCGTCCATTCTCCTAGCGGCTCCGGAGGAGCTCCTCCGGTCCGTCCGCGGGTCCCAGCTCTCCCTGGAAAATGTCCATGCCGTCGTGGTGGACGGGTTCAGCGCGCTGCAGTCCGGGGGGGTGGAGGCATCTGGAAACGCTCTTCGAGTTGCTTCCCAAGGAGGGCTCAAAGAGTGCTCCTGGCCCAGCCGTTCACCTCAGAGGCGGAGGACTTCGGAAAGAGCTCATCTTCACCGGGCGGTGCACTTCCACCCAAGGCAGCACAGGCCGGCACTCGGAGGTACTGCCTCCCCCAGCGCGGATCGGTGTTCTACCGGCTTACCGGCGAACCCGGTTTCCGCGAAGTCCTTCGAGACCGTGGCGGGGATCCTGGAGGAGGGCGCCCACCACGCACTCCTCTTTCTCAATAGCGAGGACCAGGCCGCCGACGTGGGAGATTTCCTGGCCCTGCACGGATTCCTGGCCGGCGCCCCCGGGGAAGCCGATTACCCGGTATGGCTTTCTGTCGCCGATTTGGAAGGGCGGAAGACCCTGGACGGCTGGACGGGCCCCGGCTCCGTGGCGACCCTGAGCGTGGACGTTCCCGCCGACCCGGACTCCCTGGACCGGAGGCACGGGGGCCAGGAGGAAGGAGTGATCCTGGTCCGCTCCAGAGAGCTGCCTCACTTGAAGGACGTGGCCCGGAGGACCGGCTACCGACTCGTTCCGGCGCGGGAGCCTGTCCCACGGAGGGTGGCGGGCGAGTTGGAGCGGCTCACGGAGGTCCTGACCAGGACACTACGGGAGGAGAACCTGGCCCCCCATTTCCTGGCTCTGGAGCCCCTCCTGGCGGAGTTCTCCGGGGCGGAGGTGGCCGCTGCCGCTTTGGCACTTCTGCAGGCCCGCGCTCCATCCACGCGAGCACCCGCACCGGAAACCGTGCCCGTCGGAGACACCGCGAACGCCGGCCCTCCACCCAAGGCCTGGGTGAGGCTCTTCGTTGGCGTCGGGGAGAAGGACGGCGTCGGCCCCGGCGATCTCCTGGGTGCCATCGCGGGAGAGGCCGGGGTGGAGGGATCCCAGGTAGGGAAGATCGAGATCCGAGAGACCTTCTCCCTGGTGGAAGTGACCCCCTCCTCGGCCGATCGCGTGATTCGAAGCCTGAACGGCACCACCATCCGGAGCCGTAGCGTCCGGGTCGACTACGACCGGGGTGGGCCCCGGGGCCGAGGGGGCCCCAGCGGTCATGGGCATGGGCGACGGGACGGACCGGTCCGGCGGCCCCGCCGGGACCGAACCGACTCCTGATCCGTTCTCGTGAGCGGGACCGGGTCCGGCCCGAAATCGGAGAGGGGGCTACACCCGGTTCAGGTGTGGCCCCCTCTCTGTCTCCCGGCCTCCCCCGTCGCGGTTAAGCAGGACAGGAACGACGAGGCGCCTTCCACCCCCGATATGAGGCCCGGGGGCGACGGGAACGGCCCAGAATCTTCGGACCTACTTGATGCCGTCCTTCAGACCCTTCCCTGCACGGAAGCTGGGGGTCTTGGTGGCCGCGATCTTGATGGTCTCGCCCGTCCGAGGATTCCGGCCGGTGCGGGCCTTCCGCTTCTTCGCCTCGAAGGTGCCGAACCCGGTGATCTGCACCCGGCCGCCCTTCTTCAGGTTCTTGGCGATGATGCCCTTGTCGGGGGCGAACAGCGTCGTCCACGGCCCGAGCGGCATCGGCTTTCGTCATCCCGGCTCCGCTGGCGAGGGCGTCCACGAGGTCGGACTTGTTCATTGGGTAACTCCTCTTGACTGGTTGAAAACAAGGACGCGGCCACCGCCGCGGACTCAAGGGAACCGGGGAGTCTCAGGTCTCCCGGCCGGGAAGTCGCCGAGGGACCCGCAGAGCCGCCTAAAAGCAAGCATTTTCCCCACTTTCCCTGGATTTCCTTTGTACGGTAAATCCCTCGAAACACGCAGTCAAGGGAAATATGGCCGAAAACCCGCTAGATACCTAGCTTTTCTCAGGAACGGGTTGGACGGCCCGTCCTGTCTCCCTCGCGGTCCTAGGGCCCGGAGAACACCATGCGCCACTACTCGACTCGCTTCATCGGAACGGCCTTCTTCTTCGGGCTGATCCTCGTTGTGGGGACCGTCGGGTACGTGCGTATCGAGGGATGGGAGCTGGGGGGACGCCCTCTATATGACGGTCATCACCCTCACGGCGGTGGGCTACGACGAAGTGCACCCCCTCTCGGTGCCCGGGCGGGCGTTCACCAGTCTGATCCTCTTCGGCGGGATCACCGGACTGGGTCTCTGGTTCGCCTTCCTCACCTCGTTCATCGTGGAGCTGGACCTCACGGACGTGTTGCGGCGGCGAAGGACCCTCAAAGAGGTAAGGAAGATGAAGAATCACGTCATCGTGTGCGGTGCTGGAAGGACGGGGCGCCAGGTGGCCGAAGAGCTTCTGATGGCCGGAGAGACCTTCGTCGTGATCGAGAGGGATCCGGAGAAGGTCAAGGAACTGGGGACCCTCCTTCCCGACCTGGTCATCGTGGAGGGTGATGCCACCGTGGACCACTTCCTGGAGGAAGCGGGAATCAAGGAGGCCCGGGGACTCGTCGCGTGCCTGAGTGCGGACACGGACAACCTGTTCGTTTGTCTCACCGCCCGGGACCTTCGGGCCGATATCGAGATCGTGGCTCGGGCCTACGGAGAGGAGACGGTGCCCAAACTGTACCGCGCCGGGGCTGACCACGTGGTGAGTCCCAACGCCAGCGGCGCCATCCGCATGGCTTCCTTCGTGCTCAGACCCGTGGTAGTGTCGTTCCTGGACGTGGCCACCCGCTCACCCGATCTCACCTTGCGCATGGAGCAGGCCACGGTGTCCCCCTCCTCCCCCTTCGCAGGACGTACCCTGCTGGATGCTCAGATCCCCCACAACACCGGCCTCATCGTCATCGGCATACGGAAGGCGGGAGCCGAGGCAGCCAGCGGGGAGCCATCCTATGTGTTCAATCCCCAGGCCAGCACGCGACTCGACCCGGGGGACGTGTTGATCGTCCTGGGCAAGCCCGAGCAGATCGAACAGCTCAGGAGGTTCGTGAACCCCTGAGCTCTCAGGCCGGCTCCGTCTTCTTCCGGCCATTCAAGACCTTCATGACCAGATAGAGGGCCAGGAGCACCAGGCCCACCTTCAGAGCCATTCCGATCAACCCCACGAAGATGGCGGCCAGGATCTTCCATACGACGACGGCAGCCGCTCCGGTGAGGAGCACCATCCCCAGGCCTCGCATAGGTTCCTCCGATTTGTGAGCGCCTCCCAAGCTACGCCGATCCCTACGACCGGGACAAACCCCGTGTTTCACGGCCGGTGGCCACAGCCTCTTCCGGCGAGTCCCTGCCCGTACGTCCATTCCATCGCCCCGCTCACCCGCCCCGGCACGCCCCGTGGAGAAAAGACCCGTCGGAAGGCTGGCCAGGGGAAGGGGGAGAGCCGGGCAGAATTCAAGGCGATCGCCCCAGTCCGGACATCCCGGCGTTCCCGACTCCCCACGGCCAGCGGGCGTCTCTGATCATGACCGCGCACGTCTGACCACTTTCGACCACTCGGACGCCCTTCTTCCAACCCCGGGCTCCCCTCGGAGCCACCAACAGCCACACCCTTCTGTCAAGGAGGAAGTCATGCAGCGTCCGACCCTTTCCCGTCCCGTACTGTGGGCCTTCGTTCTTCTCCTCGGTCTCGGGGTCCTTCTGCCCACCCAGCGACTTCCCGCCCAGGACACCCAGTGCATCGCCGTGGACCAGTACGACCAGCCCCGGGATTGCACCTTCCTGGAGGAGCACGGCGCCTGTCTGTGGAACGCCTTCGATTCGTACTACACCTGCTCCGACGACGCCGACCGCTTCTGGGATCGGGCCGCTTGTGAGATCGGAATCCAGGTGGATCTCTTCGCCTGCAACATGGGCATTCCCTGGCGCCTCATCAAAACCGTCATCGGCTGACGGACCTCTCGGGGAGCGGGGACCACCCCGCTCCCCCCCGGGGGCGTCCCATACAGCCATGGCCCCGCCCGTTCCGGCGCCCAACTTCCGGAATGCCGGAATGGGAGTCCTCCGGATGCGCTGGAAGGGTCCCGACGCGACAACGACTAAGGACACGGAAGAATCCTATGCCTGGGAGCCACCCCAGAATGTCACGGAAGAAGCTCGTCTTGATCCTCGCCCTGGGGGCCCCCATCGTGCTGTTCGCCGGCTCTCTGGCCTTGACCTGGCTCATGCTGCGCACCTACCGGCCATCGGCGGCACCGGACTCGGGGCGGGAGCTTTCCTGGCAGGCCCAGTTCGGCAGCCACGCCGCCTCGTCTCGGTCACCGGCGAGGGTCCCCGTGCCACCAGCCAGCGCCACCTACGTGTTTCGGGAGATCCTCTCCGTGGAGGACGCCGTGGAATGGGACGAAGGCTGGATTCTCCTGGATCCCAGGGCAGGCAAGCTCCACTTTCTGGACCCCGGGACCGGACGTCTGAGGAGTCTCGGACGGGAGGGAGAGGGACCCGGAGAGTTCAGGGATCCTGTCGCTCTCACCCTCCAGGACACTCTCCTCTGGGTCCTCAACGACCGTGGATTCTCACTGGATCTCTTTCACGTTCGGTCCGGGTTCCTTGAACGGCGGCGACTGGCGGGAGGGGGCTGCTTCGCCGGCCTGGCGAAGGGCCTCGTCGCCCTGGACTCCGGTGATCCCTACCTCCTGCGAATCTGCCCCGCAATCCTGCCGGGGCCGGGTGCGGTCTGGGTGGAGTCGATCTCAACCGATGGGACTCTCGTGCCCGTCCTGTCCATGACGCTGGGCGAGGCAGGATCCCGCCGCATTCACCTCGCCCGCCAGCCGGTGCTCGCCGGGTCGAATGGGAAGCTCTTCATGGGGACCGGGGACGCCCCGTGCCTCAGGGAAATCGGGCGCCGCGGGACGCCGGGGGAAGCTCGATGCCTCCCGGAGTACGTCCGCCCGCCGACGCCTCCCGAGGAGGTGGAGGGTCTGGAGGCGCGCCTGAGCCAGCTCAGCAGGCTCGGGCTCCTTCCCGTGCGCGTCCCCGAGTTCCTTCCCTGGTACGATCGTGGATTCTCCAACGCCTCCGGTCTCGTCGTCCGTCGCATCCGGAGCGCCGAGGAACGGGACCTGGTCCTCCTGGGGCCCGAGGGATCGGGATCGGTGGCCGAGGGGTTCTTCCCCCCTCTCACCTTCGTGGGAGAAAGAACCGTCCTGGCCGCCAAAGAGCTCCTCCAGGGAACGCAGATTCGAATCTACCGCAACCCCTGGCATTGAGGTGGAAGGCACGGGTCATCCCAAGCCGTACCTCCGTATCCTATGCCTGAGTGTGTTTCGAGCCATTCCCAGCTCTCTGGCTGCCCGACTCCGGTTCCCCCCCCATCGCTCGAGGGCGACACGGATCATCTCCTTCTCCTCGTCCCGACTTCCTGCGAAGGAGTACCGTCTCTGCAGGGGTTCCTTCCCTGCCTGGGAGTCCTTGGCCGGACCTTCCCCCAGCGCCTCTTCCCCATCACCCCCGCCGGGCTCCGTCGCTGCGTCCCCCCCCATGGTTTGGGCCTTTTCCAGGGTCTCCACATCCAGGGCCGGCCCCTGGGAGAGGATAAGAGCGGCTTCCAGGACGTGACCCAGCTCCCTCACGTTCCCGGGCCAGTCGCGCGTCTCCAGGAAGGAGAGACATTCACGGGAGAGGGGAGGACCGGGACGTCCGTGCCGGACGCGTTGAACCTTGAGAAGACTCTGAGCGAGAAGAGGGATGTCGGCGATGCGGGACCGAAGGGGCGGAAGATGCAGACAGAGCACCGCCAGCCGGTGAAACAGATCGCGGCGGAAGCCCCCCTTCTGCACCTCCACGGAGAGGCGCCGAGACGAGGCGGAAATGAGACGGAGGTCGAGACGCACCGTTCCTTCCCCCCCCAGCCGGCGGATCTCCCCTTCCTCCAGGGCGATCAGGAGCTTGGCCTGCTGGGAGAGGGAAAGCTCGCCGACTTCGTCCAGGAGGAGGGTTCCCCGGTCGGCCTGTTCCATGACCCCTCGGCGGCCCTCCCGGGCTCCGGTGAAGGCCCCCCGCTGGTGGCCGAAGAACTCACTCTCGAAGAGCGTGTCGGGAATCCCCGCGCAGTTCACGGCCTGGTAGGGCCCTCGGGCACGAGGACTCTCCGAGTGGATCACCCGGCTGACGAGGCTCTTGCCGGTGCCCGTCTCCCCGAGGATCAGCACCGGGGCGTTCACCCGGGCAGCCGTCAGCGCGAATTCCCGCACCTCGAGCATGGCCTCGCTGGAGCCGAGCAGGGATGCGATGCTAACTTCCGTCCGCGCCATGGTGTGCCCTCATTCCTCCCGATGGGCGCCGGGGAGCCGGGTGAGCCCCCGCTTCTGACGAAGGTCGGTGGATTCTCGGGGCACACCCATGGCTGACGGGGCGATTCGGAAGGTCCAGTCAATTCCGGGGGGGAACCATTACTGCTCTTGACCATGAGCCACGCCTACGCACCTGAGGAGGAGGCCTCGCTGCGCCGGGCCCTGAAGGAGGGCGGTCCCCTGCACTGCCCCCGGTGCGGCGGCCCCATGAGGGAGCGCCGCATCCTCCCCTCCCCCGCGGTCTCCTACGTGCGCGACCGTGTGCTCCTGGAGTGCGACGCGTGTGGACGGAGGACGGTGGTGGACCGGTGAGCCCGGGCAGCAAGGCTCTCCCGCGGAGTTGCGTCACTCGAAGAGGTCACCGACCTTGCAGTGGCCGATCCGAACCCGACCCACAGCCCGACACCACCATGCCGAAGCTCAGCCGCCAACGCCCGGCCCCTGATCGGGGAACCCTGCTTCGCCTCCTCGGCCTCGTCGTCCTTCTCGCCGCCTCCAGCACGCCGGCGTGGAGCCAGTCCCGGGACCGGGGGCCCCTGGTGTTGGAGCTCCCTGCCAGCGCCCACGCTCTGGCCCTGGGGAACAGCTACGCGCTGAGCTCATTCTCCTCCGAAGCGCTCTTCTACCAACCCGGTCTCCTCTCCCGTGCCGGAGGATTGATCGCCTCGGTGCAGCGGTACACCCCTTCGTCCACGCTGGCCGCCGTGTCCGCCGGGACCAGCTGGCTTTCGGGCGGTGTGGCCCTGGGCATTCAGGTCCTCAGCTACGGAGCTTCGGCCACCGAGCCTATCGAGGGAGACGACATCCTGGCGCTACCCGCCGATGTCGGCTCCTTGAGCGAGCACGGAGACATCGCCGTGTCCGAGACGGCGGTCTCGGTGGGCTATGGTCGGACCGTCCGGGGAGTCCAGGTGGGGGCCGTGGGGAAATTCGTCGAGCAGCGATTCGGGCCTCGCCAGGCTGCAGTGGGCGCCCTGGACCTCGGTGCCTCCATCTCCCCGGGGCCCACGGTCGTCGGCCTGGCGGTTCAGAACCTCGGACCCGACATGCGGATCGGAGAGACGGACATTCCCCTCCCCGTCCGGCTCACCCTTGGGGCCTCCTCTCGCCAGACACCCGTGGGCCCCCTCGATCTCTCGGCATCCGCCGCACTGAGCTACCGGGCGGACGGGGACCTCGTCCCATCACTCGGACTGGAGGTCGCCTACTGGCCCGTGACCGGCCGCACCTTCGTGGGGCGAGTGGGCTTCCGCCGTCTCCCGTCGGAGCAGTCAGCGCAGCCTGTAACCTTCGGCGGAGCCTTCCTGGGGGACAACATCACGCTGGAGTATGCCTACGAAGGCTTCGACTCCGGCCACCCCGCCCATCGGCTGGGCATCGGCTGGCGCTGACAGGTAGGCGGCAAGCGGCCTAGCGAGACGCGCTGACCCTCAGGAAGGACGGGTCCATCCGGGACAACCCGATCTCGTCCAGGACCACGGTTCCCTCCTCGCTCTCGTCGAAGACGAAGCGGATCTCCTTGATCCTTTCCAGATCGAGGCCGCCGGCGGAGGCCATGGCGAGATCCGACAGCGGGACCGAATAGCTCTGGAGGACCATCTCGGAGTTGCCCCGGAACTGCTGGTCATCCCGCCGCTGGATGCGAATCTCGATGGGGCGGCGGATAGGCCCGTACCGGTCCAGCGGGACCTTTCCGGCGTGTCCCGACGCATCGACCACCTCAACGGACAGCCGGATGGGCTCCTTCGTCTCTTCCCGTTCCCTGTCAGGACCTCCGGAGAAGAGTCCCGCGACCCACCCCCAGGGAGTCCACCCACCGCCCCCGCGTCGGGGCCTCCGCCCTTCCCGGCCCTCCTCCGGGGGGTTGGGATCCTTGCGGGGACCGGGCGCCCCGTCCTCGGCCGTCAGCATGAAGTCCAGCGTCGTCCCCTGACCCACTCCCCAGGCCCTTCCGAGGGAGTCGGGAAGCTCGAGAGCATATACCGCCGGCGGACCCATCCGGGTGCTGTCGGGCCCCGCGATGTGGTTGTTCCACCCGATCCAGACGGCCTGGTTCTCCTGGGTGTTGGTCTCGGACGGCTGGGTCCTGTAGCGGAAGGGGAGGACCTCTTCCTTCCACGTGCCCAGGCTATCTCCCCGGATCGTGACTCCGGGCGCCGTGCCCGAAGTCACGTCGATGTCCTCCTCGAACCCGGCCAGACGGCGGAAGGAGCTCTCCTCGAACTGGGTGATGTACATGGTCTTGGGAAGCCAGCCCCCGATGACCCGGTTGTCCCTGAAGATGGGGAGGTATTCCTTGTTCCCCTTCAGGGACGCCTCCAGGAAGGCCGTGGAGTAGATCAGCGCGATCCGTCTTTGCTCCTCGCCGCTCAGGAGGCCCCGCAAGTCCAGGGACCGGCCGCTCCGGGGGCCCCGGTCATGGGCGCCCCACACCGTGTTCCACTGGCCGTGATTGGCCCGGTGCACGTACACCGCCGCCTTGAAATGGGGCTGGCCATCGTTGAACTCCACCCGCTTGTAGGCCCGCAGTCCCGAGAAGCTGGACACGTCCCCGTCGTGGGTCCCGTGGAACACCAGGTAGTTCACGTTCTCGATGGGGACCAGGCGGCTCGTGGGCCGGTACTGCCCGTCAACGGGGGCGATGGCGATGACCGCCTTGATGTCGAAGCCGAAGTCCCAGGTGACGGTGGCGTCGTCGGGATAGTGGGTCAGACGGTTGAAGGCAGCGGCGTGGCCCACGGCACCTCCACCCCGGGAGTGGCCCATGATCCCGATGTTGCTCATGTCCACAAGACCGTAGAGCGGGTTCTCGGGATCGGCGTTGAAATCCCTCCAGGCCTCCAAGTGCTTCAGGAAGAGCCAACCCCGTCCGTCGTTCTCGCCCCGGATGCCCCCGTTGATGAAGTTCATGTCCAGCGAAGCCAGGATGAATCCGCGACTCGCCAGGTGGCGGCCCAGGTACTCATAGCCGGGATCCGAGAAGTCCTTCATGTCGTGATTGCCGTGGGCGATGAGCACCAGCGGGAAGGGACCCGGTCCGTCAGGATACCAGACCCGCCCGTTCAGGGGGAAGGAGTCCGGGGCAAAACCCCAGTACTTGTTCCGACTCTTGGCGCTGCTGCCCAGGCTCACGAGCTTCGAGGCGTCGACCCTCCCCGTCCTGAAGGCCACCGAATCCCGGTACTCCGGGCGGTTCTTGTCGGTCCCGCTTCCGTAGTACAGGGACTCGACCGCGTACGGGCCGGCCTCCAGGGGACTGGGAGCGTCCAGGAGCTGCCGGGAGAGAACGCTCCCGGAGTCGTCGGGGGCCAGCTCCAGGGCACCCATGCATCCGGTCAGGACGAGGGCCGCCCATGCCCAGAGATAGCCAAACCGGAGCGCCTTGGGTTCCACGCCGAAGAAACGATTCACGTCCATTGGGTGCCTTCCATCAGAGCCTTCCTGTTCCTGCCCGTCTCCTCCCGCCCCTGCGCCGGGAAAGGTAATTCCAATTCCTCCTCCATGAAACGAAACCCAGGTCCTCGGGTGGGGTTATCTTCAAAGCCCACGCCGGGGACTGCCCCGGCCTTCACTCGATCTACGTCACGAGGCACAGATGGCGAACCGAACCGCCGAGTTCAGCACCAACAAGGGAACCTTCACCGTGGAGCTCTTCGAAGCCCGGGCGCCGAAGACCACGAAGAACTTTGTCGACCTGGCCGAAAAGGGGTTCTATGACGGGGTCATCTTCCACCGGGTCATCGACGGGTTCATGATCCAGGGGGGCGACCCTCGCGGCACAGGCACCGGCGGGCCAGGGTACACGATTCCCGACGAGTTCCACCCTGAACTCAAACATTCGGGTGAGGGGGTCCTGTCCATGGCCAACGCAGGCCCCAACACCGGCGGATCCCAGTTCTTCATCACCCTGGCCGCCACACCCTGGCTGGACGGCAAGCACGCCGTGTTCGGGAGAGTGAAAGAGGGAATGGACGTTGTTCGCGCCATCGGCAGCACCCCCACGGGAAGGGGAGACCGGCCCCTGGAAGATGTGGTGATGGAGTCGGTGACGATCTCGGAGGGGTGAGCTCTACTCCACCCGCAGTCGCACAAGCCAGGGCACGTCCAGCTCGTCCAGCTCCACCGCCCACACCGTGGGTCCGGCGCTGTATCGGGGCTCCATGCGGGCCGGGAGAGTGAGCCTCCCCGGGGCGCGCCGTCGGGATCGAGCAGCACCCAGGCGGTGGAGTCGGGCGAGGCGCCGTTCAAGGCAATCCACAGGCTCCCGTCCCGCCCGCCGTGTGTGGAGCGGATCGGCGGGCGGTAGTCGGGGAGGTCCAATCCCGAGGCCATGGCGTCGGCCATCGCCCCTTCGCTGAGGCCGAAGGCCCCGGCGATCCCCCGGAACCCCTCGAGAAGACTGTCCCGCACGCTCGCCGGAACCGGGACCGCGTCGTAGAGAAGGACGCTCTGGTAGAGCGTATCTCCGTCGGCGCCGAGCCGAGCCACCTCCAATTGGCCCTGGCCGCTTCCTGCCGGCACCCACCAGCTCAAGCGCGCGCTCCCGCCGCTCATCTCCTGGGTCACGGGGCTCGTAGGCCGGAGGGCCGGGGGATGGAGCGCGCGGCCCTCCACTCGGACCGTAGGTGGCGGCTGGACCGTGTCCCAGCGGGCGGTGTCCACTACCCGTCCGTTCCGGTCGAAGCGGATCACCGGAACGTAGAAAGGCCGGTCAGCTGCGCCGGCTGACATCGTTCGGCTAGCTTCCGACTCCACCAGGCCGTCAGATCGGGGCCGGGCGGGGGCTACGCTGAGGAACATGCCCGGCACGTCGGTCTCCACCGGCAATGGGGTGGCCCGCAACTCGTGGACCAGCTCGCCGTCGGGGCCGAACCAGGAGATGCGTCGGTTCCTCCAGTCGTTCACCCAGAGAGTATCCCCCAGGAGACCGAACTCCCGCGGAGAACGGAACTCCCCCGGACCCTCACCGGGACGGCCCACGGTGCGGAGCCGGCGGCCGTCGGGCGCGAAGACCCGTATTTCGGGGACCTGGCCCTCCAGCACGTAGACCGTCCCGTCGTCGCCCACTTCCACGCCCTCGATGCGCGAGAAGCCGACATCCGGATCGTCCACGCTCCCGACACGAACCTCCTCCACGTATTCGAGAACAGGCAGAGCATCCACGCGGGACGGCCGGTCCCGGGCCTGGTCCGAACCCGCGCAGGCCGAAACGGCAAGGGCCAGGAAAAGGACCGGGAGTCGGCGGGGCTGAGTGAGAGGCAGCATGGGCGCAACGTGCGGTCCCCGGAGAGGGACTGTCAAGCGGCTCAGACGCCACGCTCATGCGTCCGGTGGGAAATGGAGACTTCAGCGTCGGTCGTCTTGCGACCCCTTCGACGGCAGCTCTGGCATCTCCCCTTCTGCGTCTCCTCGCCGGAGCGCCCGGTCCCTGCGGATCTCCGCCAGGAGCGCCGCGGTGTCATCGGGGGGTTCGGGGAGTTCTCTGTGCTTTCCCTCGCGGATCAGGACAAGCCATAGCCAGGTCGCCGGGAGGCCCATGAAGAAGAGGACGATTCGGCCGAATCCCCCCCGGCCCTTCCGCTTCATGTCGATGTAGAGGCCATTGGCCAGAAGCCAGACCAACGATCCCGCGAGTCCTTCGAAAACCATCCTCGCCTCTCCTGGTGACGTTCTCACCCTGCCCGGGGGGCGGCCCCGGGACCGGGGCGAGCTTCTCTTCTACAGTAATCCACCAGGGAGGCTTGGCCAACGCGAGGGACCGGCTCACTGCGTCGTGAAGCTGAACATCATTCCGTAGCTTCCGCTCCCACTCCCGGGCCGCGTCCAGCCGGTGCCCCCCATGCCATACCCACCACCCATCATCCCGCCACCACCATTCATCCCGTACCCGTGCTGGCCGCCCTCGAGCATCTGCTCGGTCATCCACTGTCCTCCCATGGCCGGGCCGTACTCGGCGCAGTTGATGTATTCGCCGTCTCTGCCTTGCATTCCGGCGCCCACGTGGACCACGTAGGACGTCCCGGGCTGCCACGAATGCTCGGGGGTGAAGGTCAAGCGAGTGTTGCCCTTGCTCCAGTGCCACTTCCCGGGGACGAGGGCTCCGTCAACGCCACCTTCATGGACGTCGGCGTACTCGTCAGCACCTGCCATCATGGGCTGGCTGAACCCCATGATCACAGGACTGTCCAGGCTCACGCCCGTAGCGCCCCCCTCGGGGGCAACGGAGAGTAGCACCGGCTCCTTCCCTGCCTGAGGCTCGTTGCCGTTTCCGTTGCAGGCCAGCGCCGTGAGGGTGAGGGGAATGATCGCCAGAAGAGGAAAGACCTTGTGCGGTAATAGCATTCTCATGGTTCGCCCTCCACATCCGGAGCCTGGGGCTCCACCCAAAGCACGATTCGCGGATCCATCAATGTGTCAACCTTCGAATGAAATCTCGCTCGGGGGAGATGAAGGCCCCGTGAGGCCTTCATGAAGACGGCTTCATTTCGTTCAGTACTTTCAAGCGCCGGGAGAAGCTCCTCTTCGTCGATCTCCCCTCGAGCGAAGCGCTGCCTGAGAATCTCCTCCGCATCTTCCCGCTCCTCGCGATCGCGCCGGACCTCTCTTCTCTCCGCCGCCAACCGCCCTGGGACATGGGTTGGAAGCTCTGCAAGGTCGTGTTGGGATCCACGACCATACCCCCTCTCGGTCTCGAATCAGAGCAAGGCCAGTTCCCCTGTGCCTCCGGTGCGGATGTTGGTGACCTCGACGTCGGTGGAGTCCACGCCAGCTCCGAGTACATGTACACGCGAGACCGTAAAGCGTGACGCTCCAGCGTTTTGCAGGGACCGCAAAAGGTCTGCGAGGCGTTCCTTGCGTACCACCGCCTTGATCTCTCTCATGAGAACCTCCTTCAATCTGCGCCCGCCGGGCTCAACCCCGCCTCCGGGGAGCCGAGCCTCCTCGCCTCTCCAGCCTCGGCTCGAGCGAGCGCCCAACCCTGCCAGATGAAGTAGATGGCGGGAACCACCACCAGCGTCAGCCCTGTGGCCGACACCATCCCTCCGACCATGGGGGCCGCGATCCGTTTCATGACGCTGGCGCCCGTGCCCTGCCCCCAGAGGATGGGGAGCAAGCCTCCGATGACCGCCGTTACCGTCATGATCAGGGGGCGGACCCTCATGACGGCCCCCTCGGCGACTGCCTCCTGAAGGTCAGCAATGGACGTTTCCCCCCGCCGGACCCTCTCGTCCCACGCCTGATTCAGATAGAGGAGCATGATGATGGCCGTCTCCGCCGCCACTCCGGACAGGGCGATGAACCCCACGCCGGTGGCCACGGACCAGTTATAGCCCGAGCAAGGCCATGATCAGGACCCCTCCCACCAGCGCGAAGGGCAGGGACCCCATAACGATGAGCGTTTCGCCGATCCTCCCGAAGTTGAGGAACAGGAGCACGAGGATGATCAGCAGGGTCGCGGGTATCATGAGGCCGAGGCGGTCCCGTGCCCGCTGCATGAACTCGTACTGCCCGGACCACTGGACGGTGTAACCGGGAGGGAACGTGACCATGGCGTCCACCATGTCCTGGGCGGCCTTCACGTACCCCCCCAGGTCCGACGCGTCCGTGTCCACGAACACCCATGCTGTGGGGAAAGCGCCCTCCGTCTTGATGGCCATCGGGTCCCTTCTCGATTCGAATGGTGGCGATCTGCCCCAGGGGAATCTGGGTCGCTCCCGCCCCCGTCCATGGCGGCTCCCATGCCGGAGCCAATCGCCCCCCCGACCGCCCATCCCGCCCATCACGGGTGCCGACGAAGAACCTCCCTCGCCCAGGTCCGCCCCGACACCCCCCCGGCTCTGCCGCACGGGAATCAGGACTTCGGCCAACTTTCTCGGGTTGGTCCCGGAGCTCCTGGGGATACCGGACCCGGACCCCGTAGCGCTCCCGGCCCTCCACGGTCTGGGTGATCTCCATGCCGCCGATGGCCGCGGCGATGACCATGTTGACGTCCCGGACGTTCACCCCGTACCGGGCCGCCGCCCCGCGATCGATCTGGATGTTCAGATAGGATCCCCCCAGGGGGCGCTCGGACACGGCGGAACGGGTCCCGGGGACCATGGCCACGGCTTGCTCCACCTCCTTGCCCAGGCGTTCCAGCTCGGCCAGATCCGGACCGAAGATCTTGATTCCGACGGGCGTCCGGATTCCGGTTGCCAGCATGTCGATCCGGCCCTTGATGGGCATGGTCCAGGAGTTGGGGATGCCCGGAAACCGCACAGCCTCATCCATCTCGGACAGGAGCTCGTCCCACGTCATCCCCTCTCGCCACTCCTCCTCGGGCTTCAGGGCGATGGTGGTCTCGAACATGGCCAGGGGCGCCGGATCCGTGGCGGTGTTGGCCCGTCCCGCCTTTCCGAACACCGACTGCACCTCGGGAAAGCTGGCCAGGATGCTGTCCTGCCTGCGCATGGCCTCGTGGGCGGCGCGGACGCTGATTCCTGGCAGTGTCATGGGCATGTACAGAATCGTCCCCTCGTTCAGGGGCGGCATGAACTCCGACCCGATCCTCTGGAGGGGGATCGTGGTGAGGATCAGAATGGCCAGAGCCCCCCCGACGACGGGCCACCGCCACTGAAGGGCGAAGCGAAGCACGGGGCGGTACACCCAGACCAGGAAGCGATAGACGGGATTCCGGTGCTCCGCGAAGAGTCTGCCTCTTATGAACAGCCCCATGGTCACCGGGACCAGGGTCACGGAGAGGAGACTGGCTCCGCCCATGGCCAGAGTCTTGGTCCAGGCCAGCGGCTTGAAGAGGCGTCCCTCCTGGGCCTCCAGCGCGAAGACCGGGACGAAGGACACGGTGATGATGAGAAGGCTGAAGAAGAGAGCCGGGACCCACCTCCTTCGAAGCCCTGACCACGATTCCCCACCTTTCTCTCCGAGGAGAGGAGCGAGGTGGAGAACCGCCCCTCCTTCTCCTCCACCACCACTCCCTCGGCCGCCAGTCTTCGCCGCTTCTCGCCGATCTCCCTCTCGAGGTGCTTGTGCATGTTCTCGATCATTACGATGGCGGCGTCGATCATGGCGCCGATGGCGATGGCGATTCCGCCCAGGCTCATGATATCGGCGTTGATCCCGATGACTCGCATGGCCATGAAGGCGATGAGGATCCCAAGAGGGAGGGTGATGATGGCCACCAGGGCGCTTCTGGCGTGGAACAGGAAGACCAGGCACACCAGGGCCACCACGATGGACTCCTCGATGAGCTTCTCCCTGAGGGTGTCGATGGAACGCAGGATCAGGTCTGAACGGTCATATACGGGCCTCAGGACCACACCTGGGGGAAGCCCCTTCTCGACGGTCGCCAGCCTCTCCTTCACCCGCTCGATGGTGGCCAGGGCGTTCTCACCGAAGCGCATCACGACGATGCCACCCACCACGTCACCCCTACCGTTCAGGTCGGCCACGCCCTCGGCGGACCTCGGGGGCGAACTGGACGTCAGCGACGTCGGCCACTCTGATGGGCGTTCCCTTCTGCGTGGCTCCCAGGACGATTCCCTCGATGTCGGCCAGGTCCTGGATGTAGCCCAGGCCCCGGACCATGTACTCCCTCTCCCCCATCTCCATCACCATGGCCCCCACGTCCTGGTTCGCCCCCCGGATGGCGTCCATGACGGCGTGGACGGGCACCCCGTATCCCCGGAGCCGATCCGGATCCAGCGTCACCTCGTAGGCCCGCTCGAATCCTCCCACGGAAGCCACTTCGCTGACTCCCGGCACCGCCGTGAGCTGGTAGCGGAGGATACCAATCCTGGATGGACCTCAGGTCGGCCAGGGACCGGGTTCCCGTCGTGTCCTCCAGGGCGTACTGGTAGACCCATCCCAGGCCCGTGGCGTCGGGGCCCAGGGCGGCTTCGGCACCCTCTGGGAAGCCGGCTCCGGATGCCGGAGAGGTACTCCAGCACCCGGCTACGCGCCCAGTACAGGTCGGTGCCGTCCTCGAAGATGATGTAGACGAAGGAGACGCCGAAGAAGGAGTAGCCCGCGGACCGTCCGGGCGCCGGGGACCTTCAGCATCTCCGACGCGATGGGATAGGTGACCTGGTCCTCCACGAGCTGCGGGGCCTGCCCCTGGTAGTCGGTCTGGATGATCACCTGGACGTCCGAAAGGTCCGGGATGGCCTCCAGAGGCGTCCGGGACATGGCCAGCACCCCCCCCGCCGCGGCGAAGAGGGCCAAGAGCAGGACGAGGAACCTGTTCGACGACCGACCATTCGATGATGCGCTTCAGCATGGTCAGCTTCCCGGAGCCAGACGTATCGGCCGCCATGCTCGCCGCCGCTCATGTCCATGCCACCCATCGTCGTGTCGGTGCCGCGGCCCCGCCCATATCCATCCCTCCCATCGCCGAATCGGCCTCGGCGGATCCCCCCATGTCCATCCCGCCCATTTCCATCCCGGCCATGGCCGCACCCAGATTCGATTCAGCGTCGATGAGGAAGGCGGCCGAGGAGACCACCACGTCCCCGTCCTTCAGGCCCGAGAGGATCTGAACCTGGTCCCCGCTGGACAGCCCCGTGACCACCTCCTTGGGATGGAGTTGGCCATTTGGCATACGGTGAAAGACCACGGTGCGCTCCCCGGTCCGAATCACCGCCGAGCGAGGAACGAGCAGCGTCTCCGGAGAGGGGTAAGCTCTACCTCCACGTCGGCATACATTCCCGGCTTGAGCTTCAGGCCCGGGTTGGCGAGTTCCAGCCGCATCTTCCCGGTTCGGGCCGAAGCCGACACGGTGGGATAGACGTAGGCTATGGTCCCGCGGAACGTCTCCCCGGGGTAGGATTCGAGCGTAACGGTGGCCGCCTGCCCTTCCCGGACCAGGGAGAGGTCCTTCTCGAAGACATCGGCGTCGATCCAGACCCGGCTGAGATCGGCCAGCCGGTAGAGGTCCGCGCCAGGCATGATGCGCGCTCCCTCCACTACGTTCTTCTCCACCACGATGCCGTCGGAGGGCGCCCGTAGAGTCAGGGTCTTGGTCACGGTACCTCGCTGCTCGATGGCCCGGATCTCATCCTCCGGAATGTCCCAGTAGGCCAGTCGCCGCCGGGCAGATTCCACCAACTCCTGAGCATTCGTCCGGGGACGGGCCTCACTGGCGCCCGCCGTCTCTTCCAGAAGCCGGTGAGCCAACAGGAGCTCCTCCTGGGCTGTCACCAGGCCAGGGCTGTACACCTCCAGGAGAGGATCCCCGGCCTGCACGGGAGCACCGGTGTAATCCACGAAGAGCCGCTCCACCCACCCGTCGATCTTCGGACTCACGGCGGTCATGCGGGTTTCGTCGTACGTAATGAACCCCACCGTCTTCAGCGCTGCGGGAGAGAGTGCCGCGTCGCACGGGCACGTAGGTCACCCCGATCCTGTCACCGGCGCCTCAAGCCAGGGTCACGGGTTGGGCTCCTCCTCCTGGCCCGCCGCCATGGCGGAGTGGTCGTGACCTTCCATCCCTCCCATTCCTCCCTGCGTCGCCTCGTCGGAAGCTCCCCCCAGGGCCCGAACGGTCACCACACCTGCGGCTCCCAGCACCAGGACGAGAGCCAGAATGATCTGATTGCGGGTCTTCATCGAGCCTCCGTGATCAATGCATCAGTGGCCGGCAGTTCACGTCCGATCGCCATTTCGAGCTGCGCCAGCGAGGTTCCGTACGATGCGAGAAGTCCGTAGTACTCCCCCTCGAACCGGTTCTGGGCCATCTCCGCGTCCAGGAGCGTCATGAAGTCCACGGCCCCGACGCGGTACGAAGAGAGGGAGGACTGGACCGTGGACCGTGATTGAGGGAGAATCTCCTCCCGGTAGAGGGTGATCAGCGCCCGCGACCGCTCCGCGTCCGCCGCGAACTCCTCGATGCGCGCGTTGACCTGAGCCGTCGCGTCGTCGAGGCCCGCCTGGGCCACGCTCTTCATGGCCGCGGCCTCGTCCCGGGCCTTGTACTGGCGGCTGCCGGCATGGACCGGAATGGAGAACCCCACCATGGCGCCTCCCATGCTCCTCGGATCTCCAGCCATGCGCCCGAGGCCGTACTGAAACCCACCGTGAAGTCGGGCCAGATCTGTTTGTCGGCGAGCGACCGAACCGTCTCCGCCCGGTCGATCTCCGCATGCATCCTCTGAAGAAGGGGACGGGTCCGGGCGGCCCAGGCGACGAGGGTGTCGGTCGCCGGGACCCCGGCCGGAAGACCGCCGAGCGCGGGAGAGGGCACCACGATATCGGGAGCACGATTCAGCACGGCATTCAGCCGGGCCGTGGCTCCCTTGCGCATGGCCACCATTCGCTGGATCTCCGCATCCATCCGGGCGACCTCAACGCTGGCCCGGAGAACGTCCGTTTGCCGGCCCCCGCCCGCCGAATACATGGACTCGGCAATGGTTTGCAGGTCCCGGAGCAGGACGAGAGTCTTCCGCATCACGGCGATCTGACGGTCCACTTCGTAGACCCGGTAGAAGGCCGTTGCCGCATCGGTTCTCACGCCCCACCAGACCTCCTCACTGGAGGCCTCCTCGATGCCCGTCGCTTGCCGAGCCATCTCCTCCTTCAGGGACAGCTTCCCCGGGAAGGGAATCATCTGGCTGGCCTGGACGGTGGGCGCCATGGACGCCGGCATCGTCGCCGAGAGCTCCGGCAGGGCGAGATTCATCACCCCCAGTTGGATCATGGGATCGGGAAGCGCACCCGCCCCCGGCTCCCGCGCCCGGGAGGCCTCTACCCTGGAAGCCGCGGCAGCGAGCCTTGGATTCCGGTTCCTGGCGAGGTCCAGGACCTCCTGAAGGGTGAGCCCCTCGCCCGTTCCCTCCCGCGGAGGCCGGGCGCCTTCCTGTGCCCCCAGGCGGTCCGGGGCACCTCCGGCTGCGATGGCGATCACCAGGCAGAGGGAGAGGACGGGCATCGCCCGTGTGGTCATCCGTATCTTCATGGATTTCGAGTCTCCACGGGGTAGCGAGGGTATCGCAGGGTTCCGGAAAGGCTAGTCGGGGGGAAATGAAAGGCCCGTGAAGGAAGGATGAAGCTTCCTTCACGGGACCGAAGTGAACAAACGCCGGCCGCTGCCGAGTCCCAGCCGCCTACGGCGTAGGATTCCAGCCTATCGTGCCACCCTCGGACCGGCTTCCCTCTCCGCCACCCAGGACCATGCCATGGAGCATGCTGATGCCGTCCTGCACCTTCTGCGACTGCTCGGGAGTCAGGATCCCGCGGGCTTCCACGGACGCATTGGCCACCGCAACCTGGGCATGAACCTGGTCCGTGGCCGCCTCCTGGAGCTTCTGTTCATAGGCCTGGAGATCCGGAGTCTTGGACTCCAGCATGGAGGCGGCTTCCTGCCGCGCCTGCCTGGCCGAGGTCAGGTCTGCGCGCAACGTCTCCCGGACGTTGGTCCGTAGACTCTCCAGCTGGGAGACCTGGGCATCGGTGAGTCCCAGGTCGTCCTGCATTCCGAGGATTACGCCGGGGGAAGGCAGGCCGTACGCCAGCATCATTCCCATGCCGGCCCCCCCCATCCTCCCCGGTCGAACCATCCCTCGGTAACCCATCCCCATCATGGGCATTCCCATCATGCCCCCATCCCAGCCCACCGGCCGATGCCAGCCCCTCCCCGAAACAGAGTCCGGAACCTGGCGCATCCCCTGTTGCGCGCCCCGTGGCGGGGCCGACTGTCCAACCACCGGAGTGGCCACCAGCAGACTCATCCCCAGGAGCAACGTGATCGCCTTCCGCATATCGACACCCTCCTTCACTTCCCTCGTGCTGTCTTCATCCGTTCAGGTCAGCCGTCCAATCCTATCCCGGCCGGCTATGGTTAAGCATAAGACCCGAAGCCTGAAGATCGCCTGAAGCGGGAATGAACCTTCCTTCATGCTTGAAGGATTGGCGAACGCAGGGGAAAGGAGACGCGGAACACCGCACCTCCCGCGGGGCGGTTCCGCGCCTGCACCGTGCCCTCATGGAGCTCTACGATGGCCTTTACGATTGCCAGGCCCAGACCCGTGCCCCCCTCACCGGCCCCCCGGGTCCTGGCATCGTCGACCCGATAGAAACGCTCGAAGACCTTGCCCAGTCGCTCAGGGGGTAGTCCCGGGCCCGTGTCCGTCACCTCGATGCTCACCCACTGCCCATCACCTACCACCCGACCCTCGATCTCGCCCCCGGACGGCGTGAACTTGATGGCGTTATCCAGCAGGTTCCAGATCACCCGATCCACGAGGTCCGGGTCCACCTCGGCGACAGTGGACCCCTCCGAGCCGACGCGCAGCACAACACCCCTCTGCTCAGCCTTGGCATGGAGTCGCTCCGCGGCCTTTCGTACCCGCTCCGCCAGATCCACCGCGTAGGGGCGGAGTATCATGGCCCCTCCCTCCGAGCGGGTAAGCGTGAGAAGGTCCTCGGCGATCCTGGAGAGGCGTTCGGTCTCCTCCAGAGCACTCTCGATCACCGCCCGGTACTCCTCCGGGGTCCTCCTCTTCCTCCTCGCCACTTCCAGCTCCCCCCGCAGTGCCGTGAGCGGCGACCTCAGCTCGTGGCTGGCATCGGCGGTGAAGCGCCGCTGCGCTTCCAGCGTCGCGTCCAGGCGCCCCAGCATCTTGTTGAGAACCTCCACCAGACGCTGGTACTCCCTCGTGTCGGCGAACGCTTCGATCTGCTTCCGTCTTGATCCCGAAGCGATGTCTTCGGCCTGGTCGATGATGGCATCCACCGGGCGCACGGCGGTTCCGGAAAGCCACCACGCCCCAAGAAGGGTCGTGACGACGGTCACCAGGCTGATGGCCACAAGCAACAATCCAACGGTCAGGAGGGTCCGATTCCGGCTCAGAAGGGGAGCGGCGACCTGGAGGACATGGCGCTGGTGGAGCTCCCCCAGGCGTTCAAGAGGATAGTAGAGGGACCGGATGGGGATCCCCTGGAACCTCCCCTCGGACCAGACGAGCTCTCCGGCCGCATGCCGCGCCAGAGCGGAGTGTCCAGGGGCAGGTCCTGGGTGATGTAGCGGGTCCGGAGAATGCTCTTCCCGTCGCTGTTCCAGATCTCCGCATACCGGTTGAACTCCCGGATCGAAGCCGCCTCCTCCGGAGTGAGCTCCCATTCATGAAAGCGCATTTCCCCGGTAGGATCGTCCGTCACGGTGGCAGCCTGAATCGAGGCAACCTTGAGAATAGAAGCATCCAGCTCCCTGTCCAGCGACGGCCCGGAGGGCCAGAAAGCTCAGGAGGGAAACCAGCCCCACGCCCAGGATCATGCTCGCCGTAACCCTCAGGGTGAGGAGGGTCCGAAACGATCGGGGCCTCGGTCAGCTTCGCTCCTCCCGTCTCAGTTCTGTCCGCCATCGCTGTCTTCCTCGTCTACCTCCCTCCGCAGGATGTATCCGACCCCTCGGACGGTGTGGATCAGCGGTGACTGCCTCCCTACCTCTCAACTTCTGGCGAAGATTCCCCACGTGGACGTCCACCACGTTGCTCATGGGATCGAAGTGGAGGTCCCAGACCTTCTCCAGGAGCTCTGTGCGGCGGACGATCCGCTCGGGGTGGAGAAGAAAGTACTCCAGCAGCTGAAACTCCTTGGGCGTGAGCTTCAGGATCACTTCCGCCCCTCGCCGCCGTGTGCTTCAGGCGGTCCAGCTCAATATCCGGCATAGGTGAGACGTGTCCAGTCGCTTAGCTCCGCCCCTGCGTATGAGCGCCCGCACGCGGGCCAGAAGGACCTCGAAGCTGAAGGGCTTCGTGAGGTAGTCGTCAGCACCGGCGTCCAGGCCCCTTGACGATGTCCTCCGTGGCGTCCCGAGCCGTCAGGAGGAGTACCGGAACGGCACCCCTCCCGCCTCAGCTCCCGGATGATCTCAGTACCCGTTCTTCCCGGGAGCATGAGATCCAGAATCAGGAGGTCGTAGTCGTTGACGTGCGCCTTCATGGATCCCTCGGCGCCGTTGTGGGCCACGTCAACGGAGTAGCCGTCCTCCCGGAGCCCCTTCTCCACGAAGCTGGCCACCTTCTTGTCATCCTCCACTACCAGCACGCGCATGGACGGCTCCTCAAGCCTTCATGACAGAATCGTCGTGTCCCTTCCTACACCGCGGCCGTACACCGTTTCCCCTCGGGCCCCCATTGGAGCGGAGCGCGGGCTGCGGGTCTTGCGTGGCCTCGGGAACTCGATTTCCTCGCATTCCAGGATGGGCGGGTTGCGAGATGTATCAAGAAGGAGATGGGAATGAGCTGGCAGGCCGTTGGAGCGATCGGGGAGGTGATCGGCGGCGTGGGCGTCATGGTGACGCTTCTCTACCTCGCCCTCCAGGTACGGCACAACACGGCGGAGATGCGTTCCGCCGCGTCCGAGTCCGTGATGGAGAACCTGCGGGAGTGGCTTCTACCCATGATCCGGGACCCGGAGGTGTCGCGAATCTGGCGGGTCGGCGCGGAGAGTTGGGAGCATTTCGGGGCCGACGACAAGGCTCGGTTCTTCCACATCACATTCGTCTGGCTCAAGACCATCGAGGCAGCCCACTACCAGTATGTCCGGGGACGCCTGGATCCCCAGGTCTGGCGAGGCTGGGAGGCCGTGGTCGTCTCCTATCTCCTTGCGCCAGGGGTCCAGGCGTACTGGTGCCGGCGCCGCGACGCATTCTCTCCCGGTTTTCAGGCCTACGTGGAGGCTCTTTCCCTGACCGGCCCCCGATTTTCCCGGGTGGGGGAGATCACGGGGGAGACCGAGACCGTCCGGACCCCTCCGTTAGATCTTGACCCGCCGCAGCCGGAGGCTGTTACCCACGACGCTCACGGAGCTGAAGGCCATGGCCATCGCCGCCAGGATGGGATGGAGCTGCCGGAGGATCATGGGCAGGAAGGCCAACGGATAGAGCACGCCTGCCGCCACCGGGATCAGAATCGTGTTGTAGAAGAACGCCCAGAAGAGGTTCTGCTTGATGGAGCGCATGGTTGCGGCCGACAGGGCCAGGGCCTGGGGCACCGAGCGCAGGTCCCCGCGCATCAGCGTCACGTCCGCCGCCTCCATGGCTACGTCCGTGCCCGTGCCGATGGCGATTCCCACGTCGGCCTGGACGAGAGCGGGTGCATCGTTGACCCCGTCGCCTACCATGGCCACCATCTCGCCGCCCGCCTGCAGCTCTTTCACCACACCGGCTTTCTGATCGGGGAGCACCTCGGCCCGTAGTTCGTCGATGCCCACTTCCCGGGCAATCGCCTCGGCGGTTTGGCGGTTGTCGCCGGTGAGCATGACCACCCTGAGACCCCTCTTTCGCAGCTCGGCTATGGCCTCTCTCGAGCCTTCCTTGACCGCATCGGCCACAGCCACCAGCCCCACGGCCTCACCGTCCACTCCGATCCAGAGGGGGGTCCGTGCCTGGGCTTCCACGCGGCCGGCATCCTCGAGGAGCCCGCTCGGAGCGATTCCTCTCTCCTCCAGGAGGCTCCGGGTCCCGATGACCACGTCCTGTCCCTCCACCGTGGCGGTGATCCCTCGACCTGGAATGGCATGGAAGGCGTCGGGCTGGACCAGGGGGATGCCCCGGGCCAGGGCCTCCCGCACCACGGCTTCGGCCAGGGGATGCTCGCTTCGGCGCTCGGCCGATGCCGCCAGCCGAAGGACCCACCGCTCGGCCTCTTCCCCCATTCCCCCGGACACGGCGGCCGGAACCCGCGCCAGGACCTCACGCACGGCGGGTTCACCCTTCGTTATCGTGCCCGTCTTGTCCACGACAACCACCCGGAGCTTGTGCGCTCGCTCCAGCGCACCCGCGCTCCGGAAGAGGACACCCATCTTCGCGCCCTTGCCCGTGCCCACCATCACGGCCGTTGGCGTGGCGAGTCCAAGGGCGCATGGGCAGGCGATGACCAGCACGGCCACCAAACGGATGAGGGCGGGTGTGAATCCCACGCCCACCGCCAGCCACCACACGAGGAAGGTCACCACCGCCAGGCCGATCACCACGGGAACGAAGATCGCCGAGACCTGGTCGGCCACGCGCTGGATGGGTGCCTTGCTGCCCTGGGCCTCCTGGACCAGACGAACGATCCGGGCCAGAGCCGTTTGGGCACCCACCTTCGTGGCACGAAATTGAAGCGCCCCTTCCTTGTTGATCGTGGCGCCCACCACCTCGTCCCCGGGGGCCTTCTCCACGGGCATGCTCTCACCCGTGAGCATGCTTTCGTCCACCGCCGACCGTCCCTCGACGACGACGCCGTCCACGGGAATGCGCTCTCCGGGGCGCACCAGGACCATATCGTCCACGTCCACCTGCGCAATGGGCACGTCCACCTCGGCCTCGTCGCGGATCACCCGGGCCGTCTTGGGCTGAAGCCCCATCAACTCCTTGATGGCCGCGCTGGTCTCGCCCTTGGCCTTCACCTCCAGGAGCTTGCCCAGCTTGATCAGGGTGATGATCAGGGCCGCGGTCTCGAAGTAGACATGCTCTCCCGCGGCCGTCGTCCCGAGAGTCAGGGCAACGGTGACCACGATGGAGTAGGCGTACGCCACGGACGATCCCATGGCCACGAGCACGTCCATATTCGCCGAGGCGTTCTTCAGGGACTTCCATCCACCCACGTAGTAGTCCCAGCCCACGTAGAACTGCACCGGCGTCGCCAGCGCAAGCATGAGCCAGTTGACCCATGCGGCATGGGACCAGGCACCCAGCGCGCCGAAGTCCCGGAGCATGCTCAGCAGAAAGAGGGGCAGTGCGAAGGCCACGCCGGTCCAGAATTTCCGTGTCTGGTCGGTGACCTCGGCGCGCCGGGCGGCCGCCTCGGCGTCCTCCATCTCCTCCGGCGCGGCTTCCACTACACCGTACCCCGCGTCCTGGATGGCCCGGGCCAGCTCCTTCCATCCCGTGGCGCCCGCCACCACCTGCACCACGGCCTTCTCGGTGGCGAAGTTCACCGTCGCCGACACGACCCCGGGAACCCGGGACTGGAGAGTCCGCTCGATGGTGGCGGCGCAGTTCGCGCACGTCATCCCCGTGATGGGGAGCTCCATGCGCTGGGTCGCGATCCCGTAACCCGCTCTCTCCACCCTCTCCAGGAGCTGCTCTTCACGAACCTTGCTGGGATCGAAGTGAACCGTGGCCCGCTCGGAGGCGAAGTTCACGGATGCGTCACTCACCCCCTCGGTCTTCTTGAGGGTGCGCTCCACGGTGGCGGCGCAGTTCGCGCACGTCATCCCCGTCACCGGCATCAGCAGCTCGCGCTCCAGAGCCACGGGACTCCTCCTTCTCTCTTTCCCTGCTGCGGTCTTCTCGCTCAGGCCGCGTCCTCACGCGACCGGCGGGTAGTTGATCTCCTTCATCAGACCCTCGATGGTGGCCCAATCCGTGGCGTCTGGGTCCCAGGACACCGTCACCTGCTTCGAGTCCTGCTCGGCCTTGACGCTGGCCACCCCGGCCAGCTCGCCCACCTCGCGCTCGATGGTCATCACGCAGTGGCCACAACTGATGTTCGGTACGGCTACGGTCTTGCTGGTCATCGTTCCTCCTATGGAACAGCTTCGGTCTAAGCCTTTCCGTTCGCCTCGAATACCTCGAGGAGCTCTTCCAGGACTCGTTCTCCTGGACTGGGGATCCCCACCCTGGATGGCGCTGGTCACGCAGGAGTGCAGATGCCGATCCAGGACGAGGGCGCTCACCTTCTTGAGGGCACGCTGCACCGCCACGATCTGGTTCACCACGTCCACGCAGTAGGCGCCCTCGACCACCATCCGCTCGATTCCCCGGACGTGACCCTCGACGCTCTTCAGGCGCCGGATGATGTCCTCGGTGCTCTTGTCGGCCATTCCCCGCTCCTTGTTCCTTACCCCATCCCCCCTGGGGGGGGGTGCACAATGAAGACTAACCTTGTTGAGCAGAGGACTCAAGGGACGTGAAGAGACCTTCATCCGGCCTTCACGCCGCGTTCATGCTGGATGCAGCACCCCGGACGGCGCGGCTGGTTCCTGTCCTTATGCCGCCTGGTCGGATTAAGCGCTCCCGGCGTCAGGTTGTAGAGCAGGGTGAGAGCCGGGGAGAGCGACCCGGCATTGGACTCGATCCGAAGGAGAGACTGATGAGCAACCTGAGAACATTCGGAGCGGCGACGGCGACGGCCGCTTTGGTCCTATTCGGTGGGGTGGCCGCGGTGAGGCAGCAGGCCCCTCCCCAGATCAACGCGGACAGTCTGGCCGCGGAGCTCGGACTCTCGGCCGACGCCAAGGCCCAGCTGGCGCCCCGGATCGACGAGCTGAATTCCCTGCTGGCCCGCCGGGAGCAGGCGCGGGCGGAGCACCAGCAGCTCTGGACCCGGTTCCAGGACCTGCACGCCTCCATCGCCGAAACCCTGACCCCCGAGCAGCAGAACCAGTTGTGGGCGGAGATCCGGCGGGCGGCTGGCACAGGGCTCGGGATGGGGATGGGCATGGGCATGGGCCGCATGGGACCGATGGGCTACGGAAACCGCATGGGAAATGGCGGCCGCATGGGAAATGGCGGCCACATGGGATACGGGAACCCCATGAACAACCAAGGACCCGGTGCGGGGTACATGGGCCCGTGCGGCCCGATGAGGCCCCGGGCAGGTAACGCAACGAACGGAGGAGGCCAGGCTGGTTCGTGAGCACCAGGCTCGAGGATCCCAACCGTGAGCACCATGGTTCCGCACGGCGGCGCGGCGCGGAGATTTGGGACCGTGTGGGCCATCGTCACCCCGCTCCCTGACCGTGAACGAGCCGCCGGGTTCCGCTCGCACCCAGGGCACCGCACGGCTCCCGGCACAGGCCGGACCCTCGGATGAGGACCTTGCCCGAAAGGTGCAGGTGGGCGATCGGGAAGCCTTCGGGCTCCTCGCGCGTCGGTATCTCCGGCCCGTGCACGCGGTGGCCGCCTCGTTTCTGCGCGAACGCGCCGACGTGGAGGACGTGGCCCAGGAGGCATTCCTCCGAGCCCTGGACCGGATCCAGACCTTCGACCCGCGGCGGCCTTTCGCCCCGTGGCTCTATCAGATCACCCGCAACGTGGCGCGGAACCGGCTCAAGTGGCGGAGGCGGCATCCGACAGGCGCCGTCCTCGACCACGAGGAGTCCCTGGTCGATCCGGGATCGTCCCCGGCAGCCGATGTGGAACGGCTCGAGCTCCGCGAGATGGTGACCAGGGCCATGGACGGCCTGCCGGAACGCCGACGTATGGCCTTCCGCCTCTCCGATATGGAAGGTCTACCAATCAAGGAAGTGGCTGAGCTCATGGGCCTCACGTCGGGGGCGGTTCGGGCCCACATTCATCACGCTCGTCGCGCGCTTCGAGCCCGGCTCGATCCTCTGTTGAATGAGGGAGAGGACGTGAACGAGGGAGGCGACAATGACCCATCGAAATGACTTCTCCGATCCACTTCCCGGGAAGTGGCTGCCGGACTCCCCCGTCCCTCCCCCCGAGGAGGAGGCGTACTGGGAGGGTCGCCTGGACGCACTCATGACGAAGGCGGATCCGACGCTCGCGAGCTACCGGCCGGGTCCCGCCGTAGGCCCTTCCTTGCTCGAAACCCTGGCCCTCGGTTGGCGTCCGGCGGCAGCCGGAGCCTTCGCCCTGGCGGCCTCGGTCATCCTGGCCCTGGTTTTGGGGGCGGGAAGCCGCCCCTCCTCCGGCCCCCAGGCTGTGGTTCTCTCGGCGATCGTGGGTGAGGGGACCCCCTCCTCCTTGTGGCAAGGCGCTGGAGTCGAGGCCGACCCCACGCTTGCACTCCTTGCCCTGGAAAGTGGCTCGGACGGGGAAGGGGGGAATCCATGACGACGGGTGGAAGAAACATGGCATGGAAGGGCATTTTCGCTGCCGCCCTCCTCTTCGTGCTCGGGGTGGTGACGGGCGTGGGGGCCGATCGGATCTGGCTCGGGCAGCGAGAGGTGCGGACCGGTCCGGGGCCGCTGACTCCAGCGGCCCTTTCCGAGGCTCTCGGCCTGAATCCAAGTGAGACCGACCGCGTCGAGTCGGTTCTCGACAGCCTTCAGGTTCAGGTGAGTGAAGCGTTCCAGGCGGGGCCGGACTCCCTCCGCAGTGTGGCGCTCAGGGCCCGGGCGAGGCTGGAGGAGGCGCTTCCGCCGAACCGCAGAGCGCATTTCCAGGAGTGGATGCAGGAGCATCACAACCGAATGATGCAGGAGATGGGAGGTGGCACGATGCGCGGCCGTGGCGGACGGGGCGGAATGATGAGGGGGATGATGCAGAGCCCGGACACGGGTCGGGGAGGCCGCTGAAGAAGGCTTCATCCAGATTTCATGACGTCTTCACCCCCTTCCGTCCAGATTCCTGCGGTGAGGGATGGCGATCGAAGCCACCCCAGCGTCGGGATTTCCCATGAGCGGGCTCGTGGCCGGATGAGCAGGAGGAGCCTCATGGAGCACACAGAGAGCTGGCATGTGGAGTCGATTGAGGTCTCCCCGGGCCTGCGTGAGATGGAGGAAGCGCAAAGAGTGCTGCTGGCCATAGCGGGGCTGGGCTGCGCGAGCTGTGTCAACCGAGTGCGCAACGCCATCCTCGAGACCCCGGGTGTCGTGCAGGTGGAGTTGGCGTTGCCGGACACTGTCGCTCGCGTCTGGTACCACGAGGAGTCGACACGCCTCGAAGACCTCCTGGCCGCGGTGGTCCGGGCCGGAGAGGGGACCCACCACACCTACCTGGCGGTCCCCTTGGAGCCCTGGGTCCCGGATAATCCACGGGTGCAGGAGATCGACCGCCAGGGGGAAGGAACTCCATCGGCTGACCCCGGGACGGCCTCCGGACCCATGAAAGAGGGACGTCAGGGCCCCTCCACCATCCCCTCGGGAACGGACACCCTCACCAGGCCCCGAAAGTCTCCGGCCCGATAGCCCGTGGCCAAGTCCTCCGGATACCGTTGCGAGAGAAGGCGTCTCACCCCCGGATCCATCCCCTCCGGGTCTCCGTGACACTGGAGACAGAACTCACCGACGTAGAGCGGCTTATAGTAGCGAAGCTCCCCCGTCGACGTCCTCTGGACGAAGCTCGCCGGGGCCTGCCCCTGGTCCTGAATCGCCCTCTCGAAGTACAGGAGGGCCGCCTCCTCGGCCTCGTCGGGTGCGTTGTCGGGGTTCCGGTACCGGAAGGAGGTGCGCTTGAGGACCAGGCCGTCCTCCTGGGAGGCTTGAACCATGCGCGTCAGAGGAATGGCCTCGGTGGAGCAGAACTCCATGGCCTGGGCGGGCCCGCCCTCCTCCATGGCGGAGGTGAGGCGCCCCACCAGGGTCCGGAGGAGCCCGGCGGCCGCGGGCTCGGCGACCTGAGTGACCTTCTCGCCCTCTTCCGGCGTCACCTTGGGCAACGAGCCGGTGCACCCCTCAATGAGGGCCATCCCCAGCAGCAATAGAAGGGGCAGGGCCAACGCCCTGCCCCCCATTCGTTCTCGTCGATCGGACATGGTCTATCGTCGTCCTATTCCTTACTGCTTACCACTGCCCCGCGATCCGAACTCCCGGTCCAGCAGCAGGAGCGCTCCCTTGTTGTCGCCGGCCATCTTCAGCTGCTCCACGGCCCTGCCCGTGGTCTCCTCCTCCTCCACCTGCTCGTCGATGAACCACTGGAGCTCCATCTGGGCCGGGTAGTCCCCCTCCTCCGTGGCCAGCTTGTAGAGGCCGTGGATGCGCCCGGTGATGTGCCGCTCGTGGGCCAGTGCCTTCTCGAAGGCCTGGAGCGGGGTTCCGAAATCCATGGGTGGCTCGCCCACCGCCTTGAGGACCACTCTGCCGCCCCGGCGGTTGATGTGATCGAAGAACCGCATGGCATGCACGACCTCTTCCTGGGCCTGCTGCCTCATCCAACCGGCAAAGCCCTCGAGGTTCATGGCTTCGAAGTGGGCTGACATGGCCAGGTAGATGTACGAGGAGAAGAGCTCCTCGTTGATCTGATCGTTGAAAGCCGCCTGGACTTTTTCGTTCATTCTTTCCTCCGTCTCGCTGTGGGGAGGGTCTCCTCCCGTTCCAGTCATCCATCTCAGGGTATGCCAACTGATCCGTCCGGCCCCGCATACCCCCGACGGCCCGGGAATTTCCCTGTCCCGGAGCGAAATCGGCAACTCGAAACTTGGACGCGCCGGAATCGGTGCGCCAGCCCGGAAGGAAGGGACCCCAAAAAGACGCCGGAGCCCGAAATGGACTCCGGCGTTTCTCGGGGACTCGCCGTTCCCGGTCCCCGCTGACGTCAGGCAGGAGGCCTAACCGACGGCCTCTCCATACGACTGCCTTAGAACGAGGCGGTCTTGTGGCACCATTGGCACATTTCCACCGTTCGGCCCTCGTGGTTCTCCGGTATGTCGGGAACCTGCGGCATGACGCCGGCGGCGTGACACATGAGGCAATTGGCCTTGCCCTCGAGGTCGTGGGGGATCAGCGGTGCTCCCTTGGTCACCATGTCCGACTGGGGACCATGACACCAGAGGCAGGTCTCGACAGATCGTCCCTTGTGGCTCTCGGGGATATCCGGCACCGGCTCCATGACGCCCGGAGCGTGGCACATGAGGCAGTTGGACTTACCCTCCAGATCGTGGGTCACCGGCTGGGTCTTCGTCTGGCCCAGGGCGGGACTGGCCGCCAGCGCCAAGAGGAAGAGAGAACCGGACAGGCTCGCGAAACGACGACTCATCTGAAAAATCCCCTTTGCTTGATGGATTCCCGAGCTTACTGAAACATTTCGGCAAGAATACTGTGAGGGATCCCGAGTCTGCAAGGATCACCGCTTTCCCTACTGCAAGGACCTGGCCAGATCGCCGCCCGAAAAGCCAGCCCCACCCCACCCGCCGGAGCGCCAAATCCCATACGTCTTGGAGGTGGAGTCAATTAATCCCATAAAAACACGACGAAAAGGGTAAGATTGGCCCATGCCCTGCTCTTCCAAGATCAATACACCGGAGAAACCTACCGGTTGCCCGGAAGGAATCCCCCAGGCACCGAACTTGCGAGCGCCCCGCCCCGGAATCGCCGGCAGGACTCCCACGCGGCTTTCATCAACCTCTTCGCCACACGATCCTCCCATCAGGGGGTGGGCTGCATGCCACAGCAGGTCACGCGTCTTCTCCTGGCCATCGTCGTCGCAGGCATCGCTCTGGTCACGGCCCGGCACTTTCTGGTTCCCGACACCTTTGGGGATCTCGGGCACTACAGGGCGGCGGCTCTCGACTCTGTAGCCAGCCATCAGAAGAAATACGCCGGGCGCCAGGAGTGCGCCCTCTGTCACTCGGATGTGGATGCCCAGCGCACGGCGGGCAACCACAAGGGGGTCTCCTGCGAGGTCTGCCACGGTCCGGCGGCCAACCACGCCTCGGCACCGCTGGAGGTCAAGCCGGCGATACGCCGGGAGCGAGACCTCTGCACACTATGCCATGCCTTCAATCCCTCCCGGCCCACAGGCTTTCCCCAGATCGACCCGACGACCCACAACGCCCAGACGATCTGCGTGACCTGCCACTCCCCCCACGCCCCCGAACCGCCGGTGGCGCCCGAGGACTGTGGAGCCTGTCACGGCCAGATCGCCCGCCAGAAGAGCGTGTCGCACCACGCCTCCCTCCCCTGCACCACCTGCCACCAGGTCCCCGACGAGCACAAGACCTCGCCTCGGACCGCCCGTCCGACGCGCCCCACGGAGCGCGCCTTCTGTGGAGGTTGCCATGCCCAGGAGAGCATGGCCCAGGCCGGCATCCCCCAGGTGGACCTGGCTCGCCACAACGCGGGATATCTCTGCTGGCAGTGCCACTATCCTCACTTCCCGGAGATCAGATGATGGACGAGAACCTCGACCCGGGGCCGGCCCCCGCCGTGGACCGGAGGGCCTTTCTGCGAGCCTGCGGCACGGCCGCACCGGTTCTCTTCCTGGGCCTCGTTCGGGCACCGAGCCTTCTCTCGGACCAGGGGACACCCCAGGAAGGGGAGGAGGAAGCCCTCCTCTACGCCATGGGGGTGGACGTCGAAAAGTGCATCGGCTGCGCACGCTGCGCGGTGGCCTGCAAGACCGAGAACGACGTTCCGGACGACCCACACTTCTTCAACACGTGGATCGAGCGCTACGTCATCCGGGGCGAAGGTGAGGTCAGCGTGGAGAGCCCCAACGGAGGCATCGACGGGTGGTCGGAGCTGGCGGGGGCCTCGGAGATCATCCGGACCTTCTTCGTTCCGAAGCTCTGCAACCACTGCAGGAACGCACCCTGCGTCCAGGTCTGTCCGGTGGGAGCGACCTTCGTCAGTCCCGAGGGCGCGGTCCTGGTGGATGAGGACTACTGCATCGGATGTCGGTACTGTGTTCAGGCATGCCCCTACGGCGCCCGGTGGATCCATCCGGAGAAGCACGTGGCCTCGAAGTGCACCTTCTGTTATCACCGCCTCCGGCAGGGCCTCCTCCCGGCGTGTGTGGAAGCCTGCCCCACGGGGGCCCGCCTGTTCGGGGAACTGGGCAACAGGGCGAATCCGTTGGCCCGGTTCCGGCGCTTCAACGACATCCAGGTGTTGAAACCGCACCTGAACACCGAGCCCAAGGTATACTACGCCAACCTCGACGGGGAAGTGAGGTAGGGATGGAAGGGTTCATCTACCCCAACGAATTCGAGCTCCAGTGGGGGCTCCTCATCGTGCTCTATCCGTACCTCACCGGGTTGGTGGCGGGCGCCTTCATCCTGGCATCGCTGGAGCGGGTCTTCCACGTCAAGGAAGTGGAGCCCACCTACAGGCTCGCGCTCCTGACGGCCCTGGCCTTCCTCCTGGTGGCCCCCCTGCCCCTTCTGGCGCACCTGGGTCACCCGGAGCGGGCGTACGAGATCTTCATGACCCCCAGCGCCAGCTCGGCCATGGCCATGTTCGGGTTCGTCTACGCCTGGTACCTCATGGTGGTGCTCCTGCTGGAGATCTGGTTCGACTACCGGAAGGACTTCGTGTCCTGGTCCAGGACCGAGTCCGGATGGCGCCGGTGGCTCTATTCGGGCCTGACGCTGGGAGCCACGGACCTGTCGGAGAAATCCCTGCGTTTCGACTTCCAGGCAGGCCGTTGGATCACCATCATCGGGATTCCCTCCGCCTTCCTCCTCCATGGGTACGTGGGGTTCATCTTCGGCTCGGTCAAGGCCAATCCCTGGTGGAGCAGCGTGCTCATGCCGGTGGTCTTTCTCTTCTCCGCCATCGTCTCGGGGATCGCCCTGGTCCTCTTCCTGTACCTCTGGATCCAGCTGGCCCGGGGACGGATCGTGGACATGATCTGCGCCGACAAGCTCGCGTCTTTCCTCTTCTATGCGATGATCGTGGATTTCTCCCTGGAGATGCTGGACTTCATTCATCGCCTCTACGAGTCGGAGGAGTCCATCACGATTCTGGCCCAGCTCGTGGAAAGCCGCCTCTTCATCAGTCTCATCGTGCTTCAGGTCGTGCTCGGTACCGTTGTCCCCCTGGTCTCCCTCCTCCTGGTCTCCCCGGCGCTGCGGAGTCGTGGGTTCCTGCGGGTCTCGCCGGAGCTGAGGCGCATCATCTATCTGGGCGTCGCGGCCCTGGTCCAGGTCGGGATCTTCAGCATCCGTTGGAACGTGGTCATCGGAGGCCAGCTCTTCTCCAAGAGCCTCCGGGGTCTCACGGTCTACAAGATGGAGCTCTTCGGAATGGAGGGGCTCGCCATGACCATCTTCCTCCTGGTCCTTCCCCTCATGATTCTCTGGGTGCTCATGAAGCTTCTCCCACCGTGGCAGGAGGACCAGGGGGTGGAAAAGACGCCGAGGGCGGCGACCCCGGAGGCTGCGGCCACGGCCGGCTGAGGCTCTCCCCGGGGGGGACTCTGTCCCGAGGGGTGCGGGCTCAGGCCGGAGGAGATCCGCCCCCTCCCAGGGTGTCGCCAGCCGAGGTCAGGGTGTGGGGACCGGATGGGGGCGGACACCCCGGCCAGGATTCGTGCTCGTAGGTGATCATCCACCTTCCGTCGGCGTCCCGAACCAGGACTTCCGTCCAGAAGAGAGCTTCCGCCTCGGAGGAGCCACCCCTCAGAGCGACCACGGCCGCAGTGGGGCTGAGCACCTGGGTCCGAACGACTTCCTGGTGAAAGATCACCTCCGGCTTCGCCAGGTAGTAGGGACCGACCCGGGAGGAAAAGGTGTCGAACCCCAGGAGGAAGCTGGTACAGCCCAGATAGAGGAAATCGTCGCTGTGCTGGTAGAAGCCCAGAACCGCGTCGGGGTCGTGGGCGTTCATGGCCTCGGTAAGCCGACCCAAGGTTTCCTCGACCTCCCGCGCGATGGTCTGCTTCTCGGCCTCGTCAAGGGGAGCGGACGAGCGCTGACATCCCGCCGGAAACAGGGCGAGGAGAAGGAGGCTGCAGATCTCGGTCT
The DNA here is from genome assembly GCA_963751255.1 of uncultured Gemmatimonadales bacterium. Classification (GTDB taxonomy): domain Bacteria; phylum Gemmatimonadota; class Gemmatimonadetes; order Longimicrobiales; family Gaopeijiaceae; genus CAVVTW01. The sequence continues at coordinate 70,746 of CAVVTW010000036.1, read as the reverse complement.
TTCGCATGGGACTCCCCGGCAACGGTTGACCCCGGCCGGAGCCGCCGCACTGAGGATCGGCCGGTGCCGCCGGGGGTAAGGCTGTGACGATGGTTCGAGAAAAAGATCACCGGAAAACCCACAATTGAGAACCCTTCATGCTCCCACGACTCCTCCTTTCCCTTCTCTGCCTCACAGCGTCCTTGTCCGTCGTTCGGGAGCCGACCCGAATCTCGGGCCAGGAGTCCGGGAGGCTCTTCCCGGATCGGTCTCTGATCCCCAGCCTCCTCGGGGGAGCCCGGAACCCGAACACGTCGGCGAGCCTTCTCGCGGTGACCCGAAGTCCTGACGCCTTCGGCAACGGCGTCGAGGTGGAGGTGTCCATCGGCAGCACGCTCCCCGTCCTCCTTCTCTCCCGAGCACCCGGCCGCGGTCCCGTGGTGGTGGGCATCCAAGGGGCCGCCTTTGCCCGCTTCGGTCTCCAGGTCCTGGAGAGGGAGCTCATCGCTTCCGATTGGCTCTTCGCGATCCCGGTGGTCTGGCACAGGCCGGACGGCTGGATCCGTTTCCGCTATTACCACGCCAGCTCCCACATGGGGGACGAGTACGCCCGACGATTCCAGGACCCGGGGGTCAACTTCTCCCGGGACGCGGCGGAGCTCCTGGCCCTTCATCGCCCTACTCCCCGGCTGGGCGCGTACGGAGGGATCCGGTACGCCTACAACGTGCACCCGGAAGTGTCCAAGCGCTGGGTGTTGCGGACCGGGATCCAGGTGGAGGGAGATGAAGACGACCGTAGCCTGCTGCCCTTCGCCGCCCTGGATCTGGAGTGGGACGCGGACACCGCATGGGGAACGCGCCTCGACCTGCGCACGGGAGTCTGGCTCCCAAAGGTGTCCGGACGCCGAGCGCTGCGGGCCTCCATCGACTTCCTTGCCGGCCCCTCCCCCCTGGGCCAGTTCAACGGCCTTCGCACCACCCAGATCGGGTTGAGCCTCCAGGGGGATCTAGGATCCTGAAACGGCGAGGGCCCGCCCCGGGCTCCCCCGGGACGGGCACCTCTCCTTCAAGACTTCTTCGACCGACGTTCCGTAATGGTCAGTAGGTCTTCATCTTGGTAATGGAGCCCTGGAGAATCGCCACCACGTAGGGCGGATTGTGGACTCCCATGCTCCGGTCCTCTTCCATCATCTGCCAGTTCACGAAGGCCGCAGCCACGTCCGCCGGCCAGGTACCGGATACGGACGACCCGCTGGCGCTCATGATACCGATGCGCTTGAGCTCGGTGGCCAGATCGGCGAGGAGCTCCTCCACGTGCGACTGGAGGCCGATGTAGTCGAAGGTGGTGAGGGTGTTGTGACAGTCCAGGCACCCGGCAATGTTCTCCTCCTCGGAGCCGTGGTACTCGTAGGACATATTCCACGTGTGGCCGCCGGCCTGATTCCCGAACGCCGCCGCCATGTGGCAGGTCCCGCAGGTGTTCTCGTTGGCGTTCTTGTTCCCGTGAGCGCTGGGACCGTTCTGGACGTCCCCGTTCAGCTCAAAGGCCCCGATGCCGGCGAGCACCGTGCCCTGGGGGCCGTGGTGGTAGCCGTACCGGGAGGAGGTGACGACGACCGGGTCCCCGCCGGGAACCGGCCTGGGCTCCAGCCCTCTGGCCTGATGGCACTGACTGCAGAGGTTGCCGATGGGGCCGAAGTCCACCGTCGGGAAGTCCGGATTGAAGATGAACTCGTTCGGCGCCGTGGTGGTGAATGCGTAGTCGGCGCTGGTGTAGGTGGTGTGGATCTTGTGGCACGTCCGGCAGTTGATGGGTGCCGGATTCATCACGTCCTCGGCGGTCGTCGTGGCGCCCGTGGCGATCCTCTCCAGGAAGCCCTGGTGGGTGTGGCAGACCGCACAGTCCGTGGTGGAGCGCTCGAAGTTCCCACCGGTCCGGTGGATGGAAGCCTGGTACTGCACCTCCCTGGCGAACAGCTCAACGTTGTTCGTGTGGCACTGAGTGCAGCTCTCGTTGGCGTCCTGTCCCGCCGGACCCGCCGGGCCCGTCGGACCCTGGGGACCCTGCGGACCCTCGGTGCCCTGGGGACCCGTCGGCCCCTCGGGCCCTCTCGGACCTTCGCAGGCGTTCAACATGGGCAGCAGGAACACAGCCGCCGCGAGTAGTACGGTACTTCTCCTCATCAGCTCCTTCCTCCAATTTTGGGTCAATGTTACACACTAGCGTGGGTAAGAATGGCTCAGGCGAGGGTGAATTGGGTCCGATAATACGGCGTGCACCCTCTCCCGGACACCCCTTCCTGGAAATCTCTTGCCGGTCATACTACGGTTTCATTGGTTCGGCAATCTTTAACTGAATGACTTGTACGTCAATCCGCCGTGCAGCCGGCCGAACCGCGTCGGGCAGTGGACCCGGGCAATTTCCGGGCCACCGATGACGTGAGAAGAGGAACGTCGGAGTCAAACGGGGTCAGTACGATAGGCCGGATGTCGCCAAACCATTGTATGGGGCGTGGGTGAAGCCTCGAAGCCGTTCCTGGCCTCGGATACACAGGACGGCCGAGGACCTTCGGGATTCGTCTTCCACACCCCGGCCCTGTCCTCTTACCTTTCCGGGATACTTCACCTGACGGGCCGGAAAAGTGAGACTCGGATGAAGCGATTGTACTCCTCGGCGCTGCTTCTTCTCTCCCTCCTCCTCATGACCTGGACGCCCGCCGGCGCCCAGTCCTGGAGCGAGGTCAGCGTGCGAGTGGTTCCCAGGTTCGGGCTTCTGAGCCCGGACAGCTATTTCTACGAGGAGTTCACCACTTTCGCCGCCGACCAACCTACCGAGTGGACCACCGGATCCCTCGGTAGAGCAGCGATGGTGGGTTTGGCCCTCGAGCTGGGCCTGGAAGACCAGGGAGTCTATCTCCGGGGGGAGGTGGGGCGCTCCTTCAGCGGCTGGCTCTCGGCGGTTCACGGAATCGTGGAGCCGCGAGTGTACTGGGACCCTCCCCGGATCGTGAATACCTGGCTGGACGTTCCGGCGACCCTCACCTTCGCCAACCTCCAGCTGGTCCTTCCCACTCGGTTCGAGGCCTGGAGCTTCCGTCCCTACGTGCTGGCGGGCGGCGGCGGGAAGTGGTACCATTTTGGTTCCCCCACCGAACCCAACACCGTGGAGGCGGTTCTCCCCTCCGCCGGCTTCACGCCGAGCCTCGAGTTGGGAGGGGGAACCTTGGTCACGCTCCTGGGGCTGGACTTCGACCTCCAGGTGCGGGACAGCATCAATCGGTACTGGGAAAAGACCGAGCACGACTTGATCTTTTCCGGCGGGTTGTCTTGGCGGATTCGTTGACGACGGGAGAGCCCATCCCTTCCTGACGGGGGCACTCCCTCCTCCGCGCCTCCGCCGCGAGCCCGCCGGGTTCGACCCGCGTTGGGACGAGGCGGCCCGGGCTGACCTGGCCTCACGGGGGCGCGGGGGCTGGCCTTCCGCCCTCAGAAACAACGGTATACGACGATCCGACTCCCCTCCGGGAGGCGTGGAGATCGAATTCGAGATTTTTGGCACGAGCGTTGCCTCAGACCGTGGGAACGAACTCGGCGGAGGAGGCCCGCATTCGCTCCCGGGGTCCGTGGCAACCCGGAGAGCCAGAGGTCGACGCACCTACTGACGTAGCGAGATTGGGAGCCTGCACATGAAGAAGGGATGGCCAGTGGGAGCTTGTCGGGTGGTGGTGGGAGCAGCGGTCCTGGCGGCGCTCTCGGCGTGCATGGACAGCGATGCGCTATACGTCGAGCAACCTCCGTGGGACGATCCGGCTCCAGGAGCCCTGGGCTTCTTTGGGTACGCCGACCCCGCGGCGAAGCTCACCACCTGCGGCACCTGCCACCCGGAGCGCCAGCCCGAGTGGCTGGGGACCGCCCACTCCGATGCGTGGGCCACGCTCCAGGCCAGCGGCCACGCCGCCGCCTCCTGCGAGCCGTGCCACAGCGTGAGCGATCTGGGTAATCCCACCACCGACACCAACGTGGGGCTGGCCGTGGACCACGATCCCCGGTACCAGGATGTGCAGTGCGAAAACTGCCACGGACCCGGCCTTCTCCATGTCGCCGACCCCGGGGGAATCAAGCCTCTGCCCTCGTTCGAGCCCTATACCGGGTGCGGCGAGTGCCACAACGGCGAACACCACCCCTTCGTGGAGCAGTGGGCGGTGTCGGCCCATGGCCTCGGCCCTCACACGGAGGAGGCCAGCAGCGTCAGCTCGTCCTGCAAGGCATGCCACGAGGGTCAGACGGCCCTCCAGGTCACGTTCGGTGTGGACGACCGGTTCCTGGAAACGGGAGACGGGCAGCTGAGCACGATCACCTGCGTCGTGTGTCATTCGGGGCACGAAACGCCCTACCCGGCCCAGCTGAGGGCTCCCATCGACGAGCCGACGTCCAACCACCTGTGCATGAAGTGCCACTCCAGGACCGGGACACCCTGGTCCTCCAGGGGACCGCACGCGGCCCAGGGGCCCCTCATATTCGGAGAGAACGTCGGTTACATCCCGCCGGGCTTCTCCTTCCCCGACGAGAATCTGCGGAACAACCACGGCCCGAGGAACAACCCAGGCATCTGCACCACCTGCCACGTCGCTCCTCTGACGGTGACTGCCGCCAACGGCGACTTCCTCCTCCAGAGCGTGGGTCACACCTTCGAGGCGGCGAGCTGCACCGACGCCCAGGGTCTTCCGGTTCCCGGAGGAAACTGCGCGCCGAAGGACCGAACCTTCGCCGCCTGTGCCCGGACGGGGTGCCACGGCTCGGAGCTGAGCGCCCAGAACGCATACATCAAGATACGCGGCCGACTGAACGCGCTCCTGGACGAGCTCTGGACCGACAGCGACATGGACCATGTCCTCGAGGCGAGTGACGGCGGGGTCCTGCCCCAGGTCATCGCCCTTGGTTTCGGAGCCGACCTCGATCCCTCCACCTCCACCGTCACTCCGGCCAAGGGAGCCATGTGGAATGCCATGCTGGCGTGGACCACCGATCGTCCCCAGTGGTCGGACGGAGAGGTCCTCGGGGAGCACTTCTCAGCCCACCCCAGTAGTGGCAACGGCGTCCACAACCCCCACCTCCTGGAGGCTCTCCTCCTGGCCTCCATCGGGGAGGTGAGGGACGTCTACGGAGTCTCGCCGAGTCCTGGGTTCGATGCGACCTCCCAGCTCGGGCAGGACTCTCCCGCCGACTCCAGCGAGGAATGAGGACGCCGTGGACACTTCAAGAGAAGACCGCCGACCCCAGGCCAAACGCCATGACGCATCCCCCGCAGGCGCTGGAGATTCCACCGTCCCTCCGGGGAGGTCTGACATGAGTCACGGGAAGCTGCTCGTTCTCGCCCTGCTGGCCTTCCTCACCTTTCCCTCTCTGGCGTGGGCCCAGGGTTTCAACGGGAGGGCGAGGACGTACGTGAGCTATCTCCAGGTCCGGAAGCTGGTCCTGGACAGTGTCCCCACCGCCAATGTCCCGGGGGAGGGGACCCAGCGCACCCTCTCCGACGGAACGGCGGTGAGCTGCGACGTGGACTACTGTCAGTACTACCGCTCCGGATCTCCGATCGATGTCGTTCCCGTTCTCCAGGACCTGGAGCTGAACCTCTGGACTGGAATCACCGGCCTCAGGGCCTACGCTCACGTGCGGGCCCGGAAGCCTCTGGGTGATGAGGTCATCTGGCCCCGGTCGGAGGAGCGCCTGGAGGCGCTCTCGGCCTACGTCGAGTACAGCCGCTCCATCTTCCGCCTCCAGGCGGGCCGGATGTGGCAGACCACGGCCCTGGGCTTCTACAACTTCGACGGAGGATCGCTGAACCTCCGGCTCCCCACTCGGCTCGACCTCGACGTCTATCGGGGTATCAGTCTGGTGAGGGGCCTGAACCAGCCCCACCGGACGGACCTGATTTCCGACGTGGAGCCTCTGGAGCCCCGGGAGGATGCCTACCTCACGGGAGCCTACGTCCGTTGGCGGCCTCTCTCCAGTGTGGCCGCGTCCCTGACGTATCAGCGCGAGAGCACGGTCCAATCCGGGGATCTCTACTCGGAGCGGATCGGGGGAAGTGCCCGGATTCTCGTGGAGAGGGCCACCATCGACGCGGAGGTCAAGTACGACCTCGCTTCGGACCAGACCAACCTTGCCCGGCTCTCGGTGACCCGCCCCCTTCCCGCCGGACTCAGGGCAACGGGGGAAGTGCGAAGGTACGTCCCCTTCTTCGAGCTCTGGACCATATGGGGCGCCTTCTCACCCGTGGGCTACAATGAGGCCCAGGCCCGTCTGGATTGGATGAGCACCACCGGGACCATCGCCGGCCACGCCTACGCCAGCTACCGGAAGTACCGGGACACCGACGCCGCGGCGCCGAGCGACTACGGGATTCGGGACAACACGTGGCGGATGGCGATTGGCGGGCGATACGCGTTCCGGGAGGACCTGATCGCCGACGCAGAGTACCGCTACGACGAGGGGTACGGCGCGAGCCGCTCCGGTGGGGATGTCTCGGTACAGCGGTTCTTCGGGCGAAACACCTATCTCGCTGCGAAAGGAACGGCCTTTCAGACCTTCTCGGAGTTCCGGGTGGGGTCGGGAACGGTGTACGGGGGAGGACTCCAGGGCGCCACGCCCCTGGGCCCCGCCACGGTCCAGGCCAGCGCGATGTTCTACAAACACGTCCAGAATGACCGGCCCAATCTGCTGGATCTGAATCAGGCCAGGCTGAACCTCAGCCTGGAGATCCCCATCGGAAGAGACCCCGGCCTGGCCGAAAGGGGGAACCAATGAAGCGCGCCATCCTCCTGGCCATGTCGGCCTTGATTCTCGGAGCCATCAGCGGCCGCGATCCTCTTGTTGCCCAGGACCAGCAGCCATTCCGATTTCCTCACGAGATCCATGCGGGCTTCTTCTCCGAGTGCAGCGCCTGCCATACGGTGAGCCCCTCCGGCACGGTGACCTACCCCGAGCCCTCTCTGTGCAGCGCCTGCCATGACGGCTCCACGGCACCGAACATCTCGTGGCGTCCTCCTGCCCCCAGGCCCACGAACCTGCATTTCACGCACGTTCCCCACGACTTCGGGTGCGAGAGCTGCCACCTTCCGGCCGGGGACCAGAACCTGGCGGACATGCAAATTCCCAAGCCCGAGGTCTGCCTGGGCTGCCATGCCCCTCAGGCGCCGAGCCATCTCCAGGCTGTGGACTACTGCGGCACGTGCCACGTCCCGGTTGTGCAGTCGACCCTGACCGAGACCGAGGTCGCCACGATCCCGGCGCCTCCGTCCCACGCCTCCTCGAGCTGGGCCGTGGCCCACGGGGCGGAAGCGGCCAGCAACGGCACAGAGTGTGCGATCTGCCACGACCGGACCTCCTGCTTCACCTGCCACGGGGGAGCCGCCCACCTTCCGGAGGCCATCCTGTCGATTCCGGCCCCCGAGGAGAACGGCCCCCACGGGGTCCAGGTCCCTCCGCCGAGCGTGACGGGCTTCCACCCGCCGGGCTGGACCGAGAATCACGCGGCGGCGGCGTCTGTTGGACAGCCGGAATGCACCTCGTGCCACTCGGAGGACACGTGCACCTCCTGCCACGACGCCCAGGGCTCGCCCTCTTTCCACCCCCTGAACTTCCTGGCCTCCCATGGGCCGGAGGCGTATGGAAGGGTGACCGACTGTACTTCGTGTCACAACTCCGAGGCGTTCTGCCGGGAATGCCACCTGGGTCTCGGCCTGAAGGGAGGCGAGGGAAAGCTGGTGGCCCCCTTCCACGACGGACAGTCCCTGTGGATCCTGAGCCACCCCCAGGCGGCACGCCAGGACCTGGAGAGCTGCGTCTCCTGCCACAAGCAGACCGACTGCCTCCGGTGTCACTCGGCCACCTCCGGCCTGGGGATCAACCCCCACGGGCCGAGCTTCGACCCCTCTGCCTTGAGAGACCTGAACAAGTCCATGTGCGAGATCTGCCACTTGCCGGGCTCCATAGGCGGAGGGCCTTGACGACCTGAAGGACCAAAAGAAAGGAACCGCGGGCTCTCTCCTCCCTCGGGAGGGTGGGCACACCGCGGCGGAGGTAATAACAGATGAAGTTATCCTCTCGCGCCACCCTGACGGGTGGAATGGTGGGGGTCGTGGGTCTTCTCCTCGCCGTCCTCCCCAGCGGTGGGCGGGCGCAGGAGCAGCAGGACGAAGATCCCTGCCTCATGTGTCATTCGATGTCGGCCATGTTCGAGGCCACGGGTGAGCCCGACCGGTACGTCGTCACCCCGGCGGACCTTGCGGGCTCCATCCACGGTGATCTTGGACTTTCCTGTTCTTCCTGCCACCAGAACATGGCGTTTCCCCACCCGGAAGGGGCCAAAGCGTCCTGTTCCCCATGCCACTCGGGAATCGAGGCGAGGTTCGCCGAGAGTCTGCACGGGTATGCTCTGGCAAGGGGAAACCCCCGGGCCCCCGGGTGCCCCACCTGCCACGGGAGCCATCAGATCCTGCCCAGCTCCGATCCCCGGTCCCCGACGCACAAGGTCCGGCTTCCCACGACCTGCGCGGAGTGTCACGGGGAGGGAGGCCTCCTCACGGACCAGTTGGTGCGCCTGCCCCAATCGTTCCAGCAGTACGCCATGTCGGTGCACGGGCAGGGGACCACCAGGGGTGTGGCGGCCGCCGCGTCTTGTGCCGACTGCCATAGCGTTCACGATCTGAAGGGCGCCGCCGACCCGGAGTCCCGCATCAATCCCATGAACGTGGCTTCCACCTGCGGCCAGTGCCACCCGGACATCCAGCTCCAGTACGACGAGTCCATTCACGGCCGGGCGCTTCAAGCGGGGGTCACGGACAGCCCGACCTGCACGGATTGTCACGGGGAGCATCTGATCCTCTCCCCCAAGAACCCGGAGGCCGCCACCTGCGGCGCCCGGCAGGCCACCGAAACCTGCGGGGAATGCCACAACGACCCGTTGATCGTCTCGAAGTACGGGCTGCAGGAGGGGGTTGTGGGCTCCTACCTGGACAGCTACCACGGGTGGGCCTCCCGGCGCGGGTGTGACATCACCGCCTCCTGCGTTGACTGCCACACCGCCCACAGTGTGCTACCGGCCGAGGATCCGGCTTCGACGGTCTCCCAGGCCAACGTGGTGACCACCTGCAGCCAGTGTCACAACCGGGCCGACGAAGCCTTCGCGGCATCGTACAATCACCGGTCGGCCTCCATGACCGACAACCCCGTGAACCGGGTCATCCGGAGCATCTACATCTGGGCCATCATCCTCATCGTGGGGGGGATGGTGGTCCACAACCTCCTGATCATGAACTTCTACATGATCAAGCGCAGGAGGGAGCAGGAGGGGAGCGGCGCCACCGTCGTGCGCTTCACCATCAACGAGGTGCTCCAGCACCTCACTCTCACGGTGGCGTTCGTGGTCCTGGTCATCACAGGCTTCGCCCTACGCTTCCCCGACGCGTGGTGGGTGGAGGGTCTGGCAGCCATCGGCATGACCGAGGTACGCCGGGGAGACATCCACCGGGCAGCAGCCATTCTTCTGGTCCTCACGTCCCTCTACCACGCCTGGTACGTTCTGGCCACCAGGAGGGGACGGATCGAGCTGAAGGCTCTTCTCCCGACCTGGAGCGATGCGGTCGATCTCTGGCGGAACATCCGCTATCACACCTTCCGCTCCGGCAGGAAGGTGAAGTTCGGCCGTTATGACTATATGCAGAAGGCCGAGTACTGGGCGCTCGTGTGGGGCACGCTGGTCATGGCCCTCACCGGGATCGTCCTCTGGTTCCCGACGTTCACGGCCCGCCTCCTGCCCGGGATCCTGATTCCGGCATCCCAGACCATCCACTACTACGAGGCCTGGCTTGCGACTCTCGCCATCATCGTCTGGCACTTCTTCTTCGTGATCCTGCATCCGGAGGAGTATCCAATGAGCTGGACGTGGATCACCGGCAAGATGACGAAGCAGTCCGCGAAGACCCACCACGCGAAGTGGTACGAGGAAGAGGTCCTGGAGGGGGAGGGCCCGGAGCGCGGGAGCGGCTCCACGCCCCCGAAGACTCCAGCGGGAGTCCAGGCCGGCGACTGAGGCGCCGCGCCCTCTCGACCCCTCGCCTACCCTCCCCCCCTCCCTTCGGAAGGGGGGGGATTTCGTGGCACAGAGTGCATTCCATCCCGCCGCTGTGCTCGTCCATGGTCTGGTGGCACACGAGGCAGATGTTCCGGCTCCACTGGGTGAGTCCGGCCTGGTCGGGCTTGGTGTGGCAGACGACGCACGCCGTGACATGGGCCAGCTCGGCCCTGTGGTTGCTCTTGGGGTCGTCCGTGTGGCACATCCGGCAGTTGGCCGACGGCTGATGGTGCAGGGAATGACATCCTGCGCACACCTCCGTGCTTCCGGCGGCTCCCGGTTCCGTATGGCATGTGGCGCAGGTGAGGCCCATGTCCACGTGAGGCTGATGGGGGAACTCTCCCACCGAGGTCATCACGGTGTCCTGGGGAGCCCCGTTGTGGCAGAAGGTGCAATTCGCCGTAGGTGTGTGGTGGAGGCTATGACAGGTGGAGCAGGTCTCCTGGCTCACCTCCATGGTGGGAGCCTGGTGGCAGACGTTGCAGGTCACCCCGGCCTCGATGTGGGGATCGTGGAGGAAGCTCCTCCCAGCGAACGCGATGGTGTCACCGGCCGGGGCCGAGTGGCAGAACCCGCACGCCCGGGGGGAGTTCGACCTGTGGTGGCAGGCGTCACATGACGCAGTGGAGGTCAGGGTCAGGCCTCCATGCTCCGCCATGGGAGTATGACAGGTGAGGCAGTCGAAGCCGGCGTTCACCGTGTGCCGCCGATGGGGGAACTGGCGCCCCATCCAGGTCACGACCCCGCCACCGTCCACGCCGAAGTGGCACGAGGTGCACGACCCGGCCTCCATAGGCCGTCCCAGGTTCACCGACGCGAGGCCGGGATCGGCCCCGCCCGCCTCCGCCGCATCCCGTGCCAGCTGCACCGCGGCCCGGAGGAGTTGATCGGCGTAGGGGACATTGTGGGCCCCTTTCCCCACTCGAACCAGCTCCAGATTGTCCTCGGCGGCCTGCAGAAGGGAGTCCGCGGGAGGACGGGGTTCACCTCCCAGGGCACCGCGAACCTGCGTCACCGCCCGGGACACGGCGTCCACCCGAGCCTGCATCTCCTCCTCCCAGCCCGGAAGAATACCGGCAAACTCGATTCCGTGGCAGGAGAGGCAGGTCGCCTCACCGGCCAGGGAGACGCCCTCGTGGCCCGGGAGCTCCCCGGGAAGGGCGTGACAGCTCTCGCACGTCACCCTCGCCAGGAACATCCGGCTCGGATTCTCCTCCACGCCATGCCCCCCGCTGCCCGACACCAGCGCCTGCTGGGAGGAGTGGGCACCGCGGTGGCAATTGGAGCAATCGAGCTCCAAGGTCTCTTCCAGGGCCACCACCTTGTGCTGGATCTCGGTGTGGCACTGCTGGCATTCCACGTTGTGCTCCGAGATGTGCACCTGGTGCAGGAGCGTGGAGTTGTTGAACTGGTTCAGGCGCTCGGCGATGTTGTGGCAGGTCCAACACCGTTGCTCCTCCGCCCTCCCGTCGCCCACGGCCACGTCGGAGTGACACTTGGAGCAGGAAACCAGGTCGCGGACGATCTGCTCGTGATCCACCGGAACCCCGTTGTACTCCACGTTCGGCGGCGAGGGGTGGCATCCCAGGCAGCCGCCCAGGGGCTGCCCGGCGGGGCGGTCCTTGAAGTGGCAGAGGAAGCAGGTGGAGGGCGTGACCGTGAGGTGCTCCCCCTGCACGATCTGGGAGTGGCAGGACGTGCACCGGAGGTCCTTGCCCCGGCGCAATTCCCCCAGGTGCTGCTGGTGGTCGAAGCGCACTCCCCGATACGACACCACGCCGAGTCGCTGCTCCAGGTGACAGCCCTCCCGGGTGCAGGCGGCATCCTCGATCTCGGCCCAGGGCTTCTCCCCGAAGCTCCGGGTGAGATACTTCACCACCTGGTTGGCGGCCTGCACCTTGCCCATGGCCTCGGCCTTGATGCCCGGCGCGTAGTGGCACTTGATGCAGGGCACCATGTTGTGGGAGGACTGGAGCCAGGACTGATAGTACGGCTCCATGTTGTGGCAGTTGTTGCAGAAGCCCGGCTGGGCCGAGTACTCCAGGAACCCCACCGTACCCGCGGCGCCCAGAACCGCCATGACTACCGCGGCCTGCACCATCAAGATCAGGATCTTCCGCCGACCCTTCACGTCTCACTCCCTCCCGCGTTTCTCTCCGCTTCCTTCTGGGCCAACGCTTTCAGGCGTCTGCGCTTCCTCCACGCCAACAGGATCCCTCCCACCAGGAGAATCCACATGGGGATGGCCAGGAGCTTCCTCTCCCACCTCCGCTCCCCCACCACGTCGGCCCGCTCGCCGATCTGCGTCGCCAGAGAGGACGTCCTCCGAACCAGCTCGTCCAACACAGCCGCATCGAGTGTGTGTGCCTGGACCAGGAGCTCCTGCAGGTGGGTCTCCACGGTGAGGAGACGGACCTCCTCGTCGTCCACGGTCTCCCCCGCATTCGCGATGATCTCCACCGCCTCCCGGGCGCGGGCACCGGCCGCCTCGGCCCGGACCACCTGCTCCTGGAGCTGGAGCCCCGCGGTGGCCTCGGGAGAGTCGGCCTCATGGCACCGGAGACACAGAGCCCCGATCTCGGAGAGACTGGGCATCTCGGTCCTGTGGTTGGCGTGGCATCCCGTGCACGGAATGCCCTCTGACTCCGACCCGATGAGGCCGTGGGGGCCCTGGAAGTACGCCTCCCGGACCAGCTGGTGACACTTCCCGCAGACGTTGGGGATCTCCCGGACACCCGGAGGGAGAGCCGAGTGGGAGCCGTGGCAGGAGGCACATTGGGCGGACTCCTCGTTGTGCCTCTCATCGAGGGCTACCCCGTGGGCGCTCTCCTCCCATTCGGCGAACTGGTTGTGGGGAATGTCGGCAGGGACCCTCGACGGGTCCGAGTGGCAAGCCGAGCAGGTCTCGGAGATCCTCGCCGGATTGACGGGACTCCTGGGATCGGTCCTGGGGAGGATGGCGTGGGTCCCGTGGCAGTTCCCACAGGAAGGGGCGAGGGTGTCTCCCTGCTGCAGCAGGAGCCGTCCATGCATGCTCACCAGGAACTCTTCCCGGGTCACCGGCTGGAGGGCGTACTGCCGCATCTGGGGAATGTCCCCGTGGCAGGAGAGACAGAGGTCCACAGCCTCGGTCTTGCTCAGGGCCCCCCGGAACTCACCGGAGTGGGCCCCGTCCGCGTCGAACTTCGTGGGATCGCCGCCGTGGCAATCGGTGCACTGGATACCCCGGCGGGAGTGCACGCCCTCGAGGAAGTCCGTCCGCTTGTCCGTGTGACACATGACGCAGGAATATTCCTCCTGCAGGTAGCCGGCCATGGTATCCTGGCCGGAGGCGGGCATCCACGGAAAAAGGAGCATGAAGAGGAGCACGACGAAGGAACGCATGATCAGTTGCCTCCCATGGCTGCGGCGGGGCCGGGAGCCAGACCGGCGACCAGGGAAAGGAGCAGGAGAAGGAGGAACAAGGCCAGGACCGCCCCGGCCACGGGTCTCCTGAACAGCCCTCCCTCTCGGGTGCGTTCCACCAGGGGCAGGAGCGCCAGGGCCACCAGGAGCACCGGGAGCCCCACCAACCCGAGGCCTCCCGGCAGGCGCTCCGCCCCTACCAGGACGACGGCTGGGAATCCGAGCGCCGGAATGCTCTCGGGAACCGAGAAGGGATCAGCCGGCGCGGCGAAGGGACGGGGCCAGAACGCCGCCAGAGTGATCACCACGATGAGGGTCAAGAAGACCACGATCAGCTGACGGAGCATGTGGTTGGGAAAGAAGGGCTCGCCATCCCGGGTCCCGGACCCTCCGGACGGCGCCACACCGTGCTTCCGCACCAGCTGGAAGTGCAGCGAGAGGAGGAGGAGCAGAACCCAGGGCAGGAGAATGACGTGGGTCGCGTAGAAACGACTGAGCGTCGCTCCGCTGACGAACTCATCGGCCCGGAAGAGCCGGGCGACGAGGCCTCCAATCAGGGGCACGTGCTCGAGGTGGTCGATTCCTCCGGTCGTGGTCCAGTAGGCCCATTGGTCCCAGGGCAGGAGGTAACCGGAGGTTACGAAGGCCAGGAGGGTGATGAGAAGGAGGATTCCCATGAGCCACGTCGTTTCCCGGGGGGTCCGGTACGTGCCCGTGAAGAGAACCCTGAACAGGTGGAGCAGGACGGCCAGAACCACCAGGCTGGCGGCCCAGAAATGGACGTGGCGTACCAGCCACCCGAAGGTTACCTGGGTCTCCAGGTACTGGAGGCTCGGATAGGCTTCCGCGGCGGAGGGACGGTAGTAGAAGCTGAGCATGACCCCCGTGACCACAAGAATCATGCAGAGGAAGTACGTGGCACCACCGAAGGCGTGCTTCCATCCCACGTACCCTGGGAGCTTCCGGCGCATGGACGCTCGCCAGGCCTCTCCGAGGGGGAGCCGATCCTCGATGGGGCCGTACAGGAGCCCGAAGAGCCTGGGAATCGTGAGGATCCGGGCGTCGGTGGCGCCCTCCAGCCACTCCAGGACCCGGTTCTTGCTTTTCTCCTGCCCTGATTCGGTCACGCTCCACTCCCGATGTTGATGACGCCGTCCCGGATAAGGACCGAATACCTTCGCAGAGCCCGGTTGTCCAACCCGGCTACCACGAACCCGTAGGGGTTGTAGATCTGATAGCTACACGGGGACTGGACGCGACCCAGGTGGTCGTCCCATTCCAGGACGCATCCATCGGCGGGGGACCGCCCCTCCAGCGCCGTCACCTCACCGGACGGGGTTCGGATCACCAGGATCAGCCGGTGCCCCCATCGCTCCAGGCGTGAGGTGTTCTCCGGAAAGGCCTCCAACCGAGCCACCCGAAAGGAGGACTGGACGTCGGGAATGACCAGGGGCTCCTGGGGAAGGGCGTACAACAGGAAGACGATCACGCCTACTGCGACTCCGAACGTGGAGAGGCCCGCCAGGCACCAGTCCCAGAAATCCCAGTTGGGCACGTCTACCTCCAGAAGAAGGATGAAGGATCGAATATTCGGGAAGTCATTTTCCTGAAGGCACAACATAGACTGGGGAAGGCGGGTCGGCGCAAGGACCCGGAATCAACTTCCCTACCTCCGGCACCCTGGCCCCTCCGCGCCACCAGCATGGCACAAACCCTGCACCTTCTCCCGGCCGGGTTTTCGGTGAAAGCTGCGTGGTCCGGGGCTCCAGCTCGTACCACTCGAGAAATTGCTGGGATATCAGGGTTTTTCCGCGGAATCGTGATGAAGAAATCAATCGCGGGAGGAGTTGTCCTCCTCTTGATGGGACTTTCCGTCCCTGGGGGACACCTTCGCGCGCAGGTCGACGACCAGATGTGTCTCATGTGCCACGGGGATCCGGGCATGCTCCAGGGGGTGGCGCGTGCGGACCAGCTTCTGGTGACCCCGGAGGACCTGGCAGCCTCGGTGCATGGGCAGGCAGGCGTGGGTTGCACGTCCTGCCATCAAAACCTTCCCCTTCCCCACACGGCGGCGGACGTTCCGCCGGTGAACTGCGCCGTCTGCCACTCCACGGAAGGCCAGCAGCACGCGCGGTCGCTGCACGGACAGGCCGCGGCCAAGGGCGACACCCTGGCCCCGTCCTGCGTGGACTGCCATGGTGGGCATGACGTCCTCTCCAGTCGGAATCCGGCGTCCCGTACCTCCACGATGAACATCCCCCTCCTCTGCGGGAGCTGTCACCGGGAGGGGAGTCCCGTGTCCAGGACCCACGACATTCCCCAGGACAGAATCCTCCAGAACTACTCCATGTCCATCCACGGGGACGGACTCTACCGGGCCGGTCTCACGGTGACGGCGGTGTGCACCTCCTGCCACACGGCCCACAACATCCTCCCGCATACGGACCCCCGCTCCAGCATTTACCGGGACAACGTCGCCGCTACGTGCACCCAGTGCCACGCCCGCATCGAAGAGGTCCACGTCCAGGTGATCCAGGGCCGGCTCTGGGAGGAAGAACCCCACAAGATCCCGGCGTGCGTAGACTGCCACCAGCCCCACCAGCAGAGGAGGGTCTTCTACGACGCCGGGGCAGCCAACGAGGATTGTCTCTTCTGCCACCGGGATCCCTCGCTGGTTGGATATAGCGTGGTCGCCGGGGACTCGGTTTCCCTCTACGTGGACGAAGACGCCTATTCCACTTCCATGCACAGCGGGACGGCGTGTGCCCAGTGCCACACCGATGTGACCCCCGGCCTGGCCAGGGCCTGCGAGACCGTCACGGAGCCGGTGGATTGCTCGATTTGCCACGCCGAGCCCGTGGACCAGTACAACACGGGCGTCCACGGCAAGCTGGCCGCCCAGGGAGATCCCGACGCCCCCACTTGCCTGGACTGCCACTCGAAGCACGCGACCCTGGGGCGGACGAATCCCGTTTCACCCACGTACGCCCGGAACGTCCCGGACCTGTGCGCCACCTGCCACCGGCAGGGCGAAGCCGCCGCCAGGCGCCTGGGCGCGGCGGGGTACCCGGAAGGGATCGTTCGCTCCTACGAGATGAGCATCCACGGGGAGGGTCTGATTCAGAGCGGCCTCGTGGTCACGGCCACCTGCGAGGACTGTCACACCCCGCATCGCCCCCTCCCGCCCGAGGACCCCGAATCCACCGTCAACCCGGCGAACATCTCCACGACCTGCGGGACCTGCCATCACGGCATCGAGGAGGCATTCGAGAAGAGTGTCCACTGGGTGGAGAGGGGACAATCGAGTGATCTGGAATACCCCACGTGCGAGGACTGCCACACCTCCCACTCCATTTCCCGGACAGACCGCGGCGACTTCCGCCTCGCCATGATGGATCAGTGCGGCCGCTGTCACGAGGAAGAGACGGAAACCTTCTTCGACACCTTCCACGGGAAGGTCTCCAGACTGGGGGATCAGGGGGCGGCCAAGTGCTACGATTGCCACGGGACGCACAACATCTACCGGGTGGACGACCCTCGGTCCACGCTCAGCCGTGAGAACGTGCTGCAGACCTGTGCCCAATGCCACCCTGGGGCCAACGCTCGATTCACGGGATACCTGACCCACGCCACCCACCACGATCCGTCCAAGTATCCCCTTCTGTTCTTCTCCTTCTGGGCCATGACGGCCCTCCTGGTGGGCACGCTCACCTTCGCGACCCTCCACACCGGCGCCTGGCTCTGGAGGCTCTGGCGCTCACCGGAGTATTGGAGGCCTCACCGGGCCCACCGGCTTCCCAAGCCCGGGGCCAAGATGTACCGGAGGTTCAACACCTTTCAACGGACGCTGCACGGCGTCATGATCCTGAGCTTCTTCACCCTGGCCATCACGGGGATGGTCCTGAAGTTCTCCTACATGGGCTGGGCTCAGATCACCGCTTCGCTCCTGGGCGGGTTTGCCGTGACGGGTGTGCTGCACCGCATGGCCGCCATCGCCCTCATCACGGTCTGGCTCACCCACGTATGGGACGTGATCAGGAAGAAGAGGGCATCCGGCAAGTCCTGGCTTGCGTTCATCATGGACAAGCGGAGCTCCCTCATGTTCACGAGTCAGGATCTGAAGGACCTCGGAGGGTCGATTCGCTGGTTCCTTGGGCGGGGCCCCCGTCCTGCGTACGGCCGGTGGACCTACTGGGAGAAGTTCGACTACTTCGCCGTGTTCTGGGGGATGTTCGTCATCGGGTCGACGGGGTTGTTGCTCTGGTTCCCCGAGCTGTTCACGCACATTCTGCCCGGGAAATCGGTGAACATCGCCACCATCATCCACAGTGACGAGGCCCTTCTGGCCGTGGCCTTCATCTTCACCGTGCACTTCTTCAACACCCACTTCCGGCCCGACAAATTCCCCATGGATCCGGTCATCTTCACGGGGCGGGTCTCGGTGGAGGAGCTCAAGGCCGACAAGCCGAGGGAGTACGAAGAGCTGGTAGCGTCGGGCGACCTGGAGAAGAAGCTCTTCGAGCCGTACCCGCGGAACGTTCAGATCCTCTTCAGGGTTGTGGGGTTTACGGCTCTAGGCATCGGATTGACGCTCATTGCCCTCATCCTGTACTCCATGCTCTTCGGATATCGTTAGAAGAAAGGATACCAACCTTGAAGGGATTGCATCGTTCCGGCGGGAGAGTCCTCGCCGTCCTTGGATTGACCGCGGTTGCCCTGGCCGGGTGTGGCGGAGGCGGAGGGGGAGGAAACGAACAGGCTCCATCGGGCCAGGCGGCCTCGCCTGGCGCGGAGCCCCTTGGCGAGGAGGTCATCGCCCTTGTCGATCAAGGGAACACCGCCCAGCGGGCCGGGGAATACTCCCAGGCGCTGGATTACTATCGACAGGCGATGAAGTTGGCCGGGGATCACCCGGTTCCCCAGTTCGGCGCTCTCATGGCCGCCATTGCCCTGGGCGATTCTTCTCTCGCCGACTCGCTCCGAGCCAGGCTGGAAGTCACGGGCCCCGATCTCCTGGCCATGATGAGCCCCGGCGGAGCCATGGGCGGTGGCATGCAGGCCAATCCTCACGGGGAAATGGCCACCCCTCCCACGTCAGGCGCCGAGGGCGGCGGACTCCCGCCTGGACATCCCGCCGTTTCCGGAGTCCCACCCGATACCACCCGGCCGGACAGTGGCGGTCTCCGCTAGAGACGAGACGCGAATACTCGAGGGGTCGGCGGGAGATCCCGCCGACCCCTCTTGGTGCCTCCGCCCGCTGCGACGTGCCGATTCCCTGGTCGAGAGAACCTGCGCAGCCTCTGGGGAGACGTCCTCCTGATTACGTGAATGATATGGTCCTGCCCCTCGCTCCTCTACTCTAGATTGTCGACAGAAAGCTCCGCGACCGCATCCCGGCTCTTACAGGGGAGGGATCAGCAGCCCCCCGCCTTCTTCTTTGGAGGAGCCCCGGCACCCATGGCCGGCGGCGGAGCCGCCATCGGCGCATTCTGCACCGCGGCCCCTGAGAAGAACGCCGAAATCTGATTCTGCAGCAGGACCCACTCCCGGTCCTTCAGGAAGGGAGTGCTCGCCTCCGCGGGGGTGAGCACCTGGGCCCGCCACGCCTCCAAACCTCCCTCCAGGAATCGGTACTCCAGCGTCCTGGGCCAGGTGGCGGGGGCCTGGGAGACGGTGCCTGATTCGTCGTAGACCACCACGGTCGTGTGGGAGGGTGTGCTCTTGAGCAGCTCCGCCGCCTGGGCCTCGTCGGGCGAAGGGACGGCTCCGGGGATTCCGGTGTCCGTCTCGGTCCCGGACCGCAGGTCCAGAATGAGCACACCGGGCCTTCGCTCGATGAGGGACCTGGCGAGGGTCAAAGGAGCCATGGACGCCATCCGGACCGGGGGAAGGGTGGGCGGTGGCGCCGTCAGCACCAGGGCAAGGCCCGCCAGGACGGCCAGGGATCCCCCCACCGCCAGCTTCAAGCGAGGGCGGGAGGGGGGCGTCAGCTCGACAGGGGTGCGTCCCCTGCTGAAGATCCCTTCCACCTTCTCCGCCCCCACGAAGCCCAGGAGCGCCACTGCCAGGACGACCAGGGCCAGTCCCAGAGCCGGAACCCCCACGAGCTGGTGGAGCTGGGACACCTCGCCCGACCCCATGTGGTAGAGGGTCTCCAGCCCCGGTACCACGTCGACGGCCACGGCGAAGAAGGCGATCCCCACGAAAATCCCGGCAAAGGTAACCCACGCGTCGATGCGCCCCGACACCATGGAGACGACCGAGGTCCCCGGGCAGAGGCCACTCATGACGAAGCCTGCGCCCAGAAGAAACCCTCCCACGGCCTGGGAGGGGAGGAAGGTGGGATTGATCCAGACCATGGAGAGGTCCACGAGGCCTACCGCCTGGAGCCCGAAGAGTCCGATCATGGCCACCAGGATGGCGGTGAACATGACCTTGAAGACAGTCATGTCGGTGAGGTAGAACTGGCCCGCCAGCTTCCGGGCGTTTCCGAACCCGGCTCGCTCCAGCACGAACCCGAAGAGGAAGCCGATGACGAGACCGGTGAGCAGGCGAAGATCGTCCGATGGGAACGTCAGGGGAAAGAATGCGCCCGTCATGTCCACTCCCTTCTCACAAAATACGCCATGGCATAACCGCCACCGAAGACCATGAGCATGAAGACCCAGCTGCCCGTGGCCAGAGTGGCTCCACCGCTGAGCGCCTGCCCCGAAGTGCACCCTCGGGCCAGGGCCGCGCCGAAGCCCATGATCACCCCTCCGACCGCGGCATACCTCAGCCGTCCCTTCACCGAGATGTGGGGGCCCTTCTCCACTTTGGCGGCGAGGCGTCCGGCGCTGAGAGCACCCAGGAACCCTCCGAGCACCACCCCCAGGACCTCCAGCACCAGCCAGTTTCTCATGGGATTGGCCCCGTCGGCCACATAGCTGCCCAGCACGGGGCTCTCCGCGGTCCAGGCGGGAGCCACCTGATCCCCCACCAGGGCCAGCGTCCTCTTCGGCAGGGCGCTGGCTCCAAGTCCGCTCCCGGCCACCAGATATGCCGCCAGGAGGACAAGGCCGAGGGCCACGCCGGCCAGGTACGGATTCCAGTACTCCTTCGCTTTCATGGTCTTGTTCACCTCATGGCGATGTCGGTGATCCACCCCGTTGCCTGACCCCCGAACACCAGGATCCAGCGGAGGGCGAATCCACCAATGAGAACGAGGATGGCCGTTCCCCGGCCGGGAACGGCCCCATGCTTCAGCTCCATCCACTCCCCCACCAGGGGAGTCACCAGACCCAGGGCCACGACCAGAGTCCAGAATGCCGCCGTGTAGGGTCCGCCCAGGATGGCCGCAAGGGCTCCCTGGGAAGGCGCTCCCGCCGACCCCAGGCCGATCATCCAGAGAGCGAGGAGAGCGAGCTCAACGCTGATGAGAGCCATGTCCGCCCTGCTCAGGAGGATCCTCTCCTCCTCCCCCAGGCGGTAGAGCAGCATGAAGGCCGCTCCGGTGGACAAACCCGAGACCAGGAAGAGGGGCCCGAGGAGGGCCGAGTTCCAGAGGGGGCGGGCAGCCATCGTTCCCAAGAGGACGCCCGTGTAGACGCCCAGGGCGGCGCCCAGGAGGATGTTCAGGATCGCGATAGCCCTCCGTCGGCGGCCGGACCAGGCGTCGAGCCTCCCCAGGGCCGACAGCCACGCCGACGGGAGGCGCACCCTTCTCCTCCGCTCCTCCGGAGTGGAGGCCCAAGCCGAGAGAATGGAGACCGGATAGACGCCCAGGAGGATCCAGGCCCCCCAGGACATGGGCGAAGCCACCTTGAACGCCATGTAGAACCGCCAGGCGTTGAAGGGGTGCTCCAGGTCCAGCCAGAGAAAGAACATCCCCAAGGAGATGGCAACGGGAGCCGACCATGGGAGGAGAGCGGAAGCCAGGGAGGCCTCCCTTTCCTCCTTCCGAAGCATTCGGATCCCCGTGAACACCATGATTCCCGCCACCATGCCTCCCAGGAACAGGTACAGAGGAATCTGCCATCCCCACGCGTGGAGCGCGGGATCGATGAGGTGGTTGTGCCGTGTCAGCGTCGTCTCGTTCATCGATCCCTCACTTCAGGTAGAAGTGTTTCGGGCTGGTTCCCGCTTCGGGCTTCAGCGTATACCAGTCGCGCGTAGCCAGGAGCCTCGAGACCTCGCTCTCCGGGTCGTTCAGGTCCCCGAAGTGGATGCTCTGGGTCGGGCAGATCTCCTGGCACGCCGTGGTAGGAATTCCGTTCTCGATCCGGTGCATGCAGAAGGTGCACTTCTCCGCCGCCCCACTCGCCGGATCGATGAAGCGAGCGTCGTACGGGCAAGCAGCGATGCACGCCTTGCAGCCCGAGCACTTGTCCGGATTGATCTGGACCGTTCCACCGGGTCCGTAGTGTGATGCCCCGGTAGGGCAGACCGCCACGCAAGGCGCGTCGTCACAGTGATTGCACCGCTCGGACTCGATCCTCATCTGCACGTTGGGATACTCTCCGGTCAGGAGCGTGTGGATCCAATCCCGGGAGTATCCCTCCGCGACGTCGTTCTCCGTCTTGCATCCGATGACGCAGGCGGCGCACCCCACGCACGTCTGCGTATCGACGGCCATCCCGTACCTGACCTCGCTCATGATGCCACCTCCGCCTCAGCGGCCTCGGCCTCGGGGGTATCGGCGCTCGCGGCCTCCACGGCAGCGGCCCTGAGGAAGGTGACGAAGTTCACGTTCATGCCCGTCCCTCCCATGATCGGATCGGTGCGGTACCGGGAAATGAGCTCGGCGTCGTCGATCCCCCGTCCGTAGACCTGCCGCAGCTTGGAGGCCTTCCGGCCGAAGCCGTGGACCAGGAAGACCGCGTCGGGGTGGATCCTGTCCGTGACCTTGACCGGTGCGGAGAAGGTCGAGCGCACGCCGTCCTGGTTCTGGAGATAGACTCGCTCCCCGTTCTTCAGCCCCCACCGCTCGGCCACCTTCCGGTTCACCCAGACCCCGTTCTCATCCATGACCTCGGAGAGGAGCCGGTTGTTGGTGGTTCGGCCGAAGGTGTGGACGGGGGACCGGCCGAGGAGGAGCCGGTAGTACCCCGGCGGAGGGTCGTCCACGTCCTCCTCGTGCCATGTGGGCATGGGATCGAAGCCCTGGGCGGCCAGGGCCTGGGAGTAGAGCTCGATCTTCCCTGATGCCGTGTAGAAGACGGGGACCGCACCCTCCTCGAAGTAGAGGGGACCCGCCTCCCCCACGATCACCCCATCCTTCTTCAACACCTCGCAATCCAGACCGGCCGCCTGAACGCGAGTCTTGGCGTACTCCATGGAGTCCTGCCAGGGGAAGAACTCGGGACAGCCCGATCCTGGCTCGCCCAGCTCCCGGGCGATCCACCACCCGGGCTTCGACTCGTACATGGGAGGGAACCACCTCCTGCCTGCACCGCCACGTAGGGCACCCTCCATCCGGGGGTGAAGACCTCGTCGCAGCGCTCCAGATAGGTCGCCTCGGGCAGAACCACGTCGGACCATCCCACGATCTCGGCCGGAAGGATGTCTACCGAAACGAGGAACTCCAGCTCCTGGATCGCCCGGTATGTCTGCTCCGGGTCGGGCAGGGTGGTGGGGAGGTTCGACCCATAGACCATCCACCCCTTGATGCGCGAGTCTCCCACCACCCCGGGAATCGTCGCGTCGCAGATCCCCTGGGCCAGGGCCTCGTCGGCCAGGGGATAGAAGCTCGGGCCGGGCTTGTCCGCCAGCTCCTGGGGCTGTTCCCCGTACCCCGGATACTGATACGGCGGAATCTCGAGCGAGGAAGGCACGAAGAAGCCACCCTTCCTCCCCCAGGAGCCCAGGAGGGCATTCAGGATCGCGATGGCGCGGGTCCGCTGGGTGTCGTTCCCGTACCAGGTGACGTGCCGACCTGGATGGACCAGCGTGGCGGGCCGCGCTCCGGCCATGAGCCGGGCGGTCCTGCGAATCTGCTCCGGATCCAGACCCGTGCGGGTATAGGCCCATTCCGGGCTGTACGGCTTCACGTGCTCCCGGAGCTGCTCGAAGCCGTAGGCGTAGGCCTCGAGGTAGGCCCGGTCGTAGAGCTCCTCGCCGATAATGACGTGCATCCATGCCAGGAGGAGGGCGATATCGGTGCCCGGCTTGATGGGGAGCCACTCAGAGGACTTGCTGGCCGCCACGGAGAACCGGGGATCCACGGTGATGACGGTGGCGCCGTTCCGGATGGCCTCGGCGAACTCCTGCACCTGGGTGTTGTGCATGTTCTCACCCAGGTGGCTTCCAATAAGTACCAGGCATCGGGTGTTCTTGATGTCGGTCCGCTCCGGCGATCCAACGGCCCAACCGTAGGTCAGGTTGAACCCTACGTCCCGGGGCCCCCGGCACTGAGCATAGGAAGGAGCGGCAATGTTGGGGGACCCATAGGCGTGGAAGAGGTGCTTCATCCAGTTCCCACCGTACCCGTGGGAGAAGAGGGCGAGGGCCGATGCGCCGTAGCGGGCTTTGATTCTATCGAAGTTCTCGGCGACCTCGTTCAGGGCAGCGTCCCAGGAGACCTCCTCGAACGCCTGGGATCCACGCTTCTCCGTCCGGATCATGGGCCTCTTTAGCCGATCCGGATCGTACAGGATCCCCGTCCCCCCCGCCCCTCTCGGACAGAGGTGTCCCTGGGAGAGGGGGTCCTTGGGGTTCCCCTTGATCTTGGTGACCTTCCCGTCCTTCACGTGGGCGAGGATGCCGCACTTCCAGAAGCAGAGCTCGCAGAAGGAGGGGATGACCTGCTCCCCATCCGTCTTCGGATCCACCGTTGGGTTGCCGTAGAGCCCGTACCAATCGGTGGTCACTCCGCCCAAGGCGGCGGTCCCGGCCACGCCGTAGGAGGTCATCCGGATGAATTCCCGTCGCTTCATGCCGGCACCCTCCGATGCCATGGAGTCATTTGCTCGAACGTCCTGTCCTGCCGGTCGGTCGTGGAGCAACGGGGATGCCACAACATCTGGTTATCTCTACGTATCTATGTGTTGGTTGTAAGTCGTTCGGAGAAAGGACGTTACGTGGAAACGTTTTGGTGATGCATTTGTTTCGACGGTCGCACCGAGGTCCGGTATGGGACTTCTTGTCTACAGCGGGGGTGCTCGAAAAGGTGCCGTACTTGGGTCAGAATGACCCAGCCGGGAGAGAATCAGATGAAGAGCCTCAGCCGGAAGCGAGGATCAGGGAGTTCTCCGGCCGGTCACCACGACCTCGCCGTGGTCGTCGAACTCCAGCACCATCCAGGTGTTCGTGCTCCCGCAGATCGTGCAGTAGGCGTGCTCCCTGTCCACGACGGTCAGCTCGGAAACCTGGCCGCAGCCCTCGCACTGGGCGGTCACCGTTCTCCAGCGGTCACGGAGCCCGCTCCGGGCGAGGCGGACGCCCATGACCACAGGGCGGAACCTCGTCAGGGGGCAGGCCTCACCGTCACACGCGTCACCGAAATCCAGGCAGACCAGCTCCTCGTGGTCCGAGAGGTTGGCATGGCCTCCCTCTGCGCCGAGCCTGGAGTGATGGTCACCACAACGTCCTTCCGGCAATGCTGCAATACGTACTTCGGGTCTCGATCTCGCGGGTCATGGCCACCTAGCCCTCCTCTCCTTCGCCCGGGTCCTCGGCCGTGTCCTCTGGCGGCGGCGTCCCGGGCCTCCCTGGCCTCTCCGCCGCACGGCGGTAGTTCTCCTCCATCTGCGGCGTGGGAATGTCGAAGAGGGGACACATGGATCCGGTGCAGCGCTCCCCGTACTCCAGGCACACGCAATTGGCGGGGTCGTGAGCCGTGGGAGGGCCCCTTCGGGAAGATCCTCCGGAACCAACACCTCCACCTGCCGGTCGCAGGCAGAACAATACGCCTTCTGAGTCCTCATGCTGACGCTTCCCTTCAATTCGGTACCTGCGGAGCCTGGCCCCATCCTTCCAGCTTCGCCTCCACCGGCCCGCCGACTCCTACGCAGCCCCCTCCGTTACAGCGTGTACACCACCTCCGAGCCGGGCGCGACGCGGTCCAGGACCGTCCGGGCCCTCCTCCACCGACGCCACAAAGGCCGTGGTGGCTCCAGCGTCGGCGCTCATGCAGGCGTCGGCCGCAACCGTCACGCTGCGGAGACGCGTCAAGGACGGAGCGCCTGTCCTCGGATCCAGAAGGTGGTGGAAGCGCCGTCCCTGGTAGTCGAAATACTGCTGATAGTCCCCGGAGGTGGCTACCGCACGATCGCTCATCCTGAGGGTGGCCGCTACCCCCTTGGGATCGTCGGGAGAGCGAACGCCCACCTTCCACGGATCCCCGTCCTCCGAGACCCCCATGGCGTACAAGTCCCCCCCGACGTTCACCAGGGCATTCTGGATCCCCCAGGAGCGCAGAACGTCCACGGCCCGGTCCACCCCATACCCCTTGCCGATGCCCCCGAGGTCGACGCCCATGTCCGCTTCGTGGAAGACGACCACGTCCTCACCGGCGAAACGATCCACCTCCAGGGCCTGGTAGAGACCCCGTCCGGCGTAACGGTGAACCTCCCCCTCCGCCGGAGGTTGATGCCGGCGGCCCACGTCCCAGAGGCTGACGGCCCGTGCCAGGCATGGATCGAAGGCCCCGGAGCTGGCTTCGGCCCACTTCGGCGAGACTTCCTGGAGAACCCTTGCCGTCTCGCGGTGATACGGGCTGAGGAGCGCGGTATGCACGCGAGGTTGACGCTGTCCGATCTCCGAATCGACCCTGAATCGCGTCAACACCGATTCCACCCGGCGAACTCCGCAAAGGCCGCGTCCATGCCTGCTGAGCATACCTCTCGTCCCTGTGCACGACCCCCAGCTCGGCCAGCGTCCCCATGACAGGAAGGGTCCTGCGAACCAGTCTGCGTCTCCGCCCCAGGGCCACTGGAAGAGACACCACCACGAAGGCTCCGACACCAAGAGAGATGAACTCTCGCCTGCTCGGCAAGGACTTCTTCCCACGCTCAACCATCATCGTCGATCTCCGTACGTCATTTTCTGTCGGACCACCATCCCGCAGAGCCCGCGGCCTCTCCGCTACAACACCCCTCGCACCCACCCTCGAGGATGCACGAATCCCCGTGACAACCCTCCCCCTCCTCCAGGCGAGTCCCGTGCCTGGTGGCGACGTATCCGAAGAGGGCAAAGAGCCCCGCGACCCCGAGGATGCCGAATAGAGAGGTCATGAAGTGAACAGTCCGGAAAACCCCATGAAGGCGAGGGACAAGGTCCCCGCCAGAATCAGCACCAACCCCATGTTACGGGCCACCGCCGGAACACTGGAGAGTTCCGTCCGCTCCCGCAGGGAGGCCATGAGAACCAGAGCCAGACGTCAGGCCCAACCCGGCTCCAACCGCATAGAAGAGCCCGTCAATGAACGAGTATCCTCGACCGGTCTGGAACACGGCGAGCCCCAGGATGGCGCAGTTCGTCGTGATGAGTGGGAGATAGATTCCCAGCTCCCGGAAGAGGGTCGGGCTCATCTTCTTGATGGCCATCTCCACGATCTGAACCAGGGAGGCGATCACCACGATGAAGGAAATGATCCTCAGATAGGGCGCATGGGGGAGCACGTACAAGTTCAGGAAGGACGCCACGAGGGACGTGATCACCATCACGAAGATGTTCGCCGCCCCCATGCGCAAGGCTGTTCCCACCTTCTTCGAAACCCCCAGAAAAGGGCAAAGTCCGAGGAAGTAGAAGAGGGTGAAGTTGGTGATCAGCATCGCCGAGACGAGGATCAGGAACAGGTTGCCCATCACGCCGCCTCCTCTCTCCGCACCGGAACCTGAGCGCTATGGGGCCAGTACCGGATCTCTCTTCCGCCTCCCCTTCTTCTCCTCCCGCCACCCCAGGAAGAGGAGAATGAAGCCCAACGTGAAGAACCCGCCCGGCGGGCTGATCATCACCACCCAGGGCTGGTAGTTGTCACCGAAGGGGGCCCAGGCCAAGGGCGTATCGGCGAACAGGGTGCCGTATCCCAGCAGTTCCCTGAAGCCTCCCATCATGAGCAGGGCGATGGCAAAGCCCAGAGAGGAACCCAGGGCATCCAGGAGCGAGCGGCCCACCGGGCGCTTCGAAGCGAACGCCTCCTGACGACCCAGGATCATGCAATTCACCACGATAAGGGCGATGAACGCTCCCAGGGCCTTGTGAATCTCCGGAACCAGCGCCTGGAGAACCATGTCCACGATGGTGACGAAGGTGGCGATGATGAGGATGTAGGTGGAGATCCTCACCTCCTGGGGGATCAGCTTCTTCAGCGTGGACACCAGGAGGCTGGAACCCACCAGCACGAAGGCGGTGGCGCCCGCCATGGCCAGAGCGTTCACGACGGTGTTCGTCACGGCCAGGGTCGGGCAGAGCCCGAGGAGCTGGACGAGAACGGGGTTCTCGTCCCACACCCCGCGGAGGAAATCCTCCTTAGGCGTGGTCTCCCTCATGTGCCCTCCTCCTTCACCCCACTGGGCGGCTGGTAGGCCGCCAGGAGATCCTTGAGCTCTGCGATGCGGTCGTTGATGATGCGGATCACCGCCTTCGAGGAGATCGTGGCTCCGGTGATCATGTCCACCTGGTCGGGCTGACCGGTGTTCCGGTCCGCCTTCACCCCCACGAGGGGAGCACGCACCCCCTCGAATCCGGACACGAAGGCCGAGTCTTTCACGATCTTGTCGCCCAGACCGGGGGTCTCCTTGTTGTCCAGCACCTTCATCCCCAGGACCTCCTGAGTCTGGGGATCATACCCGAAGATCAAGGAGATGACGTCCTGGAACCCGAAGCCCTGCGCTTCCAGGGCGAATCCGACGGGGTTCCCCTGCTGGTCGTACCCCAGGTAGACCTTGTCCAGCGACAGGGTGTCCACGCCCTCCGGAACCTCGGTCGTGAGCCCGCCGTCGAGAACGAACACGCTCTGGAAATGGGCCGGCCCCTTCAGAACCTCCTGGACCGCCTCCCTGAGAACCATCGCCTTGTAGGCGAGGATCTTGGGCTGGCTCCACAAGAACACGAAGACCAGGATGGAGCCGGCCAAGGCCCCGGCCACCGCCAGGGTCAGGAGGAGACGAAGGGAGGAGACATCCTTCCCCTTCGGGGGCCCCATGGACCCCGCCACCCCGGCCGACGCGGCATCGCCCGGTGCCTCGCTCTCCCCCCGGGAGGAGACCTGGGGGAGTCTCACTCCTTCGGCATCGTCGTCGGGCAGAGACAGGGGGCCGGACCCCGTGCCCCCACCACCACCCTGGGGGGTGAAGAGCTCGTCGTCCTTGGGAGGTCGCTTGGCCTCGCTCATGCCTTCGCCTCCTTCGCGAGCCTCTTCATGGCGTGACCGAACACCCGCGGTTGGGTGGCGCGGTTGATGAAAGGCACGAAGGCGTTCATGAAGAGGATGGCGTACATCACCCCCTCGGGGAGTCCGCCCCAAACCCGGATCAGGACCACCATCACGCCGATCCCCGCCGCGAAGATCCAGGCCCCCCTGTTCGTCACCGGGGAGGTGACCATGTCCGTGGCCATGTACATGGCCCCAAGCATGAGCCCTCCGCTGAAAAGCATGAAGAAGGGGGGCGGGAAGGCCTCTCCATTCACCAGATAGAGGATCTCGCTGAACACGAACACGGTGAGGAAGATGCCCGCCGGGATCCGCCAGTTCAGGTAGTTCCGCAGCGCGAGGTAGCCGCCACAGACCAGAATCAGGATCCCCGCCGTCTCACCGAGCGAGCCCCCGGTGTTCCCGATCATGAGATGCCACAGATCGGTGACCTGGCCTTCAAACTTCCAGAGTCCCAGCGGAGTGGCGGCGGTGACCACGTCCGGGGCCTCCCCGGTGATGAGCGGGAGAGAGAAGTTCGCCCCCCGCCATGCCCCCCATTCCATGGCCGTGGAGGGCCAGGTGGTGATGGCCGTGGGGAACGCCGCCTGAAGAAAGGCCCGGCCGACCAGGGCAGGATTGAAGGGATTCTGACCCAGACCTCCGAACACCAGCTTGCCGAACGCGATGCCGAAGGCTCCCCCCACGAAGGCCATCCAGAGGGGGAACCCCGCCGGGAGACAGAGCCCCAGGAGGATTCCGGTAATGGCCGCCGATCCGTCCCAGAGGGTCTTCCCTTTCCCGAACACCCGCTCCACCCCCATGGCGCCCACGGTACTGGCGGCGATCACCATCAGGGCGCTCGGCCCGAAGAAGTAGATGGCCACGGCAACGATGGGCACCAGGCTCCCCACCACGTTCCACATGATCTTGGGCGTGGAGTCCGACGCCTTCAGGTGGGGGGAGGCCGTCAGGAGGAGGCGGTCGCCCGGCGGCACGTCCCGGCCCTGGTCCGTCATGCCGCCTGCTCCTTTCTCCGTAGGCGCCCGAGCTGGTACTTGGCCAGCCCGAACATCTGGGAGAGTGGAATGTTGGAGGGACACACGTAGGAGCAAGCGCCGCAGAGCATGCAATCCCACAGGTTCGCCCGGTCCACCATGTCCTGGTAGCGGGCCGTCTGCGCCAGCGAACCCATGAGAGACGGATTCAGGAACATGGGACACGCGTCCAGACAATGGCCGCATTGGATGCAGGGAAACACCTCCCGGACCCTGGACTCCTTCTCCGTCAGTACCACCATCCCGGTGGTGCCCTTCGTGATGGGAGCGTCGAGATCGGGCTGGGCAGCGCCCATCATGGGTCCGCCGAACATGATCTTCCGTGACGTTGTCCTTGATCCCACCACAGAACTCCAGGACATCCCGGACCTTGGTCCCCACCGGGACGACCAGGTTGGAGGGCTTGTTCACTCCCGGGCCCGGTAACCGTGACGATGCGCTCGATGAGAGGCAGGCCCGTCTCGAAGATCTCGGCAATGCAGGCGATGGTCCCCACGTTCTGGACCACGGCGCCGACGTGCATGGGAAGCTTGCCCGGAAGGCACTTCCCGCCCCGTCACCGCCTTGATGAGCATCTTCTCGGCCCCCTGGGGATACTTCACCGTGAGGCCGATCACCTCCACGTTCAGGTCGGCGGGGACCGCCCCTCGGAGAACCTCGATGGCGTCGGGTTTGTTCTTCTCCACCCCGATGACGGCCCGGTCCACGCCCAGGGCCCTCATCATGATGCGCACCCCGTACAGGACCCGATCCGGGTGCTCCACCATGGTGCGGTGGTCCGTCGTGAGGTACGGCTCGCACTCGGCGCCGTTCACCAGAAGGAGCTCGACGGGAACGTCCTTGGGCGGAAGGAGTTTGACGTGTGTGGGAAAGGCAGCGCCCCCGAGACCCACCACGCCCCCCTTCTGTACGGCCGCCACGACCTGCTCCGGATCGAGGCCTTCCCACCTCGGGATCACCGGGGTCTGGGAATCTGCGGAGAGAACCTCTCCACCTTGATCCTGACCGCCTCGGCCATGGTACCGTCAGGGTGGGGCCACCACCCGATTCCCACCACCTGACCGGCCGCGGAGGAGTGAATGGGCACCGAAACGAAGCCGTCCGCCTCGGCGATCTTGTCTCCCCGCTCCACCCGGTCGCCTACCTTGACCAGGAGCTTGGCGGGTTTCCCCGCGTGCTGCCGCAAAGGCAGAACGATCTCCTCGGGGAACGGCATCCGCCTCACGGGCACACCGCTCGTGAGGTCCTTGTTCTCCGGCGGATGAACGCCGTGATGGAAGGTCAGCTTATCCCACATTTCTGAGGGCGGAGCTCTCCCTGGGCCGACACTCCTTAGTTGAAGGGCTTGGCCCGCTCGATCCACTTCTCCAGGTCACGCTCCTTGGGATTCAAGGGCGTTCCGGGGTGGATGATCTTCGCGGTGCAGCGCTCCGCCGCCTGGACGATCTCCGCAAACGTTCCGGCCTTCGGATCCTTGATGAATGCCTGCTTCGCGTCGTTGTAGGCGAACATCTTCTTGTTGATGTTGATGCACTCGTTGCAGCTGGTGCATCGCGGCGTCTCGATGTAGGGCTCCATGACGAGCCCCTCGTCCTCCTCCTCTTCCTCCACAGCCGGAGCGGCCGCCGGAGCCGCCGCGGCGGCGTGGGGGCCGGCGCCGGGGGAGCGGCGGTAGCGGTGCCGCCTCCACCGTCCCCGCCCACCAGCGACATGGCCTCGGGGCTCAGTTGCACCGGAGAGAGCCCCGGTGTCGAGGCGGCTCTGGCCAGGATATCGCCCACCGTGTCCTTGCCACCGGCGGAAGACCGAATGAGGCCCTCCGCGAGCCGCCGGGCGATGATCTGCGGGATAAGTGGCCTTGAGCTCCGCCATCCTGGCGTCGTACTCGGCCCGGAGTGCGGCGGCCTTCTCGTCGAACTCGTCCTCCAGCTCGTAGGCGATCTGGTCCCTCACTGCGGGAGCCACCTTGTAGCCGGCCAGCTCCCGAAGCTGGTCCCAGAAGAGGAGGCGGTCCTCGGCGAGGGTGACCATCTCCAGGGCGCAGGCCATCCGATCCAGCTTCCCGTCCCTGCCCAGGAGCCAGATGAAGGGGGTTTTCCCGACGCGATCCTCCCGGGTGAGCTGGACGAAATCGCCGAAGAGGACCTGGTCGTCGCCCCAATCGTCCCGCTTGATCCTCTTGAACTGCTTCTTGAAGCGGTTCTCGGTGGCGGCCCAGTCCGCGACGGTGAGGGGAAGCTCCATGACCTGCTCGCTTCCCTCCTCGTCCGTGTACTTCAGCTCGTACGTGGGCCAGTCCTCTTCGATCTCCGGGTTCCCGTTGATGTCCACACACTCGGCCCAGCTGTCTCCGGCCGACGGATCGTAGACCATGAAGGGGAACGCCCGGCTCTCCAGGGCCAGACGAGCGGCGTGGGGAGCCATTTCGTCGGCCAGCCCATGCTCCACGGGGCAGGGCGTATAGAGGTTGAAGACGGCGGGGCCCTTGTAGTGCAGCCCCTTGATGATGCCGTCGATCATGTGGGCCGGGGAGGCCTGGGAGGTCTGGAGCACGTAGGCACCTCGGTGGGCGAGGGCGATGAGAGCCATCTCCTTCCGGGTCTCTTCCTTACCGTGCTGGGCCTTCCCATAGGCCGACATGTCGGCCACCTGCCCAGTGAAGCCGGAGGTACAGGCCTGGCCTCCCGTGTTGCTGTAGACCTGGGTGTCCAGGACCACGACCCGGATGGGCTTGCCGGACGCCAGGAGGCGGGAGACGTTCTGGAACCCGATGTCCAGCATGGCACCGTCACCGCCCATGGCCAGGACCGGCGGACAGAGATCGAACTCCTCGTCGGTGAACTGTTTCCAGTTGAAGGCCACGAAGGTCTCTTCGTTGGCTGCCTCGTCGTACTCGTCGG
Organism: uncultured Gemmatimonadales bacterium; assembly: GCA_963751255.1. Lineage (GTDB taxonomy): Bacteria > Gemmatimonadota > Gemmatimonadetes > Longimicrobiales > Gaopeijiaceae > CAVVTW01. The sequence goes on along the minus strand of CAVVTW010000036.1, from coordinate 37,938 downwards.
CTAGAAGGAGCTCCGCGCGGCGGACGGAAACGAAGTTGTCCGCCATCTTCCGCATGTGCCCCTCGAAGATGCCGATGGCGATGGAGGGAGCATCCTGGAAAAGGTGGTTGACCCAGGGGAAGGGGTAGGGGTTGTATGGGTAGGTGCTTCCCCAGACCGACGAGCAGCCGGTGCTGTTGGTCATGGCCATGTGGGAACGGCCTCGGCCACTGGGTCCTTCGGTGTACCGCCAGCGGAGCTCCTTCAGCTCCTTCATGGACTTGTGATACCGCCGGATCAGGGCTTCCTTCTCCCCGTCCACGGGCAGAGCGGCCTGCCCCTCCTTCACCAGCTCGTCCAGGTCCAGGTCCGCGTCGGCCGCCAGGAGATCCCGGATCTTCGCGTCGAGCCCGGCGATGAGGGAGTCCAGCTTCTGGACGAATGTCGCCACCCGGGGCTGCATGACCCCCTCGATGGCGGATACCAGGATGTGGACCGCGGTCTTCTCGCCGCAGCCCATGCACGCCCCGTCCCCCCCGGCCATGGTCCGGTAGTTCCCCTTCTTGAGAAGCAGGGTGGGGAGAATCCCCACGCCGTGCTCCAGGTCGGAGATGTTTATGTACCGGTCGTTGGTGTCCGGGAGGCGCTCCCACATCTTCCAGTTTCGGCGCAGCTTGTCGACGATCTCCTCGTCCTGGCGCACGGTGATGAGAGCGTTCTCGGGACACACCTCCACGCAAATGTTGCAGCCTTTGCAGGCCTCGGGGTTCACGGTGATGGAAAGGAGACCACCGGTGCCCTTCTCCTGGTTCTCCGGCAGGTCGAAGAAGGGTGTGGTCTTGGCCAGGGGGAAGTCGGCGACCACCGAATACACGGCCGCGAACTGCCGGTCCACCGCCGCTCGCCGCTCCGCGTCCCAGCCCAGCTTGTCCAGGATGTTCCTGTAGGCCTGGGAGAGCACGTCGGCGAAGTTGTGGAAGGGGACACCCTTCAAGAGCTTCTGGGCTTCCTTGGCCACGTTCTTCGAGATGGACATGAACTGGTCCAGCGTGTTTCCGTTCATGGCCGTGAGAATGGCCGCGTCCAGAACCTCCTCCACCGTGTTCACCACCCCGGGGATGGCCGCATCGGGGCACTGGACCCAACACTGGGCACACCCGGTGCATTTCTCGGCGATGAAGTCGGGCACCTCGAACCGGATGTTCGTCATGTCCCGGACCACGCTCGTGGAAGCCGGGATGGCGCTGATGGCAGCGAAGGGGTCGGCGATTCCATCCTGGCCCGTGGAGGCGCAGAAGGCACAGACCTGCTCCCAGAACCGACCCTGATTCCCGACGCCCCACTCCTGATTCTCGGCGTGCAGGAGGGAGGGGATGGGCCCAACGCCACCTTCGGCGCCCACGGCCTCCTTGACGCCCTCCTTCACGGGCACGGCGAAGAGCTCGTCGTAGCCTCGCCGGATCACCCGGAGATTGTCCTCCACCACCCTCGGTCCCAGCTTCCCGAACTTCTTGTTGAGCTGATCCAGAATCCCCTCGAAGAGCTTCTCTTCGGTGAGCCCCTCCCGCTCCATGAGGGGAGAGGCCTTGAAGAAGGCCCCCATGAAGGCAGCGCCCTGCATCCTGTAGCGGAGCTCGGGGTCCCCTGCCTCCTCCGCCGCGATCTTGAACCCGTCCAGGCCGTAGACTTTGATGTTCTTCTGCCGGATCTTCTCCTGTCCCTCTCCAGGGAAGGAGTCCCAGAGCTCCTCGGGGCTCATCTCGCTCTGGATGATGAGGATCCCGCCTTCCTTCATGCCCGCCAGCGGATCCGTGCTGCGGTAGACGTTGGGATCCGGCGAGAGAACCACGTCCACGAATTGGAGCTCACCGTTGAGCTGGATCTTGCCACGGGCCATGGTGGCGTAGAAGCTCGTGGGCTGCCCCTTCTTCTCCGACCCGTACTTGGGGTTGGCCTGGACCTCTAGGCCCGCCAGCTCGAAGGCGGTCAGCGCCAGGTTCTTCCCCGTCGTAATGGCACCCCAGCCGCCGATGGAGTGGATCCTCAGGGAGATGGCCCCCTCCGGCATCAGGTCCAGACTCCCCACGGACGGCAGAGTCAGGTCGGCCAGATGCGGGTAGGACTCCAGAAGTTGCTCCTGCCAGAGCTGGAGCTTCGGATAGGGCGTGCCCCTCCGGACGAAATCCAGGCCCAGATAGAAGAGCCGCTGCTTCTTCCCCTCGGGGAGCATGTTGTTGACGGCGGCCACGAGATCCCCGGGCTGGAGGTCCCGGCTGCCCATTCCGAAGGAACCGGAATAGAAATCGGGCATCTCGTCGGGGCGAATCTCGGCGACTCCCGGATAGGGGGTCATGGTGCCCGAGGCACGGAAGTTCTCCATCCCCTTGCCCATGGCCGCCCGGATCTCCCGGAGGAGGGGTGGATCCACCGCCAGGGGCTGATCCAGCCTCTCGAGCACCGCCACCCCCTTCTTGCCCTTGAGCATCCGGGTGATGAGGTCCGAGGGGAAAGGACGGAACATGGTGAGGTTGAGGACCCCGACCTTCAGGCCCTTTTCCCTCCTCAGGTAGTCCGCCACGGCCTCGCAGTTGGCCACCACCGATCCCTGACCCACCAGGACGTACTCGGCGTCCTCAATGCGGTAGCCCGTGGCCCGGGCGTAGCGACGCCCGGTGAGGCGGTAATATTCCTCCATGGCCTGATCGGCCAGGGAGGCCACGTGGTCGAAGTAGAATGGCCGCTGGGCCGCCACTCCCTGGGCGTAGGAATCCTGGTTCTGGACCACGCCGATCATGGCGGGATAGTCCAGGTCGTAGATCTCTGGAATCCGCCGGCGCTTCTCCCCGAACACGAGCCGCTGGGCAGGGGTTGGGGATTCGATGACGTCCGAGGGATCGCCCAGGTACTCCTTGATGAGCTCCCGCTCGGGCAGGAGGATCGACTCGATGACGTGGCTGGTCAGGAACCCGTCCTGGGCCACGATGGCCGGATTCAGGGAGAGCTCCGCCGTCCGGTGGGCGATGAGGTTGAGATCGGCCACCTCCTGGACGTCCTTCCCGAAGAGCTGGAAGAACCCCACGTCGTCCACGGCGTGATAGTCGTCGTGGCCGGCGTGGATGTTCAGGGCCTGCTTCGTCATGGCCCGTGCCGCCACGTTCAGGACGTAGGTCAGGCGTTTCCCGGCCGCCGCGTACAGGGACTCGTGCATGTAGGCGATTCCCTGGCCACTGGAGAAGTTCGCGGCCCGGAGTCCCACCATGCTCATTCCCGCCGTGACACCCGCCGCCGCGTGCTCTCCCTCGGGCTCGAAGAAGAGAAGGCGCCGGCCATTGGCGTTGGTGTAGCCTGCGGCCACGGCCTGGGCCCATCCTTCCCCCATCTGGGACGAAGGGGTGATGGGATAGGCCCCGGCAGCCTCGCTGGCGTTGGTCTCGACCCACACGACGGCGGCGCTGCCGTCCATGGCCTCGGGTGTTCCCGGGTATTTGAAGGACTTCTGTCCGTCGTTGCTCTTCGGGCTGGTCATCCTGCGTTGCTCCCTGCGAGTTCTCGTGTGGGGGCAAACTGGGCCCCCTCTACCCAGACAATCGCCCCGGTGGGGCAGCGGGCAGTGGCTTCGGGGTTGGCCGTCTCGATTCGGTCGTAGTCGACCACGGCCAGGCCGTTCTTGATTTCGATCAGGCCGGGTGCGGCGTCCTGCACGCACCGGGCACACGCCGTGCAAGCCACGGCACAGATGTCTTCCGCCTCGTCCCCCTCCAGGAGGTTCTTGCACTGGACGATGAGCTTGTGGTCCAGCGGCATGATGGTGAACAGGTCCAGGGGACAGGCGTCCACGCAATCGCCGCAGGCCGTGCACTTCTCCGGATCCACCACGGGAAGTCCAAATGGGTCCATCTCGATGGCGTCGAAGTCGCACGCCACGGCGCAGTCGGAGAGCCCCACGCACCCCCACGCGCAGCCCTTCCCGCCCCCCGTCACCGCCACCGAGGCGGCGCAGCTTTCGACTCCGTAATAGCGGGCTTTCCGGGTGGCCACGTTCGTGCCGCCGGCACAGAGGAGGCGGGCGACTCTCTTGTTGGCCTCACCGGCGGAGACGCCCAGTAGTCCCGCCACGTCGTCCCGGTCGGCTTCTCCCATGACCGTGCAACCGGCCGGCGCCACCACACCCTGGACCGCCGCCTCGGCAAAGGCCCGGCATCCTGCGTAACCGCACGCCCCGCAGTTGGCGCCGGGAAGAACCTCCTCCACCGCGTCGATTCGGGGATCCTCCCAGACCTTGAGCTTGGCGTTGGCCAGGGCGATGAGCGACCCGAACGTCAGGCCCACGCCGCCCAGGATGGCCACCGATGTAAGGACGAGACTCCAGTCCATGCGTTACCGCTTCCCTTCCTGCCGCTGTTCCGCCGCTGTCCGCGGCCCTGTCCCCCTCACCCCTGCCTCCTGTTCAGACACTGGAGAGATCGGCCTGATGGATGAGCCACGCAGCCAACTGCCCGGCCTCATCCATGGGCGGCGCCCCAGGAGCTCTCTCGGCGCTTACGGTGACCCCCGCCTCCACGCTCCCGGCGAGGGAGGCCAGGTGCCTCAGCTCCTCGGCCTGCTGGAAGGCGGAGACGGCACCGAGAGCCCTGCGCGGTTCCTTCTCGGGAAGATGCTTCACCACCAGACGATCGCTCAGTCCGAGACCGGGCGCCGCCACGTGGATGAACCGTGCGCATCCCTCGGGCATGAGTGCCGCCACCCCGGGGCCAGGGGCCGATGCCAGCGTCGCCAGGTCCTCCGGGTCGTCGGTCTGGATGACCGTGACGCCAGGGGTGATGAGGCGAACCAACGGAGCCGGCGCCGCGGGACCGTTCACCACGAGGACGATCTTCTGGGAGCCATCCAGGAGCTCGCCCAGGGAGGCCGCCCTGAGGTCCTGCCCTTCCACCTCCACCACCAGCGGGGGAGCACAACTTCGCTCCGCACGATTCCACCTGGCGGGAGGATAGGCGGCGAGCGGATCGTCCACGCCCTCGGGCTTGGCGATTCCCGTCAAGGCCCACTCCACCGCACGAGCGGCGCCGAACGCGGCTCCGGCCCGGGCGAGTCCCTTGATGACCGTGCCCCGGAGATAGCCATCCAGGGGGCACGTGGAGGTGAAGAGGCCATCCCCCTGCTTCTTGAGGGATGTCAGGGTCTCGAAAGCCTTGCGTAACCATGGCCAGCTTCTCGGGGGCCATCTTCGAGTTCCCGGAGGCAAACGGGGTCAAGCGCTCCAGGTCGATTCGTCCCGCCGCGAACGGGCCCAGCTCATGGCCCAGCTTCTCCGCAGGGTTCTCGTCTGCACTGCTCTCTCGTTCGAGAATACCTCTGACCTCTTCGGCGGACATGGCCACGGAAGAGAGGAAGGCCTCCCTCGATCCGGAGAGGGCCTCCAGAGCCTGGTCGATCCGATCCTCAGACGGCATAGCGGTCGAACTCCTGGTCCAGGACCTTAAGCTTTTCTTCCGCCGTGAGGGTGGGCAGATGCCGCGTCTCCTCGTAGCGGGGCCGGGACTCGTCCCGGAAGTAGACTCCGATCCGGATCTTGGATTGATCCTCGGCGAACCGGCGGGCCGCGTCGATGTCGCTGGGGTCGTGGTAGACCCGGTTCTTGTAGATCCCCTCCAGCTCCTTCGCCTCGATCCCGTCGGGGTGCACCAGGAGCTCGATCTGGTCCGGGTGCGTGACCTGGGCCTCGAACAGCTTGGGAAGGTAGGCCGGGCAACGCTGCACGATCCTCACGAAGGAAAAGCCCTTGTGGTGATACGCCGCCTTGAGCGTCGCGAACAGGTGAGCGGGGATCCACTCCGCGGTCTGGGCCACGAAGGAGGCGTTGGTCACCCCCAGTGTGGTCTCGATGGGATTCATCGCCGGGAGCCAGCTCCCCTGCGGCTGGGTGTTGCTCTTCACCCCCTGAGGCGTCGTGGGAGAGGTCTGCATCTTGGTCAGACCATAGATGTTGTTGTCCAGGAGCATGGCCACGATATCCATGTTGTAGCGGATGGCGTGGATCCAGTGCCCCGCCCCGATGGACACACAGTCACCGTCCCCCATGACCGTGAACACCTTCAGGTCGGGCCTGTGGAGTTTGATCCCCGTGGAGACGGGAAGGGCCCGGCCGTGGATTCCGTGGAATCCGTAGGTCTTCATGTAGTGGGGAAAACGGCTGGAGCAGCCGATGCCCGACACGAACACCGTGTCGTCGGGCTTGAGCTGCTCGTCGGCCAGGAGGCGCTGGACCGCCGTCAGGACCGAGTGGTCGCCACACCCCGGACACCAGCGAGCGAGGGCGGCCTCGTAATCGGTCATGGAGTATTCGCGATCCTCCTCACCGGCGAGGTGGAGGAGGGAACAAGCAGTGCTCACAAAGCACCTCCTTCTGGCATCTTCTGGCGAATCGCTTCGTGGATAACCCCAGGCTTGAGAGGCTCACCCAGGACCCTGGTCCAGCAGTCCACGTCCACCAGGGTCGCGGCCCGGAGAAGAAAGGCCAGCTGTCCGAAGCGTCGATTTTCTTCGGTGATGTATGGTTGGCCGGGCTCGTCGCTGTAGTTGATCTCGACCGTCAGGACCTTCTTGAACCGGGAGAAGATCTCCTTGAGTCCCGGTTCCAGGGGGGAGAGGAACGTCAGGTGCAGGCTGGAGACCTTGAGTCCGTCGGCCTGGGCCCGTTCCACGGCCTCCTCGATGGCCCCCTTCGTGCTCCCCCAGCCCACCACCAGCAGATCCCCTTCCTCGGGACCGTTCACCTTCGGGGGCTTCAGGGTGGACTGGAAGACGGCCATCTTCCGGCTCCGCATGGTCATGCTGCGCTGCACCACGTCGGTGGTGTAGGCCACCTTGCTTCCCTCGTCGTGGGCGAGGCCGGTGACGGTGTGCATCCCTCCCGGAGCTCCCGGGATGAACCTTCGGGAGAGCCCGGTCTCCGGATCCCAGTCGTAGGGGCGCAGCCCCGGGGGCACTGGGGAGAGATTCGGCGGCGAGGACACCCAGGAAGGATCCAGCGTGGGCCGAGGATAGGGCGACACCCCGGTGGCCAGGTTCGTGTCCGTCAGCACCATGACCACGGTCCTGAAGGTCTCCGCGATCTTCCGCGCCGTGATCATGGAGTAGAAGCACTCCTCGATGGTGGCGGGAGCCATGACGACGTGAGGCGCGTCCCCGGGCTGGCCATAGATGGCGGCCAGGAGGTCCGACTGCTCCACCTTGGTGGGAAGCCCCGTGCTGGGTCCGCCTCGCTGGACGTCGACGAGAACCAGGGGGATCTCCGTCATGATGGCCAGGCCCAGGAACTCGGTCTTGAGGGCCAGGCCCGGGCCGGAGGTGATGGTGAAGGCCACCTTGCCGGCATACGAAGCACCGATGGCCACACCCACGGCGGCGATCTCGTCCTCGGCCTGGTGAAGGATCCCGCCGAACTTGAGGAAGATCTCACCCAGGTGGTGCGAAACCGACGTAGCGGGCGTAATGGGATACATGGCCGCGAGATCCATCCCCGCCGCGACTCCGCCCATGGCGATGGCTTCGTTCCCGTTCATCACCACGTGGGGCCGCTGGTCCGGAGTGGGTGGAACGTCGAACCCGAATCCCAGGTTGTCGGCAGCCCAGTTGAAGCCCAGCTCCAGGAGGGCCACGTTCCGGTCCGTGATTTCCTGGGCCTTCTTCCGGAAGGTGTGGGCGATCTGGTTCGCCGCCAGCTCCAGGTCCCGATCGTAGAGGTAGCAGAGCATCCCGAGGACGAACATGTTCTTCCCCCGCCTGGGGTTGTCCACGATCGTCAGGCACTGCTCCTCCATGGGGACCTCGATGAGCCGGTAGTTCCGGTTTGAGATCTCCTCCATGGCATCCGCCCACTGCTTGCGGATGTCCTCGTCTCCGTGATCCTTCCACATGTTCTCGATGAGGATGACGGCGTCGTCCTCCAGGGCATCCAGCCGGTGCCGGGCCAGGAGGACCTGCTCGTTCAGCGCAACGACGAGATTGGATCGGTCCCCCCAGTTGGTGACCGGGGTCGACCCGATGCGGATCCGGTTTCCGGACGCACCCGCCGGAAGACGGGGCGGCGGCTGGATCTCGGCGGGGATGATCTCCACCGTCCAGACCCCGTTTCCCATCTTCGCGGAGATCGAGCCGAAGATCTGGGCGCACTTCTGCGCGCCCTCTCCGGGATCGGAGACGATCTCCAACGTGGTCATCTTCGCTCGTGTAACCTGCCTGCCCTTTGGCGAGGCTCTCTCCTCAGAGGCGTCGGCCCCGACAACGGGGAGCTTCGTCTCCATGATCCACCCTCTTGGTCTCGGTAAGCATGCCCCCGGGATGAAGACTCAAACCCAGGGGCGGACAACCCCATGGACCCCCCAGCTTATTTCGTGCCAATGCCGGGAAATGGCTCCTCCTCCCCCTCACATGCCCCTGTTGGCGCCGGAGAGGGGTAGCGGTCCCCGGGACGGCGGAGAGGGACCCTGGTCCAGGGGCCCCTTCACGGCTCTCGGGGGAGACAATTTGTCCCCTTATCGGACGACGGAGAGAGTCGCGGAATCGAACATCTTCCCGCGCGGGACAACGTCTTCTCGTGATTGGCGACACTGCACTACGACCCTATTCTTTGGGGGGGCCAGTTCGGCTCCGGCCCGTGAACCATTCGTCCTCAAGCCTGGAGGCCTCGTTGACCCCGATGGTGAAACGCAGAGCATTCGCCCCCGGTTCCATCGGGAACCTCGCCTGTGGGTTCGACGTCCTCGGATTGGCCCTGAGCGGGCCGGGCGACGAGGTGGTGGCATACCGGTCCGATCCGCCGGGAGTGAGCATCCCGATCATCCGAGGCGAGGGGGGCCGCCTTCCCCAGGATCCGGAGAGGAACGCCGCGGGAGCGGCGGCAAGAGCCGTCATGGAGGAGGCCGGGGACCGGGGCGGCGTGGCCCTGGAGCTGACCAAGGGACTCCCCCTGGCCGCCGGCATGGGAGGGAGCGCCGCAAGCGCCGTGGCGGCCGCCGTGGCCGTGGACAGCCTCCTTGACGTCAACCTGTCCCCGGAAACCCTACTCCGGTGTGCACTCAGGGGGGAGGCCGCCGCCGCGGGCACCGCCCACCCCGACAACGCCGCGCCGTCTCTGCTCGGGGGTCTGGTACTCGTGCCCGCCTGGGAGCCCCTCCGGATCATCCAGCTGGAGGTCCCCGAAGAGCTCATGGTGGTCCATGTCCATCCCCACCTGGAGGTGGAGACTGCGGCGGCCAGACGCCTCCTGGGGGACCAGGTGCGTCTACGGGATGCCGTCGCCCAATGGGGGAATACGGCGGCGCTGGTGGCTGGACTCTTCCTGGAGGACTGGGAGCTCATCGCCCGCTCGGTCGTGGACCGGGTGGCCGAGCCTCTCCGGGCCGGCGCCGTCCCGGGCTTTGCCATGGTGAAGCGGGCCGCCCTGGAGGCCGGCGCCCTGGCCGCGAGTCTCTCCGGTAGCGGACCGTCCCTCTTCGCCCTCTGCCGGGGGCGTGAACGGGCCGAAGCGGCCGGCCGGGCGATGGTGGAGGCGTTCCGGTCCAGCGCCGGGTTGGAGGCGGACCTCCTCGTCTCCCCCGGGCGGGCTCCGGGCGCCCGGATCCTGGAAGGGGAGGCCGACCCGGCCCGCGGGCCCGGGGAAGACGAGGGGGGGAGCGAGTGATGGAGTTCATCAGCACACGGGGGAAGGCTCCCACCGCCTCTCTGGACGAGGCCCTCTTCCGCGGCCTGGCACCGGACGGTGGCCTCTACATGCCCCGATCCCTCCCCCACCTCTCCCGGGCCCTGCTCCGGGAGATCCGGGAGCTGCCGTGGCCGGCCTTGCCGATTCGACTTGCCCAGGAGCTCATCGGAAGGTCTCTGCCACCAGCCGCCGTGGAGACCCTCACCAAGGAGGCGCTGGGCTTCCCCCTGCCCGTCATCCGGCTCACGGACCACATCCATGTCCTCGAGCTCTTCCATGGCCCCACCCTCGCATTCAAGGACGTGGGTGCCCGCTTCCTGGCCCGCCTCATGAGGTACTTCCAGGCCGAGGACGGCAGGCGGATCACGGTCCTCACGGCCACCTCCGGCGACACCGGGGGCGCCGTAGCCCAGGCCTTCCTTGGCGTCCCGGGGATCCGGGTGGTGGTGCTCTTCCCGGACGGCAGGGTCACGGCCCGCCAGGAACGGCAGTTCTCCACCCTCGGCGAGAATGTGCTGGCGGTAGCGGTCGAGGGCGATTTCGACGACTGCCAGCGGCTGGCCAAAGACGCGTTCGGGGATCCGTCGATTCGCGAGGGCGCCTCGCTGACCTCGGCCAACTCCATCAACGTGGGAAGGCTCCTCCCGCAGGCCTTCTACTTCTTCCACGCATGGGCGGAGCTTCGGCGAAGGCGGCCCATCCCGAACGAAGGGGTTCTCTTCTCCGTTCCCTCGGGGAACTTCGGCAATCTCACGGCGGGTCTCATGGCGAAGGCCATGGGGCTCCCCAATGCACATTTCCTCGCCGCCACAAACGCCAACGATGGAGTCCCACGGTACCTGGAGAGCGGGCGGTTCCAGCCGACCCCCTCCATCCCCACCCTGTCCACGGCCATGGACGTAGGCGAGCCCAGCAACCTGAGTCGTATCCTCCACCTCTACGATGGTAGCCTGAGCCGCCTCCGGTCCGACCTCCTGGCCCGGAGCGTCTCCGATGAGGAGACGCGCAGGTGCATCCGGAGGGTTCACGAGGAGACCGGCTACGTTCTCGATCCCCACTCGGCCGTGGGTCTTGCCGCCCTGGAAGCGACACAGCGCTCGAGAGCCGCCCCGGAAGGGGTGCTCCTGGCCACGGCCCACCCCGCGAAGTTCGCTGAAGTGGTGGAGCCGATTCTGGGGATCGCGCTCCCCGTGCCGAAGGAGCTTGCCCGATGCCTGGAGCGTCCCCGAAAGGTGACTCCCCTGGCGCCGAGACTCGATGCTCTGAAGGAGCTGCTGCTGGAAGGGTGAGCCGGCACGGCGCGCCACCCGGCCCGGAGGATCGGCCACGTCGGGTCACGCCAGCCAGGTTACCAGCTGGTTCGCCAGAAAGGCTCCCACGTACGCGAGGATCCCCATGTAGGTGAACTGGAGGATCGGTATCTTCCATCCTCCCGTCTCCCGCCTCACCATGGCCACGGTGGACATGCACTGCATGGCGAAGGCGAAGAAGACCAGGAGGGCCACCGCCCCACCCAGCGTAAGATCCTGGCGCAGAGCCTCCTGGAGTCCCAGGGAGTGCTCGTCTCCGTCGATTCCGTGAAGCGTGCCCAGGGTTCCCACGATCACCTCCCGGGCTGCCACGGAGGTCACGAGCCCGACGCCGATCTTCCAGTCGAAGCCCAGAGGTTGGATCACAGGCTCGATGGTCCGTCCCAAGGTCCCCGCCAGGCTCTCCCCGATCTCGGGCGACCTGCCCTGGACCAGGGGAAGGTGGGCCAGGACCCAGAGCACCACCGCCACGCCCAGGATCACCGTCCCGGCCCGTCGCAGGAAGATCTTCGACCGGTCCAGCAGCCGCAGACCCAGGGACCCAAGTGTCGGCCACCGGTACGGCGGGAGCTCCAGAACGAAGGGGGTGCGATCACTTTTGAGGATCGTGGACTTGAGGATCCGGGCGGTCACCAGCGCCGCTACGAACCCGAGGACGTAGAGGCTCAGCAAGGCCGCGGCCCGCGTCCCAAGGAAGGGCCCCACGAGCGGGCGATTGGGTAGAAACGCGGCGATGACCAGGGTATAGACGGGTAGACGGGCGGCGCAGGTCATGAACGGCGCGATGAGGATGGTGGCCAGCCTGTCCCTCTTGTTCTCGATGGTCCGGGTAGCCATGATCGCCGGAACCGCACAGGCGTAGGCGGAGAGGAGGGGAATGAAGGACTTCCCCTGGAGCCCCACCTTGGCCATGGTCCTGTCCGCGATCAGCGCCGCCCTGGCCAGGTATCCCGAGTCCTCCAGCAGTCCGATGAAGAGGAAGAGCAGGAGGATCTGAGGAAGGAAGACGAGCACCGACCCCACCCCTCCCCATATGCCCTGGACCACCAGGTCCCTCAGGGGCGAGTCGGGGAGCGTCGCCTCGAGCCAACTCCCGGAGGAGCTCACCATCCACTCCACCAGGTTCATGAAGGGGACCGCGGCGTAGAAGATGGTCTGAAAGACCGCCACCACCACGACTCCGAAGACCACAGGGCCCAGCCAGCTGTGGAGGAAGACGGCATCCAGGCGTCGGGTCCAGACCGGTGCCACGGGAGGCCGGTAGGCCGATTCGGCGGCCAGCTGCCCAGCCCACTGCCGGCACAGCGGTGGACTTTCGAGGACGGGGAGCTCCACGGGCTTCGGGGCCCTGAAGGTGCTCTCCAGAAACCGCGAAATCCCCTCCAGTCCCTCCCCCTTTGCCGCGCTCACCAGGACGACGGGAGCCCCGAGACGTTCTGCGAGCGCGTCGGCGTCGACTTCTCCGCCCCGGCTCTGCAGCTCGTCGGCCATGTTCAGGACCACCAGGATGGGCTTCTCCAGGGCGAGCATGGGGGCGGCGAGAACCAGGTGCCGTCCCAGGTTCGTGGAGTCCAGGACCAGGAGGACGGCATCCGGAACGCAGACCTCCGGCATCCTTCCCCGGAGGAGATCGTCGGTGATTCGCTCGTCCTCGGAACGGGGGGTGAGGCTGTAGGTGCCCGGGAGGTCGAGGAGCTCCAGCTCCCTTCCACTGGAGAGGCGGACCGTGCCGTGGTGGCGTTCCACGGTGACGCCGGGGAAGTTGGCGGTCTTCTGGCGGAGCCCGGTGAGCCGGTTGAAAAGAGTGGACTTGCCACAGTTCGGCGGGCCCACGAGGGCCACGGTGGCGGTGGCGGAGGTGGTGGCACCCCGGGGAGGGAGCACTTGGACCGAAGCGCTCTCGGGGTGACAGGAGCTCATGGAGCGGCTTTCAGGATCAAGTGCACGGTGGTCTCCCTCCGGAGCGCGATCTCGCTCCCGTCCACCCGGTACACCCTGGGGTCACCCCCTGGAGCCGCCTTGCCAGCCACCACCGTGGTCCCCGGCAAGAACCCGAGCTCCATGAGGCGAAGGGCCACGTCCTCGGGGAGATCGAGGGCTTCCAGGACCCCGGACTCACCGTCCCTGAGATCTGCCAGGTTCGGGGCCCCGCGTCCGCCGCCCCGGTGCCGCTTCCCGCGCCGCCGACGTCCGCCGCCTCCGTTTCCCCTGAACCAACCTCCAGATCGCATCAGGCCCCGACCGCTACTTGAGAACGATTATCATCGTCATCAATCTCGATGGAAGCCCGGGACCGGTCAAGGAGGCCTCGGCCCGGGCCGGAACGGAGGCCGGCCGTCCCCTATGGCGAACAGGCCGCACCGGCCCCATTCTCCCTCTGGGTAGATCGTTGAATCCTAGCTCGAGAGAGACGTCATGGACCTGGCTCGCTTCCCCCGTCGCCGATACACGGAAGGTTGGACCCCTCTGGAACACCTTCCCCACCTCACCCGGTACATGGACGGTCCCCACATCTTCATCAAGCGCGACGACCTCCTCGGTCTCACCGCCGGAGGGAACAAGACGAGAAAGCTGGAGTTCCTGGTGGCCGACGCGCTCCGCCACGGCGCCGACACGCTGATTACCGTGGGAGCCGTACAGTCCAACCACTGCCGCCTCACCCTCGGAGCCGCGGTAAAGGAAGGCATGAAGTGCCGGCTCGTCCTGGAACAGAGGGTGCCCGACTCCTACGATCCGGACGCCAGCGGGAACAACTATCTCTTCCGCCTCCTGGGCGTGGAGAAGGTCGCGGTGGTGGACCTGGGTACGGATCTGGAGGCAGCCATGCGGGCGGAGGCCGACGAGCTGGCCGCCGAAGGACGGAAGGGATACATCATCCCCGGTGGGGGCTCCAATCCAATCGGGGCCCTGGGTTACGTGGCTTGCGCCCAGGAAATCCTGGCTCAGGCCTTCGACAAGGGCATCCAGTTCGACCACCTCGTGTGTGCCAGCGGGAGCGGGGGCACCCACTCCGGCCTCCTTACGGGCATGCGAGCCATGGGAAGCCGAATTCCGGTAACGGGCATCAGCGTGCGTCGTCCCGTCCCGGAGCAGGAGGACCTGATCGGAGGCCTGACGTCCGAGACCCGGGAGTTTCTCGGCCTCCCCTCCGGTCCAGTGGAGGGAGAGCTCCGGATCTTCGACGATTACGTCGGCCCGGGCTACTCGCTCCCCACGGAGGAGATGGCGGAGGCCGTGCGGATCTTCGCGCGGAAGGAAGGCATTCTCCTGGACCCCGTATATACCGGAAAGGCCGCTGCCGGGCTCCTGGACCTGATCCAGAAGGGGCATTTCAAGCGGGGTGAGAAGGTCCTGTTCCTGCACACGGGCGGCTCGCCCGGACTCTACGCCTACCAGGACGTCATCCTGAAGGAGTAGGCTCGCCCTCTTCCGGGCCAGCCTTTCCCCGGGGGGCGCGCCCTTCCCACACCCGGAAGACGGGGTCGTCTCCCAGGACGGACACCCTTCCGAAGCGGCGGCGCAAGGGCGCCTCCAGGGGAAGCCTCCGCTGAGTCACGAGGACCAGGGCACCTCGGGGGGAGAGGACCTCTGCGGCCCTGTTCGCCAACGCTTCGATCATGCCTGGATCCTCGGTCTTGCCGCGGTGAAAGGGAGGGTTGGTCAGGAGGAAGTCCAGGGGGCTGGCCACTCCCGGCGGCAACCCGTCCCGGAGGAGGAGCGAGGCCCCCGGGACGTTCTCCCGGGCGGCCTCCAGGGCCACGGCATCCACGTCCAGGAGCGTCAGCCGCGCCCCCCCGCACCGGAGGCGAGCCACCCCACCGATCACACCGGAGCCACAGCCGTAGTCCAGAATGCGTGAGCCCTCGGGCAGGTTGGGAAGGCAGTCGAGGAGGAGACGCGTCCCCGGGTCCAGGTGTCCGTGGGCGAACACCCCTGGATAGGAGACCCACTCCTTCTCAAGGCCGGCGTGGGTCAGCTCGAAGCGGAGCTTCCACGCCTCCAACGAGCTCCTCAGGTGGCGCCCCCATTCAGGCCCCCGGCCTTCGAGGAGCCGGCACCTGCCCCCAATGGCCACGGTTCGGACGGCATGGAAGAGCCCCTCGAGGAGTCCGCTGGCCGACTCGATCCCTTCGTCCTTCGCCCCGTACAGGAGGAGTCGGCCCTCGGCTGCCAACGCGGATATTCCCGCGTGCAGCGCCATGGCCAGCTCGTCTTTGCTCCGGGGCAGGCGAAGGGCCACCGCGCTGAAAGGTCCTGCCGGAGGCCAGGGCGTGGCCCGGCGCCCTCCCAGCGCCCGTCGGTTCCAGAGGACCGGATCGAGGCTCCTCGCCGCCAGAAAGTCACCCACGTCCGGAAGAGGATCCTCCATGACCAGAACCGGCCCCCGGAGGTCCAGAGACGGAAGATTGCGGACGAAGAGCCCGGCCGCGGCCCGGTCCCTCCATCCCGGATCCCCTCGCCTGCCCACGATGGGACCTCAGCCCCCGCCCCGACGCTGGATAAGGACCCGAGCCTCCACGTCGCCGCCTCGGCGGAAGCGGAGGAGCAGGTCGAGGGTGTCACCAGCCTCCAGGGACCGATTGAGCCCTATGAGCATGAAGTGGAGACCACCCGGGCGCAGCTCCATCCGTCCGCCCGCGGGGACCTCCAGACTGTCCACGGGCCGCATTCGCATCACCTCACCCTCCATCCGGCTCTCATGAAGCTCAACGGCACGGGCCGCCGGAGTGACTCCTCCCACGAGCCAATCCGCCACGTCGGCTCGGTTCTCCAGGTCCAGGTAGACGGCTGCGTTGGTGCTAGCCCCTCCGGACTGCCCGGCCTCCGCCGCGCCGCCAGGCCCGGGGAGCAGGGGCGTGGGCCGCGCCCAGGCCTGCTCCACTCTAATGTTGGCGTCCGAGGAGCCGTCATCCCTACATGACGGGAGAACACAGAGAACGGGGAAACCGAGGAAGACAAGGGTGAGGCGGTGGATCGTTGGACGTTTCATAACCCCAACTTTCGGGGACCCGGCCCTCCGTCAATACCGTGACGGGAGGAGTGGGACCACCTTTGGACGTCGGTGGGCGAAAAGGGCTGCACCGGGGCGGCGCAAGCCCTAATGTACAGGGATCGACGATCCAGCGTTCGCCCTCGGCCCCCTTCAGACGCCCAGGAGCCCCATGATCTCGCGCAATCATACAGAACACACGACATCCTGGCGACCCTTCGGACGCCTCCTCCCTCTCCCTCTCCGGAAGGGAACCCGAGGGGTCCTCGGCGCAGTGTCCTTCCTTTGTCTCCTCTCCGTGGCCTCTCCCGTCCAGGCTCGCGCCCAGGTGGGAGGAGTGGACCTGGACACGGTCCAGGCCGGCCGGTTCGACATGGGGAAGATGTGGACGTTCGAGTACCCCCCCACCGCCTACTTCACCCAGACCTACGGATTTCAGGCCGACCAGAGCTGGTTCGACCGTGCTCGCCTGGCGGCACTCCGGATTCCGGGATGCTCCGCCGCCTTCGTCTCCCCACACGGCCTGGTGGTCACGAACCATCACTGCGCCCGAGGAGCGGTAAGCCGGGTGACCAGGGAGGGTGAGAGCCTGCTGGACAACGGGTTCTATGCGCCCTCTCTGGAGGAGGAGAGGCCGGTTCCCGAATTCTATGTGGACCAGCTCATCGGTGCCGTGGACGTGAGCGACGAGATCCTCTCCGCCTCGGACCAGGCCGCGACGGAGGACGAGCGGCAGCAGGCCCGGAGTGAAGCGATCGCCCGGGTCCGGGAGCGCTTGGAGGAGCGGGAGGCCGGGGGAGAGGGGACGATCAGGGTCGAGGTGACCGCCCTGTACAATGGCGGGCGCTATTCGGCCTACACCTACCGGAGGTTCACCGATGTCCGCCTCGTGGCTGCCGCCGAGCTCCAGATGGGGTTCTTCGGGGGCGACCCCGACAACTTCACCTATCCGCGCTATGCCCTGGACTTCGCCTTCCTCAGGGTCTATGGGAGCGATGGAGAGCCGCTGGAAAACGACCACTTCTTTACATGGAGCCAGGAGGGGGTGGCCGAGGGGGACGTGGTCTTCGTCATCGGGAACCCCGGACCCACGAACCGGCTGAACACCGTGGCTCAATTGGAATTCCAGCGGGACGTGCTCGTCCCGGCCCAGGTGGCCTTTCTTTCCAGTCGTCTGGATGTCATGCGGGAGTTCTACGAGGCCCATCCGGCCCAGGGAGAGGCCATGGATCTCCGAAACCAGATGTTCAGCCTGTCCAACTCCCTGAAGGCCTACACGGGTCGATTGGACGCCCTCCAGGATCCGGGGATCATGACCCGGAAGGCGGACGGGGAGTGGCGCTTCCAGGCGGCCCTGGAAGAGGATCCGGCTCTTCGTGACCGGTACGGCCACCTCATCGAGGAGATCGCCCACATCCAGGAGGACAAGCTGCTCCTGGGACCGGAGTACGCGACTTTTGTCCGGTTCGGCACCGGAAACACGGAATCCGCGCTTCTGGCCCGCGCCATTCGGGCGGTGAGCTATCTTGCGTCCAGGGAGGCCGGAGCGCCTCCGGACTCCCTGGAAGCCATGAGAGGCGCGATCCTCCGCATCGAGGACCAGCCCCGGGAGATGGAGGAGGGATTCCTGGCCGATCGACTCCGGGACATGGAACGGAACCTTGGACCGGACCATCCCTTGACCGAAACCGCCCTCGGGGGACGTAGCCCGGAAGGCGCCGCCACGAGCCTCCTCCAGCGCTCCGTTCTGGCGACCCAGGCCCAGACCCGTCAGGCCCTGGAGTCGGGGACCCTTCCCGGCGACGACCCGGCGGTGCGGATCATGCAGCAGGCCCTCCCCCTTTACGGGCGATTCGTGGATCGCTTCGCCACCCTGGAGAGCCAGGAGCAGGAGCTCGCCGCCGACCTGGGGCGAGCCCGCTTCGCCGTCTACGGAACCGACGTACCGCCGGACGCCTCACGCTCCCCCCGGATCACCGACGGTGTGGTCACCCCCTACGAGTACAACGGCACCCTCGCCCCTGTGTATACTACCTTCTTCGGACTCTACGACCACTTCTACTCGTACGGCCCCGAGACCGACTGGAGCCTGCCCCGACGCTGGGTTCCGCCTCCGGCCGGCCTGGACCTTGGAACCCCCCTCAACTTCATCTCGACGGCCGACACCTACGGCGGCAACTCAGGCTCGCCCGCCGTCACCAGGGACCTGGAGATCGTGGGACTGAACTTCGATCGAAACATCGAGGGCTTGAGTCGCGACTTCATCTATCTTCCGGAGCGCGGGAGAAACATCATGGTGGACGTGCGGGCCATCCAGGAGGCCACGGATGAGGTCTACGACGCCGACCGGATCGTCCAGGAGCTCTTGACCCATCGCCTGTTCCGGACGGAAGCGGAGGCAGACGCCATCACGAGACAGGAAGAGAGGCCCAGTCATGAGCGATGAGAGCAGAGATGGAAGCCATGCCGCGACCCCCCAGGAGGATGGAAGAGGGGAGGCTCCTCCGGTGCCCGATCTCCGGACAGCCCGGATCCTGGAGGCCCGTGACCACCCCAACGCGGACCGCCTCCTCGTGATGCGGATCGACCTGGGGACGGAGGAACGCCAGATCGTGGCCGGAATCGTCGGGCATTACGAGCCGGCAGAGTTGAAAGGGCTGCCCATCGTGGTGGTGGCGAACCTCCGGCCCGCGAAGCTCAGGGGAGAGATCAGCCAGGGGATGCTCCTCGCCGCAGAGGACGAGGAGGGCCACCTCGGTCTCCTCCTCGCCCCCGAGGCGGAGCCCGGAACGCCATTGCGAGCCCCGGGCGAGCCCGATCCGGGATCGGAGATCACCTTCCAGGAGTTTCACGAAAATGATCTCCTGGCCGGACCGGATGGCGTGACCTTGAACGGGAGACCTCTGGAAGGCACCTCCCTCGTGATGGACAGGAACGTGTTCGGGAGGCTTCGCTGAGACCGACCTCGCGGGACCCGCGGCCATGCCGGCGAACCTGACCCCGGCCTACAAGAACGCCGAAGCGCGATACCGCGCCGCCGTCACCCGGGAAGAGAAGATCGTCGCCCTGGAGGAGATGCTCCGGCTCATCCCGAAGCACAAGGGGACGGAGCACCTGCAGGCCGATCTTCGCTCCCGGCTGTCAAAGCTCCGCCAGGAGCCCAAGAAGAAGGGGCCCACCAAGGGGCCAAGTCACAAGATTCCCCGGGAGGGCGCGGGACAGGTCGCCCTCGTGGGGCCGCCGAACGCCGGGAAATCCAGCCTCCTGGCAGCCCTGACCCACGCCAGGCCGGAAGTCGCCCCCTATCCTCTCACGACCCGGGAGGCCACCCCGGGCATGATGCTCCACGAGGACGTCGGATTTCAGCTCGTGGATCTTCCGCCCCTCTCCCGGGAATACGTCGAGCCCTGGGTCTACGACCTCATCCGGGGAGCCGACCTCGCCTGGCTGGTGCTGTCCATCCGGGCACCCCTCCAGGGGCTGGAGCTCGTCCAGGACCTCCTGGTGGAGCGAGCGATCGTGCTCTATCCCGCCGGGAGCGCCCTACCCACCGACCGTCGTCCGGGATGGACCTACAAGAAGGCCTTGATGGTGGTGACGGGGATGGACGTGCCGGGCGCCGGAGACGACCTGGAGGCACTGGAAGAGCTCCTGGAGATCCCGTGG
This sequence comes from uncultured Gemmatimonadales bacterium, assembly GCA_963751255.1. GTDB lineage: Bacteria > Gemmatimonadota > Gemmatimonadetes > Longimicrobiales > Gaopeijiaceae > CAVVTW01. Next base: position 18,287 of record CAVVTW010000036.1, on the reverse strand, counting down.
CCCCATGTCGCTGTCTCCGTCGACAGCCCGGGCGACCTCGTGGAGCTGGGGCCCGCCACCTTCCGGGCCATGGATATCATCCGGGTCTACAGCAAGGAGCCCCGCAAGGACCCGGACCTCTCCCGTCCCTTCACGTTGCCGCGAGGCGCCACCGTCGCGGACCTGGCCAAGGCCATCCACAAGGAGGTGGCCGAGGACCTCAAGTTCGCCCGGATCTGGGGACCCAGCGCGTTCGACGGCCAGTCCGTACGCGAGGGGCACGTCCTCCAGGAAGGGGACGTGGTGGAGCTGCACAGCTGAGCCAGGGGGCCCCTGCAGAGGCCTTCGCCTCCAACGAGAGGTTCAAAACACAGGGTCGGGGTCGAGCCTCTCCTGGAGAAACCGCTCGGCGGAACCCGTCCCGGGCGGGGGCTCCCCCTCTCCGGAGCGGCGCAGCAGGGTACGGAGCGTGGCGAAGGCCGTGGCGACGTACACGCTGATCTCCCTCTCGGAGAACTCCTCCCACGGACGGAAATAGATGGACGGCCGCGAGAACGGCGTGCGGACGAAGTCGCCCAACTCCTGGAAGAATCCCTCCCGGATCGCGCCATCCGGCACTCCGCACCAGTCGGCGAGAGCGTCCAGACGGGCCGACACCGAAGTATGGAGATAGCGGGGCAGGAAATCCAGCCCGGCGGCGTCGAGGGAAGCATTGCCCGGCAGCAGGTCGTCGGATCCGAGGCCGCTGAGGAACCACCCGTACGACACGCCGAACGCCTTGCCCACCAGGTCGAGGTAGTCCGGCGTGATCTTGAGTTCGCCGTCTTCGTACTTGGCCACGGCCGTGTGGCTCACGCGGTGTCCAGCTTCCGTCAGGCGACTGGCGAAATCGCGGAGCGACAAGCCATGAAACTGCCGGACGGCGCGAAGTCGGGAAGCCACCTCGGTCTGAGGCGCTCCCAACCCGTCCACGTCGTACGCTACTCTGCTCACGGCTGGCCACCTTCCGGCGCTATGGACGATCCCGGGGCTCTTCTCTGCGCGCCCCACCGTTCGAAGGGCCAAGGTGCCCTTCCTCCGTTTCCCTAGGATGTTTTGGCACCCCAAAAACGTTGAGACCGCTCTTCGCGGTTCGCTTCGTGGATGCGGATTAGCCATTCTCGGGGGAACGGTGTAGGCCCTGGTAATGCGGCCCGACGAGCGAGGGGCCGCCTACTTCCACCGGGGAAAGGCGTATGCCGACCGGAGTCCGCTGATGTTTGGGCTCGAGGCCAGCCAGCTCCTGGCGACCTTCGGGTATGGCGCTGTGGGCTTCCTCGTCTTCATCGAGGATTTCGGTATCCCATCCCCCGGCGAGACCGTGATGATCGCGGGGGCGATGGCGGCCGCGCAGGGTGATCTCAATGTCTTCCTCGTCGCCCTCGCGGCGTTCACGGGCGCCGTGCTGGGAGACAACGTCGGCTACGCCATCGGCCGATACGGAGGCCGACGCCTGGTGCTCGGGCTCGGTCATCGGATCCGCATCGGGCGCCACCACCTGATCACCGGGGAGAGACTCGACCGGGCCCAGTCCTTCTTCCATCGCTACGGGTCCTGGATCATCGCGGTGGCCCGGTTCATCGAAGGGCTTCGCCAGCTCAACGGGATCATCGCCGGAACGCTCCACTACGGCTGGGTTCGATTCCTGGCGCTCAACGCCCTCGGGGCCTTCCTCTGGGTGAGCTTCTGGACCACCCTGGCCTACTACGCCGGCGACTGGGTCTCCCACCTCCACGGCGCCTACCGATGGGCAATCGTCGCCGCCGGTCTCCTGGTGGTCGGGGGAGCCGTCGTTCTCCTCTGGCTCTGGCGGCGCCGCGCCGACGGCTCCTAGGGCCGGGCCCCGGAATCTCCCCCGTAGCGCTCAGCCTCGGCCCGGAGCTCCACGGCTTTCTCCGGCTGGCCGAGAGCCTCATAGTCGCGCGCCAGGTCCTGGCGAGCAGCCTGGAGCCAGCTGACCCCGGGATCGGTCTTTTCCATCAGGATCTCGTACCCCACCCTGGACTCCCGTTCGGCCTCCGACCAGCGCTCCTGAAACCGCAAGGCTCTCCCCAGCTTGATTCGGGCGATCCCCGTATTCAGGTCCGTGGGCGCCAAGGTCTCGGTGAAGACGTCCACGGCCTCCCGAAAGAGGCGCTCGGCGTCCTCATAGCGCTCTCCCTCCAGGTAAACGGCGCCCAGGTTCGAGCGGGCAATCCCCTTGAGCCAGTGGGGCCGTGAGTAGATGGAATCGTAGGTTTCGGCCATCTGCCGGAAGCTCTTCTCAGCCAGCTCGAGATCACCGCTGGAGAGGGCGATGAGGCCGATGTCGTTCTCGGTGGAGGCCACGGCCGGATGGATCGGGCCGAACAGGCCGAGCTGAATGTCCAGGGCTCGCCGGAGGTAGCCCAGGGCCTCTCCCGTCTTCCCCTGGTAATTCAAGGAGCGGCCCAGCATCGTAAGGGCGGAGGCCGTCTCCGGATGCTCCGGTCCGTAGTAGGACTCCATGATGTCGAGTGCCTCCCGAAAGCGCGCCTCTGCCTCCCCGTACTTCCCCCACTGAAATTGAACCGCACCCAGGTTGATAAGTCCGTCGGCGATGTTCGGGTGGTCCGGGCCGTACAGGCGGCGATCGATGGCCAGGCTGATGCGGTTGAGCGAGTCCGACGCCTCGTACTGGCCCGCATAGAAGTAGGTGTTCGCCAGCTCGGCCACGGCATCGGCGTACTCGGTGCTCTCCGCTGAGGCCAGTCTCCGGCGGCGCACCACCTCGTCCTGAAGGGCGATGGCCTCGTCGTAGACGCCGGTGTCCTGGAGGACACGGCCCAGAGCGGCCTCTCCCTCCAGCACCACCGGGTGCCCCGGGGGAAACCGTTCGGACACAATGCCGAGCCCTTCCCGGACGAGCTGCTCCGCCTCGTCCAGGCGCGCCTGGCTCCTCCGCAGCCGCCCCAGGGCGATGAGGCTCTCCGCCATCTCGACACTCTCCTCGCCCGAGACGGCCCGCTGTCGTTCGAGGGCCCCTTGAAGGAGAGTGTCGGCTCGGTCCAGATTCCCGAGCTCCTGGTACAGGCCCCCCAGTGTGCTCATGAGCTCGGCTTGGGCCGCCGGCTCGTCTTCCAGGAGTTGGGCCTCCCGCACCCCTCGTTCCAGGAGGGTGGCGACTCTCAGGGTATCGGCGGGCCCCACCACGGCGTTCCCCCCCTTGAACAGGCTCAGCATGAAGTTCTGAATCCGCTGCGCCCGATCGGTCTCGGCCACCGCGGCGTCCCGCGCCGCCGCCAGGCGGACCGTATAGTACCCCACCAGGACCCAGCTCATGGCTACCGCCAGGGCAGCGGCCGCGACGCCCCGGGCGTTCCGCCGCAGGAACTTGGCGGTGCGGTAGACTATGGAGTCCGCCTGGGCATCCAGGGGCTCACCCCTGAGGAAATGGTCGATATCGCGGATCAACCCTTGGACGGTCCGATACCGACGCTGCGGGTCCTTGTGCATCGCGGTCATGCACATGACATCGAGGTCGGACCACTCCCCCCGGCCTGCCGTCAGATGGGGGCCCTCGGAGGCCTGGCTCGGCACGTGGGACGGCCGCTCGGGCTGCTCCTCCACGATGGCCCACTCGGCTTCGCCGGGGGTCTTGCCCTTGAAGTCGAAGGGTTGGCGTCCCGTCAGAAGCTCATAGAGAAGCACACCCAGCGCGTAGATGTCCGTGTAGATCCCGGTGGGCTCGCCGCGGACCTGCTCGGGTGCCGCATACGCCGGTGTCATCAACCGCAGGACCGTCTGCGTCGGATCGGCGGTCCCGTCCGGCCCGTCGAGCTGCTTCGCGATCCCGAAGTCGAGGAGCTTGAGGCTCCCGCCGGGCTTCACCAGGATGTTCGATGGCTTCAGGTCCCGATGCACGATGGCCTGCCGGTGGGCTGCCTGCACGGCCTCGCAGACGCCGCGGTAGATCTGCAGGCGCTCCCTGAGCGTGGAGTCCCAGAACTCACAATACCGGGTAAGAGGGAGCCCGTCGACGTACTCCATGACGAAGTAGGGGGTCCCGTCCGGGAGCACGTCCGCGTCGAAGAGGCGAGCGATGGAGGGGTGGTCGAGACTCGCGAGGGTCCGTTGCTCACTGGCGAAGCGCTCCCGGCGGGCAGGGGAGAGCATCGCATCCCGGAGAATCTTGATGGCAGCCTTGCCCCCCGTGTCCTCCCTCTCCCCCAGGTAGACCAACCCCATTCCGCCGCGACCCAGGATGCCGGTCAGACGGTAGGGACCAATGGTTCGATAGGGAAGGTAGGGCCCCTCCAGGAGGTCCCCCGCAATGTCCCCCAACTCCCGGTCGAGTACGGATGAGTGGTCCCGGTCCGCCTCGAGAAGATCGAAGATCGCCTGGCGCATAGCCTGGTCGCCCGCGCATTCCTCGGCGAGGAAGCCGGCCCTGGCGGATTCAGGAAGGTCCAGAGCCGCATGGAACAAGGCCTGCATTCGTTCCCACTTCTGAGAATCGAGGCTCATGCGCCACCTCGCTTGAGGTCGGGGGGAACCGATTGGTGAGGTCAGCCGGGCTACCTCAGCCGCACCGCCAGCCAGGCCCTGGCCGCCCTCCAGTCCCGCTCGATTGTAGAGTCCGACACCCGAAGGAGCTCTGCCGCCTCAGAGACCTCCAGCCCACCGAAAAAGCGGTACTCCACGACCTGGGCTTGGCGCGGGTGCATCCGCCCGAGCTCCTCGAGGGCCTGGTCGAGGGCCAGGATCTCCATCGGGGCGGGGGACCGCTCGGCGACCGAATCGTCGAACGTCACGACGGAAGGGCCGGCGCCACGCTTCCGAGCCGAGCGCCGGCGAGCCGCCTCCACCAATACCTGACGCATGGCCCGGGCCGCGATTCGCTTGAAGTGGAGCGGGGAGGCGGGGTCGATCCGCCCCGATCGAGCCAGCTTCAAATACGCTTCATTCACCAGGGCAGTGGGGTTCAGCGTCTCGGCCGGGTCATTCCGGCGGACGCTCGAGGCCAGCCGTCGCAATTCCTCGTACATGGCGCTGAACAGGTGTTCCAACGTGTCCGTCTCTTCAGGCATGCAGTCGACCCTTCGGTGCCGGAGCGCCATGCTCCATGGACCGATTCCGGAGAACCGCGGTGGTGGAATCCAGCCAGGTCCCATCCGCCCGCAGGGGACAGGCTACCCCGCCGGAAGGAATCCGATCCGTCTCCGTCCACACAAGCTCCGAACCCCCCACCTGACGGCTCCGACCCAGATTCCGCGCAATGCAGAATGAACCCCAATCCAACGCAGGAGTCTCCCATGGCTGACATCGTGATCAACAAGAAGACCGTACGAGCACCGCTTCTTCCGAGGAGAGGTGGTGGGCGCCACCAAGCAGCTCGAGACCAAGGTGAGCGGCGGGGGCGGCGGGGGCGGGACCTTTCGAGGGACCGGGTACCAGGCTCCGGTCCGCATCAGCTCCACCACCATCACTCACGACATGATCCACCTGGCCGACGAAGACGGAGGAGAGCTCGCCCTCCGCTTGCAGAACTGGGACCTCTCAGCACGCGAGACCCACAAGCTCACGGCCATCTGGCTCGTGAAGAAGGGAAAGGCCAAGGGACCGTACGTCGCTATCCACAACCACACTCTGGGGGAAACGGACTACGACAAGAAGGTCCTGGCGAAGATGCACCGTTCGCTCTGGATCCTCCTGGCCAGCCTGGCCGTGATCTTCCTGCCACTCGGCGGAGGCGTGAAGTTCCTCCTCGTGGTTCTGGGCCTGGCCTTCTGGTGGATCCAGGGGATCCGGGGACAAAGGCAGCTCATCGCCAGCGGAAGGCTCCTCCAGCTGGCAGGAGTCTAGGAGGCTGATCGGAAGGGGGGGCGGCCGCCTTCCGGCCTCTTCTCCCCGGTCAGCTTCCTGTCGGCGGCGCCTCCTTGTTCCACACGAAGCGGCGGAAGAAGTCCCCCATTTCCGAGAAGGTCTTCAGCCACTTGGCGTGGATCAGCATCTCATGGGTCTCGTCCGGCCAGACGGTGAGCTCGTAGTACACGCCGCGGGCCCGCAGGAGCTGCACCAATCCGATGGTCTGGGAGAAATCCACGTTCCGGTCGTCGTCTCCCTGCTCCAGGAACACCGGGGAGGTCCAGGTGTCCATGTGGCCCACTGCGGAGGACTGGAACGACACGTCCGTGGTGTCCAGGGAGCTGCCGTAGAGGTGAACCCCCGCCAGGTCGGCCCCGGCCCTGAATATGTCCGAGTTCCTCGCCAGCGCCTCGGCTGTGAGGAGGCCCCCATACGACAACCCCCAGATGCCGATGCGCGTCGGGTCCACGTCCGGCCGGGCCTGGAGGTACTGGGCGCCGGCGAGGACGTCCTGGTATTCCGAGTTGCCCCTGGCGTTGGTGCCGGGGGCCGATCGGAAGCTACGGCCGTATCCGATGCCGCCCCGGTAGTTGATGGACAGGACCACATAGCCCTGGCTGGCGAGCCACTGGTTGTACGCGTATGCCCAGTGATAGAACTGCATGTAGTGATACGCGGGCAGCATCTGCCGGACGGGTCCGCCGTGGACGAAGATCATGGCCGGCCGCTTCTCCCCGGCCCGAAGGTCCCGCGGCAGGAAGAGCTGGTTGTGGATCTCGGTGCTGTCGGCGGCCTCGGTGATGACGATCTGGGGGACCACGTGCTCCGCCTGGGGGAACTCTGCGGGCAAGGTCGGGAAGATGACCTCGGGACTCCCCCCCTCCGCCGGAACGAGGGCCACGGAGGCCGGCTGTGCAGCGTTGAAGTAAAGCACGGCCACCCGGTCTCCGGAGGCGAGGGGCCGTGGGTAGGTCTCCACGCCGTCCCCGGTGGACACTTGCCTCGGGGTTCCTCCGGCCGTGGGAACGGCCCAGATGTGGCGCCGCTCGATGTCCTGGGCGTTCGTGCAGTAGTACAGGGTCCGCCCGTCGGATGAGAAGGCGACGGACGTGGCGTCCTCGATGAGTCCATCGGTGGTGGTGAGCATCACCGGGTCCTGGGCCGGGTCGGCGAGGCTGATGGAGAAGTACCGCTCGTACTCGTCCCGGGGGGGCACGAGAGGAAAGACGACGCTTTCCCCTTCCCACCGGATGCTGCGCACATTGGCGAACACCCGGTCGTCGGGCTGATTGTGCCATGCTTCCCGGGCTTCACCGGTCTCGACGTCGGCCACCATGAGCGACAGCGTGTAGCCCCCGGGGAAGGTAGCGTTGAAGAACCCTGGCTCCGTCGTGGTGTGGTCCTCCGTGCTGTCGGAGGGGCTCCCGCCCCGACCGCCGCCGCCGAAGCTACCGAAACCCCGGCCAAATCCGCTCCTGCACCCACTGAACGCTCCACCACCCTGCCCGGAGCGCGCCGAAGCCGACTCCGGACGGTAGGCATGCCCCTGGGGGTTTCCGATTCCCCCGGTGCCCGCCTGGGCCTGGGAGCCGAACGGGGTCCCGGGCCTCCGGAGAAAGGCGATCCTCCTCCCGTCGGAAGACCACATGGGATCCGAATCACAGTCGACGCTGGGAGCCACGTACCTCACGCTGTGCGTGGACAGTCGATAGACCATGAGCAGAGCGTGGTTCTCCCGCTCGCTGGTCCAGGCGAACATCGACCCATCCGGCGACCACACGGGATCGGTCTGCCGGCCCCATTGAACGAGGAAGGGCTTCAGACCCAGGTCCGTGGAGTCGGGCTCGAGGCCCGCGGTGAGGCGGCTACGGTAGATTTGCCCATCCTTCACGTACAGCACCGAGGTCCCGTCCGGCGAGACGCTGGGGCTGCTACCCTCGGCCACCCGCCAGGCCGGGCCCCCGGAGGAGCGGACCGCCCAGATCGCCCGCTCGGTGCCTTGAGGTTTCTGTGCGGGGTTGGCGATCCACCCCTCGCGGTTCGGCGCCGAACCTCGCACGAATACGATCATCGACCCATCGGCGGAAACGGACACATCGGAGAGCTCGGTGCCGTCATCCTCCATGAAGCTTGTCAAACGGACGGGCTCGAAGTCCGGCGCCGCCGCCGTGTAGACGTTCCTCCGCCCCTCCTCGTAGGCCATCCATGCGATCCGATCAACGTCCCTGGCGGAGGAGAGGTCCAGCGGTGACGCCGGGCTCAGGAACTGGGCGATCGTGGGTTTGGATTGAGCGTTCAGGCCGGAGGCGAGTGTCGCCCCTCCAACCAGGAGGAGAGCCGTCGCCATCCGGCGCCAGGTGTGAGATGGCGTCCGGCGAATGATGGACAGGCCGAGGACGACCCGAAGGAATCGATGAAACGCTGGGGAGGCGAAGCCGTCCATGGGGTGCTCTTTGCATGAGGTACACAACGACAGCCCACAACGAGACGGAGTGTACGTGGCAGACTCCGTTCCGTCCACCGGGCGCCGGCCCGGCTCCCCCGGGACAAGCGGCGGAGCCTCGGTTCCATCGACGCGGCTCCGGAGGGCCGGCTTCCCCCGCGCTCCGGTTACTGGCGCGTGCTCTGAGGGTTCAACGTCCCTTCCCGCTCCTCAAAGGCCCGGCGGGCCCTCCACCAGCTTGCGTACCACCTCTCCTACACCCAGGAGGGCGGGAATGGGGTCGCCCCACTGGAAGACCGGCCGGTGGCTCGAGATGGAGGACCTGGCCCAGGCTCCCACGGTCGCGGGCTTCCTGAACCGTGCCTCGAGGCAAGCGCGGAAGTCCAGGTACGGATAGATACACTCGCGACCCGGGGCCGAGGAGCGAAACGCGCCGGGTGGTCCGCCAACGAGATCGGTGTAGGCCAGCGCCGCGACATTCACGTCGCATTGGGCCGCGAACTCGATGAACCACCAGGGCCGGGCGTTGATCTCGAGGATCTTGAATGTGTCGTCCCTGGGATCGAGCTTCAGCTCAGCGCTGAAGATGCCGTCATAGTCGGCCGCCTGGAGGGCGGCCTCCACCACCGAGAGAGCCTCCCGTCCGCTCTCCAGCGGCACGGTGCGCATGTAGGTGCTGTTCCCGAACCGGGGAGGGTACATGCGGAGCCTCTGCCGCAGGACCAACGCCAGCGCCTTCCTGTCCCGGAAGTACCCGTCGACGAAATAGTGATTCGAGGGCGGACCGGGGATGTACTCCTGGAGGAGCACGTCCATGCCTTCCTCGGCCACCATCCGCAGCTTCCGCCTCAGGTCCTGGCCCGAGGTCGAATCGAACGCCTTCACCCGGTATCGTTGATTGAATCGCTGGGAATCCAGCGGTTTGATGAAGAACCTCCGGGTATCGCCCAGACTCTCGAGGTCGAGGGAATCGTCCACCAGAATCGAGCAGGGGTGCGGGAGCCCGTGAGCCTGAAGGAACTGGCCGAAACGCCCCTTGTCGAGAAAGGTCTCCAGGACCGCCGAGGACGGGATCGGCGAAGGGAACCGCCTTCTCAGCCCTTCCCCGAGCCCCGCCACCTCCCGGGCCCAGGAGTCGGAGCATGGGAACAGCACCGCGGTCTCATAGGGCAGGCCTTCCAGGTAGGCTGCCAGAGAGGAGGTGCCGATGGACGGCCCGGCCCGGTAGAATCGGCTTCCCCTGGCGAAACCAACGTCTTCTGTGACAACCAGGGCTCGTATCTTCTCCCGTGCCAGGCTCCGAATGGTCCCGAGGAGGGTGAGCCCTTCCCCGAAGACCAGGGCAGGAGGGGACGACGAGGTCACGATGCTGGGTCTCCGATGGAGGGACCGAGGCGTTCCCGCTGGAAGAGGGTGAATGATATCCGTTCGTTGGAGGCGGGGGAAGGTCGAACCCCATCCAGGCGGAGATGCCTGGCGCCGTCCTCAGGGCGGCGCAACCGGCGGCCCGCCGGGCTTGCCCGCCATCACGCTGAAGTAGACGTCCTTCAGGTCGGGCTGGACCGCCTCGACCGCACGCAGGGGCTCCGCCTCCAGCAGGATCCGGCCTTCATCGATGATGGCCACCACGTTGTCGCCCGGCGTCACGTCCATGAGCAGATGGCGTGGATCGATGCCGGCCCGGGCCGGCCGGCCGGGTAGGACCGGCGCATGAAGCCCAGGAACCGTCAGAGGGGGCGCGAAAGCCCCCCCGATGCACGCGCCGCGCTCATGGCCGCACCAGCCCCTCCAAGATGCGGTCCACGCCCTGGAAGGGAAGTCGATCACGCGTTGTGGCCCCGGCGTTTCTGTGAGCCGAGGCCCATGGGGTGCTGAAGCCTGTCCGACAGCTGAACGGTCAGAACAAGAGCGCCGCGTCGATCTCAGCGGTAACCCACTCCTCGGTCTCCCCCGTCGCGTGGGAAGTGAGCGCCGCCCTGGCCTGGGCCGATCCCACCCTGCCGAGGGCCCAGGCGGCATGCCCCCGCACCAGCGGTTCCGGATCCGACAGCGCCGCCACCAGCGCGGCCACGGCGTCCTCGGGGGGCTCCTCCACGGAACCCAGCCAGTTCCCCAGGGCCACCGCGACATTGCGCAGCAGCCCACGTCGCTTGGCCCGCTTCACCGGACTGCCTGAGAACACAGCGGAGAACTCATCGTCCGAAAGCCCCATGAGGTCGACCAGTGATGCTCCATCCGTCCAGGAGGAGGCCTTGTATGCAGGTTCCTCTGAGACTGTTGAGAACTTACGGGTAAACGGACACACTTCCTGGCAGATATCGCACCCGAACACCCGATTCCCCATGAGGGGGCGAAGCTCCCGGGAGATGGACCCTTTCAGCTCGATGGTCAGGTAGGAGATGCAGCGGCGAGCGTCCATCGCCGGGGCTCCCCCCTCGTCCCGGCCCAGGAGGGCTCCGGTGGGACAGGCGTCCAGGCAGGCCCGGCAGCTTCCGCAGTGGTCGGCCGTGAACGGGGGATCGAGGGGCAGGTCCAGGTCGACGAGGAGCAAGCCCAGGAAGAAGTAGGAGCCCCGGCGAGGGTGGAGCAGCATGGTGTTCTTCCCGAACCACCCCAGGCCGGCGCGCTGGGCCAGCTCCCGCTCCAGAATGGGGCCCGTATCGACGTAGGCGAACCCGTTGACCTCCGACGCCAAGCCCCGGACGAGGGCGTGCTCCCTCACCCACCGCAGCAGATCCTGGAGCCGCGTCTTGAGAAGCGAATGATAGTCCGCCCCCCGGGCGTATCGGGCCACCACACCGCGAGCGGGGTCCTCCGGCACCCCAGGGGAATCGACCTGGAAGTAGTTCTGGGCCACCATAACCACCGACCGTACCTCCGACATGGTTGTCCTGAGGTCCGCTCGGCGAGCCACGGCGTCCGGTCGAGACAAGTAGCGCATGTTCCCGTGCATGCCCTCGGCGATCCAGGCCCGGTACCGGTGCATGTGCTCGGATCGGCCCGGGCCCGTGACCCTCAGGTCCTGAAGTCCCAGCCGAAGTGCCTCGGCTCGCAGATCCTGCACGAGCCTTCTCATGATGGCGCCCTCCCCCCCAGGCGGGTCTCCCGGGGCATGGTGTAGCGACGTCTCTTCCAGCGGATCTCGGCACCCTTGAGCCAGCTCCGGCCAACGATGTAGCCGGCCACGGCCGCCCCGAGAGGATAGAGAAGTCCGAAGAGCGGACTCACCCTCATGACCCGACCCGCCGCCATCCACAGGGTCACATCGAACATGGTGGTCAAGATCGCCCAGGCCAGGAGGGTCCCGCCCGTACCCGTGGCCAGGGCCCAGAGCAGAGCCAGAGGCGGAGCCAGCCAGAGCACCAATCCCGCCAGGAGCGAGAATGGCAGGATCCAGGGCTGGATCCATGAGGGGGTCGTCTGAAGCGCCGCCGTCGCCACGTTCTTCGACCACCCTCGTACCAAGTCACCGAGAGAGGCGTACATGCGCGTCTGAAAACCTCCGTCTCCTCGGACCACCAGTCGCCGTCCCCCTCTCACCAGAAGCTGTGCCATGCGGAGGTCCTCCACCACCTCCCCCCGGACGGGCCGGTGCCCATCCACGGCCTCGTAGATGGTCCTCCGGAAAAGGAGGAACTGTCCGTTCGCGATGGCGTGCCGCCACCACCGACGGCTCCTCACCTCCCCCGACCTGGGGTATCGGAGCGCCAGGAGCATGAAGAACTGGGGCTGCAGGAGCTTCTCCCAGAAGGTCCCCATGATCTGGCGCCCGATGACCGAGAGGACGTCGGCCTCGGTACCGGAGAGCCCCTCCACCGCCCTCCCGAGAAGTCCGGGAGAATGGATGGTGTCGGCGTCGGTGAAGAGAAGCAGGTCCCCTCCAGCGGCCTTCGCTCCCTGATGGCACGCCCACGGTTTTCCGAACCAGCCGTCCGGAAGGGGTGCTCCCGGAAGCAGCCGAAGAGCCCGAGCGTTCCCCTTCGGGAGCGCCCGGACGATCTCGGCCGTCCGATCCTGGCTCTCATCGTCCACCACGAGCACTTCGAAAGCCGGGTACGTCGACGCCACCAGGGACCTCACGCAGCGGGCGATGTTGGCCTCCTCGTCTCGTGCGGGGACGATGACGGACACCAGAGACGGCTCGGTTGAACCATCGGGGGACACATCCCCGGACCGCGGCCCGGATCCGTCGGGAAGGCGGGGAGGGAACCGCACCAGGCCAAAGGCATAGAGCCCCAGAATCACCCATGGTGCACAGAGAAAGGCCAGAAGCATGGGAGGAAGCCGGGCTCCTATCGTTGGGCGTCGGGCTGGCCCCGGGCTGGCGTCAGCCCGTCGGGCGGATCTACCCTAATGTACCAAGGACGGCACCGGGAACCGCGTGTTCCCGATCGCCGTCGCCTGCGCCACCAGCCACACGGAAACGAACCCATGGCCCTCTCCCCCCAGGAAGCCCGATCCGAGTTTCCCATCGTCAGCCACCGGACCTACCTGAACTCCTGCTCCCTGGGGGCTCTTTCCCGTCGGGCCGACACCTATCTGGACGAATTCCGGGAGCTCTGGCACACCATGGGAGCCTCGGCCTGGTACGAGCACTGGATGGGGCGCCTGGCCCTTCTACGGAGCCGTGTCGAGCGCTTCCTGGGCGGTGCGCCGGGATCGGTGGCGCTGGTTCCGTCCACCTCCTCCGCTCTCTCGACGGTGGCGGAAAGCGTCCCCGAGAGCCGATCGAAGGGAAGGAATCGGGTGATCTGCTCCGAGCTCGACTTTCCCACCCTGGCATATCAGTGGGCCGTGAAGCCGGAGGTGGAGCTGGTGATTCTGCCCTCCCCCGACGGAGTCGGAATGGACCCCGAGCAGTTCGCCGACGCGGTGGACGACCGGACCCTCTTCCTGGCCACGAGCCACGTGTTCTTCACCACGGGATTCGTGCAGGACCTGAATCGGCTGGCCCGGATCGCCCACGACTCGGGGGCCCATTGCCTCATCGACGGATACCACGGAGCCGGACAGGTGCCCGTGGATCTCGCCGACGCCGGCGTGGACTTCTACACCACCGGGCCTCTGAAATGGCTGTGCGGCGGCCCTGGACTCGCCTATCTCTACGTCCGCCCTGATCTCGTCCAGAAGCTCGCTCCCCGGATCACGGGGTGGTTCGGAGCCCGGAATGCCTTCGACTTCGACATCCGGAGCTTCGAGCCGCACACCGACGCCCGGCGCTTCGAGATGGGAACCCCGGCGGTACCCATCGTGCACACCGCCCTCGGGGGACAGGAGATCGTCGACGAGGTGGGGATCGAGGCCATCGCCGCCCGGAACCGGGAGCTCACCGACCGCCTCCTGGAGGGTTGTGGGGCCCAGGGGCTCTCCCTTACCACCGCCGACGATCCGGACCACCGTTCAGCCATCATCATGATCCGTCATGGCGACCCGGCCGCGGCCGTGGCTCACCTGGCCGAACGGGGGATCATCGTGGATCACCGCCCGGGGCACATAAGAGTGAGTCCCCACTTCTACAACGACGCGGACGACATCCAGCGCTTTCTCGAGGCTCTTCGGGCGTTCTCGGGCGCCTCGGGAAGATGATGGAAGCGAGAGCTTGGCCTTGCTTTTCTCCGAAGGCTATCTTCTCTCAGTGCCTCCGGCACCGATTGACCCCCTGGGGATAGATGAACCTGGTGGCCCGCGAGAGGAGTCTCTCCGAACCACCCCGACGCCGTGAATCCGCCATGACCAAGCCGATCTCCATCCTCCTCCTCCTGGTGCTCACCCTGGCCGCGCCTCGGGTTGCTCGTGCTCAGGGGTTCGGGATGGGAGTCCGGGCCGGCTCCCTGGGTTTCGGGGGAGAAGCCGCCCTGGGACTCACCCGCTTCCTGGCGGTGCGAGGCGGGATAGGATACTTCCCGCTGGAGGTGAGCCTCGACTACAGCGGCGTGGACTACAGCGTCACGCTTCCGTCCGGCATGGCCACCGTGGGGATCGACCTCTACCCCACCGGACGGTCCTTCCGTCTCATGGCCGGCTTCCTGGCTCGCCATGGGGACACCAAGATCGAGTCCGGTGACCTGGGTCAGGGACCACCGGTGCAGATCGGGGACTCCGAGTACGACCAGGCCGGCGTCATCAAAGGCGTCCTGAAGACCGAATCGACGGCGCCGTTCTTCGGGATCGGGCTCGGCCGCCACACCGCTCCGGGCTTCGGAGTGTCCCTGGACGTGGGGGTGGCGCTGGTGGGGAAGCCCCAGGTCGAACTCTCCGCCTCGGGACCGATCAGCGAGGACCCCCGCCTCGCGGCCGACCTGCAGAAGGAAGAGCGGAATATCCAGGAGGACGCCAAGGGCATCCTGGAGTACTGGCCCGTTCTCAGCCTGGGGATCAAAATTCCGCTCCGCTGAACCGAGTCGGTCCCACCTCTTCCTACCCTCCGGCCGGGGCCCCTGCCGGAACGATCTCCTCCTCCCCTGGATCCAGAGCCCGTTCTTCCTGCGCCTTGCCCAGGAAGAGCCCGACCCCTGCCCAGACGGCCATCACGGGAACCGCCACCAGGGATATGGCCCCCACCCCCAGTCCGATCCAGGCAAGACCAGCGTACACCCAGCCGCTCACCAGATCCCCCCCTCGGTAGACCGCCGCGTCGATGAACGCCTTCGACTTGTAGCGCTCCTCCCGGCCCACCACCGTGAAGAGGACCTCTCGGGCCGGCCGGGCAAGAGCATACCGTCCCGCCCGGTAGAGCACCTGGAGGGCCACCAACACCGCCAGGAGGGGGTACGTGCCGAGGACGAGGAACCCAACCAGCGCGAGGGCGGGGAGAAACGCCAGGGCCACACCCACGCCGAACCACCGGATGAGATGTGCCGCCAGAAGCCCCTGACCCCCGATGGTGAGGATGTTCACGGCCAGGTCGATACGGGCCAGGAACACGGTCCTGGCACCCCGTTCGGCGATGGCCTCCCCCACCATCTCGGCCTGCTGGAAATAGATCACCGCAGAAGCGAAGGTCATGAGGAAGATGTAGAATGCGATCCTCCTCAGGTAGGGAGACTGGAAGACGACCCGGATACCGCTCCACGCCGTCCCCGCGATCCGCCCCGGCCCCTCACTCCGGAGGGCACCCCGGCTCCTCCCGGCCTTGCGGTGCAGGAGCCAGGCCATCCAGGACGCCACCTCCAGAGGGACAACGGCAACCAGAAGAAGAACGAAGGTGGGGACCGCGTTCGCCACGAGTGAGGTGAAGAGGGACCCGACGATGCCACCGACGGACGATCCTACGGCAATGAACCCGAACACCCGCTTGCCCTGCTGGCTGCGGAACAGGTCCACCACGAATCCCCAGTAGACCGTGACCACGAACAGGGCGAAGACACTCGTCCACACGTAGAACACCCGATCGATCCAGGGGCGAGCCTCCACCGGCAGGAGCTCGAGCGCCGCGAAGAAGAGGATCAGATTCAAGGCGAAGAAGCGGTTCGCCAGCGGGATGAAGACCCCCCTGGACAACCGCGACACGAGGGCGGAGTAGAGAGAGACGGCGCCGATCATCACGAAGAAGACCGCCGTCCAGAGGAGCTGGAGGTTCCCTCGATCCGCCGCGCTGATCTCGTCCCGAACGGGACGAATGATGTAGTAGCTGAGAAGGATGCAGAACCCGTAGAAGGTCGCCAGGAGAACGGGGCCCCACTCCTCGGGCTCCACGGGGATCAGGTCCCTCAAAAAGGAACGGGGACTTCGGGCCTGTTCTTCCATCGTCCGTCCTCAGTCGATGCGGGGGAAGGCCGGCCTCAAGCCCCTCCCCTGCGGGTCCACCGGTCGCTGTCCCTGGCCCGGTACTTCTCCATGACCCGGGTCAACGCTTGATCCAGGTCGATCCCCTGCTCGTTGGCGATGACAAGCAGCGCGAAGAGCACGTCCGCCAGCTCGAGGGCCAGGTCCTGGTCGGGTTCCTCCGGTTTCTTGGGCTTCGAACCGTACAGGTGGTTGAGCTCACGGGCGAGCTCGCCCACCTCTTCCATGAGCCGCGCCAGGTTGTGCAGGGGGGGCCAGTACCCCTCCTCGAACTGGGAGATCCACCCGTCCACCCGCGCCTGCGCCTCTCTCAGATCCACGGGGCCTCCTCGGACTGAGCCACGCCCTCCCTTCGGCGTCCCTTCACGGCGTGAGCACGAGCTTCCCGAAGACGGAGCCGGCCTCCAGCAGCTCGTGGGCCCGCCGAGCCTCGGCGAGAGGAAGCACCTCGTGGATCACCGGGGTCAGCCTTCCGTCGAAGACCAGCCCCATGGCCCTCCGGAACTCCTCCGGACTGCCCATGGTGGTGCCCAGGATCGACAGCTGCTTCCAGAAGACCAGGCGGATCTCGGTCTCTCCCATGGCTCCGGTTGTGGCTCCGAAGGTCACCAGCCGGCCTCCCACGGCCAGGCACCGGAGACATGAGCCCCACACGGCCTCACCTACGGAATCGAACACGAGATGGACGCCCTGCTTTCCCGTGTCCGACCACACTTGTCTTCCCCAGTCGCCCTCCCTCCGGTCGTACGCGACATCCGCGCCGAGCTCCCGCACCCGCTGGAGGTTCTCGGGCCCGCTGGTGACCACGAACACCTCGGCACCTGCCAATCGGGCAATCTGGATCGCTACCGTGGACACACCCCCCGAGCCACCGGTGATGAGTACGCGCTCCCCTGCCCTCAGACCACCGCGTACCACCAAACCTCGCCACGCCGTCACCGACACCAGGCTCGCCGCCGCAGCCGTCTCGAAGGCCACCGATTCGGGAACCTCCACCAGGTTCGCCGCCGGCACGATACAGAATTCCGCGAACCCGCCTTGTACGTGTTCTCCGATGATCCGGAACTGGGGGGCGGGGAGGTTGCTTCCCCTGGGCACTCCCTCATACCAATCGTACTCCAGGGAGGGATCCACGACGACCCGGGTGCCGGCGGCAATGGGGTGCACACCCTGGCCGACGGCGTCCACGACGCCCGCGATATCCGAGCCGCTGACGTGGGGCATGGTGGTCTGGGGGAGCCCTCCGCGGCGGACGAACAGGTCAAGGTGATTCATCGCCGCAGCCCGGACCCTGACTCGGACCTCCCCGGGTCCGGGCTCCGGGGTGTCCACTTCCGCCAGACGGACCACCTCCGGCCCTCCGAACTCGGAAAACAGCGCTGCCTTCATTGCTCCCCTCCCTCTTTCGAGCCCCAGGACCCCGACCTCGCTTCCCCGGCGGCGCAAGAGTACCGGCTGAGGGGAAGCGGGACAACCTTCCCGGCCTGGATCACCGGTCCTGGACTCCCCGGATCTGTCCCGGGAGAGGGCCCCGATCTACCTTGTCCGGGACCAAGTCGATCGTTCAACCCGGAGTCCGCATGACCGAGGGCCCGCCTCCCCACTTCTTTGCACGAGCCTCCGACGAGAGCGAGCTTCCGGCGGACGGGACCCTCGGCGGTTACATGAGCCACCACCAACGGCCGCCGGCCTTCGAGGCTTCGGATGGAAACCCCTACACCGTTTCCGTCGAAGTCGAAAAGACGCCCGACCTCCGGGCTCCCTACGGTGGATACCTGGTCTTCCCCCGATGGGCCCGGACAGGGGTCGGCATCATGGGGCACCTGGAGACCCCCCTCCTGCTCCACGGCAAGGGACGGGAAGAGGTGATGGAGAGCCTCGGCGCTCTATCCCTCGCCCGGGTTCGGGAACTCCTGGAGGAGGCTATCGCGCGCCGGCGACAAGAGACCGAATGATGCTTCGAAACGCATTGATCTTCCTGAGTGATTCAAGGGCCGCCAAGGCGGTCGTCACCAAGACCCCCCTCCGTCGCATGAGCAGGCGGTTCGTCCCCGGGGTCCGGGTCGAGGATTTTCTCCGGGCCGCCGCCGAGGCGAACGCCTCGGGCCTCCAGGTCACGGGCAACTACCTGGGCGAGGCGGAGCACGACGAGAGGACCGCTCGAACGGCTGTTTCGGCCTACCTGGAGATCCTCGATGGAAATAGCCAATGAGTC
>CAVVTW010000035.1:0-237546 GCA_963751255.1 uncultured Gemmatimonadales bacterium | reverse complement strand
GGAGAAGACCAGGATGTGGCAGCGGATGGTGGGGACGGTGGCAAAGGCCCTGGCGGCCTCGGAGCACCCGTGGAGGGGGTGCGTATGACGCCGCCGTCTGGCTCCCGAGGGCCCGGCCCCCGGGGTGGCGCCACTGGATCCGGGTGTTCCCCCCCGATCCCATGGACGAGGCCGATGAGGAGATCCGTTATCACCTGGAGATGAGGATGAGGAATACAGGCGGCTGGCATGACCGGGAATGAGGCGCCGGCTGCGGCGCGGGCACGACTGGGCGATCTCGGACAGGTGCGGCGGAGCTCGAGAGCCTCTCCGCCACCCGGTCCCGGATGGAGCGACGACGGGAGTGGATCTCGGGGATTCGCCAGGATGTCCGGTATGGGTTCCGACCCCTCTTTCGCTCGCCGGCCTTCTCCTCCATGGCAGTCCTCACCCTCGCCCTGGGAATCGGCGCCACCACGGCCATCTTCAGCCTGGTCTACGCGGTGCTCCTGGCTCCTCTCCCCTACCCGGACGCCGACCAGCTGGTCCGGGTCTGGGAGACCTCGGCCCAGGGGGATCCCCGCAACGTGGTGTCGTCGGGGAACGTCACCGACTGGCAGGAGCGGGCCCGGTCCTTCTCCGTCCTGGGGGCGCACCGGGGCCTCTACTCCCAGACTCTCACCGGTGGCGGCGATCCTCGCGCGTCGTGACCCTCGACATGCAGCCGGAGGTGATGCGGGCCCTGGGGGTCGCGCCGGCGCTGGGCCGCTCGTTCACAGAACGGGATGCGGTCGATGGCGGTGTGGCCGTTCTCAGCCATGGCTTCTGGCAGAGCCGGTTTGGGGCCGACCCCGGCGTTCTCGACCGCCGGCTCACACTCAACGACACCCCCTACACCATCATCGGCGTCATGCCGGAAGGCTTCGAGTTCCCGTCGGAGGGGGTGGACATCTGGCTCCCCATCATCCTGGACGATTTCGACGCCACGGAACGGACCAGCCACAACTACTCGGTCCTGGCACGGCTCTCTCCCCGGGTCACCGTGGAAGCGGCCCAGGCGGAGATGACGTCCATCGCTACCCAGATCGCCCGGGAGCATCCCGCCGAGATGACGGGGTGGGGCGCTCGTGTGGTTCCCCTTCACCAGGATCTCACCCGCAACGTGGACGCCCTCTTCTGGGTGCTCCTGGGGGGTGTGGTGGTGGTCCTCCTCATCGCATGCGGGAACCTGGCGAACCTCCTCCTGGCCCGGGCTGTGGCTCGTCGGCGGGAGATGGCGGTCCGGGGGGCTTTGGGTGCGGCCAGGAGCCGGGTTCTGCGGCAGCTGCTGACCGAGAGCGGAGTGCTGGCGGTCCTGGGGGCCGCGGGGGCTCTGGCCCTGGCCCCCTTCCTCCAGCGCGCACTCTTGGTGGTCGCCCCGGGGAGCATCCCTCTCCTGGACCGGGCGGCCATCGACCTCCGGATGCTGGCATTCACGGCGGCGGCGGCCTTGGGATCCGTCCTTCTCTTCGGTCTCGCACCCGCCATCCAGGCATCCCGGTCAGACCTGTTGTCGGTGCTCCGGAGCGGAAGAGACGGCTCGGCGGCTGGACATGCCCGCCTCCGGAGCATCCTCCTGGCGGCCCAGGTGGCCCTCTCGGTGGTGCTCCTGGTGAGCGCCGGGCTCTTCGTGCGTTCTTTTCGGGCCCTGCAGGGAACGGAGCTGGGCTTCGATCCCGATGATCTGATCGTCATGGAGGTAAACCTGCCCCTGCAGCGTTATCGGGAGACACCGGAACAGGTCTCCTTCTACGACCAGCTCCTGGACCGGGTAGCCGGGCTCCCGGGGGTGAGGGCTGTGGCGGGCACCTCCCAGCCTCCCGGGTCGGCGGATGAGATGACCTTCAGCTTCGCCATCGAGGGCCGTGTCCCGTCGAATCCCAACGGCCGGGAGGACGACGAGCCGCTACAGGCCGTGACGCCTGGGTACTTTGAGGTCCTGGGCCGGAGGATCGTGCGAGGCCGGGCCTTCGACAGGAACGACGGGGCTGGCGCCACCCCGGTGGTGATCATCAACGAATCCCTGGCCCGGAAGCACTGGCCCCAGGGAGACGCACTGGGGCAGCGGATCGCCTTCCGGGTTGGGGAGACGCCGTGGCGGGAGATCGTGGGGGTGGTGGAGGACGCTCGGCTCCAGAGCCCCGACCGGGCCCCCCGGCCGACGCTCTACATCCCTCTGGCCCAGAAAACCTGGAGCTGGCTCAGTTGGACGGCGCTGGTGGCCCGAACGGCCCCGGGAACGGCTCCGGTGGCCCTGGCTGACGGACTGCGGCGGACCCTCCTGGAGATGGATCCGCTGCTCCCGCCCCAAGCGATTACCACTGTGGACGCCGCGTTCCAGGAGAACACCGCCCCCCGCACCTTCGCCATGACGCTGGTGGGAGGCTTCGGCACCTTGGCGCTGATCCTGAGCGTGGTGGGGCTGTACGGACTCATCACCTACTCGGTGGCGCGGCAGCGGCGGGAGATCGGCGTCCGGATCGCCCTGGGCGCACACGCACAGGACGTAGTGGGCGACGTCCTCAAGCACACCCTGGGCCTCACGGCGATCGGGGCGGCAGTTGGAGTGGCGGGCGCCCTGGTGGCCGGCCGGTTCATCCAGGGACTCCTCTTCGGCGTGTCGCCCGTCGACGCCACCACGTACCTGCTCACCCTAGGATTGGTGCTGGTGGTTGCCTTCCTCACCGCCCTCATTCCGGCGACCCGGGCGGCTCGGACGGACCCCGTGGAGGTGCTGGCCGGGGATTGAAGAGGGGGGCTGGCGGGTCTACCGAGCCGACCGCCGGCTGCTGCCCCCCAGTTCCTTGTCCAGCGCCGTGCGGACTTCCCTGCGGCGCTCCCCCTCCCGGAAGCGTCGCCGGTCCTCGTCGCTCTCCAGCTTGAGCGGGGGGACGGGTACAGGGCGGTGATTGGCGTCGATGGCCACGAAGGTGAGGATGCACGTATTGGTGTGGCGAGTCTCACGGGTGAGGAGCCGCTCGGCCTCCACCCGGACGCCGATCTCCATGGAGGTTTGCCCCACGTAGTTGACCCGTGCCTTGCAGGTCACCAGCTCGCCGGTGAAGATGGGCTCCTTGAAATCTACCTGGTCGATGGACACGGTCACGCAAGGGGAGCCCGAGTGCCGCATGGCTGCTACCCCAGCGGCACGGTCCACCATGGAGAGGATCACCCCACCGAACACGTGCCCCAGGTTGTTGACCTGCGGGGGCATCATGAGCTCCGAGACCAGGCTCTCCGACTGTTGGGGGCTTCGGGGCTCCATGTCTCTGGGCATCTGCCCCGCGCTTCCCTCGGCCCACTGGGCATCGTAGGGATAGCGGCCGCCGCCATGATACTCGCTGGCCTTTGCCATCTCAATTCTCTCCGTCCTCGCCTCGGGCCTGCCGTGTCGCCGAGCGGATCCACTCCACGAGGCGCTCGGGGCGGTCCGAGCCGAGGTAGAAAACCTTCCCGTTGGTCAGGTCCATCCGCACGGCCCGGTTCCCCCGGACCGTCCACGCCGTTTTCCTCCGTCTTCCAATCCGGATCCCCCACCCGCCGAATTCCAGGATTGGCGAGTAGGTGACCGCCCTCGCCTCGTCGATCTCCTCGAAGGGGATCCGTTTCCTGATGAGCCCCAGGCGACCGAACGACACGTACACCCCGTCCAGCTTCACCCGGGTGCGGAGATCCCCCATGAGGAGGTAGAAAGCGCCCATGAGGACAACCCCGAAGGTGGCCGTGAGGACCGCGATCCAGACCGGGCCGCTGCCGAGGCTCCCCAGGTCTCCCAGCCGCAGGGCCTTCAGACTCGTCCATAGGCAGGTCGCGGCCGCAGCCAGGATCAGGAGGTGCACCCACCACGGCCAGTTGGACCGCTCTTCATAGAGAACCCTGCCTCGCATGGATCGTTCGACCTCCTCTCAAAGGGATGCACGCGGGTCGCGGGGCCCGCCGCCCTCCGGGCCGGTGCGGCTTGCCCCCCTACACCCTCCCTCCTCAAGATACCGAGTCACTCCGACGAAGAAATCATCACGCCCTCGGCAGCGGTGGACAAGGACGGGCACATGAAGCCAGGTCGCAGGCTCGGGCTCCTCGGCGGCGGTCTCCTCTTTCTCCTCCTCCTCATCCTTCCAGGCCCCACAGGCGTTTCCGCGGAAGCCTGGCGCACGGCGGCGGTGGCGGCTCTCATGGCCATCTGGTGGATGACCGAGGCCATTCCCATTCCGGCCACCGCCCTGCTGCCCCTGGCCCTCTTCCCCACTCTGGGCGTGCTGGACATGGCCGACGCGGCCTCGCCCTACGCCAACGAGCTCATCTTCCTCTTCATGGGAGGTTTCGTCATCGCCCTGGCCATGGAGCGGTGGGGACTCCACCGAAGGATCGCGTTGAGCATCATGGCCTTCGTGGGGACGGGCCCCAAGCGGCTGATCCTGGGATTCATGATCGCCACCGGCTTTCTCTCCATGTGGATCTCCAACACCGCCACGGCAGCCATGATGCTCCCCATCGCCCTGGCCGTGGCAGAGGTCTTCCGGCCCAAGGAGCTGGACCCCGAGCAGGAGCCCTTCAACTTCGGCATCGCGTTGATGCTTGGTATCGCCTACTCGGCCTCCATCGGGGGTGTGGCCACCCTCATCGGCACTCCGCCGAACGCGGTCTTTGCCGCCGCCGCCTCCGAGCTCCTGGACGTGCAGATCGGATTCGTCCAGTGGATGGGGGTCGGACTGCCCGTGGCCCTGGTCTTCCTTCCCCTGGCGTGGGTGCTCCTGGTGGAGGTTCTCCATCCGCCGGGGCAGATCGCCGGCGACGCCGCCGCGGTGATCCACGAGGAGCGCGCGGGACTCGGTCGCATGAGCCGGGGGGAGAAGATGGTGGGCGCCGTCTTTGCCCTGGCGGCCCTCTCCTGGATCCTTCGCTCACCCAAGACCTTCGGCGCCGTCACGATCCCCGGCATCCAGACCATCGCTCCGGGGGTAACCGACGCCACCATCGCCATGATGGCGGCCGTGGTCCTCTTCCTGCTCCCGGTGAATTGGAAAGAAGGCGAGTTCGCCATGAACTGGCGCACGGCCCGGAAGATGCCCTGGGGGGTCCTCCTCCTCTTCGGAGGTGGCCTCTCCCTGGCCCGGGCCATGGATCAGACGGGACTGGCCGAATGGATCGGTGCCGGCGTGGGTGCCCTGGGCATGCTGCCCACGGCGGCAATCCTCTGCCTGGTGGCGGCCCTATTCGTCTTCCTGACCGAGGTCACCTCCAACACCGCCACGGCCACCATGGCCATGCCGGTCATGGTGGGGGTGGGAGAAGCGCTGGGCTTCCCGGAGCTGACGCTGATGGCCACCGCGGCCCTCTCGGCGTCCATGGCATTCATGCTTCCGGTGGCGACCCCGCCCAACGCCATCGTGTTCGGCTCCGATTACCTGAACATTCCCCGCATGGCCCGGGCGGGCATCTGGATGAACCTCATCGCCATCGCTCTCATCACCTTGACGGCGACCCTCCTCATTCCCCTCATCCTGGTGCGTTGAGGCGTCCCGTGGCGCGGCCGCCGGACTCAACGGCGTCCCGTAGGAATTCCAGGAGTCTCTCGTGCAGCCCGGAGCCTGCCATGAGGTCGCTGTGCCCTTTGCCCGGGAACACGACAGCCTCCGTTCCCGCCTCCTCCGCCAGCCTCCGAGCATGCCACGGCGCCACGCTGGAGTCCTCCGATCCGTGAAGGACGAGGAAGGGGAGTTCCAGCTCCCGGGCCCGCCGGTCCGGGCGCAGCGTCTCGAAGGGAACCCCCGCCCGTACCCTCCAGAAGGGACGAAGAGTTCGGACGATCCACCTCCCCGGAAGACCCCGGCTCTGAAATTGCCGGGCCCACACGTCCCACACGTCCGCCGGCGCGGAGATGCTGACGAGCCCCACCACGTCGGCTCCCTCAGCCACGGCCAGGATGCTGGCCACCCCTCCCATGGAGTGACCCACCAGGACCAGAGGGCGCCCGGGGAGGAGCTCGCTGGCCTTCCCGATGGCGGCCAGGACATCGTCCCTGTAGTGTCTCGCCGTGATGAAGGGGGCCGGGGGGCTCTCCCCGTGGATGCGAACGTCGAAGACGAAGACCGGGTGCCCGGCCCGCAGGAGCGGCCCGGCCAGGGGGAGCACGGACTCGTGGTTGGCGCCCCAGCCGTGAACCAGGACAACGCCGGCCGGGAGGCGGTCCGACTCCGCCTCGGCCGGCTCCGACTCCGCCTCGGCCGCCTCAGACCCCGCCTCGGCCGCCTCCGGCTCGATGAGCCACCCGGTCAGCGGCTGACCCAGCGAGGTGAAGGCTACCGGCCGGCTGGGGTAGGGAAGGCTGGCAACACCGCCCCGCACCGGTCTGCGAGGGGGCCGGATCAGGGCCAGGGCAATGCGGTCCAATGCGAATGCCCCCGCCCCCAGGCTCACCCCCAGGGCAACCGCCCACTTCAGCTCGGGCGTCACCGGCCGCCGGCCCCGTTCCCGGACGCCAGCGGGTCCAGGGGACGAACCACCCGGATCCCGTCCTGGGTCTCGAGCCGCTGCACTCGCTCAGCCAGGGGAAGCTCGCTGATCTCCACCGCCGCGCCCACCAGCGGGGCGTTGAGGAGGTGAAGCTCCCCTCCCTGCCACAACGCGATTCCCGTGTGGGCCACGTCGAGCCCTTCCAGGGTGCTGGTCATGGCGATGATGTCACCGTCCTGGATTCCGGGCGCCGCCAGCGGAATGTCCATCTCGGGGATCTTGAACCGATCCAGACCGCTCAGGAAGAACTCCGTCTGCTCGATGGCCGCCAGGTTCGACGGATCCGCCAACTGCGGGTACGCCTCCGGGTGCATGGACATGTAGTCGATGGCCTTCGGGGTCAACTCCCCGCCCAGCTCCTCGGTGACCTCCCGGACGAGACCCCTCTCCTCATTGTCCCGGATCCAGTCCGAGAAGTAGTGAAGGCGGCTGGGGTAGCCGTTCACCCTCCCTCCCCGGTACCGAATCTGTCGGAGATAGCCCCGGTAGAGGTCCCGGCTCCGGAGGTCAGAGTCCAGGACGGAGGGATCGTTCATGCGAACGAACCGCGTGAGGGCGAGGACGTTCTCCACCAGCGTAACGCAGTCGAACGCCTCGAAGTTCACCACCACGTCCTCTCGCCCGGCCACCTCCAGCGTCCCGGGGGCGTAGGGCGTACCCACGAAGGTCTCGCCGATCCTGATCATGGCCTCCCCCATGGGCACCGTATCCAGGCCCTCTTCCCAGGCCCCGGTCACATGTGCGAGCGGAAGATGGCCCAATCCTCATCCGTCCCCTCCCGGGGACGATCGGAGACAGGGGTGCTCGCCATGCCTCCTTCCCCCGCCTCCGCTCCCGGTTCCGCACCTCCTGCTTCAGGAGCCGCCTCCCGGTCGGAGCTTCCCCCGGAGCAGGCCGAGGCCAACAAGAAGAACGCCAGAACCAGCAGAGGTCCCCCTCCGGCTCCCGCCCGTCGGCTCGTGGATGTCGTCATCTGAACCTCCCTTGCGTCGAACCCGTGGGTCCGGGCTCCGCCTCCGCGAGTGGAACATCTCTTTCCGTGGCGGGGTTACTGCGAACCTGCCAGTTGAACAGAGCTCACCTGGAATGTGACCAATCTACGCCCGAGGAGTAAGGACATGCCGTATTCCGAGCTCATGGTGTCCCCCATGCGCAAGGACATGGTTCGCCTGGGATTCAAGGAGATGCGAACCCCCGATGACGTCGAAGGACTCCTGGAATCGGAGGGAACGGTGCTGGTGGCGGTGAACTCCATGTGCGGGTGCTCCGCCGGCTCCATGCGCCCGGCCATGGTCCTGGCCCTGCGGAACCCCGTCCGACCGAGCCTCCTGACCACCGTTCTTGCCGGCCAGGACCTGGAGGCCACGGAGAAGGCACGGGAGTACTTCGAGGATTATCCTCCTTCTTCTCCCGCAGTGGTCATCCTGAAGGACCGGAAGGTAGTGTTCATGATGCCGAGGGAGGAGATCAAAGGACGGACCCCCGAAGCCATCGCCCAGGACCTGAAGGTGGCGTTCGACACCCACTGCTCCTGACGCGACCCCTCCGCCGGAACCCCGGCTTCAGCCGCCGGACCTGGGGTCTTCCCCAGGAGCTCGGCGATCTCCGGATCCGGGGCCAGGTCCTCCTCGGTGAGCTCGGGCACCTGTGTGTCGGCGGGTGGCACCTTCTTCCCGGTCTTGTGACCCTTCCTGAGCTTGCGGATCCCGTCGATGCTGAACACTCCACCCCCCCGGGCGGCGAGGTAGAGGAAGATGAAGGAGTAGAGCGCCGCCAACTCACCCTGGTTGATGATGGGCCAGACCCCTCCGGGCGCGTGGACCATGAAGTAGGCCCAGGCCATCTCGCCGGAGAGGATGAGGGCCACGGGCCGGGAGAAGAGGCCGAGGACGATGAGGGCACCCCCCACCGTCTCGATGGCGCCCGCCAGGCCGTAGAGGGTGAAGAACTCCACCGGCTGGTCCCGTCCCAGGACACCGAAGAGCTTCTGGATGCCGTGGAAGGTGAAGAGGAAGCCCGCGACGATCCGCAGGATGTTCAGGGCAACCTGTTCGATCCAGATGGTCTTCTTGCCGTTCACCGGGGACTCCTCCTGTCGTCTCAGAGATCGGTCGAGGTACCGCCCTCGCGAGGGCCGGGCCCCTGGGCACCATTACGGTCAACCCAGGGGTCTGGTTTCCTGCCGTGGCTCCCCAGCGTCGAGGAGCCCTCATCGCCGCCTCGGCCCGGGCTCAGGAGCCGCCGCGGAGCCGTCGGCGCTCTCTTCTCTCGTGGCGGCGCCGCCGCTTGGCGTCCCGGCTGGACTCGCCGGGGTAACGGATGTTCACCTCCACGCCCCCCAGCACGGAGAGTCCCCTCAGCCTGAGGACCGGAGCGTCGGGATCCTGGGTCAACGGGGCCTCTTCCCGGTGTTCGAAGCTGCCCAGAATAGCGATTCCGTCCGATTCCACGCAGAGGCCCGGGGGGACCACGATCTCAGCCCCTCCCATCAGGGTGAAGATCCAGACCTCTGTGACGCCCGGGGGAAGGAGCGCCTCCCTGTAGTCCAGGGCGATTCCGCCCATGAGGGCCGCGGCGTAGGTGGTCTTAGCCGGGATCCACCGGCCCTTTCGATCTACGCCACCCAAGGCAGCCAGGAGATAGCCCCGCTCCTTCACCCTGGAGGCCGGCACGGACGCCTTGGCCTGGTCCACGGTTGGGAGGGAGGGGCGGTCCTTGGGAACGGGGAGATCCGCGCTGGGCAGGTCCACCAGCAGCTTCCGGAGGTCGTCCGCCGACTCCGCCCGGTGCGCGCTGTCCAGCCGCCGCTCGAACTCCTCCACCGAGAGGCGGTCGCTGGCAAAGTGTTCGCACAGCGCGTCAATGGCCTGCTGCCGTGATGTCCCGAGGTCTCCATTGACGGATTCGGTCATGTCATCCCTCGTTCCGGAAGCCGATTCCCCGTTGACCCTGGTCGTCGCGCCCTGGACCCGGGGGGATTCTACTGGCTCGGTGGGCAAAAGGTCCTGGGAGGCCGCAGGGATCCCGAAAGCTTAGGTCCAACCGGGCCCGGGAATCAAGCGGGGCCCGAGGCCTCGTCCGGCCAGCAGTCTCGCGGGCGGCCCTGCCCTCAGCCGTCGGCAGCAAGAAACCGCTCGGCGAAGTGGCCCAGGATGCGTGCGCCCGTGATCAGCTCCTCCACGGACACCCACTCCCGGGCCGAGTGGGCCTGGGCGATGGATCCAGGACCGAAACAGACCGCTGGGATTCCGGCCTCGTTCAGGTAGGCGGCGTCCACCCAGGCCGTCATTCCCTCCACACGGGGCGCTTCCCCCAGGGCCTCGATGGCCTCGAGAAGGGCCGCCACCAACGGGGAGTCGCCGGCAACCTCCGTCCCGGGGCGGAACAGGCCCGGCTTCAGGTCGGCGTCCAGCTCCGGCACCTCCGATGCGAGCTCGTCCAGAAGCTCCTGGAAATCCATCGAGGCGGCCTCGGAGTCTTCACCGGGAAGCGTGCGCCTCTCCAGGACCAGCGAGCACTCCTGAGGATAGACCGAGGGAGCGGATCCCCCCCGGATCGTCCCGGCGTGAAAGGACGCCCGGTCAAGGAGGGGATGGCGGGGGCGCCGGCCCAGCCGTGCCTCCAGCCTTTCCAGCAGACTCAGGTAGCGCCCTGCGTGGCGGATGGCGTCTACTCCCTCGGCGGGGCGCGATCCATGGGCGGCCCTCCCACGGAAGGTGGCCTCGAGCCAGAGAAACCCCTTGTGGGCCGGCATGACCGCCAAGCTGGTGGGCTCGCACACCACGGCTCCGTCGGCCCGGAGGCCATGGGCCACGAAGGCCTGCATGCCGAGGCTGGCGTGCTCCTCGTCGGCGGTGAGGGCCACCACCAGCTCCCCCGCTGCGGAGGTCCCGGAGAGCCGGGCGGCCGTGGCGAGAATGATCCCTAACCCCCCCTTCATGTCGCAGGCCCCTCGTCCCCAGACCCGGCCCTCGGCCAACGCGCCGTCGAATGGCGGCACCGCCATTCCCCCCACCCCCACAGTGTCCAGGTGACCGTTCAGGATCAGGCGCTTTCCGGGCCCTCTCCCGGTCCGCCGGGCCACCACGTTGTGGCGCCCCGGAGCTACCTCGTCTGTCCGAACGTCGTAGCCCCAGGCCTCGAGCCAGTCCCGGCACCGACGGGCCAGAATGGCCTCCCCGTCTCCTCCCTCCTCCAGCGACGGATTCACCGAAGGGATGCGGACCATCATCCGGGTGAGGGCCACCGGGTCCCCGGCCGCGGCCCGTGCCTGGAGCTCTTCGGCCTCACAACGCATGACGCTCCCTCCCGCGTTGACTCGTTTCCGATGCCGCGCCCGGCTCGATTCCACACCCCGCCCGGTCCCTCCCCCGGCCTCGAATATCCGATGTCCGGGACCGAAGCACCATCAGTTTATCGTGGTTGACGATCCAATCCCGGCGACGCCTGCCAGGCGGAGGCCGCGCCACTCAACGGTTCCGGCGCGAAGTGGAAACCGCAGGAAACCGGCACGGATCATGCAATTGTATCATTATGTACGGTTGCGGAGTTCTTCGCGGGAATCCGCCCGGGAACGCTCCGCGCGGTCCTTCGGCAAGGAGGTAACATTCGCGCCTTGATCGTTAGTCTGCTGGGAGCGGTCACCCTCACGGCCGGGTTCCTGTTGGTTCGGCACCGCAGGGAGACCGAGGAAGGTTGGAGGGGCCAGGTTCCTGCCGGGGAACACGCGGCCCGGAGCGTCTCCCTCGATCGGCTCCGGGAGTTGGGTCTCTAGTCCCGGCTCGCGCCTCCAGCGCTTCCTTTCCCGGATCCCTCTTCCGGAGGGGTGGGGGAGGTGTGGTCGTGTATGATCCTCCACCCCTCCTGCCATCGCCGGAGCACGAGGGAGAAGTTGCCGCTTCCCGTCACTTTCTCCCCCTCCTCGGGGCGGTACAGCTCGTAGTGGCCGAGGGCCAGGGCGTACTCCGGCCCCAGCGCCGTCACCTCGATCCCTTCGAATCGGAGGGAGTCCCGCTGCACACCCGGCGCCCAGTAGGACTGGAGATAGCGGCTCCGTACCTCCTCCCATCCCCGGGTCACCCCGTCGGGCCCGGAAAAGGTCAGATCGTCCGACACCCAATAATCGTCCAGGAAACCATCCAGGTCCCCCCCGTTCCAGGAAGCCGCCGAAGCCCGCAGCATGTCCCGGATCTCCGTCGCGAAGTCCCCGGAGGCCGTCGGGTCCTGGTCCGGACCCTGCCGGGGCTGGGCCTGGAACTCACAGGCGCCCAGGACCGCCAGCGACACGATCCCGGACAAAAAGACCCGGCGGAGGTCGCTGAGCGCGGGCGGCCTCCGCCGGTACGTGTGAGAACCGCGTGGTGGCATCACTCGAAGAAGTTCACATTCTTCTCGATGAAGCTGGTCCATTCGGGGGGCACGTCGGTGTCGGGGAAGATCGCCTGAACGGGGCACTCCGGCTCACAGGCGCCGCAGTCGATGCACTCTTCCGGATGGATGTAGAACTGGTCGTCGCCTTCGTAGATGCAGTCCACCGGGCAGACCTCGACGCAAGCAGCGTCCTTCACTCCGATGCACGGCTCCGTGATGATGTACGTCATTCCGCCTCCCTGGGTCGTCCCGCCGGATCACCGTTCGGCCGGGTTTTCATAATGGCAGGTTACACTCGCGGGGGGTTTCGTCAAGCCCCCTCACCCCGGGACGGGACGGAGTCCTTCCTCCACAGCACATCCCCGACGCCAACCCGGTGATTCTCCAGTCGCGCCAGGCAGAAGAGCAGGTCGGATAATCGATTCAGGTACCGAAGGACCACGGGGTCGGCACCCTCGATCTCCCGGAGGCGGACCACCGCCCGCTCCGCCCGGCGGCAAACGGTGCGAGCCACGTGGAGGGTCGCCGCGCCGGAGCTCCCCCCGGGCACGATGAAGCTTCTGAGGGGGGGAACCTCTTCCGTGGCCGCGTCGATCCACTCCTCCATCTCCTGCACTCTGGCCTCGGGGACCGGCGGAATGGCGGGAGGAGCGTCGCCCTCCTCGGCTCCTGGCGTGGCCAGGGAGGCCCCGAGGCTGAAGAGGTCCTGCTGGATGGCGGAGAGCTTCCCGACGATGGGCTCGTCGACCAGCGCGCGGACGGCCAGGCCCAGGAAGGCGTTGAGCTCGTCCACGGCTCCGTAAGCCTCGACCCGGACATGGTCCTTCGGCACTCGCTTGCCGCCGAAGAGACCCGTTTCTCCCCCGTCGCCCCCCCGCGTATAGATCTTCATGGAAATCCTCTTCTCCACGCTCAACGTAGTCGGGTCAGGCGACGAATGGCCTGGGCCTTCTCCAGGAGGGAAGTCGTCTTCCCCTCGACGTCGGGTTTCGTGTCCATGGCGGCCAGGAGCTCCCGAATATCCAGGAGCACCTCCAGGCGGAGCTGGTCCCGCTGGAATTCGAAGTCGAGCTGCGCCATCCCCTCTTCGTCGCCCCTTTTCTCGGCCCTGCGGAAGGCATCCCGGTACAGCTCCTCCAGATTCCCCACGATGCGCTGACGGTCCCTCATGACGAGTCTTCCCCCGTTCTCGCCGCCGGGCCACCGCCCTCCTGGGCCGCGGGCGCCGGGGTGGGCAGAACCCGTGCCCCCGGCCCGGTGGAGAAGTACTCCCGAATCACGGCCTGGAGGTCGCCGAAGTGGTCATCGAAGAGGTGGCCGGAGCCGGCGATTTCCTTCACGGTCACGTGGTCTCCCAGGGGACCCAGGAGCTTCGAAACCTCCCGGGCGGGCCCGAACTCGTCGTGCTCGCCCTGGACGATGAGGACCGGCTTGCCCGCCTTCGCGAGGTAGCCGTAGTCGTAGATCCGGATGGGGGTGCCCATCCCGATCATGGCCGAGACCCGGGGATCCTCCGCTCCCACGCTCAGAGCCACCATGGACCCGAAAGACAGCCCGCCTACGATCAAGGGCCCCTCCCGGACGCCGAGGGCCAGCCAGTCCAGGGCCGCCCGCACATCCTCCTGCTCGCCAATCCCCTCCTCGAAGGTGCCCGTGCTGCAACCCACCCCTCTGAAGTTGAAACGGAGGGTGCGTATCCCGACATCGTTGAGCGCCTCCGCGGCCCGGTACACGGCCTTCGTGTTCATGGACCCACCATGGAGGGGATGGGGATGGCACACGACCGCGCCGCCTCGAAGGGGGCCCGACGGCTCCCTCAGGAGGGCCTCGAGATGGCCGTGGGAAACGGGAATCTTCACGGGCAGCACTCTCGCAGGACGATGGTGTAGGACTGGAGGCCTCGGCGCAGGCCGCGAGGAGACATGGCGGAACACGGGCCGGTTCCTGCCTCAGGGGCAGCGATTTCCTCGCGCCGCATCCCGGCCATGGCTATGTTGTTCGTGTCCCCATCATCGGTCAAGAGATCAGGCCAGAGGAGGATCTTCATGCCCAACGACCATGCGGACCAAGGCGCCCTCTCGGACGAGGCGAATCAGCTCTACTGGGACTCGAACGAGAGCGTCAACCAGATCGGTGAGAAGTTGGGTCTGTCCAAGGGTGTCCTCTATGGCCTCATCGCACCCCTGCCCGCAGGACTGCCCTGCCCTGAGTGCGGCGAGGAGATGGTGTTTCCCAACCGTACCGCCCGGGACAAGGGCTTCGTGGAGTGTCCCGCGTGCGGAATGGAGGAGGAGGAAGCCGCCGTTCAGGCCTTCTGGGAGGGCGAATCGGACGCTGGCGCGGCGGGGGGTGATGGCGAGTCCACGGCGCTGGGGGGTCGGGCGCGGCGCGCCATGCGCAAGGCAATGGACGGGGGCCGGGCCCGGGTGTCGGAGATGAGCCCCCAGGGACGGATCGTGGCCGGCACGGCCCTCCTCGGTGTGGCGGCCGGTTTGGTCCTTGGCGCCTATTTCCGCAAGCGGTAGCTTTCACGGGTCGCTCCGGGAGATCCCGGAGGCTCGACCCGGACTCTGACGATCGCCCTTCGACCTTCTATGGACCGGCGCCGCGATCCACGATCCATCGTGACTCCCTACGCCTTCGCGGTCCACCCGGACCTCCTGGGCCTTCCTCTTGCCACGCCCTGGCAGCGCCTCGGAGCCATTCTCCTGGATCTGCTGATCGGATGGCTGATCAGCCTCTTCATCGGGTTCGGGTTCCTGGCCCTGGCCTCGGCGGCCCTGCTCCTCTGGCTGGCCTTTCGCAAGCCCGGCTACGATGTGCTGGGAAAGCTCTTCCGGGTCTTCGTGGGCTGCCTCGGCGTGATGGTCCTCCTCACCGCTGCGGGGATCTTCGTGGCGGTTCGCTATGGCCCCGGAACTGGAGCGGAGGCTGGGGGAGGCCGGACCGGTGGGGGACAGCGTGGCCGGCGTGCCGGATTCCCTGGGGGAGGGCGCCCTGCTGGGCGGGCCCGGCGGAGGCGCCGGGTCCGGAGCCGGGGATGAGCCTGCCTCCGGGGCCGCCGCCGATTCCGCGCGCCAGCCCGGTGCCCTGACCCTTCTCCGGGCGGGGCAGGGGGCCCTGGCGCTCCGGCGAGCCGACACCCGGGAGGAGGCCCAGGCCATCGCCAGCCGCCTGGTGCGGACGGGACGAGAGATGAACCTCACCCCGAGCGAGATCCGGGAGACCCTCACCGGCTTGATCCCCGAGGACGCCCCGTGGGCCGGCGAGGCCAGGGCCATCGTCGACGAGGCCATGGCGGGTGCCGGCCCCCCGGACACGACGGCGTCCGAGCCCGAGCCCTCCACGCCCCCCGCGGAGCCTCTGAGCGAGGCGGCAGTGGACAGCATCGCCACCCTCTCCAGCGCCCTGAGCGCCGCCGAGCGGGATCGGGCCGACGCGGAGTCGGCCTTGAGGAACACCCGCCAGGAGTTGGAGGAGGCTCAACGCGGCGGGCTGTTCGGGTGGATCTCCAACCTCGTCGACGACCTCGGCCTGGGCTTCGGTTGGTGGGCCCTCTACATCACCGTGACCCACGCTTGGTGGAACGGAACCAGCGTGGGGAAGCGAATATTTCGGATTCGGGTGGTGATGATCGACAAGCGCCCCCTGAACTGGTGGCTTTCCTTTGAGCGGGCCGGTGGTTACGCTGCCGGCTTCGCGACGGGGCTGCTGGGGTTCGCCCAGGTCTTCTGGGACCCCAACCGCCAGGCCATCCACGACAAGGTCTCCGAGACCATCGTGATCCAGGATGGCAAGGCTCCGGTGCCGGGCCCCTGGGTCGCGGAGGGCCGGGCCCAGTGGAATCGAGGCCGCTCCGGCACCACTAAGGCCGAGAGTGCGTGACCAGGTCCCGCAGCGGTGGGGCCGTCAAACCTGGATGAGTTGTGCATGAAGGACATACAGCGCAGGAATCTTCGCCTCCTTGCTTCGGGTCCGGGGCCGGCTCGGGCTGGCCCTGGCCCTCCTGGTTCTTCCGGGTGTGGCGTGCACCGGCCGCGGCAGCGACGCCCAGGCCCAGGTGCTCGGCCGCGGCCGACACCGGAGCGGTGGCTCAGCCGTCCACGCCCGCCGGGCCGCCGGCGGCGGTGGGGTCGCCCCGGCTCTCTCCCGAGGAGCAGGCCCAGCAGCCCCTCCGGATCAGCGAGATGGGATACAACGAGGGCCTCCCCGAGGCCCCGGTCAAGGTCTTGGAGCTTAGCGATTTCGGCTGCGGTTACTGCCGCCAGTTCCACGAGACCATCTACCCTCGCCTCCGGGAAGATCTACGTCGACAGCGGCCTGGTGGAGTGGAAGTATATCCCGTTCGTACTGGGGAAATTTCCCAACGGGCTCCAGGCCGCCATGGCCAGTGAATGCGCCGGGGATCAGGACGGGTTCTTCCCCATGGCGGACCGACTCTTCGCCGAACAGGCCGGATGGAAGAACGCGTCGGATCCGTACCCGTTCTTCTCGAAGCTCGCCACCGAGCTGGGGTTGGAGACGGAACGGTTCGATACCTGCATCCAGGACGGATGGCAGGAGGCCCGGGTGCGGGCCAACATCCGCCTCGGCCAGCAGGTCGGTGCCCGGGGGACCCCGACCTTCGTCGTGGACGGAAGGCTCGTGCAGGGAGCCCTCCCGCTGGACGGGTTCCGGGAGGTCATCGACGTCGCACTCAGGCGCAAGGGCGTGAGCCCGCCGCACCGCTGAGATCGGATTCCCTTTCCCGCCTCGCCCTCGACGGGAGCCCTCATCATGCGTCTGTCCCCTCGGACCGCGGCTCCCACGCTACAGACCGGCCTCACCCTGGCCGGCTCCTTCCTGGTCCTCGCGTGCGTCACCGCCTGTAGCTGGAACGCCGCCGGCAGCACGGGCTGCGAGGTGGCGGGTCCTGTTCTCCCTCTCCCGGAGGCACTGAGGGAGAGCTCGGGCGTAGCCTTCAGCCGAACTCGGGACGGCGTTCTCTGGAGCCACGACGATGGGGGCCACGATCCGGTTCTCTTCGCCCTGAACCGGGAGGGAGAGGTCCTCGGAGCGCTCCACCTGTCCGGCGCCCGGAACCGGGACTGGGAGGACCTTGCCGTGGGAGAGTGTGGGGAAGGAGGAGAGGGAAGCTGCCTCTACCTGGCCGACACGGGAGACAACCGGGAGGTCAGGGATCGGGTGGTACTCTACCGCATCCCCGACCCGGGGCTGCCCGACGGCCCTCCGGTCACCGCCGACGCCTTTCCTATGCGCCTGCCCGAGGGACCCCGGGACGTGGAGGCCCTCTTCGTCCTCCCCGGACCGCAGGTGTACCTCATCAGCAAGGGGAGCGGGAGCCCCGCCACCTTGTTCCGCTATCCCCCTCCCCTCCAGGCCGGGAAGACGGTCACCCTGGAGGCCGTCCAGACCCTCTCCGACGGAGCCCTCTCGCTCCCATCCCAGGTCACGGGGGCCGATGCCAGCCCGGACGGCTCAGCGGTCGTGGTCCGGACATACCAGGACCTGCGGTTCTTCCACGTGGTGGACGGGCAGCTTCGTCCCGTGCCAGGGGGCCGGGTCGATCTCAGGACCCTCCACGAGATCCAGGGGGAGGGTGTGGCACTGGGACCGGGAGGCCAGGTGGCACTCACCAGCGAGGATGGACCCTTCGGTGGCACCGCGTCTCTTCGCTTCCTCACCTGCTCTTCTCTTGCGGAACGGAGCTGGTGGTTGCCGTGAGCCTGCGCGACCCCGAGGATGGGGACAGTTGACCTCTCTTTCATGGAGGCAGTCAGACCATGCGTCGCTTCTTCTCGCCGGCCCTCGCGCCCCTTCCTTCTTCGATGCACGGGCGCGGCCTGGCCACGACCCTGCTGGTCTCGGGCCTGATTCTTCTCCCCGCCTCGGGAGGGGCGGCCGCTCAGAGTGCATCCGGCGGCCGGTCCGATGAGGCGACGGGCCAGGAAGCCCAGCCCCTCCCCTCCATCGCCGAAAAGAGCCGGGGCATGGAGAAGATGGACGGTTTCATCCCCGTCTACTGGGACGGGAAGGCGGGCAAGATCTGGCTGGAGATCGGGCGCCTGGACCAGGAGCTCCTGTACTACGTCTCGCTTCCCGCCGGTCTGGGCCAGAACGACATCGGTCTCAACCGGGGCGACCTGGGCCCGTCCATGGTGGTCACCTTCCAGAGGGTCGGGCCGAAGATCCTCATGGTGGAGCCCAACTACGCCTACCGGGCGGTGAGTGAGGACCCCCTGGAGCGGAAGTCCGTGGAGGACGGATTTCCCTCGTCCATCATCTGGGGCTTCGAAGTGGCAGCCGAGACAGGGGACACGGTCCTGGTGGACGCCAGCGACTTCTTCATCCGGGACGCCCACGGGGTCATCCAGACCCTCCGCCGCTCGAACCAGGGGACCTACCGGCTGGAGAAGAGTCGAAGCGCCATCTACCTCCCCCGCACCAAGGCCTTCCCTCAGAACACCGAGGTGGAGCTGACGCTCACGTTCACTTCCGACGACCCCGGGAGCTTGGTCCGAAGCGTCACCCCCACGGCCGACGCCCTCACCGTCCGGGAGCATCACTCCTTCGTCCAGCTCCCCACCGAGCCCTTTGAGATGCGGAAGGCCGATCCCCGGGCGGGGTTCAACGGCATCAGCTACATGGATTATGCGGCTCCCCTTGGCCAGCCCCTGGAGAAGAAGGTCGTCGCACGCCACCGCATCGAGAAACGCGATCCCACCGCCGCCATGAGTGAGCCGGTGGAGCCCATCGTCTACTACCTGGACCCGGGGACGCCCGAGCCCATCCGCTCGGCCCTTCTGGAAGGCATCGGCTGGTGGAACGAGGCCTTCGAGGCCGCGGGCTTCATCAACGGGTTCCAGGTGCGAGTGCTCCCCGACAGCGCCGACCCCATGGACGCCCGCTACAACGTGGTCCAGTGGGTCCACCGTTCCACCCGGGGATGGAGCTACGGAAACTCCATCGTGGACCCCAGGACCGGTGAGATCCTGAAAGGCCATGTGACGCTGGGCTCCCTCCGGGTCCGGCAGGACTGGCTCCTGGGGGAAGGGCTCACCTCCCCTTACCTCCAGGGAAACGAGGACCCAACCCAGGTCCGTGAGATGGCCCTGGCCCGGATCCGCCAGCTCGGGGCCCATGAGGTGGGTCACACCCTGGGGCTCTCCCACAACTACATCTCCAGCGCCCAGCGGGCCGCAGGAAAGATGTCGGTCATGGATTATCCCCACCCCCTCATCGAGCTCGACGAGGAGGGAAACGTGGACCTGAGCGGAGCCTATCCCGTGGGCATTGGGGATTGGGACAAGGAGTGGATCCGCTGGGGGTACTCCGACTTCGCCCCGGGAACCGACGAGGATGCGGCCCTGGAGACCATCCTCCTCGACGCCGCCGCCCGGGGACTCACCTTCATCAGCGACGATGACGCCCGGCCCGCCGGGAGCGCCCATCCCAACGTCCACCTCTGGGACAACGGGGCCGACGCCGCAGCGGAGCTGGACCGGATGATGGACGTGCGGCGAGTGGCTCTGGACCGCTTCGGCGAGTCGGCCATCAAGACGGGCATGCCTCTGGCCACGCTGGAGGAGGCCCTGGTTCCCCTGTACTTGCATCATCGGTACCAGGCCGAGGCCACGACCAAGGTCGTTGGCGGACTCTACTACACGTATGCCATGCGGGGCGACGGACAGGAACCGCGCCGCTACGTCCCGGCCCAGGAGCAGTGGGCGGCGGTTCAGGCGCTCATCCGGACGCTGAAGCCCGAAGAGCTGACCATTCCCCGCTCGATTCTCGATGTGCTCCCGCCGAGGCCCTTCCGCTACCCCGCCCACCAGGAGCTCTTCAACCGGAACACCGGGCTGGTCTTTGACGCCGTGTCTCCTGCCACGGCGGCAGCGGACATGACGCTATCCTTTCTTCTCTATCCGGAGCGCGCCGCGCGCCTGGTGGAGCAGAAGGCGCTCCAGCCCGACCTGCCTGGGTTGACCGATGTCGTGGACCGCCTCGTGGAGAGCCTCTTCGGCCTCCGGTACCGGGACGGCTACGAAGCCGAGGTCAACCGTGCCGTCCAGAGAGTCCTGGTAGACCGCATCATCCTGCTGGCCGGCCAATCCCCCATGGCCCAGGTGCGGGCGGAGGCCTCCCAGGCCTTGGAGAGCCTGGACCAGAGGATCGCAGAAGGCGGCGGGAACGCGGACGCGTCCACCGCGGCTCACTACGCCCTTCTCCGCAAGGACATCCGCCGGTTCCTGGACCGGCCGCAGGCACCGATCCCCACACCGGCGGCGCCTGCGGCGCCCCCGGGAAGCCCGATCGGCGATCCAGGAATGACCTGGGCGGACTGGGCCTGGTTCGGGGGCAACCCCGGCGCCTGGGCGAACCCGAACTGGTGGTGGTGGGACTAGGAGCCCGGCCACCGTGCGATCTTGCCGACAAACCCCGGTGTATGCTGCGTCATCCATCGTGGGATCGGCTCCGTTGGGTCCTTGGGATTGGCAGATCATGAGCGAGGGTTCCAATAGGCGTTCCATCTGGACGGTTCCCAACGCCGTCTCCATGGCTCGGCTCTTGGGCATCCCCGTCCTGCTCTGGGCCGCCCACGAACAGCGGCGGGGGCTCTTTCTATGGCTGATGGTGGCTCTCCTAGTCAGCGACTGGCTGGACGGAAAGCTCGCGGCGTGGCTGGACCAGAGGACGGTGCTGGGGGCCCGCCTCGACGGCGCAGCGGACGCCCTGGTCTACGCGGCGCTGGCTCTGTCGTTCTGGTGGCTGGAGGCTGAGGTGGTCCGCCACTATTTCGTCTGGCTTCTCCTGGCCACGGCGAGCTGGGTCTGCTCGGCGGGAGTCGCTCTCTCACGGTTCGGCCGACTGCCGAACTACCACACCTTGGCCTACAAGCTCTGCTGGAGTGCCATCGGGGGAACCGGGCTTGCCATCCTGCTGGCCGAAAGCGCCTTCGTCCTGCCCTGGGCCATGGGTCTCGTCATCCTCGCGAACGGGGAGGCCATAGCCATCGGCCTGGTGCTGCCCGCATGGCAGGCCGACGTAGCCGGCCTGCCCCGCGCCCTCAGGAGGCGGGAGGAATCGCGGCGGGAAGAGTCCTGAGGACTGATCAGCCCCAGGGGTCGAAGAAGTCCACCTCTTTGGTCTCCGGCACCGACTCCCGCACCGCCTCACCGCCCAGGTAGGCCTTCCACGCCCTCGCCACCTGGTGAGTCAAGACCTCCGGCCCCTCGGCGCCATGGACTTCGCCGCCCGCCGCATCCACTTCCAGGACCTCTCGGATGGCGCCGACCGCGAAGCGGTACCCGAGACGGATCGCCCTCTCCGGCTCGGGATGGCTGATGTCGGTGAGGTGGGCAAGAAAGAGCGGGGTGATGGTCCCGAGAATGTGGTCGTGAAACTCCAGCATCCGGACGGTTCCACGGTCGTCCTGCCGGAAACGGCTCCCCAGGACCTTTCTTCTCTTGAAGTCTGCCTGGAATGAGCTTACCAGGAGACCCGTTACCCCCTCGACGACCGAATCCAGGGGAAGTTCCCGCCAGTCGGCTTCCTCAAGGGCCGTGTCCCAGCGCTCCCAGGCGTCCCCCCAGACTCTCTCCTGGAGGTAGCCGACCAGATCCTCCTTGCTTGGGAACCGGGCATAAAAGGAGCCCACCGAGGAGCCGGCTCGATCCACGATGTCGGCAACGGTGGCCCCCTCTACCCCGACCTCCTCCATGAGCCCCAGGGAGGCCTCGACGATGCGGTTCAAGGTGCGGGCGCTCCGGTCCTGCTTGGGTGGGTGGAGGTTGGGTGTTGATGTCCCCTCGCCCCGAATGTGTTCCGTCGTCATCGGGCCCATCCGCGCTTAGAAGAAGAATTCTGCTTCCATATTGAGATCGCCCTGAATTCAGCGCAAGAGGGACGTTCAGAGGCCCACCTCGACCGGCACGGGATCATCCAGGCGGACCGACTCGGGGCCGACGCGGCACCGGCGCCCAAGAATGCGCACTCCGGCCCGGGCGGCGGCCTCGAGGGCTTCGGCAAAGGCGGGATCGATGCTCCGCGCCGCACGAATGAGGGCCGCGTCCCTGCGTTGCAGCACGAAGAGAATGGCGGCTTGTCCTTCACGGGATGCGGCGTACGCCCCCAGCTCCGAAACGTGGCGCCGGCCCCTTTCCGTGACGGCATCGGGAAAGAGGGCCACCTCGTCCTCCACGAGGGTGACACTCTTCACCTCCAGGAGCATTCTTCCGCCCTCGGAATCGACGAGAAGGAAGTCGAACCTCGACCGCCCCACCCTCACCTCCGGGCGGGCCAGCTCCCAGCCGGAGAGCTCGGGAAGAGCCTCCGCTTCGAGAGCCCGGCGGATGAGACGGTTCGGCAGCGTGGTGTCCAGCGAAACGCGCTCCTGGCTTTCCGGCGCCTCCACCATCACCGCCGTCCAAGCGGTCTTGCGTCCAGGCCCCTCGGCCGGTCGGACCCACAGCCGCCGGCCAGGCTGGAGGAGCTCCCTCAAACGCCCGGGATCTGCAAGATGGGCGTCGACCTCCTCCCCGTTGCCGTCCAGCTTCACCTGGATGAGGAAGCGGTTCGGCCTGTGCTCGAATCGGCAGGGAATCAAGGGGCCATGCATGGGAATCGTCAAGTCCGACATGAGGTTACGGCATGGCCTCGCCTTGGGAGTGCACGCGTTACGGGAAGCCCATACCCGGACCGGTCCGGTTGGGTCCGAGGCGATGCCGTTGACATCTCCCTCCTGGCTCCCCGCCCGTCACAGGGGTCGCTGATACTCTGCTGATACCGCCTCCGTACGGTGCAGCTCGCCTTGTTGAACCCTCGTCCTGTGAGGCACCCATGCGTTTTTCAGTGGCAGGTCATCCGTTCCTGGGGTTCTTCCCTTCCTACCGGACCCTGGAGGTCCTGGACCATCCCCGGCAGTTCCCGGAGAGCCCCCAGCCCAATCGGGGCTTCGCCTTGATCTGGAACCTGGGGGCGGGCGAATGGGCTTCGGAGGCACTCGCCGTTCGAGGCCGACCTCCCGGCGTCTCCCTCATGGTCCTCCTGCCACCGGTCCCGGAGTTGCGCGGCCGGGAGAGGCAGCTTCACCTGATTGAGCAGTGTCGTCCCCAGAGCGTTCTGCCCTTCATGGAGGAGCTGGACCCGGAAGAGCTGGTGGCCGTTCTGAGGCGATTCCCAGCCGAGTTCGCGGTGGAAGTAACCGACTACCTTACGTGGCGCGGCGTGGACATGGACATGGACACGCGGCGCCTCGTTCGTCGCACCCTGGAGCTTTCCGAGGAGATGCGAACGGTGGCCGGCCTGGCCAGGGCCTTCTACATGTCCCGCCGCGCCCTGGGGCGCCGGTTCCTCACTCGGGGCCTACCGGTACCGTCCCATTGGCTTCATTTCGGACGGGTCCTCCGGGCCTGCATTCGGCTCCAGGATCCGTCCGCGAGCCTCTTCTCTGTCGGATGCGATCTGGGCTATCCCGATGGATTTGCCCTGAGCAACCAGATGCGTCGGCTGACGGGACTTCGCCCTTCCCTGATGAGGACCTGCTTCGGCTGGGAGTGGATCGTCGAGTCCTGGCTCTCACTCGAGGCCGAAAGCGGGAGTCTCTCACCGGCTCTGCGGAAATCCCTCTTTGCCTCGAACGAGCCCGGGCCCAATCGCGGTGCCGCCGTGGCGGCTATGGGCACCGAATCCTCCGGGGGCTCAGGACTCAAGGTCGCGGAGGAGGGACCCTGGCCCGAGCGAAACCGGCCAAAGGTCCATCCGTCCTGACCGGAGAGGGGCGGGTTTGCGTGGGGCCTGCGGAGTCCTGCAGATTCGGACCCGGTTGAAAGGGGATACAGGGGGCGGGTCGGTTTCGTCCACTACGCTGAAGGGGTGCCATGTCCGGAGGGGCCACGAAGGAGAATGAACTCCATGTCCAGCTGTTCGGGGGCCCGCGTGTCGTTCTCCGTGGCCGGCCGCTGGACCTCTCCCCCCAACAGATGTCGCTGGTGGCTCTTCTCTTCGGGACCGAGGCCGAAGCCCAGACGCGTAGCAGGCTCGTCTCCCTGATATGGCCCGGCGAGCCTCCGAAGACGGCACGGCATCGGCTCAGTCAACTCCTCTATGCCCTCCGTAGACGCCAGGGGGATCCGCCTCTCTTTCGAGTGCAGGGGGAAGAGGTATACCGGGCAGCGGTGTCGTCGGACATGTTGGATTTCCAGGCGACTCTCCGCGATGGTCCGCTGTCGGATTGCGCTTCCCTACTCGACCTTGGGTTCTGTCCAAGGCTGTGGGGACAAGTCGACCGGGGAATTCTCGATTGGGCGGACGGGCGGGAGGCGGAGTTGCGTGCATCGCTTCGACGCAGCGCCGAAGGCCGGTGGCTGGAGTGCGAGAAGGCCGAGGACTGGAGGGGGGCCCGGGATGCCGCCGAGACGCGCCTCAAGCTCTCACCCTCCAGCGAAAGCTGGCTCCGCCGGGTCATGGAGGCTCGGTCGAAGACCGGCGCCGCCGCAGAAGCCGAAGGAGCGTTCAATGACTTCGGTCTAACGGTTCAGAAGAGCGAGGGGAAACGGTGGACGCCAGAGATCGAGACCCAGTACCTGCTCAGGGAGGTTCGGTCCCTTCCCGCATTCGAGGATTCTCTCCCGGGGTCCGACCTCCCCTCAGACCTCGCGGAGCCCCCGCTCCTGGGACGGGATGAGGAGCGGGCGCGGCTTAGGACAACGCTAAGAGAAGTGCCGGGGGAGGCGCTTCGCCCGGTCCTTCTGGCGGGAGAAGCCGGCATAGGGAAGACACGCCTCATCCGGGAAGCCCTTACTGGAATCCCCCTCGACGGAATCCGGGTACTGTTTGCGGGCTGTGCCGAGCTGGAGCAGATGATCCCTCTCAACGTGCTCATCGACGCTCTCCGGGACCAGGAGGTCGGCGAGACACTCAGGGGTCTCAATGAGCCTTGGCGAACGGTGCTCTTCGGCGTCATGCCTGCGCACTACCTGGGCGAACGTCCCATCCCCGAAGCCCCCCAGATCCAGCCGGGGAGTGTCCCCCGCCGACTCTTCGAGGCCTTCTACCAGCTCCTCCTCGCCCTGGCGGACGAAAAGCCGGTCATCCTTGTTCTGGAGGACCTGCAATGGGCAGACGAGACGACACTTTCAGTTCTCGAGTTTCTGATCCGACGCTGGGATCATGGCCGCCTCCAACTCCTTGCCTCGATCCGAACAGAGGAGTTCCGCCGAACGCGGGTTCTCGAATCATTCCTCGAGAGCATCCGCCTCCATGCCGCTTTTCAGGAGATCCATCTCGGAGACCTCAGCGTCTCCGAGAGCGAGGCTCTCATTCAGAGTCTCTCCCCACGCCC
Organism: uncultured Gemmatimonadales bacterium; assembly: GCA_963751255.1. GTDB lineage: Bacteria > Gemmatimonadota > Gemmatimonadetes > Longimicrobiales > Gaopeijiaceae > CAVVTW01. The sequence goes on along the minus strand of CAVVTW010000035.1, from coordinate 212,303 downwards.
CCTGCACATCTCTGAGCTCGCCCATATCCGCTCGCTGGCAGGCGGAAACCCCTTCTTTCTGATTGAGCTGACGCTGGAGTTCCTGGCCGGACGACTGGATCCCGGAGTGGAGCCCCAGGAAATCCTCCCGATCCCCATCTCCATCCGCCAGGTTCTCCACCGCCGGATGACCGAACTCTCCGAGGACGCGGAACTCGCTCTCGGCTCCCTTGCCGTCTACAGCAAGCCCCTCGACACGGCGTCCCTGGCTCGCGTCGCCCGCCTCCCGGAGTCTCGATGCCTGGCGGCTATGGATCAGCTTCATCGGTTCCGCCTGGTCACGGGCCGGGGGCCCGAGGTTGCTGTGAGCCACGAATTGATCCGACACGCCGTTTATCAGCAGCTCGCGGAACCGCGACGCGCGTGGCTGCACAACCGGGTCGCCGATCACATTCTGGGGAACCGGGCCGATCCCCCACCCGACGAGCTCGCGCTCCACTTCCACCTGGCCGGCGACGGCGCCAGGGCGAAGTCCTACGCTATGGACGCCGCCGGAAGGGCAGAGTCCGCGGGCGCCATCGCCGAAGCACTCCGATTCCTCCGGATCGCACGGGAACGCACTGACGACCCCGATGAGATCGCCGAGCTCGTCTGGCGAATAGGCCACCTCAACTACCTCCACCAGAACCTGGAGGAGGCGGCGCCTCTCCTGGAGCTCGCCGCTCAGCGCCTTCGAAGGCACGGGAGGGAGGAGGACGCCCTCCGGGCCGAGATCGAGCGCATAGACTCCCTCGCTCAGAGGGGCCTCCTGCCCCTCACCGAGTGTCTCGAGGAGTTGCAGCGGGTGAAGGGGGAGGCAGCGGCTAGTCAACGCTGGGAGATCCACCACAAGGCCCTAGACGCGGAGGCACATCAGCTAGATCGTCTTGGAGATCTGGACGGGGTTCGGTCCGTTCTCGACCAAGCGAGACAACTTGTGAACGTGGGAACGGCGAGAGCTCGATGCAAGGCGAGTACTCTCCTCGCGCTGAACATCTACTTCGGATCGGCGATAGAGGGCCTGCATGCGGCTCGGGAGGCGGTCGCGCTTGGCAAGACCCTCGATGACGCGGACACGCTACTCCATGCGCTTAATCGCCTCATGGTGGTGCTCCATTACCTTGGGCGGCTGCATTCGGAAGAGGGGAGGGAGACATTGGCCGAGGCCACTTCCAGGCTCGGGACCTGTGGCGATCTGAACTTGAAGGCTTTTGTGCACCTGAACCGAGCCGTATGGCACCTAGAGATCGGCGACGTGGATCGGGCGAAGGAAGGCTTGGCTTCAACTGAGAAGGTCCTGCACGGGACCAAGGCCAGGGACGCTCGTGCCAGGCTCTACATAAACCTGGGGGAACTGGGACTCGTCTCTCACGACATCTCCCTTGCGAGAGAGAACTACTCCCGCGCGCAGGAGATCCTCGGTTCTTCTTCGCCTCACTATTTCCAAACTCTCGTTCACGCCGGAATCGGTATGTGCGCCCTGCATGCCGGGGCGCTGGCAGAGGCTCGCCTCCGTGAGAAGGACCTTCCTCCCCTCCCCGACTTCTGGACCTTTGACCCGAGCATCGTCGCCACGTTCAAGGCTCGCATGTTGACCAAACGAAGGGATTCTGAGACCGCACTCGCCATGCTCGACGCCGTCCGGAAGAACACGGAGAACCGATTTGTTCCAGCGTGGTTGAGACTCACCCTTGAGCAGTGTCGCATTCTCCGGCGGATGGGCTCACCGGACTTGGAGACTTTCGCAAGGGAGGGGTTAAGGACCGCCCAGAGTCTCGGACTGGAGCAGCGGACCCGAGAATTCAAGTCGATGATTTAGATTGTGTTAGGGGGGCGATTGAGAGGACCTTCGGGTCGGGAATCACTTGATAGGTCTCGGTCGAATCCACCCCCATCCCGTGTTTCTAGTCGGGGAGCCTCCGCCAAGCTTGACCCAGGGAACCCTCCCTGACCTAGAGGCAGTTTTCGATATGACCTCTGGCTTCCGGGGAAATCACCTAAGACTGCGGGCCTTCTCCGATGAAGGGTCTCCTGCATTCTCCATTCTTGAGGCCTTCTCTTCCTGCTGGAGCATGATCTCCGCCTGATGTGCCTCAAGCAATTCGCCTTCGATCGCGGCCTTCACGACCTCGAGGTCAAACTGAATCCCGCTGTAGATGACCAATTGCTCTCTAACCTGCTCAAGGGTCAGAGCCCTCCTGTAAGGTCGGTCAGAGAGCATTGCATCGATGGCGTCACAGACTTTGATGATTCTCGCCGCCACGGGAATCTCGCTTCCCCTCAGACCATCCGGATACCCCTTCCCATCTACCCGCTCATGATGTCCCCTTACCGCCGCAACGACATCAGCCGACACCGAGGACAGCTGCTCTAGGATCTCCACACCCTTCGTAACATGGGATTGGATCACCGAGCGCTCGTGCGCAGTCAGGCCCTCTGGCTTGCTGAGAATCTCGGAGTACGCAGCCTCAATCTTCCCGATATCATGAAGGAGCGCTGCCGTTTCAACGTCCTTCTGCCGATTTGGCGAGAGGCCAACCGCATCGGCAATGCGGACGGCCAGGGACGCGACTCTAAGGGAATGCCCGGAAGTATATGGATCTCTCGTCTCCATGGCCTTTACCAGAGCCGTCAGGAGGTCCCTGTTCGCTTTCTGCAACTGAAGGATGGATTGATAGGCGTACCTTACAAACAAGAGGGGGAGAATGATCAGGAAGAGCCCCGTGAACTTCACCTGCAGATAGAGAAACGCGATCGCAAAGGCTATAGGGCTCACCAACAAATCATAGAAGAGGTTCGTCCCGGTCCGACCGATGAGGCCCAGCCACACCTTCCGGATCCTCACCCCCTCATTCAAGGCAATCGCGAGAGAGACTGCCCCGTTGTTCATTATTAAGAAGGCAAACCCGAAGGCGAAGAAGGCCGGAAGCTGATCTAGCAAGAGCACCTTCTCACCCATCGCTGTTAGGGCGAGAGGGTATCCTCCAAAGGCTGTCCACACCCTCCCCGCGATGATGCTGGACAGCGTGTACTGTGATGTGTTGAAGATCGCCCGAATTGGCTCCTTCCTTCTGATAATGAACTCCCCGAAGACTCCGGTGACGGCGATGAAGAGGACTGTTGCACCTGGACCGAACAGGACAATGGAGGTGAGGAGCGGCAGATAAATGATCGAGGATGTGCTTCCCGCGCTCTTCGCCACGGTGATCGAAAGAGTCAGGGATTCCGAGAAGAGCCCGAGCACAAGAAGCGCGATCCAACCCAGAGCCGCGTCTCGGCCGGCAACGCTGGAGGGAGCGAATTGGGCCAGAAAAGACCAGTCCATCAATGCCAAGGCCGCGCCCGCGAGGAGCGTGGTGATGGCCACGTAGGTCTTGATCGGGCTCACTCTCATTGGGGAACTCCCCTCGCCCTACCTCATTCGTCCTTTACCAGCCAGCGACGCCGCGCATCAACGTCAGCATGGCGCCTAGGAATTCGAACAGATTCGCGAACATGCGCAGATCCCCCTTTCACGTTTTGGAGTCAGCTTCGTTTGTCGCTTGAAGCTGCTGCGCTCCGCTTATCCGCTCACGCTCCGCTCTGGTAGGACGAGGGGGTAACTCCTTGATGTGGGTTCAGATTCCCTGTCGATTGTGCTCAAACGGCAACGGTCACAGTCGACCGCGCACCCAACGATCCGTGGCCTGGAGGGTAGCGAGGATGACGGCTCGGTCGGAAGTGTGCTCCACCGCCGAGGCTCCCGCCAGCGATGCGATCTCTCGATCCTGAATCGCGTTGACACCTACCAGGACATAGCTCCGGTCGAAGGCCTCCACCACCCGGATCCCGTCCAACGAGAGAGTCACTTCGGGCTTGGATGTCCCTTCCTTCAGAGCGTTGAGAATCTTCTGATTTGCCGCGAGCGTAGCCCGCGCAACCGTTTCCAGACGGGAATAGGAGAGGTCCGTGCCCATGGCGTCGCCGGTGTAGACTTCTCCCTCCCATTCCAGGCTCACGGCCACTTTCACCGTGTGGGCTCTCTCCATCTCCACCTGGTGCCGCCGGAACAGGATCCTCGCCCCGAGGCTAGGTGTGATTTTCTCGATCAACACGGGTGGCCTGGCCTCTGGCTGTTTCTTTGGCGGAGGCGGCTCAGAGCTTTGAGCCACCGAGATCTTCCGGTGATCGACCTCCAGGTGGAACTTGGCCTTCAGGGCCGATTCCACGTTTCGTACTGTCTGCTTCGCCGATACCTCGGTGGTCGTCAGGAGATGGATCTCGTCGATTTCACCACCGGGACGCGCCACAATCCGGACGGAAAGCACGCCCGGAAGAGAGTTCAGCAGGTCTTCAGCTCGCTGAATCGTCCAGCCCTTTGGGGAATTCAGTCCTCCAGATTGAACAGCCACGAGCGAGCCTGCCGCCATAAGGCGGTCACCAGGGGGACTCATGTCCCGTGATCGTGAGTCCACGTCTTGGATTTTTTCCAATTCCCCGTCCCCGGTTCGGCCTCAAATGGTGCTTCAAGAGACAGGAATCAAATGTTTACCATTCGACGAATTACTTATGCCACACTCGGGGTCCTCTGTCAAGAAACAAATTTCCGATTTCCCGGAAAAATTTGCCAGCGAGGAGATGCAAGGTTCGGTCCCGAATGAACTACCAGGCTAAGGAAACAAATACTGGGACCCCGTCTACTTCAGCAGCGGCCTTCCGTCAAGATCGTCGGGAACGGGAATCCCAGCAAGCCGAGCCAGGGTAGGCGCCACGTCCACGGTTCGGACAGGGGCGTCCGATACCCCTGCTTCTACGCCGGAACCCAGAAAGATCAGGGGCACATGACGGTCATAGTAGTAGGGCGAGCCGTGGCCCGTTCCCCTGGAGGATGTCGACGGGTACAGGTTCTCTCCGAACCGAAACACGACGTCCGAGTCTTCACTTCCATAACCTCCGATCCACCGGTCGGGATGGTAGGAGTTCCGCATCAGGACGACGAAGGAATCTGCCGGGGGACCGCTGGTCAACTCCGGAATGGTGAGGGCGTCCGCCACGAAGGGGAACTCTTCCAGCGCGAGAACGAGGGCGTCGGCGGTCTCGAGAGGGTCTCCGTCTTCCTCCCGGTAGGACGCGAAAAGGCTCCGAAGGCTCGCGAGTTGATCCCGGCTGGTCCGGCCGGCCTTCTGCCCCTGTTCCACCAGGTACTCTGGAGTGGTGAGCACCCCATGGTCGGCGGTGAGGGCCATGACCCATCGCCCTCGCCCCACCTCCGCATCCAGGGTATCCATGAGACGGCCGAGATGTTGGTCCACCCTCAGGAGGTTGTCCAACTGCTCCCGGCTGAGGGGACCGTAGGCATGGCCGACAGCGTCGGTCTGGGAAAAGGAAAGGGCCAGGTAATCCGGAGCGTCGTCCTCCCCCAGGCAAAGGGCGTGGATCGCCTCCATCGCCAACCCCGCCACCGCATCGTCGGGAAAGGGCTGGGCGTAGGCCCACCGATTCAGTGCCCCCCGACGATCCAGTCGCATGACCTCATCCACGAAACGGTGCGGGAAATGAGTGTGGACGCCGTCCCCTTCGTACTCCACGGTGTCCCGGCGCGTCGTTGGCCGAACAGCCGCACGAACCATCTGGTGCCAGATCGAATCACCGAAGATGCGAGGCATCTCCTCCCGATTGAACCGCTCGACCCAGGCCGGGTATCGGTCGCCATAGAAGCCGGACGTCACGAAGCGCGCCTCACCCTCCGGTATCCAGTAGACGTTTCCTCGCGTCTTCCCCGCCATGACGATGGCCGGGCGGTCCTTCCTCGAGGCCGATACCACTACAGACCGTGGGGACGACGCCACAATCCAGTCGGCCAATCCGTCCCGCAGGAGGTTCCGGGAAGACCGGCCCTCCAGCACGGGCAGTCCCAGGATGTGGGTCAGGGTGTCCTCGACCGAGTAGACCGAGTGCCACCCGCCGGGGCCTCGCTCGAGCCACTCGTTGGCGACGATGCCGTTTCGGGACGGGAAGACTCCGGTGGAGAGCGTGGCGTGCCCCACCGCCGTCTCGGTCGAAGCATGGTCGTGAGTGGCCTGCGTGAACCGGAAGCCTTCGTCCCGGAGGCGCCGGAAGCCTCCGGTGAAGAGGGAATCGTACCGATCCAGGAGATCCGCCCGGAGTTGGTCCACCACGACATAGACCACGAGCGACGGACGCTCTCTCGGCGGCGAGGAGCACGCAGAGGCCAAGACCAAAATGGGCAGAAGCCACTCTCTCAAGTGGCGTTTGTGCGCGTTCATGGGTTCGTTCACTCTCCTTGTCCCCCGAAGCCCCTTCCCCCAGTCGCCCTGTTCCCGGGAGGGCACCGCCTCCCTGCGGCTGGATGAGAACCTACGACGGACGGAGGTGCCTGCCCAGACCAGGTCTGAGTCGGAGTCGTGACCCTCGCTTCGAGTCTCGCCGAGCAATGGTTTCGCCCCGTCGCCCGTGCAGCATTCCAGGCATGACCACGAGCCATGTGCGCAGCGAAGCCCGCCTCCTGGACGAGCGTGACCCGGAGGGTTTCCGACAACTCTTCGGAGAGATCATCTCCGGCTCGACCGCAGTCGAAACGGCAATCCTCCGAATCCGGCTGAGCGGAGTGGACCTCTCCGAGCAGGAGGTCACCCGGATCCGGAGCCTTCGCGTGCTGGTGGCGGAGGTGAACGCCCGGACGGTGGAAGAGGAGGCCTATGCACTGCTCCAGGACTCTTCGAAACGCCAGAATCTGCATCGGATCCTGGCCCTGCTCCGCAACGGCAGACTGGAGATCCGCTCTTCCCCGCTGGGGGGTTGGTCGCCGGACTTCACGGTCTTCTCGAACGAGAGCGGACCCGTGGCCGTCCTCCTGGGACTCCACCTGTTTCGCCGGCCCTTCCCCTACAAGGGGCCCACGTGGGCGGCCCGCTTCGGACCCGAGGAAGCGCGACGTGCCCACCGCCGGTTCGAGGACCTCTGGGAGGGGGCCCACGAGATCGGCCAGGCGGTGCGGGGCATCATGGAACGGGCCACGCGCCTCAGGGGAGAGGGAGAGGCTGGGTCGGGGAGCCTCCCGGCCCGGGAAACCCCTGGGGGGCAAGAAGAAAGGACTGCGGCGGGGCCCGAGCGTCCCGTTGACACCCCCAGTCCCCCTGGGTAGCTTTTTCTCCCTCTTCGGAGGAGATTTTCCGGCGTAGCTCAGTTGGTAGAGCAGACGGCTGTTAACCGTCGGGTCGCAGGTTCGAGTCCTGCCGCCGGAGCTCGTTGGAGTGGGAAGGGTTGGACGAAGCAGGATCTGGCATGGGACTCCCGAGATCGCAAGCGACTCGGGAGTTTCTTTCTTTGGGCCCCCGCCTGCCTTCCTTGCCGCCCCCGACCCCAATCGACGCATCCCTGGCAAGACCCGCCCCGTTAAAGTAAGCTTGATCTCTTGCCCCGGGCACCGACCTCGGGGCGTGTGGATACCCGTCCCTCTGTAGTCATGACCATGGCCTCCAACTCCTCCAAAATTCCGTATCTTCCGGAGCCCCTCCAGGGGCTCGCCGGCATCGCACTCAACTTTTCCTGGCGCTGGAATCGTCACGCCCGGGCCCTCTTCTGGGAGATCGATCCCACCCTCTACCACCTCTCAGGGCGCAATCCCATCGAGCTTCTCCGCCGGGCCGACCCTTCCCGCCTGGCGGCGTGCGCCCGGGATCCCGAATTCCTTCAGCGCTACGCCAAGGTCATGGAAACGGCGGCGATGGAGGAGTCCAACTCGGGCACGTGGTTCGTTTCCCGGTACGGCGACCCGGGCGGGAACCTGGTCGCCTACTTCTGCGCCGAGTTTGGAATCCACACCTCCGTGCCCATCTACTCGGGTGGCCTTGGGGTCCTGGCGGGGGACCACTGCAAGGCGGCCTCCGATCTCGGGGTTCCCATCATCGGGGTGGGGCTCCTCTATCTGAAGGGGTACTTCGACCAGCATCTCACGCTGGAAGGGTGGCAGGTGGACAACGAGGCCCAGTTCAATCCGTTGCTCACCCCTCTCGAGCCCATTCTCACCCCGGACGGCCACCGGTCCCTCGCGTCCGTGGAGCTCTACGGGCGGGCCATCAGCGTCGGGGCCTGGAAGATGGTGGTGGGACGAACCGTGATCCTCCTCCTGGACTCCAACCTGGAGGAGAACCACCCCGAGGATCGAGACCTGACCCAGAAGCTCTACCAGGGGGGTCACGAGAACCGCCTCTGCCAAGAGTGGATTCTCGGAGTTGGAGGGGTCCGGGTCCTGCGGGCCATCGGAATCCACCCCAACGCTTGGCACGCCAACGAGGGACACGCTGCCTTCATGATGGTGGAGCGCGTGCGGGAGCTGCTCGAGGAAGGCATGCCTCTGGAGGACGCTGTGGCCCGGGTTCGGTCGAAGGGCGTCTTCACCACCCACACCCCCGTTCCCGCAGGCCACGACACCTTTCATGTGGCCCAGGTGGAGTCGGCTCTGAGCCACTACTGGCAGGACGGGGTCATGGACCGGGACACCTTCCTCTCCTTCGGACGGCACCCCGGAATCGACCACGACACCTTCCACATGACCGCCTGTGCCATGCGCCTCTCCCGCTACGTGAACGGCGTGGCAGAGAAGCATGGGCGGGTCACGCGGGAGAACTGGGCGAAACTCTGGCCCCGGAAGAAGCTCTCCGAGGTCCCCATCTTCCATATCACCAACGGAGTGCACCTCTCCTCCTGGATGGCATGGAGACTCATGGACCTCCTGGACGCCCAGCTGGGGGCCGGATGGGCCGAGAAGATGGAGGACCGGAGCCTCTGGCAGCGAATTCTCGACATCGACGACCGGGCTCTCTGCGACGCACATCGACAGCTGAAGGGGTATCTCTTCAGCTATATTCGGGAGAAGGCGCGGCAACAGTGGCGGGACAAGTGGGAGGAAGCCATGCACCTTGTGGGCGCCGGGACCCTCCTGGATCCCACCGCCCTGACCATCGGCTTTGCCCGGAGGTTCGCCACCTACAAGCGCGCGGATCTCATCTTTTGGGACGAGGGCCGGCTGTTGAAACTCCTGACGAACCCGTGGCGACCGGTCCAGTTCGTCTTCGCCGGGAAAGCCCACCCGGCCGACGAGGAAGGGAAGAAGATGCTCCAGAGGGTCTACTCCTACACGCGGGACCCTCGGTTCGAAGGACGAATCGCCTTCCTCCAGGACTACGACCTGAATTCCGCGGACCGTCTTCTCCAGGGCGTGGACCTGTGGCTCAACCTTCCCCTGGTCCCTATGGAGGCTTCGGGCACCAGCGGGATGAAGGCGGCGCTGAACGCCATCCCCCAGGTGAGCACGCTTGACGGCTGGTGGGCGGAGGGGTACACGGGCCTCAATGGCTGGGCCTTGCCGGTGAGCACGGGTTACCCGGACCCTGACGCCGCGGACGCGGAAAACCTCTACTCCCTCCTGGAACGGGAAGTGGTCCCTCTCTTCTACAACACCGACAAGAACGGGCTGGCGCCGGCCTGGGTGCTCCGCATGAAGCACGCCCTTCTGGAGGCGGGAAATCGCTTCACCGCTTCGAGGATGCTCCGGGAATACGCCGAGCGCTGTTACGTCCCCTCTTTCACGGGGAACCTGGATGGAGACGACCCCCCCGAGGCGGCGTGACCGCCCCGCAACGGTGATGCACACCGCCCCCAGAGACAGCGCCCTCACGGCGCCGTCGAGCGCATCGGAGCGCCGAGCCCCTCCCGCGCCGCGGGATCCACAGAAGAGCCCGTCGCGCTCCACGCCCATCGTCCACCTGACCGCCGAGTATTGGCCATACATCCGCACCGGCGGTCTTGCCGAGGCGGTCCAGGGCATGGCCACCTATCAGAGCAGGTCGGGCTCGAAGGTGACCGTGATCCTGCCCCTCTTCCAGAGGATCCGCTCGGGGGAGTACGGGCTGCGTCCGGCCGGAGAGGCTTTCCAGGTGCGGATCGGAACCCGCGTGGAAACCGTGCGCCCCTGGGAGGCCACCAAGGGCACCGAGGGACCGCGGGTGCTCCTCGTGGAGAACGACCGGTACTTCGGCCGCCCGGGAGTCTACGGCGAGGGAGACGGCGACTATCCCGACAACCACCTCCGGTTCTCCCTCCTCGCGGCGGCCGCGGTGGAGCTCCTCCCACGCATCGCCCCGCCGCCCACGCCGCTGGTCCTGCACATGCACGACTGGCATACTGCGCTGGCTGTGGCCTACCTCCGGGTGCTTCGGAAGGGAGATCCGCGCTCCGACACGGCCGCCACGGTCCTCTCCGTCCACAATGGCGGGTTTCAGGGTCATTTCCCCTCCGAGATCGTCCCGGAGCTCGGCCTGCCCTGGGAGCTCTACAGCCTGGACGTCATGGAATGGTACGGACGAGCCAACATTCTGAAGACCGGCCTCGTCTTCACCGACATGGCTACGACAGTGAGCCCCAGCCATGCCTTCGAGCTTCGGACCGAGCCCGGGGGGTTCGGTCTTCATCACAACTTCTTCTCCCTCCACGACCGCTTGGTCGGGATCCTGAACGGGATCGACTTCCGCATCTGGGACCCGGCCACGGACCCCTTGATCGCGGCGAATTACGATGCCCAGGATCTCTCCGGGAAGGCGGTCTGCAAGGCAGCCCTCCAGGCCGAATACGGCCTGCCGGAGGATCCGGACAAGCTCCTCGTCGGCATGGTGGCGCGCATGGTGGCCCAGAAGGGGCTCGACCTGATCCTCGGGGGAAAGGCCGTCCGGGAATCGGACGCCCAGTTCATCTTCCTGGGCAACGGCGAGAGCCGCTTCGAACGGGGCCTTCTCGCCCTGTCGGCCGCGCACCCCGATCGGGTCGCCGTGCAGCTCGAGTTCGACGACGCCCGGGAGCACCGGATCATCGCCGGCGCGGACGCTCTTCTCATGCCGTCCCTCTACGAGCCGTGCGGTCTGACCCAGATGCGGGCCATGCGGTACGGTACGATCCCCCTGGCTCGGCGGGTGGGCGGCCTGGGAGACACCATCGAGGACGGAACCACGGGACTTCTCTTCGACGATTACAGGCCGGAGCGCCTGGATTGGATAGTGGGGAGAGCGGTAGCCCGGTATCGGAGGGGGGCCTCCTGGAGGCACCTCGTGACCCATGCCATGGCCGAGGATCATTCCTGGGAGCGGGTCGTGGGCCGATATTTCGACGTGTACGATCAAGCCCTGGCGATTCGGGCCGAAGCGCTGGCCCGATAATCCCCGTCCCCGGAGCGTCGATGCACTTCGTCCTCACCCTTCACAGCCACCTCCCCTATCTCCTCAACCACGGCCGCTGGCCCCACGGCTCGGACTGGCTCTGCGAAGCGGCCTTGGATGCATACCTGCCCCTCGCGGAGGCCCTCAGGGGACTCGAGCGTGCGGGCCTGGCGGCGCCCCTCACCCTGGGGGTTACGCCGGTCCTGGCCAATCAGCTCGCGAGCCCGACCTTTCAGGAGGAGCTGGGCACCTTCATCGAACAGCGGCTCCAGGCTTGCAGAGAGGCCTATCTCTCCCTGGCCGGCGGCGACGACGAGGAGCTCCTCCCCGCCGTCCGCTTCTGGGAGGACCGCCTCATCCACTTGAGGGGGCTATGGCGGGAGCTAGAGGGAGATCTGATCGGGGAGCTCCGGCGCCTGGAGGCGGCGGGCCGGATCGAGACCATCTCCTCCGCCGCGACCCATGGCCTTCTTCCCCTTCTCGGCAGAGAGGAGAGCATCTCCCTTCAACTCGCGGTTGGAGCCGCCGAGCATGAACGCCTCTTCGGACGGACTCCCAGAGGGTGCTGGCTCCCGGAATGCGCCTACCATCCGGAGGGTCCGTGGGATCCGATGCCGGGCGTGTCCAGGAGGCACGACCGACAGGGGCTGGAAACCCACCTCGCCTCCGCCGGCTTCCGGTTCTTCTTCATCGACACGCACATGGCCGGGGCTGGAGAAGCCCTCGGCTGGTACGGGAGCCTGCCCCACGGCGCGGAGCGCTTCGACGCCGCCTGGGAAGGGGGGAGCAGGGACGGTGACGCGCCGGTGTCGAGATCGGCCTACCATGCATACATCGTGGGCGCGGGAGAGGCCGGAGGTGGTCTGGCGGCCTTCGTGCGCGAGCCAAGGGCTTCCCTCCAGGTGTGGAGTCGGCACCAGGGGTACCCTGGGGACGGGTCCTACCTCGAGTTCCACAGAATGCGGTCCCCGGGCGGACTCAAGCTCTGGAGGGTGACGGGACCCGACGTGAGGCTGGAGGCCAAGAACGCTTACGACCCCGAGAAGGCCCTCTGCAGGGCCAGTGACCACGCCACGCATTTCGCGGGGCTCCTCGGCCACCTTCAGAGGAAGTACGCCGCGGGGCCCGGTGACGTCGCCATGACGCCCTTCGACACCGAGCTCTTCGGGCATTGGTGGTTCGAGGGAATTACCTTTCTCAGGGAGCTCTTCCTCCGCCTTCCCTATCGGTCCGGGCTGGTTCCCGTCACGGCGTCCCAGCATCTCTCCGCGTTCCCCCCAGAGTACTCCCTCCGGCCGGCCCAGGGCTCCTGGGGCGCCAATGGCGACTTCAGCATGTGGCTCAACCCGGGAACGAGCCGGACCTGGGAGCGCCTCTGGCGCCTCGAGGACCGGTTCTGGCAGGCCGCCCCCGAACTCCTGGCGTCGCCACAGGGACGACCGGTCCTGGCGCAGGCGGCCCGGGAGCTCCTCCTGGCCCAGTCGTCGGACTGGCAGTTCATGATCTCCACGGGGGCGGTGCCCGACTATGGGGCCGAGAGATTCGGGCTCCATTGTAGCGGGGCTGAGGCGCTCCTGGATTGCGCCTGCGACGAGCTCGCCCAGGAGAGCCTGTCCCAGGGAGAGGAGAAGGCCAAGGCGCTCAGGGCTCGGGACGACGTGTTTCCCGACATCCTGGCATCGCTGGAAAGCGTGCTGGCGCGCAGGTGACGGCCCCCCGCCAGGAGCTCGCTGCCCTGAAGCCCCCCCCGGAGCCTCCAACCCCGGATGGCAGGCTGTCGGTGGTGATCCACGGCCACTTCTACCAGCCCCCCCGGGAGGACCCGTGGCTCGAGACCCTGGAGGCACAGCCTTCCGCCGCGCCCTTCCACGACTGGAACGAGAGGATCGAGAGGGAGTGCTACCGGGCAGTCTCGGCGGCGCGCCTGACGGGACCCGATGGACGGATCGCCGACATCGTGAACACCCTGGAGGCCATCAGCTTCAACTTCGGGCCGACGCTCCTGGAGTGGATGGAGGCTCACGCTCCAGCGACGTACCGGGCCATCCTGGACGCCGACGCCACTAGCCGGAGGAGGAACCGTGGACACGGCAACGCCCTGGCCCAGCCCTATCACCACACCATCCTTCCCCTGGCGTCTCGCCGGGAGAAGGTGTCCGAGGTCCGGTGGGGCATCGCCGACTTCTGCCGTCGGTTCGGCCGCAAGCCCATGGGGATGTGGCTCCCCGAAACCGCCGTGGACCGGGAGACGCTGGAGGTGCTGGCCGAAGAAGGAATCGCCTTCACCATTCTGTCGCCGCACCAGGTAGAGGAGGTGCCCGGGCGGGGCCTCCCTGGCCGGTTCTCCGCTTCGGGAGGCCGGTCCCTCGCCCTCTTTTTCTACGACGGCGGCCTCTCCCACGACGTGGCCTTCGGCTCCCTCTCCAGGGACGCAGCCGAGTGGGAGAGTAAGCTCGTGGACGGAAGCCGGCGACCGGGCGAACGGCCCCATCGGCTGGTTTCCGTCGCCACCGACGGCGAAACCTATGGTCACCACCATCGGTTCGGAGAGATGGGACTCGCCGCCCTCCTCCGGAATCTGGCCCGGCGCCCCGATGTCCGACTCGAGAACTTCGCCACGTTCCTCGAGCGCAATCCTCCCCAGGAGGAGGTGGAAATCGTCGACCCCTCGTCCTGGAGCTGCATCCATGGGGTCCGCCGGTGGCACGCGGACTGCGGATGCAAGATGGATCCCTCCCGCTCCACGCAGCAGCGGTGGAGAGCAGGACTTCGGGAAGCCATGGACTGGCTCGCCGGACGGGTCCATGCGGTCTTCGAGCGAGAGGGCCCTCCCCTTCTCGGAGACCCGTGGAGGGCGCGAGACCTTTATGGCGGGGTCGCCGCGGCACCGCCCGACGAAGCCCTGAGCCTCCTCCGGGAGATCGCCCCCCGGCCCCTGGAGCCCGAAGAGGAGACCCGGGCGCTTGAGCTCCTGGAGATGGAGCGAAACGCCCTGCGTCTCTTTACCTCCTGCGGCTGGTTCTTCGACGATCTCGCGGGAATCGAGCCGCGCCAGGTCCTGCGGTACGCCGCCAGGGCCATGGAGCTGGCCGGGGACTCCGGGAGCGTTGAGGAAGGCTTCGCCCTCCGCCTCGACGCCGCCCTCTCCAACGAGAGCCCCCCTCGCAGCGGCTGGACCATCTTCCTGCAGGACGCCAAGCCGACGACGGCAGCCCATCTCAGGGTGGCTGCAGGACTATCGGCGTGGGAAGCGGTGCAGTCGTCCATGCCGGAGGGCCTTCCGTCCAGACCGGGCGTCCACCCAGGATCCGATGCATCGTCTCCCTCCCGTCCATCGACGCCTGGGTTCATGGCGTCCACGGTGAGCCCCGGAGCCGTACGAGTCGTCCACCGCCGTACCGGCCGGGAGTGGCTGGTGGAATGCCGGGTCGCCATGCCGACTCCCACGCGGGTCCAGGTGGCTGCCCGCACGCGGGGAGGCTCGTTCCCCTTCGTCCCCATCCCCCTCGAGGAGATTCCGGAAGCCTACCGGCTCCCCCTGGTCTGGGGCCTGGTCAGGGCCGCCAACCAGCGCTTTTCGGCCGAAGCCACGGGCTCCGGGCCCGCATCCGGACCGCAAACCATGTCCGGCGCCCTCCGCCAGGGACTGGTTGGAGGGATCCGGGCGCTCGCGCGGGAACCCGGAGAGGGACTTCCGGCCCCTGCCGTGGTGGTGGAGATGGTGCGGGACCTGGGCGGCCTGCACCGTCTCATGGACCTGCCCATCCCTTTCGATGCCCAGACCGAGTACTACCGGCTCCTCGGTGATCCCCCACCCGGGATCGCCCACCAACTCTCGACTCTTCGCGAACTCCTTGGCTTCGAGCCCCGACCATGACCGACTCCCGACACGAGCCCCTCCGCTTCGCCTTTGGACTCCACGCCCACCAGCCCGTGGGGAATTTCGACCATGTATTCGAGGAGCACCTCCGGAACGTGTACGAGCCCTTCCTTTCCCAAGCCGTACAAGAGGACTTCCTCCCGCTGAGCCTGCACATTTCCGGGCCTCTCCTGGACTGGCTCCAGGCCCACGGCAGGAGCTACCTCGACAAGATCGGCGAGCTGGCCAGCCTTGGGCGCATCGAGCTCCTGTTGGCCGGATACTACGAGCCCATCCTGCCGGCCCTGTGCCGGGAGGGCCGCATCGAGCAGATACGCTGGATGCAGGACTCCCTCGAGGAGCTCTTCGGTGTGAAGGCCCGGGGGCTCTGGCTCACGGAACGGGTGTGGGAGCCGGACCTCCCCGCCGACCTGGTGCAGGCCGGTGTGGAGTACGTCCTGGTGGACGACCGACATTTCGTCGCCGCGGGGTTCCCCAGGAGCGCCCTCCATCAATCCTTCCGCACCGAAGCCTGCGGCCGGAGCCTGGCCGTATTTCCCATCGACGAGCACCTCCGGTACCTGATTCCCTTCCAGCCACCGGAGAAGACCGCCAGGTACCTCAGGAGTCTGCGAGCCGCGGGTCACAGCATCGCCATCATCGCCGACGACATCGAGAAGTTCGGAGGGTGGCCGGGGACCCGGGAGTGGGTGTACGAGCGCGGCTGGCTCATTCGCTTCATGCATACGCTCAAAGGGATGGAGAAGGAGGGGGAGCTCCGCCTGTCGACTTTCAGTGAGGCCCTGAAGGAGATCCCCAGCGGGGGCTACGCCTACCTCCCCTCGGCAGCGTACCGGGAAATGGAGGAGTGGTCGCTCCCCTCGGCGGCCTACCATCGACTGTCCAGGCTGAAGCATGCTCTGGGGGAGGAAGAGTTCGCTCGGGGAGAGGCGCCCCTCGTCCGGGGCTCGCACTGGCGAAATTTCCTGGTGAAGTACCCCGAGTCCAATCGGATGCACAAGAAGACCCTGGCCCTATCCGCCCTGGCCAGGGAGAGAGATGGCTCCCAGGAGGCCCGCCGGGCCCTGGGCCGGGCCCACTGCAACGACGCCTACTGGCATGGCGTCTTTGGCGGCCTCTACCTCCGCCACCTTCGGGACGCCATCTGGCGAAACCTGGCTGAAGGCGAAGGGATCCTCCGGGCCGGTGAGGACCTGGCATGGGAACGCCGGGACCTGGACCTGGACGGTCACGAGGAGATCTGGATCCACTCGGAACACTTTTCGGCGTTGGTCAGCCCCCGTCGAGGCGGGTCCGTGGAGGAGCTCACCCTCTTCCGGGCCGGCATGAACCTGGCGAACACCCTGACCCGCCGGAGGGAGCCCTACCACGAGCAGGGCCCGGACGGTTCGTCCGATCCCGAAGCCGAAGAGGCAGGAGGAGCCGAGGCGGGCCCAGCCGACGGGTCCCACGCCCCGTCCATCCACGAGCTGGAGGAGCAGCTCCGGTTCAGCCAGCTCCCACCGGTGGACCCCGATGACCGGTCCCTCTTTCAGGAACGGATCCTGCCGGTCACCGTTTCCCTGGAGGAATTCAGCGAGGGGCGGTTCGAGACCCTTCAGTCTTGGGCGGCCTCCGAGCTCCAGGTCGTCGGGACCGAGACAGGAGAATTCGTGGACGACGGGGAAGCCGGGGACCGCGCGGCCGCCTGGCTGGAGGTGTCCCTCGCCGCCGGCGGGCCGGGCGATTTCGAGAAACGCCTCCGCTTCGGGTCCGACGGAACCCTGGACGTGGAGCTCACCTGGAACCCGGCGGGTCTCCCGCCCGACGCGTGGTTCTCCACGGAGCTCTCCACGGCGGGGCCGGTCTCCGTGACCGCCACGCCGAAGGCCTCCGTCTGGCGGTTTCCCATTACAACCTTCTCCAAGTCGGAAAAGGGTTTCGACCAGACCGTCCAGGGGGAGTCCATCACCCTTCGATGGCCCGTGGGGCTTGGAGGGGCCCGGGTTCGGCTCACCGTTCCCTGACGCGCCTTCGACTCGACGGCCTGTCTCGACGCTCCCCCTCTCCTCGTCCTACATTGAGGCCACGCGACAACCAGCTTCACGCAACGGCAGCCTCGAAAGGGAACCGATGACACGGATCCTCGTTACAGGAGCGGCGGGCCAGGTGGGATCGGAGATGGTCCCGGCGCTGCGTTCTCGTTACGGCCCGGAGAACGTCCTGGCCACCGACATAAAGGAACCCGGGGACGACCTCGCCTCGGGGGGCCCCTTCCAGCTCGTGGACTGCACGGACCACGAAGCCATGGACCGGGCGGTGGACGGTTTCTCCGCCGACACCATCTACCATCTCGCCGCCATCCTCTCGGCGGTGGGGGAGGCCGATCCCCGCAAAGCCTACCAGGTGAATCTGGGCGGCCTCGAGATCACTCTGGAGATCGCCCGGGCCCGGGGCTGTGCCGTGTTCGTTCCCAGCTCCATCGCGGCCTTCGGGCCCTCAACCCCTCCCGATCCGACACCCCAGGACACGATTCAGCGGCCCACCACCATCTACGGGGTCACCAAAGTGGCCGGCGAGCTCCTGGCAGACTACTACTTCCTCCGGTTCGGGGTGGACTGCCGCGGCGTCCGCTACCCAGGCCTCATCTCCTACGTGACACCCCCCGGAGGGGGGACCACCGACTACGCGGTGGAGATCTTCTATCAGGCGGTCCTGGAGGGCCGCTACACCTGCTTTCTGCAGCCGGACACCCAGTTGGACATGATGTACATGCCCGACGCCATCCGGGCATCCATCGATGTGATGGAGGCGGATTCGTCCAGGCTCAGGCACCGAAATGCCTTCAACATCGCCGCCATGCAGATCACTCCCGAGAGCCTGGCGGCGGCCATCCGGAAGCACATTCCGGAGTTCAGCATCGAGTACGATGTCGATCCCCTTCGCCAGAAGATCGCCGAGTCCTGGCCCAGGCGCCTGGACGACACCGCCGCCCGGCAGGAATGGGAGTGGGCGCCACGCTACGACCTGGACGCCATGGTGGAGGACATGCTGAAGAACCTTCGAGAGAAACTCATCCGAGGATAGCGCTATGCCGCTCGACCGACTGACAGGCATCCTCCAGGACCACGTCGCCTCCCTGGAGCAGAAGGGAACCGCCAAAGGCGCCGAGACCGTGGTCACCGAGGTCCTCCCACCGGCGGGAGACCGGGGACCCCGCTTCCACCTGGCGGGCCAGGGGGACAAGGAGTTCATCCGAATGAACTCCAACTCCTACCTCGGCATGTCCCTTCGCCCCGAGGTGGTCCAGGCCGAGGAAGAGGCCACCGCCCGCTACGGCGCCGGCCCGGGCGCCGTTCGCTTCATCAGCGGAACGTATGACGAACATGTGGCCTTGGAGCGTGCCCTGGCCGCCTTCCACAACCGGGAGGCAGCCATGGTCTTCTCGTCCGCCTACTCCACGGTCATGGGAACGATCAGTCCTCTGGTCTCCCTGGAGACGGCAGTCATCAGCGACGAACTGAACCACAACTCCATCATCAACGCGGTTCGCCTGGCGCGGCCCAGGGACAAGCGAGTCTACCCCCACGTGGACATGGCCTTCCTGGAGAAGCTCCTGGAGGAGTACAAGGGATCGGCCAAGCGGGCGGTGCTCATCACTGACGGGATCTTCAGCATGCGCGGCGATCACGCCCCCATGGCCGAAATCATGGCCCTGGCCCGGAAGCACGACGCCGACTATCCCGAGAACGTGGTCGTGGTGATGGACGACTCCCACGGGGTCGGAGCGTTCGGCGCCACCGGGCGGGGCACGGAGGAATACACCGGCTTTCCTCCCGTGGATGTGCTCATCGGAACTCTCGGAAAGGCGTTCGGCGTCAACGGCGGATACGTCACCTCCAACGCCTCGCTCATCCGGTTCCTTCGGGAATCGGCGCCCTTCTATATCTACTCCAACCCCATCACCCCTGGAGAGGCGAGTGCCGCCCGGGCTTCCCTTCAGCTCTTGGACAGCCCGAGGGGGTTGGAGCTTCTTCGCCATCTCAGGGCCCTGACGAAGCGCTTCGAAGAAGGGCTCGTCAAGATGGGAATGGAGACGATTCCCGGAGAGCACCCGGTAGTGCCCCTCATGGTTCGCGATACGGCCCGCACCCGGGCCCTGGTAGCCCACCTGTTCGCCAATGGAATCCTGGCGACGGGCCTGGCCTTCCCGGTCGTGCCCAAAGGCGACGAGGAGATCCGCTTCCAGGTCAACGCGGATCACACGGAGAAGGACGTGGACCGGGTCCTCGAGGTCCTCGGAGGCTTCCAGGGGTAGAGGCTGGCCGCGGGATCCGCCACTCAGGAGATCAGGAGCCACGGCTTGGATACAAACCCCCTTGCCGGCAAGAAGGCCCTCGTCACGGGCGGGGCGAGGCGCCTCGGTGAAGAAACCGCTCGCTGTCTGGCGGGTCTCGGCGTCCACGTGGCCGTCCATTTCAACCGTTCGCGAGCCCCGGCGGAGGCCTTGTGCCGGGAGCTGGAGGGTCTCGGCGTGGAGGCGGCCCCCGTGCAGGGGAACCTGGATCAGCCGGACGAGGTCGAGGCTGTCCTGAACGAGGCGTGGGCGGCCCTGGGAGGCCTCGACTACCTCGTCAACAACGCGTCCGTCTTTCCGGCGGGGCGCCTGGACGGGCTCGACCTGGAGACCCTCCAGGGCAACCTCAGGGTCAACGCCTGGGCTCCCTTTGTCCTGACCCGGGCGTTCTGGCGGCGCATCCGGAGTACGGCACGGGCCGGAGCGGTGGTGAACCTCCTGGACACGCGCCTTGTGGGAGGAGACCTGGCCCACGCCGCCTACCATCTCAGCAAGGCCATGCTCGGGGAGCTGACCACCCTCACCGCCCTGGAGTTCGCGCCTGAGCTCCGGGTGAACGCCGTGGCCCCCGGCGCGGTACTCGCACCCGAGGGCCTGGGGGAGAACCACCTGCAGCGTCTGGTGGGAGAGCTGCCTTTGAAGCGACGAGGGTATCCCCGGGACGTGGCCGGAGCCGTGGCCTACCTTCTGGGGGCGGAGTTCGTCACGGGACAGATCCTCTTTGTGGATGGAGGCCGCAACCTCCGTCTGGGAGGAAGCACATGAGTGACAGGATCCTGATCCATGACCTCCTCGCCCGGGGAATCATCGGCATCCACGACTGGGAGCGGGAGAAGAAGCAGGACATCCTGATCAACATTGAAATGGAGGCCGACTGCGGGCCTGCGGGCAAGAGCGACGACTTCCGGGACGCCGTGGACTACCGGGAGGTGGCCAAGAAGACTATCGCTCTCGCGGAGAAATCGGAGTTCTACCTCGTGGAGCGCCTCGCCGAGGCCATCGCGGCGGTCTGCCTGGAGGACGAGCGGGTGACTCTGGCCCGGGTCCGGGTGGAGAAGCCCGGGGCCGTTCGTTTCTCACGGAGCGTGGGGGTCGAGGTGGAGCGCCGGCGTGGATAGGGACCCCCGGCAGCGCATGAAGGCCCCCCCCGGGGGAAGACCCGACCGGGAGGCCCGGGTCTTCCTCGGTATCGGATCCAACATCGAGCCCGAGAAGAACGTGTGGGGGGCGTTGGAGACTCTCTCCCGGACCCCCGGGATCACACTCGTGGGGATCTCAACCTTCTACCGCACCGAGCCCCTGTCGGGGCCCGCACTTCCCGGGCGGAGCGGGAAGGGCCTGCTCGCCGCCCGCGCCGCGGACCGACCCCCCACCCGGATTGAGGGCGGCACGGGGCCAGGAGGAGGGGACTTCCTCAACGGGGTGATCGAGATCCGAGCCAGGATGGACGAGCGCCAG
The DNA here is from genome assembly GCA_963751255.1 of uncultured Gemmatimonadales bacterium. Lineage (GTDB taxonomy): Bacteria > Gemmatimonadota > Gemmatimonadetes > Longimicrobiales > Gaopeijiaceae > CAVVTW01. Next base: position 191,401 of record CAVVTW010000035.1, on the reverse strand, counting down.
CTCGAGGACGCCCTGCGGCGCGTCGAAGCCGGCCTGGGAAGGGTCCGGGATGGGGGGGATGCCTTCGGCCCCCGGACCCTGGACCTGGACCTCTTGCTCTTCCTGCCATGCTCCGGGCCACCGAGGGAGTCTCCTCCCACCGTTCATCCCGACGTCACCCACCGGCCCTTCGTCGCCTGGCCCCTGCTGGAGCTCGCCCCTGAGCTGATCCTGCCCCCAGGAGGCACCTCGCTCCGGAGCGTGGCGGAGAGGTTCGATGGCCCGGGCGGCGAAGCCCAGACCCGCTTCACTCTGCTTCTCCGTTCCCGGTTCCTGCCCTGAGGCTCGGTTCCGAGGAACACCTTGAGCTTTCGGGGATATTCCCGGTCACCTCTTTGACGCACGAAGGAAACCTGGCGACCCATGACGGATCTGAGGAAGAAGAAGTGCAAGCCCTGTGAGGGCGGGATCCCTCCCATGACCCTCGAGGAGGCCACGGAGCTCCAACGGGAGGTCCCCTCGTGGGAGGTGATCGAGGATGGTCAGGCCGTGAGGCGGATCTTCACCTTTTCCAACCACCATGAGGTCATGGCGTTCGTGAACGCCGTCGCCTGGATCTCCCACCGGGAGGATCATCACCCCACCATGGTGGTCGGGTACAGTCGGTGCGAGATGCGATACACCACCCACGCGGTGGAGGGGCTTACCGAAAACGACTTCATCTGCGCTTCGAAGGTGGACGCCCTCCTGGAATAGCCGCCTTCCGGAAGCTGGGAGATCAAGGCTCCTTCAGGAGATTCCACGCCATCCCCGCCATGGCCGCGTCCTGCGCCCCCACACCCGTCAGGTCGCACACGATCAGCTCTTCCCCCTCCCGTCCGGGCCGCGCACCCAGCACGATCTCTCCCAGATCCGCGTGGATCTCCTCCGGGGAGAGGAGCCCTTCCGCCACGGCATGGTGCGTCTCCCCGAGGCGTAGGCACTGATCCCGGGAGTCCACGACGAGCTTGCCGGCCCTGGCCAGGATCCCGGGACTGAGCTCCTGCTTCCCGGGCCCGTCGGAACCCACGGCCACGATCGTCGCCCCCTCCGACAACCACTCGGCCTTGACGATCGGCTGCCTGCTCGGGGTCACGGTCACCACCAGATCCGCCCCTCGCACCGCGTCCTCAGGGGTCGGGGCTCCCAGCACGCCGATCCCCAGCGCCTCGCTCATCTCCTTACGGTAACGCTCCACCTCCTCGTCCACGGGGCTCCACACCTTCAGTGCCGCCAGGGCCCTGACACGGGCCATGGCACGAAGCTGGTATCGGGCCTGCGACCCGGCCCCGATGACCGCCACCGATAGGGGCCGCTCCGGAGCCAGGTGCCGCACGGCCAAGGCCCCGGCGCCTCCGGTGCGGAGCTCGGTGAGGTATCCATTGTCCTGGAGGAGCGCCAACGGGAAGCCCGTTTGGCTGTCGAACACGAGGACGAGGCCGGAGCCGGTGGGCAGCCCCCGCTCGGGATTCCGGTAGAATCCGGAGGCCATCTTGATGGCGAAGACCGCCTCCCCCTCCAGGTAGGCACCCTTCACGTGGACCTCACCCCGGACCGCCGGCAGGTCCATCCCCAGAGGAGGAGGCTGCGTAACCCGTCCTTCCCCGAGAGCCCGGAACGCGAGCTCCACGGCCTCCAGTGCCTCAGCCTCCCCCACCTTCTCTCGCAAACGCTCTTCGGTGATGACCTGCATCCCTCTCCCCTTTCGCCGCGGGGACCGGCCATCCTTCCCGGCCCGCGCCTCGGTTCTGGTGCGTCTCCCGCCACCCTCCCTCTCCGATGCCCTCGATCGGCCGCCCTCCCTACTCGACCCGCTCCATCCTGCCTCCCGAGAGGAGCCAGTGTTCCTGGGCCAGGGCCACGGCGTCCGCTTCGTCATGACTCACCAGGATCAAGGGAATCTCCCTTTTCCGAACGAAGTCCCGCACCGCTGCTGCCACCCGGTTTCTCAATGGCCGGTCCAGGGCGGAGAAGGGCTCGTCCAGGAGGAGGATCCGGGGGTTGGCCAGGAGGGCCCTTCCCAGCGCCACCCTCTGCTGCTCGCCCCCCGAGAGACGCCTGGGCCGCCTCTCCAGGAGGTGGTCCACCAGGAGCAGGCGGGCGATCTCTTCGATGGCTTCCGGTGACGCACCCGCAAAGCCCAGGTTCTGGCGCACCCGTAGGTGGGGAAACAGAAGGTAGTCCTGGGGGACCCACCCGCCTCCGCGCTCCCAGGGAGGGAGAAAAAGGTGTCGCTCGGAGTCCATCCAGCTCTGGCCCCGGACACGTACCAGGCCCCTTCCTCTCCGCTCCACCCCGGCCACCGTGCGCAGAAGGGTGCTCTTTCCCCCTCCCGACGGCCCGAAGACCGCCACGGAAAGGGACTCTGTGACCAGGTCCAGGCTCAGATCCCCGGCCCCCAAGGGAAGCTGAAGGCGCAGCTCCAGCACCGGACCCGGCACCCTACCACGTTCACCTCCCATGGCGGAGCTCCATCTGTCTTCTCTGGCGCCGGGAGAGAATCTCGTAGCCCAGGAGGGCCAGGAGGGAAAGGAGGACACTGGCTCCTACGAGCAGCCAGATGGCGCTCCTCCCACGGGGAGACTCCAGGAGGGTATAGACGGCGAGGGCGATCGTCCGGGTGCTTCCCTCCACGTTCCCCGCCAGTACGACCGTGGCCCCGAACTCCCCCAACGCCCGGGCAAAGGCCAACACCGCGCCGGCCACGATCCCCGGCAGCGCCAGGGGGAAGGTGACCCGGAGAAAGGTGGGGCCCGGACGGCGACCCAGCGTCCAGGACACCTCCTCGTACGCCGGGTCGACGGTCTGGAATGCATTCCGGACCGACACCACGTAGAGGGGGAGTCCCACGGCGAACGCCGCCAGGATCGCCCCCAGGAGGGTGAAGGGAACCGGAAGTCCGATGGCCGCCAGCCACGCCCCCAACGGGGACTGGGCACCCAGCAGGCTGAGGAGGAGAAAGCCCGTGACGACGGGAGGGAGCACCAGGGGCACCAGGATCACCGTGGCCAGGACGCTCTTTCCGAAGAATTCTCTCCTGGCCAGCGTCCATCCAAGCCAGACCGCCGGTGCGAACCCCACCATAGTGGCCACAATGGCAACGATGAAGGAGAGGCGAATGGCGGACCATGGGCTGGGGAGCGGGGCCGAACCAACCCCCTCTTCCCTTCCCGGCGCCTCGTCGGCCCCCCCCGGCAATGGGGATGGGGCGCCGGGGCCGCCGAGGAGGTCGAAACCCTCCTCCCGGAAGATCGCCCCCGCCGCCTGGCTGCGGCAGAACGCCAGGAACGCCCGCGCCACCCGGGGAAGCGGCGCTCGGCGGAGGACCGCCACGGGGTAAACGATGGGTGGGTGAGTTCCGGGCGCAAAGGAAAAGGCCACCCTGACCCGGGCTTCCGCCTGGGCATCGGTTCGATACACGATCCCCGCCTCGGCCTCACCCAGAGCCACCCATTCCAGGGCTCCCCGGACGTTCCCGGCCCGAATCACCCGACGTTCCAGGGCCCTCCAGACCCCTGACGACTCCAGGGCCGCCTGCGCGTAGCGGCCCGCGGGAACGTTCTCTCCGGCGAGGGCGAGATGATGAATGGCCGGATCCTCCAGATCGGCCGGCCGTTCCGGCGAGAAGGACCCGTGGGCAGGGACCACAACCACCAGCTCGTTTTCCAGGAGGTCCTCTCGCGTACCAGGCAGAAGACCGTCGCGCTCCGCCACCCATTCCATCCAGGCCTCGTCGGCGCTGAAGAAGAGGTCCGCGGGAGCCCCCTGGAGAGTCTGGGGAGCCAGGCGAGAGGTCGCGTCGAAGCTGAACCGGACCGGCAAGCCGCCCTCCCGCTCCCAGATCTCCGCCACCCGCGGCAGGACGTCGGTGAGACTCGCCGCCGCCAGCACCAGCAGAGTGGAGTCCGGAGGAGCCAGGGCCCGGAGGGCCGGCACAGTCTCCCTCGCCCGCCCGGAGACAGGAGAGCCTGAGGGGACGAGGAGAAGGGCCGAAAGGGCCGCGACCCGGGCAGGAGTGAGGCGCATCAGAGCAGAGTACCCCCCCGGGAAACGATGATCAAGACGCCCTGGCGACGTCCCTCTTCACCCGCTGAATCACCGACCGCAGGCCCTGCGTCCGAATCACGCCAAGCACTTCACCGAGGCCCATCTGGTCCAGGAGGTCGTCGGGAAGCCGGCCCACCTCCTCCGCCGGCTCCCCGTTGAGACTCTCCATGAGGAAGCCCATGAATCCGCGGACGGTAGGGGCGTTGCTCGGCGCGTCGGCCAGAATCCTCACCGCGCCGTCCCGGACGCTCACCCACATGAACAGCGGAGTCTGACATTCCGGAACCCGGTTCAAGCCCGCGTCCCGGGCCTCCTGGAGGTCTGGCGGGAGCTCAGGAAATCGCCGGGCGTATTGGAGCAAGAGCTGCAACCGCATCTCCCGGCCCAGGGATCGAAACCGCCCGAGGTTCTTCTCCAGATTCATCATCATCCGTCTTGATGGGGGCTCCGCATGGCGTCATGATTGTCTTTTCGCGTTCCTTCGGATAACCCTCATCCCTTGCGATGATCCGAGCCGTCCACTCGCCGGATGTGCCATGGGCGAACCACTACACCTTGGAAACGACGTCGTAGATCTGGACGATCCTCGCCACCGGGGAAAGTCCGGGGACGGGCGCTTCCTGCGTCGGGTCTTCACCCAGGAGGAGAGGGGAGCCATCCTTGACTCTCCGGCCCCGGACCAGGCCCTCTGGGTCCGGTGGGCCGGGAAGGAGGCCGCGTACAAGACAGTCTGCAAGGCGCGGTCCCCGGCTCCGCCTCCGACCTTTCACCACGCTCTCTTCCAGGTGACCGTTTCAGCCGGAGGAGGGAGCCCGGTGGGCAATCCAGCCCATCCCCCCGCCGGGCATGGCGCCGCGTCCCCACCTCGGCTCCTCCTCCGGGGCGAGGCCCCCGCCGAGGAGCCCGTGGCGTCCTGGTCCGGCGAGGTGACGTACGAGGACCAGGTCGTGGCCCTCAGGGTCCAGGTGCTTCGGCGGGCGGTCCATGCCCTGAGCTGGCTGGCGCCGAACGGCCCCCCCCCGTTCCCCGCGGTCTCATGGAGCTACGCCCGGCTCACGGAGGCTCCGACATGGGCGCTCCTCAGGTCCCGGTTCACCGAGGCGGAATGGTCCTGCATCTCGCATCCGGCCTCGGCCCTGGCGCGCCTCGAAGCGAAGCGAGCGCTCGCTCGAGAGTTACGGGTGCCCGAGGCCGGTCTCGAGATCGGTTGCGGCCCCGGCCTTCCGGGGCGTCGTATTCCCATCCTCATGCTGGACGGGAGGAGCCTGGGCGTGGACCTGACCCTGTCCCACGCAGGCCTCTTCGTGGCCTGGGCCGCCCTTCGCGGCCCAAGGCCGAAGTAAAGGCGATCCGGGCGGGGATCAGCGCTCCCGGGGCCGGTAGCGAAGCAGGAAGGTGGCCCCGAACCTCTCGAAGTAGGAGTTGCCGATGTCCCTCTCGGCCCGGTTCCATCCGAAGCGCACCGCCCCGTCCAGGTTGACGGCGAGAGGACGGGCCAGCTCGGCGTAGATCACGGAGGCGTTGTCGGCCTCCTCTCCCGGGACGAGCCGGGCGAAGGCCGTCTTGGTGAGGTAGCCCTTGGAGGTGAGCACGGCGAAGAAGTTCAGGTTCATCTCCTGGGGCATGGGAACCGTGACCACGCTTCGCAGGCTCACGGCGTTGTATTCGGGGCGGCTGGAGTTGGAGCGGTTCAGGGTACCCTCGAGCCCCACCTGTGCCATGACCCGGGACTGGAGGGTCCAGGTCGCCCCCAGGCTGAAGGTCTTGTCCCTCCGAAAAGGATCGCTGGGATCGAAGGTTCCCTGGTTCCCGTAGCGCACCGCGCGGAATCCCGCGTAAGTCCTCACGGTCCACTCTTTCTGCCAAGTCGCTCCCACCTCCGCTCCCAGAACGTCACGATCCAGGAGATCGAGCTGGGGAATGGCCCCGTAGTTCGTGATCTCCCCGAAGAGCTGGGTGTCGATGTAGGCGCCCCTCCAGCGGGCGAACCGGAACAGGACCCGGCCCTCGGCGGTCCCGTATCCCGGCTGGAGAAAGAGCGGTATAGGAGGACGGTCGTCCACCTTTCGCCCACCCACGGCGGCCAGAACCGAGAGCTCGCCTCGGTCCCCCACGGTTTCGCGGTAGCTCAGGTCCATACGGCCGACCCATTCCCTGGGGGCATAATCCCGGACCCGGAAGCCCCCCGCGGCGAACTGCCGCAGTCCGGCATCGAACTGGACGGAGAGGACCCTCTCCTGGCTGCTGAGAAGAGAGAGGTTCCCCCGCATCCCGAACTCGCCCACGGCCGCCGACACCCGGTTCGTGCTGTCCACGGGGAGGACGGTGACCGAGGGCAGATTCCCGCGGTAGACCTCTGCCGAGATTCCCCCCGTGAACACGAGATCCTGCCAGGTCACCTGCCCAAGAGCAGCTTCGGGAAACACCACCCCGGCGAAGAGAACCATCACCACCCAGGTCATACCGCCCGCGACGCGACGATTCATGCTCGCTCGTCCCCTCCGGCCTCTCTTCTGAACCGCACGGCCTTGTCCCTCGTTGCCTGAATCGTCTCGACGTAGACCTCCCTCAGCCGGCTGAGGGCCTCGATTTCCTCCTCTCGCGTCAGGGGGCGCACCCCCACCGCGGTGGAATCCGCCCCGGCCGGGATCCGCGCCTGGTCGGGCGGCGGCGTCCTCTGCCCTCCGGGAGGACCCACGGGAAGGCGCGGATCATCGAACCGCTCCACTCCGGCCATGAAGTCGTTCGCCCGCCGTAGGCGTGATTGCTCGGCTCGAAGAGTCTCCAGACGGCGATCGATCTCAGCCAACTGCTGTGCGGCCTGATCCGCCCGGACCTCCAGGAGGGTCGCCTTGGCGCGGATGTCATCCGGACTGTCCCTGAGCTCGATCTGGATGTCGGGGAGCGGCTCCAGGGTGACCTCCGGATCCTCCTCGGCCCTCAGCTCGTTGATGCGGTTCCGGGTGTCCGCCATCTGCACCGCCAGCTCCCGGCGCTCCAGGTCGGTGAGGACCCGGGTGGTTCGATCCAGGTAATCGTCCAACCTGAGGTTCAGGGCGTCCAGGAGTCGCTCCCGCACTTCCGTGAGCTCGTCGGCCTTCTCCTCCACTCGCTGCTCCTGCAGGGTCCGCTCGGGGGATAGCTGCATGATGACGGCGAAGGCTGAGTCCCGGCGCGCCTGGTTGCCCGCGAGCTGGGCGGCCCGGAGGGTGTCGGAGGCCCTCTCGAACTGGCTCTGTAACACGCGAAGGGTCTCGTAGGCGTCCTGGTACGCCGCAACCGCCGCCCGGTAGGTCCGCTCGAGCTCCGGTAGGGTGAGCGGCTCCTGGCAGGCAAGCCCGGTGGGGAGAAGCGCTGGCACCAGGGCCAGGACGGACAACGAGAGGCAGATCCGCCGGGCCCCTCCAGCCCAACCGCGGAGGGAGGAAAGCACGATCACGCCTCGATCCCGTACTTTTCCAACTTGTAGTAGAGGGCGCTGGGCTTCAGGCCGAGCAGCCGGGCCGCCTCCGCCTTCACACCGCTGGCCTGCTGGAGCGCCCGCCGAAGGAGGCGCTCCTCCAGGCTCTCCACCGCGTGGTTCAGGTCCATTCCACCGGTGGGGATCACGGCGTCGATGAGTGAGGTGTCCAACCCGTCGGTGGCGGCCAGGAAGGGGAGGTCGTCTTCCTGCAGGACGGGCCCCTCCGCGAGAACGAGGGCTCGCTCCATCACGTTCTCCAGCTCCCGGACGTTTCCCGGCCAGTCGTAGCCCTCCAGGCGCAGGAGCGCCTCGGAGCTCAGGTCCCCCACGCGGTGGTTGGTACGGTCGCGAAGCTTTCCGAAGAAAGTGCCGGGCCAGTACCGGAACGTCGCTCCTCCGCTCCCGAAGGGGCGGGATGGTGATGGGCACGACGTGAAGACGGTAGAACAGGTCTTCCCGAAATCCCGTCCCCCTTCTGAAGTTCCTCCACTGGCGTGTTGGTGGCGGCGATGATCCGCACGTCCACCGGAATGGTCTCCTCTCCCCCTACCCTCTCCAGCTCACGCTCCTGAAGCACCCTGAGGAGCCGAATCTGGGTCGTCTGATTGATGGTGGCGATCTCGTCCAGGAAGAGGGTGCCCGCCATGGGCGAGCTCGAATCGCCCCCGGCGTTGGCGCTCCGGCACCGGTGAAGGCCCCCCTCTCGTGTCCGAAGAGCTCGGAATCCAGGAGGCCTTCCGTCAGAGCGCCGCAATTCACCCGCATGAAGGGGCCGGTCCGGCGCAGATGACCCGGCGTGGATTGCACGGGCCACCAGCTCCTTTCCCGTGCCCGACTCTCCATAGATCATCACGGTGGAATCGCTCCCCGCCACCCGCTCTACCCACCGGAAGACCTCCCTCATCTCCGGGGACTCACCAACCATCGCACCGTACCGGGACTCCGCTTCCTCCTTGAGGTAGGTGTTCTCCACCCGCAGGGCCACGTTCTCCCGGCGGAGGCGGAGGCGCTCCGCCCGGTCGGCCAGGAGCCGGTCGATCTTCACCCCGAACTCCTCGGACGAGAAAGGTTTGGTAAGGAAGTCGGCCGCCCCCAGCTTCATGGCCTCCACGGCCTTTTCGATGGTCCCGTACGCGGTGATGACCAGCACGTCCACGTCGGGATGCCGGCCCCGGACCTCCCGCAGGACCTGGATGCCGTCCATCCTTGCCATCTTCAGGTCGGTAATGACCAGGTCCGCGCCACGCTCGTTCAAGAGGGAGAGCCCACGCTCACCCCCCTCGGCTGCGTACGTCTTGTGCCCCCGGCGCCGGAGGAGGAGCTCCAACCCCTCCCGCATGGAGTTGTGGTCGTCGATGATCAGAACCTGGGCCATCCCTTACGTCCTGGAATCCTCGGGGGTGATGTCCTCGACCCCCTGGAAATATACCCGGAACTCCGCCCCTCTCGCACCGGCGCCGTCGCCCCTCATGAGCTCGACCCTACCCCGGTTTGCCTCTGCCACGCGCTTCACGATGGCCAGCCCGAGGCCGGCTCCCTGCTCCTTGTCCGTCACGAAAGGCTCGAAGAGTCGGTCCCGCAAGGCTTCCGGGACACCGGGCCCGTTGTCCCGGACGAAGATGACCACCTCGCCCCGGTAGGTCTCGCCGCGGACCTGGACCCTGGTTCCCGCCTGCGCGGCGTTCCGCACCAGGTTCAGCGCCACGCGCTTGACGTGTTCGGGGTCGGCCCGGGCCATGAGGGGAAAGGCTGGAAGGTCCAACTCGAACTCATGTCCCTCCCCACGGGTCTCCATGGAAACCAGATCCACAGCCTCCCGCACGGGCTCTCGAATATCATGGAGGACCGTGTCGGTTCGGAGGGGTCGGGCGAAGGCGAGGAAATCGTCGATGATCTTGTTCAATCCCGAGATCTCGGACCTCAGGCGCTGAATGAGCCGGGCCCTTTCCTCCGCATCCTCCGTGTCCGCGGCCGCGGAGGCGAAGAGCTCCAGCCCGCCCAAAGGGTTCCGAATTTCGTGGGCCACCTGGGCCAGCATCAGGCGTAGCTGCTCGTCCCGGTTCAGGATGCCCACCCGCATCCGCTCCATGGCCCGGCTCAGCCGGCCCAGCTCCCCCCCCCGCTCCTGCCGCACGGGATCGTTCATGCGGCCCCGCTGAATCCGGAGGGCCACTCTCCCCAGGCGATCCACAGGTCGCGTCACCGTGATGGCGAGAAGCCAGGCGATGAGAGCCGCGGCCGCCGCCGCCAGGACCGATCCCACCACGGCCGTCCGCTGGAAGGCCGCCAGGGGCGCCATGTAGTTGGCCGACATGAGAACCGCCAGAATGGCGTCGCTGTGCTCGAGGCGCACGAAGCCGTACTTGTAGTACCGGTTCTCCGCCTCGTAGTGGAAGAGGTCGGAGGTGGCGGTTTCGTTCGTGGATGCCTCCTGGATGTCGTCCTGGAACGGAGCCAACTCCCACAGGGTGTCGCCGATCCGGACGGAGTCCACCGAGCGGGTCGTGACCTTCGCCTTCAGGTCGGGAGTGAGAATGTAGGCCTCGTCCACGAACCGCTTGAGGCCCAGCAGCCGCCTCCTGACCGCCGTGAACTCGGTGCTCACCGCCTCCTCGTCCCCCGGCCGGAAGGAGAGGATCAGATTGGCGGAGAAACCCACCTCCGCCGCGGCTCCGGCCACCTGAATGAGCTTGTCGTCCAGCTCCTGCTCCAGCGCGCTCGAGGCCGTCCGGTAGGCCAGGAGACCTCCGATGACGGTCACCAGGAGGGAGAAGGCGACGAAGACGAAGACGAACTGGCGGCGAAGAGACACGGCCCTAGGAGCCTGATCGGAGAGGGGGGCGAGGCGCGTTGCGAGCGCCACGGCTCCAGATTCCAGGTGGCGCTCCGATGGCATAGCCAAGGCTACGTCGAGGAGCGCCAACGCCGAAGATGGGGCCGTGCCGCCGTAACCCACAACCGTGTAAGATCATATCAGATATCGCGTTGGGCGCAGGGGGGTTGCGGACTCATACGGCGTCAGAACTCCTCTCCGATGCTTCAGCATCGCCGTCGTCGTCCTTCCTGGTCTGAGCCCGAAAGCCCCCTGCGCGCGGCCGCACCCCCCCTTCCGATCAGGTTCCTAGATCCCGCAGGACACCCTCACGGTGTCCACCCTGCCGAAGCGAATGGAGTCGAGGGTCCGCGGGGCCACGACGATGTGGAAGGGATAGTGGTCCCGGGACGCCGGCGAACAGAAGTCACCCGGTACCCTCTCCACCAGGTTCACCTGGGTACCGTCCCCCGTCTGGAGGATTTGCCGAACCTCGATGCTGTCGCCCGCTTCCGAACGTATGCCCATCTCCGCCACGATCACCATCTCCGTCGCCCAATCCACCGATGGAATCTCGTCGTGCCGGGCTCCGTTGTGGGCTGCCCAGAAAAGCTCCCAGCCGGTGGGCGGGCGGGGGTTCCCCCACGGGACCGACGCGAACACCCGTGGCTCCTCCAGGTGCGCGCCGGAATCTTCCCCCCGGTCCAGCGTCCCAAAGGGGACACTGCCGATGTAGGAGGAAGTGAACCGGCTTCCCTGCGTGAAATCGCGCACCAGGATGGCGGCCTGAATCACCCGTCCTGCGTCAAGGTCGGGACCGGCCTCCCCCGTCTCGAGGGTGCCCAGAGTCCCCTGGGTGCAGCGGGTCCAGGTGATTTCCCGGTCTTTGACGTCATCCCGAATGGTGAAGGAGATCCTTGTCCGCCCGTCGATGCAGGGTTCGGGTAGATCCGGCGGAAGGTCCTCGAGGGGAAAGAGCTTGATGCCTTCGAACTCGTTGAGCTGTGTTATAAGGGATGCATAGAAGGACGCATAGGCTCCCGGGTCGCCCTTGCTCCGCCGCATGGACTCGTCACCCTCGAGGCCGCGGTAGGAAATGACCTCTCTGAGCACCCATGCTCCCGTGGATCCCCAGGTCAGGATTTGCTGTAGCTCGCCTATTCCTTCCCCGAAGACGAGAGGGGCAACGACGTTCACGCGGATCTCCCCGATCTGGCCGAACCTCAACGTGTCGGGAGGGGGAGTCACGCCATCGTCGCACGCCGGCAGGACCAGCGGCAAGACAAGAAGAGCAAGAAGGACCGGGAGCCGGAGCTTTCGCCAGGGCCGACGGCCTCGGTCCATCATCATCAGGGGTCTCACACTCGTTCTCTACTTCCTGGGTCCACGTGCGGCCGGCTCCTGGGTGGAATCTCGACCGCCCGCGGGCTCCCCGCCTCAGTCGAGGAGACGCAGAGGCATGACCAGGCACAGGTAGTCCATGGGCTCCTTGCCTTCCGCCGCTACCGGCTCGATGGTGGCGGCACGCTCCGGTGCTTTGAAGGTAAGCTTTACCTCTTCAGTGGGCATATACCGGAGCACCTCCAGGAGATAATTGGCGTTGAATCCAATCTCCAGCTCCTCACCGTGGTACTGGAGCTCCAGCTCGTCCTGGCCCTCCCCCAGATCCGGGGTGAGGACGTTGAGTTGCGCCCGTCCCTCGTCGAAGAAGAGGCGGATCCGGTGCGTCTGGTCACTGGCCACAATGGCCATGCGGCGCACGGCCGATTCCAGGGCGGTCTTCTCGACGATGGCCCACCGGTCATTGTCCTTGGGAATCACCTGCTCGTAGTTCGGGTAGGTGCCTTCGATGAGGCGGGTGTAGACTTCCGTGCCCGCGGAGCGAAATCCCAGATGGTTTCCGTCGCGGGCCACCCCGAGCTCGTCCTCGGCCTTGAAGAGCCGCTGGACCTGCTGGAGGGCAGCGGGGGGCACGATGAAGTCCGTACTGGTCGCCGTGGACGCAGCCGCGGGCACCGCCATGCGGGCGAGCCGGTGTCCGTTCGTGGCCACCATCCTCATCATCCCGTCCCGGAGCTCCCACAGCACACCGTTGAGAATCGGTCGGCTCTCCTCCGTGGAGACGGCGAAAGCCGTGTGGTGGATGAGGTTTTGAAGCTCCTTTCCGGTCACGCTCCAACCCTCTTCGAAGGCGATCTGCGGAAGACTCGGGAACTCATCGCTGGGCAGCCCATTGAGCTTGAAAGCACTCCTCCCACAACGGAGCTCCAGTTGGTCCCCCCGGGCCATCACCTCCACAGGCTGATCGGGCAGCTCTCTGGCGATCTCCTGGAGCTTCTTGCCCGGCGCCGTGAGACTCCCGGTCTCGGACACGTCCGCAGGCACGCGGACCCTCACCGCTACGTCCAGATCCGTTCCGCTCATCCAGATTCCCTCTTCCCGGGCTTCCAGAAGGATGTTGGAGAGAACCGGGAGGGTGGTCTTCGTCGGAATGCTCGCGGAAACGGCAGCCAGACCTTGATGAAGGTTCTGTCGCGTGATGATGAATTTCATGGATCCTCCGCTGGTCCGGGGTCAGCCTGGGGTCGAGACTTTCCACAGGAACGGGTTCTGAGGAGTGTATCTTCTCTTCTCTAAAAGAAAAACTCCAGTAGTAGTAGAGGATGTGGAACTGTGGAAGAACGGGAAGGAGTCTCCCGATGTCCCCGCGGTTCCTCTCTCTTGTGCTCCTTGATCTCCTGTTGAGAGCCGAGTGGAGAAAGGAGGTTTGGTGTTCAAAGGCCCTCGTCCCAAACGGGGTTGTGGAAATCTCGGGAGTTCTCCCGTGGTTCTCAACAGGCCTCCTCACATCGGTCGAGACAAGGTGTCCTTCAAATTCTCAACGATTCGGCGGAAGGAGGAATCGGCCTCCATCGTCTCCTCCACCTTCTTGATGGAGTGAATGACCGTAGAGTGATCCCGTCCTCCGAAGAGCTGGCCGATCCGCAGGAGGGGCAGAGCGAGGATCTCCCTGATGAGGTACATGGCCACCTGCCTTGGCACGGTCAAGTCCTTGGTTCTCTTCTTGGAGGAAAGAGCCTCGGGTTTCACGGCCCAGTGCTGGGCCACAGCCTCACGGATCGTCTCGGGCGTGGCATGGGGGCTGCGACCCTCCTGCTGCCGGCTGAGGACCCCCTGCAAGGCAGTCTGGGCGAGGGCCATGGAGATCTCCTGGTGCTTGATGGAGGAGTAGGCCAGGAGTTTGATGACCGCCCCTTCCAGCTCCCGTACCGAGGAGGTGCATGAGCGGGCGATGAAGTCGAGCACCTCGGGGTCGATGGTGAGGGTGTCGTCGGCGGCCTTCTTTCGGAGTATGGCGACTCGGGTCTCGTAGTCGGGAGCCTTGATGTCGGCCACGAGGCCCCACTCGAACCGGGAGATCAGGCGCTCCTCGAGCCCCGGGATCTCCTTCGGAGGGCGATCGCTCGTCAGAACGATTTGCCGCTGAGCATCGTAGAGTGCATTGAACGTGTGGAAGAACTCCTCCTGGGTCCGTTCCTTGCCCTCGAGGAAATGGATGTCGTCCATCAGGAGGAGGTCCATCTCCCGGTATCGCCGCCGGAACTCGGCCGTCCTTCCCTCCTGGATGGCTGTGATGAGCTCGTTGGTGAACTGCTCCGCCGGCACGTAGGCGACCCGGGTGCGGGAGTCGGTCTCCAGAATCGCGTTCCCGATGGCGTGCATCAGGTGGGTCTTGCCGAGGCCCACACCACCGTAGAGGAAGAGAGGATTGTACGTCCGGGCCGGCTTCTCGCACACGGCGAGGGAAGCGGCCGCCGCGAGCTGATTGTCGCCACCTACGACGAACCGGTCGAAGGTGTACCGCCTGTTCAGCGCGGAGGCCGGCTGAGGGGGGGCCGATGGGGACGGGGCGGAACGATTCGGAGGCCGGGGGGAGGGAGGGGACACTTCAACGGAGGGGAGGGCACCCCAGGTAGAGCTGTCGCCTACAGCGAAAGAAATCCGGAGAGATCGCCCCAGGATCCGGGCAGCGGCATCTTCCAGGAGGGTGGTGTACTTGTCTTCGAGCCACTCCACGTGGAATTCGGTGGTGGCTTCCACCACGAGCTCTCCCTCGGAGAGAGCGGCGGCCCGGGTCCTTCCGAGCCAGGTGCGAAATGTCTGTTCGGGAAGCCCGGTCTTTACCACCTGGAGAATGCGTGACCAGAGGTCGGAGGCGGTGAGCTCCATGGACGCCCATGTGACAGTCGAAGAAGGTCCAGAATGGGGGGGAGCCAACCTATTCGGATCATGTGGAAAAGTCAATTTCCGGTCCCCGCGCAAGGCCCAAACGCATAGGAGAAAAGGGGTTTCGGGGTTGACGATGCACCGAGGGGTTCGGTACCTTTGAAAGCTAATTTTGGAACGCAACCAGTGATGGGGTGGGTGACATCTCATGATGCCGACGTACAAGCCCAGGAACCGCAAGCGGAAGAACAAGCATGGGTTCCGGGCCCGAATGCAGACCAAGGGGGGGCGGAAGACCCTCAACCGGCGACGCCAGAGGGGGCGGCGACGCCTGGTGGTGAGCGTCGGCTCGAAGTAGGGACAGTGGCGGAGGAGGCGCGCCCGGGAGCGGGGGCGCCCGGCAGCTTTCCGTTGGCCCCCCTCGAGCCGAATCACCCGGTCCCGGGAGATCCGGGATCTTTTCCGACGGGGCAGGAGGAAGAAGACGTCTCACCTGGACGTCTTCTTTTTGTCTTCGCCCGAACGCGGTCCCCGCCTGGGACTGGTGGTGCCGAAGCACCGTCGGCGGGTGGTGGACCGAAACCGGTTGAAGCGCCGCCTTCGTGAGATTGGCCGGCGGGAGATTCTGCCGAGGATGAGGATGGAGTCTCTCGCGCTGGACCTCCTGATCCGGACCAGGCCGGAGGCGTACGAGACGGGGTATCAGCAGCTTAGGCGAGAGTTGGTTGAGGTTATTGAAGAACTATGTTCCGGGCGATCTTCCTGACGCTGATCCGGTTCTACCGCGTCGGTGTCTCTCCATTGACGCCGCCATCATGTCGATTTACCCCTACCTGTTCCGCGTACGCGGAGGAAGCCATCCAGAAGTACGGGGCTGCGAAGGGTGGATGGCTCGCCCTGCGTCGGTTGCTCCGCTGCCATCCCTTCGGGGGTAAAGGGTACGACCCGGTGCCATGAGAACCGAGATCCGCTTTCTGCTGGCCATCGTCCTGATGATCGCAGTCCTTGTGATCACCAACATCATGCCTTTCCCCCCGTTCCACCGGAGGAACTAGGCGGGCCGCCTGCGTCGGACTCGACCCTGGTTACGGAGCCGTCGGAACCAGGGGCGGCAGGGGCACGCGGGGACGACCGGGGGGGCACCCGGGGAGACAGCCGGGGAGTTGGAGATCCCGCCAGAGCCGCCGGAGGATACACTTGCTGGGACTCCCTCCCCAGGCCGCCCCCTCCACGGAGGCCCAACAGCCCGTGTCCGTGGAAGGGCCGCTCTTCGACTTGACCTTCACCGAGGTAGGCGCCCGCCTTCTCTCGGCACAGTTGGTCCAGTTCCCTTCCTTCACCTTCACTGGCCCGTGCAGCTCATCCATCCGGGAGGCATGGGAGCGTCTCGGGAATCGGATCCTCCTTGTGGGACAAGACACGCTGGATCTGCGCCACATCCGGTTCCAGGCCGAACCGCGGAGTGGCCTGCACCTGCAGGCAGGGCAGGAACCCCAGACGCTGAGGTTCATCTACCGACATCCCACCCAACCCTTCACCTACGAGGTGGACTACACGTTCAGCCCCGACCACTACGTCGTGGACGTCCAGGTCGGGTTACCGGCGTGGATGCGGAGCTCCTCTTCACCGATCTGGGCACGGGGATCCCGTTCAACGAGCAGAGGGACAGAGACGAAGAGCGGTCCTCCGCATTCGTCCTGAACAGACTTGCAGGCGGGGATCCGGTCCGAGTCCCTGAACCGGGTGGAGGGCACGCAGGTGGAGAACGGTCCTTTCCTCTGGGTGGCCTTCAAGAGCAAGTACTTCGTGATGGCGCTGCTGGCGGGGATGGGGGAGGAGGCAGGAGCGAGTACCTGGGCGGCGTCATCGCGCGGCAAGTCCCGGGGGAATACCAGGTCGACCTGACGGCCTCCCAGTCGGTCAAACCTGACGGGACCTTCGGGTATCGGCTCTTCATGGGGCCCCAGGAATTCGCGCGGCTGTCCGCCCTGGGCGAGGACATGCAGAACGTGAACCCGTACGGGTGGCGGTTCATCCGGCCCGTGGTGCGGCCCATCGTGTCCGTCATCATCACGATCCTGATGTTCCTCCACAGAACCTGAAGATCGGCTATGGTTGGGTGCTGGTCCTCTTCGGCGTGATCATGCGCGTGGTGCTCTTGCCGCTGAACCAGAAGGCCATGCGGGCGCAGATGAAGAACATGGCGGTTCAGCCGCTGCTCCAGGAGATCCAGACGAAGTACAAGGACAACCCGGAGAAGCTTCAGAAGGAGATGATGAAGCTGTACAAGGAGCAAGGGTTCAACCCCGCTGGCGGGGTGTCTGCCCATGCTGCTTCCCTGGCCGGTGCTCATTGCCCTCTTCTTCGTCTTCCAGAACACCATTGAGCTCCGCGGGCGTGCCGTTCCTCTGGCTCCCGGACCTTTCGGCCCCCGATCCCCTCTACATCCTTCCGGTGTTCCTCGGCGTGTCCATGTTCCTCCTGCAGTGGGTGAGCATGCGATCGATGCCGCAGCAGAACCAGCAGATGAAGATGATGATGTACGTCATGCCCATCATGATGGTCTTCATCTTCTTCCAGTTGGCCTCCGGACTGAACCTGTACTACGCGACGGCGAACATCGCCACGCTTCCCCAGCAGATCTGGATCGCCGGAGAGCGGAAGAAAGCTCAGGCGAAGCCGCCCCTGACACTCAGCAAGTAGGGGCCCACTCCCGGGCTCCCAGGGTCCGGGAGCCTCAGGAGTGGACATGCCGGACCCGGACACGATCGTAGCGCTCGGAACCCCGCCCGGGACCAGTGCGCTGGCGGTGGTCCGTCTCTCGGGTTCCCGCGCCGTGCCCATCGCCTTCCGACTTTGCCCCGACCTGCCTGAGGCTCCTGAGCCGCGAAAGGTGTTCCTCGCACGGGCTACGGACCCGGATTCCGGTGAGGTGTTGGACCGGGTGCTGGTGACCGTCTTTCGGGCGCCGGGGAGCTACACCGGCGAGGACATGGCTGAGCTCTCCTGCCATGGTGGCTGGCTGTCGCCGTCTCTGATCCTGGAGGCCTGTGTACGGAACGGGGCCCGCCAGGCGGAACGGGGCGAATTCACGCGCCGGGCGTTCCTGAACGGGAAGTTGGACCTGATTCAGGCGGAGGCCGTGCTGGACGTGATCGAAGGGCGGAGCCGGGCATTCCATGGCGCCGCCATGCAGCAGCTGGAGCGCGGCCTGTCGGCGCGGATCGGAGCCCTCAGGGCAGGGTTCGTCGATCTGGAGGCGGTGCTGGTCCACCACCTGGATTTCCCCGAGGAGGACGATCCTCCAGTTCCTATGGCCGAGATTCTCGAGCGAGCGGGGCTCCTGGTGGACTCCATGGAGCGTCTCCTCCGCACGGCGCCGGAGGGGGAACTGCTCCGGGAGGGGGCCCTCACGGTTCTTGCGGGGCGGCCAAACACGGGTAAGTCAAGTCTGTTCAATGCGTTACTCGGCGTGGAGCGGGCTATCGTCACCGAGACTCCGGGGACGACGAGGGATGCGCTGGAGGCGGTTGCGTCTCTGGGGGGATTCCCGTTCCGCCTGGTGGATACCGCCGGTCTCCGGGAGGGCGGGGAGCGGGTGGAGCAACTGGGGATCGAGGTGGCGCGCCGCTATCTCGAGAGGGCGGACGTGGTGCTGTTCTGCGTGGAGGAGGGGCGGGCGCTTGGCGTGGACGAGCGCGGCTTTCTGGATGAGATGGGGGCGACCCCCGTGGTCCTTGTTGGAACCATGTCGGACCGCCTGGCCCGGAACGGGACGGAGGGCGGTGGCTACCTCGGAGGGGAGGGAGATTCGCCTGGTGGGGCGGGGCTGCAAGGGGAGGGGGGGCCCGCAGGGAGGGTGGCGGTCTCGGCCCTGACGGGTGAGGGGTTGGAGGAGCTTCGGGAGCTTCTTCCGGACCTCGTGTACCGGGGGCTGGTGGGTATGGGTATGGAGGTGCCGGTCCTGACCCGCCGGCGTCACACGAGGAGTATACGGGTGGCTCTGGAGGAGTTGCGTGCGTTCCGGCGGGCACTGGAGGACGGAGTGCCCCCGGAGGCGGCGTCGACCCATCTTCGGCCTGCGGAGACGGCCCTGGAGGAGCTGCTGGGAGTGATTCCCAGGGACGAGATCCTGGACCGCCTCTTCGGTGAGTTTTGCATCGGAAAGTAGAGGGAAGGAGGAAACCCGTGTCGGGTGAGGATCGCGTGCAGAGGGGATTCAGGGTGACAGGACGGGTGCAGGGGGTGCTCTTCAGAGTGTGGACCAGAGACATGGCCATGGAAATGGGGCTCCAGGGCACCGTCCGGAACCGGTCCGACGGTTCCGTTGAGGCTCATGTTCAAGGGCCGGCGGGGAAGGTGGACGCGTTTCAGGACCGACTGAGGGAGGGACCATCGGCGGCGAGGGTCGAGGGGGTGCAGGTCATCGAATCCGGAGGACCGTTGCCGCTGGGGTCGTTCGTGATTCTGCCGACGGAGTAAGAGCGTTGCGGTATGACGTGATCGTGGTCGGGGGCGGGCATGCCGGGACGGAGGCTGCCGCGGCGTCGGCCCGGCTCGGGTGTCGCACGTTGCTGGTGACTCCGGACCTGGGCGCGGTTGGGGCAGATGAGCTGCAACCCCGCCGTGGGTGGTGTGGCGAAGGGAACCGTGACGCGGGAGGTGGACGCCCTCGGGGGGATCATGGGGCGGGCCACGGACGGTGCACGGATTCAATTCCGGATGCTGAACCGATCCAAGGGGCCGGCGGTATGGGGCCCCCGGGCTCAGTGCGATCGGGGTCTCTACCCCCGCGGTGTCAGGGCGGCCCTGGAGGAGCTCCCCTTGCTGGACCTCTTCCAGGGGATGGTGGTGGGGCTCGAGGTGGGTGGCCGGGCCGGGAAGGGGGAGCGGGGGAGTTCTGTCTGGAAACGAGGGGAGGTCTGAGCTTTTGCTCCGGTGCGGTGGTGGTGACGGCGGGGACCTTCCTGCGGGGCAGGATCCACGTGGGTGGGGGTGGGGTGGCCGGAGGGAGGGCGGGGGAGGCGCCTTCGGTGGAGTTGGCCGAGTCGCTGGAGGGATTGGGCCTGGAGGTGGCCCGGTTCAAGACAGGCACACCGCCCCGAGTCGACGGACGGACGGTGGATTTCGACCGGGTCCGAGTGCAGACGGGGGACGCGGAGGATTTTCGGTTCAGTCTGTACACCCGGGAGTCCGTGCCGGAGCAGCGGCCTTGCTGGGTCACGTGGACCGGCGAGGCCCTCCGCTCAGTGGTGGAGGAGAACCTGGGGCGGAGCGCACTGTATGGAGGGGCGATCTCCGGGCGGGGCCCCAGGTACTGTCCTTCCATTGAGGACAAGATCGTTCGGTTTCCGGAGGCTCCGAGGCACCAGGTGTTCCTCGAGCCGGAGGGGCTGGACACGTTCGAGCTCTATGTGAATGGACTTTCCACTTCCCTGCCCGCCGAGGTGCAGCGGGCATTCCTCCGCACCGTCCCGGGGTTGGAGGAGGCCAGGATGACCAAGGTGGGATACGCCATCGAGTATGATTACTTCCCACCGCACCAGCTCTCCCGCTCCCTCGAGGTGAAGGCGATTCCCGGGTTGTTCCTCGCGGGCCAGGTCAACGGAACGACCGGTTACGAGGAGGCGGCGGGGCAGGGCTTGATGGCAGGGGCCAACGCCGCCCTGAAGGTTCAGGGGCGGGCACCCTTCGTTCTGGAGCGAGACGAGGCCTACATCGGCGTGCTCATCGACGACCTGGTCACGAAGGGGGTGGACGAGCCCTACCGTTTGTTCACCTCCCGGGCCGAGTTCCGGCTTCTCCTGAGGCAGGACAACGCGGCCTCCCGCCTGGGTCCTCTGGCCCGGCGCCTGGGCTTGCTGACTCCCGCCCAGGAGGCAGTCCTCAGGGAGCGCGGTGAGCTCGAGGAGCGGATTCGTGTGTGGTTCAGGGACACGGCCCTGTCCCCGATGGTCGCGAATCCCGTGTTGGAGGAGGCGGGGGCTGGGGAGATCGAGGAGCCGACCCGTGCGGCGGAGCTCCTGAAGCGTCCCGGCGTCCGAGCGTCGGCCCTGGCCCAGGCCGGCGGATGTGAAGAGCCCATGAAGGCGATGCTTCCGGACGCGCTCACGGCGGTGGAGGTGGATCTCAAGTACCAGGGATACGTGAGACGGGAGGCGGAGCGTGCCGGGCGGCTGAGGGAGCAGGCAGCCTTCCGCCTGGACGAGGGGCTCCCCTATGCTGAATTCCGCACGTTGTCCGTCGAGGCCCGGGAGAAGCTGGAACGTGTGCGTCCCGGGAGCCTGGCCCAGGCCGCGCGGATCCCCGGCGTTTCCCCCGCCGACCTCCAGAACCTGCTGATGGAGGTGCGGCGTTGGCGGAAGAAGGAGACCGAGGGTGGAGGGGAGGCTGGTGAGACCCTGGTCCGGTAGCGGTGGGGCGGGGGTGGGGACGCACCGGGGAAGGAGCAGCCGAGAGCGGCTGGATGGCGCCGGGACAATACGCTGATGTATAATGGCCTCCGACCTGCCAGGAAGGCGGGAAGGCAGCGGGAGGGCCCTCCGGAGGTATATGATGCCGCGCAAGAGTCCATTTGCCATTTCGCTGACGAAGGAGGAGCGGAGGGAACTGGAATCCACGGCGCGGCGATATACGGCATCGTATCGTGACGTTATGCGGGCCCGGATCGTTCTTTATGCTGCCGATGGGCTCCAGAACAAGGAGATCGCCGCGCGACTGGACACCTCTCCTCAGATCGTGAGCAAGTGGCGGAAACGGTTCTTCCGGCAGGGCATGGAGGGGTTGAAGGACGTTTACCGGGGGAGAGGGGAGGGAGGGCAGACGGGAAGCTAGGGGTGGGGAGGGTTGGATCGAGAGGAGTGTTTCACGTGAAACATCCGCCCATGGGGCGGTGAGAGCGCCGGAGCCGTGTGCCCCACTCCCGGTGCTCCGGTCCCGAGATCCTCATCCCTGGAGGCGGTGCAGCTCCATGTGAACGTCGGCGGGCACGCGGGTTCCGTTGCCAATGAAGTCGAACTCCGTCTCCCCGTCCAGGGTCAGGACGTCACCTTCCAGGCTCCAGGTGCCGTCGGTTTCAGGGTACGACGAGGGTGAGGTCGGGGTCAGGGTGATCCGGTTCCCCGAAACGGAAACGGTTCCGGATTCAAACGCCGCGAGACCCTGGACCACCGCCGAGTACCGGCCGTTTCCGAGAATCGAGAGTGTGAAGACCACCCCTTCCTGGACGAGATCCGCCACCTCGGAGGGGTTCCCCTTCTCCGTGAAGACGATGGCGTCCGCCCTCCAGACTCCCACGAGAGGGGCGAGCTCCTTCTCCGGGCCGATCGCGCTGTCGGAGCAAGCGAGAGCAAGCGCCAGAGCGAAAGCCATGAAGAGGGCGGGGCCAGTGCGTCCTGGGGACGTGCGATGCATGACGTGAACCTGTTTGCGCAAAAAGGGATGGGGTGAGAGGCCGGGGCTTCCCCGGCCAGGAAATCTCACCGGGTGAAAGGTCCAGCGTCAAGAGACGTGAGGTTTCCACCCTTCCGCGGAGGGGATATATTGGGGCCTTTCCCCGCGGCCCTCAGCTGAACGGCCCCATTCGGACATGTCCCGCGTCATTGCCATCGCAAATCAGAAGGGTGGAGTCGGCAAGACGACCACCGCCATCAACCTCGGCGCCTCACTCGCCGTCGCCGAGCGGCGTACTCTCATCGTGGATATCGATCCACAGGCCAATGCCACGAGCGGTCTGGGTTTGAACCGGCGAGAGACGCGCGGGACCGTATACGACGTCCTTGTGGGACAGAGCTCGCTGAAGAGCACCGTCCGCAAGGAGGTGCACTTCCCGTATCTGGACATGGTTCCCTCGACTCGTGACCTCGTGGGTGCCGAGATCGAGATGGTTGCCATGCTGTCGAGGGAGACGGTGCTCCGCCGCGCACTGGAGGATGTGCGCGACTCCTACGACTTCGTGCTTGTGGACTGCCCGCCGTCCTTGGGCCTGTTGACGCTGAATACGCTCACCGCGGCGGATTCCGTACTGATCCCGATCCAGTGCGAATTCTACGCACTGGAGGGGCTGACCCAGCTCCTGAACACGATTCGCCTGGTCCAGAGGGCTCTGAACCCTGGCTTGGAGATCGAGGGGGTCCTCCTGACCATGTTCGACCGTCGGCTGAAACTGTCCAACCAGGTGGCTGCGGATGCCCGGGAATTCTTCGGATCCAAGGTCTTTCGCACGGCGATTCCCCGGAATGTGCGGTTGGCCGAAGCTCCGAGCTTCGGAGAGCCCATCGTCCTCTACGACATTCTCTCCGCTGGAGCGCAGAGCTACCTCGCCCTCGCCAGGGAACTCCTGAGACGGGATGGCTCGGCCCTCCAGACCGAGCTCGACCAAGCCGAGGAGGAGGGTGAAGGCGAATGACGACGAGGGGTAGGAAGGACCGGCTGGGGAGGGGTCTCGGGGCTCTCCTGGGTGATTTTCTCGATGAGCCGGAAGGGCCCCCCGCCTCCACGGAGCTGCGGAAGCTCCCCTTGGACAGGATTCAGCCGAACCCCTTCCAGCCGCGAAAGGAGTTCTCCCCGGACGAGTTGGAGGAGTTGGCCAACTCCATCAAGGACAACGGCCTCTTGCAGCCCCTGGTGGTCCGCCCGGACCCCACCGATGAGCGTGCCTGGCAGCTGGTGGCGGGGGAGCGCAGGCTCCGGGCCGTGGCTCGACTCGGCTGGTCGGAGGTTCCCGCCTGGGTCCGGGAGGTCGATGATCAGACCCTCCTGGTTCTCGCCCTGGTGGAAAACCTCCAGAGGGAGGCCCTCGGACCTCTCGAGGAAGCGGAAGGCTACCGGGTCCTGTCGGAGTCGTTCGGGCTCACCCAAGGCGAGATCGCCGAGGCCGTCGGCCGGGACCGGTCCACCGTGGCCAACACGCTCCGCCTCCTGCATCTGCCGCCTTCCGTTCGGAAGCTGGTGGCTTCAGGGGCTTTGAGCGCGGGACATGCCCGTGCCCTCCTCGGGGTGGAGGATCCCGTGCGCATTGGCGACCTGGCCAGACGTGCCGTGCGGGAAGGGTGGTCGGTACGAAGGGTGGAGGACGCCGTGCGCACTGGGCAGGAAGTCGGCCGAAAGAAGACCAACGCCCGCCGCGGTACACCCGATCCCATCGTCCAGGCCCTGGAGGAGGAGCTCCGGGGCGTGCTGAGCGCCAGGGTGGTGGTCCGCCGGTCGAGGAAGGGCACCGGTGTCATCGAAGTGCCCTTCCTGGACACGGAGGATTTCGAGCGGCTCTTCGTCCTCCTGACGGGGCGGGAGGCCACGGAGGTCGTGGAGTGAGACTTCCGTGGTGGCGTCCCCGTGCCCTCACCGTCGTCGTTCTGCCGGAGGAGGGTGGAGAGAGTCGGAGCTTCCGGCTGTCCCCGAGAGCCCTCCGGTGGGGCCTCTTCCTCGCCGTTCTTCTCTCCGTGGGGGGCGTGACCTTGATCTCCACCTGGTGGGTCCTGGCCCGGCGCGCAGGGGAAGCCACGAGCCTCCGGGCCGAGCGCGACTCCCTCCGTGCGGAGCGGGACCAGCTCCTCGGGCTGGCGGACGAGCTCACCAGGATCGAGCTCCAGTACGAACACATTCGGTCTTTGTTCGGCCCCGCTTCTCCCGCCATATCCTCCGACCTCTGGCTTCCTCCGTCGGGGCTCCCGGCGGGGGACCCCCGAGTGCGGGAGACCAACGATAACCGACCCACGAGCTGGCCCCTGACGGAGGCGGGGTTCGTCACCCAGGCCCTGGGGGAGGGCGAGGCGGGGGATCATGCGGGGCTGGATATCGCCGTTCCCTCCGACTCCTACATCCGGGCCGCCGGCGCCGGACGGGTCCTGAGGGTGGGGGAGGATCCGGTGTACGGCCTGTTTGTCGTGCTGGAGCACGGAGAAGGATACCAGTCTGTCTACGCCCATGCTTCGGAGCTCCTCGTCGGTCGAGGGGACATGGTGGTGAAGGACCAGGTCATCGCCCTCACCGGATCCACGGGGCAGTCTACGGCCCCACATCTGCACTTTGAGATTTTGCTCGACGGGATCCCCGTGGACCCCCTCAGCATCCTGGATCAGCCCAGCTGAAGGGCGACTGTGGGAACCCCGAACCCCGAGCATCCCCGGGAGGAAGAGAGACGCGGATGGCGAGAGACCGAGGAGTGAAACCCAGCCCCCCTGAGCAGGTCATCTCCCTCATAGGTCCGGGGATGCGGGTCGTGGGCGACTGTGACGCGGACGGGGCCATTCGGATCGAGGGAACGGTCCAGGGTGACGTCCGGGCCGGAAAGGCCGTGGTGGTGGGCAAGGACGGTGTCGTGGAGGGGGACATCTTCACCCAGGACGCCGTGGTCGCCGGCACCGTACGGGGGACCCTTCGAGCGGAGTCCCGGCTCGAGCTCCAGGCCACGAGCCGAATCGAGGGAGAGGTGATCGCCGCACGGATGCAGCTCGAGGAAGGGGCGGTTCTCAACGGATCGGTGCAGATGGGGGAGGAGGCGGTCCGCTCTGCCAGGGGGGATTCCTCTCCTGCCGAGGCTACGGACCCAACGCTCGTGGATGCGAGCTCGTGAGCCTGGGCTTCCCAATAGGGACCGGTTTTTCCACAGCTGTTGAAAGTCGAGGACTCCGTCCGCCAATGGGACGAACAAAGCACTTTCCGGAGGGTGTCCGGGCTATCCCTGCCGCCGCCCAAGGGTTTTCCACAGAGCCGTCGGTCCCCTCACCCCGGCTCCCGGGCAAGAGATTCCATATGCAGGACTGGGCCCCTTCATGGCTGATTTAGAATCGATCCTCTACTTTCTGGACGCCACTTTCCAGCCCGGAGCATTCCCGGACTATCCTCATGCTTGGAACGGGCTCCAGGTGGCCGGGCCGACGAAGGTGGAGAGAGTTGCTGCCGCCGTGGATGCCAGCGAGCAGACCATCAAGGAAGCGGTGCGGCGAGACGTGGATCTCCTCCTGGTCCATCACGGCTTGCTCTGGGACGGTCCGGGACCCATGGTGGGCCGGAGGTACAGGAAGATGAGGGCACTCATCGAGGGCAACGTGGCGCTATTCAGCTTGCACCTGCCCCTGGATGCCCACTCCGAGATGGGGAACTGCGTGCTCCTTGCCCGGGCCCTGGGCCTGGAGCCGGAGGGTCGTTTCGCCTCCTTCCAGGGCGCGGAGGTCGGTTGGTGGGCGTGGGCGGGTACCCATCGGGATGAGCTCCTGAACCGACTGGGCCTCGCGTTGGGAAAGGAGGCCCGGCTGGTGCCCGGGGGCCCGGAACGGATCGAGAGAGTGGGGATTCTCACCGGGGGAGGGGCTTCGGCCCTGGAGGAGGCGGCGAGGGCAGGGCTGGACGGGCTCATCACGGGGGAGGCTCCACATCACGCGTTTCACGATTCCATGGAGTGGGGGGTGAACCTCTACCTCGGTGGTCACTATGCTACGGAAACGTTCGGCGTGAAGGCCCTCGGTGCGCGCCTGGCTTCGGAGTTTGCCATCGAATGGGAGTTCCTGGACTTTCCCACGGGACTCTGAGGCCCGGTGGCGCCCAAAGTCTGGTCTTTCACCGGCTGTACATGGGAAGGAGGGATTCATGATTCGCAGTCAGATCCTGGCGGTCCTTTTGGCTCTCGTGGGCCCAGCGGCGTCGCTGGCCCAGAGCGTGCCGACTCCCGCGGCCCACTTCGGGTTCGAGATCGGCGCGGACCGAAAGCTCGCCGATTGGGAGCAGCTCACCGGGTATTACGAGAAGGTGGCCGAGGCGAGTCCCCGAGTGACCCTCGACACCCTCGGGGTCACCACCATGGGGCGTCCCTTCGTGATGCTGACCATCACCAGTGAGGGGAACCAGGCACGCATCGATGAGCTGCGGGCCATCCAGGCCAGGCTGGCGGACCCGCGGACCGTCGCCGACTCGGGCGAGCGGGACCGGCTGCTCGCTGCCGGAAAGACGGTCGTGCTCATCACCCACAGCATCCATGCCACCGAGGTGGGCGGGTCCCAGATGGCCGCGCGGCTGATCTACAGAATGGCCTCGTCGAACTGCCCCGGAGGTCAGGGAGATCCTGGATAACGTGATCTTCCTGGACATCCCCTCCCTGAATCCCGATGGCCTCCAGTGGGTGGTGGATTGGTACAACCAGTGGCTGGGCACGCAGTACGAAGGCGGTCCTCCCTGCCCTGGCTCTACCACTACTACGTCGGCCACGACAACAACCGGGACTGGTACGCCTTCACCCAGGACGAGACCGGCTGACGGTCCTCGAGGCCCAGAACGTCTGGCACCCCCAGATCGTCCACGACATCCACCAGATGGGCTCCAACGGCCCTCGCATCTTCTTCCCGCCCTACCTGGATCCCTTCGAGCAGAACGTCGACCCGGGTCTCATCGCCGCGGGAACTCAGCTGGGGGCGTTCATGGCCGCATCCCTCACGGCCGAGGGGCTGCCCGGCTCCATCATCCACGACCGGTACGACGGCTTCACGCCGGCACGGGCGTACATGCATTACCACGGAGGAGTTCGGATCCTGAGCGAGACGGCCTCGGCTCGAATCGCCACTCCCCTCACCCTGACCACGGAGGACCTCCAGGGTGGTCGAGGCTTCGACGCCACGGCTTCCACCTGGAATTTCCCGTGGCCCTGGCCAGGGGGAGAGTGGGGCCTCCCCGACATCGTGGATTACATGGAGGCGGGTGCCACCGCCCTCCTGGAAAACGCTGCGCGAAATCGGGCCTACTGGCTGGAGAACTTCTACGAGATCAATCGCCGGGCCGTGGAGGGGTGGGACCGGTGGCCAGAGGCTTGGGTCATCCCGGCGGACCAGGCGAACCCCTCGGGCCTCGCCTATGTCCTGCGAATCCTCACCACCGGCGATGTGGAGGTCCACCGAGCCCGAGAGGCTTTCCGGGCGGGTGGCCGGAGCTTCCCGGCAGGTAGCTACGTGATTCCCATGCACCAGCCGTACGCCTCGTTCGCCGAGACGATGCTGGAGATTCAGCATTATCCCGATCTCCGGGAATACGCCGGGGGCCCCCCGATACGACCGTATGACGTCACCGCCCACACCCTCGGTCTCCTTATGGACGTGGAGTACTTTCCCGTCCGGGAGCCGATGACCGTGCAGCTTTCCGAGCCCATCGCCATCCCCGATTGGGACTTCCGCCTTCCTCCCGCCCTGGAGGGGCCCACGGCGCCTCGGATCGGGATCTACCGGTCTTGGCAGGAGCCCGCCACGGAGGGCTGGACGCGCTGGGTCTTCGATCAGCATGGTCTGGTATACGACACCATACGGGATGGGAGAATGCGGGAGGGGCACCTGGGAGAGGATTACGACGTGATCCTCTTCCAGGACCAGAGCGCCTCCTCCATCAGGAACGGCTACCGGGCCGGAACCCTCCCGCCGGCCTATACGGGGGGGCTCGGAGACGAGGGAGCGCAGGCGCTGCGGGACTTCGTGCGGAACGGCGGGCGTCTTGTCGCGGTAGAGGAGGCCACGGATTTCGCCATCGAGCTCTTCGACCTGGGTGTGACCAACGCCGTGGACAGACTGCCCTCGGAGGACTTCTTCATACCCGGCTCCATCTTGCGGGTCGACCTGGAGGAGGACCACCCGCTGAACGCAGGTATGGAAGAGACGACTCCTGTCTGGTTCTGGACGAGCAGTCGGGCGTTCGACGTGGATGATCGTCAGATCCAGGTCGCGGCCCGGTATGCCGAAGGGAACCCGCTCCTCTCAGGATGGCTTTTGGGACCGGAATATGTGGCGGGGAAGCCGGCTCTCCTGGAGGCCAAAGTGGGAGAGGGCACGGTAGTGCTCTTCGGCTTCCAGCCTGATTACCGAGGCCAGACGGTGGCGACGTGGCCTCTCCTGTTCAACGCCCTGGCGGGTGGGCAGTGAGGGTGTCCGGCAAACCGGTGGGGACCAAGATGTTCCTGGAGAAGAAACGCTGATGAAGTGTCCGTCTTGTGGGGTTGAAGCCTCGGGGAAGTTCTGTTTCTCCTGCGGAGCCCCTTTGAAGTCTCAGCAATGCCCGTCCTGCGGCGCCGCCGCGGCACCGGGAAGCAAGTTCTGCACGAGCTGCGGCAAGGCCCTCCCGGGCAAGGCCCCTGGGGCCGGGCCGCCCCGCCCCGGGAACCGGGGCGCAGCCAGGTCAAGGGCGGGAGGCCGCCCCACGATTGCCTCCCAAATGGTGGAGACGGCGGAGGCGGCGGGGGGACCCGGGAACCTCGCCTGGTGGGTGGCCGGGGGCCTATTGGTGGTGCTCATCATCGCCTTGGGCTATCCCATCCTGAGGCGGAGCTCCGGGGTAGGTGGGGCGGGGGTCGGTGACGTGCCGCCCGGAATGGGTGGTAGTGGGGCCGCTTCGGGGCTGGTGGACTTGAGCACCATGACCCTGGACGAACAGGGGACACGTCTGTTCAACCGGGTGATGACCTCCAATAGTGCCGGAGATACGGCCGACGTGGCCTTCTTCCTTCCCAAGGCGCTCGTGATCTACGAGCAGATCAACCCCACCGATCCGGACGGCCTCTATCACTACGCCCTCCTCTACCTGGTTGGCGAGGACTACCAGGCTGCCCTGGACAAGGCCAAGGAGGGTCTGGCGGAGTCGCCCGATTACCTCCTCCTCCTGGCCGCCGGCGCGGAGGCCTCGGTGGGGCTCGGGGACACCGTAGCCGCTCGGGATTATTACGCCCACCTTCTCCAGGTCTACGACTCCGAGATGGCGCTCATGAGGCCCGGGTACGATCACCACCAGCGGATCCTACCGGCCTACCGGGAGGAGGCTCAGGCATTCCTGGACGGCCGGTGACGGAGCGGCCGCCCCCCACGGAGGATTCGGCCCCGGAGACGAGCCCGGGGCAAACGAGGAAGGAACGAACCGAGCCATGAGCGACCCCCGCCAGGGAAAGAAGCAGACGGAGCGGACGAGCGACCGTCCCACCGAGGACGAGCTCTTTCTCAAAGCCACCGTGGAGCACCGGGAGGAGCTGCCCTCGGTGGTTGTTCGGGGCGAGTCCTGGCGGGTGTTTCGTATCATGGGGGAGTTCGTCGAGGGATTCGATGAACTGGCCGGCCTCGGTCCGGCGGTCTCCATCTTCGGATCGGCCAGAACCCCCCCGGAGGACGAGATCTACCAGAAGTGCGTGGACACAGCCAGGCTCCTCGGGGAGGCGGGCTTCTCCATCATCACGGGTGGAGGACCGGGAATGATGCAAGCGGCGAACCAGGGGGCTCAGGCGGCCGGCGCCTGCTCCGTGGGACTGAACATCGAGCTCCCCTTCGAACAGGATCAGAACAGGTTCTCCGACCTCAGAATGCACTTCCGGTACTTCTTCGTCCGGAAGACCATGTTCGTGAAGTATGCCCAGGCGTTTGTCATCTTCCCGGGGGGGTTCGGGACCATGGATGAGCTCTTCGAGTCCCTGACGTTGATCCAGACCGGGAAGATCCGTGATTTCCCCGTGGTTCTCTTCGGATCAGCCTACTGGGGAGGGCTTCTCGCCTGGCTGAAGGAGACCGTCCAGGTCCGTGGGAACATCTCCCTCGGGGACCTCAATCTCATGAAGGTCACCGATTCTCCGGAAGAGGCGGTCGACCATATCGTCACTCGGTATACGGAGGACCTCAGGGCCTGGGCCGAGGCGAACGGCGTTTCGGCGCTCACTCCCCCTAGTGGAGGTAAGGGCGGGGGCTGCAGGTGATTCAGAGCCCACTCCTTCTGGCTGGGCTCGTCGCCGCCGCCACCGCTCTGGCGTTTCTCCTCGAGCATCACGTTCGATGGCTCTCGAAGGTGGGGGCTTCGCTTCTCGCCCTCGTGCTGGGAGCGGTTCTCTCCAACTCCGGCCTGGTTCCTCCCTCCTCCTCGGTCTACTCCGTCATCGAGGGGCCCCTGACTTCTCTCGCCATCGCCTGGCTCCTGCTGGCGGTGAACCTGTCGGACCTGAAGATCGCGGGTCCGCAGGATGATCGGGGCGTTCCTCCTCGGGGCGCTGGGAACCGCGGTGGGGGCTGCGGTGGGCGCCCTGATGTTCGCCGGGCAGTTCGGCGAGAACACCTGGAGGCTGGCAGGGGTCTTCACGGGCACCTACTCCGGTGGATCCGTGAACTTCGTGGCCGTGGGCCGGGGGGTCCAGCTACCGGACTTCCTCTTCGCGGGCTCCACCGCAGCCGATGCCCTCACCACAGGCATCTGGCTCGCCGCCACGCTCGTTCTTCCTCTTTGGCTGCGGCGCCTGTATCCGGCGCCCATCCCCGGTGAAGCGGGGGAGAGAGCTCGGAGGACCATCCCCATCCCTTCTTCGAGCGGATTCCCCTCTCGACGCTGGACCTGGCCAATCTTATCGCCGCGGGACTGATCCTGGTCCTGGTATCCGACTGGTTGGGGGGCCTCCTTCCGGCCATACCGTCTGTCCTCTGGCTCACGACCCTCGCCCTCCTCCTCGGTCATCTCAAGGGCTTCCGGAAGCCGCCCGGTGCACTGCAGCTGGGGAACCTGGCTCTCCACTTCTTCTTTGTGATCATCGGGATCCACTCGCGCATCTCGGAGATCCTGTCCGTAGGGATCGAGGTCTTCTACTACACGCTGGTGGTGGTGGGCGTACATGGCCTCATCATCTTCGGCGTGGGCCGCCTGCTGAAGATGGACGTGGGAACGCTCTCGGTGGCGTCCCAGGCGGCGGTCGGGGGGCCCTCCAGCGCCCTGGCCGTAGCCGTTTCAAGGGAGTGGAAGGGGCTGATTCTGCCCGGGATCATCGTGGGGCTTCTGGGTTATGCGGTTGGGAACTACCTGGGCCTCGGTGTGGCCTACCTGCTTCGAGGTGCCGGGGTAGGACTGTAAACGTCGGTGGACTATCTTCTTCCTGGACCGGGGAGGTGCGCGGGGCGCGCCTCCTTCGGCAGTCATGTATCTGTGAACCAGGGTGTCGGCGGGCCCGCGGGCAACGAGTCGACGCCTCATCTGCCTCTCCCCGAGGGGAGGGGCGGGAGTAGATGATCGGTGGAGGTCGGTGCGAAGGACCAGAAGGGGTACGCCCCGGACGGCAAGGACACGGGTCGTGAAGCCGAAGGGCACCTCCAGGATTCGGGCCCACGCCGGCCTGGAGACCATCGACCTCCGGTCGAGGAAGCCCAGCTGGCTGAAGGTCCGGTCCCCGGGGGGGCAGAACTACCTCCGCCTTCAACGCCTGATGCGCACGCGGCTCCCTGCACACCGTGTGCGAGGAGGCCGCGCTGCCCGAACATCGGCGAGTGCTGGGAGGCCGGCACCGCCACGTTCATGATTCTGGGGACGTCTGCACCCGGGCCTGCAAGTACTGCGGCGTGGCCCACGGGATGCCCGACAGAGCTGGACGAGGAGGAACCCCGAGCGCGTGGCGGATACCGTGGCCGGCCATGGCCCTGGAGCACGTGGTCATCACCAGCGTGAACCGGGACGAGCTTCCCGACGGGGGCGCGGGTATCTACGCCGAGACCATCCGCCGCGATCCACGAGCGGTGCCCGGGCTGCTCCGTGGAGGTCCTCATTCCCGACTTCAAGGGGGACGAGGACGCGCTGCGGATCGTGGTGGACGCCAAGCCCGAGATCCTGGGGCACAACCTGGAGACGGTGGAGCGGCTGCACCCCGAGGTGCGGCCCGGCGGCCGCTACTGGCGTTCCATCTCCTTCCTGGGGGCGGTGAAGCGCATCGACCCGCAGGCTCACCAAGACGGGCATCATCCTGGGGATGGGCGAAGAGGCCCCGGCGAGATCCGCCAGGCCATGGCCGACCTCGGGAGGCGGGGGTGGACATCCTCACGCTGGGCAGTACCTGCGCCCCTCCCCCGCCCACATCCCGTGGCTCGCTGGGTCAGCCCGACGAGTTCGCCCGGTGGAAGCGCGTGGGCGAGGTGGAGCTGGGCTTCGCCCACGTGGAGTCGGGGCCGCTGGTACGTTCCAGCTACCATGCCAAGGAGCAGGCCCGGGAGGTGGAGGCCGGGAAAGACGGGAGATACGCGAGGTCCTGGAGCAGATATCCCCGCCCCTGCCGAGGTCTTGCCCCGGCTAGTCCACCTCCGGACGCTCAGGCCGGGGGAGGAGGAGATCCTGAGCGTGGATGGGGGAATGGCCGAAGCCCAGGAAGCCGTGGCTTCCGGGGCCGCGCAGGATCCGGCGAGGATCGCCTCGGTGGATTCTCCAGGGACGAGCTCCTGGGCATCTTGCGGAACATGCTCCTCTACCGCCGATTCGAGGAAAAGGCGGAGGAATCCTACGCCATCGGGAAGATCGGCGGGTTCTGTCATCTGCACATCGGCCAGGAGGGCGCGGCCGAGGGGTGCATTCGGCCTCTCCGGGACGACGACTATGTCATCACGGCCTACCGGGACCACACACAGGCTCTGGCCAAGGGGTTGAGCCCGGAAAGGGTGCTGGCGGAGTTGTTCGGGAGGTCCGCTGGCGTGTCCGGCGGGAAGGGGGGATCCATGCATCTCTTCGGTGCCGAGCACGGCTTCATGGGGGGCCATGGGATCGTCGGAGGGCAGATTCCCCTGGCAACCGGGATGGGCTGGGCGGTGAAGTACCGGCAGGAGGACAGGGTGGTGATGTGCTTCATGGGCGACGCGGCGGTGAACCAGGGGGCGCTGCACGAATCCCTGAACATGGCGGCCATCTGGCACCTCCCGGTGATCTACGTGGTGGAGAACAACGAGTACGGGATGGGCACGGCCTTTCGCCGGATCTCCGCAACGGAGATCAGCGATCGATCGGCCGCTTACGGCATTCCCTCGAGCGTGGTGAACGGGCAGGACGTGCTGGCCACCTACCGTCACATGGAGGGTCTGGTCCGGGAGGTGAGAGAAGGGGGGGGGCCCGCTTCGTGGAGGTACGAACGTACCGGTTCCGGGGCCACTCCATGTCCGATCCCGTTTCGGGAACGTACCGGTCCCGGGAGGAGGTAACGGAACGGACGGAGCACGACGATCCGGTCAAGCACCTCAGGGACCGCCTCTTCCAGGCAGGGCTTCTGGCTCAGGAAGATCTGGAGGAGCTGGACCGGGACGTGCGCCGGATCGTGGAGGAGGCGGCCGAGTTCGCCGACCAGGCGCCACCTCCGGATCCGGAGGATCTCTATGCGCACGTGTATGCCACGATCAACGAGAGCGGCCGGTTGTTCTTGGACGGGCGGGATGTCTAGATGCCGGAGGTCACCTACCGGGAGGCCCTGAACCAGGGCCTGGCCGAGGAGATGGAGCGGGACGATTCGGTCTTCCTCATGGGGGAGGAGGTCGCCGAATACGACGGGGCCTACAAGGTTTCCAAGGGACTCCTCGACCGTTTCGGGGATCGCAGGGTGGTGGACAGCCCCATAAGCGAGCTGGGCTTTGCCGGGCTCGGTGTGGGAGCTGCCATGTTGGGTCTTCGCCCCATCATCGAGTTCATGACCTTCAACTTCTCCATTCTGGCGCTGGACCAGGTTCTCCACTCCGCGGCGAAGATGCTCTATATGTCCAGTGGCCAGGTCAACATTCCCATGGTATTCCGCGGTCCCACCGGAGCCGCCCTGCAGCTGGGAGCTCAGCACTCCCAGGCCGCAGAAACCTGGTACGTGCACGCTCCGGGCTTGAAAGTCGTCGCCCCGGCCACTCCCGCGGACGCCAAAGGGCTCCTGAAGTCTGCCATCCGGGATGACGATCCGGTGGTGGTCATGGAGGGAGAGCTTCTCTACAACCTCAAGGGAGAGGTTCCCGAGGGGGAGCACCTGGTCCCCCTCGGCCTCGCCGATCTCAAGAGGGAAGGGAGCGACGTATCCATCCTCACCCACGGGAAGATGCTCCACGTGGCGCTTCAGGCCGCGAGGATCCTCGAGCGGAAGGAGATCCAGGCGGACGTCCTGGATCTGCGGTCCCTCCGACCCTTGGATGTGGATGCGATCCTGGCGACGGTCAGGAAGACCAACAGAGCGGTCTACGTGGAGGAGGGGTGGCCATACGCAGGGGTCGGGGCCCAGATCGCCGCGACCATTCAGGAAGAAGCCTTCGACGACCTGGACGCCCCTGTGCTCCGGGTCACCCAGGCCGATGTTCCCATGCCGTATGCGAAGAACCTGGAACAGCTGGCCAAACCCAACGCGCAGAGAGTGGTGGAAGCCTGCGAGCGAGTCCTCTATCGCCGGTGAAGCCGGCCCGCCGGGAGGGCGGTCTGCTCGTGGGCAGAGAGAACAGGGAGGGGGGGCGCCCCGCCCTCACCGGTGAGAGACGCGACGAGATCCCTCGAACGGATTTCCGGTAATCATGGCAACCAAAGTCCATATGGAAGCCCTCTCCCCCACCATGGAGGAGGGGCAGCTGGTCAAGTGGCTCAAGGGTGAAGGAGAGGAGATCTCCAGCGGAGAGGTCCTGGCGGAGATCGAGACGGACAAGGCCACGATGGAGCTGGTGGCAAGGGGGGAAGGCACGCTCAGAAAGATTCTCCTGGAGGAGGGGGGGACGGCCCCCGTGGGCACGGTCATCGCGGTGATCGCCTCGCCCGAGGAGGATATTTCCGAGATCGTGGCCGAGGCCGCTCCTCCCCCTCGGGGGTCTGCGCCCTCCGGAGAAACGTCGGTCCCGGAGGCAGGGACCGAAGAAGGTGCGGTGGCGTCCCGGGAGGAAGCTCCGCCCTCCGAGGGATCCGCGGTCCCGGGGATCCGGGTCAAGGCGTCGCCTCTGGCTCGTCGCCTGGCGGACGAAGCCGAACTCGACCTGAGCCGAATCGAGGGAAGCGGGCCCGGGGGAAGGGTCATCAGGCGGGACGTGGAAGCCGCGAGGGTGTCAGGGACGGCGGCGGCACCCGCCTCCCGGCGTCTCGAGGGGGCTCGGCCCCTGCGCGGCTCCACCCGGGATTTCGAAGACATACCTCTTTCCCAGATGCGCAAGACCATCGCTAAGCGCCTGGTGGAATCCCTGGGTCCAATTCCCCACTTCTTCCTGAGAATCAACGTGGACATGAGTCGGATCCTCGAGGTCAGGGAGAGGGTGAACCGCCTCCTGGAAGATCGGGGCGAGAGGATCTCCATCAACGACTTCGTTCTCAAGGTCACCGCCCACGCCTTGGTACGTCATCCGGAGGTGAACTCGCACTGGATTGGCGAGGCGATCCGCCGGAATTTCAGGGTGCACCTGGGTGTGGCCGTGGCGGTGGAGGAAGGGTTGATCACCCCGGTCGTTCGGGACGCGGATCGGAAGGGCGTAGCCCAGATCTCCCGGGAGGTTCGGGAGCTCGCGGCGCGAGCAAGGGAGAAGAGGTTACAGCCTGAAGAATACACGGGAGCCACCTTCTCCGTCTCCAACCTCGGTATGTTCGGAATCCACGAGTTCACCGGGGTGATTAATCCCCCCGAGACGGGCATCCTGGCCCTCGGAGGGGTGGAGGAGAACCCAGCCGTGGTGGATGGCCAGGTGCTGCCGAGACCGATGATGAAGGTGACCATGAGCTGCGATCATCGTGCGGTGGATGGGGCCACCGGAGCCCGGTTCCTCCAGACCTTGAGGGAGATGCTGGAGGATCCTGCGGTGGCCCTCCTGTAGGACGGGGGAGCCTCCGGGGGGAGAGATGGCGGCAAGAAGAAGGGGGGCCTTGTTCGGCCCCCCTTTCGACATTGGCCCGGGCAACCTGCTTGCCCAATTTCCGACGTGAAGCCGGGCCCCTGTCGTAACCCTGGCGCGCGGTCGAGGCCCGCGCTGATCCGCCTCAGCTGCCGGTTCGGTCGATGACCAGTGCGACGCGCCGGTTCTGCCATCCGCTCTCACCCGGGCCGTGGTCGGAGTCCGACACCAGCCGGTCCGTGGACTCCCCATAGCTGACGGTGCGGACCAGGGTGGCATTCAGGCCACCCCTATCCACCAGGT
Source organism: uncultured Gemmatimonadales bacterium (assembly GCA_963751255.1). GTDB lineage: Bacteria > Gemmatimonadota > Gemmatimonadetes > Longimicrobiales > Gaopeijiaceae > CAVVTW01. Next base: position 154,971 of record CAVVTW010000035.1, on the reverse strand, counting down.
AGCCCTTGACGGCGTCGGCACGACGCTTGCCCAGCTGAAGGTTGTACTCCTGGCTGCCCGCCGGGTCGGCGAAACCCTCCACCGTAATGAGGCTCAGGGGATAATACTCGTTCACCACCTGGGCGAACCGGTCCAGGAGGGGCATGTCCTGTTGGCGGACCTCCGCCTCGTCGAACCCGAAATACACCGGCACGTCGAAGCGAATGGCCGTCTCCAGTCGCTCGATCCTGGCGTTGAATTCCTGCTCCAGGGCCGCCAGCTCCGACTCGAGTCCGTCGACCCTCGAGTTCACCTGGTCGATTCGCTGCCCCAGCTGATTGGCGGTCTGTTGGTCGCCCTGGGTGATCTCGGTCTGCAGCTCCGAACGGAGGGATGCAAGCCGGTCCTCCATTTCCTGAGGCTTCACGTGTGCACATCCCGCGAGGCTCACGGCCAGCGTGAGGCCGGCCCCGAGAGCGAAAACCGTGGGAAGGTCAGAGATTCCTCGCATCGTTTGCATTACTCCTTTTTCATCTGCAAGCGGGTATGCCCGGGACCTCATGCGCAGGCCGGGACGAGATTCCAGTGCAGGACCAATACCATGTTACACCCAATCGCGGAAAAGGAGCGTCTCATTGGTCGTAAGTCATTGTATGTCAATGGATTCCGCTGTAGGAGGATGCCCGCCCCGACAGTGGGCCGGGCCCCGGAACCCTAAACCGGACCAGAGAATCTGAGGCGTTTCGATGAAGAGGTGATCCGTTTCGGCCCAGGATCCCGGGCCATTGCCGGCCCTGGTCTATGGCGTCGGACGTCCTGGCAGACCGCGATATAGAAGAGGACTTCTAATTCCTGGACCGTTGGCGTTGGGCCGGACATCCTCCCCTTCCGGCGGGGCGGGTGCCACGGTGCCCCACTCCTCCGCAGGAATGGGTATGCGCATGGGGTCCTCACCACGGGCGACGCCCTCCAGGAGCCTGAGAAACACCTCGGGAGCCGCCTCCACCCACCTGCGAAAGGAGTCCCGGGGGCCGAGATCCCACTCTCCGAGTCCCGCGACGAACTCCGTGAGGTCGAAGTCCTTCCGCCAATGGGCCAGGCCCGCCCGCTCGGCGTCCATGGCGTTGCAGAGCTGCTCCACGTGGTTTTCCGTGGGCACCAGGAGGATGGGTTTTCCCAGGTAGGCTGCTTCACAGACGGACTCGAAGCCGGCGGTGCTGGCGAACCCCCTGCTGGTGGACAGGAGCCGCAGGAAGGAGCTCTCATCGAGTCGGTGGAACGTGAGGCCTTTCCAGGGAGAATACACCCGGTCGGCGTCGCGGCGGTCCCAGAAGCAGTGAAGGTCGGTGCGGGGGTTCGAGCGGTGCCACTCCATTATGTCCTCGCCGTAACCGGGGTACAGCACATACGCGAGGAGATGTTCGCCGAAAGCGGACTCGCTTCGAAGAACGATGTCCCGGAGCAGAGGCGGAACCACCCGGACCCGGCTCCCCGGCACGTCCCGGAGGGGAGTGAACGAGAGAGCCAGGCGGAGTGTTGCTCCCGAGGACGTCGCTCTCGTGTTGAGGCGAATTCCCAGGACCTGCACCGCCTCGCCTTCGGGGGTGGGGAAATCCGGATGGAGAAAGAGGAACTGGTGGCCCACCGATACCACCGGCACGGGCGGGCGGTAGAGGCTGGTGTAGAGGCCGCAGAGGAGATCGTAGAAATTGACCACCAGGTCGGGGCGGCAGGCCCTGACGGCACGGTCCACGTCGGGGGCGTGAGCCCAGAAATGGGGGACTCTCGATGCGGTCTGGAGGAGGCTGGCCCACGGTCGCACCCCCCGGGCCCGGTCGTCCAGAACGAAAGCGGGGGCGAGGTAGGTGTGCAGGGGAGCCTCGAACCGGGCCCTGAAGAACTCCGGGACGGGGCGATGCGGGTTCTCGCCCATGAAGCCCGCAACAACCTGGTGTCCCTCGGCTTCGAGAATCCGCCGGAGGGCGAGGGCCTGGGTCATGTGCCCCCTTCCCTCGCCCTGGATGAAGAAGGCTACCCGGAGACGCCGGTTGGACACCGGGAGGGCTCCGTCAGTCGAAGCTGACCTTCGGGGTCTCCGCTTCGCCCTCCTCGATCTCGAAGAACTCCCGTTGCCTGAAGCCGAACGATCTCGCCAGGAGATTGGTGGGGACCTGACCGATCCTGGTGTTGTAGTCTCGGACCACGGCGTTGTAGTACCTCCGGGACTGCTGGATCCCGTTCTCCACTTCTTTGAGGGCTTCCTGGAGATTCTGGAAGTTGGAGGCCGCCTGGAGCTGGGGATAGGCCTCCGACAGAGCGAAGAGGCTCTTCAGCGCTCCGGTCAGCATGTTCTCCGCTTGCGCCTGCTCTCCCGGTCCCTGGGCGGAGATGGCCGCGGTTCGCGCCTGGACCACCGCCTGGAGGGTCTCTCGCTCGTGGCTCGCGTACCCTTTCACCGTCTCCACGATATTCGGAATCAGGTCGTGGCGACGCTTGAGTTGCACGTCGATGTCGGCCCAGGCCCCGTCGACTTGGACCCTCAGCTTGACGAGGCTGTTGTAGATCATCACCCCGCCGGCTAACACGGCGATGGGGATGAGAAGCTCCCACATACTGGCTCCTCTCCTCTGAATGGAGGCGGTGGACGGACGCCAGGACCGCACCGTGTGACAATATGCCGCAAACCGAAGGCGTGTAAAGGAAAATCGCCGGCGCCGGGCGGACCGGCTGCCTTCCTTTTGCCCCCTGGGCGGGATAACTTCCCCCTCTGTCCCGATCCCGCAACTCGACCGAACGAGGTGAAGCGTGTCCGCGAACGGAAACAGCTTTGATCTGATCACGGTAGGCAGCGGACCCGGTGGATACGTGGGGGCCCTCCGAGCCGCGCAGCTGGGGCTGACGGTGGCTTGCGTGGAGGCGGAAGCCCTCGGGGGCGTCTGCCTGAACATTGGCTGCATCCCGACCAAGACTCTTCTCTCCAGCGCCATGTTCGTGAAAGAGCTGAGCCGGGCCGAGGGTCATGGCGTGAGGGTCGATGGGGTGAAGGTGGAGCTCGGGCCCGCCCAGGAAAGGAGCAGAAAGGCCGCCGATCAGCTCAGCAGGGGGGTGGCGTACCTCTTCAAGAAGAAGGGCGTGACGCACGTCCAGGGCTTCGGCCGCCTCCTGGGAGGCGGAAAGGTGGAGGTGGAGCGGGCCGACGGGGGAAGGGAGCTGCTCGAGGCGCCCCACATCATCGTGGCGACCGGCTCCCGTCCCCGGGACCTGGGCATGTTGAAGATCGACGAGGATCGTATCTGGTCCTCCACCGGGGCGCTCATGCAGAAGGAGGCTCCCGGCTCCCTCGCCGTGGTCGGGGCGGGCGCCGTGGGGATGGAGTTTGCCGACGTCTATGCGTCGTATGGGTCCCAGGTTCACATCATCGAGATGCTGGACCGGGTCCTCCCCCTGGAAGACAAGGAGTCCTCGGCCGCCGTCGCCAGGAGCTACAAGAAGCGGAAGATCCAGATCCGGACGTCCACTACCGTCGAAGCGTCCGAGCTCTCCGAAACGGGTGTCGTTCTGACCCTGAGGGACCGGGACGGAAACGAGGAGATCCTGGAGGTGGACCGGGTTCTCTCGGCGGTGGGGCGGGTCCCCAACACGGAGAACATCGGGCTCGAATCCGCTGGTGTCGCCTTGACGGGGAAGGGGGGCTTCATCCAGGTGGATGAGCTTCTACGGACCAACGTGGAGGGCATCTATGCCATCGGGGACGTGGCCGGACCGCCACTCCTGGCGCACAAGGCCTCCCACGAAGGGATTGTCTGCGTGGAGCACATAGCGGGCCAGGGTCACGGGGTGGTGGACTACGGCAACATTCCCAACTGTACCTACGCCCATCCGGAAGTGGCTTCGGTGGGTCTTACCGAGGAGCAGGCCGCCGAAGCCGGTCACGACTTCGAGGTGGGGAAGTTCCCCTGGGTGGGCAACGGACGAGCGGTAGCCGCCGGGGACACGGAAGGATTCATCAAGGTGATTCGGGACAGGCGATACTCCGAGATCCTGGGCGCACACATCGTTGGTCCCCACGCGACGGAGCTCATCGCCGAGTTCGTCCTGGGTCGCCATCTCGAATCGACGGCGGAGGAGATGGAGAAGGCCATTCACCCCCATCCCACCCTCTCGGAGGGTGTGGCTGAGGGGGCGTTGGCGGCCCTGGGCAGGCCCATCCACATCTGAGATCCGGGGGACCTCCGCTTCCCTGGAACTGTCGACCCGGGATGGGGTTCTTGGTGTGTTAACCCGGGAAGAGACCCCGGCGTGGCATCATCTCCATTCGCGGAGGGTTGAGCAAGTGAGGGAGGACGCTACAGCGGAGAAATTGGTCGACGAACCGGCGGAACGAAGCTGGTCCCCGGAGGACGAGCTTGCTCTTCGTCTATGGATCGCGCTCGCGCGGTGCTATGTCACCTTTTCCAGGGCCGTGGCCTGCAAGGTGGCCGAATACGACCTGACCGCACCTCAGTTCGGCGTCCTGGAGGCGCTCTATCACCTGGGTCCTCTCTCCCTGGGAGAGTTGGCGGAGAAACTCCTGGTGACCGGCGGAAACGTCACCTACGTGATGGACCGCCTGGAGGCGCTGGGCATGGTGGTCCGGGAACGCTCGGGCGACGACCGGAGGGTGGTGCGTGCCCACCTCACCTCGAAGGGACAGCAGACGATCCAGGGGGTCTTCCCGGGGCACGTGGACTTCATTCGGGGGTTGGCGGAGGAGCTGACCGCCGAAGAGCAGCGGACCCTCCGGGGGCTTCTCAAGAAGCTGGGGAAGGGCATCGCCCAGGGATCGGACGGAGTCGGCAACTGCTGACCAGGCTCCCAGGAGCCTGATCGGGAAGGGGGGCGAGCCGCGTTACGAGCGCCACGGCTCCAGATTCCAGGCGGCGCTCCGATGGCATAGCCAAAGTTACGTCGAGGAGCGCCAACGCCGAAGATGGGGCCGTGCCGCCGTAGCCCACAACCGTGTACGATCATATCAGATATCGCGTTGGGCGCAGGGGGGTTGCGGGCTCATACGGCGTCAGAACTCCTCTCCGATGCTTCAGCATCGCCGTCGTCGTCCTTCCTGGTCTGAGCCCGAAAGCCCCCTGCGCGCGGCCGCACCCCCCTTCCCGACCAGGCTCCAGACGGCCTTCGCAGATTCGGGCATGGGGATCTTGCGGATCGCGAGGACCCGCAGGATCGCTTCACCGATCTTGTTGTTGGGGGTCGACGCCCCCGCCGTGACCCCGAGCTCCAGGGGACCGTCCGGTAGCCAACCCTCCTCTTCCACCTCCGGCGCGGCGGGATCCAGCTCGGGCTTGTGCCGGATCGTTCCCTTCTCGACATCGATGCAGGCCGCGTCCTGAATGTGGTAGGTACGGGTGTGGCCTCTGCACATGTGGGCCAGATGGTTGGTGTTGGAGGAGTTGTAACCTCCTATGACCAGCATCACGTGGGGGGGGCCCTCATCATCTCCATCACGGCGTCCTGTCGTTCCTGGGTGGCCGAACAGATCGTTCCGAACGAGCGGAAGTGTTCCCCTCCATGTTCGTCGCCGTAGGCCTCTACGAAGGCCTCCCGGATTCTTGCCCCGATGGCGAGGGATTCGTTGGCCAGCATAGTGGTCTGGTTCGCCACCCCGATCTTTCCCAGGTCCCTGTCCGGGTCGAACCCTTCGGAGAACTTCCCGCGGAAATGGTCGACGAACTCCTCCCTCGACAGGTGGCCAGGCCTACCGGCGATGTAATCGCATACCAGCATGGCCTCGTCCATGTCGCGAACGATGAGGTACTTCCCACCCGCGTACCGACTCACCTGGGACGCCGTGGCCCTGGCCTCTTCGTGGGTGTACTTGCCGTGGATGACGGCCGTGAAGCCATCCCGGGCATAGCTTTCCACACGCTTCCACACCACCAGGACGGATCCGCAGGTGGTGTCCACCAGGATGCAGCCGATGCGCTTGAGCCGATCGAAATCCTCGCGGGTGACCCCGAACGCCGGAATGATGACCACGTCGTCCGCCGTGATCCCGTCGAAGGAGAAAGAGCCCTCGGAGTCGGGGTAGATGGACTCGATCCCCATCTCCTGCATGCGCTGGTTGACGTGGGGGTTGTGGATGATCTCCCCCACCAGGAAGATCCGCTTGTCGGGGAACTTGACCCGTGTCTCGTAGGCATAGTCCACCGCACGATCCACCCCATAGCAGAAGCCGAACTGCTGGGCGAGGCGTACGGTGACGTCACCGAAGGTCCCGGTGTACCCCCCGGCACGGATGGACTCCACTATGTCGGATTGGTACTCGGAGTCCACCAGCGGTTTGACTTCGGCTTTCAGGCCGAGACCACTGCGAAAGTAGGTTTTTTCCATGGATACCGAGACACCACCGGACCCTTCAGGTTCCCCCACGGGTATCGTCAGGTCATGTCCACCTTGAGCCGCCTCGCCCTCCTCTTCATCGTCGTCCCCCTCCTCGAGCTTTTCATTCTGATCCAGGTCGGGGAAGCGGTGGGATTCTGGCCTACGGTGGGCCTCGTCGTCCTCACCGGTTTCGCCGGCGCCGCCCTGGCGCGCATGGAGGGTCTGCGGATCCTCTTCAAGATTCGGGCCGAGCTGGCCCGGGCAGACTCCCGGGAGAGGCGATGTTCGATGGCTTCGCCGTCCTCATCGGTGGGGTTCTCCTGCTGACTCCCGGCATTTTGACCGATCTCCTGGGGTTCGCCTTCCTCCTTCCTCCCACCCGGAAGCTGCTGGTGGGCAAGATGCGGCGGAGCCTCGAACGGAGACTCCGGACGGGCTCCATCCGGATCATGCATGCCGGGGGTTTCCCGCCGGATTCCGGTGGGGGGTCCGGGTGGCCCGCCGACCCGGGCTCGGCGGCCGGGCGGGACCCCCGTGGGGGCCCCGACGAGATCGTAGTGGAGCCCAACGATCCACCCCGGGAGGGGTGAGGAGGAGCCACTGGTGCTCCCCGGGCAAGCTTCCTAGTTTCCGACCCCTTGCAGGCACAGCATACTCGTGAGATGAGGTTCAGCATGGCTCGAGCCATCGAATTCCTGGAACGTCTTCTCAACACTCCCGGTCCTTCCGGGTTCGAGCTCGCACCCGCGAGGGTCTGGAGGGATGAGGCCACAGGCTTCGCGGACGAAGTATGGTCGGATGTGACAGGCAATTCCTTCGCCTCCGTCAATCCGGGGGGCAGACCCCGGGTGATGATGGCGGGTCACATCGACGAGATCGGGCTGCAGGTCACCCACGTGGACGAGAACGGGTTCGCATTCTTCGACGAGATCGGGGGATGGGACTCCCAAGTAATGGTCGGACAACGGGTTCGGATCATCGGCTCCCAAGGCGAGGTGATGGGGGTCATCGGAAAGAAGCCTATTCACCTCCTGGAGAAGGAGGAGAGGGAGAGGGTGACCCGGGCCAAGGACCTCTGGGTGGACCTGGGGGCGTCCAGCGCCGCGGAAGTCGCGGACCTGGGGGTTCGCGTCGGGGACCCAATGGTCCTGGACGCCGGCCTCGTGCGGTTGGCGGGCAGCCGGATCGCCAGCCGGGCGGTGGACGACAGAATTGGCGCGTACGTCGTGCTGGAAGCCCTTCGCCTCCTTTCCCTCGATCGGTGCGAGGCCAACGCGGTGGCCGTCGCCACGGTCCAGGAGGAGATCGCGTATTCTGGGGGTGGGGCGCGCTCGAGCGCCTTCTCCCTCGAACCAGATGTGGCCCTCGTGGTGGACGTGACGTTCAGCACGGACGTCCCGGACGTGGAGAAGAAGGGGCTTGGCGACCACAAGGTGGGCGGAGGACCCGTCCTGAGTCGAGGGTCCTCCAGTCACCCGGTGGTGGTGGATCGCCTGGTGAAGGCTGCCGAGGCGGAGGGGATCCCCTACACTCTCCAGGCAGCCCCCAGGGCCACCCGGACCGACGCGGATGCCATCCATTTCGTCCGGATGGGGATTCCCACGGGGGTGGTTTCGGTTCCGAACCGCTACATGCACTCGCCCAACGAGGTGGTCTGTCTCGATGACCTGGATCGGACAGCCCGCCTCCTGGCCGCATTCGTGGAGGGACTGGACTCCGATACCGATTTCACGCCCGGCTGATGGGAATCGCGGGAGTCCTCTCGACCTGGTCCCCGGGGTTCACGAGGCCACGGGATGGGGATTCACAGGGTGGGCCCTTGATTCGGTAGGGAGACTTGTGTTAGTTGATGTGCTCTGCTTCGAGGGCGGGAGAGGAATACGGTACAAAACAGGATGAACGGAATGTTCGATTCGACCGGTCTGGTGAAGGAACTTCAGGAGATGAGGGATGACGGGTACCTCTCCGACGCCCTGATACGATTCGCCGTGAGAAGCATCAAGGACGGGGACGACCGATTCGATTGGGTGGGAGCCTTCCTGCTGGACAAGGAGGGCAAGGAGCTCTGGCTCCACAACTACATGGGGCCGCGCACGGAGCACGCCAAGATTCCAGTAGGGGAGGGTGTGACCGGCTCCGCCGTGGCTGAGAAGGCCAACAAGAACGTCCCTGACGTCAGCCAGGTGGAAGATTACATCGTCGATCACACGGAGGCCTCCTCCGAGCTGATGGTCCTGATCCGTGCCGGGGAGGAGATCTTCGGAGGCATCGATGTGGAATCGGTGGAGCCCGCAGCCTTCACCGCCGATGACGAGAAGGCCATCGGGCTCGTCGCCGACAAGCTCGCGGAGCAGCTGATGGCGGAGCGTCGGTGAGGACGCCGAGAAGACCTTCATGGAGGCCCGGGCCCTCTCGCCCTTGAGGGAGGGGCGTCCGTCGTGGCTCCCGGGCCGGAGCCCAGAGTAGTCCGAGCGGGGAACCGCGGTCCCTTCACCCTGGACGGGACCAGGACCTTCATCATCGGTGAGAAGCAGGTCGTGGTCATCGATCCGGGCCCGGACACAGACGAACACGCTCGGGCGGTGGTGTCGTCCCTCGGCGCCGCCCGCGAGGTCCGTCTGCTGCTCACCCACTCACACCGCGACCACTCGGGGGCAGCGCCCTTCCTCTCCCGAGCCCTGAAGGCCCCGATCCTCGGGTCCGTGACGCTCAGCCGCTCCGGTTTGGACGGGCTCCCGGTTCTGCCACTGGTGGAGGGCGACCGGGTGCCCACGGACGACGGGCAGCTACGGGTGGTGGAGGTACCGGGGCACACCAAGGATCACCTCGCCTTCCACTGGATGGAGCAGGGGGCACTCTTCGTCGGCGATCTGGTACTGGGAAGAGGAGGGACCACGTGGGTGGGTGAGTATTCCGGCTGCGTGGGGGATTACCTCGATTCCCTGGAAAAGGTCGAAGCTCTCGATCTCCGGGTGATCTTCCCTGCCCACGGCCCCCCCCTCACGGACCCGCGGAAGGCCCTGGCCCGGTTCCGGGCCCATCGCCTGGAACGCATCGCTCAGGTCGAGGCCGCGCTGGAGCGGCACTCTGGCGCGAGTCCGGAGGAGCTCCTGCAGGAGGTGTACGGTGGAGAGGTCCCGCCCGGTGTTCGGAAGGCGGCCCGGGCGAGCATCCAGAGCATTCTGGACTACCTGGAGGAAGGGCGGGACCGCTGAGCGGGGTTCTCGTAGCCCCGGTTGCTCCCTCACCGAGCTCCGTGATATCCTCCTGACCGCGGGTGGGCTGGTCCCGTCCGCGGCAGGCTCCGAATCCAATCGTACCACGGGAATGCCTTGGACGACTCGTTACCCTCACCCATCCTCCGCGAGTTGGAGGCCATCGTCGGGCCAACCTGGGTTCTGAGCGACCGGGACCGGCTCCTCGTCTACGAGTCCGACGCCCAGACGGCGCACAGCCATCCTCCACAGGCGGTGGTTCTCCCCGCCGATTCCGACGAGACCTCACGAATCGTGCGGGTCCTCCACCGGCACCGGATTCCGGTGACCGCCCGAGGCGCCGGGACGGGATTGTCGGGAGGGGCTTTGCCGATCAGGGGGGGGGTGGTCCTCGGCACGTCGAGGATGAACCGCGTTCTCGAGGTGGAGCCTGAGAATCGGAGAGCCGTGGTGCAGAGCGGCGTCCTGAACTCTTCGCTCTCCGCGGCCGTGGCGCCCTATGGGCTGTACTATGCCCCCGATCCCTCGTCCCAGACGGCTTGCACGATCGGCGGAAACGTGGCGGAAAACTCAGGGGGACCACACTGCCTCAAGTACGGGGTGACAACCCGCTACATCACGGGTCTACGAGTCGTTTTGCCCGACGGAAGCCTCCTGTGGCTGGGCGGCCGAGGGCGGGAGCCCGCGCCCCTGGACCTCGTGGGCCTGTTCGTGGGATCGGAGGGGTGCTTCGGACTCGCCACCGAAGTGGAGGTGGCACTCCTGCCCCTGCCGGAGGCGACCCGTACCCTCCTGGCCATGTTCGAGACCCTGGAGGACGCGGGCCGGGCGGTGACGGATATCATCTCGTCGGGGCTCCTGCCCGCGGCCCTGGAAATCGTGGACCGGAACACCATCCGCGCGGTGGAGGCCAGTATCTATGCCGCGGGTTATCCCACGGACGTGGGAGCGGCCCTCGTAGTGGAGTTCGACGGGCTGGAGGCGAGCTTGGACGCGGACGCCGACCGGGCCGCACGCTGCTGCACGACGGCGGGCGCCCGTGAGGTGAGGCGGGCTACCTCGGAGACGGAGCGCGCCGCTCTGTGGAAGGGAAGGAAGAAGGCCTTCGGGGCCATGGGGAGGTTGGCTCCCGACCTCTTGGTCCAGGACGCCACGGTTCCCAGGACCCGACTTCCCGGTGTATTGGGGGTCATATCCGAGATCGCACGGCGCTACGAGCTCACGGTAGCCAACGTGTTCCACGCGGGAGACGGGAACCTCCACCCAAATCTGGTCTTCGATCGGCGAGACCCGGAGCAGACCCGGAGAGTGGAGGCCGCGTCCGGGGAGATCATGCGGGTCTGCGTGGAAGCCGGCGGGACGATTACGGGAGAACATGGCGTAGGGGCGGACAAGCAGAAGTACATGCACCTGGTTTTCTCGCCGGAAGAGCTGGAGATGCTCCGCCGGACGAAGGGGGTCTTCGATTCCCAGGGCCTCTTCAACCCTGGCAAGGTGATCCCCGACGAGGACGGAGAGGGGCGGTGACCAGCCCTCTTCGGTCGGTTCTGGCGGAGGTGGCGGCCACGGGGTCCCTCCTCCCCGAAGGCGAGAACGTGCGTTGGGCCGTGCAGGGCCGGGCTCCCGCGGCGGTGGTGGCTCCGGCCTCGGAGGAGGAGACCGGGAGGATCCTCTCCCGGGCGATGGAGGAAGGCTGGCGCGTCCTGCCCGCCGGCCACGGCACCTGGCTCGAGGGCGGAGGCTGCGAGGCAGTGGATCTCGTGGTGAGCACCCGCCGCATGGAAGGGATCCGGGAGTACGAACCCGGCGACCTCACCTTGGTGGCGGGAGGCGGGATCACCCTTTCGGCCCTCCTGGAGCGGACTCGGGCGCACAACCAGTGGCTTGCCCTGGATCCGCCCGGGGGATGGCGAGGCTCCCTGGGGGGGGCCGTCGCCGCCGGGATCGGAGGCCCTCTGCAACACGCGTACGGCACTCCCCGCGACCACGTCCTGGGTTTGACGATCGTCTCGGGAGAAGGCCGGGTTCTGCGTTGGGGGGGGAGAGTGGTGAAGAACGTTGCCGGCTTCGACCTGACTCGGCTCTGTGTCGGGAGCCGGGGAATGCTGGGCGTCATCACATCCGTGTCGGTGCGGCTCTTCCCCCTCCCGGCAAGAGACCTGACCCTCGTGGTCGCGGGGGAGCGGGCAGCCGATCTCCTCCCCATGGCACGGCACTTCGCCGTGTCGGCACTTCCCTTGGCCGCCGTGGAGCTGATGGATCCCCTCCCGGACCTTTGGAGGACGAGCCATGGGAGGGCCGGGCTGGTCCTCCGGCTCCTTGGCTCCCGCGAGGAGGTCGTGGAGATGAGGAGCGCTGTGGAGGCGGCCCTCTTTTCCGGAAAGGTCCCTGGGGATTCATCGGTGGGCGCCGGAGAGGGCTCCGGTTCGGGACGGGTCACCAAGTTGGAGGAGAGTGCCAGCCATGCCTTCCACGGGGCCCTCAGCGAATGGGAAGGGGATTGGGATCTGGTCTTTCGGATGGCGCTCCTTCCCTCCCGCCTGGGGGTCCTCCTGGAGGAGGCGGTTGCCCTCCAGGACTGGTCGTCCAGGACCTGGGGCGACGGCCCGAGCCGGCTGGGAGTGTCGGCCCACGCGGGCGCTGGGGTCGTTCGAGTGGGGGTGCGGCTGGGGCCCGGCGGTCCCACCGATCCCGATCCATGGATCGAGCGCTTGGGTGGACTCCGGGAACGTCTGGAAACGGAGGGCGGGAGCCTGGTCCTGAGCCACGGGCCCCGTGCCCTCGTCGCAGGATTGGGGGTGTGGGGCACGCCTGAGGCCGGTCGGGCCCTGACGGAGGGGCTGCGACGGATCTTCGATCCTCAGGACATTCTGGTTCCGGGGAGCCTGGTCCCTTGAGGGAGCTCGTCGGAGCCGGGTCCACGGGTGGCTGGTCCCCTCGGAAGTCGACGGACGAAGTCCTGCGGGTTCTTCGACCCTCGGACGGGAGCCTGGTGGGAGAGCTGGCCGTGACTCCACCTCCGGCGTTGGCCGGGAGGGTGGCCCGGGCTCGTTCCGTTCAGGAAGGGTGGGCTTCCCTGGAGCCGAGGGACCGGGCAAGGCGCTTGCGCGGGCTGCTCTCTGCCATCGGGTCTAGAGCGGCGGAGATCGAATCGACGATCTCTGCCGAGACCGGGAAGCCCCGGACCGAGGCCGCCGTGGAGGTGATGAGCGTTGTAGAGCACCTGCGCTTTCACATCAAGGCGTGTTCGAGCCTGTTTCGCCCGATGAAGGTGTCTTGTGGGTGGCTCGTGTGGAAGCGAGCCATGATCTTCCGAGAGCCGTTGGGGGTCATCGGGATCATCTCTCCGTGGAACTACCCGTTCATCCTGTCCATGAATCCCGTCATCACGGCTCTGGCCGGAGGGAATGCCGCGATCCTCAAACCGTCGGAATACACGCCGTACTCCGGGCTCCTCGCGGAGGAGTTGGCCCGGGACGGTGGTCTGCCGGAGGGGTTGGTCCAGGTGGTCATCGGTGCCGGACCCACGGGGGAGGCCCTGGTTCGGTCCGGGGTGGACAAGGTGGTCTTCACGGGGGGTGGAGTCGCAGCCCGGCACGTGCTGTCGGCGGCCGCGGAATCCCTCACTCCCGTCATCCTCGAGCTGGGCGGAAAGGACCCTGCCATCGTCCTGGAGGATGCCGATCTGGCCCGGGCGGCCCGTGGAATCGTTTGGGGCGCCTTCATGAACGCGGGGCAGACCTGCATCTCCATCGAACGAGTGTACGTCGTGGATGAGGTTTTCGAGACGTTTCTCCGGGCAGTGGTGGCCCAGGTCAAGGCACTGAAGGCCGGATCCACCCCGGGTCTCGACATCGGCCCCATGACGACCCCGGCCCAGCTGGAGACGGTGGAGCGTCATCTCAGCGAGGCGGTGGAGAGGGGGGCGAAGGTCGTGGTGGGGGGTGGGAGAGTCGATCCGGCATCCAACGTCTTCCTTCCCACGGTCCTGACGGACGTCCACCCGGCCTCGGAGCTGCTCCGGCAGGAGACCTTCGGACCTCTCCTCCCCCTTCTGAGGGTCAAGGACGAGGAGGAGGCGGTGGAGGCGGCGAACTCCCTCCCCTTCGGCCTTTCCGCCAGCGTGTGGACAGGGGACCGGGCTCGGGGGATCGCTCTGGCCCGGCGCCTGCGGGCGGGAGCGGTGAGCGTAAATGACGCCCTGGCCCACTATGGGATCCCGGGCCTTCCTTTCGGGGGGATAGGCGAGAGCGGGTATGGACGCACGGGTGGGTTGGAGGGACTCGAGGAGGTGACGCGAACGCGGAGTGTCCTGGTGGATCGTTTGGGATTGGAGCGGGAGCCGTGGTGGTTCCCCTACTCCCGGTCCTCGGAGAGGCTCGTGCGCACCCTGGCCAGCCTGCGATGGAGGGGATGGCTCCGGGGGCTGACGTCGGAGGCGGCTTCACGGATCGGGAGGAGGGCGGGCCGATGAGGGCAGGAGAGTGGAGTCCATGGCGGACCTCTTGAGCGAGCTCACGAAGCAGGAAGAGAAACTCCTGACCTGCGTGCATTGCGGGTTCTGCCTCCCGGCTTGTCCCACCTATACCCGCCTCTGGGATGAGGCCGACTCTCCCCGGGGGCGCCTTCACTTCATGCGGGCCGCCATGGATGGGCGAGTGGACCCGGGCTCGCCCGTCTTCCGCCGTCACCTGGATCGGTGCCTCGGGTGCCGGGCCTGTGAGTCGGTGTGTCCTTCCGGGGTCGAATACGGGAAGCTCCTGGAGGGGGCGAGGGAAGTCGCGGCTCGCGCCCGGCGTCCCGGGATCCTCACCCGAATCCTGCCCCGGGTGATGGGGAGCAGGTGGGCCCTGCCCCCCCTGATGTGGTTGACCCGGGCGCTGCGAGGAACCGGCTTGCCGCGCCTTCTCGCCACGAGGCTCGGGGACCGGGGAATCTTCGGCCAGGCGCGACTCGCCTTTGGGATGGTCGCGGCGACCGCGCCCGTCCCGGCCATGGCGCCCCGAGACAAGAGGACGGCGTCCCGGAGGCCGATGCCTGGGGCGCTCGGCGGGGGTGCGAAGACCGGGGTTCTCCGGGGCTGTGTCCAGGCCGGTCTCCTGGGCCGGGTGAATGGGGCTACAGAGCGGGTGCTGGAAGCGAACGGGTATACGATCCAGGGAGTGCCCGGTCAGGGTTGTTGCGGGGCGCTCCACGCCCACACGGGTGACCTGGAGGGGGCTCGGGACTTGGCCAGAAGAAACATCGTGGCCTTCGAGGAGGCCGGAGTCGAGGTCATCGCCGTCAACGCCGCCGGCTGCGGGGCCGCCATGAAGGAGTATCCTCATCTTCTCTCCGACGACCCCGCATTCGCGCCCCGAGCCGCATCCGCGGCGAAGCGGGTCAGGGACCTGTCGGAGCTCCTGGGACGGCCCGGAGTGGTGGTGGGCGCCGCCGTGGAGCGGACGGTGACCTATGACGCGCCCTGCCACCTCCTCCACGCACAGAGAATATCGGAGGAGCCTATGGTCCTCCTTCGCTCCGTGCCGGGGCTCACGCTTATCCCTCTGAAGGGCTCGGACGAATGCTGCGGAGGGGCCGGCGTGTACGGGCTCACCCACCCGGAGCTGGGGGGGCGGATCGGGAACGACAAGGTGGCGGCGATCTTGGCTACCGGTGCAGCGGTCGTGGCCACGCCCAACCCGGGCTGCATGATGCAGATCGGAGCGGGACTTCTCTCCGTGGGCTCTGAGGTCCGAGCCGTCCATCCCGTCGAGCTGGTGGACGAGAGCTACCGGAGAGGAGGCCTCTATGGAGAGTGAGTGCGGGAATCGGCCCCGGGCATGCCACGGAGGGGACCCATGACGGAGCTCGGCGAGCGGATCGTGGCCGCGGCGTGGTCTCGGAAGGATGCCATGCTCGCCTTTCTCGTGGAGTTGGCCTCCCTGGAATCGCCCAGCGACGTACCCGATAGTCAGCTCCCCGTGTTGTCCCTCCTCACCGAGGCCCTCGAGGAGTTGGGGTACCGGGTCCGGCGCGTCCCGGGGATCGACACGGGTGGACATCTCCTCGCCCGCCCCCGGAGCAGGGGTTCCAGAGGGCCCTCGCAGCTTCTCCTCGGGCACTGCGACACCGTCTGGCCCCTCGGGACTCTGCGGACCATGCCCGTGAGGCTGGAGGGAAACCGGCTGCTGGGTCCGGGCGTCTTCGACATGAAGGGAGGCCTCACCCAGATCCTGTTCGCCCTCCACATCCTCCAGGATCTCGGGCTCGAGCCACCCCTGACTCCCGTCGTCCTGGTGAACTCCGACGAGGAGATCGGAAGCCCGGAGTCCGGGAAGCTGATACGACGGGTCTCCCGACGGGTGCGGAGGGCGTTCCTGCCCGAGCCCGCCATGGGCCCCGAGGGAAGACTGAAGACCGCCCGGAAGGGAGTGAGTCGTTTCACCGTCCGCGTCGTAGGGAAGGCAGCCCACGCCGGACTGGATCCGGCCGGAGGAGCCAGCGCCATCCTCGAGCTCTCCCACCTCGTCCCCAGACTCCATGGGATCACCGACCTGGAGAGGGGGATCAGCGTCAACGTCGGCGTGGTCTCGGGGGGCAGCAGGCCCAACGTCATCGCCGCCGAGGCCCTGGCCGAGGTGGACGTTCGGGTCCTGTCCACGGCGGATGCGGAGGAAGTGGAACGGAGAATCCGGAGCTTGTCTCCCGCGGTGCCGGGGACGCACCTGGAGGTGTCCGGCTCGGTGGTGGCTCCCCCCCTGGAGCGAACGTCCAGGAACCGAGATCTGTGGGCCAGGGCGCGCACCGCCGCTCTCGATCTGGGATTGAGGCTCGAGGAAGATGTGGCCGGCGGCGGGTCGGATGGGAACACGACGAGTCAGTTCACCGCGACGCTGGACGGACTCGGCGCTGTTGGGGACGGGGCTCACGCGACGCACGAGTTTCTCTTCGTGGACAGGCAGGTGGAGCGGTGCGCACTCCTGGCGCGGCTCCTCCTGCTGGACCCCTGAGCTCGGCATGAATTCCCCCGACGGTGCCTTCGTCGAGGCCCTGGTCATTCGCCCCCTGGCTTCCCTGGCCGAGTACCAGGCGTGTGCGGATCTCCAGGAGGAGGTCTGGGGGCGGGGGTTCTCCGAAAGGGTCTCTCCGGCGATTCTCATGGTCGCCAATCGCATCGGTGGGCTCTCGGCAGGGGCCTTCGACTTTGAGGGGAGGCTCCACGGCTTCGTGTTCGGTCTGACGGGCGTACGAGAGGGAAGACTGGTGCATTGGTCGGACATGCTGGCGGTGCGCAGGGAACTCCGCGACCGGGGCCTGGGCACCCGCTTGAAGCTCTATCAGCGGCAGGTCCTTCTGGAGCGGGGAGTGGACCGGATGCACTGGACCTTCGATCCCCTCCAGGCGAGGAACGCTTACGTGAACTTCGGGAAGCTGGGGGTCACCTCCGTGGAGTACGTCCGCGAGATGTACGGTGAGACCGACTCACCCCTGCACCGGGGCGTCGGGACCGACCGGCTGGTGGCGACCTGGGACATGCGCTCTCCACGGGTCGAGGCGGCCCTGGGCCCCCGCCCGGGAGAGAGACTGGACGAGGACGCTTGGGGGGGCGTTCCCCGAGTGCTCGAGACGAAACTAAGGGACGGTCTGCCCGTGCCGGTGTCCTGGCGGTCGGATTTGGATGGTCCACGGCTCCTCCTTCCGGTTCCGGGGGACATGAACCGAATCATGGGTGCGGACCTGGCCCTGGCCGTTCAGTGGCGGGAAGCCACGAGAGCGCCCTTCGAGCACTATCTCACCCGTGGGTTCCGCGTGGAGGACTTCCGAAAGGGAGAGGCCCTGGGCGAGTACCTCCTGGTCCGCCCTGAGCCCCAGGCGGGGGTCGAAGGAGGGAGTGAGGGAGAATGAAGATCCGGGAAGCCGAGCTCAGGGAGATCCGTCTTCGACTTCGCGAGCGCTTCGAGATCAGTACCGGGGGTTGGGACGAGCGCCGCATTCTGCTCCTCCGGATGGAGACGGAGGCGGGGGAGGCCTGGGCGGAGTGCGTGGCCGCGGAGAAGCCCAACTACTCCTACGAGACTCCCGAAACGGCGTGGCATATCCTGACGGACTTTGCGCTCCCGTCCGTGGTGGGTATGGAATGGGATCGACCCCAGGAGATCATGGAGCCCCTCGCCTGGATCCGGGGCCATCCCATGGCCCTGGCCACGGTGGAGATGGGTGCGTGGGCCCTGGAAGCCGTGCGGCGAAACGTGTCCCTTTCGGCCCTCCTTGGGGGAACGCGGACCCACGTGCCGGTGGGGGTGAGCGTCGGTCTGAAGCCCACGGACGGGGAGCTGTTGGAAGAGGTGGGGCGCCGGTGGGCGGAGGGATACCGGAAGATCAAGATCAAGATCAAACCCGGTCGGGATGAGGCCATGCTCCGGGAGGTGAGAAGACGCTTTCCCGACGTGCCCCTCATGGCGGACGCCAACTCCTCCTATACCCTGGCGGACGCACCACTCCTGAAGCGCCTGGACGACCTCGACCTCATGATGGTGGAGCAGCCGCTGGCCTTCGATGACCTCCGGGAGCACGCCATGCTCCAGGCGGAGCTGCGGACCCCGATCTGTCTCGACGAGTCGATCCGTACACCCGGGGACGCCCGCCTTGCCCTGGAGATCGGGAGCGGACGGATCGTGAACATCAAGCCCGGCCGGGTGGGCGGCCTCGCCTCCTCGAAGGAGATCCACGACATCTGTGCCCGGGCCGATGTGCCGGTATGGTGCGGTGGAATGCTGGAATCAGGCGTGGGACGGGCCTACAACCTGGCCCTCGCCTCCCTCCCGAACTTCCGCCTTCCCGGCGACATTTCGGAGAGCCGCCGGTACTGGGAGGAGGACGTGGTGGAGCCGGAGTTCGTCATGAGCGAGGGCCGGATGGCTGTTCCCCGGGCTCCCGGGATCGGCGTATCCGTGCGTCGGAACAGGATCGAGGCCCTCACCCAGCGGATTTGGAGCAGACGGGCCTGAAGACGCGTGTTCCTGGATCCGGAACGATGGGGACCGGATCTGGAACCTGCGTGCCGGGAGGCCGAGCATCCTGACGAGCACTCGACGAAAGCCACGGGCAAGCGCTCCCCCTACGTCCCGCTCCCCGGCCACCACGGGGCCAAGCTCGCCCTGGAGCCACCGCTGGAGCTCCTCCAGGTCGCTAAGGGACAGGGTCTCCATCTGGACGCCGGCGATGTAGTAATACCGCCCCGGTTGGGAGGGTCGGAGTGGGATGTCCAGGGTCTGCTGGAGGAAGGTCCTGGCCCCCTCGAGATCGCTGACCTCGATCTCGGCGCCCCTCCTTTCCGATGATTGGATCCGGTACCGATGGGTGAGAGGATCGTACACGATCGTGGCTCGCCACTCGTATTCGCCCTTCTGGTGATCGAAGAACCCATCCTCCCAGAGCTGGACCAGGATCTGGATCCGGAGCGGGAGGCCAGAGTGGACGGCCTCCAGGAGAGGGGAGCTCGGGAAGAGATCACGAATCTCCAGTCTAGCCGTCCCGGTCTCCGGCGCGACCTGGAAGCGCAGAGGTGCCTCTTCCTGGGCCCCCAGAGCAGAGACTCCAAGGGTGAGGAGGAGGAGCGGGAGGAGGGAGGCCGGCTTCACCGGATGCAATCAGAATCGCCGGCTGAGGCGAATGAAGAAGTTCCCGTGGCGCTTCCCGTCGGTGCCCTTGGTGAGTGGAAAGGCATAGTATGCCCCCAGGTCTCCCAGGTAGATCCCCACGCCCACATCCGAGAGCGTCGGGGAATCGTCCCCGCCCACCATCCAGCCCCTCCCCAGGTCGAAGAAGGCCGCCCATTGGGGAGAGAGCTCGACGTTGGGATACCAGTTCCATTCGTCATCCCATGGATTCCCGGAGCCGCCCCCACCCAGGCTCCAATCCACGAACAAACCTCCCCGGAACTCCGCCTGGAAGAGCGCGAAGCGGTCGCACCCATAGCCGTCGAAGACTTGCTGTCGCACCGACGTGCCCTCCGACTCGAGGTCGTAGCCTCGGACGGCCTCCCGGGCCCCGCAATCGCGGTAGAAGAGCGGAAAGCCGGGCAGGGATCCCGCTCCTCCCAGCGCATGCTGGTACTGGGGAGGCAGAGGCACGTCACTGAGAGCGCCACCCATGATTCCCCGGAGGTTGAGGGAGGCCGAAGGGCTGATGCGGTTGTAGCTGCGAACGTCCAGGAACCCCGTGAAGAAATCCGTGTCGAACACCCGGGAATCGATGGTCGTGCCCGGGTCGTCGTAGGTGCTGAAATAGGCCGGCTGGCTGAGTGACCCGCCGATTCCCCTTCTCCCCCTCGCCTGGACGTACCAACCGTCCGTCGGATCGCTCACGTTATTCCGCGTGTCCACGGTGAGCGTGCCCTCGAGGAACCTGGCCCTTCCCTCCGCCACCAGGGGCTGAGGGCGCCAAGGGTCGTTGTTCTTGGTCAGAGACCACGGGGCGGTCACGCTGGAGAAATCGTGGTCCTCCTCGAAGTACTCCGCCTTCATCTCCACAGGGAGGAACGGTAGACGGAATCGGGCATAGGCGCTCCAACCGGTGCGCTCGTAGTAGTCGCGGTAGTCCTTGTGGAGGATGAAAGTTGCCAGCGAAGCTTCCAGGTTCGTCAGCCCCCAGTCCTCGATGGGTTCCACCAGGGAGAAGTACGTTCCTCCCAGGGCCACGTGATCTCGGCCGCCCAGGGCCTGCTCCGCCCGCAGGGAATAGCCGAAGTCTTCGGAGCCGATGTCCAGCCCCATCTCGGTCCTCCAGACGGCGAAGAGATCCAGGCGAAGGGGGTTGGCCCCGGCGGTGCGGATGGAGGGGCCGAACATGACGGGCAAGCCCTCGATCCGGTTGTAGTTCTGACCCGCCGTCACGGTGAATCGGGCGTCCCCCCAGGAGAAGCGCGGCCCCAGCCCCTCCCGTTCTCCTGGTCTACCGGCCGCGGAAATCCGGTCTCCCCTCTGGGTGTACCGGAGGGGCTCGCCGTAGACCCTGAGCGTCCCTGCGATCTCCCCCAGCTCCTGACCAAGGATCCGGCCCCCGACCACGAGGACGTCGCCCGTCACCGAGCCCCCGCTCTCGAAGACCACGTCGCCGTTGATCACCACCAGATCACCATCCACCTGCCCGGCGATGGTGAAGGGGCCGCCCAGGGCCCCCACGTCGCCCACCACCACCCTGCTGGATGGGATCCTGGTTCTCCCCGTGAAGTGGATCGTCGAAGGATCGTTGAAGAAGTTGATCACGTCCTCCTGGACCCATCGAGGAAGGTCGGCCTCCTGGACTCCCCTCGCCTGCCCCTGGAGGGGGGGTGGGGCGGTGGCCAGGACGAGTCCTGCCAGAACAATCGCGCCCTTCGTCATCGCTGTCTCCCGTTGGAGTGCCCGACCTTCTTCCGAAAGACCTTCCGGCAGGGTCCATACCATGAGCGCAATGATGATGCAAGTGACAGTCGGACTGGGAGTTGCATGATATCAGTATCCCGTTGCAGCCGCTATGGAAATGCCCGGAAACGGAACGGAGTGTTTCAATGTGACACGGCCCGTGCCGGAGGGCGAGGGGAGGGGCCCCCCGAGGAGAGCGGACAATCCCCGGGTCGGACCTGGGGGTCCGGTCACGGTCCGGCGTCCGGATCCGTCCGGAGGCCGAGGCGCCGCATACGCCGGTATAGATTGGCTCGGTCGGTCAGCAGACGGCGCCCCGCCTCGGCCACGTTTCCCCTGGCCCCGGCCAGGGCTCCCCGAATCAGGGAGCGCTCGTAATCGTCCAGCCGATCCCGGAGCGACCGGGGATCGCCCTCATGATAGGAGTCGGCCACCCACCGATCTGGACGGGGCGAAGGGAGGATCCTGGCTACCTCCTCCGCACCCACCGGCCCCCCGGTGGTGAGGATCGCGAGACGCTCCAGGAGGTTCATGAGCTCCCGGACATTCCCGGGCCAGGGATAACGGGCCAGGGCCGCCATTCCCTGCCGGTTGATCGGGGGTGTGGGGAGCCCGTGGCGCTTTCTGAGGCGTCCCAGGCAGTGGTCCACCAGGAGGGGAAGGTCGTCCAGGCGTTCCCTGAGCGGAGGGAGACGAATGGGGACGACCTCCAGGCGAAAGAGGAGATCGGGGCGGAAAGCACCTCCCTCGACCTTCGCGCGGAGGTCCTGATTGGTGGCAGCGAGAACCCTCACGTCCACCTCGATGGTCTTCCCGGAGCCCACCCGTTCCACCGCTCCGGTCTCGATGGCCCGGAGCAGCTTGGCCTGGGCCTCGGGCCCGAGGTCTCCCACCTCATCCAGGAAGAGAGTCCCCCCGTGTGCCAGCTCGAAACGTCCACGGCGACGCTCGGTGGCCCCGGTGAAGGCCCCCCGCTCGTGGCCGAACATCTCGCTTTCCACCAGGTCCCGCGGAATGGCGGCGCTGTTGACTCGGACGAAGGGCCGTCCCTTCCGTGGTGAAAGGGCGTGGATGGCGCTGGCCACCAGCTCCTTGCCGGTTCCACTTTCTCCCGTGATGAGGACCCGGGCGTCGGTGGGTGCCACCTTCTGAACCAGATCCCGCACACGGTTCATGGCCGGGGACCGGCCCACGAGCTCCGCCTCGGGGCCCAGTTCCTCCCTGAGCGCTCTCGACAGGTCCCGGGCTCGCCCCACCTCCACCGCACCTCCCACGGTGAGTAGGACGGCCTCGGGCGTAAGAGGCTTCTCGATGAAGTGAAAAGCACCGAGGCGGGTGGCCTGAACGGCGTCTCCCAGCGTCGCCTTTCCGCTCATCATGATGACCGGAACCCCCGGAGCCAGATCGAGGATCTGCGGCAGGGCCTCCAGCCCCGACATGCCAGGGAGTCTCAGGTCCAGGAGAATGGTCTCGGGCGGATCGGAGCGAACCTCGTCGATACCCGTCTCCGCGGATCCGGCCTCCCTGACGGCGTACCCCTCGGCCTCGAGGAGGGCCCGGAGCATCCTCCTCAGGTTCCCTTCGTCATCAATGATCAGGACGTCCATGGGCTTCAGGATCCGGGATCGGGGAGTGGGAGCTCGACCACGAATACGGCTCCGCCGTCGGGCTGGTTTCCGGCCTTCACTCGTCCGCGGTGGGCTGCGATGGTCTGGCGGACCATGGGCAGGCCCAGTCCGGTGCCCCGGCTCTTGGTGGAGAAGTCCGGCTCCCATATCCGGTCCAGGGACTCCTCCGGAATCCCTGGACCGGTGTCCCTGATCTCGATCTGGAGGTAGCCTTCCTCCCTGCCAGCGCGAACCTCGATGGATCCCTCGGGGCCGGCGGCGTCCACCGCGTTCAGCAACAGGTTCCTGAAGCATCTCAGGAGAGCGTCATAGTGCCCCTGAATCCAGGGTAGCCGGGGTGGGAACACAAGCCGGACGGCGGGGCCTTCTCCCTGGAGCTGCTTCACGAGCAGATCCAGGAGCTCCGCCACGTCCACGTCCGAGGCGGGCCCTTCGGGCATCCTCCCCAGTTGCGAGAAGTTCCGGGCCATTTCGTCGAGACGAGCGATCTCCTCCAGGAGCACCGCGCTTGCCTCCCGGGCGACCCTTCCCTCCAGCCGGCTCACGCTCAGGGCTGCCATCCGCATGGGGGTCAGGGGATTCTTCAGTTCGTGGGCCACCTTCCGCGCCATGTCCGTCCAGCTCCTGAGCTTGGTGGCCTGGATCGTCTGGCGCCGCCCCTCCTCCAGCTCGTCGGCCATCTCCCTCAAGGCCCCCCGGAGCTGCGCGAACTCCTGGACCCCCCGGGTATCGGCGGGCCCCGGGGGAGGTAGGGCCTCCTCCCGTCCGATGATCTGGGTCCATCCCACCAGGTCGTGGATGGGCCGGGAGAACCCTCCCGATAGCTGGCGGGCGACCCAGAACGCGAGGGCGCCGATAAAGAGGGCGAGACCCAGGGCCACCAGCGGGAGGAAGCCCAGGACCCGGTCTCCCAGGAAGGAGACCATCCGGGAGAACCGCAGGCTTTCCGAGAGGGCTTCTTCGTGGGCTGGCGACGGCTTCCCGGATCGCGGGATCGTCCACCTTCGCCGAATCCAGGCGCTGGAACAGGAGCTGCCCGGACTCCGCGAGGTGCCCCCAGGGTCCGGCGGTTCCGACGGCCCCCACCGTCCATCGAATGGCCAGCGTCCCCCCAACGAGGAGGAGCGCTGTTGGGACCAGGCCCAGGCCCAGGAGGGCGAGGAGGATTCGCCGCCGGAAACTCTTGACTTTGAACATGATACCGCCGGAAGGTAGGTGCCCGTGGAGCGCCGGGGCAAGGAAGGAATCACCCCTCCGTCGCCCTCCGGAGACAGGAGGGACAGATAGCGCCAGCGGGAGCGGAGGGTTGTCCCGCACGCGCACAGCCGGGTGCGGAGATGGCCGCACCAGGGGCATCCGAGGCTTCCCAGCGGAACCTCCTTCCCGCAGCGCCGGCAAGGAACCGAGACCCCCCCGTCGTTCTGAATCACTCGACCGACTTCGTGTGGAGAGGTGATCCCCTCGGCGATCTTCCGGAGCCCATCTTCCTTCATGGAGGACATCCCCGCCTCCCGAGCCAGGCGGCGAAGGATCCCGATGGAAGCGCCATTGGCGATACCCTCCCTGAGGCCGTCGGACATTGCGAGGACCTGGAAGATCCCCGTCCTTCCCCGGTACCCGTCGGGGCAGCCCCCGCAGCCGGTGGCACTCCGCCCTCCACAGACGGGACAGAGGCGACGAACGAGGCGTTGGGCCACCACACCCACCAGGCCACCTGCAACCAGAAACGGGGGAACCCCCATGTTCAAGAGGCGTGTGATGGCGCCGGGGGCATCCACGGTGTGGATTGTCGAGAGCACGAGGTGGCCCGTGACGGCCGCCGCCATGGCGATCTCCGCGGTCTCCCGGTCCCGGACCTCTCCGACCATGATGATGTCGGGGTCCTGCCTCAGCACGGAGCGGAGGGCGGTGGGGAAGGTCAGGCCCGCCTTCGGATTCACCTGCACCTGGTTCGCCCCGGGGAGGCGGTACTCCACCGGGTCCTCCAGGGTGATGAGGTTCCGGCTCTCCCGCTCCAGCTCCGCCAGGGCAGCGAAGAGCGTGCTGCTCTTTCCGCTTCCGGTGGGCCCGGCGGCCAGGATCACCCCCTGACCGCCCTTCATGAGGGTTCGAAGGGTCTCGAGATCCGAGTCCGAGAGCCCGATTCCGTCCAGGCTCCAGGGGGTCTTCTCGGGATCGAGGATCCGGACCACTGCCTTCTCGCCACCCTTCACCGGGAGGGACGAGACCCGAAGGGTGAGATCGTTGTGCCCCCGCTTCATGGTCATGCCCCCGTCCTGGGGGCGCCGCTTGACCGAAATGTCCATGCCCGCCATGATTTTGAGCCTCGAGAGCACCGCCTCGAGGCTCTCGGACGGCAACCCCAGCACGGTTCGCAGGATCCCGTCCAGGCGGTAGCGTACGCGAATCTCCCCCTTGTGCTCCTCGATGTGAATGTCGCTGGCGCCCTCTTCGACCGCCTGGGACAGGATGTGGTCGACGAGTTTTACCACAGGGGCCGATCGAGCCGCCCTCTCCAGGAGATCGACGTTCTCTTCTTCGGCCCGACGCCATTTCTCCGGCAGGTCCGCCAGGAGGCGCTGGACTTCACCCCCATAACACCTGGCCAGCCCGTCCAGCACGGCGCCCGGCGAGGCCACGACGGGGGACACCCGCCTACCGCTCTGGAACTGAACGTCGTCCAGGACGCCCAGATCCAGAGGATCCGCCATGGCCAGCCGGAGGGACCGGGCGTCGGCGCCGAGTGGGAGGACCCTTCCCTGGCGTGCCAGCTCGGGTTCCACCAAGGACAAGGCTCGTGGATCGGCCTCCAGGGGAGGCTCCTCGTAGGGGAGGCTCAGTTGGAGAGCCAGGCAGCGCGCCACCGTCTCCTCGCTGGTGATTCCACCCTCCACCAGGAGGGTCCCGATGCGCTGCCCCGTGCCGGGTTGCCTGGAGAGGGCCTCCTCCAGGGCTCCCTTCGAGACCGCGCCGCACTCCACGAGGAGCTGTCCGAGGATCTTGGGTTTCGGCTTCACGGAAGGAAGCTGGGGGGAATGGTGGGGCGGATCCATGGAGGTCCGGGTCCTCCCCTCCGGCGGCCTATGGGTCCCCTCGTCCCAGGTAGCGGAGGATGAAGCCCGGGACGTCCGTGATGCGCGAGAGACGGCCTCGGAGAGTAGGTGCCTCGGGGCCCAGGAGAATCGCCAGGGTCGGGTTGAGCGTATGTCCGCGCCGAACATCCTCGATGTTCCCATGATCGCTGACGACGAGGAGGAGGGTACCCGAGGACAGGCTCCCAACCAGGCCTTCCAGGAAGGCGTCCACCCGCTCCAGGGCGTGGACGGCCTCGCTCATGACGCCGGTATGGCCGGCCAGGTCGGTGGCGTAGTGTGCGAACAGGGTGAGGCGAGCACTCTCCGCGATCCGTGCCAGGTTCGATCCCGCCTCGGATGGAGTGATCTCCGGGATGGAGCTGTCCCCGAAACGTCGACGCCACCCCGTGTTGACGATCTCGCTGGACAGCGCTTCTCCCGCCGCCAGGTGGGTCTCGTGGCGGGTCAGAAGACCGGCCGCGTGGGCCGCGAGCGGAGGCCCCGCAGGCCGCCGCTCCCGGGTGGCGGCGAGGAACTGCTTGGGGTGGGCGTTGGCGAACGCGCAGGAGATTCCCTGGGCCAGCGCTCGGGAGAGGAGGTTCTTCTCACGGAGCATTGGACGTAAGCCCACGGGAACCCAGGGACCGAAATGCCGGCCGAAAGCGGCCGGGGCGTTTTCCCCCGTGAGCAGAGCGGTCTGGCCCGTTCCGCTCTGGGGCAGACCGGCCACTCCCAGAAGAGGGTCCAGGGGGAAGGCCTGGGCGCTCTCGGTCCCGATCTCCCTGGCCTCGAGATGAGGCAAACGGCTCCCCAGAAGCTGCCGAAGGGTCGGGAGCCGTGCTTCGAAGAAGGGATTCACCGCGCGCTCGGAGGGGCCGATCCCCACGCCGTCCAGGAAGACGAGAAGGACGCGGCGTTTCAGCGACGGGGGCAAGCGCCTATCCCCATGCAGACGGCCACCGGCCCTCAGAGGCCCATGCGCCGCCGAACCTCATCGGGACCGAGGCCCGTGACCCTCACGAGCTTGTTCCGGCCCGAGGCGCCGCGGACGACCTGGACCGCGGAGCGTGGCACTCCCAAGGCTTTGGCCAGGACCTTCTCGAGCTCCAGGTTGGCGGCGCCCTCCACCGGTGGTGCCGCGAGGCGAACCTTCAACGCATCCCCGTGGAGGCCCACGATCTCGGAGCGGCTCGCCCGCGGTTGGGCCCGGACCTGGATGCCCGTGACCTGGGCGCTGCCGGAAAAGACATCCACCCCCTCCTCCTACCGGGCAGGGCGAAGGTCCATCGTGACGTGGGCGGAAATGTGCCCGATGTCCGCCCGTTCCCTCACCGCATCCCGAATTCGGGGCTCCATCTTTCGGAAGGCGGACAGGACCCCGTCCCTTAGCTCTTCTCTCAGCACCTTCATGGCGTTGAAATCGGGCCGGCTGCTGCCCGTGGTCTTCTTCGCTTCCTCCAGGTCGTCCGGGCGAACCTCGAAGGGGGACATGCCCACGTCGTCCGGTCTCCCGGAGTCGAGGTATTGGATCACCACGCTCACGTCGCCTCGGGCGTGCTGGTGGTGCAGGTCCCCGATCCCCCTGAACCGGGTCGCCAGCTTCCCCAGCTCGCTTCCCTGGGCGGCTTTCCGGTAGGCCCCCTCGACGACGGCGAAGATCCGCTTCTGGCGCTCCGGGGTGGTAGCGTCGCCGGGAGGAAGAGACGTGTCGAGCTCTCGTCCCTCGGCCTGGCGGTCGTCCGAGGGGCGACCTGCAGACTCCTCGTCCCGTGTCCGTTGCCGGTCGATGTTCTCCAGGATCCGATCCGGGTTGGTCCGGAAGCTCAT
Source organism: uncultured Gemmatimonadales bacterium (assembly GCA_963751255.1). Classification (GTDB taxonomy): domain Bacteria; phylum Gemmatimonadota; class Gemmatimonadetes; order Longimicrobiales; family Gaopeijiaceae; genus CAVVTW01. The sequence goes on along the minus strand of CAVVTW010000035.1, from coordinate 127,486 downwards.
GAATCCTCTCCATGTGCGTAGACGACATCTCAGAGAAAAAGGATAACCCTGGGTCTGGACCGGGGCCAAGGGGCGCGCCGGAGCCCGGGCCCCCCGGGGAGAGGGTGGGGGGAGGCGCGGGAAGAAAGAGAACCCTTGTTCCGTAAGGCCACATAGTCCTATATGAATTGAGTCTCTCGCAGTCCGAGTTCCGGCTCCGCCCTCGAGGAGGGCCGGGCACCCCTGGTCTCTGGAGGAGGTCCATGAAGAACGGCGCCGCAGTCTCCCTTATCCTCTTCGGACTCGCCGCCTGTAGCGGGCCCGGTGGCGTGAGCCCGAGCGGTGGCCTCATGTATCGGGTCCCGGAACCGGCGAACGCGGTCTATTCCACACAGTCGAACAGCACCGTGAGCATCGATGCCGGCGCCATGGGCAGCTTCTCCATGCAGGGCAAGAGCGAGGCGACGATCTCCATGTCCTTCGCCCAGAGTCAGGGCGGAGTACAGGTGACCGCCGACATCCAGAAGCTCTCCGCCAGCCTCTCCCAGCCCATGGGCGGGTCGCAGAGCGTCTCGGAAGCGGATCTGGAGGGAGACCTGGTCTTCGACCTGAATCGCACGGGGGTGGGGACCGTGGTCTCCCTGCCGCAGATGAGGGGAGAAGCCGAGAGCCTGGCCAATCCGGTCAACCTGGTCTACGGCTTCTTTCCCCGTCTCCCGGGGCGGGTGGTGAACCCCGGTGACATGTGGACGGACACGATCCAGTACGAGGTCGAGACCAGTCAAGGGAATCAGTCCAACAGCACGGTCGTCACCTACACCCTCCGCGGTGACACGACGGTGGCGGGAAAGCGCCTCCTGCAGATTTCCTATGACGGGCACGCCGATGTCCAGGGCTCGGCAACGCAACAGGGAATGGAAGTCTATCAAAGCCTCTCCGGAGGGATCACGGGAATGGTCCTCTGGGACGCGGAGCGGGGCGTGATGGTCTCCGACGAGGCGAGCCAGGACCTCACGGGTACCGTGGAGGTCCCGGCCGCGGGAGTGCCGGCCATGCCGATGTCCATGAAGGCCACCAGCTCGACCCGGCTGCGAGACGAGTGATGTCGGGAGGGCGCTCCCCGGGACGCGCGTCCCGGAAGGCGTGCTCCTGCTCCGATCCCTGAATCCCCGTGCCAAGGAGGACTTGTGGAAGAAGTTGGCTCCCCACCCCTGCCGGTCCTGCCCGTTCGTCTTCTGCAGCTGCTCTTTTCACCCGGGAAGCTCTTCGAGGCCTTGAGGGAGAAGCCCGCCTGGTTCGGTGTGCTCCTTCTCGGAGCGGTTCTCGTAGCGGTCTCGATCCTGCTCATTCCGGTGGATCTCTTCATCGAGGCCGCTCGAGAGCAGCTCATTCAGAGAGGGCAGACGGTTCCCCCGAATCTCGGGTCCTCCGGCACGCTGTTCCGCCTGTCTTCCTTGGTGGGCGGAGTGGTCTTCTGGTTCATATGGGCTTTTCTCCTCGCCGGGGTGGTGACCCTGGTCTTCTCCTTCTTTCTGGGAGATGAGGGTCGGTACAAGCAATACCTCTCGGTGGTGAGCCACGGGCTCTTCATCGGCGCGCTGGGGGCTCTCATCACGGTTCCCCTCAAGATCGCCCAGCAGGATCCGTCCCTGACCCTCAGTCTCGGGAGCTTCGCGTTCTTTCTCGAGGGAGGCTACGCTTTTCGGGTCCTCAGACTCCTGGACCTGTTCCAGCTCTGGGGCTACGGAGTGATGGCCATCGGGGTCACCAAGATAGACCCGAAGCGGGGCCTGGGATCGGCCTTGATCGTGTTCCTCGGTTTCGCCCTGATCGTGGCGCTCATTTTCGGGATCTTCGGAGGGCAGTAGCCGGGAGCTCCGGTGGGGAGCGGGGATCCATCCGCCGGAGGCACGCGGTAGCGGAACCCCGCCCTCCGCCCCCATTCTTGGGACCATGCGTCGCATGGTCCTTCTTCTTCTGGCGGGGGGAGCCGCCCTCTTTCACCTCTATTCTGCGGGGGTGTCTCCCTTCACGGCGCTGGTCCAGCGCCCCGTCCACCTGGCGTTCATGGCGAGCCTGGGTTTCCTGGGGATCGGGGTTCGGCGGAGAGCCACGGATTCCGGGCCGCCGGAGCCTGGGCTGGGTGGGCCTCGGGTAGGACGCCGGTGGACCGAGGTCCTGAATCTCGTCCTGCTCCTTGGGACGGTGGCGAGCTGCCTCTACCTGGTCGCGGAAAACGAGGCACTGGTGCGGAGGGCGGGCAGTCCCACCGGTCTCGACCTGGCGGGAGGGCTCGTGGCGCTGGTGGTGGTCCTGGAATTGGCGAGACGGACGACGGGCTGGGGCCTGGTGGCGGTGGCCCTTCTGGCGGTGGGATACGCGATGACAGGTCCGTACCTCCCCGGCGTCCTGGCCCACAGGGGATACGGCCTCAGTCGGCTGCTGGAGCACCTCTACCTCTCGACGGAGGGAATCTGGGGGGTGCCTCTCGGCGTTTCGGCGGACTTCGTGTACCTGTTCGTCCTCTTCGGCGCCCTCCTGGACATGGCCGGGGGTGGAGCGCTGCTCATCGCCCTGGCGGATCGATTGGCGGGCAGAACCCGGGGCGGTCCCGCGAAGACCGCGGCGCTGGCGAGTGCCCTGATGGGCTCTCTCTCGGGAAGCGCCGTGGCGAACGTGGTGACGACGGGCACGTTCACGATCCCCCTCATGCGGCGGTCCGGATTCAAGCCCTTCTTCGCGGGGGCCATCGAGGCGGCGGCCAGCACCGGAGGGCAGCTGATGCCCCCCGTCATGGGAGCCGGCGCCTTCATCCTGGCCACGTGGACCAATATTCCCTACGTGGACGTGGCGGTGGCGGCGGTGGTCCCGGCGTTTCTCTACTACGCTGCGCTCTTGATGGCCATCCACTTTCGGGCCGGGCGCATGGGCCTGGCGCCTGGACGGCTCGGTGACCGGGAGCCCGTGCTCCCACGTCTCCACCTGATCCTGCCCCTGGGGTTCATCGTCCTCCTCCTGGCGATAGGACGATCCCCTATGCGGGCAGCGTTCTGGGGAGTGGTGTCGGCACTGGCGGTCGCTTTCCTGAGTCGAGGAACCCGACCCAGCGGGAGACGGCTCGAACAGGCCCTCCTCGCCGCCGGATCCGGCGCCGTTCAGGTGGCCGCCGCCTGCGCTGCGGCGGGCGTGGTGGTGGGGGTGGCCTCCCTCACCGGGATCGGCCTCAGAATGTCGGAGCTCATCGTCACCGTCTCCCACGGCAACCTCCTGACTGCCCTCCTGTTGACGGCGCTGGGTTCCATCGTCCTCGGGATGGGCCTCCCACCACCGCCGCGTACGTGGTGCTGGCTGCCTTGGGCGCTCCCGCCCTCGTGCAATTGGGCGTGCCCGCTCCTGGCTGCGCATCTCTTCATCTTCTACTTCGGCTGCATCTCCAACGTCACGCCACCTGTGTCCCTCGCGGCCTATGCCGCCTCGGGCATCGCAGGGTCCCCTCCCCTACGGACGGCGTGGACAGCCATGCTCCTCGCCTCGGCGGGCTTTCTTGTCCCCTTCATGTTCGTCTACGGTCCTCCGATTCTCCTCTCAGGGAGGCCCTTGGGAGGTCCTGGTGGCCATCGGAACCGGAGTGGCCGGCGTCTGTGCTCTGGCCGCGTCCACCATGGGGTACCTCCGGAGCCGGCTTGCCGTCTGGGAGCGGGCTCTCCTGGGCGCTGCCGCCGTTGCCCTCATCTTTCCCGGACTGGCTTCGGACGGGTTCGGCCTGTTGGTCCTCTCGCTTATGTTCTACCGATCGGAGGAGAGGGGCGGGAGCCCGTCCGACAGACGCCGGCGAGCGACTCCCGAGACCCATGTAGGAGACGAGCTGTGAAGACACGCAGGTATGCTTCCGGGCACACTGGCCCTGGCTCTCCCACCGTGTCTCATGGGGGTGCGGGGCGGTAGGGTGACCACGTTTCCCGCACTTTCTTGAGTCTGGGCACGGGGGGCACGGGGGGCATCTACTATCCGCTCGGGGGCGCCTTGGCGAGCCTCCTTTCCCTGAGCGATTCCTCGAGGCAATACACGGCAGAAGTCACCGGTGGATCGGTGGAGAACGTGAATCGCCTCCGGGAGGGGCAAATCGACATAGGGTTCGCCCTGTCCGTCAGCGCGTACGAGGCGTACCACGGCGGCCAGGATTACGTGGAGCCCTTCGAGACCTTGCGAATTGTGGCCCCCCTCTATCCGAACCTGGTCCAGGTCCTGGTGCCCAGGGGCTCGAGGGCGACGTCTCTTGAGGAACTGGCCGGAAAGCGTATCTCGGTCGGGTCCGCCGGGAGCGGCACCGAGCAAGTCGCCAGGCAGCTCCTCGAGGCCTACGGGATGAGCTATGACGACGTGGAGGAGCGATTCCTGACCTTCTCCGAGTCGGCGGCCTCTTCCTCAAGGACGCCGCCATCGACGCGGCCATCATCTCCGTGGGCTATCCCGCGGCAGCGGTCCTGGAGGCCACCACGACGGGGGGCGCGCGTCTCCTTCCCCTGGATTCCCGTCACCTGGCGATCCTTGGGAGAGCGATATCCCTACTACATTCCACCGGTGTCATTCCGGCGGGAGCCTACCCGGGCGTGACCCGAGGTCTCCACTGCGGCCATGATGAACTGGATGGTGGCCAGAGCAGATCTCGATGGCGAGGTGGTGACCAAGCTCCTGGATATTCTCCAGGACAAGCAGGCCGCCCTGGAGCAGGTTCACGAGATGGCGGGTCAAATCGACCCTCAGGCGTTGCGAGACGCGCCCATCCCCCTGCACCCGGCTGCCGAGCTCTGGTTGGAGGGGCATTGACGATCCCGGCGATTCGGAATTCCCCTCGCCGTGTCAAGAGCTGACTCACCCGGGGCCGAAGACCACCTTGGCCTCTGCACCGACGCCATCCCCTCCTTCTCGAACCAGCCGAGGGGAACCTCCAGCGCGAACATGGCGGGCGCGGCAGAGGTATGGGTCTCCTCGCTCTCGGGCTGCATGGCCTGGATGTCCACGATGCTGGAGGTTCTCGTCCATGTACCCGATGTCCAGGGGTATGAACGTGTTCTTCATCCAGAACGACCTCACCTGGCTGTCCGGGAAGACGAAGAGCATACCCCGCCCTCAGCCAGCCCCTCCCGATACATGAGCCCCGCTCTCCCTCTCCCGGAGTTCGAGCCACCTCGGCAGTGACCGTGTCCGTGCCGAAGATGACCCAGGCGTGTCCGGCCGGCGGCAGCGACTCCTGCATGTCGGCGGTGGGCTCGGTGGAGGAAGGAACGGTCGAGCGGACGCCCGGAGTCGTCTGGCCTTCCGAGGTGCCGCATCCCCCAAGGAAGAGCAGGAGGGGCATGCTGAGGAGGATCCGTTGGACGCTGGACCGCTGGAGGGTTGCCGCACGGGCATGGAGGTGGCGTGCCCTCGTGCCCGGATGAGTCGAGGAATGGAACGGGGTTCCGAACGTTACGTGCATCATGAAAGCGCAGCCTCTGCACAAGATGGGATTCTCATTATACATTATGCCCCCACTCCTCTCTTCCCCTCGGAGAGGGAGGCTACAGCGATCGGCACACGCGAGAGCGCAACCTACCGGGCCTTCAAATGGTGAATCCGGAGCTTCTGGAAATTCTCGTTTGTCCGGAGACAAAGCAACCACTCAGTGTGGCAAATGCGGAGACTCTGGCGAAGGTGAATCACGCCATCGAGTCGGGAAAGCTGAAGAACCGGGCCGGGAACCGGGTGAAGGAGCGGATCGAGGAAGGGCTCGTCCGCGAAGACGGGAAGATCTTGTACCCGGTGTGGGACGGCATTCCCGTCATGCTCATGGATGAAGCAATCCGGCTGGATCCCCTGGACTGACGGGGGGTAGCCACTGCCTGCCGGGCTCCATGGAGCCGGGCGGAGCGACTCTCGTGCTTCCCGGACCCTGCCGGGTCCCATCAAGCAAGAGGTTGAAGTGCGTCCACCTCACGACCCGCCAACTCCTGGGGTCGGGGGCTATTGCGCGGGCTTTGGGCAACCGGCTGGACGGTGACCCGACCGTTGAACCAGGCGAGTGGGATGCGATACGGCAATCTGCGGAGTTGGATCAAGACAGTGGGGTCCTTGGGGACCGCCGTGGCCCTGGCGGCCTGCGGTGAGGAGCATCTTCAATCCACCATCAATCCCGTAACCGACTACGGCGAGGTCAGCCACCACCTCTACGTCCAGGTCTTCTGGTGGACCATGCTCATCCTGGCGGTGGTATGGACGCTCCTGGCCTACATCCTCGTTCGGTTCCGGGAAAGGCCCGGACAGGAGAAGCCGCGCCAGATCCATGGGCACATGGGACTCGAGATCGCCTGGACCATCGTCCCTGCCCTCATCGTGGTGGCCATCGTCATCCCGACAATCAAGGGCGTGTTCCAAGTCCAGCGGGCCCCGGACGAGCGACGCCCTGGTCGTGGAGGTGACCGGCAAGCGGTACTGGTGGAGCTTCCACTATCCCGACCTGGGAGTGACTACCGCCAACGAGCTCCACCTTCCCGTGGGTCGCCCCGTGAGCCTGCGTCTCGAGTCCGGGGATGTCATCCACTCCTTCTGGGTCCCGCAACTGGGAGGGAAGCGAGACGTGAACCCGGTAGTGGCCGTTCCGGAGGGTGAGGAGGCCAAGCGGAACTGGATGCACTTCACCATCAAGGAGGAGGGCGTCTTCTGGGGGCAGTGCGCTGAGTTTTGTGGGGAGGCTCACTCTCTCATGGGCATCCGGGTGGTGGCCGAGCCGGAGAGCGACTTCCAGGACTGGGTGGACGAAGTGGAGGACCCCGGCCCCCACGGCCAATCGCGCCGGACACGACGGCGGCCATGGCAGGACGGGGCCGACTCCGCCGGGGGTACCGCCGAGGCCGCCGAAGATCCGCTGGTGGCCCGGGGGCGGGAGGTGTTCTTCGGAGAATCCTACTGTGTGCTCTGTCACTCCATCGAGGGGACACGGGCCGCCGGGCTGATCGGGCCCAACCTCACCCGTCTGGGCGGCCGTACCACGATCGCCGCCGGACTGCTGGAGAACACCCCGGAGAACTTGGCGCGCTGGATTCGATGATCCCCAGGCCGTCAAGCCGGGGGCCCAGATGCCTGGCGCCCAGCGAACGGCGTGACCTACGAGGGCCAGTCCTTTCCCCCGACGAACCTGAATGAGGAGCAGATTCGGGCCCTGGCTGGCCTATCTGTCCAGCATGAAGTAGGGGACGACGCCATGCCTGTTGCCACCGAGACGATCCAGGCCTCCCCTCCGGTTCACGAGCAGGAGACCGGGCCTCTGGAGTTGGATCACCACGGTCGATCACAAGCGGATCGGCGTCATGTACTTCCTGACCTCCTTCTTCTTCCTGTTCGTCGGAGGTTTCGAGGCGCTGCTCATTCGCATCCAGCTCATGCGACCGGAGAACGCGTTCATCTCGCCCGAGACGTACAACGAGATGTTCACCATGCATGGAACCACCATGGTATTCCTGGTGGCCATGCCCATGGCCGTGGCCTTCTTCAACTACATCGTGCCTCTTGCAGATCGGGGCACGGGACGTGGCCTTCCCCCGCCTCAACGCCCTCTCCTACTGGGTCTATCTCTTCGGCGCGCTCTTCCTGAACTCCTCCTTTCTCTTCGGCGCTGCTCCCAACACGAGCTGGGTGGGATACGCCAACCTCACCACGCTCCAGTACACGCCGGGGCGTCACGTGGAGTTCTGGCTCATCGGCCTCTCCATCCTGGGGATCAGCTCCATCATGGGAGGGGTGAACTTCATCACCACCATCATCAATCTCCGGGCTCCGGGCCTGAAGATGATGCGCATGCCCCTCTTCAGCTGGATGACGCTGGTGACGAGCTTCCTCCTGGTGACGGCCTTCCCGGTGGTGGCGGTGGCTCTCATCCTCCTGGCCTTCGACCGGTTCTTCGGAGCCAACTTCTATCGAGGTGAGTGCGGGCGGGGACCCCATTCTCTGGCAGCACCTCTTCTGGCTCTTCGGCCACCCGGAGGTCTACATCCTCATCCTGCCGTCCTTCGGGATCATCTCGGACGTCATTCCCACCTTCTCCAGGAAGCCCCTGTTCGGATATCCGGTTGTAGTGTACGCCGGGATTCTCATCGGCTTCATCGGGTGGGGGGTGTGGAGCCACCACATGTTCACGGTGGGGCTGGGACCCATCGCCGATTCCTTCTTCGTGGCCAGCACGATGATCATCGCCATTCCCACGGGGATCAAGATCTTCAACTGGCTGGCCACCATGTGGGGCGGCGCCCTTCGGTTTCCCACCCCCATGCTCTTCGCCGTGGGAATGGTGGCCGTCTTCACCGTTGGGCGGCCTGTCGCGGGATCATGCACGCGTCGGCCCCGGTGGATCTCCAGCAGCACGACTCCTACTTCGTGGTGGCCCACTTCCATTATGTCCTGGTGGGCGGGGCCCTCCTGGGGCTCTTCAGCGGGCTCTACTACTGGTTCCCGAAGGTCACCGGCCGGATGATGAGCGAGCCCATAGGGAAGTGGCATTTCTGGACCACCATCATCGGCTTCAACCTGACCTTCTTCCCCATGCATTTCTCCGGTCTCTTCGGCATGCCCCGGCGGACCTGGACGTACCGCGCGGAGCTGAACCTGGAGATCTGGAATCAGCTTTCCACGGTGGGAGCCTTCATCTTCGCCGTCGCGTCCCTCCTCCTGATCGTGAACATCCTCTACAGCCTGAGGAAGGGGAAGAAGGCCGCAGCCCAACCCTTGGGATGCGGCGACCCTGGAGTGGGTCGATTCCTTCCCCTCCCCACCATTACAACTTCCCCGAGCTCCCCGGAGTCGGAGCCGGGACCCCCTATGGGACGCAGTGCAGCGGAGGGAGGTGGAGGCGGCGACCCTCGCGGAGCCGGTAGGGGAGCCCGTCATGCCCAGTCGGTCCTTCTGGCCGGTGGCGACGGCCGCCGGGATCGCCCTTACCTGGGGTCTGGTCATGACCCACATCTGGTGGGTGCCGCTCCTCGGGCTTGGCGTTCACTGCCTTCGCGGTCTTCAACTGGGCCTTCCAGCCCGCCTTCAGATAAGGGAGCGGAATCGACATGGCAGATGCGGCTGCTCTGGCCCGGGACGACCATCACTACACGAGCACGGGCCTGCCGACCTGGAAGGTCGGCTTCTGGACCTTCATCGGCTCCGAGTGCCTGTTCTTCGCCTCCCTGATCTCCACCTACCTGGTGTACAAGGGACGCAGCTGTCGTGGGCCCCTATCCCCACGAGATTCTGAACATCCCCCTCACCTCGGTCAGCACCTTTGTGCTCCTCATGTCCTCCCTCTCCATGGTCCTCGCCCTGGACGGCGTGCGCAGGGGGAACAGGAAGCTGGCTCTGGTGTGGTTGGGGGGGGTGATTCTGCTGGGGAGCACCTTCCTGGGATTCCAGGCCTACGAGTTCACCCACTTCGTCCACGAGGGCCTGACTATCCGGACGAACGTGTTCGGGTCCTCTTTCTTCGTCCTGACGGGGTTTCACGGCGCCCACGTGACGGTGGGGGTGATCTGGATGATCACCCTCTGGATCCTGGCTGCCCGCGGGAAGCTGGCCCCCGCGCAATCGTTGAAGGTGGAGGTGGCGGGCCTCTACTGGCACTTCGTGGACATCGTCTGGATCGTCATCTTCACCCTGGTCTACCTGATTCAGTAGGGAGTAGACGGAATGAGCAGTGAAGCCATCGCGGGAACGTACGACTCGGGAGGCGCCGACTTCGGAGCCCCCGAGGGGCATCTGTCCACGCCGGGGAGGAGGGCCACGCCTCGGTGGCCTTCTACTGGATGATCGGGGCGGTGCTGACCATCCTCACGGCTGTCGAAGTGGCGGTCTTCTACATCCCTGCTCTTCACCCCGTGCTTGTGCCGACACTCCTGACGCTGTCGGCGGCCAAGTTCCTCCTGGTGGTTCTCTTCTTCATGCACCTGCGGTTCGACAGCAGGGTCTTCTCCAGCGTCTTCCTGGCGGGCATGGCCCTGGCCATGTTCATGACGGTGGCCCTGGTTGTTCTCCACAAAGTACTGCCGGGCATCTCCTTGTAGCCCGTGGCGGTGTCCTGTCCCCCTTCCCGTTCCTTCTCGAGCCGGCTGGTGGCGAAGGGAACATGAGCGGCTTCCCGGCAGCAGGTCATGGAATCCTCCTGGCCTCGGCCAGCTGGGATCGTCTGACGATCTTCGGGTTCGAGATCCACGTTTCGGTCCTGATCGGGACGGTGTATCTGGCGGCCGCCTATCTCTTCGCCGTGGGGCCGGCACGGGAGAAGTACGGCTGGTGGCCCCAGCCCGTCTCCTGGCTGCGGAAGATGTCCTTCCTCGGTGCGGTAGGGGTGATCTTCTTCTCCCTGAACGGCCCCCTCCACACCCTCAGCGACGAGTACCTCTTCAGCGCCCACATGGTCCAGCATATGCTGCTGATGCTGGTCATGCCTCCCTTCTTGATCATGGGTGTGCCACCCTGGCTGATCCGAAAGGCCATGGAGGGGCGGGGCGTCGCCCGAGCGGCCCGTATCCTGACCCACCCCGTCATCGCCTACCTGGCGTACAACGTCACCTTCGTCGGATGGCACGTGCCCCGAATGTACAACTGGGCGCTGGTGAACCATGACCTTCATATCGTTCAGCACCTCATGTTCATGTCCGTTGCGGTCATGATGTGGTGGCCGGTGGTCAACCCTCTCCCCGAGTTGGAGCGGATCCCCACGGGGCCCCTCCTGATGCTGTACGTGTTCGCTTTCGGAATCCCCTCCACTCTCGTCTCGGCTTTCATTACTCTATCAGACCATGTCTTTTATCCGTGGTACGCCGTGGCTCCGCGGGTGACCTCGTTGAGCCCGCTGGACGACCAGCGATTGGGGGGACTCATCATGTGGGTTCCGGGAATGCTCATCTTCTGGACAGCGATCAGCGTGGTGTTCTTCCGGTGGACGAAAGAAGAGTTCGGCTCATGGAAAAAGGAGGAGGCACGTGCCGGGTCGGGGCAGTGACACCAGACGAATCAAGACAAGGGGAGCCCGGTGCCTTTGCCAGCCGGTGTGCGCGGTCTTGGCCGCCACCCTGCTCTCGGGACTTCTTCCCGGCGTTGCGGGAGCCCAGGAGGCAGAGGAACCTCTACCCCGCTGGTCCCTGGACAGCGAGGCCGGTGCCAGTGTCTTCTTCGGTGCCTCGGACCAGACGACCGTGGCCACCAAGGTCAAGCTGACCCGGACCTCGGCTCTCTTCCAGGTGGAGAACGACCTCACCTACCTCTACGGGGAGGCCAGCGACGGAGAAGGCGTCACCTTCGTCAACAAGCGCTCCTGGTCCGTGGGATCCACGCTGGACTACCGGGGATTCTCGTGGCTCAATCCCTACGGCTTCGGAAGCGTGTCCTCGAGCCTCGAAAAGAAGATCGAGCGCAGGTACAAAGGGGGAGGGGGCGCCAAGTTCACGGCCCTGGAATCGGATGTGTCGACGCTGGACTTCGCCCTCGCGGTCCTCGCCGAGAAGACGATCCAGTCCAGTCCCACGGACGGGGAAAGCCAGGTGCTGGCCCGCTGGGCCGGAGAGTTCGGCTTCCGGAGGACATTCTCGGAGGAGCGGGTGGTGTTCGAGACCACGGGCCAGTACAACCCGGTCTTCGACCAGTTCGCCAACTACACGGTGGAAGCTGGGAGCAGCCTGGCGTTCAAGCTCTCGGAGATCATCAGTCTGAAGTTATCCGTGGAGGACAACTATGACAGCCGCGCCAAGGCCCGTGGGGCGGCGAGCAACAACGACGGCCGGGTGTTGTTCAGCGTCCTGAGCTCCTTCTGAGACGTCGCCCGACCCGGACCCTCCGTTCCGGGTGCGAAGTCCCCGTGGCGGTCTACTATCCCGGGAGCTCCAGGGATCCTCGGAAGACCGTCACGGCCTGCCCCGAGACGCCGACGCGGTCCGAGGAGATCCGCACCCGAAGCTCACCCCCCCTCTGGGAAAGCTGTCGAGCACGGAGCTCCGCCTTGCCGAGCTCACGCGTCCAGTAGGGACCGAGGAGCGTGTGAGCCATCCCCGTAACTGGATCCTCGTCCACTCCCACCCAGGGTCCGAAGAAGCGAGAGACGAAGTCCACGTGACCGTCTCCCGGGGCCGTCACGATGATCCCCAATGCCGATGATCCCACGTCCACTCGGCCGAGAGCGGCCAGGTCGGGGGCGAGGGACCGTACGTCCGCCTCGGACGATAGGCGCACGACCCAACCCTTCACTCCGAGGAGGACGGCCTCTGGATCCGGGCACCCCAGGGCGTCCAGGAGGCCGTCCGGCGGGGCCTCGGGCTCGGGAGGATCCGCGGGGAAATCCATGCTGAGCCAGCCGTCCGGGGTCTCCTCCACCGTCAGGACCCCGCTCAGGGTCCCGAAACGGAGTGGGGTCGGTTCCCGGACCTCCCGAATCAGGACGTGGGAGGTGGCCAGGGTGGCGTGTCCGCAGAGGGGCACCTCCACCGCGGGAGTGAACCACCGGAGCGGCCGAAGTCCCCGGGCATCCGGTGCCTGGACGAAGGCCGTCTCCGAGAGATTCATCTCGGCGGCGATGGAGCGCATCTGCTCGCTCGCGAGGGGACGCTCCAGGAGGCACACCGCCGCCGGATTTCCGGCGAAGGGGCGGTCAGTGAATGCGTCTACCTGGTAAAGGGGTATCTCGGTCTTGTCGGGCATGGCTGGTGCTCTTGGTAAGCGTGCGCCTGACGCCCCCCGCCGGGCCGCCGGAGGGGCTTCCCATCGCGGGGCTCCACCCGGCTCGGCACCGTTGGGCCCCATCGGACAATAGATCGCCTTCGACGGAGAGAGAAAAGGGGTTCACCCCCAGGGCCGCAGTCAGGAAACGCGACGCCGTTTCCCCTTCAGGAAGTCCATCATGATGTACTGGCCCAGGGTGAGGGTCGAGGTGAAGTAGGCCTTCCCCCTGGCGATCTGGGCCACCTTCCGGACGAACTGTACGAGGTAGGGATCGCGGGCGAGCATGAAAGTGTTGATGAGAATCCCGGCCTTTCGGCAGGCTGCCACTTCCTTGAACGTTCGCCGCAGAATCAGGTCGTCCAGACCGCCCGAGTTCATGTACACCTCCCCGTTGGGAAGCGTCACGGCGCTGGGCTTCCCGTCGGTGATCATGATGATCTGCTGCATGTCCTTCTTTTGGGCCCGGAGGATCTTCCGAGCCAGCTCCAACCCCTCCGCCGTGTTCGTGTGGAAGGGACCGACCTGGGCCTTCGCGAGCTGGGAAAGGGGGATCTCCTGAGCCCGGTCACCGAAGGTCACCACCCTCAGCGAATCCCCGGGATACTGGGTCCGGATGAGATGGGAGAGGGCCAGCGCCACCCGTTTCGCGGGAGTAAACCGATCCTCGCCGTAGAGGATCATGGAATGGGAGATGTCCAGAAGAAGGACCGTGGCGCAGGAGGAGCGGTACTCCGTCTGGTGAACCATGAGATCCGAGTACTCGAGTCTCAGGGGCAGACCCACGCCTTCCCGCTGGATGGCGTTCTTCAGGGTGCGGGGAATGTCCAGGTTCAGCGTGTCACCGAAGGTGTAGGGCTTGCTCGCCGCGTCGGCGGCGATCCCGGTGGAGAGGTCCGCCGTGTCGTGGACCCCGAAATCGGCCTTTCCCAGTGCCCCCAGGAGGTGCCGGAGGGTCCGGTATCCGAGGAAGTCCATCCCCTTCTGCGTCAGGTCGAAGTGGACGGTCCGGGAGACATCCCGGGCCTCATCCACGTGCCCCTGGCCCGTTACGTCCTGGGACGGACCAGGCATCATGGGCTGTCCACCCTCGAGAGTGAGGTACCCTTCGTCCACCAGCTTCCGCACCAGGTCGTCGAGAAGCTGAGCGATTTCCTGCTGGACCGCCGGGTCCCCCTCCCCTTCCCCCCTGAGCTCCCGGATCATCTCGGGCGTGAGCTCACCACTCTCCAGGAGAGCCTTCAAAAGGGCCTCCTTGAGGGCGTCGATGGAATCGTTGTCCTCCACCCCGGACCAGCCCCAGTATGGATGGAAATGCGGGCCCCCGGCGAATCCTCCGTCCAGGAGGAAGTCCGCCAGGTGCTCCAGGAGATTCTCCAGATTGAGGGCATCCAGAAAGCTGCCCCGGTACTTGGAGTAGGTGTGATATCGCATGGAGTCGCCGTACCTTCCTGGAATGTCGAACGATGACGACCAGATCGCACCCGGCGGGGTGGAGGAGATACGTCGCCGCCTTCTGGGTCACTATGACTCGGGGAAGAGGGATCTACCCTGGCGGGGGGAAACCGATCCATACCGAATCTGGGTCTCGGAAGTCATGCTCCAACAGACCCGAGTGGACTCCGTCATTCCCTACTACAGGAGGTGGGTGGCACGGTTCCCCACCCTGGAGAGCCTCGCAGCCGCCGGCGAGGAGGAGGTTTTGAGGTCCTGGCAGGGCCTGGGCTATTACTCCAGGGCCAGGAGCCTGCTGAGCGCCGCGCGCCTGGTCCGGGAGCGCTGCCGGGGTTCTCTCCCGTCCTCGGCGGCGGAGCTCTCCGAATTGCCCGGAATCGGCGAGTACACCGCCGGGGCGGTGGCCTCCATCGCCTTCGGAGAGGCCGTGCCCGCCGTTGACGGGAATGCCCGCCGGGTTCTCTCCCGTCTCTTCGATCTCCCCGATCCCCGGCCCGGGACCCTGCAGCGCCTGGCTGGCGAGCTGTTGGACCCCGCACGCCCGGGGGACTTCAACCAGGCTCTCATGGAGCTGGGGGCCGTGGAGTGCGCTCCCCGTGCCCCGGCGTGCGGCGAGTGTCCCCTCCGGGACGTCTGCCTCGCCCGCGCCAGAGGGACCGCCCACGAGCGCCCCTTGCGGAGGGGGAGGAAATCCGTTCCCGAGGTAGGGATCGGAGTCCTGGTCGCCGTATCGGCGAGCGTCTCGCCACAGGGAAGCCGGTTCCTCCTGCGCAAGCGTCCCAAGAAAGGTCTCCTGGCCGGGATGTGGGAGTTCCCGGGGGTGGAGCTGGGGGAAGCCCGGAAGGGCTCCCGGGACGGTGCCGCCCCGCTGTCCCACGGGGCCCGGGTCACGCCCGCCGAGGAAGAGAACATGGCTCTGGCGGCCGTGCGGAGCATGGCGAGGGAGATGGAAATCCAGGCAGTGGAGAGGCCGGTGGCCTTACCTCCCATCGTCCACGTCTTCTCCCATCTCAAGGCGATCTACCGGCCGTTCCTCTTCCAGGTTTCCGAGCCCGGATCGGTTGAATCCGGGTCCTGGGTGGCCCAGGACCAGTTGGAGAACCTTCCGCTGCCCGTCGCCCAGCAGAAGATCGCTGCGGCGGGACGCAGAGCGGTGCGTCCCGAGCTCTGAGCCTGGGGGCCCGGCTCGCATCTCGGGGAGCGCTCAGCTCCCCGGCACGAGGCGGTGGATCTTCCCGTCGAAGGCGCAGATGAGGATCTCACCTGCGTTGTCCAGGCCGAAGGAGCTGATGTTCAAGCCGGTGTGAAGGAGCTCCTGGACCTGGGGAGCGTCCGGGGTGCCGGCGTCGAGAGTCCAGATGCGGCCGGAGCCGAAGTCGCCATAGACGTAGCGGCCCTCCAGCGCCGCCACCCCCGAGCCCCGGTAAACGAACCCGCCGGTCACGGAAATGCCGAGATCGTGGCTGTATTCGGCCACGGGGAGGGTCAGACCCGTCCGGTCGCATCCCGCCCGGGGCTCGTAGCACGAGCTTCCCTCCATGATGTTCCACCCGTAATTCCGGCCTGCCTCGATGAGGTCGATCTCCTCGATCCTGTTCTGTCCCACGTCCCCTGCCCAGAGCTCACCCGTGGAGGGGTCGAAGCTGAAGCGCCAGGGGTTCCGGAGGCCGTAGGCGAAGATCTCTTCCCGGTATCCCTGGCCATTGCCCGCGAAGGGATTATCCGCCGGGATGCCGTACGCCCGGCCCCCCGAAGGGCTGTCCACGTCGATGCGGAGAATGGAAGCCAGGAGGGTGCCGCGGTTCTGGCCGTTGCCCTGGGGGTCCCCCCCGCTTCCGCCGTCACCCAGGCCGATGTACAGGTAGCCGTCGGGGCCGAAGGCGAGCTGCCCTCCGTTGTGGTTGGAGTAGGGCTGTCCGACTTCGAGGACGACGCTCTCACTCCCGGGGTCGGCCCGGGTCGGGTCCATCGGCTCCAGGCGAAACCCGGAAACGACGGTCCGTCGTGGATCGGACGCGGTATAGTCCAGGAAGAAGAGGCCATTGTCCGAGAACCGCGGGTGGAACGCGAGACCCAGGAGGCCCTCCTCATTCCCTCGATCGTTGACCCGGTCCCTGATGTCCAGGAAGACGGGGGCGTCGGAGGCGTCCTCATCGTCGGAGAAGACGCGGATGATCCCGGCCTGCTCCAGGACAAACAAACGACCTGAGCCGTCGGGGGGAGCATAGACTCCCACCGGACGCTGGAAGGAGAGGTCGGGGAAGGCCTCCACGACCTCCACACTTCCCGGTGCGTTCGTTCGGCCTGGTGGGGCCGAGCCGTCGGCGGCATCGCACCCGGTGAGCGCCAGGAGGACACCAGTGATCGTGAGCAGCCAAATGGGCTTCATGCGACGATCCTGCGCCGGAGGGCCGAGGAGGGGGATCGAACGTCCGCCCGGGGGTCTCGCCGAGAGTACCCCCGACCGGGGGCCGGGTGCCGAAACCGGAGCGAAGGACCTCGACGGGGGAACCCTGAGATCCTTCCCGGCGAGGGGGTGTAGCCAGGGGCAGATCAACGGAAGTCCAGACCGGTATGACCCACTCTTTCGCGGAGGGACTGATGTTCGCTGCCCGCAGGACTATCGTCGCCGCTCTCGCCCTCTTCTCCCTCTCGGCCTGTGCCGGCAAAGGGCAGGGCCCGCAGGGGGCGACCCCTCGCTCCCAGCCGACCGAGATCACGATCGAAAACAACTCCACCAACACGGTGGACGTCTTCATCGTATACCACGACCAGACCTTCCGGGTGGATCAGGTGTTTTCCCTGACCACCGAGACCGCGAGCATGCCGCGTTTCATCGTCCCGCCGGCTTCGGTCCGGGCGCTTGTGGATCCGGTGGGACCCACCTATGCCTATCTGTCCGACCCGGTGGAGTTCGTCGGCAACGAGAACTTCCTCCTGACGATCGAGGACGACCTGGCCCTGTCCAGCTTCGTTCCCGTGGGGGGCGACAGGTAGTGCCCAGGCCTGGCCGGGATCGGGTGCCTATTCCCCCCTGAGACTCTCCATGGGATCGACCCTGCTGGCCGCCGTGGCGGGGATGAGACTGGACAGCGCTGCCACACCCAGGAGGCCGAGAGCCACCGCGGTGTAGGTGAGGGGGTCGGTAGGCGCCACCCCGTGGAGGAGGCTCCCGATGAAGCGGGAGAGGATCAGTGCGAGCGCCAGCCCCAGTCCCACGCCGGCGGCGGCCAGCGCCACGGAGCCCCGAACCACCTCGCCCACCACCCGGGTCTGCCGTGCCCCCAGGGCCAGACGGATTCCGATCTCACGGGTGCGGGCGGTCACCGAGCGGGAGACCACTCCGTAGATCCCCACGCCGGCCAGAACGAGGGCCACCAGGGAAAAGGCGGCGGTCAGGAGCATGTTGAACCGGGGCTGAACAAGGCGCCGGTCCATGAGCTCGCGGTAATCGGTAACGGTGCCCACCTGCAGCTTTGGATCAACGTCCTTGATCCGCCTCGCAACCTGGCTCCGGATGGTCCCAGGGTCTGCCGAGGTCCTTATGAGGAAGTACGTAAAAGGACGAGGTGCCTGTGCCTGGGGCCAGAACATCTCCGGCTCCACGGGCGTGTCGGGATCGAGGGGGGGGACGTCGGGCACCACCCCCACCACCTGCCGGGGGGCGCCGTTCATCTCCAAACGTAGGGTCCGGCCGATGGGGTCCTGGCCGGGCCACAGGAGATCGGCCAGGGTCTCGTTCACCACGACCACCCGCGGCGCGCCTGGGCCGTCGTCCGGGGTCAGGCCCCGGCCCCTGACGATGGGTAGACCCAGAGCATCGAAGTAACCGGGACTGATGTCATACCACCGAGCCTGCCGTCCGGGCCCTCCAGCCGGGCTCTCCTCCCCGGCGGAGACCTGGTCCGGCTCCCATCCCCCGAAGAGGGGCCCTGCGGAACCCCGGCCCACTGCCCGGACACCGGGCAGGGCGAGGAGCTCCTGGTCCAGTCTCCTGTAGAGGCCGATGAGGGCGTCGCTCTCGTCGTATGCCCCGGTGGTGGACGTGAGGGACACGACCAGGAGGTGCTCACGGTCGATGCCCGGCTCCCATCTGTGATAGGCCGCAAAGCTACGGGTGAGAAGGCCGGCACCCACCAGAAGAGCCAGGGCGAGGGCGACTTCGGCCACGACGAGGATCCCGTTGATCCCTCCCAGGAGCGCCCTCGGCTTGCCGTGTCGATCCCCCCTGATCGCCAGCATCGGGCTGATCCTGGAGGCTCGGGAGAGCGGGGCGATTCCGAAGAGGATCGTGGCCAGAACCGCCAGTCCCAGGGTGAACGCCAGGACACTCCCGTTCATGCCTACTTCATTCAGTCGGGGGATGCCGGGAGGAGCCAGGGCCAGGAAGAAGGGGGTGCCCAGCCAGGCGAAGAACAGACCGGCACTGCCGCCCAGGAGGGCCAGGACCAGACCCTCGTTCAGGAGCAGCCCCACCAGCCTCGGCGTGTCCGCTCCAAGCGCCGTCCGGACCCCCAGCTCCGTGTCCCGACTGGCCATCCTTGCCAGAAGGAGGTTCGCGATGTTGGCGCAGGTGATGAGGAGAACGAGCCCCACCGCGGCGAGGAAGAATAGAAGCGTGGTGCGCACGCCTGCGACGATCCGGTCTTGAAGGGAGGTCAGCCGAAGTCCCCAATTCGCGTTTGCCTCTGGATGCTCTTCCTGGAGTCCCTGGCGGATGGCGCCCAGCTCAGCTCGTGCCGCCGCGAGGGTGGCACCTGGCGCGAGGCGGCCGATAGCGTAGAATCCGCGCCAACCGCGCTGGCTGTTGTCCCTTGGATTGAAGTGGAGCGGTAGCCAGACGTCCGCACCGGGCTCTCCCTCGATGGCGGGCGGCTTCTCTCCCTCCTCCATGACCCCGATCACCTCGTAGGGCTCGCCGGAGAGCGTGATGGTGGATCCCACGATGCCTGGATCGGACCCGAACCACGAGACCCAGAAATCGTGGTCCAGAATGGCCACGTGGCGGTTCCCCTCGAGCTGGTCCTCGGCTCGGAACACCCGGCCCACCGCGGCCCGGTACTCCATGACCTGAAAGAACTCGGGCGTGGCGATGAGGCTGTGCACGCTCTCGGTCCGGTCCGGAGTCTCCAGGATGTGGCCCCACCAGCGAAACGCCCCGATTCCCTGGAAGGACCGGCTCCGCTCTGCCCAGTCCGCCACGTTGGGGGTGGAGGCCGTGGCACACGTGCCCGCGTCGTCGGGCCGGCTCTCGCAGATCGCCACCAGGCGGTCTGCGTCGGGAAAGGGGAGGCTCTGGAGGAGGATGCCGTCCACGACACTGAAGATGGCGGTGCTGGCGCCGATCCCGAGGCCCAGGGTGAGGACGGCCACGGCGGCGAAGCCGGGATTGCGCCGCAGGGACCGAAGAGTATGCGTCGCGTCGATTCGGAAGTGCTGAATCATGCCTATCCCCCAGGATTCCCTCGCCTTGTCCTTGTGGTAGGGGGCGGATCCGAAACGCCTCCGGGCCTGACGCACGGCCTCCCCCGGCTCCATCCCCCGCTGAACCAGCTTCCTGGCCTCCATCTCCCGGTGGAAGGCCATCTCCTCTTCCATCTCCCGTTCCATCCGCCCAGGGAAGAGGGCGGCGCGTACACGAAACATCATTCGGGAGAAGAAACGCATGGATCCGCCTCAGATTGCCATGACCCGCGCCACGGCCGCAGCCAGCCGCTCCCAGTGCTGTGTCTCGACCTCGAGCTGCTTCTCGCCGGCCCGGGTGAGCCGGTAGTAGCGGGCCCGCCGGTTGTTCTCGGTGTCTCCCCAGTAGGATTTGATCCAACCCTCTTTGGCCAGCTTGTGAAGGGCCGGGTAGAGGGAGCCCTGGTTTACCTGGAGCTCGTCCTCGGACACCATCTGGATCCGCTCGGAGATGCCCCAACCATGCATGGGCCCCAGGGAGAGGACCTTCATGATCAGCATGTCCAGGGTGCCTCGGATCATGTCAGCCTGCTGCTTTCCCACGGGGCCTTTCCTTCCGTTCTGGGCAGAACGGGGCTTGGGGCATAGGGCGCTCTCCCACCGCTCTCCCCTCCCGGGCGCGACCACACGGAGATCCGCCCTTCCGGAACTGGTCCTTCGTGTCCAGACCTCTCGAAAAACGAGAGGTACAATCTATGGGACGTGTTGAAGCCCGAAAAGGTTTCCTCGGAGGGGGCTCCCAGAAAGAGCTCCCCATCGGATGCCCGTCTCCGGATCCTCCACCGACCGGTGGACGCCGAGGACGGATGAGTCTCCCATGGCGCTCCGGGGAGACGAGCCGCACCTTTCCCCGGCTGGGCCCCGGGGACTCGGGTGAGGGCCCATCACAAGAAGCGTGACAGGAGGAATAAGGGTGCGAATCGCCGAGATGAACTGGATGCAGGTGGAGGAGTACTTGAAGCGGGATGACCGGGCCGTCGTTCCCCTTGGGAGCACGGAGCAGCACGCCTACCTGAGCCTTATGGTGGATACGCTGATTCCACAGCGGCTGGCGGCGGAGGCGGCAGAACCTCTCGGGGTCCCGGTCTTCCCGGTCATCCCCTACGGTCTGTCTCCTTACTTTTCGGCCTTTCCCGGGACCGTGAGCCTGCGCCTGGAGACCTATGCGCTCCTCCTTCGGGACGTGCTGGACAGCCTCTCCCGAGGGGGGTTCCGCCGAATCGTCCTCGTCAATGGACACGGAGGCAATTCTCCCGCCGGGTCGCTGGCCCTGGAGTGGATGGCCGACCATCCGGGGCATCAGGTGAAGGTCTTCAACTGGTGGATCGAGCCAAGGACCCTGGCCAAGATCAAGGAGGTCGATCCGGTGGGGTCCCACGCCTCCTGGATGGAGAACTTCCCATGGACCCGCCTGGAGGGCGTCACGCTGCCTCGGGAGCGGAAACCCGCCATCGACAAGTCGCTCAAATCGCTCCTTGACCCGAGGGCCTTCAGGGAAGTAGTTGGTGACGGCAATTACGGCGGGTTCTACGAGCGTCCAGACGAAGAGATGATGACCATCTGGAGGACCGCTGTCGCCGAAGCCCGGCAAACCATCGAAGAGGGCTGGAGATGAGTCGCCGTCGACTCGCGGTGTGGGGGGCCGGCGCCATGGGGGGAAGCATCGGCGCCGAGCTGGTCCGCGGGGGGCGGGAGGTCTTCTTCGTGGACCGCGACCGGGATCACGTCCAGGCCATGAACCGAAACGGGCTCCGCATCTCCGGCCCCGTGGCGGATTTCGTCGTTCAGGTCCAGGCAGCCCACCCCGAAGAGGTCGGGGAGGAATTCGACACGGTTCTCCTCTGTGTGAAGGCCCACCACACCCGGGAGGCGTGTGGCTCCCTCCGGCCCCATCTCTCACGGGACGGGGTGGTGGTCTCCATTCAGAACGGGCTGTGCGAGTTGGAGATCGCGGAAGTGGTGGGGGCGGGTAGGACAGTGGGGGCCTTCGTTAATTTCGGGGCCGACTACCTGGAGCCTGGGTGGGTGCATCGGGGGAACCGTGGAGCGGTGGTCGTGGGCGAGCTGGATGGGGCCGCCACCGAGCGGGTCCGGGCCCTTCACGACCTCCTCCGGATCTTCGAGCCCAGAGCTGTCCTCACCGAGAACATCTTCGGATATCTGTGGGGAAAGCTGGCCTACGCCTCACTTCTCTTCGGCACCGCGCTCACTGACGCCTCCATTGCCGATGTCCTCGCTGCGCAGGAGCACCGTCCGGTTCTGGCGGCCTTGGCCCGGGAGGTCGGGGCGGTAGCGACGGCGCGGGGAGTGCGCATGGAAGGGTTCGATGGCTTCCGGCCGGACGCCTTCCTTCCCCGTGCCTCCGAGGCGGAGGCTGGGGCTTCCCTGGACGACCTGGTGAGCTTCAATCGGGCCTCCGCCAAGACTCACAGCGGCATCTGGCGGGACCTGGCAGTGAGGAAACGGCCCACGGAAGTGGACGCCCAGCTGGGTTGGGTGGTGCGGCTCGGTGAGGAGATGGGAATCGAGACGCCTCTGAATCGGCGGGTGATCGCGCAGATCCACGAGATCGAGGCCGGTGAGCGAAAGCAAGCATGGGACAACCTGGCGGAGCTCGCTGAAGGAGCCCCCAAGTAAGGAGCGGACAATGAGAATCGACTTCTCGGAGAAGACAGTCCTGGTCACGGGGGGGGGCCACGGCCTGGGACGGGCCATGAGCCAGGCCTTCGCGGCTCTGGGGGCGTCGGTGTGGACCTGCGATCTGGATCAGGGAGAGCTGGAAGAGACCAGGGTTTCTTGCGGCCGCGGGTGTGAGGTCCGTGTGGTGGATGTGAGGGATCGAGGGGCCGTGTCCGCTTTCGTGAGGGAGGCGGGGGAGCGGTCCGGGGCGGTGGATGTTCTCGTGAACAATGCCGGGGGAGTTGCGGGGCAGGTGGGCCGCCCCCTGGAGAAGGTCACGCAGGAGGAGTGGCAGGTGATCTTCGACGTGAACCTGAACGGGGCGTTCAACTTCGCCCAAGCGGCGGTGCCCGGAATGAAGGAGAAGGGTTGGGGGAGGATCGTAAACATCTCCTCCGGAGCGGGGCTCAGGGTGAGCCTTACGGGAATCCAGGCATACGCCTCCGCGAAGGCGGGTCTCATCGGGCTCACGCGCCAGCTGGCATGGGAGTTGGGGCCGCACGGGATCACCGTGAACTGCGTGGCCCCAGGGTTCGTCCGGTGCAATCCCACCACGGAACGCCAATGGCAGTCGTACGGCGAGGAGGGTCAGAGGAGGCTGGTGGATTCCATCGCCACGCGGAGGCTCGGCGAGCCTCAGGACATCGCCGATGCCGTCCTGTTCTTCGCGTCGAGCCACGCCTCGTGGATCACGGGCCAGACCCTGAGCGTGGATGGGGGCCGGTAGGGCTCCCCTGAGAGCCTTCGTCTACGCCTGGAATGGTCCCCCGAACCCTTCGTGACTGGTCCCCGTGAGCCCTTCGTGACGGGCACGGGTGAAGCCCCCGTCCGTGCGGCTGATTCGGCGCTCGGCAGCCAGGGCCTCCAGGACCAGCTCGCAAGCCGCGGCCTGGAGCCCCGCAGGGGCTGACCTTGGCGACAGTCCCACCGTGGTCACCAGCTCCAGGAGGCCGGGGACCGTGCCGAAGGCCTGAACGCATGCCGTCGCCGCAGAATCTTCGGACACCTGGAGGGCGCCGCCCTCTTCGAAGTAGGCCACGATGTCTTCCACGTCGGCTCCACCGGCTCGCTCCCGGAAGGTGAGCCCGGCGGCGGCGCTTATGAGCTCTCGGGCGATCGTCTCCGGTCCCTGGAGCTCCCCCTCGTACTCCAGCTCCATCTTCCCCGTGATGGAGGGGAGAGCGGCATAGACGTCGCCGATGCGGGGCACCACCCGATCCTCCTCGAGGCGCAGGGCTCGCTGCTCCGCGCTGGAAACCACGCTCTCCATCACTGTGATGGGCAGACGCTGGCTCACCCCCGAGCGCTGATCTACCCGCTTGTCCTTCCGGGCCATGAACGCCACCCGCTCCACGACCTCTGCAATGAAGTCCGGCACGTCGACGGGCGCTCCCGTCCGCTGGACCCACGCCTCCTGGCGCGTGATGGCCATGCCGGTCTCCACCTCCGTGGGGTAGTGGGTGCGGATCTCCGATCCGATCCGGTCTTTCAGGGGAGTGATGATCTTCCCTCTGGCCGTGTAGTCCTCGGGATTGGCGGTGAAGACCATGAACACGTCCAGGGGGAGGCGAATCGGGTAGCCCTTGATCTGCACGTCTCCTTCCTGAAGGATGTTGAATAGGCCCACCTGGATCTTGCCGGCCAGGTCCGGGAGCTCGTTGATGGCGAAGATTCCCCGGTTCGCTCTGGGAAGGAGCCCGTAATGGATGGTCAGCTCGTCCGCCAGGATGTGGCCTCCACGGGCCGCTTTGATCGGATCCACGTCGCCGATCATGTCGGCGATGGTCACGTCCGGGGTCGCGAGCTTTTCCACGTAGCGATACTCCCTGGGAATCCACTCCACCGGAGCTTCGTCCCCATCCTCCTCGAGGACGATCTTGGCGTGCTTCGAGATGGGTGCCAGCGGATCGTCGTTCACCTCACTTCCCGCCAGGATCGGGATTTCGGGGTCGAGGAGCTCTGTGAGCTGCCTCAGGATCCGGCTCTTGGCCTGACCTCGGAGTCCGAGAAGGATGAAGTCATGTCGGGCCAGGATGGCATTGACGAGCTGGGGGACCACGGTGTCGTCGTACCCGACGATCCCGGGGAAGAGTGTATCTCCGCTCCTGAGCTTCGCCATGAGGTTCCTGCGAAGCTCGTCTTTGACCCGGAGGCTCCGGTAGCCAGAGGTCCTCAGCTGGCCGACGGTTGAAGGACGGGTAGAGGCCATTTGGGGCAGCACTTTCGGCCCCGGGTGGAGGTGGCGACCCACAAGGGGTCGTGCACAGTTGCCCGGGATTGGCTAAGGTAATGCGATTGAGGTCCTTCCCTTACCCCAGGGGGCCCGGGGTGGATCCGTCCCAGGGACGGAGACGGACATCGGGATGAACGGTTTAAGGAGATAACGCCCATGATGTGGCTTCAGCGGATTCTGGTGGTGGTGGTCCTCCTTGCCAGCGTCGCCGCCTTCGCCTATGTGCTGTGGTCCCGACGACTGGGGCACGTCTGGCCCAAGAGGAAGCAGGTCCGGATCGAGAACCCTGGAGGTTTCCTCTCCGGAACCCTGGAAGTGGTGTCCCAGAACGTGGTCCTGAGCAACCGGCCCTGGGTGGGTCTCTTTCATCTTCCCCTCTTCTTCGGCCTCCTGGCCTTCCTGGCGAAGAGCGTAGTCCACGTCCTGGTGGGTCTGGGATTCGACGTGGCAGTCCCCGATTGGTATAACCGACTCCTCGACGTCGTGGCGGTTCTGGTCCTCGCGTCCATCGTGTTCATGGCGGTTCGGCGTTACCTGGTGGATCGGGAGAAGATGACGCATCCCATGGAGTCAGGGGTCATTCTGGGCCTCATCGCCGTTCTCATGATCACGCATCTCCTGGAGCAGGTGGTACCGCTCCATTCGGCAGCGGGCCAGGCGAACTGGTGGGCGCATTACCTGGATCTGGCCGTGTTTCCGGCCGTCATCGCCTCCGGGAAGCACCTGCATCTGCTGCTGGCTCCGGTCAACGTGGTGATGAAGCATATGACCGAGGTGCCCTCCGACCGCCCGGTCTTCGGGAACGACCTGGACATGGACCTGGAGGACGAATCCAAGCTCGAGGCAGAGTACGCCCGCCTCGGGATGCCTGGTGGCGTGGCGGATTTCGGGTTCGGACCCCTCTTCGATCCGGCCGCCTGCATCCAATGCGGTCGCTGCAACGACGCCTGCCCGGCCGGCCCGGTCCTCAAGCCACGGGATCACTTCGTCCTGGCGCTCCAGGACCCCGAGCTCTCCGCCGACGGCTTGGCCAAGCTCATCGACCCCGACGTCACGGCGACCTGCGTCCAATGCCGTGCCTGCGAGGTGGCGTGTCCAACGGGCTGTCGTCCGGGGCGGAATGGTCTGGAGATTCGGGGCCGTCTCATGCTGGAAGGTCTCTATCCGCCTCGGGCATTGCGGGACACGGCCATGAAGGCCCTGACCTCGTCAGGGAACATCTTCGGACAGGACGAAGGGGAGCGGGCCCGGTTCATTCGGGAGAACGAGTTCCCCATCTACGACCCGAACCAGCACGATCTCCTCTTCGTGCTCGGGTGTCAGGGGGGAAACAGCCCCGAAGTCCAGCCCGTCGTCGTGGCTACGGCCAGGCTACTGGACGCCGCTGGGGTGAAGTGGGGCGTCCTGGCGGAGGAGCAGTGCTGGGGCGAAGGGCTGCTGCACGGCGGTGGCCTGATGGAGGACTGGCCTCTCTGGGCTCCGGACCGGATAGAGTTCCTTACCGGTGCGCTGGGTGGGGCACAAGGCCGGCCGATCCTCACCATCTGCCCGCACTGTCGAGACACGATCAGTACCCAATACCGGGCGTTCGGCGCCGACTTCTCCGATGTGAGGCTCCACACGCCCTACCTTGCCAAGCTCGTCCGGTCGGGGCAGCTCGAGCTTCAGGAAAAGCCCCTGGCCGCTGTGATCCACACCCCGTGCAAGGTCTTCCACAACGACGAGGATGGGGAAATGCGGAAGCTTCTTCAGCGTGCGGGGCTCACGCTGATAGACGCCGCGACGAGCGCCTCAGGGTTCCCCACGACCTGCTGCGGAGGTGGGGGTGGCGGCTTCCTGTGGGATTCGCCGGCGAAGGTGAACCAGAAACGGTGGGAACAGCTCAAAGCTACCGGCCTGGCCGAGGTGGTGACCGGCTGTCCGGGATGCCACCGAATGCTGGGGGTCATGAAGGACGAGGACACCCGGATCTCCGACGTATCCACGGTGCTCCTGGAGCGGCTTGCCCCGGCTCGGCAATCGGTGGGGGCGGGCTCCCCCGTGACGGACTGAGCCCACGGAAGAGGAGTATTAGCGGTCCACCACGAACCTGATCCCCCCTTCGGCCCTGGACAGCCTGGGAAGGAGGGGAGCTATGGCTCGCCCCGCCAACGACTCCAGGGCCTCCCGTGGATCGGCGAAGTCCTCCACCTCCTCCAGGGTCCGGAGGGTTGGAAAGACCAGGGGCAGACGCCCCGCCCGGTTTCGGTCCAGCGCCTCTGACGGCGGCAGCCAGAGGGCTTCCACCATTTCCGATGGATGGACCTCCACGGGGCAGTTCGTCGGCACGCAGGCGCCGAAGAAGCGGGTATCGAATCGACGAGCCTCGCACTCCGGCGTGATCCAATGACCGATGTATCGCACGTCCGTCCCGTCCATCGCCAGGTCGAGGGACTCGAGGACCTCCAGAAAGGTCGCCTCGCCCGACAGCAGGAGCGAGCGCGCCGAGGCCAGACGCTCCCCGCTGTCGGTGGAGGTGGAGACCCGGTTCCCATCGGAAGGAGGACGGCCGCCGGAATCACGGCCGAAGAAGACCCCGGTTTCCTCGAACGTCTCCCGCAGGGCTGCCACCCAGAAGGCCAGGGCCGGATGGTTGTCCTCGGTCCGGCCCAGGAGCACTCGGGCCCGGGCTTCGGTGAGCCCCTGAAACCGCGCCAGGAGGTCCGGTTCGCCGTCGGCTAGGTCCACCTGGCCCCCCGGGAAGACGTAGGCTCCGGGAATGAACCCTGCTCGCGGGCTCCGCCTGAGAAGGAGGGCCTCCAGCCCCGCCGGGCCCCCCCGGAGAAGAAGGAGAGTGGCCGCGGGCCGGGGTGTAACGGGCGGGGCCGGCCGGACCTCGAACGCCTCGGGGAAGCCGGGGGGAAGACGATGGGGGGGAAGGACTCGGTTGTTCGGATCCATGGGGCGAGCCTCCTCAGTATCCCGCCGCCATCCCGTCCTTCCGGGGATCCGACGCAGCGGCCCACCCCCTGGGGAGGCGCATGATCACCTGGGCACCTCCGAAGGACGTTCCCCCATCGGAGGTCCGGTGGCCCATGGCGTCCAGGGCCTGCCGGACATCTTCGGGAATCGGCGACTCCAGAGCCACTCTCGTTCCGCCCAGGTGCCGGAATCGGGGAGCGTCGACGGCGTCCTGGAGGTCCATGCCGAACACGAGGATGTTGAGGAGGAGCTGGACGTGGCCCTGGGGCTGCATGGAGCCTCCCATGACTCCGAAGGAGAGGAACGGCTCTCCGTCCTTCGTCACGAACCCCGGGATGAGGGTGTGGAAGGGCCGCTTCCGTGGACCGATCCGGTTTGGGTTACCTTCCTCGAGGGTGAACCCGGCGCCCCGGTTCTGAAGCACGAACCCTGTTCCCGGGACTACCACCCCCGAGCCGAAGTACTCGAACACGCTGTTGATGAAGGAGACCATGTTCCCCTTCTCGTCGGCCACGGTGAGGTAGATCGTCTCGCCGTGGTTGAAGGGGTTCCCCGGGTCCACCCGCTCCGCGGCGCGCTGGGGATCGAGCAGGGCTCTCCGGTCGGCGATGTAGTCGTCCCGTAGGAGGGCTCGGGGGTCACCCTCCAGGTAGTCCCGGTCCGCGATGTAACGAGCCAGATCGGCGAATGCCAGCTTCTTTGCTTCCACGAGATGGTGCAGGTAGGCGGCGGAGTTTTGCCCCATCCCTTGCAGATCGAAGGGAGAGAGGATCCTCAGCATCTCCAGAGCCGCGATCCCCTGGCCCGCCGGGGGAAGCTCCCACACCTCGTAGCCGTGGAAGTCCACGGAGAGGGGTTCGACCCACTCCGGGCGGTGATTCCTGAGATCATCCAGGGTCAAGAACCCCCCCAGCTCCCTCACGCGCGCCACGATGCGGGCTCCCAACTCTCCTCCGTACAGGGCCTCGGGGCCTTCACGAGCCACGGTCCGGAAGGTCCGGGCCAGATCCGGGTTCCTGAACCACTCCCCGGCCTCGGGGCCCCGCTCTCCGTCCATAAGGAACGTGGCCCGGGCACCCTCGTCCTGCTGGAGGATCCGCACGTTCCCTCGCCATTGCCCGGCGATGATGGGGCTCACGGGGAACCCGTCCTCCGCCAGCTCGATGGCCGGAGCCAATGCCTCGGCCAGGCTGAGGGTCCCATACTCGTCCAAGAGCGCGGCCCAGCCGGAAAGGGCCCCGGGGACGGTCACGGCCGCGGCTCCGCGGTAGGGGACCTGGTCGAGACCGAGGGAGAGGAGCGTGTCCGGCGTCGCCAGCGAGCCCGACCGGCCGCTGGCGTCCAGGCCTCCCAGTCGCTGGTCCCTGGCGGACCAGAAGAGGGAGAAGACATCCCCACCCATTCCCGTCATGTGTGGCTCCACCACGTTCAGAACCGCCGCAGCCGTAACAGCGGCGTCAAAGGCATTGCCTCCGTCCTCGAGGACCTTCAGAGCCGCGGCGGTGGCCAAGGGCTGGCTGGTGGCCGCCACGCCGTGGGGGGCGTACACCGTAGACCGGCCGGCCAGGGTCGTGGGGCGAGGGGAGGGGGATGTCTGGGCCCAGAGGAAGTGGGGTGAAAGGGCGAGAATCAAGAGGGTGACGGGGGTCGCTCCTCGTCGGGTACGGACTGCTCTCATGGTGATACCTTCCGCTCCAGGATGCGCACCTCTCCGGGGAAGAGCTCCTTCATCCTGCGGGCGTCCTGGGCCGATCCCGCGTGCTCGCCCCAGTGGATGGGAACGAGGATCGAGGCACCGCAGGCGTGTCCCACTTCCGCGGCCTCCTGGGGGGTCATGGCATAATCGGAGCAGCACGGCAGGAACGCCACGTCACACCGAATCCCGCGCATGGGATCGAGGAAATCCGTATGGCCCGCATGGTAGTACGTGACGTTGTCGAGGGTGAAGACATAGCCGAGCCATCCAGCATCTGCCGGGTGGAACTTCCGCTTCCGGTTGTGCGCCGGCACGGCGAGGATATCGATGCGATCGAGCTGGATCAGGTCGCCCGGGTGGAGGAAGTGGTCCACGTCCTCCAGCTGCTTGCGCATGGTCGTGGGTGCCACCACGACCGTGTTGGGTCCACGGACCTTGGCGATGTCTTCCTCGGAGAAGTTGTCGTAGTGGGGATGGGTGAGGAGGATATAGTCGGCCGCCCCTTCATCGGTCACGCCGAATGGATCCACGTGGACCTCGACGCCAGCTCGCCGGATTCTGACCGATGACTGCCGAAACCAGGTGACGCCGTCCAGGAGGTCTTTCATCGCTCCTCCATCGGGTCGGGGGGGTCAGGGAACATCACGCAACTTAGGGTGGGTGTTGGGGTGGGGGAAGAAGGGGAGAGAGGTAGGCGCCGAGGGGCTTTTGCGCCAGTTTGGCAGAAGACCTGCTGTTTCGACACGAAAACGGGCCGCTCAATGTGGCAAGGATCCTGCTCTAGGAATGAAACCTCCGCCTCCGGTCGCACTACGAGATTCATGGCGGTCCGAGGGGCGAATCAACGCAAGACAAAGGAAGTGAGGAGTCATGGGTGAGCGATACTCCCTGCCGGTGCTGCCGCTGCGGGACACTGTAGTCTATCCCGGCGTTGCGGTCCCCATCTCGGCGGGCCGCCCGGGTACGGTGGAAGCCGTGCAGGACGCTCTGGAGGGTGACCGACGGCTCTTCGCCGTGGCCCAGAAGGAGAACGTGGATGATCCCCATCCCGACATCCTCTACACCGTGGGGACGGTGGTCAGGATCATCCAGACCCATCGAGTCCGGGGCGGGATGCAGCTCCTCGTTCAGGGTGAAGGCCGTGCCCAGGCCCTTTCCTACTTCAAGGAAGGGCGAGGCGATGCTCCAGGCGAACCTCATGAACCTGGAACGGCAGCCTCCGCGCGTCTCCCGGGGACCCGGCCTTCCAGGCCCTCGACTCCGAGCTGAGGGAGCGGGCCGCCGAGCTGGGGACGCGGAGAGGCGTGCCGGTGGAGGCCCTCAATCAGCTCATCCAGGGAGTGGATGATCCGGGGCGCCTTCGCCGACCTGGTGGCGTTCTACCTGGAGCTTGCCCACGGAGGCCAAGCAGAAGCTCCTGGAGATCCTCGGAGACGAGGAGCGGATGCGGGCGGCGCTGGTGGCGGTGGAGCGGGAGCTTGCGCGGATCGAAGCCCAGGAAGACATCCAGGCCAAGGTCCAGGAGGAGCTCGGCGAGCGGCAGAGGGAGATGCTCCTCAGGGAGCAGCTCAAGCAGATCCAGAAGGAGCTCGGAGACGAGGACGAGCGAAACGACGTGGACGAGCTCCGCGAAGCCGGGTGGAGGAGCTCGAGCTGGAGGAAGAGGCCCGGACCGAGGTCGAGCGCGAGTTGAAGCGCCTGGAGCGGACCAGCCCTCAGTCCGCCGAGTACCAGGTCATCCGGACCTTCCTGGAGTGGGTGACCGAGCTGCCCTGGGGCGAGCGCACCGAGGACAAGCTGGATCTGGGGAAGGCATCGGAGATCCTCGAAGAGGATCACTACGGCCTGGAAGACGTGAAGGACCGGGTACTGGAGTTCCTCGCCGTGAGGAAGCTCCAGATCGAGCGGGCCGAGGAGAAACGAGAAGAGAAGGACGCGGAGGGGGAAGCGAGAGCGGAGGAAGAGACCGTGACTCAGGCGGAGTCGGACGAGGAGACGAGCCCGCCGAAGGGGGAAGCCGCCGAGGAGGACCTGGACGATGTGGGGAAGGGGCCGATCCTGCTCTTCGCCGGTCCTCCTGGGACGGGGAAGACCAGCATCGCCCAGTCCATCGCGCGTGCGCTGGGCAGAAAGTACGTCCGGATCTCCCTGGGGGGCGCCCGGGACGAGGCGGATATCCGTGGGCATCGGCGCACTTACGTCGGGGCCATGCCGGGCCGAATCATCCAGGGGATGAGACAGGCCAAGACCAAGAACCCGGTCTTCCTTCTCGATGAGGTGGACAAGCTGGGCGTGTCGTTCCAGGGTGATCCCAGCGCGGCGCTCCTCGAGGTCCTCGACCCTGCCCAGAACTCCACCTTCACGGATCACTATCTGGGGATTCCCTTCGACCTCTCCGAGGTGCTCTTCATCGCGACGGCCAATTACGTGGACCGGATTCCGCCTCCGTTGCTGGACCGGATGGAGCGCGTTGAATTCGTCGGATACACGGAGAAGGAGAAGCTAGAGATCGCCAAGCGTTACCTGCTTCCTCGTCAGGAGAGAGAGGCCGGACTCCGGGAGGAGGAGCTGGACATCAAGGACGAGGGAATTCTGTCCATCGTCCAGAAGTACACCCGTGAAGCGGGGGTGCGGCAACTGGAGCGAGAGCTCGGGAAGCTGTCCCGGAAGGTCGCTCGGAAGATCGCCGCCGGTGAGGTGAAGGCCGTGGGTGTGGACGAGGAGGTGGTGAGGGAGCTCCTCGGACGCCCGCGGGTGCATCCCGAGCGGATGGCGCCGGCGGACGCGGTGGGGGTTGCCACCGGGATGTTCTACACCCCCATGGGCGGCGACATCATGTTCGTGGAAGCCTCCGTCATGCGGGGCAAGGGCGGGCTCGTTCTCACGGGCCAGCTCGGCGACGTGATGAAGGAATCGGGGCGGGCTGCTCTCAGCTATGCCAAGTCACAGCACGAGCATCTCGGTATTCCGGCCGAGGCCCTGGAGGACAGGGAGGTCCACATCCATGTTCCGGCGGGGGCGGTTCCAAAGGACGGGCCGTCCGCCGGGATCACCATGGCTACGGCTCTCGTATCCGCCCTCTCCGGGAGAAAGGTGCGGCGGGACGTGGCCATGACCGGGGAGCTGACGCTCACGGGCCGTGTGCTCCCCATCGGAGGGCTGAAGGAGAAGATCCTCGGTGCCGTTCGGTCGGGAATCAACGAGATCATCCTGCCGTTGGAGAACGAAGCCGACCTGGAGGACATTCCGGAGGAGGTCGCGGAGAATCTCACCTTCCACTGCGTGGAGGATCTCGACTCGGTGATCCGCATCGCCCTCCTGGAGGACCCGGACGAAGGGAAGCGGGGGAGAAAGAGATCGAGGACCCGGGGAAAGAAGAAGGAGCACTCGGCCGGCGAGGAATCGGAGGCAGAGGCGGAGGCGGAAGTCAGCGTCTGAGGCGGGGCGTCAGTCGACGTAGATCCGGCCGGGAGGTCCTTCCTCCACCCTGCCGATGACCGCCGCCACCGGCGCGGCTCCCGACAGCCGGGTGAGGAGCTCGTCCAGCTTTGCCTCGGGAACCGCAAGCAGAAGTCCCCCCGAGGTCTGTGCGTCCGCGATGAGGCGGCGCCGGGCCTCGGGGATTCCTTTGGAGAACCGCACGTCTCCCTTGAGATCCTCGAGGTTCCTCAGCGTGCCGCCGGGAAATCGGCCCGTTCGGCTCAACTCCACCGCGCCGGGTAGAAAAGGCACGTCCCCGGCCTTCACGCGGGCCGCCACGCCGGAAGACCGGAGCATCTGCCGCAGGTGTCCCAGGAGGCCAAAGCCCGACACATCGGTGGCGGCCGTGATGCCTGCCGCACGCATGACCTCGGCGGCCCCGCGATTGAGGGTCACCATGGACCGGACGGCGGCCTCGACGGCGTCGGGAGGGGCCGATCCGGCCTTGATGGCGGTGGCGATGATTCCCGTGCCGATGGCCTTGGTGAGGACCAAGTACTCTCCGGGCCCGGCGGTGGAGTTCCTGGTCATGAGCCGGGGGTCCACCTCCCCCACGGCCACGAGCCCATACTTGGGCTCCGCGTCGTCGATGGAATGACCCCCGAGGATCGGCACTCCCGCTTCCCTGGCCTTTTCCGCACCGCCCCTGATGATCCGCTCCAGGGATCCGTCCCCGAGGAGCCTCCGGGGAAAGGCCACGAGGTTCAGGGCGAAGAGGGGCCTCGCAGCCATGGCGTAGAGGTCCGAGAGGGCGTTCGCCGCTGCGATCGCCCCGAACTGGTAGGGATCGTCCACGATCGGAGTGAAGAAATCGGTGGTGACCACCAGAGCCCGATTGTCCTCGATCAGGTACACTGCGGCGTCGTCGCCGGTGGATGCGTCCACCAGCGCTCGTGCATCCTCCACGGGGAAGACGTGGCGCAGGACCTGCCCCAGCTCGGCCATGCCGAGCTTGCAGGCTCAGCCTGATCCGTGGGAGAGTTGGCTCAGGCGCAGCTTGGGGCGCTGGTCTCTCGGTTCTCCAGACATGTTCCCTTCGGGGTCGACGCGAGGCACAGCCTCTTCTCCGGGTCCTGGAACTGGCTGGACCGCATGGGGTTCAGACTTCCGGAGCACAATCTAGGCCTCCGTGGCATGGTGAGTAAGTGGAGACGCAAGGAGTCGCTGTAGAATGACCCCTCCCGACCGGTCCCTTCGAACGCGCTTCGCGGCGGAGGTGGGCCGAGCCGACGACGAAATCAACCTGGCGCTCGCTGCCCTCCTGGTGGCGAGGGAGGAATATCCACAGCTGCCGGAGGACCGGTACCTGGGGCGGCTGGACCTGTTGGCCGAGGAGACCCGGGACCGACTGGACGACGAGACCGCCCCCCTTCTGGTCCTTCAGGAGCTCCTGACGCACCCTCTACTCCAGGCACCGGTTCCGGGGGAACCGTGAGGCCTATTACGATCCCCGGAATTCGTTCCTGAACGATGTACTGGACCGGAAGTTAGGAATCCCCCTGACCCTGGGCATTGTCCTCCTGGAGGTGGGTTGGCGGTTGGGTCTCCCCCTGGAGGGAGTCAACTTTCCCGGCCATTTCCTGGTCCGGTTCAAAGGAGATGCCATCGACCTCCTCATCGACCCCTACGACGGCGGGGCCATCCGATTCGAAGACCAGGCCCAGGAGCTCCTGGATCGAGTCTACGGGGGAATGATCCGCGTGCATGAGTCCTTCCTGCGATCCGCTCGCCGACGGGAGATGCTGGTGAGGCTCCTCTCCAACCTGAAGAGCCTCTACCTGAATGTCCGGGACCATCAAAGAGCTTTGTGGGCTGTGGAGCGGATCCTCCTCATCCGCCCCATCGCCCCGGGAGAGATCCGGGACAAGGGCGTGATCCTGGCCCGGCTCGGCAGGAGCAGGGAGGCCCTGGAGCAGCTCGAGGCCTACCTGACCGTGGCCCCGGACGCAGCCGATTCCCAGAGAATCCTGGGGCTGGTCGAGGACCTTCGTGAGGGCCGGGAGGTGGACGAGTAGGCCATGGCATCCGTTCTCGGCGCACCGCCGGATTACCGATCGGCCACGACGGGGCTGGCCTTCTCCTTCCGCTCCGATCGCCGGGTGCTGAAGGTCACGGGCAAGGCTCCCGGTGAGATGTTGAAGGGCCTTCTGACCAATAGACTCCCCTCCAGGTATGAGAGCCTGGGAGGGGGAGGGGGTTCCCCTTCGGAGAAGGAGTCCGACCGGAAAGGGTTCCCGGAAGGCGCCGCCGCGGGGGAGGTCGTGTACTCGGCCCTCCTCACTCCCAAAGGGAAGATGCTCACGGACATGCGGGTACTGCTCTCCTCGGAGGGTGGATACCTTCTGGACCTGCCCGCGGCTGGAGTGGAGGGGGCGATGGCCCACTTCAGGAAGTACCTGCCTCCACGCCTGGCGAGCGTGGAGGCCTCATCCGGAGAGATGGCGGTCCTGACGCTCCTCGGTCCTCAGGGGCCCGGTGTTCTGGCGGCGTTCTTGGCGGGAGGGCTCGCTCCCGAGACGATGGCAGGGCTCTTCGAGACCATGGACGCAAGCCTGGAGCTGTTTCTTCCGCGCACGTCATTCGGCCCCACGCGCATCACCCGGAACGACGACCTCAGGACTCCGGCCTGGGACGTCCTCTCCCATTCCGGCGGGATCCGGGAGCTGGGGGTCAGGCTGGAGGCGGGGGGCGCGGAGATCGCCACCGAGAAGACTCTTCGGATTCTCCGGATCGAGCGGGGGCGGCCGGCCTTCGGCGAGGACATGACCGAAGAGACGATCCCCGTCGAGGCCGGCATCCAGGAACGGGCCATCGATTACGGCAAAGGGTGCTATACCGGACAGGAGGTCATCGTCCGCATCCGGGACAGGGGAGCGGTGAACAAGCATCTCAGGGGCCTGGTCCTGGGAGAGGCCCCGGTTCCGGACCGGGGAGAGAAGCTCTTCGAGCCGGGCACCGAGCGTCCCGTCGGCTGGATCACCAGTGCCTGCCGATCCCCTGCCTTCGGACAGACCCTGGCTCTAGCATACCTTGCCAGGAGAGTCGCGCCCGGGGACGAGCTCCGGTTGAGTGGGCCCGGGGGGGCCCCTGCCGAGGTGCGAGCCCTGGAAGGGGATCCGTGGCCCGTTCCCTGACCCGTCCTCCGGGGGCCTGTCCTCCGGGCCGACCCGGATGCCCCTCTCCCGCATCGGCGTGAGGATAGGGGAGGATCGGTTCCGGGGAGCCCCGATCCGGCGCCTCAGGGGCGGTTCAGCAAGGTTCGGACGATCTGGCCGCCGTGGGCCCGGCCGTTCTCGATGAAGATCTTGTTGGCGTTGTTCCCGGCGGCCAGGACTCCAGCGATGAAGATCCCGGGCACGTTGGTTTCCATGGTGGTGGCGATCGTGGTGGGGAACGCCCGTGTCCGGATCCACCCGCACGCCTGCTTCCTTCAACAATGCCGGATCGGAGCGCCATCCGGTCAGGGCAAGAACCCAGTCGTTCCTCAGTTCGGTGAGCGCTCCGGTTTCCTCCGCCCGGAGCGTCACCGCCTCCGGGGCGATCTCCGCCACCCGGTGGCCCCAGTAGACCGAAATCTCACCCTGATCCAGACGGTTCTTGATGTCCGGCACGACCCACGGCTTCACTCCCGCGTCCAGGCCACCCAGGAAGTGGACCATCGTCACCCGGGCCGCCACTCGAAAGAGCTCCAGAGAAGCCTCCACCGCCGAATTGCTCCCCCCCACCACGAGAACATCCTGGTCGAAGAAGGGGTGGGGCTCCTTGTAGTGGTGCAGGACCTTGGGGAGCTCCTCCCCGGGCACTCCCAGGAAGTTGGGGGCGTGGAATCCCCCCGTGGCCACCACGACCCGCTTGGCTCTGTGGAGGGCCTTCCGGCCCGATGCACTCGCGGTCCTCAGGACGAAGGAACCTTCCTCCCCGGAGATGGACTCCACGCTCTCGTACTGCCTCACGTCCAGGCCGAAGTGCTCCACCACGCGGCGATAGTAGACCAGGGCCTCCTGGCGGCTGGGGTTCTTCTCTGGAACGGTGAAGGGGACCCCCCCCACCTCCAGGCGGTCCGCCGTGGAAAAGAACCTCATGTAGTAGGGGTAGTTCAGGATCGAGTTGGCCACGCAGCCCTTGTCGAAGAGCGCTGCGGTGAGTTCCCCGGCCCGGGCGGCAGCCCCGACGGCGATGCCGCAGGGGCCGGCTCCCACGACTGCGATGTCGAGATTTTCCATGCGTGATAGTTCCCCCGGAGTCGTCCAGGGTTCCACTGGATCCCGGGCCCCGGGTGGCCCATGCGTGCATTGCCCCCTTCCCGGTCCCGGAACATCTTGGTACGGAATCCCACCCCGGCTTTGGAGACGACGGATTCATGGAATCGGCAGAGAAGGAGGCCCGGAAGGCGCTGAACCGCCTTCGGCGGGCCCTGGAGAAGGGACGCAGAGAGATGGATGCGTTGGAGGGTGCCATCCGCCATGCTGAGGGGGCGGATTTCCCGTTCCGGGAGTACGAGGGCGCCCGGGAGAGGCTCGAGTGGATTCTGGGGTTCCTCGAAGAGGAAGAGAATCGACTCCAGTCCAAGATCCTCCAGACGGGAGGGTTGGAGCCAGGGAGGATCCGTCGATCATGAAATCCATGCCCAGAAGAGAGTTCCTGCAGGCGGGGGCAGCCTTGAGCCTGGCGTCCATGAGCGGTGTTCGGGGAGCTCCGTGGTGGGTCGTACCGGATCTGGTCCTTCGGGGAGGGACGGTCTTCGACGGCACCGGAGGGCCTGGCGTTGAGGCCGACGTGGCCGTGGCCGGCGACCGGATCCAAGCGGTGGGTAGAGTGGTCGATCGTGGCGCGTTGGAGATCGACCTCCGAGGCCGAGCCGTGGCTCCCGGCTTCATCGATATACACACCCACGCCGACCTCCCCCTTCTCGCGAACCCCCGGGCCGAGAACCGGGTCCTCCAGGGCATTACGCTGGAGGTGGGGGGAAACTGTGGATCCTCGCCGGGCCCCTGGGGGGAGGATGAGTATCAGGCGGTGCGGAGCCAGTATAGGGATAGCTACGGAGCCGAGGTGGATTTCAAGGATCTCGGGGGGTTCTTTCGGGCCCTGGAGAGGACGCCTCCGTCCGTGAATGCCGCGTGCATGGTGGGGCACGGGACCATTCGAGGCACGGTGATGGGAGGTGCGGACCGCCCCCCCACGGAGGCCGAGCTGGCTCGCATGGTGGACCTTGTACGGGAGGCCCTCCAGCAGGGAGCCGTGGGGTTCTCGTCGGGCCTGGAGTACACACCGGGTAGCTTCGCCGACCGGGGCGAGCTCGTGGAGTTGGCCCGGGCCCTCCGGGGTACGGGCTATCCCTACGCCACACACATGAGGAACGAGGACGACGCCGTCCTCGCCGCCGTGGAGGAAGCGCTGCACGTGGGCCGGGTCGCCGGCGTGCCGGTTCAGATCTCCCATCTGAAGGCTCAGGGTGAACGGAACTGGTGGAAGGCGGCGGCGATCCTGGAGGTCGTCGAGGAGGCGGTGGCCCAGGGCACGGAAGTGCATTTCGATCGATACCCGTATGTGGCGTATTCCACGGGACTATCGAACCTCTTCCCGAGCTGGGCCCGGGCCGGCGGGAACCCCGCGTTCATCGCCCGTCTCGAGGACCCCGAGCAGCGCTCTGTCCTGGAGGCGTACGCCCGGGAGAAGGTGGCCCAGCTGGGGTCGTGGGATGCGGTGCAGATCACGAGTGTTCGTACGCCGGGGAACGCGTGGATCGGTGGGCGCCGCCTTGGAGAGGCGGCCGAGGCAGTGGGGGAAGACCCCTTCGAGCTCACGGTTCGCCTCCTGAGGGAGGAAGGCGGAAGCGTGGGCATGATCGGCTTTGGCATGTCCGAAGAGAACACGGCCATGATTCTCTCCCACCCAAGGGGAATGATCTGCTCCGACGGATCGGTGTACGCTCCCTCGGGGCCTCTTTCGGGAGGGTCCCCTCACCCTCGCTCCTACGGGACGTTTCCCAGGGTTCTCGGCCACTATGTGCGGGACACGGGGATCCTCTCCCTGGAAGCGGCCATCCACAAGATGACCGGGCTCCCCTCGTCGAAGCTGGGACTTGCCAGACGTGGCCTGCTCCGGCCGGGCATGTACGCCGACCTGGTGGCATTCGATCCGGGCTCGGTGGCTGATCGGGCCACCTTTGCCGATCCGCACCAGTACCCGTCGGGAATCGACCTCGTCGTGGTCAACGGCGTCGTGACGGCCCGAGAAGGGGAGATGCTCGGACCGTTGGCCGGTCGCCCGGTTCGAGGCCGGGGAGCGTGACTTCAGGTCGGGACGGTGCGGAGTTCCGGGGGCTTCGCCGTGACCTCCTCGTCCTCCTCGGTCGAGGGACCGGCCATTCCCTTCCCGACGTGCGCTTCAACGGCTTGGCACTCAGGATCTTCCGGTTCCAGTGCTTCGCCAACAAGGCCTACGGGGGTTTTGTCCGGAGGAGGGGCGTGGACCCGTCGGCTGTCCAGCGCTGGGAGGATGTCCCTCTACTTCCCACCGATGCCTTCAAGTCGCTGCCCCTGGTGGCCGGAGATCCGTCGGAGGTGGAGCGAGTGTTCAGGACCAGCGGAACGACCCGAGGGCGCGGGGAGCGGGGAGAGCACCACGTTCGGGATCTCACGCTCTACCGGGAGTCACTGATCCCGAACTTCCGGACCCACCTCCTTCCCGATGGAGAGGCGATCCGGTTCCTCGCTCTCCTGGCACCGCCGGAAGAGGTCCCGGATTCATCGTTGAGCTTCATGATGGGTGAGATTCTCCACCGCCTCTGCGGGGGAGACGGGGGCTTCTTCCTGAATCGGGAAGGCCGGGTCCGGGCCGAGGCTTTCCGAGCCGCTCTCGAGGGTGCACAGCGGGTTGGGCGCCCGGTTCTCCTGGCGGGGACGGCCTTCTCCCTGGTGCATTGGACGGAGCTGGCCAGGAGGAACGGTTGGGAGGTGCGCCTCCCGGCAGGGTCCAGGATCATGGAAACCGGTGGGTACAAGGGTCGATCCAGAGCCCTTGCGCGGGAGGCATTCTACGGGAACCTGGAGGCGACTTTCGGCGTTGGGGGAGCCTACATCGTCAGCGAATACGGCATGACCGAGCTCCTTTCCCAGTTTTATGAGCCCGGACTGGGGGAGGACCGGCCCATGGCGAGCCGATATCTCCGTGGACCACCGTGGGTGCGAACCCGGGTGCTGGATCCCGTTTCCCTCGATCCTGTCCCCAGAGGATCCCCCGGGGTATTGGCCCACTTCGACCTGGCGAACCTCGGATCCGTGTCGGCGATCCTCACGGAGGACCTGGGCAGGGAAGTCGAGGGCGGGTTCCAGCTGCTCGGGCGCAGCCCTGGGTCGGAGCCCCGAGGGTGCTCTCTGGCGATGGAGGATTTCCTGTCCTCCCTGGACCCGGCGCAATGACGATCTTCCAGGCCTGGCAGCTTCCCCCTGACTTCATCTTGGACGGGAGCGAGACGGGGGTGCTGCGGGATCTTCCGGACTCTCCCTTGCGGTTCGTCGACCTGTCCGGCGCCCGGATGAAGGAGCTGGTGGCGGTCCTGCGCAGGGGCCGGGACGACGGACTCTCCTCCCTCCCGGTGGACCGGATCCTCTCGGCGGTGGATGAGGCCGCCCGACGGCTCCGGGAGCCGGAGGGGGAGCTGCGGGAGGGGACCCTGAAGGCACTCGCCGTCCACTCCGGGCTGTCCCTCCCCATGGCGGCGGCGGTCCTGGACGGTATGAGCCGGGATTGGATGCGGATTCGACTGGAGGCGCTGCTGAGGTCGGAGTTTCCGGATCCTGGCGTGCTGGACGGCTTCCGACCGGGAAGAGAAGGCACCGGAATCCGGGCCCTGGGATTCCCTCTGACCTTCCACCTGGGTGCTGGAACCGTTCCCGGTGTTTCGGTCACCTCCCTTGTCCGCGCCCTCCTCGTGAAATCCGCGGTCCTTCTGAAACCGGGCCGGGGAGACGTGGTCCTGCCGGTGGCGTTCGCCCGCACTCTGGCGGAGGTGGACCCCATCCTGGCCCGGAGCGTCGCCGTCCTCTACTGGCCGCGAGATGCGGGAGAAGAGGCGGAGGTGGCGTTGCATGCCGCCGATCTCGTGGTGGCCTATGGAGGAGACAGTACCGTGACGTGGGCCCGGAGCCGTCTATCGGCGGCGACGCCTTTGATCGCATTTCGGCACCGGATAGGGATTGGGGTGGTGGGGAGGGCGGCGTTGGGAGCCAATGCCCGGAAGACGGCTGGGGAGGCTGCCGGAGCTGTCGCCCTGTTCGACCAGAAAGGGTGCGTCTCTCCCCAGGTGCTCTTCGTGGAACGAGGTGGGGAGATCGATCCACGGGGATGGGCCAGGCTTCTGGCTTCGGCGCTGCAGGAAATGGAGGGTACTCTCCCGTCCGGGCGGTTGTCCCCCGAGAGCGCAGTGGCGCTCCAGCAGACCCGGGGTAGGGCCGAGGCAGAGGAAGGATCGGGAAGGGGGGCCGTGTACCATGGAGGCCGCATGGCGACCTGGACGGTTCTCTACGAGGAAGAGGGGACCGTGGAGCCTACCTGTCTCGCCCGAACCGTCCGGGTCGTGCCGGTGGACGATGCGGGGGCGGTGCCCGGCCGTCTGGAGCCCTGGAGGCGCTACCTTCAGACCCTGGCCGTGGCAGGCCTCGGAGAACGGAGGGATCCCTTTGCGGAGGAGGTCGCTCGGATCGGCGTCAGCCGCGTGACCTCGTTCAAGGAGGCCCCTTGGCCGCCGGCCTGGTGGCACCACGACGGTCTGGGGCCCCTCCGTGCCATGGCACGGTGGACGGACCTGGAGGGAGACGGATGAGTGCCGAGGGGGGCTCAGTCCAGGTGGCGTCGGAGGATGGCTGCTTGATCCGGCGTGTAGCCGTAGAAGACGACAGATTCGATTCCCGGAGCCTCGGCGACGAATCGCTTGACTTCCTGGACCATGATTCGGGCTGCCTCGTCGAAGGGGAAACCCGCCACCCCCGTCCCCAGGATGGGAAAGG
The DNA here is from genome assembly GCA_963751255.1 of uncultured Gemmatimonadales bacterium. GTDB lineage: Bacteria > Gemmatimonadota > Gemmatimonadetes > Longimicrobiales > Gaopeijiaceae > CAVVTW01. Next base: position 85,806 of record CAVVTW010000035.1, on the reverse strand, counting down.
CGATGGACCGAAGCTCATGCTTGGCTGCGACCTCGAGGGCGCTTCTCGTGGCATTCCGTATGGAGTCCGAGCTCACGGGCGCGTCCCCCATGGCGGCGGCGTGTATGACGAAACGAGCCGGGAGCCTTCCTCCCCCGGTTATGGCTGCATCGCCGACGTCCAGGGGGCCGTCCTTTCGGACGAGGGCGTCGCACTCGTCCTGGATGGCTCCTCCGCCCCGGCGGAGAAGCGCCCCCGCCACCCCGCTCCCCATCCGCAGGTGGTTGTTCGCCGCGTTGACCACAGCGTCGCCCTCGAAGGTGGAAATGTCCCCCTCGGTGACCCTGAGAATCGCTGGCACGCTTTCCTCGCTTCTACAAGGTCCTTCAGTCCTCGGCCTGGGGCTCGGCCCGCCACATCACCATCTGGCGGACATTGTTGGGCGCTTCCTCCACCCGAACCGTCAGGACGTCCCCTTCGTCGATGCGGAGATCGTCTCGGATCTCCTGGGGGATCGTAATGCGACCTCCGACCCCCACCGTCACATCGCCGTAGTACAATGTCCGGAAGATGGCCATGCAGCCTCCAGCATTTCCAGATGTTTCGAAGAGATTGCCAATCTACGTTTTTCCCCGTGACCTGCAACCGGTCGACGAGGTCCGTCGCTCGGTGAAGGGGCGTGCTTGATACACCGTATAGGGAGGGAAATGTCCGATCGAGGGAGGAAGATGTTCGAGTCCCCCACCATGGAGACGTCTTGATGCCGACCCCCGGAGGGAATGGAGCCGCCGTGCGGCTGGACAGTGTCACCAAGCGCTTTGGCAAGTTCACAGCGGTGTCCGCCCTGGACCTGGAGATCCCTCCGGGTACCGTCTACGGTTTGTTGGGGCCGAACGGATCGGGCAAGACCACGACCATCCGGATGATCATGGGGATCCTGCTTCCCGATGAAGGGAGGGTCCGTCTCATGGGAGGACCTCCGGGGCTGAACCAGAACTACCGGGTGGGCTATCTACCTGAGGAGCGGGGGGTGTACCGGAAGATGAAGGTGCTCGACCTCCTGGTCTTCCTGGGAGAAATCCGTGGTCTCTCCCGGTCCGAAGCCGGAACGAAGGCCCGGGGGTGGCTGGACCGCCTGGACCTCTCCGAATGGGCGGAGAGAAGAACACAGGACCTGTCGAAGGGAATGCAGCAGAAGGTCCAATTCATCGGCACCATTCTCCATGATCCGCAGCTCCTGATTCTGGACGAGCCCTTCAGTGGTCTGGATCCCATCAACCAGGAGGTCCTCGAGAGGATCGTCAGGGAGTTTCATCGCCGGGGCGCGACCATCTTGTTCTCGACTCACCTCATGGATCATGCAGAGCGCCTGTGCGAGCGGGTCTGTCTCATCTCCAGAGCCAGAAAAGTCCTGGACGGAGACCTCAAGGAGTTGAAGCGGAGGGAGCGAGGGGGGCTCCTGGCCATCGAGTTCTCCGGGGACGACCGATGGCTCACTGGACCGGAGGTGGCCGAGATCCGACGCAACGAAGAAGGCGTTCTGCTCCTGCTGAGGGAGGGGGCGGACCACCAAGCCATTCTCCGCAGGGGCGTGGCTGCCGGGGCCCGAATCGATCGGTTCGATCTGGTGGAGCCGCGGCTCCACGAGATCTTCGTTCGACATGCCGGCGCCGCCGAGGACGAGGGAGGGAGCGGCCGGAACGGGGCCGGACACGGAAGGGAGACGGTGCGATGAAGGGTCTGTGGCCGGTCCTCAGGAGGGAATACCTGCAGCGCGTCCGGAGCCGATGGTTTCTCGTGGGTACCTTCGTGGCCCCTGTGTTCTTCCTGGGTATGATGCTCTTCCCCATGATCTACGCGTCGAGCCGGGAGGATGCGCAGCGCACGCTGGCGGTGGTGGACGAGACAGGAGTCCTCTACGGCCGGCTGGCTCCCCGGCTGGAAGAGGCCGGATACTCCGTCCGGGAGGCGAGTCCGTCCGAGGAGGATTCCCTTCGATCGGAGGCCTCGGACGGTGACCTGGGTGGCTTCCTGGTCCTGGGGCCGGACGCTCTGAGCCGTGGTCACGTGGTCTTCTACGGCGCCCGGGGTCCAGGGGCCGTTCGTGGGATGACGATCCGTGGTGCGGTGGCACAGTCGGCCCTGGAGGTCCGCCTTGGCGCCGCCGGGAACGAGGTGGACCTGAACGCCCTCCTCTCCGGCGGAGAAATGGATGTCCGGCTCCTTGGCGAGGAGCGGGAAGGCGCTACGGAGGACCAGCCGAAGTTCGTAGGAGTCTTCGCCGGATCCATGCTACTCTACATGGTGATTCTCCTGTACGCCGTGGCGGTGATGCGGTCCACTCTCGAGGAGAAGACAGGGCGCATCGTGGAGATCCTCATCTCCTCCGTGCGCCCGTGGGAGCTCATGCTGGGCAAGATCCTGGGGGTAGGAAGCGTGGGCCTCACCCAGTTGGCGGTCTGGGTCCTCTTCGGCGTCCTGGGATTCACCATGGGGCTGCCGGCCCTCGTGGCGGCTCGCCCGGACCTGGCCAATCCCGAGTTCGTTGCCCGGGCCCTCCCGGGCACCGGCCTCGTAGCGCTCTTCGTGGCGCTCTTCCTCGGAGGGTTCTTCCTCTATGCCGCCCTCTATGCCGCCGTGGGCGCCATGTGCTCCACCGATGAGGAGGCTCAGCAGGCCCAGTTCCCCATCGTGGGGCTCCTCATTCTTCCAGTCGTGATCCTTATGCCGACTCTGGAGGATCCCGGCTCGACGGTTTCCGTTGTGGCCTCCATGATCCCTTTCTTCTCTCCCATCCTCCTCTACGCCCGTGCGGGAGCCGGGGCGGTGCCACTCTGGCAGATCGTGACCTCGCTGGTGTTCCTCTACGGGGGCGTGCTGGCGGTGGCTTGGCTCGCCGGGCGAATCTACCGGGTCGGCATCCTCATGCAGGGCAAGCGGCCTACGCTGCCGGAGCTATGGCGATGGGTGAGGCAGGCCTGAGGCGGATCGGATCAACCCGGGAGGGCTGAGCGGAGGAGGGCTTGGAGCTGGACCTCCTCCAGGCGCCTGGCCTTTCGCATGGCCTCCTCGAAGGAGTCCTCGATGATGATGGTGGTGGTCCGGACCGGTTCCTCATCGTCGTCCGGGTCCCCGGGAAAGTAGCAGAGGAGGGCCCTGTGGGTCTCGGGGCGATGGAGGTCGTCTTCGAACTCCAGGTAGACGTCCCAGAACCGACCTTCGTGACTGATGGTCGCGAGGTGCTGCCCCGAGGAGGGCGGAGGCGGCGACGGAGCTCGATTGTCCCGGTTCATCTCTGTAAGAGTACTAGGGTGGGCCTCGCATCTCAATCACTTTTTCTCCGTGCCCTCGTCACCGGCCGGCTCCGGGGGAACGATGCGGATGGGGAAGGGCTCGGTAACCGCTCCCGTATAAAGGGTCCGGTGGGGGAACGGAATCTCGATTCCGGCCTCGTCGAACCGGTTCTTGATTTCTTCCTTCAGCTCGTTCCTCACGTCGAAGAACCGATCGGTTCTGACCCACACGCCAAACCGGAAATCCAGGGATGAAGCGCCGTATCCAAGAAAATAGAATTGCGGTTCTGGTTCCATGAGAGCGCCTGGATGGTCTCTGGCAACCCGGAAGAGCACCTCTCGTACCTGGGCGACGTTCTCCTTGTAGGCCACCCCCACGTCGATGTCCACCCGACGAATGGGGAAGCGGGTCAGATTGATGAAATCGGTCTTGATCAGGTTCTCATTGGGGATTCGCACGAACCGGTTGTCGAAGGTTCTGATCTTCACCGAGAGCATGTCGATGGAGAGGACCCGGCCGGAGATGTCCCCGACCTGTATGAGGTCCCCGAGAACGAAAGGGCCTTCAGCCATGAGGAAGAAGCCACTGATGATATTGGACACGGAGGTCTGGGCGGCGAATCCGAGGGCGATTCCGAGAATCCCCGCGGCGCCCAGGAGGGGGGTCAGGCTGAAGCCCAGCTCCATGAGGACGCTGACGAGAATGATGAGGCTCCCGGAGTAGAAGACGACCTTTCCGACGATCATGCCCTGCTGGGCCGAGTACCGGCTCACCATCCAACGGCGCGTCCACCGGGAGAGGGCGTAGGTAAAGGGGATCCCCGTGGCCAGGACCAGGACGGCGCGAGCCAGGGCGCGCACGCCGGTGGGAGTGAACAGGTTCCTCAGGGGCTCGAGGAAGGCGCCGAGTCCCCCGGTGGGCTGCGCCTGTGCGAGAACCGAGAGAAGAAACGACATTGGATCTCCTCAGGAGGTTCCTCCGAGGCCGGAAAGGCCTCGGAGCCTGGCGAAGGTCCGCGCCCTGAATCCTCTTGCGACGGGCACTCGAGGTGGGTTCAGCCGCGGCGCTCCGGGAGCCTCGGGCGGATTCCGGCCCGTCATCTCCAGGTCGCTGCCGAGCTCCTCCCCCCGATACTTCACGCGGATCTCGTCGGACCAGAGGCTACCGGCTCCCTGGAAGACCGAGAGGTGCTCGCAACGGAGTAGGATCTTCTCCACCGGGAGCTCCTCTCCGGCGCCGTTGACCAACTCTATGGGGCAGATGATACGCTCCGGACTGAAGATCTCGGGAGGGGCGTCCCTTCTTGCCACGATGGAGAGCCAGTAGCACAACTCACCTCCCTCGGCGTCTCCCCACCAGGTTTCCGAGAGTGGGAAGGAGGGAACCTCGAGGATCGTCGCTCCCGGCTTCCCCGGGAACGCGGAGTTGGACCCAGACGGGGGCCCGGGCGTAGATCCGGGCACGAGCGCCCGGGGAGGAGGTGGAAGGGATCTTCAGGCCGCAGGACCAGAGGCCGATCCGGAAACGCAGGAAGAAACTCGATCTCCCGGGGGTCCTCGCGTGCTGCCCAGCGGGTCCAGGACGGATCTTCCGACGCCCCCCGGGTGGGCCTTGCGTGTGGGACCGTCCGGTCCGTGGTGGCCCTGATCTCATCCCCCTTCCTTTGAACGAGGAGCGAGAGGGGGCCGAGCTGAAAGCGAAGGGGAGGGTCCTGGGGGAGGCCGAAGCGTCCCCACGGCATGACACCCGAGGAAGTGCCGTTCGCAGCGACCATGGCCGCCCCGGAAAGGAGGAAGTGGGACCGGAAGCGATCGTACAGTGGCAAGCTGCGGCTTCTTCTCCCGCCGTGCAATGGTGGGGACGCGACGGCGCCGGTCCCGGTGGAGGTGGGACTCGTCTCCTCGAGAGAGGGGGCGCGTGCCCCTCATCAGCGTTGACACTCCAGGGGCCCGTCTCTAGGTTCTCTCACCGTTTTTCGGCCGTATCAGGTTCGATCGCAATCCGTCCTTTCCGAGTCTTTTTCGGGCAGCCAGAGCCAATGAAAAAGCCGTGGCTACTTGCGGCCGTTACTGTTCTCGCGGCCTTCGGCACCGTGGCCTTCGTGCAGTCCCAGGAGGGGGCGGTCCCCCTCCCTGCCGATGCTGCCTCCACGGTCCAACCCATCGCCTTCCCCCACAACACACACGCCGGCCAGTTCCAGATCGACTGCCAGTATTGCCATTTCGCGGCGGAGAGGTCGATGGATGCCGGCCTTCCGTCTGAGGCGGCATGCATGGGCTGCCACACCGTGATCCAGGGGCGGAACAATCCGGAAGAGGTCCAGAAGCTTCGGGATTATTGGGGGCGGGGCGAGGCGATCCCCTGGGTGCGGATCTACAAGGTAGCCGACCACGTGAAGTTCCCCCACATGCGACACGTGGCTGCCGACGCCGGGAATCTGCTCTGCCAGGACTGCCATGGACAGGTGCAGGAAATGGCGGTGATCCAGGAGGTGGCTCAGCCTCTGAGGATGGGCTGGTGCATCCAATGCCACCGTGAGAACGAAGTCTCCGTCGACTGTACGGTGTGTCACTATTGATCTTGAAGGCTCGCGCACCACGGAGACTCCAGGGGCTCTCGGCAGGTCCCCGGGAACCCGACTACGAGAGAGTTGAGGTCATGAGCGACGGAATCAAGCGGCGGGATTTCCTCAGGGTCGTGGGAGCCGGCGGGGCGGGCGCCACCATGTTCGGCTGCTCCACCCAGGGAGTGGAGAAGCTCCTGCCCTACGTGGTCCCGGACGAGGTCATCACCCCTGGAGTCGCCACCTGGTATACGTCGGTCTGTGGGGAGTGTCCCGCCGGGTGCGGAATCTGGGTGCGCACCAGGGAGGGTCGAGTGGTGAAGGTGGAGGGCAACCCTGCCCACCCCATCTCCCGGGGCGCCCTTTGTTCCCGGGGGTTCTCCTCCGTGCAGGGCCTCTACAATCCGGACCGCCTGACCTCGCCACATGATTCGGGAAAGCGGAGGATTCCGGCCCATCGGGTGGGACGAGGCGGAGGCGACGCTGGTGCAGCGCCTCCAGGACGGTACGGGACACCTTTTCCTGGCAGGGCGTCTCGATCCCTCCATGACCAACCTCGTGGACGATTTCCTCTCGGCGGTGGGCGGCAGCCGCGTCGAGTACGAGGCCCTCTCGGAGGCTCCGCTGCGGGAGGCCACCCGGATTGCCTTTGGTCGCCCGGTCATCCCGACGTACGACTTCGCCCAGGCTCGCCTCCTCTTCTCGTTCGGGGCCGACTTCCTTGAAGGTTGGCTCTCCCCGGTGGAGTACCAGAGGGCCTTCACCCGGATGGCGAGCGTGGACGATCTGGGCTCGAAGGGAAGGTTGGTCGTCCTTGCACCGCGCCTCTCGCTCACCGGGCCAGAACGCCGACGATTGGGTGCCCATCAAGCCCGGCTCCGAGGCGCTGGTGGCCCTGGCCATGGCCCACGTGATCGTGAGGAACGGCGGAGGCCATGCGGGACCGTACCAGAGGGTTCTGGACAGCTACGATCCCAGAAGCGTGCAGGACGGCTCGGGGGTACCCGCGGAAGAGCTCGAGGCGTTGGCGGAGCGGTTCCTGGCCGACGCCCCGAGCCTGGCGGTGGGACCCGGCGTGGCGGGCCACCATCGCAACGCCACGGCTGCCAACGTAGCGGTGCACATCCTGAACTCCGTAGCCGGGAACGTGGGCCGGACTGTGCGCCTCCGGCGAGTGGACCAGGGAGCCGCCGAGCTCGTCCGTTTGCCGAGCTCCAGTCGGCCTCCCCTCCATGGCCGGGCCCGGAGTGGTGATGGTGCACGGCACCAACCCCGCGTTCACGTTGCCTCCTGCCGCCGGGTTCAACGACGCCTTCGCAGCGGCGGGCTTCCGGGTTTCATTTGCGTCCGCGATGGATGAAACGGCGGCTCTGGCGGACCTCATCCTGCCGGACCGGAATCCCCTGGAGGCCTGGGGGGACTCGAACCCCCGCCCCGGGGTGTACGCCCTGCGGCAACCCGCCATGCAGCCTGTTCCCCGGTTCGACACGAAGCAGGCCGGTGACGTGCTCCTCTCGGTAGCGAATCGCATGGGCCGGGACCTGGGGGTTCCCACCTTCTTCGACTACCTGAGGAGGCGATGGGGAGCCATCCAGGCGCTCGCCCAGCCGGGGGGAGACTTCGATGCCTTCTGGAGGGAAGCGCTGCGTTCCGGAGTGGTGCAGCTTCCGGCGCCCGCTCAGGAAGAGCCGGTGCCCCTCCGCTCCCCCGACACCGCCTTGAGCTTCGACCTGCCCGGGTTGGATGGGGACGGTGACCTGGTGCTGATGGTCTATCCCTCACCTCGGTTCGGAGACGGGAGACACTCGGATCGTCCTTGGCTCCAGGAGCTCCCCGATCCTGTGAGCAAGATCACCTGGCACTCCTGGCTGGAGGTGAACCCTGGCACGGCGGAGCGACTCGGTCTTCGGGACGGGGACATGGCCCGAGTAAGGTCTCCGTATGGAGAGGTCGAGGTCCCGGTGTGGCGCTATCCGGGGGTCCGAGAGGATGTGGTGGCCCTGGCCATGGGGGGAGGGCACTGGGAGTATGGCCGGTTCGCCAACGGGCGCGGCGTGAACGCCATGGCACTCCTTCCCGCCGAGGTGGAACAGCCGTCGGGGGCGCTGGTGAAGCTGGCGACCCGGGTGTCCGTCGACGCTACCGGGGAGCACCGGCCCCTGGCGACGATCGCCGGGGCCTCGGAACAGCACGGGCGGCCCATCGCTCCCGCCGTAGCCCTTGTCGCTCTGGGGGGTGGACCGGAGGAGGCCCGACGGGAGGGGGAAGGGCCTGAGGCGGAAGAAGGGGGGAGTGGGATGGAAGAGGGCGGGCTCCAGCACCGACCCGAGGGCGAGGAGCTCAAGGAGATTCAGGCCATGGGCGGATTCTCACCGGTCGCCACGGAGGGGAGACCGGAGGATTTCCCCTGGAGGGGAGCCGTTACGGCCAGTACGATCCGGAGACGAACCCTCGCTGGGCCATGGCCATCGACCTGGACAAGTGCACCGGCTGCAGCGCCTGTGTCACCGCCTGCCAGTCCGAGAACAACGTCTCCTGGGTGGGCGAGGACCAGATGATCATGGGCCGGGACATGAACTGGATTCGCCTGGAGCGGTACTACGAGGCCGTGGACGCCACCCGGCCCGGGCCGGTGGATGTTCGTGTCCTGCCCATGCTTTGCCAGCACTGCGGCAACGCTCCCTGTGAGCCGGTCTGCCCGGTCTACGCCGCCTACCACACCCCGGAGGGCCTGAACGCGCAGGTCTACAACCGGTGCGTGGGCACCCGTTACTGTGCGAACAACTGTCCCTACAAGGTGCGGGTCTTCAACTGGTTCGGCTTCAGTGACGTTCCCGAGCCCATGAACTGGGGATTCAACCCCGACGTCACGGTCCGAGCCAATGGCGTCATGGAGAAGTGCACCTTCTGCGTGCATAGGATCCGGGAGGCTCAGAACCGCGCCAGGCTGGAGGGTCGGCGCCCGTTGAGAGATGGTGAGATGGTGACGGCCTGCCAACAGAGCTGCCCATCGGAGGCCATCGTCTTCGGAGACATCCGGGACCCGGAGTCCAGGGTGGCCCAGATCTCGCGAAACCAGCGCGGATACCGGGTTCTGGACGAGAGCATCAACACCCAGCCCGCTGTGACGTACCTGAAGAAGGTCACCTTTCACGAGATCCCGACCGGGGAGGATTGATGGGGTCCCCTACTGGCTTCGTGAGTCGAGAGGGAGCGCATGGCCACGGCACTTGAAAAGCGTGACCGGGGGGCGCTCACGCACCCGGACGTGGAAGAATTCGGGCAGGTCAACAGGGATATCCTGAAGATCCTGTCCAGGCCAGGAAAAGGCTGGTGGACCCTCTTCCTGCTGGCTGTTGCCGGTGTCGGGCTCTTCTTCACCTCCTGGATCTACCAGATCGTCAACGGTATCGGCGTCAGCGGTCTCATGAACCCGGTGGGCTGGGGAGTCTACATCACCACCTTTGTCTTCTGGGTCGGGATTGCCCACTCGGGCACCCTCATCTCCGCGATTCTCTTCCTCTTCCGTGCGCCCTGGCGACAGTCCATCTATCGGGCGGCGGAGGCGATGACCGTTTTCGCGGTTATGACCGCGGGGCTCTTTCCCCTCATTCACCTGGGTCGGGTGTGGCACGGCTATTGGCTGATCCCCTACCCGAACTCACGCTTTCTGTGGCCGAACTTCAGGTCCCCGCTCCTCTGGGACGTCTTTGCCGTCACCACCTATTTCACGGTATCGGCCGTGTTCTTCTACCTGGGGTCCATTCCCGACATCTCCGCTGCCAGGGACCAGGCCCGGGGCCTTCGCAAGAAGCTTTACCAGGTGATTTCCCTCGGCTGGCGAGGCACGGACCGTGAATGGCACCATTTCGGGAAGGCCTACATCTTCCTGGCGGCCTTCGCCACTCCCCTGGTGCTGTCGGTCCACTCGGTGGTGTCGTGGGATTTCGCCATGGCCATCGTCCCGGGATGGCACGCCACCATCTTCGCGCCCTATTTCGTGGCTGGAGCCATCTTCTCGGGAGTGGCGATGGTGGTGACGTTGGTCGTTCCGTTGAGGAAGATCTTCGGGTTGGAGGCCTATCTCACGGTGCGGCACTTCGACGCCATGGCGAAGCTGATGCTCCTGACGTCCCTCATCGTGCTGTACTCCTATCTCACCGAGTTCTTCATGGCGTGGTACAGCGGTGAGGTGGTGGAGAGGGCCACTTTCTGGAACCGGCTCTTCGGCCACTACTGGTGGGCGTCCTGGATCATGCTCACCTGCAACGGGCTGATTCCCATCCTGTTGTGGTTCAGGAGGATACGCCATTCCATCCCCGCCCTCTTCGTCATCACCCTCTTCGTCAACATCGGGATGTGGTTCGAGAGGTTCGTGATCATCGTCACCTCTCTCTCCCACGAGTTCGAGCCCTTCGCCTGGGGCAACTACCGACCTTCCATCGTCGAGATGGGAATCCTGGTGGGCAGCTTTGGCTGGTTCTCCTTCTGGTTCCTCATCTTCACCCGGGTGCTGCCGCCCGTGGCCATCGCAGAGCTCAAGGAGGTTCTCCCCCCGCCGATGAGGGGAGCGGGAAAGGAGGCGCCGGCCCATGAGTGAGCCGACACGGGGAATCCTCGCCTCCTTCGAATATCTCGACTCGGCCGTGGAGGCCATCGAGTCCCTCAGAAAGGCGGGCTTCAAGCGGAAGGCGATCAGGGCCTACGCTCCGGTGCCGGAGCACGCCCTGGAGCACGCCATGGGATACGGTCAGAGCCCGGTACGGGTGTTTGCCCTCGTTGGCGCGCTGACCGGCACGGCCGCCGGGTTCTCCCTGGCCATCTTTACCGCCACGAACTGGCCTCTGGTCACCGGGGGCAAGCCCATCCTCTCCATTCCCGCCTACGTGGTCATTGCCTTCGAGCTCACGATCCTCTTCGGGGCCCTCTCCACGGTCATCGGCCTGTTGATCAACACCCGACTCCCCAATCTGAAGCCTCAGGTCGTCTATGACCCGGAGTTCAGTGCCGGGAGGTTCGGGGTCTACGTCTCGGCCCCGCCGGGGCGGATGGAGGAAGCGCGACGGATTCTGTCGGAGCGTCGCCCCGCGGAGCTCAGGGAAGAGGACCAGGGGGTGCCGGATGTTTGAGAATGGTGGGGGAAGGGCGGAGAGCGGCCCGAGGAAGAGTGGGCCCCTTAGGGGAGTGGGTTTGGTGCTCCTCCGCATGGCCACGGTGGCAGCGGTGGTGTCCAGCGCAGCCTGCACGCCCCTCGATGACGCCATGGTGGCCATCTTCGGGAGGAGCATGCGGGATCAGGCTTCGTTCGACCCCTACGAGAATCCCCGCCCGGCCCCCGTGGGCTCGGTTCCCTTCTCGGACGGCAACTTCCCCGCCGCCCCAGGCGACGTGAACCTGGGAGAGCCCAGGGGACTCCAGGACGTGCCGCCACCGTTCACGCAGCTCGACGTCCTCAACCAGGCCCCGGTGGTGGTGAATCTCCCGAATCCGGTAGCCCCGACGGAGGTGTCCATCGATCGGGGGGAGACCCTCTTCCTCAGGTTTTGCGCCCCCTGCCACGGGCCGAACGGGGCCGGCGTCACCGGGTACATCATCCCCGCGGGGTTCCCACCCTTCCCGCTCATCAGCGATCGGGCGAAGAACTTCACCGACGGGTACATCTTCGGGATGATCAGCATGGGCCGGGGCCTCATGCCTTCCTACGGTGCGCGCGTCACGTACTTCGATCGATGGAACGTGGTGAATTACCTCCGCGTCCTGCAGGGGGTGGCCCAGGCGCCCGGGATCGGCGGAGCCGAACCGACACAAGGGGAAGGAAGTCCCGCCGACACAGCCGGAACCTCCTTCAACTGAGGCACGGAGCATGGCCCAGATCCACATACCGCGAGAGATTCCGGTTCGCTATGTCCCACGTTCCCGGATGGCGAGCTTCTTCTTCTTCGTGCTGATCCTCATCGGTGCTGCGGCCTTCGCGGCGACGTTGGTGAGGGACCCGGCCCGGGCCTGGCGGGCCTACGTGGTGAACTGGCTGTTCTTCACCAGTGTCGCGGCCGGGGCCATGGCTCTCATGGCGGCCACCACCATCACCAAAGCCCGGTGGAACTGGTCGGTCCGGAGGGTCGGGCTGGCCTTCGCGGCCTTCCTCCCCATCTCCTTTCTCCTGCTCCTGCCCATGTTGGGCCTGCGTGGGGGCTATTTCCCCTGGATCGAGGCCATGGCCATCGATCCCATCATCCAGCGCAAGGCCGCGTGGTTGAACATTCCGTTCCTTGTCACACGAAACGTGGTAGGCTTGGCCCTCCTCTTCGGTGTGTTCCTCTACATGGCCTTTCTCGCGCTTCGACCGGACCTGGGTCTCGTGAAGCAGGGCCCGGGAACGGGTGGAGACCCGGGGCGTTCCCGGTGGGTGGAGTGGCTGACCCAGGGGTGGCGGGGGCAGGAGCGTGAGGAGGTGAAGAGCTATCAGCGGCTGAAGCGCCTCGCCCCCGCCAGCGTGCTTCTCTATGCCGTGGTCATGAGCGTTGTGGCGTTCGACTGGGCCATGTCCCTCGAGCCCCATTGGTTCTCCACCATCTTCGGGGCGTGGTTCTTCATGGGGGCGCTCTGGGGAGGGATCGCCGCAACATCCTGGGCCACGGTCTACGCCAAGGGACGGGACCCGGACCTGAACAAGCTCATGGGGGTGCAGCAACTCCACGATCTCGGGAAGCTGTCCTTCGCGTTCACGGTCTTCTGGGCGTATCTGTTCTGGTCCCAATACCTGGTGATCTGGTACGGGAAGCTCCCGGGAGAGCAGGCTTGGATCGTCCACCGGGCGGAGGCTCCCTGGGGCGGCCTCTCGGTGCTGACGCTGGTCCTGTGCTTCGTGGTCCCCTTCGCCGGCCTCCTGGGGCGGAAGCCGAAGATGACTCCCGCGGTCCTGAGGTTCTTCACGACCCTTCTGCTGGTCGGCCTGTGGCTGGAGAGGTACCTGCTGGTGGTTCCGTCCATCTACGACGGGCACCCCGTCATCACCATCTGGGAGCCGCTCATCGGGTTGGCGTTCCTGGGGCTGTTTCTCTGGAGTGTCCGTTGGTTCCTCTCCACGTTCCCGGCCGTTCAGGTGTGGCAGCCTATGGTGCAGCCAGAGGCCGTGGAGGCGGAGGTGCCGAAGGGAAGTGAGGGGTTTCAGCCCTCCTGAAGGAGAGCGAGCACTCGCTCGTGGACAATCCCGTTGGTGGAGAGTCCCGAGCCTCCATTCACGCCGGGCACTCCGTTCAGGTCCGTGAATCTCCCACCGGCCTCGGTCAGGATCGGAAGGAACGGGGCCGCGTCCCAGGGGGAGAGCACAGGGTCGATCATGACCTCGGCGCGGCCCGTGGCCACCAGGGCATGTCCGTAACAGTCGCCCCACGTGCGGGCCAGTGAAGCGGACCGGACGAGGGCCGCCCAACCCCTGGCGACGGGGCCCTCCAGCAGGTCGGCCGGCTCGGTGGCGAGGACCGCCGCAAGGGTCAGGTCCCCGACGCGGGAGACCCGGGCGGCCCTCCCGTTCCAGTGGCATCCGAGGCCCAGCGCGGCCGAGACCGTCTCCTTCAAGGCGGGAAAGTGGGCGACTCCCACCGAGGGCCTCCCCTCCACCTCCACTCCCACGAGGACTCCGAACAGGGGCACGCCCCGGACGAAGGTGCGAGTACCGTCGATGGGGTCCAGAATCCACCGTATCGCCGCGCCCGGGCGGGACTCGCCGTACTCCTCCCCCAGGATGCCGTGGCCGGGGAAGCGCCGTTCGATCTCCCGCCTGAGGTAGCTCTCCGCAGCCCGGTCTGCCACGGTGACGGGGGTCCCATCCTCCTTGGACTCCGATGGCACGGGCCCTCCGAAGTGCTCCAGGACGATGGCCCCGGCTCCCAAACTCAACTCCTCCGCCGCCTGGAGGAGCCCTTCCAGTTTCCTCGACTCTTCCGTCATTGTAAGGCTCCTCGGGCGATGGAGGGTGAAGGCTTCACCGGGAGTGCGGGTCCTCTCCCCGTGCGAGCTTCGTCCGGTAGAGATCCTCGTCGGCGGCTCTGATGAGATCCTCGACCTCGGACATCCTCAACGGGTCGAACTCCGCCAGGCCGAAGCTCACCGTGAGCCCGTACCGGGAGAGAATGGGATGGGCGGCGACCCTGTTGGTGACGCGGCGGGCATGGCTCACGGCGCCTTCCCGGGGGAGGTCCGTAAGTACCGAGATGAACTCGTCCCCGCCGTACCGGGCGGCAAGGTTCATGGCCCGGGTCTCGCTCAGCAGGATTCTCCCAAAGCTCCTCAGGATCTGGTCCCCGACGACGTGGCCCAGCCGATCGTTGTGGATCTTGAAGTCGTCCAGATCGAACAGGACGATGCAGAGGTCCCGTCCTCTGCGAGCTGCGGCCACTTCCCGGATGAGGTGGATGTCCATGTGCCGGCGATTCGGCAGCTCGGTGAGCGGATCGGTGAGGGACAGCGCCTGAAGGCTCTCGTGCAGACGGGCGTTGGCAAGAGCGACGGAAGCCTGGTTCGCGAGGCGGACGAGAGCGTCCACTCCTTCCTGGGTCAGAGCTCCTTTCTGGAGCTTGGCCGCGGAGAGGAGACCGGCGACTTCGTCTTCCAGCACGAGGGGCACCATGGCCAGGGACCCGGCCTCGGAGCACTCCCTGAAATCTCGGGGAACGAGCTGGCTCCGGGCCACGTCCTGGATGATCACGGCCCGTCGCTCCCGGACGAGAGCTTCCCGGAGAGGGCCGGTCAGGACCCAGCCCTCACCCTCGAAGAGGGGGACCGTGCCCCCGGACCGGGCAGCGCGGACGTTGTCTTCCTCCAGGAGCCACACCGTGGATGCGCCCCCCTCGAGGAGCTCTACCACGGCGTCGGTCACAGTGCGGAGGACCTCCTCCGCATCGAGGGAGCTGGTGATGGCCCTCCCGATCTCTTCGATCCGCTCGGCCTCCCGGCGGCGGGCCTCCAGCTCCGTGACGTGCCGGGCGTTGACGATGGCGACGGCGGCGAGGTCCGCTATGGCCTGGAAGAGCTCCAGCTCCTCCTCCCCGTAGGCATCGGGCTCGTAGCTCTGAGTCGAAATCGCCCCGATTACCTCGCCCTCGTACAGGAGGGGGACCGAAATAGCCGAGCGAGTCGTCCGGGTGCCCGCCTCCCCGAGCACCATGAGGGAGCGGGTTTGATGACCGTCCCGCACCATGGTTCCCCGACGCGTCCTCAAGACCTCGCTGTCGGAACCTCGAAAGCTGATCTCCACATCCCGCTCGACTCCTCGCTCCGCGAAGAAGACCACCGTCGCCTCGTCTGTGGGTCCGTCGTAAAGGGCGACGTAGAACCCTGCAGCCTCGAGGATCCGGGCGGTTTCCTGGTAGATGGACCGGTAGAGCTGGGTGAGGCCCAGGGTGCGGACGAGCCGGTGTCCGATGCTCAGCAGGACACGATACCGATCGGCGAGAGTGGTGCCGGTGACGCTCCTCTCCGTTTCGGGCATGTGGCAGCCGTGGGCGTGGCCATTGCGGGTGTGCTGCTCGCCGATCACCGGCGGTGTCGGTTCGGGAGCGCGTCGGACTGGACTCCGGAGAACCCAAGATACGGGAGAGGTCCCGGCCCGAACAACAGCCCCAGCCTCAACTGGAGCCGTGGGGATCCCTTTGTGTTCCCCGCCCAGGCGAAAGGGTCTCCTCGACGGACTGAATCCTGCCCTCCTCGGAGAAGGACGGCTCGGGTTCTCCTGAAGGGGGGGGCCGGCCTTCCCCGGCTGGGCCCACGACCCGGTCCAGGTAGTGGGAGATCTCGAAGCCGATGGCTCGCAGAAGCCCTGCCTCCTGGAGGTCCGGCTCCGCCCGCCCCACCAGCGTCCGCAGAGTCCGCATGATGGCATCGGGGGCGCGCGCCTTGTAGAAGTCGATCCGGTGAAGGCCTTCCTCGAGGGCGGCATAGGTGTTCTCGAGCTCCTCCGCGGTGGCCGGACGGGTCGAGCGCCTGCCCGCCGGAAGCGGCGCCTCCCCGCCGCCCGCCGCCAGGAAGACCTCGTAGCTGAGGAGGAGAACGGCCTGGGCCAGGTTCAGACTGGAATAGCGGGGATCGGTGGGGATGATCGTGACCTCGTGACAGAAGTCCAGGGCCTCGTTGTCGAGTCCCCGGTCCTCCCTCCCGAAGAGGAGCGCGACCGGACCGCTCGCCGCCCGGACCGCGATCCTTTCCGCCGCCTCCCTGGGTCGCACGTAGTTTCGCTGGGCCGTGCGGGCACGGGCGGAGGTTCCCAGGACGTAGACCGAGTCCGCCAACGCCTCCCGGAGCGAGGTGTGGACTTCGGCCCCCTCCACGATGTCCTCGCTTCGGTGCGCGATGCCCTCGATTCGCCACGCGTCGAACTCTGCCGGGCGAACGAGTCTCAGGTGCCGGAGCCCCATGTTCTTCATCGCCCGCACCGCTCCGGCGATGTTCACCACGTTCTGCGGCTCGTGGAGCACGACGACGACGTTCTTCAGGACGGATGCGCTCATGATCGGGGGGGAGTGACGAAAGGGCGGAACATCACCGCGGCGATCCCCGCGGGCCCGTTCGTGGGGCCCACCGGGCCGGCCACCGGCCCAGCGCCGGAGTTCTCCGGGTAGGTCAGGAGTGGGGGCCGCCGGGGAGACGGCGGTCCTCGTCCTCCCCTTCCTTCAGCTCCCCTGCTCCTCGTTCGCCTTCCTTGACGGAGTGCTTGAAGTTGCGGATCCCCTCCCCGACTCCCCGGGCGATCTGGGGGATCCGTTTGGCTCCAAAGAAGAGCACGACGAGAGCCAGCACCAGGACGATTTCACCGATTCCGAGGCCCATGGAATCCAGGTCCTTCCCTCAAGAGACATACCACCTCCGCGCTGGGCGCACAGCGCACCAGCGGGAAGGGTAAAGATCGCAGCCTCAACCTCACTTGAGAAGGATCTTGGCGATCGTCTGAAGCTGCATGTTGGAGGTTCCCTCGTAGATGGACCCGATCTTCGCATCCCGGTACAGCTTCTCCACGGGGTAGTCCCGGGTGAAGCCGTAGCCACCGAACAGGTCCACTGCCATGGAGGAAATCCTCTGGGCCACCTGGGAGGCGACCAGCTTCGCCATGGCCGCCTGGATGGTGAATTCCTGGCCCAGGTCCTTCAGGCGGGCCGCGTTGTAGACCAGGAGTCGCGCCGCTTCGACGTCCGTGGCCATCTGTGCCAGCTGGAACTGGACGCCCTGGAATTCACCGATTGGGTGGCCAAACTGCTCTCTCTCCTTCACGTACTTCACCGAGTGGTCCAGGGCTCCCTGGGCCAGGCCTACCATCTGTGCCCCAATTCCGATACGGCCTTCATTGAGCGTCTCGATGGCCACCTTGTAGCCTTTGCCCACCTCGCCGAGGACGTTCGCCGCCGGGACCCGGACCTGGTCGAAGAGAAGCTCGGTGGTGGAGGAGGCCCGGATCCCGAGCTTGTCCTCCTTCTTCCCCACGGTGAAGCCCTCCGTGTCCCTCTCCACGAGAAAGGCGGTGATTCCCCGATAACCCGCATCGGGGTTCGCGTTGGCGAAGACCACGTAGGCTCCCGCCTCTCGTCCGTTGGTGATCCAGAGCTTCTGGCCGTTGAGGATCCAGTTCTCTCCGTCCGGGATGGCCCGGCAGGCCAGTGCGAACGCGTCCGATCCGCTCCCCGCCTCGGAAAGGGCATACGCTCCCACCGTATCCGCGGCCATCCTGGGGAGGAATCGCTTCCTTTGTTCGTCCGAGCCCCACCGGAGCACGGCGTTGACAAAGAGGGTGTTCTGGACGTCCACGAGCACACCCACGGCCGGATCGACCCTCGAAAGCTCCTCCACCACCAGGATGGCGGTGAAGAAAGTGGACCCGGCTCCACCCAGCTCTTCGGGAATCTCGATTCCCATGAGTCCCAACTCGAAGAGCTGCGGGAGGAGATCCTCGTCGAAGGCCTGATTCCGGTCCATGGATTCGGCTCTGTGGGCGATCTCACTCTCGGCGAAATCGCGAACGGCATCTCGAAACATCTGCTCTTCCTCGGAAAGGGAGGTGAGAGCGGGATGAGCTTGGCAGGGGTCGATTTCCGGCATGAGATGTACCCTCGGGTTCGAGGTCAGGAGCGCTGGTGGGACGGAAACCCCTCCGGCCCCGCCGGGCGCACGCCAGGACTCCTGGGAAACTACCCCGGCGGCGGACCCCGGGAAAGCAGGAGCCGCGGCGTGGGCCTATCGTCGCCCAGGGCGACCCGGAAGCACCTTGACGCTTGCCAAAAAAGACCTCTATTGTGGCGGACTGGTACGCAATGCATCCCACGGAGGAACAATGTCCGAGATTCCTGAGGGTCTCTTTTACACCGAAGAGCACGAATACTTGAAACCCGGCGACGAGGAGGGTGTGTTCTTCGTCGGGGTTACCGACTACGCGCAGGGGGAGCTGGGTGACGTGGTCTACATCGAGCTTCCGGAGGTGGGTGCCAGCTTCAACAAGATGGAGCCCTTCGGCACGATCGAGGCGGTGAAGGCGGTGAGCGACCTCTTCTGTCCGGTACAGGCGGAGGTCCTGGAGGTCAACGCTGCCCTGGACGACGATCCAGCCGTCGTGAACTCCGATCCCTACGGCGACGGTTGGATGATCAAGATTCGGGCCGACAACCCGGACGAGATCTCGAGCCTCATGGACGCGGCATCGTACACCGCTCACCTCGAGGGCTGATTTCCGCCGCCACCCCTGCTCCGGGTGGGTAGGGTTCTCTGAACGTCGAAGATCATAGCCGGACAGGGAGTCCCGGGGGGCGGCCAGCCCCGGGACTCCGTCGTGGCTCCGGCGGCCAATTCCGGTCCCGGATCCCCTGTCGGCTCCAACGCAGGGACCTCGAACATGTCTCTCACCATAGATCCAGCAGGCGACTTCGTTCGCCGCCACGTGGGCCCCCGGGAAGAGGAGATGGAGGAGATGCTCCAATTCCTGGGCTACTCCGATATGGAAGGTCTCGTGCGGGACACGATCCCGGAGGCCATCCGATTCAAGGGGCGCCTCGACCTCCCCGAGGCGTCCCCGGAGCACCTCCTCCTCGAGGAGCTCGGGAAGATCGCGCGGGAGAACAAGGTGTTCAGGTCCTACATCGGGATGGGCTACCACGACACCGTCACGCCCGGCGTCATCGCCAGGAACATCCTGGAGAACCCGGGATGGTACACGCAATACACGCCCTACCAGGCGGAGATATCCCAGGGGAGACTGGAAGCCCTGTTGAACTTCCAGACCATGGTGATGGACCTGACCGGTCTGGGGATCGCCAACGCATCCCTGCTGGACGAGGGGACGGCTGCCGCCGAGGCCATGACTCTTCTCCAGGGCGAGACCAAGGGAGACCGCCACATCTTCCTCGTATCCGAGCTATGCCATCCCCAGACCATCGCGGTAGTGCAGACCCGCGCCGAGCCCCTGGGCATCCGGGTAGAGGTCGGTGATCACGAGAGTTGGGAGTTCAACGAGGACACCTTCGGGGCGCTGGTCCAGTATCCGGCGTCGGACGGCGAGGTCCTCGACTACGAGTCCATGATCCGGGCCGCTCACGAGGCGGGAGCGCTCGTGGTGGTCGCCGCGGACCTCCTGAGCCTTGCCCTCCTGAAGCCACCGGGTGAGTTCGGGGCCGACGCCGCGGTGGGGAACACCCAGAGGTTCGGAGTCCCCATGGGGTACGGAGGACCCCACGCCGCCTACCTGGCCGCCCGGGAGGATTTCAAGCGGAAGATCCCGGGGAGGATCATTGGCGTGTCCGTGGACGCGGACGGGAACCCGGCCCTTCGCATGGCCCTCCAGACGCGCGAGCAACATATCCGCCGTGAGAAGGCCACGTCGAACATCTGCACGGCCCAGGTTCTGCTCGCCATCCTGGCGGGGATGTACGCCGTCTATCACGGCCCTGAGGGCATTCGGGCGATCGCCCAGAGGATCCACAATCTTGCCGGCATTCTCGCCGAGGGCCTGCGCCGTGCGGGACACGAAGTGCTCCACGGTCTCTTCTTCGACACCGTCCGCGTCAGGCCGCAGGGGATGACGGCCCGGGAGGTCCTGGCGGCGGCGTTGGCGCGGGGGATCAACCTCCGGGACTTCGGGGACGGAACCGTAGGGATCGCCCTGGACGAGAGCGTTCTTTCCAGGGACGTGGACGACCTGTTTGCCGTCTTTGGGGGAGCCGAGAAGGTGTCGGCCAAGGGGCTAGCCGACGAAGGTGCACGCGTGGAGTTCCCCCCCACCCTGGTCCGGACCTCGGACTTCCTCTCCCATCCCGTCTTCAACCGGTATCACTCGGAGACGGAGATGCTCCGGTACATCCACAAGTTGGAGGCTCGCGATCTCTCGCTGAACACGAGCATGATCTCCCTGGGCTCGTGTACGATGAAACTGAACGGCACCACGGAAATGGTCCCCATCACGTGGCCGGAGTTCGCCAAGCTCCACCCCTTCGTTCCCGCGGACCAGGCGCGAGGCTACCAGCGCATCATCGGGGATCTCGAAACCTGGCTGGCCGAGATCACGGGCTTCACGGCCACTTCCATGATGCCGAACTCGGGCGCCAACGGAGAGTATACGGGCCTGCAGGTGATCCGTGCCTATCACAGGGACCGGGGGGATGCCCACCGGAACGTCTCCCTCGTGCCGGCCTCGGCCCACGGGACGAATCCCGCCAGCTCGGTCATGGCCGGCATGAAGGTGGTCGTGGTGAAGACCGACGACCACGGGAACATCGACGTGGAGGACCTCCGGGCCAAGGCCCGCGAGCACTCCTCGAATCTGGCCGCCATCATGGTGACCTACCCCTCCACCCATGGCGTCTTCGAGTCCCGGATCCGGGAGATCTGTGACATCGTCCACGAGAACGGCGGGATGGTCTACCTGGACGGGGCGAACCTGAACGCCCAGGTCGGGCTCTCCCGGCCCGGCGACTTCGGAGCCGACATCTGTCACATCAACCTCCACAAGACCTTCGCGATTCCCCACGGAGGGGGCGGGCCGGGCATGGGGCCGGTCTGCTGCAACGAGGCCCTGGCTCCCTTCCTGCCGAGTCATCCCGTCGTCGCTGTCGGCGGGGGAAAGGGCATCGGTCCGGTGAGCTCCGGCCCCTGGGGGAGCCCGAGCATCCTCCCCATTTCGTGGAGCTACATCCGGCTCCTCGGACCGGACGGCGTGCGGGAGGCGAGCGAGGGGGCCATCCTCAACGCCAACTACCTCGGGTCCAAGCTCGAGGGATACTTCCCCATCCTGTATCACGGAGAGCGGGGTCGGGTCGCCCACGAGTTCATCCTGGACGTGAGGACGGTGCGAAAGGACTCGGGGATCACCGATGAGGACATCGCCAAGCGGCTCATGGACTACGGGTTCCATGCTCCCACGCAGTCCTTTCCGGTCCACGGCACGCTCATGATCGAGCCCACCGAGAGCGAGTCCAAGTACGAGCTGGATCGTTTCTGCGCGGCCATGGAGTCCATCCGTGGGGAGATCGCTCAGATCGAGAAAGGGCTCGCCGATCAGGGCGATAACGTTCTCAAGAACGCACCGCACACGTCGGCCATGGCCGCGTCGGACTCCTGGGACCATCCCTATTCCCGCAGGGACGCGGTCTTCCCTGCACCGTGGACCGAAGAGGCCAAGTTCTGGCCCCCGGTGCGCAGGGTCGACAACGCATACGGCGACCGGAATCTGGTCTGCGCCTGTCCCCCGGTGGAGGCCTACGCGGAGGGGTAGCGGAGGCGGATCCGGAGGCCGTGTCCAGTGTTACGTACAGAGGAAGGCGTCCCCGAGGCCATCGCCTCGGGGACGCCCGAGCCCCAGGGATACGCTCATTGACCCGAGCCAACCATCAAGGAGGGACCCATGGCCAAGCTCCACTACCACGGCCACTCCACCTTCACTCTCACCGCGGACGACGGGACCCTCATTATCATCGACCCCTGGTTTGATGAGAACCCCGTCAGCGACGTGAAGGCGAGTGAGATCGGGAGCGCGGATTATATCCTTTGCACCCACGGCCACTTCGACCATTTCGGGGACGCCATCCCCCTGGCGAAGAGGACGGGTGCCACTCTGGTCTCCACGTTCGAGATCGTGAGCTTCGCTCAAAGCAAAGGCGTGGAGAACGCCCACCCCCTCCACATCGGTGGGGGATTCACCTTCCCCTTCGGCTACCTCAAGATGACACCCGCCCTCCACGGAGGTCAGGTTGCCGGCGACGACGAGGGGGCCTTTACCACCGTTCCGGGCGGATTCTGGATGAACCTGGACGGCAAGCGTGTCTACCATGCCGGAGATACGGCGCTTCTCACCGACATGTCCCTCCTGCGCGGCACGGTGGACGTGGCCCTCCTTCCCATCGGAGACAACTTCACCATGGGACCGGAGGATGCGGCCAGGGCCGTGGATCTCATCGAACCCAGGGTGGTGATTCCGATGCACTACAACACCTTCGACCTCATTGCCCAGGACCCGGAAGCCTTCAAGCAACGGGTTGGCGCCAGAGCCATTGTGGAGATCCTGTCACCGGGAGACGAGTACGAGTTCTGATCGGGCGGGACCGGCTGCAGGCAGGCCTCTGCGTTGGCGGGTCCTCACCGACGGTCCTTTCCCCGGCCACGTCAACATGGCCAGAGACCACGCTCTGGCCATGTGCCTGGCCCGGGGGGAGGGGGTACTCCGACTGTACCGCTGGGCGCCCCCGACGGTGTCGTTTGGGCGGAACGAGCCGGCTCGGGGTCGATATTCCCGGGACCTCGCACGTGAGATGGGTGTGGGGCTGGTGCGTCGTCCTACCGGAGGCCGGGCCGTTCTCCACCACCGGGAGCTCACCTACGCGCTGGCGTTTCCTTCGGGGGAGTTCGGAGGACCGAAAAAGAGCTACCGGTTGATCAACGAGGGACTCCTGGACGGGTTGAGGCGGCTCGGGGCCACGGTGGAGCTGGCCATGGACGAGGACCGCGGCCTTCCGCCTGATGCGGGCCCCTGCTTCCGTCGTCCGGCCCGGGGGGAGGTCACCGCCATGGGCCGGAAGCTCGTCGGGAGCGCCCAGGGCCGTATCGGCAAGAGCGTCCTCCAGCACGGCTCCATCATCCTGGACGGCGATCAGGATCTCCTCCGACGCCTCGGAGCCGACGGCGGTCCGGTCCCGTCGCCGGCGACGCTGAGGGCCCTTCTGGGAGCGGTGCCGGAACTGGAGGAGCTGACCGCCGCGCTCCGTGCGGGCCTCTCCGCGGTCCTGGGGGGGGCCTGGGTGGAGGACGGGATCCGCCGGGACGAGAGAGTGGCGGCGGTGGCGCTGGAGGCCCACTATCTTGATCCTGAGTGGACCTGGCGGCTCTGACCCTGCCGAGTTTCGCCCAGAACCCCCTCGTCATCGCCCCGAACAAGAGGAGTGGCGAAATGAAACCCGTCGTCCCCTTCATCCTGCTCCTCGGCGTCACGTCCCTTCCCGGGTGCGCCGAGAGGCCCGGTGGCGCCTCCAGGGAGTCCGCCGACGCCTTCTGCGGGAGGGCGCTGGCAAGGGTGGATTCCTTCATGGCCACCCTGCCCGCGGGGAGACGGGGGAGAGCGGTACGGGGGGACGGCCGTCGTGGGGACCGTTTGCCGAGCTGAAGGGGTTGAACGCCCTCACGGGACGGGGACGCCGGGAGCGTCCAGCACCAGATGTTCGTGAACATCATGACCCTTGATCCAATACGACGAGAATCTGGAGCCCGTGCCGTACCTCGCCCGCTCCTGGGACCTCTCCGAGGGCGGAGACGAGCTCACCTTCCATCTCAGGAATGACGTCGTCTGGCACGACGGCGAGCCCACCACCGCCTACGACGTGGCCTTCACCTTCGAGACCGCCACGAATCCCGAGACGGGCTTCCCGAATCCGGCCTTCTTTCAGTACTACCTCGACGATCCGGAGGAGCGTGGAGGTGCCGGACTCCTTCACGGTGACGTTCCACATCCGGCCCCACGCCGAGTTCATGGACCCCTGGAGAACCGTGGCCATCATGCCTCGCCACCTCCTGGGGGACGTTCCTCCGGCGGAGCTGGCCCTGCATCCCTTCGGCTCCAGGTGCCCCGTGGGGAACGGGCCGTTCCGCTTCGTCTCCCATGACCAGAACGACCGATGGGTCTTCGCCGCCAACCCCGCATTTCCCGAGGAGCTGGGTGGGCGGCCTTATCTTGATCGCTACGTGGACCGGATCATCCCCGACCAGACCACCCTCCTCACGGAGTTCCTCACGGGGGGGGTCGACGTCTACGTGGCCATGCTTCCCCAGAACGCGGAGCGGGCCCGGGATGTCCCAGGTCTACGGGTGGTGAGCTTCCCCTACCGGTCGGTCTTTTTCGCGGCCTGGAACAGCCGCGTTGCCAAGCTCTCGGACCCGAGGGTCCGGCGGGCCCTCACCGTGGGGATCAATCGCCGGGCCATCATGGTGGGGATCCGGGGCCAGGAGGCTGTCCTGGCCAACTCGGGAGTACCGCCCATCCATTGGGCCCACGACTCCTCCCTTAGCGACTCCCTCCCCTACGACCCCGAGGAGGCTCGCGCTCTCCTGGCGGAGGCGGGATGGGCGGACCGGAACGGGGACGGGATCCGGGAGAACGGGGACGGGAGAGCCACTCCGGATCACCCTCCTCACCAGCGAGAACCGGGAGTGGCAGGAGGTGGGCGAGATCATGCAGGCCCAGCTCCGGGACGTGGGAGTGGATCTCCGGCTTCGGGTCATGGAGTTGGGAGCCCTCGTGGACATCATCACGGCGCCGGAGCGAGAGTTCGAGGGCGTCCTCATCTCCTTCGAGGCCGAGTTCCGGCTGGACGAGCGGGACCTCTTCCACTCCGAGGCAGTCGATGGCCTGTGGGCCTTCTCGGGCACCGCGGACCCGGAGCTGGACCGGTACCTGGACACCCTACAGCTCATCGCCGATCGGGCCGAGGCCCTGCCCATGTGGCGGGAGTACCAGGAGCGGATCATGGAGCTCCAGCCCTACACCTACCTCTTCTCCGCCTTCCGGCTGGACGGCGTGAACGAGAGGCTCAGGGACGTGGTCATGGACGCCCGGGGGGAGTGGGCCAACATCCGGCAATGGTGGATCCCTCCCGAGGAGCGGGGAGCGCACTGAGGGGGGAGCGAGCCTTGGTTTCCTATGCCCTGCGCCGGACTCTGACGGCCATTCCCCTCCTCCTGGGGGTCCTCACCCTGGTCTTCGTGGCGGTGAGTCTGGCGCCGGGTGATCCTGCTTCCCTCTACCTGAATCCCAATCTCTCTCCTGAGACCATCGAACAGATTCGCCGGAACCTTGGCCTGGATGCCCCCTTGTGGGTCCAGTACGGGAGGTGGCTCGGGTCCCTCGTACGAGGCGACTTCCAGTATTCCCTGGCCACCTCCCTTCCCGTCAGGGACCTGATCGCCTCGGCCCTTCCCAACACCTTGCTCCTCGCCGGGGCGGCTCTGGTCCTTTCGTTCGCCCTGGGCATTCTCCTGGGCGTGGTGCAGGCCGTCCGACAGCATTCCCTCCTGGACGAGCTTCTGAGCGGCACGACGCTCCTGTTCTACTCCATGCCCGCGTTCTGGCTGGCCCTCATACTGGTCCTCCTCTTCAGCGTCCACGGCCGGGAGGCCTGGGGCCTTCCCTTCGGCCTCCCTGTGTCCGGGATCGTGGGCACGGATCACGATCTCCTCCCGTTCTGGGGCCGGGTACTCGATCGTCTCCGGCACTTGATCCTCCCGGTGGCGACCCTCACTCTGGTCCTGGCGGCGGGGATCAGCCGGTACGTCAGGTCCGGCATGCTGGAGGTGATCCGCCAGGACTACATTCGAACCGCCCGGGCCAAGGGCCTCTCCGAGGGCCGGGTGATCTTCAATCACGCTCTCAGGAATGCGTTGATCCCCGTCATTACCCTCTTCGGCATGTACTTTCCTCTCCTGCTCAGCGGCACCGTACTCGTGGAAATGGTCTTCGCCCTCCCGGGGATGGGGAGGCTGCTGGTGAACTCGGTGCTCAGCGGAGATTATCCCGTGGTCCTGGCCCTTACGTGTCTCTACGGGGGAGCGGTGGTGGTGGGTAATCTCCTGGCGGACCTCCTCTACGGTCTCGCGGATCCCGAGAATCAGGGCCGGCCATGGGTAGACGACTGGGGTGGCTTCTGCCCGGGGTCCCGGATCTGCTCCGTGGGAGGGTCCTGGAGGGCGGTGTGGTGGCGACGCTGTGGATCGGGCTGCTGGCCCTGGCCCTGGTCCGCTTCGACCGGGTGTGGGGGGCCATCGGGGGAAGCTGGGGCGATCGGATCGGCCTCCTGGCGCTCACCGCCCTCCTGGTGGGGATCTGGGCCCGGTTTCACGGGGTTGGGCGGGGCCGCCCATCGGAGTACGGGACGGCGGCGGGTCGCGACGAGGTGAGGACCGAGGACAACTGGACCGCCTTCAAGGGAAATCGCCTGGCTCTCATGGGACTTGGAGTGGTCCTGGCCCTCTGCCTCGCCGCCTTGCTGGCGCCCTTCCTGGCTCCGTTCGATCCTTATCTTCAATTCGCCTTTCAGGGAGGGGGAGACATGGCTCTTCGGCTGGCTCCTCCTTCGGTCCATCACCTCATGGGCACGGACCAGGCGTCCCGGGATGTCTTCTCCCGGATCCTCTACGGAGCCCGGATCTCCCTGGCCATCGGCATCTCCGCCGTGGCCATCAGCGCCACTCTGGGGGCGCTGCTGGGGGCGGTGGCCGGCTACCTGGGAGGTTGGGTGGACGCGGCCATCATGCGCTTCGTGGACGTGGTGCTGGCCTTCCCGCGCATCGTCCTCCTCATCGTGCTCATTGCTGTTTTCGGGCAGTCGATCTTCCTCATCATCGCCGCCCTGTCGGTGACCCAGTGGCCCTTCACCGCCCGGATCGTGAGAGGAGAGATCATGGCTCAGAAGGAGCGGGAGTACGCCGAGGCGGCCCGGGCCCTGGGATTCTCCAGGCGGCGCATCCTCTTCCGCCACCTCCTGCCCAACGCTCTGGCGCCGGTGATCGTCTTCGCCACCCTGGGAATCGGGAACACCATCGTTCTGGAGGCAGGACTCTCCTTCCTGGGCCTGGGGGTCCGGCCCCCGACCCCCTCCTGGGGAACGATGATCGCCGACGGATGGAACCACCTCTGACGCCTGGTGGCTCTCCACCTTCCCCGGGCTCGCCATCGTCTTCACGGTCCTGGCATTCAACCTGGTGGGCGATGGCGTGCAGAGACGTCACCGATCCCCGCCAGAGGACGGGTGCGGGCCCCATGAGGCTCCTGGAGATCAGGACCTCGGACCGAGTTTCGGACCTCTCGAGGACCCGCCAGCGCCGTGGACGGGGTCAGCCTATCCCTGGAGGAGGGGAGGCGGTGGGCTTGGTCGGGGAGTCCGGCTCGGGGAAGACGGCCCTGGCTCTGTCCGTCCTCGGTCTTCTGCCACAGGGACAGGCCTTCATCCGGCGAGGGGAGCTCGATCCGTCTGGAGGGCGAGGAGCTGGTGGGGGCGGCGGAGGAGAGGCTCCGTGCGGTCCGGGGCAAGCGGATCGCCATGATCTTCCAGGAGCCCATGACGTCCCTGAACCCTGTGCTCACGGTGGGGGATCAAGTCGCAGAGGCCGTGCGGCTCCACCAGGGCCGGCGCGGGCCGTGGCATCCTGGGGAGGTGGAAAGGCTCCTCGCAGAGGTCGGCATAGGGAATCCCCCGGAGGGGCGCAAGGCCTATCCCCACCAGCTTTCCGGTGGGATGAGGCAGAGAGTGATGGTGGCCATGGCCCTGGCCGGGGAGCCGTCCCTTCTGGTGGCGGACGAGGCCACCACGGCCCTGGACGTGACCATCGCGGATCAGATCCTGGAGCTGCTGCGAGACCTGGGGAAGCGGCGCGGGATGGCGCTTCTCCTCATTTCACATGATCCAGGGGTGGTGGCGAGAGTGTGCGGACGGGTGGCCATACTCTACGCCGGGAGGCTGGTGGAGTCCGGCCCCACGGTGGAGGTCCTGGAGAGACCGGCCCATCCCTACACCCGTGGGCTCATGGGAGCTCGTCTGTCTCTCCACGATCGCACGAAGGGCCTCCGTCCCATCCGGGGAGAGGTACCCGATGCCTCCGATTGGCCGTCGGGGTGCCGCTTCCATCCCCGATGCCCCGAAGCCTTCCATCGGTGCCGGGTGGAGGAGCCCAGGTTGGGACCCGTGGGGGCGGCGGGCGACCGCGACCGCCGGGAGGCGGCATGTTGGCTCCTGGACCGGGCCGGAAGAGGTCTCCGATGAGAGGCGGTGTCCCGGAAGTCCTGCTTTCCGCCCGGGATCTCCGGCACGAGTTCCCCGGAGCCCCGGTGGGGCGACGAGAGCGGGGAAGGCCGTGCAGGCCCTCCGAGGTGTGGATCTGGAGGTGTCGCGGGGCGAGTCCCTCGCCCTTGTAGGGGAATCGGGCTCGGGAAAGACGACGCTGGCCCGCTGTCTCCTGGGTCTCCTCGAGCCGTCCGGAGGGGAAGTATCCTTCCGGGGGAAGAATCTCCTCGGAATGAGTCGAGAGGAGCTCCAAGGGTTCCGGAGACGGGTCCAGGTCGTTTTTCAGGATCCCCAGGGCTCCTTGAATCCCCGGTTTCGGGCTGGGACGATGCTGGAGGAGACCCTTCAGGTGCACGGCAGTTCCACGAGCTCGTCGGAGCGCCGGGGAAGGGTGGCGGAGCTCCTGCAGCTGGTAGGCCTCCACGCCCATCATGCCGAGCGCTACCCCCACGAGCTAAGTGGAGGGCAGCGCCAGCGTCTGGCGTTGGCCCGGGCACTCTCGGTGGAGCCGGAGCTCCTGGTCCTGGACGAGCCCGTCTCGGCTCTGGACCTGTCGGTCCAGGCCCAGATCATCAACCTCCTCGAGGAGCTCCGGGATCGACTCTCCCTTACTCTCGTGCTCGTGGCCCACGACCTGACGGTCGTCCGGCAGGTCGCCGACCGGGTCGCCGTTCTGTACATGGGAAAGATCGTGGAGGTCGCCCCCGTCACGGAGGTCTTCGCCACCCCCGCCCACCCATACACCAAGGGGCTCCTGGTGGCCGCGAGGGCGATGCAGTCGGCGTGGGCAGTGGGTTCCGAAGAAGATCGGGGCGGGGACCTCCCCCCTTTCCCCCGACGCGAGTGGAGGATTCTCCCGGGCGAGCCGCCGGACCCGGCAAGCCCTCCGAACGGGTGTTCCTTTCACCCTCGCTGTCCCCATCCGGGAAAGGATCAAGAGTGTGTCCTTCAGGTGCCGGAGTTGGTGGCCTGGGCGCCTCGCCGACAGGTGGCGTGCTGGAAGGAAACAGACCGTATGAATCAGGCCTTGACACGTCTATGACCGCTCTCCATCTTGCCAAGCCCTTTATCGGCGCTTACTCATCCACCCTACGTCTTAGGGTGGATCAGTTATTTTGGTCTGAAGACCGTTACGGCAGGAGGTCCTCTTGGTGGGTGCAATGAGAATCTACGGTGCTCTTCTCCAGCTCCCGGGCATGGAGAGTACAGACATGACCTGGCAGGAGTGGCTGCAGTTTGCCTGGGATCAGATGGGCGGCCTCAGGTGGGCTCTCGGTCTGTGCCTGGCCATCGGAATCATCGTCATCATCTGGAAGTTCTTCTCCCTCCTGGCCAAGACCTCCTCCACGCGGAAGGTCCTCCGCGAGGTCGATGAGCTTCTGGCCGGCCAGCGCATCGACGAGGCCCTCGAGCTCACTCGCGAGTCGAGATCTCCGGGTGCCAAGATCCTCTATGCCGGTCTGGAGAGGCACGAGGAGGGGACGGAGCGAGTGATGAAGGCCATCGAGAACCAGGGGCTCATCGAGCTCAGCAAGCTCGAGAGTGGGCTCGTGGTCCTCGCCACCCTCACGAACATCGCACCGCTCCTGGGCTTTCTCGGGACCGTGGTGGGGATGATCATCGCCTTCCAGTCCATCGAGGCTGCGGGCGAGGTGGAAGCCACGTTGGTGGCCGGCGGGATCAAGGTCGCCCTGCTGACGACGGCGGCCGGACTGACGATCGCCATTCCCATGAGCATCTTCCACAACTATTTCGTGGCCCGGATCGATGGCCTGGTCATCGACATGGAGGAGTCGGCACAGAAGATGATCGACGCACTCCATGCCATCGAGCGGAGTCGGCAGGCCGCGGCTTCGTAAGCGGGAGAGGCAGAGCTCTGGAGAGGCCACCCCGTGGCGGGGTGGCCTCTTTTCTATTCTCAGAGGGTTGGTCCTTCGATCCTACCATGATTCAGCATTTCCTCCTCCTGGCTGCCCTTCAGGCGGTGTCCCCCCCCGGAGGACAGGGCGCCGTCGTCGATTCCGTTCGATTCGAAATGTCTCGTGGACGTTTCTGGCACGCCGCCCAGCGACTGGAGAAGGCGTTTCCGGGGTGCAGTGGCTGTGACTTCCAGCTCCTCCTTCTCTTCGCCGAGGCGGAGGCGGGGTGGGGGAACTGGGCCGGGGTACGGGCCCTTCTGGGCGCTCCCCTGGAAGGCGGGGAGCTGAACGATCCCCGGGCCTGGTACCTCCTGGGGCGAGCGATGGAGGACGCGGGGGAGTGGGGTGGGGCCGCAGCGGCCTACGGCCGGGCCCTGGAACAGGCAGGCCCCGGGTCGACGGTCAGCCGGGTGGAGGTACGGGCCCGGCGTGCCCGAAGCGAGTGCAGAGCCCGCCGCTACTCCGAGTGCACCGTCGAGGTCCGCACTCTCGTAGGGGAGGATTCGGCGGTGGGAGGATGGGTCGCTCTGGAGGTTGCTGAGGGAGTCGCGGCGAATGGGGAAGGAGTCGCGACCTTGACGCTCCTCTCCTTGGTGGGTTCGCCGGAGATGCGGGCTCTGGGCTGGAGACTTCCCGGGGACGCTCTCCTGGCCGCCGGCGATTCCGCAGGGGCGGAGGCCGCATACTGGAGCGCCATTCCCTCCCTGAGCCCCGCCCCGTACAGGGCGACGGCGTGGGAGCGGGTCGGGGCGCTCAGGCTGGCGCGGGGTGATTCGGCGGGAGCCCGGGGGGCCTACCACCAGGTGCTTCGGGTCTCCTCGGGCGGGGCGGCGAGTCTCCGGGCCGCCCGGTCCCTCGCGGAGCTGGGTTTCGATTCCGTGGGTGTGGCGCTGGCGGCCGCGGATGTGCTCAGGGCCGCCGGGCGCCTGGAAGATGCCCTGAGCGCCTACGAGAGCTACGAGCATCTCTTGGGACCTTCCGGAGCGCCCGTATCTCCGCAGGCCCTTCTCGGCAAGGCACGAGCGCACCTGGGCCTGCGCCAGCGGCGCGAAGCGCTCTCCATGGCGGAGGACCTGGAGGAGAGCGTGGAGCCCTCGGTGCGGGCCCAGGCCCTGGTTCTGGAGGCCCAGGCCCTTCGGGCCCTCGGGCGGGAGGGTGAGGCCCGGGCTGCCGAGGACCGGCTCGTGGCTGGGTTTCCGGAGCGTCCCGAGGCCGTGGAGGTCCTCTTTCTCCGGGCTGCCGCGTCCCAGGACAGAGGCGATGTGGAGAAGGCCATTCGAGGATTCGCTGAGACGGCGGCCCTTTCCCCTGCCCAGAACCGGGCCGGAGAGGCCCGCATGAGAATCGGCCAACTCCTCCTTGGCCAGGACCGCCTCCAGGACGCCCTGGATGTCTATACGTCGTACATGCGGGATTTTCCCGACGGGCGCAGGTGGGATGAAGCGGCCTTCTGGGCCGGCCGGACGCTGGTGAGGCTGGACCGGGGAGAGGAGGGGCAGACGATCTTCGCCTCTCTCCGTGGCCGTTTCCCGTTGACGTATTATGCCGTCCAGGCCGGATCTCTCACCGGGGACCCGTTCGCCCCGGAGATCCCGGATCTGCCCGATACGCTGCCCATGCCCGACGCCGTTCGGGCGGGCCTGGCCAGGATCGATGTCCTGCGGGCTGCTGGCCTGGAGCGTGGCGCATCGTGGGAGGTGGACCGCCTGACCCGGGAGATCAGGGACGACACGGAGCGGGAAGGGCGTCAAGTGCGTCTCCTGAGGCTCGCGCTGGAGTTGAACGGCCGCGGGCTCACCCGGGAGGGCATCAATCTCGGATGGGAGGTTCAACGGGAGGGGCGCCCCTGGGATCGGAATCTTCTCCGGGCCATCTACCCCTTTCCCTACCGGTCCATCGTCGTGGCGGAGGCGAGGGAGAGGGGTCTGGACCCCTACCTGATGGCTGGGCTCATCCGCCAGGAATCGGCGTTCTGGGCCGAGGCCTTGTCCCGGGCGGATGCCAGGGGCCTCATGCAGGTGCTGCCCTCAACCGGAGCCGAGCTGGCCCGGGCGGTGGGCCCAGGCCGTTTTCGACCCGACGAGCAGCTCTACCGGCCGGAGATCAACGTCCATCTTGGGACGGCCTTCTTTGCGGACCTGGTCAGGCGGTTCGGGGACAACCCGTCCATCCTCCTGTCCGCCTACAACGCCGGTCCCACCCGGGCCCTGAGGTGGCGCTCCTTCCCCGAGGTGGAGGACCTACCCCGCTTCGTCGAGCGGATTCCGTTCACGGAGACCAGGGGATACGTGAAGAACGTGCTCCTCAACCGGGCCATCTACACCTGGCTCTACAGTGACGAGGAAGAGGGGGAGACAACGTCCCGCCCCGATCGGTTCCGTCCTTGACGGTTCCTTTCCAGGGCCATCATAATGCGGTTCGTTCCGACTCGCCGACCTTGGGAGGGAGGTGCCCCGGGCATGCCTCAGGGAACCGTGGCTTGGTTCAGTGACTCGAAGGGGATCGGGGCCATCCGGGCCGAGAGCGGGGCTGAGGTGTTCGTCCGGTTCTCGGCCATCCGGGAGGATGGGTTCCGAACCCTGGCCCGGGGAGAGACGGTCCGTTTCGAAATCCGGGAGACGGAGAAAGGGCCCGAGGCGGCGAACGTCGTGCGAAACTGAGGGTAGTGACGACCGAGGTTCTCCATGCGCCCGCGGGCCACCTCCCCGGGCGCTTTCCCGTTCTGACCACCTCCACCGGAATCGGTTTGGATCGGCCCATCGAATCCCAGGACAGGAGCCCGTAATGGTGGAAGCTCCTCCGGGAGAGGCTCCCCGCCTCTTCCTCATCGACGCATACGCCCTCATATACCGGGCCTTCTTCGCGTTCATAAACCGGCCCCTGACCAACTCGCGGGGGGAGAACACATCAGCTCCCTTCGGGTTTGCGAACTTCCTCTTGTCCATCCGGGAGGAGTATCACCCCGACTTCATCGCCATCGTCTTCGACCGGGGGACGAGTCAGCGGGAAGAGATGTATCCGGCCTACAAGGCAACCCGGGAGAAGATGCCCGACGAGCTCGCCGCGAGTCTACCCAGGATCCGGGAGATGGTGGAGGGATTCCATGACCCCGTGGTTGAAGTCGAGGGGTACGAAGCGGACGACGTCATCGGAACGCTCGCGTTGAAGGCCCGTGACGAGGGGCTGGAGGCCGTCATCGTGTCGGGCGACAAGGATCTGTACCAGTTGGTCCGCCCTGGAATCCACCTCCTGAACCCCGGGAGGGGGGGGCCCACTGGGGTGGAGCCCGAGTGGGTCGACGAATCCAACGCCTCTGAGAAGTTCGGAATCCCCCCGGCTCGGATCCCCGACTACCTGGCCCTCGTCGGCGATAGCTCGGACAACGTCCCCGGAGCCCCGGGGATTGGGCCCAAGACGGCCGTGAAGCTCCTCGAGACCTACGCTAGCCTGGAAGGGATCCTGGCCCACGTGCAGGACATCTCGGGAAAGCGTGCCCGGGAATCCCTGGAGGAGAACGCCGATCTCGTGCGCCTCTCCCGGCGCCTCGTCACGATCCAGACGGACGTTCCCATCGATCTGGACCTGGAGCGCCTGCGCGTGCAGGAGCCGGACAGGGAGCGCCTCCGCCAGTTGTTCGTGGAGTTGGAGTTCCGGCGCCTCACCGAACGGTTCACGGGGCCCGAAAAGGGAAAGACGGAAGGGCAGGTGTCCGCCTCCGACGGAGAGGTGTCCTACGCCCTGGTGACCGACCCCCTGACCGTCAGAGACCTCGTGGAGGAAATCCGGGGGGCCGGAATCGTGGCGGTGGACACGGAAACGACGAGCCAGGAGGCCACCCGGGCGGACCTGGTGGGCATCTCGCTATCCTGGGAGAGAGGCAAGGCGTTCTACCTCCCGGTGGGTCACCGGCGTCCCGGTGAGCTGGCTTTGGACGACGGAGGCGAAGGATCGCCGGCCAACCTGCCGCCCCTCCTCTCTCCGGCCATGCGTCCCCTGGTGGACATGCTCCAGGATCCGGAGGTCCGGAAGGTCGGGCAGAATCTCAAGTACGATCTCATCGTCCTGGAGCGGGCGGGAGTGAAGGTCAAGGGACTGGCTTTCGACACAATGGTGGCGTCCTACGTTCTCGATCCCAACCGGCGCCAGCACGGTCTGGACGCCCTGGCGGTGACGCTTCTCGGTCACAAGATGATCACCTATGAAGAGGTCGCCGGAAAAGGGAAGAGCCAGGTATCCTTCGCCGAGGTACCCCTGGATCGGGCGCGGGCCTACGCCTGTGAGGACGCCGACTTCTCGCTTCGACTCTACGAGCTCTTTCGTCCTCAGCTGGAGGAGCAGAAGCTCGAGGCCCTGTTCAGCACCCTGGAGATGCCCCTGGTGCCCGTGCTGGCCCGCATGGAGGCCAACGGCATCCGGATCGACGTGCCCTTCTTCCGGGAGATGAGCCAGCGACTGGAGAAGGACCTGGCGTCGATCCAGGACGAGATCATCGAGCTGGCAGGGGAGGAGTTCAACCTGAACTCCACGCCGCAACTGAGGGAGATCCTCTTCGAGAAGCTCGGGCTCCCGGTGATCAAGAAGACGAAGACCGGTGCCTCCACGGACGCCTCCGTCCTGGAGGAGCTGGCGGGATTGGGCCACGCCCTGCCCATCCAGCTCCTGGAATACCGCCAGCTCGAGAAGCTGCGGAGCACGTACGTGGACGCTCTGCCCAAGCTGGTGAACCCGGAGACCGGACGGATTCACACCAGCTTCAACCAGACCGTCGCCGCCACCGGGCGTCTCTCCTCCAGCGACCCGAACCTTCAGAACATCCCCATCCGAACCCCGCTGGGACGAGAGATCCGAAGGGGCTTCGTTGCCGAGAGAGGGTGTTCATTCTTCGGGGCGGACTACTCCCAGATCGAGCTCCGCGATCCTGGCCCATTTCTCCGGGGACGAGGCCTTCGTCGGAGCCTTCCGGGAGGGTGTGGACGTGCACAAGCAGACCGCCGCCGTGATCTTCGGGGTGGACCTGGACGAGGTGACCCCCGACATGCGGGCCCGGGCCAAGACCATCAACTTCGCCACCCTCTACGGCCAGGGAGACTTCTCCCTGGCCAGGCAGCTCGGGATCTCGAGGGAGGAAGCCCGGGCCTTCATCCAGGAGTACTTCCAGCGATTCTCGGGCGTCCGTGCCTTCCTGGACGAGCAGGTGGAGCTTGCCAGGGGCCGAGGATACGTGGAGACCCTCAGCGGCCGGAGGAGGTACGTACCCGAGATCCACGCGAAGAACTGGAACGTGAGACAATTCGGTGAGCGCGTGGCGCAGAACACCCCCATACAGGGCACCGCCGCGGATCTCATCAAGAGGGCAATGATTCGAATTCAGGCATCTCTTGACGAGCACTTCCCGGCGAGTCGGCTTCTCCTCCAGGTCCACGACGAGCTCCTTCTGGAAGTGCCGGAACGTGACGTGGAGGCGGTGGGGGAGATGGTCGTGGGGGAGATGGAGGGCGCCATGGAGCTCAGGGTGCCCTTGGCCGTCGAATGGGGCGTCGGCGAAAGCTGGTATTCCTGCAAGCCCTGATCCCTCCGAGCCGCTTCTCCATCCAGCCGTGGGACACGGGGCCCAAGCCGCCATGGCAGAGCCCGGGCCCCAAGCCGAACGTGGGGTCACTCGATTCCCGCTCCCCCTGGTGGGGGCGGGTCCCAGCGACCCCGGGTCAACGGAGGCGAAGCATGAGTCGGTCGGTGAACAAGATCATTCTGGTGGGGAACGTGGGCCAGGATCCGGATATCCAGGAGACGGCGAGCGGGGTGAAGGTCGCGCACTTCTCCCTGGCCACGAACAGGCGCATGTCCGCCAACGGGGACGAGCCCAAGGAGAGAACGGACTGGCACCGCCTTACGCTCTGGAACCGGCTGGCTCAGTTCGCCGCCGACTATGTAAGCAAGGGTGACCGAGTCT
The DNA here is from genome assembly GCA_963751255.1 of uncultured Gemmatimonadales bacterium. GTDB lineage: Bacteria > Gemmatimonadota > Gemmatimonadetes > Longimicrobiales > Gaopeijiaceae > CAVVTW01. Next base: position 49,812 of record CAVVTW010000035.1, on the reverse strand, counting down.
ATGTCGAGGGTCGGCTGGAGTACGACTCCTACGAGCGGGACGGGATCAGTATTCCCACGGCGGACGTGAATGTGCGGGAGGTCGTGCTCCTGAGTCCCAAGCCCGCGGCGGAGGCGGAGGGATAGGGGACGTGCCCCGGGTGGGGCATGGGGGAGGGGGCGGGAGCCACGTCAGAGCCAGGGCCAGAATTCCGGATTGACGGAGAGAATGAGCTCCCACTCCCCCCCGTCCCTCAACCCGCGGGCGAGGTCGAGGCGAACCACGTCCCAGCCGAGCCCGAGGCCCAGGCCGGCGGACAGGAGAAGGGAGCTCGAGCCCTGGGGCCAGGGAGAGGGGAGCGGCGGACCATGGTACCCCACTCCCCCCGCTGCGGCGAACGCCCTGAGTCGAACGAAGGGGTGGACCAGGTCCATGGATCCCTCGGTCCGGAGGAGCCAGAACCGGTCACCGACATTCTGCCGAAAGGGGTAGCCCGGTACCGTCCCCCGTCCACCCAGCAGGCTGGAGGTTTGACGGGGAGGGTCGCCGAACGAGAGACCGCCCCGGAGTTCGGTGGACAGACGGGCACTCCGCCTCAGCCACTGCCGATCGTAGCCCAATGACCCGGAGATCACTCCGAAGCCATCTCCCTCGAACCGGCCGGCCAGAGCTTGTCCGGAGAGGCCGAGATCCGGAGCGCCCACGGGTAGGGAACCGCCCACCGCTACCGAGGCCCAGGTGCCGTCTTCAGCCGGCAGTACGGGGCGGAATTGGGGAAGTGATGGATCCTTGGACACCACGTCGGTGGCCGCCTCGTGGCGTTCCAGTCGTGCTTCGAGATTCAGCGTCTTCCCCGAAAGACCAGTCCAGGCATAGAAGACCCGTCCACCGGAACCGAACCAGATATCGGTGTAATCGTCTTCCATGGAGATGCCGGCCAGCGTGTTCAGCACCCCGCTGATGACCGGGACGGGCCCCATCTCCAGAGGCTTGTTCCGGTAGACTTCGAGCCCGAGCGAGGGATGACGCTCCCCTCCAGTGACCTGTCCGAGGAGGGTGGGGCGGTCTCTTCCCAGGGAGAGCCCCCCGTAGGCCCCGAGAGCCAGCCAGGGTCGGATTCCGTAGGCTGCCCCTCCTCCCAGGAAGAAGCCTTCGGACCGGTCGTAGCGGAAGAACGAGGATGCCGCGGGCTGGGGGAGCAAGAGCCGGAACCGCCCCAGGCCACTCAGGTATCGGTCCTTGGCGATGGACATGGCCAGTGAGCGGATCTCGGCCATGTCGGGCGGGGGTCGGAGGCCCTCCCTTCCCTCCTTGTCGAGCTGGGCATAGAGGCCCTCCTCGAAGGGAAACGCGCGCCGTGCCGAGTCGGGGAGGGCCGTAACCGAGCTGCCCATAAAGAAGGCGGAAGGAAGCGGCGGATTGATCCGATAATCCCGGATGTCGAACCAACCCCGTATCACGCTTCCCGCCGGGAAGTCGAGATAGGGAACCTCCCGCCGGATCTCGAGCTGCTGCTTGTATGGAAGCCAGTGCTTCCCCATCCAGAGGCCGTTCTCGAGTGAAATCCGGATGTAGTCCAGGTACGAATCGATGTAGGAGGCGGGAGTGAAGGTGAAGCTCATGCGTACGATGGCTTTCGTACCTCGATCCAGAAAGACGCTACCCACGAATCCGGGGAGATCGAAGTCCTTGGGGCGAACCTGGATCTCGTAAACCCGCACGGCTTCCGCAGCCCCCGGTAGGGTAAGGGTCACGGAATCCGCCAGGAGGAAGTCATAGGTGGCCTCGGAGCCCGGGGCCAGGGGATGGAGGACGGACTGGACCTCGTCCCCCCCACCGATCCTGATGTGGTCCCCGAACTCGTCCTGCACCACGAGGAGGTGGTCGAGATGGTAGTGGATGTTCGTGGGAAGACTCTTCTCATCCCTCATTCCCACGATGCGCTGCTTGGTGAGGTTCGGGGCCTTCCAGTAGACCTCGAGCGCGACCTGGTCCGTCTTGACCAGGATACGCTCCTGCGTATCCCTCCGGTCCAGGAAGAAGTACACGTACCCCCGGGCCTGGGAGGAGTAGGACTGGAAGGAGGAGTCCTGAACCGCTCCCCGGCGCACTTCTCGGCCTTCCCGGAGCATTTCGAGGACCCTGGGGTCGTTCCACCCTTCGCCCTGACACCGAAGGGGAGACGGGCTCAAGAGAGCCGTGAGGAGAGCCAGGGCCGCCGGGAAGAAGCGAAGCCGAAACCGGGGAGCCCCGCCTCCGTGAGGGGCGGGACTTCGGTTCCGGCCGGGGGTGAGAATCGGTCTAGTTGGCGGTCCAGAACCCGGACAGCGATTCGCCGTGGGGGCTCTCCCGCAGCTTCTCGAATGCCCGGTTCCGAATCTGACGGATGCGTTCACGGGTGACACCCAAGAGAGAACCGATCTCCTCCAGGGTCCGCTCTTCGCCGTCGTCCAGACCGTAGTAGAGGTACAGGATCTTCCGCTCCCGCTCGGTGAGATACTGCTCGAACATCTGCTCCAGGTAGTCTCTCCGGGCGATGGCCTCGACATCCTCCTCGATGTCACTGGCTTCGGCGCCGGCGAAGCGCTCCCCGAAGCTGGCACTGTCGCGGTCGCTACGATCGATGGGAGCGTCGAGGCTGAGCTCGCTGGCCGCGACCCGGCGCAGGGCCCGGATCGTTTCCACCGGCTCGGCCATCTCTTCGGCGAGCTCCTGGTCCGTGGGAGTACGGCCCAGCTGCTGGGTCAGGGCTGTATTCGTTCGGGCGAGCTTGGCCAGATTGGAGTTCTGGTTCAGGGGGATGCGGACCGAGCGGGTCTGTTCGGCGAGCGCCTGCAACACTGTTTGGCGGATCCACCACACCGCGTAGGAGATGAACTTCACTCCCTTGTCGGGATCGAACTTCTTCACCGCCTTGAGGAGACCCTCATTCCCGATGCAGACCAGCTCAGCGAGTCCCAACCCACGACCCTGGTACTTCTTAACGTAGGAGATGACAAAGCGCAGGTTCGCCGTGACCAGGCGTTCGGCGGCTTCCTTGTCTCCTGTCCGGGCTCGGCGGGCCAGGGCTCGCTCTTCTTCCGGATCTTGAATCAGGGGGTACTTCTCAACGTCCTGCAGATACTGATCGAAGGAGTCCAGACCCCGGGAAGTAGCAAACATCCGCTTTTCTGTACCTCGTGATCGAGACAATGACGGACAGGGAATAGAAGCAGGTGTATGTGGTAACCGAGCCGCTTCACTCCATCTGGATCGACCGGCGGCATCCTCGGGAAACTTGAAGGAAAAGCTCGTGAAAGTTAAAGGTGCCGGTTCCCTAAGTCAAAGGTTTCATCACCACTTATGGCATTTGAGGTATTCGGCTCCGCCTGCAAGAAGAATGCCCGGAGGAACGCCCGCAGGCAGGGACTCTCTGGGATCGTGGGTGGGAGATCTTTACCCGATGGGGAACGCAAAGGGGACAGATCGCCCCACGCTCGAGCCTCCGGGATCTCTCATCACCAGGGCGTGGACACGATGTCCGGCCGGATTCCGCTCCTGAGGCTACGGAGCAGCTGCTCGTCCCTGAAGCCCGGAAGGAGGCCCAGCAGCTCTTCGAGGGTGACCCGAAGAATGAGGTCCTTGGGCTGAACGTTCCCGCCGATGGGGAGGGCCAGGTCGATCCGCGCCATCTTGGAGGTGCCCGGGGGAAGACCGAACCGGATCCCCCCACCGATGGCTCCCCTGATCCCTGAGTCCACGCCGAATGGAACGTCGCCCGCCCACATCTGGCCCACGTCGACGAACACGCTCAGTCCGAAATCGAATAGCTCCGGAGCTGGCCAGGGAAGGTAGACCCGGTCCTCCGCCGTGAAGATCACCCTGCGACTCCCCGGGAAGCGCTCCTCCCGGTACCCCCTCACGCTGGAACGCCCACCGAGTGTGAGCTGAAAGGGGGTCGCGAGGTTCCAGCCGCCCGCCCCGGACAGGCGCAGGAGGAGGGTATGCGGGCCGATCGGCTCCCGCCGCCAGTACAGGTAGGCGTCGGTCTCCCCGAACACGTCCTCCCAATGGGCCGGGTTCGCCGTCTCGGAAGGGAGACGGCGCCCTTCCAGGGAGAGCTGGGTGTTCATGGTCCAGGCGTCCCACGCCTTGCCTGCAAAGAGGGTGATCTGCGTGTGGAGGTCGTGGGGGGAGGGCACTCCGCCCTCCTGCAACAGCCCGAAGGCCTTACCGAAGCCCAGGAAGACCTCGGTGCCCACCTTTACGTCCTGGATGCCCTTGAGGGCATCGAGCCCCCGCCGCTGGATGAAGCGCAGGTTCCGCTGTCCCAGAAGGAGGTTGACGCGGTTCGCTCGACGGCTGCGTGCCTGGCCCCTGACCGCATCCACTCCCGGAGTGTCCACGGGGACGGTGTTGGAGAAGTTCTTACCGACCACGTACTCCAGATTCTCCGGGAACCCCCGGAAGAGGATGGACTCCCTGGAAATCCCGATCCCGAAGACGGTTAGCTGCCCTGGACGTCCGAGGCGGATCCCACCTGCCACGTCCTCCCGCTCCTCCCGGAAGGGAAGGAGAAGGTGCGTGTAGTCCGGGGAATCGGGGATGGCGAATGCGAACAGGTTTTCCCGCCGCAGGAAGGCTTGCTGGGCGGCCAGCCGTCCGATCTCCCCCACGAACGGGTAGGAGAGTCCCTCCTCGAAGAAGTCCCCGCTCCGGGTCTTCCCGAGGCTGAAGCGGGCGTTCCAACGGGAGCTGAACACCCTGGGAGTCTGGAGCTCCATCCCCAGGTCTCTCGCCGCCTCCTCCTCCCGGTAGAAGACGCGGGCCAGGATCCCCCGGCCCAGGAAGTCTTCTTCCGTCACCTCGACTCCGTTGAACCTGAGGCCGCCGTCGAAGCGGACCCCAAGGTTCACCTTGGTGGTCCAGTCGTCCTGAGTGTAGACGTTGACGTGCTGGGTTCCGTCGGGTTGGGGGATGGCGAAGACGTCGGATTGGCTGATGAACGAGTAGGCCCGGAGCAGCCTCTCGGTCTCCTCCAGGAGAAGCGAGTCCAGGCATTCGCCGCTCCGGAAGAGGAGCTCGTGCCGGATGAACTCCTCCCGGGTGCGCATGTGCAGGCTGTTGGCCAGCTCGTACGCCCAGCGAAAGCGAGCCCCGGGATCCAGGTCGGAGAGATCGAAGATGGAGCGGTTGTCGATGAAGATGTACGAGATCCGCCCGTTCGGACACTCTTGCCCCGCGCCGGCCTGAGGAAGCAGACTCAGGGCGGCGAGGAGGACTACGGCCAGCCCGCGCAAGGGAGGAGAGCGCATGCAGCTTGGAGTGGTATGGCGTTACGCCTACGTTTTGGGTGAGAAGAGGTCTTCCTGGTCTTCCTCTTCCTCCCGGAGCGATCCTCTCGAAAGGAGGTTCCTGAGACGCCGCTCCCACATGTCCAGGTCGACCCGCACTTCGTTCTCCAACATTCTTCGGAGAACGGGGTTAACGTCATGGAGGTCCTCCAGCAGCTCGCCGAGGACCTCACGGGCCTCGGCGGCCTCGAACTCCTCATCGGGAAGACTGGCCATGTCCCGGAGGATCGAGCGCTCCGAGCGCGAGACGGCAAGTGGTTCTTCCCGGGTGGAGACGTAGACCTCGGTTCGGTGGCCGGGTCCCCTGTTCTCCTCGATGGGACGGAGCCCGACGATTTCGTCGGATCTCCAGTACTTACCATAACCAAGATGGACCATGCGTCCTTGCTTGATCTCCAATGTCGCCTCCGGCCTCGGGTTTCGGCTAATTTATGGAGTCCCGGGCAAGGGGGAAACGACCCTTGGGCCGGTCCAGAAGTTGCAGCGCTTCGATTACAGTCACGAGCATACATAGATCGGTTTTCCAGACTCCCTTTTCAACAGGATCATGCCAAATGGCCATTTCGAAGAAGGACGCCCTCGAATATCACACCATGGGAGGGCGGCCTGGAAAGATCGAGGTCCGAGCGACCAAGCCCATGGGGACCCAGCGGGAGTTGTCTCTCGCCTACAGCCCAGGCGTAGCCGAGCCCTGTCTCGAGATCGAGAAGAACCCCGACGACGTCTACACCTACACGACCAAGGGCAATCTCGTGGCGGTGGTGTCGAACGGGACCGCCGTCCTCGGACTGGGTGACATCGGCGCGCTGGCCTCCAAGCCGGTGATGGAGGGAAAGGGAGTTCTTTTCAAGCGGTTCGCGGGAATCGACGTGTTCGACATCGAGCTCGACTCCCACGATCCGCTCGACATCATCCGCACCTGCCAATTGCTGGAGCCCACATTTGGTGGGATCAACCTCGAGGACATCAAAGCTCCGGAATGCTTCGAGATCGAGAAGGTCCTCAAGGAAACCATGGATATCCCGGTCTTCCACGATGATCAGCACGGGACCGCGATCATCGGGGCCGCCGGCCTCCTCAACGCTATCGATCTGGTGGGCAAGAAGATCGACGAGGTCAGGGTCGTGTTCAGCGGTGCCGGAGCCTCCGCCCTGTCTTCCGCCCTCCACTTCACGCGTCTCGGCGTCCGACGCGAGAACATGATGATGGTGGATTCCAAGGGGGTGATCTTCAAGGGCCGGACGGAGGGAATGAACCCCTACAAGGACGAGTGGGCGGTGGAGACCGAGGCCCGGACCCTGACCGACGCCATGAAGGGCGCTGATGTGTTCGTGGGCCTCTCCGTGGCCGGGATGGTCAGCAAGGATATGGTTCGGTCCATGGCCCATGATCCAGTGATCTTCGCCCTCGCCAACCCCGTGCCGGAGATCCTCCCCGAGGAGGTGAAGGAGGTGCGGGAGGACGCAATCATGGCGACGGGGCGTTCGGATTACCCGAACCAGGTGAACAACGTCCTCGGTTTCCCCTTCATCTTCAGGGGAGCGCTGGACGTCCGGGCCCGGGCCATCACGCCGAACATGATGCTGGCGGCGACCCATGCCTTGGCGGACCTCGCTCGCCAGGAGGTCCCCGAGGCGGTCATGATGGCCTACGGGGGAGACCCTATCGAGTTCGGCAGAGAGTACATCATCCCCAAGCCTTTCGACCCGCGAGTCCTCTTCTTCGTGGCGCCTGCGGTGGCGAAGGCCGCCATGGAGGACGGAGTCTCGAGAATTACGCTGGAGCTGGACGAGTACCGGGATCGGCTGCGGGCCAGCCTGGGGCCGGCAATGGAGGTCATGCAGCGCATGGTCTCTCTGGCGCGGAAGAACCCCAAGCGAGTCGTCCTCCCCGACGGCGACAGCGATCGGATCATTCGGGCTGCGACCAAGGTGGTGGAGGACGGCGTGGCAGTCCCGATCCTGGTCGGTCGACCGGAACGGATCAGGAACAAGGCAGCGGAGCTGGGGGTGGACCTCTCAGGAGTCGAAATCGTCAGTCCGTCGGATGAGGAGGAGAAGCGGGAGGCCTATGCCCATGCCCTCTATCTGCGCCGTCTTCGCAAAGGGCTCACAAAGGCGGAGGCTCGCGACCAGATGTTCCGGCCACTGTTCTTCGCCGGGATGATGGTCCGTGAGGGGGATGCCGACGCCATGGTAGCGGGCATCGAGTCGAACTATCCCGAGACCATCCGCCCGGCGCTCCAGGTGGTGGGCCGAAGAGAAGATGTCCAGCACGTGGCGGGACTCTACATGGTCGCCCTGCCCAATCAGAAGCTCCTTTTCTTCGCCGATACGACGGTGAATATCGAGCCGGACGCGGACACCCTGGCTGAGATCGCCCTCCTGTGCGCCGAGTTCGTGAAGGAGCTGAAGCTCGAGCCTCGAGTCGCCCTCCTTTCCTTTTCGAACTTCGGGTCGGTCCAGCATCCGACCTCGGACAAGGTGGCCGAGGCGGTGGCGAAGATCAAAGCACTGGCACCGACCCTGGAGGTGGACGGTGAGATGCAGGCGGATTCGGCTCTCAACTTCGACCTCCAGCAGGAGTTCTATCCATTCACCAAGCTCCACGGGCCGGCGAATGTCCTGGTCTTTCCCGACCTGGGTGCAGCCAACACCGCCTACAAGCTCATGGGCCAGATCGGGGGGGCCGAGGTCATCGGGCCGATCCTCCTCGGAATGCTCCGTCCGGTCCACGTGCTCCAGCGCGGCAGCACCGTCCAGGACGTGGTGAACCTCATCACGATCGCTTCCGTCGACGCGGCCGAGAGGGATGGGGGGGAGGTCTGACACGGGCGTCCGCTCCCCGGGGCGCCATCCATGTTCGAACCCCGGTGATCGAGCCGAAGAAAGGGAACGAGGCGAATGGCAAGCGAAGGGAAGGCTGACTCAAGGAGGAAGAGGCACGACAAGATCAGAGTCGTGGCGCCGGAGAAGCGGATCCAGTACTTCGGAAAGCTTGGATCCCGGCGGACGGTGTTCTCCAGGGAAAGGCTGGGTGGAAAAGGGGCCAGCCTGGCTCACATGCGGTCTCTGGGCCTTCCGGTTCCGCCGGGGTTCACCATCACCACAGACGTCTGCGCGGAGTACTTCGACCGCGGTGAGAAGCTTCCACCCGGCTTGATGGACCAGGTGAAGGAGAACCTCACGAAGTTGGAAAGGGAGATGGACAAGGGCTTCGGATCGAAGGAGAACCCTCTCCTCGTGTCCGTCCGGAGCGGGGCCGCCGTTTCCATGCCCGGGATGATGGACACGATCCTCAACCTCGGACTCAACGACGAGACGGCCCAGTGGATGGCCGAGACCACGGGGAACGAGCGCTCGACGTTCGACGCGTATCGCCGCCTGATCCACATGTTCGGCGATGTGGTGATGGGGGTGGATCACGAGCAGTTCGAGGATGCCTTCGGCACCGTCAAGGAGCGACACGGCGCGGTCGACGACATCGACGTGCCGGCAAAAGGCCTGAGGGAGCTCGTAGAGGCGTACAAGAAGATCTACCTGGAGCAGACGGGGCAGGATTTCCCCCAGGATCCGTTTCGCCAGCTTCGCCTCGCCATCGAGGCCGTCTTTCGAAGCTGGAATTCGCCTCGCGCCATCCGGTACCGGGAAATCAACCATCTCCACGGGTACCTGGGTACGGCTGTCACCGTCCAGGCCATGGTGTTCGGGAATCTGGACGACGACTCGGGTACCGGGGTGGCGTTTACCCGGAACCCCTCCACCGGCGAGAACGAGCTCTACGGTGAGTTCCTGGTGAACGCCCAGGGGGAGGATGTGGTGGCGGGGATCAGAACCCCTCGGAGCGTTCAGGAGATGGACGACTGGAATCCGAAGGTGCTGGAAGAGCTCCGGGAGATGAAATGGGTGCTGGAGGGGCACTTCAAGGACATGCAGGACCTGGAGTTCACCGTCGAGCGGGGTGACCTGTACATGCTCCAGAGTCGACGGGGGCAGCGCACGGGACAGGCTGCGGTGCGCATTGCCGTGGACATGGTGGAGCACGGGATCATCACTCAGGAAGAGGCCCTCCTGAGGATTCCACCTCAAGCGATGACGCAGTTCCTGCTCCCCAGCTTCACCGGGGCGGACAAGGAGGGCGTAGAGGTTCTGACCACGGGGCTCCCCGCCTCGCCGGGCGCCGCTCGGGGGAAGCTGGCCTTCACCGCCGAGGACGCCGTCCGGCGCACCGCGGCCGGAGAGAGCGTCCTCCTCGTTCGTCGGGAGACCTCTCCCGAAGACGTGGACGGGATGCACCACGCTCAGGGGATCCTGACCTCCACCGGTGGGATGACCTCCCACGCTGCGGTGGTTGCCCGGGGATGGGGGAAATGCTGCGTGGTAGGGGCCGGGCACCTGAACATCAACGCCAAGCAGAAGAGGGTGACCGTCGGTGGTAGGACCTTCGGCCCGGAGGATGTGTTCTCAATCGACGGGTCGACGGGGGAGGTGATGCTCGGCGAGGTGCCCTACTCGGAGCCTGAGCTCTCGGGGTATTTCGCCACCGCCATGGAGTGGGCGGATGAGCACCGATCCCTGGGGATCCGGGCCAACGCCGACACCCCCGAGGAGGCCGAGCGGGCCAGGAACTTCGGAGCCACGGGGATTGGCCTGACCCGGACCGAGCACATGTTCTTTGGCCCGGGACGCATCGAGGCGATGCAGGAGATGATCCTCTCCGATTCCACGACCGCCCGGGAGAGGGCCCTGGAAAAGCTCCTGCCCTATCAAAGGGAGGATTTCCTCGGGATCTTGACGGCCATGAAGGGGCATCCGGTGACGATCCGGCTCCTGGATCCACCCTTGCACGAGTTCCTCCCCAGAGAGAAGAAGCGCCAGGAACAGTTGGCGGAGAGCCTGGGGATCTCCCTCGCCGCCGTGCAGGACCGGGTGGCGGCCTTGGCTGAATCCAACCCCATGCTGGGACACCGGGGGTGCCGCCTCGCCATCACGTTTCCCGAGATTCTCGTAATGCAGGTCACCGCCATCGTGGAGGCGACCATCGCGTGCAGGCGAAGGAACATTCGGGCCATGCCCGAGATCATGGTGCCGTTGGTGGGAACCAAGGAGGAGTTCGTCCTCCTGCGGGACCTCGTGGAGACCGCCATCGAGGAGGTGGCGCTGGAACAGGAATACAAGGGGGCTCTGGAAATCCCCGTGGGGACCATGATCGAGGTGCCGAGAGCCGCCCTCACCGCTGGAGAGATCGCAGCCGAGGCCGACTTCTTCTCCTTTGGAACCAATGACCTGACCCAGATGACGTTCGGCTTCAGCCGGGACGACATCAACAGCTTCCTCCCCGACTACCTGGCTCAGGGAGTGCTTCCGAAGGATCCCTTCTTCAGTCTGGACCAGACGGGCGTCGGGCGCTTGGTTCGCATGGCCACGGAGGAAGGTCGGGCCGAGAACCCGAAGCTGAAGGTCGGAATCTGCGGGGAGCACGGCGGGGAGGCGGACTCCATCGATTTCTTCCACGAAGTCGGGCTGGACTACGTGAGCTGCTCCTCCTTCAGGGTCCCGGTGGCGCGGCTCGCCGCGGCTCAAGCGGCCCTCAGGAGGGCAGGCTGGGAGGATTGAGCGCAGACCTCCCGGGAATACTCGCACACAGGAGCCGAGCCATGCCCATCCCATGTCGTTCCTCCGGGAGCGACTCCCCCCTCTCCCGGGCCGCGCTCCCGAGCAGGGCCGTGTGGATCGCGGGGGTGCTCGTCGCCCTCCTCTTCCCTCCCGGCGCCCGTGGGCAGGGGCCTCCCTCCCCACCGCCGGAGGCTCCTCCCAGGGTCCACCCCCTCCCCTCCCTGAGAGAACAGGCGGTCCTGCAGCAAGGGTGGGCCGAGAAGCGGGTGAAGGAAGTGTTGCCCGGCCTCATGAGGGAGCACGGGGTGGACATGTGGATCCTATCCATGCGGGAGTACGGGGAGGATCCCGTGTTCTGGGCCATCAAGGCTCCCACGACCTTCGCCGCCCGGCGGCGCTCCATCTACGTCTTCTTCGATCCCGGCTCCGGTGGGGAGCTGGAGCGCCTCGCCCTGGGTGGAGGGAGTCAGGGTGGCATCTTCGAGGCCTACCAATCCACCCGGCCCGCCCAGCCGGGGCGCCAGGCGGAGCTGGTCGGTGACGAGCAGTGGAAACTGCTCGAGGAGGTCGTGGAGGATCGCGATCCCCGGGTCATCGGTGTCGACATCGACGAGGAATGGTCCTTCGGTGACGGCCTGGGTGCCGGGGAGTGGGAGGCTCTTCAGCGTGCCCTCGGCCCGAAGTATCTGGCCCGGGTGAAGAGGGTTCCCCTTCTCGCGGTCGATTTCATTGGCCACAGGATTCCCGAGATGCTACCCACGTTCCGTGAGCGGGAGGAGACCGTTCACGCCATCGTCTCCCAGGCCTTCTCCGGCGCCGTTATCACGCCGGGGGTCACCACCACCGAAGACGTCCAGTGGTGGATTCGCGAGAAGATCCAGGAGCTGGGGATGACGACGTGGTTTCATCCTTCCGTGGACGTGCAACGAGCGGGTGAGGTCCCGGGCACGGGGCCCGTGGTGATTCAGCCCGGGGACCTCCTCTGGACGGACCTGGGAACCGTCGCTCTGAATCTCCACACGGACAACCAGCACCTGGGATATGTCTTGAGGGAGGGCGAGACCCGGCCTCCGGATGGGTTGAGAGGTTGTCTCGCCGCCTCGAACAAGATGCAGGACATCGTCCTGGAAGAAATGGAGGTCGGCCGGACGGGGAACCAGATCCTGGCCCGCTCCCGGGAGAGACTCGCCCGGGAAGGCATCGACGGGACCATCTACGGCCACCCGGTAGGGGATCATGGGCACGGGGCCGGTCCGCTGATCGGCCGCTGGGATGCGCAGGAGGGCGTCCCCGTCAGGGGAGAGGTTCCTCTGCGCTCGTCCACCTGGCACGCCGTCGAGCTCCAGGCCACCGTTCCCATCCCCGAGTGGGGCGGGAAGGAGGCCTCGTGCCGGCAGGAGGAGGACGCCTACGTGGACGGGGAGGGGCGGCGACACTGGGTGTTCAGGCGCCAGACGTCCTTTCACCTGGTCCGGTGGGGGACCGGGGCCCTGGGGCCGAGGGTCTCCGACGAACGGGAGCGGCCGAAGGGGGCCGGTCCGATCGGACCGAAGAAAGCCACTCCCCGGGGCTGACCGCCCGCCGGGTTTCCCTCTTCCTCAGGCGGAACCAGCGGGCTACGAGGAGGGTCTCCGATGCCGCCTCCGGGGTCATGGCCCCGGGATCGTTGGGAGATGGGGCGAAGACCTCCTCCACCTTCCGGGCCACGGCGTTACGCTCGGCCTTGCCCCGGGGGTAGGGGACGTCGTCTTCCACGAGCCCCTTTCGGATGAGGTAGAGGCGGTCGTCGCCCTTGAATCCAGGGACCCGATAGACGAAAGAGAGCCCCTCCACCCTCCCCCGGAACGCCACCAGTTCCCTCTGTAGAGCCTCCAGACGCTCCAGCCGGTTCCGGATGAGTGCGGCGTACTCGAACTCAAGGGCCAGTGCGGCGCCCTCCATCTCGAGGCGGAGGACCCTCAGGGGCTCCGGGCTTCTCCCTTCCAGGAAACGCATGGCGGCCTCCACCTGCCTCCCGTACTCCGATCCGAGACAGTGCCCGCAGCATGGCCCCAGGCAGCTCCCCGTCTGGGCCCGGATACAACGGGGGATCTTGCCCCCGTGAAAGAACTCGAGCTGGTCTCCGAAGGTGACGGGGACGCTACCCGCACAATCCCGGAGGCCCAGGACGTGCGTGAGCTCCCTGATGGTGGAGGCCAGGAGCCGGGGGCGGGGGAAGGGTCCGAAGTAGGTGGCGCCATCGGGCAGAACCCGGGTTACGGGCAGGACCCGGGGAGCCGCCTCCCTGGTGACCTTGATGAAGGCGAAGCTTCGCCTTCGCTTGTGCTCCACGTTGTACCGGGGCCGCCAGCGCTGGATGAGGCGCATCTCCCGTAGCAGGGCGGAGAACTCGTTGGGAACGTACTGCCAATCGATGGAGCGCGCGTCGCGGATCAGTCGGGCGGCCTTCTCCCCGGGTGGAGCCCGGAAATAGGAGAGGAGCCGGGTCTTCACCCGGACCGACTTTCCCACATAGAGAATCTCCTCCTCCGGCCCCCGCATCACGTAGATGCCGGGGCGATCCTCGGCCTGCCGCCGAACCTGTGCTCGAAGCCCGGGATTGGGGATCATTTTCGCGTTTCCTTCGGGACAAGGTACGACGGAAGAGGCTGATCCGTCCATTGCCCCGTCCCCCCGGCCGGGCTACTCTCCCGCCATGTCCAAAGCGGCCCACTTTCGTGTCATCCGCGATCCCCTCTGGAACACGATCCGTCTGGATCCGACGGCCGTGCGCATCATCGACACGTCGGCATTCCAGCGTCTGCGCTACATCCGCCAGCTAGGCCTTGCCCACCTGGTGTACCCCGGCGCCACCCACACCCGGTTCGACCACGCCCTCGGGGTCTATCACCTGGCCCGAACCGCCTTGAGGTTGCTGCGAGACCGGAGGGGCGTTCCGCCCCAGGCATGGGAGGGAGAGGAATTGGTGGCCTATGCGGCGCTTCTCCACGACATTGGCCACTTCGCCTTTTCCCATGCCCTGGAGGAGCTGGAGGCCGATCGCCTGCCCGGAGACCACGAGGCGGTGAGTGCCCATTTCTTCCGTTCTCCCGAGCTCCACGAGGCGATCGAGGCCTTGGGCCCGGGGGCGGGGGATGCCATCTACGGGCTCATCCGCGGGGAAGGATCCCTCCCCCTGCGGGGTCTGGTGAGTGGGAGCCTGGACCTGGACAAGATGGAGTACCTTCGCCGTGATGCCCGGTTCTGCGGCGTGCCGTATGGAGAGGTGGACGTGGACCGGCTCCTCCAGGGGCTGGTCCTGCTGCCGGACCCGCGGTCCGGGTTGTTCGAAGTGGGCGTGCACGAGAAGGCCGTGGCCTCCCTCGAATCCCTCCTCTTCGCCAAGTACCAGATGTTCAGGAACGTCTACTGGCACCACGGGGTGCGAGCGGCGACGGCCCTGTACAAGCGCATCGTGGAGGAGGCCGTGAGGGACGGGCTGGTGTCTCCGCCGGATCTGGTTGGACCCACGGACGAACAACTGCTGTATGAGATTGACAGGAGGGCTGGTAATGCGGATGGAGAGGCGGCCGTGCGGATCCGGGAGCGGTGGCTGCCGGCTCTCCGGAGCAGGCGCCTTCCCAAGCGGGCCCTGGAGCTCACCGCTGCGGACCTGGCCGCGGTGGAGCTCCCCCCTTGGCTGGGATCCGACCCGGCCAGGAGGCGGCAGATCGAAGATGCCCTGGGAGAGGATCTCGGCCTGGAGCGTGGAGAAGTGGTCATCGACTATCCGGTGAAGGAGGCAATGTTCCAGCTGAACCTCCTCTTGGAGCGTCACAGTGGGGAGGTGGTCCGTGTGGGGAAGGGTGGATTGCCCGGAATCATCGATCTGCCAAGGGTTGCCGAGGAACTTTACCGGACTGCCAGGGTGCTTCGAGTATTCACGTTTCGTCCCAGGACGATCGCCCGGGATTTCTTCATGGAACGGCTCCTGGGAGCGCCCGATTCGGGAGCGGAACCTTCCCGCAGCGACGGGGTGTAACAGGCTGTGAAAAAATCTGGACATCGATGGAGGGGCATGATAGCTTAAATGGCTAATCACCCCTCGGTCATCCTCCGGGAGGCCGAATCGATGTCTCGTCGCCCGCCGCCTCAACCGGGTGGTGGGCGGAACGTTTTGAGTTGGAAAGACGCGGGGGGGCCGGCGCGTCCGGCTTTCCAGGAGATAGATGATGAGCATGACAGCAACGGAAACCCGATCTCGTCGTAAGCGGAAGAGCCGCAAGAACCCCCTTGCGGGGTTCTCTGCGTCCGTGGAGGAGCAGTCCGCGCTCGACCAGTATCTCCGTGATGTCAGCAGGCACGAGCTCATTACGCCGGAGCGCGAGAAGGAGCTGGGCGCTCTCGCACAGCTCGGAGACGAGCTGGCGGTCCAGGAGTTGGCCAGGGCCAACCTCAGATTTGTCATCAGTGTGGCCAAGAAGTACCAGAACCGCGGTGTCTCTCTCACGGATCTGATCCAGGAAGGGAACGTGGGCCTGGTGACGGCGGCGCGGAAGTTCGACCCCGACCAGGGGGTGAAGTTCATCAGCTACGCGGTGTGGTGGATTCGCCAGGCCATTCTGGCCTCCCTGGCCAACCAGGGGCGGGCCGTGCGTGTGCCTCTCAACCGGGCCTCGGACCTGGCGAGGATCTTCCGGGAGAAGGAGCGCCTGAAGCAGGAGCTCCGCCGGGAACCCTCGGCCGAGGAGCTGAGCGAGGCCACGGACCTGACTCCCGAGCTGGTGGAGTCCTTGCAGACCCTCAACGCGGCCGAGATTCGCCTCGATGCCCCCATCGGAGACAGCGAGGACTCTCAGCTCGTGGAGAGGTTCATCACGGAGGAGGCCTCCGAACCCGAGATGGAGGTGGAGGGACGCCTCCTGGGAGAGGCCATCTCGGAGGCATTGGAGACTCTGGAGCCGAGAGACGCCAAGGTTCTTCGTCTCTATTTCGGCCTCGAAGGAGAGCGAGAGCACACCCTCGAGGAGATCGGAAACATGCTGGGTGTCACCAGGGAGCGGATCCGGCAGCTCCGGGATCGGGCGCTTCGCCGTCTTCGGGAAGGAGACAAGGGAGTCGCTCTGGAATCGTTCGCCGCCTGATGCGCCGGGCCCCGCCGCACTCCCGGCGGGCGAGAACGTCCGCCCTCCGGAGCCCCGTCGAACTCGGGGCCCCGGGGGGCGGTTCTCTTTCGGGAGAGGGCCGGGACAAGGAGCGAGCCTCGTGAGGGGCACGGTCTGCGGGAGCGAAGGGGGAGTCTATCGGATTCTCCTGGATTCGGGATGCGAGACCGAGGCCTCCCTCCGTGGGCGTCTCAAGAAGACCTCGAGGCCCCGGGATCGGGTGGTGATCGGAGACCGGGTCGAGGTGAGCCGCTCCCCCGAGGGGTCCGCCACCATCGAAGGCGTGGAGCCGCGGCGAACGGAGGTGGCGAGGAAGGGGCCCGGGGGAAGACGCCCCAAGATCGTAGCGGCCAATGTGGACCAGCTGCTGGTTGTAGCCGCGGCAGCCCGGCCGGCGCCGCAGCGCTCCCTGATCGACCGCCTGCTGGTCATCGGTGAAGCGAACCACCTCCAGCCCGTCCTCGTGCTCAACAAGATGGATCTCGTCGCGGGGAGCTCCCTGGAGCTGGCTGCGCTCTACCGCAGCATCGGATACCGAGTCCTGGAGACCAGCGCGGCGACGGGCTCGGGCATTGGAGAGCTGGAGGATGTCCTCAACGGGACCACCTCGGCCCTCGTGGGGCCATCGGGGGTGGGGAAGTCCACCCTCTTGAACGCCATCCAACCGGGTCTGGCTCTGGAGGCGGGGGAGCTGAGCCATCGTCTGGGGGCCGGAAGGCACACGACGGTGAGCGCCAGGCTGATTCCACTGGACGTCGGGGGAATGGTGGCCGACACGCCGGGATTCTCCGACGTGGGAGTCTGGGGGGTGGAGCCGAGGGAGCTGGAGCGCTGCTTCCCCGAGTTTGCAGGACACCGGGACGCCTGCCGGTACCGGGGTTGCACCCACCTTCATGAACCCGGCTGTCGGGTGAGGAGAGCGTTGAGGGAAGGTGAGATCGACCCGGGTCGGTTCGAGAGCTACGAGCGGTTGGTCCAGGAGTCCGGAGTCTCCTGAAGGGGTGTGATGAGAGGGGCTCCGGAAACGGGGTCCTTTCTCACCGCAACGGGCCAGCGGTAGACTTCCGCCAGCACCTCCTCACGAAAGACCTCCGCCGCGCTACCCTCGGCGGCGACCTTGCCTCCGGATAACAGGAGAAACCGGTCCCCGAATCGAGCTGCGAGATTCAGGTGGTGGGTGATGAGAAGGACGGTCATGCCATGGTCTGCCGAACTCCTCAGGAGGCGGAAGATGCCCATCTCGTGGCGGATGTCCAGGCTCGCCGTGGGTTCGTCGAGGACCAGGGCCGATGGCTCCTGGGCCAGTGCCCGGGCTATGCGCACCCGCTGGACCTCCCCTCCCGATAGTGTGGTCACGTCCCGCTGGGCCAGGCCCAGCACTTCGCATCGCTCCATGGCATCCGCGGTCGCCGACCGGTCCCCGCTTCCTTCCCGACGCACCGGCCCCAGGTGGGGGTAGCGGCCCATGGCCACGAAATCGCGAACGGTGATGGGAAACGCCAGGTGCTCGGATTGAGGGACGGCCCCAACCGCCCTGGCCAGAGCCCGCCGTGTCCAGGACGAAGTATCACGCCCGTCGATGCTCACCCTCCCGGATTCGGGCCGGACGACTCCGAGAAGAACCTTCATGAGCGTGGATTTTCCCGATCCGTTGGGACCCATTACGGCGTAGAAGGCCCCGCCGGGCACTGCCATGGTGACCCCGTCCAGGGCCGGCTTGGCCGCTCCCCGATACCTCACCATCAACTCCGTGGCTTCAAAGGTCATCGGACCAGGCTTCGGCGAAGGAGGACGAGGAAGAGGGGAACGCCCAGGAAGGCGGTGATGACTCCGATGGGGATCTCGGTTGGAGCGAGGGCGAGTCTCGCCGCCAGATCCGAAAGGACCAGGAACGCCCCCCCGGCCAGGAAGGAGAGGGGGAGGACGGTACGCAGGTCCGAGCCGATGAGAAGGCGGATGGCGTGGGGGACCACCAGGCCCACGAATCCGATGATGCCCACCACGGCCACCCCGGCAGCGGTCACCAGAGAGGCGACGGCGTAGGCGACCCGCTTCACTCCCTCCACGTTCGTGCCCAGATAGGCTGCCGTGTCCTCACCCACGGCCAGGATATTGAGGGGCCGCGCGAGCCCGTAGAGGATCGCCAGGGAGGGGAGGGTGTAGGCGGCTACGACTCCCACATTGCGCCAGCTGCCGCCGGCGAGGCTCCCCATCATCCAGAGCACGGCGTCCCGCACGGCTCTGGCCTCGGAAAGGGAGAGCACCAGGGCGATCACGGCCGTAAAGAACGATCCCACCACCACCCCCGCCAGAAGGAGGACGCGCACGTCCAGCGCCCGGCCCGTTGCGGACGCGACGCCGAACACCAGGAAGATGGCGACAAGGGCGCCGCCAAAGGCGGCCATGGGAAGCACTCCCGAGCCGGCGGAGACCAGCCCGAGGGCCAGGACGAGAACCGCGCCGGCCCCCGCACCGCCGGAGATTCCCAGGATGAACGGGTCCGCGAGAGGGTTCCGCAGCAACGCCTGCAAGACGGCCCCGGAGATGGCGAGTCCGCCCCCCACGAGGAGCCCCAGGAGGACCCGCGGGATCCTGAGCCCAAGGAGGATCTCCCGCATAGGCTCCGGTCCGCCTCCCTGGAGGACGGCGATCAGATCCCGGTTCGGGACGTCCACGCTCCCGAAACGGACGCCGAGGACCACGGCCAGGAGAGTGGCGCCCAGGAGGAGGACGGTAAGGACGCGCCGGGTCACCGGAACGCCTCCGGGTGGAGGATCCGCGCCAGGCGCTGGACCGAATCCGCGAGCCCGGGACCGGGGATCTCGAGAGTGGTGGGCACCCGCTCCAGGGGAATGACAGGGATGGGAACCGGGACTTCGGCGCCTTCCGGCGCCAGAAGCAGGCCGATCTTCCGCACGAAGAACTCCTCGGGACTGACGGGCCCGTAGAGATCTCCCAGGTCGGAGAAGGCGTTCTCCCCTCCCGCTGCCGTCAGGAGGTCGTCGATGAACGTTCCCGGGCCGGCCACCCAGGGAGGATTCCCTCCGAGAATGTAAGCCACTCGAACCCTGGGCAGACCGGCGACCCTGCGCTGGATGACCGCCAGCGTCGTGTCGATTCGAGCCACGATGCTGTCGGCGCTTCGATCCTCTCCCACCATCCTCCCCAGATTCAGAATGAGCCCCCGGGCGTCGGCCAGGCGGTCCGGCCGGACCCCGAATTGTGGAATGTGCGAGGCCTCGAGGCGACCCCCCGTGGCGCGGTCCGATTCCCCGGAAAACAGGATCACGAGGTCCGGTTGAAGGGCAAGGATCGTCTCCATGCTCGGCTGGAGACCGCCACCTACGGAGGGGAGCCGCTGCAGGGCGGCGAGAGAATCGTAGTCGGTTCTGCCCACCAGGCGGTCCTCTGCACCCAGGGCCACCAGGATCCGCGTGGCCGACGGGACCAGAGACAGGATGCGGACCGGAGGCCGCCGAAGGACCAGGGTACGGCCGGATGCGTCGGAAAGCTCCAGGGGAAAGCCCCGAGGCTCCGGGCCGACCTGCCCGGACGGGGACCTTTCGCTGCCGGGGAGTGGAGCCCCATCGGTGGTCCCCGGCTCGTCCCCGCCCCCGTCGCACCCCGCCACGGAGAGGACCAGGCTCAGGAGGAGGATCGAAACGGAGCGGGTTGCCCGAAGAGCGAACCGTGCGCTCATCCCGTTGAGCTCTCTCCCTCGGGGCTCCCGCATGGGTCCTGGAACTCCAACTGCCAGGAGTCTCCGAGGCGGTCCAGGGAAGCCCACCACCGGGCCCTGGCGCCGAAGACCTCCAGGAGAATCTCGTCCGCGCCGTCACGGTCCCAGTCCAGGCGAGCGAAGAGCCTGGGGGCTCCCTTCCCCTCGACCCCTGCAGTCCTGTACCAGGTGTACGTCCGGGTGAAGCTCCCGCCCTTCCGCTCCCCGACGATCATAAGGGAATAGGCGTCTTCGGGCGGGGGTCTCACGGCGAGCTGGTCGTCGAAGAGGAAGGTCGCCGCGACTCCCGCTTCCTCCCTTCCCGGGAGGGGGAAGACCTGCAGGTCTGCCCGGATGTTCAGGAGAGAGGGAGGCCAACGGGCGCCCACGTCCGTAATAGCGGCCGCTGCAAGGTCGAGAGATGCCGCGCGCTGTGCGTACTCACTCTCCAGGGGGGCGTATGCCCCGAACGACCAGCTCCCTCCCAGAGAATCCCCAAGCGCCAGGAACCGTTGAGCCTCCATGGCCGGGAGGGTCAGCTCCAGGATTCCTCCAGCCACAGGGCGGGGGGGACAGTACTCCTCGCTCATGGATCCTGGACTCGACAGGGTGAGGGTTCCGATGCGTACTCCTTCCTGGAAGAGCGTCAGCTTCCTTCCGGGCTGGAGACGGTCCCGGAGGATCGCCTCACCCACCAGCTCGCCCACGTCTCCCTGGGGAAGGGCCTGGAGGTGCCCCTCCCGGAGCTCGGCCACCGGCGTGATCCACGCTGAATCGCCTTCCCTGAAGCCGGCGTAGAGGAGGTCTCCCAGCGCGGGGATCCGTAGCTCCGGGGCCGCGGCTCCTCCGGGCTCCCCGGCCCCGCTGTCTCCCGGAGATGCCGTGCTGTCCACGGGAGGCCCCTCGAGACGGACCTTCACGCCTCCCCAGGATACGTTGTCGCAGCCAATGGCGGCGGTTACAATCCCAACAGCCAGGAACCAGCGGGGTATTCTTCCGATCATCATTGCCCTTCGATCCCCTCCGGCAAGCCGGCGACCGTTGTCTCGCCGGGAACCCGGAGCAGGGTCAGGTGAGGCTCTTCATCCGGGGAGCATACGAAAGCTAGGTGAGAGTCGTAACGGAGGCAAAGCGAAATCAACGTTGAAAGCAGGGAATGATCTCCGAGCTGAAGTTCCGGGACGTGATGGGCCATTTCGCCACGGGCGTGACCGTGGTCACCACCCGCGGTTCCAGCGGACGTCCCCTGGGTATGACCGTCAATGCGTTCACGTCGGTGTCCCTGGAGCCGCTGCTGGTGCTGGTATGCATCCACAAGGAGGCCACTTCCCATGATCCTCTTCTCCAAACCGGCGTCTTTGCCGTGAACATCCTGGATCGAGAGCAGGGTCCCGTGGCGGCGAGGTTCGCGGCGAGCGATGCCCTGGAGCGGTTCAGGGATTTCAAGGTCGTGGACGGTCCCCTGGGAAGTCCTCTCCTGCCCGGCGCTCTGGCGTGGCTGGAGTGCAGGGTGGAGAGCGTCGTTCCAGGCGGTGACCACTCCGTCATTATGGGAGAGGTACTGGCTTGCGGTGCTCGGGACGGCGAGCCCCTCCTCTTCTTTCGTGGGACCATGGTGGGGTGGGTCCCGTGAGGAGGACCAGGCGGGTTCTCGGCCTGATCCCTCCATTCGTCGCCGGAGTGGCCGGGGCGGTGGCCCTGGAGAGCTCGGCGGCGATGCTCCTGTATTCCGACGAGGGTCTCCTGCCGGCTCTGACCTTGATCCTCACCGTGGAGGTCGGGGCGCTGGGGCTTGGGCTCCTGAGCGGTCCAATTCCCGTAGGTGGCGGGGCGGTGGAACAGGTTCGTCGCCGTTGGCTCTTCTCCCTCGTGGCCTTCGCGGTGGCGGCGGCGCTCTCTGCCGGCTTCGCCATCATGGGGGACTTGCCGCGAGGTGGATTGGGGCAGGGTATGGGGTTGGCCTTCCTCGGGAGTCTGCCGCTCTTCTCCATCGGGTCGCTCCTGGGGGCCATGGGCCGCCCCGACGAGCTTCCCAGTCCGCCCGTGGCCACCGTCGGTGGACCGGCGGTCCTGGGCGCGGGGGCGGGCTTTCTCCTGGTCGGGAGTGTGCTTCTCCCGAACGTGGCATTCCACAGCCTCTATCTCTTCTGTCTTGTCGTCCTCTCGGGGGGGGCTCTCCTCCAGGGGTGGGTCCTGGACGCCAGGCCCGCCATCGAGATCCTGGGAAGCGTGTGGACGGATCGAGGGGAAGTGCGGGTGGAGGAGCGGCTGCTCGGGACTCCCCGAAGGGAGGTCCGGATCCTATTGGAGGCAGGACGCCTTCGGGGAGCGGAGGACGTTGAGGGTGAGCCCGCACGTGGGTGGGAGCGGGCCGTATTGGCGGCCATCGAGGGAGAGGGAGCCGATCCGGGGCCGCTCCTTTACCTGGGTGGAGGAAGCGGCACCCTCGCCCGCCGGGCCTCCAAGGGGATGTCCGAAGACGGGATAGAGATTGTCGAGGCGAGCCGGGAGTTGGTGGAGATGGCCCGCGCGCACTTCCACACGTGGGACGCGCCGGAGGACATGGCGGTGGAGTATCACGACCTCCTGAACATGGAAGATCGGTCCACGGGGTGGGCCCGCACGATTCTGATCGACTGCGGTGCCCTTCCGCTCTTCGGAGGCATGCCGGTCCTCGAGGAGGATCATTGGCGGGCATTTCGTCGAGTGTTGGCGCCCGAGGGCAGGCTTGTCATGGGCGGGCTCCGTCTCCCCGAGGGGCGGGAGGGTCGGCGCCTGGAGGCGCTGGTGAGGAGTGGCCGGAAATGGTTCGGCTCCGGAGAGGTCTATTTCGGCGGCGAGGTCGACGCGGGCAGCGCGCTCCTCCCCGGGGAGGAGCGCGGAGTCGAGACGATTCTGGTGTTCCGGCGTCCCACCGCGCCGGACTGGTCGTCGCATCTCCCGGGCTTCCGGCTCAAGGTGACGGCGGAGGAGTAATCCCTTGCTTCTGGCCCACCTGTCGGACCTCCACCTCGGCCACCGGGCCTACGATCGGCTCGACGGAGGCCGAAATGTCCGGGAGCAGGACGTTGCGCAGGCCTTCCATCGAGCCGTACAGGAGGTCATCCGGGTCGGCCCGGACCTGATCCTCCTGGCAGGGGATATCTTCGACCGGCCTGATCCGCCCCCGGGAGCTCTCGTGGCTCTCGCCCGGGGACTCGAGGCCTTCCGTGCCGCCATGGCTTCGGTTCCCATTTTCATGGTCGCCGGGGCACGGGACACCCCCCCACCTCTCCTCGATCCCGGAGCTCTCGCCGCCCTGGAAGCTTTCCCGCAGGTAGAAGCCGCCACGCGCCGGGCCCGATCCATTCTTCTGGCGGACCTGCAGACTCATCTCTACCTGGTTCCCCACGGGGCCTTGCTCCGGAGGCCTTATCCCGAGATGCGGACTCATCCGGAGGCTCGATGGAACCTCCTCCTGGCCTATGCGGGAGTGGGGACCGGATCCGGGGCTGGCCTTCCCCTGGATCCAGGTCCATGGGACTACGTGGCCCTGGGGTATCTGCATCAGCACCAGAAGGTTGGGCCAAGGGTCTTCTACTCCGGATCTCTGGAACGGGTGGGCCCGGAGCCGTGGCGGGAGGCCGCGCAGGAGAAGGGGTTCCTTACCTTCGATCTGGAAAGGGGCGTCTCCAGGTTCCACCCCATTCCGGGGCGGCCGGTGGTGGCCCTGGCGCCCATCCGGATACCCCGGGGGGAGGCCGGCAGGCTTCCGGGAAAGGTGCGGGAGGTGCTGGGGGAGGTACCGGGGGGGATCGAGGGGAAGATTGTGCGGCTCCGGGTGGAGGGCCTCTCACCGGATGAGGTGAGCCGGGAGGAGGACGGTCTCTTCGCTTCCCTGAGGGAGCAGGCCCTGCACCTCGCGGTCGAGGTGGACGACTTCCACACCGTAGGGGACGACAACCTCCTGCCCATTGTGGGGCGAGACCGGGGCTTTGCCCTCCGGGCCCTCCGGGAGCTCATCGAGGGGCACGAGAAGGAGGAGAGCCTCCTACCCCTGCTCGTGGAGTTCACACCTGGGCCGGGAGCGCCCGTGGATGCGCCTGGTCTCGAGACGGAGCTGCTGATCAGAGAGCTCCGCGGTACGGAGTTCCCCCTCCTCGGGTCTCTCTCAATGGAGGCGGGAGAGGGACTCCTGGGCTGGGTGGGAGTCGATGGGAGAACGCTCCGGGCCTTCACTGGGATCCTCCTCTGGGGCGTCGGACTGGAGGCCGACCCTCCCGGCGTCCAGGAAGGGAGACATGTCGGGCGAGGACCGGCTCTGGCACTTCGCCTCGGCGTCGGGGCGGGCAGCTTCTGGCTCCGGCGCGGCGTCTCGCCTGGTTTCTCCTTTCCCGAGGATGAAGAGGCCGGGCCAAAGAGCTGGGGATTGCCCAGGGAGGGGATCTCCCTGGCATGGTGTGGGGTGGGGGGAGGAGCCCCCGAACAGGTCCTGGAGGGCGGGGAAGAGCTTCTGGCGTATGCCCGGGGAGCGGGGGATCTCCGGACGGTGGAGGACGGACTCGTAGCCAGGTTCCCCGGTCTGGGACGAGAGCTCGCCTTGGGAGAGATCTCGGCGCGGGACTATGAACGCCTCCGCCTGGAGTCGGAGCTGGCGGATCTCGAGAGCCAGCTCCGGTCGCTTGTGGACGTCCCGGACCGGGTGACGGAGCTGGAGTCGGAGCTCCGGAACCTGCGGTCCAGCGGCGTGGAAGTGGCCGGGGACGCCGAGGTGGCCACGATGGACTGGCACAGGGAGAGACAGGATTCCGAAACCAATCTCCTGGCCTACCGAGACCGGGCCAAGGAGTTGAGAACCCGAATTCGCAGGCTGGAGGCTCTGGGACCGGAGAGCCCGTGCCCCACCTGCGGTCGGCTTCTGGAGGAGCGGTTCAAGGAAGTCCTGGATGAGTTGCGGGAGGAGTGGGAGGCACTGGTGCAGGACGGGAAATGGTGGCGTCGGCGTTGGGAGCAACTGGAGGAGAAGCCCCAGGTCGTCAGGGAGCTGGAGAGACTCTCCGTGGAGCTGAACGCTCGCTACGAGGACTGTACCGAACGGCTCGAGCGAGCTCGCTCCGGCCTCCGGGAGATGGACGAGCTCAGGGTCCGGGAGAAGGAGGTTCGGGGCCGTCTGGCGCTTCTCCGGGGGCCGGGGGAGGGATCATCCGAGGAGACCGTGGATCTCGGCGCGGTGGAGGGTGGAGGGAAAGGGGGACCGGCCGCACCGGACGGGGCTCGACTGTTCCTGGAGATTGTCCAGGAGCTCCGGGAGAGGATTCTCCTGGAGGGACGGACACGCCTGCTCAACCTCGGTGGACGGCGACTGAATCGCCTTACCGGGGGAAGGATTCTTGGCCTCAGGTCCGACGATGCGGGTGGGGAGGTTCACCTCGTGGATGGGGGTGGTTCGGCTGGCGTGGAGGCCGAGGAGGATCGGGCGGCCGCGGTGGTCGCCCTCCGGATGGCCCTCGTGGAGCTTCTGGCCGAGGAATGGGGGCCGCTGGGCTCTTTCGTCGTGGGTGACCCCTTCGACCGTATGGGCGGCGAGGATCAGCTCAGGGCCCTGAGTCTGCTTCGAAGGGTCCTGTCCAGGATCCCGCAGGTGCTACTATTGACGAGGGGGCCCGTGGTGGAGCGGGCCTCTGAGTTCTTCGATGGCCTCTTCGAGTTCAGGGAGGAGCCCGCCGAGGGCTCCCCACGGCTGAGGAGTCTTCCCGCTGGCGTGGGGATGCTGAGGTTACGCTGATCTCCCCGTCCGGCTCAGTTCGCGAGGCGGGCCCACGCCTCCGCCCTGTTCAGGTCCGCTTGCGCCGCCTCAGGAAGGTCCTGCTCGGAAGCCACCTGGTAGAGGGAGTAATACACCCATGAATAGTAGGTCGGGATTCCCAGGACGGCCCTATAGGGCCACCGGGGCCATGCATCCGGGAGCCCATCCCGGTAAAGGTATACCTCCTCGGCGAGGGTCCGAGTGCGCTCGTAGTTCAGCCAGAGCCCCGTGACGCTCGTGAACGGGGAGGTCGGGATCTCCTGCACGTGGCTCATGGTCAGGGGGTCGGGGATGCCTTCGTTGAGCCTGAATGCCAGGCCCTCCCGAATCAGGAACGGCCGGAGGCCCAGGTTTTCGGCGGCGTTTCCGCTGGATGCGAAGTAGACCGGCCGATCTCCCATCACGTTGCTGACGATGGCCAGGGCGAACTGCTGCCACGGCTCCAGGTAGGTCCCACCCCGGAGTCGGGCCGTGACGCCGTGCCCGAGGCTGACGACGCGATCCTCTCTCAAGGCACGCACTGTCCCGGCCACACCCTCGATCGTGGCATCGTCCAGGGAGAAGATGGACCGTGTGGGACGGCGCCTGGGGCCGTCCAGGATGAGCGGGACCCTGCCATCGGCGCGGACCGCCTCCGCTGCGTCCGGGGCCACGTACTCGGCTCCGGGGGAGCCGCGGGCGGTGTAGGGGCGCTGGCAGATAATCCGGGTGGGGTGGGCCTGGGGATCCTGGCCCTCGGCACAGGGTGTCGTCAGCTTGCGGAGCTGGAAGACGTACCAGTCGATGTTCAGGTAGGACGTGACGATCACGGTGACGTCCTGCCGGATTTCCTCCACCTCTTGCAGGTACCAGAGGGGGAATGTGTCGTTGTCACCGTTCGTGAAGAGGACGCCGTAGGGCTCCACGCTCATCAGCAGGTTGTAGGCCCAGTCCCGGGCGCTGTGGTCCCCTGCCCGGCTGGCCCAGGACCAGTTCAGGAGGAGGGGGAC
Source organism: uncultured Gemmatimonadales bacterium (assembly GCA_963751255.1). Taxonomy (GTDB): domain Bacteria; phylum Gemmatimonadota; class Gemmatimonadetes; order Longimicrobiales; family Gaopeijiaceae; genus CAVVTW01. The sequence continues at coordinate 23,249 of CAVVTW010000035.1, read as the reverse complement.
GAAGGCGACTCCGAGGACGGGCACCGATCTCCAGCCGGCTCCGCCGAGCCTCCTCCCCAGCGCCCGCCACAGAGCGGCGATTCCCATCCCGGCCCACAGGCCCCAAACGGAGAAGCTCACGATGAAGAAGTAGTCACGCTCCCTGACCTCATGGGCCACGCTCTCGGCCGGTGGCCCCTGGATGGAGTAGCCATACTTGAAGTTCAGATAGAAGACCAGGGCCACCGAGAGGGTGGCGAACAGGGTGAGGAAATACCACCAGGAGATCCGGTCACGCCGGTAATGCTCCACGGCTCCGTACAAACCCAGCCCCGAGAAGAGCAGAGTGAAGGGGAGCCTCGCGGCCGCGAAGACGACCTGGGTGCCTTCGAGCATCCGGGACCATTGCCAGTCGAAATATTGCAGGTAGTTGAGGAGCTGGAGATGGAGAGGCGCCAGTCTCGGAAAGAGAGGCGGCTTGACATACTGCTGCCGCTGGAGGGCCGCAGAAAGATTCGCGCAGCCCGCCTGGCCCCAGCTCAGGATGCTCGTGAGGGCCCCGCCCAGCGACTCGCAGGTGGGTGAGGCTTCGTTGATCACCGGATCCAGGGCTGCCCGAAGAGGAAGAAAGAGGTGCACGGAGAGGCCGAGAAAGGTGGCCACCACGGCCGCCACGTAGAGCCTCCAGTTGAGGAGTGCCCGCGGGTGCACCAGAACCACGAAGAGAGCCAGAGCAGGCGCCGCCAGGAAGGCCATGAGATGATTGCCCACCGAGAGGGCAAGAATGAACACCATCAGGATGAGGAGGTTGTCGCTCTTCCCCTTTCCGAGGTTTTCCCTCCAATGCATGGCCAGCCAGGAGAGGAGGGCGATGGCGAAGAGGGAGACCGTGTAGACCTTCTCGTTCACGTCGGATTGGTTCCAGACGGAGAAGGCGGTTGCGCTTACAATGACCGCGGTGAATGCCCCCACGAGGGGGAAAACCCGGGTAGAGGTGAAGCGCCGGAGGACATGGTGGACCACGAGGAACCAGCATCCGTGGGCCAGAGCGCTCATGGTGGCGGAGAAGAGGTTGATCCTCACTGCCACCGATAGCCCCAGGGGAGCGAGAAGGACCTCCCAGGCCCTGGCCAACACCACGAAGAGAGGGTTCCCGGGTGGATGCGGGATCCCGAGGATGTGGGCCGTGGCGATGTACTCGCTCGTATCCCAGAAGGCCGTCGTAGGAGCCAGCGTGACCACGTAGAGGGCTCCCACGGCAAGGGCAGCCACGAGGGCCCACCCGTACGGGGTGCCCTCCCCATTCATTCCACGAGTCTCCAGAGCCGCTTCCGACATGCGCTACTCCTTCGTCAGGTTCAGGCTGCCCCACACGTCCACTTCCAGGCGCCAGCCCGGCGGGAGCCAGGTTGTGGAGGAATACTCCATGACGAGGGCCGGCCCGCGGAGGCGGTGGCCCGCCAACAGGTCCTTCCGCCACACACGCTGAACCGGAATCTCCTCTCCCCGGTAATAGACCGGAGCCGCCTCCACGGGAGGAGCCCCTTTCGCTGCTGGGAGGGGTGCGTGCGCGATGGGAAGAGGTGGAGCCTCCGCCACGACCCGCAACGTCACGGCTTCCACCGGAGCATCCGGCCGAGCGTATCCATACCGCTCTCTGTGGGAGTGGTGAAAGGTCTTCACCCAGTCTTCCCACGGGACCCGGAGCTCGAAGCTTTGTCCCTGGTACCGTGCGTCCACCTCGTATCGGACCGCGAGGGAGCCCGGTTCGTTTCCCTCGTCGACCATCTCCTCCACGGCTCGCGCTTCGAGAGAGGCGAAGGCGTCGGCCAGGAGTTCTTCGTGGTCGGGTGCCGACGAGGAAAGGAGGAGAGTCCTCGAGACTTCGCGGGTGGGGGCCGCCGCCAGCATCCCGTAGGCCGAGAGGAGTCCCGGATCCGGTGGGACCAGAGCCCTGGCGGCCCCCAGGCGCCCCGCGAGCTCCGTCACGTGGAGGGCTCCTGCGCCGCCGAAGGCCACGAGGACAAACTCGGCGGGGTCGAAGCCCCGCTCCACGGAGATGACACGGAGCGCCCGCTCCATGGCGGTGTCCGCCACGGAGAGGATTCCCTCCGCCGACTCCTCCGGGGTCGTCCCGAGAGCCTGGGCCAGCTGGATCAGCGGCCCCCGGATCAACTCTCTCTCCAGGCGTCCGCTCCCACCCAGAAAGGCTTCGGGCGGCAAACGTCCCAACCACACGTGGGCATCGGTGACAGTGAGGTCCGCACCACCCTGCCCGTAGGCGATGGGCCCTGGATCGGCTCCGGCGCTTTCCGGGCCGACCCGCAGGGCTCCTCCGGCGTCCACCCGAGCCAGGGACCCCCCTCCGGCCCCGACGGTGTGGATGTCGATGACCGGCACCGCCACCGGCTGCCCGGCGATCTCGAACTCCCGGGTGTGAAGCGGCCGCCCGGGACAGAGGGAAACGTCGGTGGACGTTCCCCCCATGTCGAACGTGATGATCCGGTCGAAACCCGACCTCTGCGCCCAGGAGAGTGCACCCACGACCCCACCGGCGGGACCGGAGAGAACCGTGTGCACCGGCTCTCGAATGGCGCGCTCCACGGGAACGGCCCCTCCGTTGGAGCTCATGATGTGCACCCGCCTGGCTCCGCTCTCCCTGTCGAGCCGACCGAGGTAGCGAGACATGATGGGGGAGACATAGGCATTGACGACGGTGGTGGAGGTCCTCTCGTACTCGCGGTACTCCGGCAGGAGGCGGGAGGAGACCGAGAGCGGCAGGTTGAGGCGTTCCAAGGCTTGGGCCACGTCCTCCTCGTGGGCGGGATTCGCATAGGAGTGGAGGAGCACGACGGCGATGGCGTCACCCATTCGGACCCGCTCCTCAAGCCCGGTGAGCTCGCCTCGGTCCAGGGGCTCGATCTCCTCGCCGCCAGGCCCTATCCGCCCCCGTATCCCTGCCCGGTCCTCCCTCGCCACCAGTGGGGGGGGCGATGCCCCACCAGCGCGTAGAGCTGGGGGCGGTTCTGCCGGCCGATCTCGATCACGTCCTCGAAACCCCGGTTGGTGACCAGGATGACGCGTGCGCCCTTCCGCTCCAGGAGCCCATTGGTGGCCACAGTGGATCCGTGTAGGAGGCGGAACGCCTCCTTCGAGCCGTCCAGGAGCTCCCGAGCACCCCTCAAGACCGCCTCTGCGGGGTCACGTGGTGTGGAGGGGACCTTCAGTGTCTTGAGCCGTCCGGCGGAGAGGAGGAGGAGGTCGGTGAAGGTCCCGCCGGTGTCCACGGCGAGGACGGTGGTTGACGTGACTTCAGAGGGGGAGGACATTCACACGTTCTCCCGAGGGAAGGGGTGACTCGAGAGGCACAGGCGTTTCGTCCCCTCACTCATCCGTTTCATGCGACTCTCTCCATCCTATCCTGAGTTCCAGGCGCTCGCCGCATCGGCGGGGGTCATCCCCGTCTGGCGGGAGTTCCTCTTCGATACCGAGACCGCCGTCACAGCATACAATAAGGTGTTCCGCCCGCCGTTCGGATTCCTCCTGGAGTCGGTGGTCGGGGGAGAACAATGGGCCCGTTACTCCTTCTTGGGAAGCCAACCCAGGGAGGCGTGGCGGTTGCGGGGTGGAGAAGCGAGCCTGTGGAGGCCCGGCCGAGGATGGGAACCGCTGACCGTCTCCGATCCTCTGGACGACCTGAGTCGACGCCTCCAGGGGCGCAAACCGGCGCAGGTGGAGGGCCTTCCCCGCTTCTGGGGCGGGGCGGTTGGATTCTTCGGCTACGACGTTGTACGTCAGATCGAGCGCCTGGGGCCTCCTCCTCCCGACGATCTCGGGCTTCCGGATGCGCTCTTCCTCTTCACGGACACGGTCCTCGTGATCGACAACCTCCTGGGCAGGGGAATGGCGGTGGCGGCCGTCTCGGTGGATCCGGGGCTGGGGGAGGGGGAGCTCCGGGCCAGGTATGAGCAGGGAAGCTCCCGCGCCCAGGAGCTGGTCCGACGGTTGGAGCAGGGTCCAGGGCTTGCCCCTCTCCCCTTGAGGCCCGAGCCGGCGGCGGATCCTGCCTTCACCAGCACAATGACCAGGGAGTCCTTCGGCCTGGCCGTGGAGAGGATCAGGGAGTACATCCGCGCGGGGGATGCCTTCCAGGTCGTGATGAGCCAGCGGCTCGGAGTGCCCTTCGAGGGGCGTCCCTTCGACCTGTACCGGGCACTGCGTACCGTCAATCCTTCTCCCTATCTCTACTTCCTGGAGATGGACGGTCTCACGCTCGTGGGAGCTTCTCCCGAGGTGCTGGTCCGCCTGGACGCCGGCAAGGTCACCCTTCGTCCCATCGCCGGGACTCGGCCCAGAGGCGGAAACCCGGACGAGGACTCGCGCTTGGCCGAGGAGCTCCTGGCGGACGAGAAGGAGCTGGCCGAGCACCGGATGCTGGTGGACCTGGGACGGAACGACGTGGGAAGGGTGGCCCGGTTCGGAACGGTGGAGGTGCCGGAGCTCATGGTGGTGGAGCGGTACTCCCACGTAATGCATCTGGTGAGCCAGGTGGAGGGAGCCCTCGCGGGTGGCCTCTCGGCCATGGACGTCTTCCGGGCGTGCTTCCCGGCCGGAACCGTGTCGGGGGCTCCCAAGGTCAGGGCCATGGAGATCATCGACGAGCTGGAGCCAGCCAAGCGGGGCCCCTACGCCGGAGCCGTCGGGTACTTCGGCTTCGGCGGCTTCAGCATGGACACGGCAATCACGATCCGGACCGTTCTGATCACGGGGGAGCGTGCCTATGTCCAGGCGGGGGCCGGGATCGTTGCCGACTCCGATCCCGGCCGGGAATACGAGGAAACCCTGAACAAGGCCAGGGCCCTCCTGAAGGCCACGTCCATGGTCCCGGACCCGCCCACCCGGGGGCCCGCGCCCTGAGAGCATCCATCGCCCGGCTGGGACCGGGTACACCTCCCGCGTGCGGGGCTCAGCCCGCCAACTCGGCGTAGAGCTCCGCGATCGCCCGAATTCCGTTTTCCACGTTCTCCATCGGGATCCACTCGTTGGGAGCGTGCATGTTCGCTCCGGGAGGGGCGAAACCCATGAGGAGCACCGGGGCGGAGAGGATCTCCTGAAAATCCACCACGATGGGGATCGAGCCACCCTCGCCGGTGAGCACGGGCGGCGTTCCGAACGTCCTCTCGAGGGCCCGCTGTGCGGCCTCGAAGAAATCTCCCTTCAGCTCCGCCTTCCACGGCCGTCCCCCGTGGAGCTCCACCACCCGGACCCTTACCTCGGGGGGAGCGACGCGCTCGAGATGGGCTTCCAGGAGCGTACGGATTCTCGCGGGGTCCTGGTTCGGGACCAGGCGGAAGCTGACCTTGGCCATGGCTCGGGCCGGCAGAACCGTTTTGGCTCCTTCTCCGGTGTATCCGCAGAGGAGCCCGTTGACGTCACAGGTGGGACGAATCCAGAGCCGCTCGAGAAGGGAGTACCCAGCTTCCCCGTCCAGCCCCGGTGCACCCACCTCCTCCATGAAGCCCTCCAGGTCGAAGGGCAGGTCGCGGATCGCGGCGCGGGTCCTCTCGTCCCACTCCAGGACATCGTCGTAGAAGCCCGGAATCGCCACACGGCCATTCTCGTCCTTGAGAGACGCCACGAGGCGGGACAGGACGTTACCGGGGTTCACCACGGCTCCGCCGTAGGTACCCGAGTGGAGGTCGCCGCCCGGCCCATCCACGTGGATCTCGAAATAGGCCAGCCCCCTCAGGGAGAAGAGGAGGGAGGGGAGGCCGGGGGCGAACATGGAAGAGTCGGAGATAACCACTGCATCGCAGGCGAGCCGATCACGGTGGGCTTGGACGAAGGGGACCAGGTTGGGGGATCCCACTTCCTCCTCTCCCTCCGCCAGGACGACCACGTTCACGGGAAGATGCCCGGAGGCTCTCAGTTGCGCCTCGATGGCCTTCAGGTGAAGGAAGAGCTGACCCTTGTCGTCGGAAGACCCCCGGGCGTACAGGTTCCCGTCCCTTACGGTGGGCTCGAAGGGCGGCGAATGCCATTCGTCCAGGGGCTCCGGGGGCTGAACATCGTAGTGGCCGTAAACCAGGAGTGTCGGCGCGCCTTCCGGGGCTCCCCGCCATTCCCCCAGGACCACCGGGTGACCTGGGGTATCCATGATCGAGGAGCTCATTCCGGCTGCCTCCATCTGTTTGGCGACCCAGGCAGCGGCGGCTCTGATGTCCTGGGCGTGCTCCCCTCGAGCGCTGACCGAGGGAATGCGAAGAAAGTCGAAAAGCTCTTCCCGGTAACGGGACAACTGCCCATCGATGTACCGCTGAACGTCGGCCATGGCTTGTTCTCTCCTGTGCCGGGCGGTCTGGAATCGAGGTATGGGGTGGAAACGTGAATCTAGCCGATGGGCACGTTTCCTCTCAAGCGGCTCCTCCTTTCGAGGTGTCGCCGGTGGGTTTGGAACTTCCGGGCTCGGTCTCCCGTAGTGGGTGAGGCGGCCCTGAAACGGGCGACCCCTGGAGGAGCTGGCTGGGTGGGAGCAACCTTTCGGCGGCTCTTCCCGTCATAGGAATGTGAGGGCCACCGGAGAGGCTGGTGCGGGGTGCAGGGGATGCCGGAGTCGGGCCTGTAAGGATGGGGTGGACGAAGCGTATTGTGGTACGAGTTTCAGCAGGACGCGTGTCTCGGCGCGTAATCCGAGCAGGAGGGGCTGGTCACCTCTCCTCACCCAACTCCGCGGGGTGCCTCCGTGGGGGGACGAAAAAGGCGGCGGCCTTCGCGGGCCGTCGTCTTTTCTTCTGCGGGGGAGTCAGATGAGGCCCCGGATTCCCCAGCGGTAGATGAAGCTGAAAAGGGAGGAGAGAAAGGCGGCGCCGATCATGCCACCGACGCTCAGGGCGCGGGCCTTCTCAGGATCGAGGATGCCGACACCCAGCATCCCGCCCACGACGGCTGCGAACCCGCCGAGGACCATGAGGATGAGCGTGTGCCTCTTCGCTGCCTCGGGACGTCTGACGAGGCCCTTCATGGCCAGGCCAATGAGGCCTCCCATGACGATCCAGATTCCGACTCCGATCCAGTTCTCCATCGAGCGCCGAGGGGTAGGGTCCAAGGTCAGGAGACGGACGCCAATCTACGCCCTCCCCAGGCGGGGAACCAGGGCTGGACCGATTCCGGATTGACGTTCGACCCGGCAAGGCCCTAGCGTAGAAGGTACGCTGGCCGGAGGATGGGATGGACAACGAGATCATTGACATCGGGAGTTACCTGGGGCGGGCTCCTGACCGGGAAAGGGAGCCGGCTTTCTCGGTCTGGGGTGGGGAGGGAGATCGTGCCCGACTGGCACTTCCCGTCTGGCGGGCGATTTTCATGGTGGGGGGGGATTGGGGGGCGATCGTGTCCCTTTCCCGGGAGGAAGGGGAGGCCCCCCGTCCCCATTTCGTCCTGGACCTGGCGGAGGAGCCTGCCCGAACCGCCGCACCCGCCGCGGCCCTCCTCCGGGTTCGGGACCAGAAGGCCCCCGCCCTGGCCACATCGCCGCCGGGAGAGCTGGCGGTGCTCCTGGGCGATGACGGTGAGGAGCAGTGGTTCCTTCAAGTATCGGGAGCGGATCCGGGAGCCTCGGTGGACGGGAAGGGGCGGGAGAGTCTCCTCTTTCTCGCAGGTGAATGTGCCGGTCTGCTCTTCCTCAAAGAGCCCTGACCTCCCGGCCCGCCGGGCGTTATTTGCCCATTCGCCTCTTGAGCTCTCTGAGACGGGCCTCCGCTTCCTCCTCTGGAGTGGGGCCCCTGGAGGGGGGGGGTGATTCGAGAGCTTCCAGCGCCGAGATGAGGTCCTCCTCCGCCTCCCGGCGACGATCGACCCCCTCGATCCGCTCGGCCATGCGGTCCATCTCCGCGAAGAGGGCGTCACTGTCCCCCAGGGCGTTACGGGCCTGCGCTCGGCCCTGCGTGGCGGCGAGGGCCTCCCGCTTGGCTCGCGCCTCCTTGAGCTTGCCCATCATGTCCTCCACCTCCCCGCGCTTCATCTCCAGCTCCTCGCGCAGGGCCAGCGCCTTCCGCTCCTGGATGGCCTTTCGCTTCTCGTGCTTCTCGGCGAATTCCGCTGCCACCGTGGCGGTTTCCCCGTCTTCGATCCGCTTCGCCATGCTCTCTCGGCGCCGGCAGGTTTCCACCTCCCTGGCCTCCATTTCGGCGAGCTGAAGTGCCCTCTTGATCTGCTCCTCCAGGGTGAAGAGCTGGGCCTTGGCGTCGGTCACCTCCTCCTGCATCTGGCGCAAGAGGCCGTCCACGACGTCCGGGACCTCGTCCCGGTTCAACTCCTCCTTGAAATTGTCCACCGCCTCGCGAAAGGCCTGTCGAAGATTCTCGAACATGATGCTGCGAGATCCGCCTGTGGGAGCGTGGGGGCTCTTCCCTACCGAAACCACATGGAAACGTCTCAAAGGTAGCACGCCTCTTGGCGGAGACAAAGAATCGGGCCCGGGCCGGAGTCCGGCCCGGGCCCGAGGAGCCCGCGGGTCTCCGGGAAGGGCGAATCCCCTCCCGGTGGACCTCAGTTCACGAGGGGCTCGATGCGCTGGGCGAAGGAGTTCCTGGCCCGGTGGAGCCTGCTCTTCACGGTGCCCAGGTTGACGCCCGTGATCTCGGCGATCTCCTCGTAGCTCTTCCCTTCCAGCTCTCGGAGACGAAAGACGAGGCGATGATGCTCGGGGAGCTCCTGGACGGTCTGCTCGACGATCCGCCGGAGATACCGTTTGCGGTACATGTCATCGGGCCTCATGCGGGAGTCCTCGAACTGGAGAGGCCGGTGATCCTCGTCCCAGCTCTTCTCCAGCTTCTGGAAGAGCACCAGCGGGCTCCGGGACCGGTTGCGAAGCTCGTTCTTGGACAGGTTGCTGGCGATGGTGTAGATCCAGGTGGAGAACTTCTTCGACGTGTCGAATCGGTGCAGGTGACGGGTCACCCTGATGAAGGCCTCCTGCACCAGGTCCTGCGCCCGATCCGAATCACCGGTCTTCCTTATGATGAAGTGGACGAGACGGTCCCTGTAGCGATCGTAAAGGTGCTGGAAGGTACCGGGTCGACCCTGGAGGTGGGACGAGACCAACTCCTCGTCGGTCAGCTCGTCCAGCGGGCGGAGGTCCCTCAACTGCTCCTGCTCCATCAGCGTCAGGTTGGTCATGTCGCCTTCCTCTGGAGTCCTCGAACTGTCGGATTCGACTCTCCTCGGGACCGAAGCAGGCCCGGCGGGGTCGCGTTCCCGAAACCCCGATCAGACTCACCGAGCCACAGGCTGGCCGGGCTTCGCCAGGAGGTCAGTCATTTTGAGTTTAAAATATGTCAACTTCGACAGTAAGGATCAAGGGGAAAATGCGGGGATGCTCGGATGGGCCCGCCGGGAGGGACGAGAGAGGGGAGCGTCGGAGGAGCTCGGGGCACGAACCAACCCCCCCATAGCCACACGAAGACTCCTCCGGACGCTCCCCACCTGCCAAAGGGGGTTGGGAGGATCCCCTCCCGTCTTTCCCTTCAAACATCAGGTGGGGTGTCGGGTGGCGTCACTGTCATTTCGGTACGCTTTCGGAATTGGCCGGGACGCACTTCCTCTCAACGGAGGAGGTCTGTCCTCGGCGTTGTTGCCCCGACAGGCTCCAGGCCCGAGATTGATCCGCTCCACTGTGTAAAGGATCTTCGCGCGTGTCGCAGACCGACGCTACTGAACGACCTACACCTCCCGGGGAGCTGCCCGTGGAGGGTCCACCCCGGGGAAGGGGGAGGATCGCAGCCGTCGTGGGATTGTCCCTGCTGGAAGTCATCCGGGCCAGGGACTTGCCGACGGAGATCCTGGCATCGGAGGATCCGGCTCAGACCATGCCCCGGCGATTGGGGCTGAGCGGGGTGGTGGATCTGCAGATCAGGCTCTATCGGAAGCAGGTGCGGCGGCGGGCGAGGATCACGGACGAGCAGGCGCGGGATCTTTTCCACCTGGTCTTGCGACGTCCCGATTCGGAGGAGGTCTTCTTTCAGGCGGGGGAACTCTTGGCCGGGAAGGCGCGACCCATGAAGGGGCTGCGCGGGCTGTATCCCCAGCGAGCCCGGTACGGCCTCGCACGACGACAGGTGCGAAAGCGGCTCAAGGCCCTCTTCGGCCGGGAGATCGGTGGGTTCGCCCACGGCTCCTTCACGCTCGAGGCGCAGAGCCACTTCTTTTTGCGCATGGACCCGGGGGGGGACGCCTGTTATCTCTTGTCGGGGCTCGCCGAGACGATACTCGCCCGATACTTGAGGCGACCGGCGAAGATTGCCCACTCTGCCTGCCAGGCCCGGAAGCAGGAGCTCTGTCGATGGGTCGTCACCGAGGGACCCCCGGAAAAGGGCTGAACCCCTCCCTCCTGACGGGGTAGACCCGGAGCGTCACCGCCTGGGCCCTGGAGCCGCTGCGGGGACGCCGCCAGGCCCCGTCATCCGAACACCCGAATCAGGAACAGGAGGATTCCATGGTGCAACCCGGAGATCGCGCACCCGATTTCACGCTGAAGTCGGTGGATGGCTCCGACGTCACCCTGTCCGGGCTGAGAGGCCGAAGGGTGGTCCTCTACTTCTACCCGAAGGACAACACGTCGGGTTGCACCGCCCAGGCCTGCGACCTCCGGGACAACCTGTCCTCCATCGACGAGGAAGGGGCCGTGGTCCTCGGAGTGTCACCGGATACGATCTCGTCCCACGTGAAGTTCAGGGACAAGCACCAGCTCAACTTCCCTCTCCTGTCGGATCCGGACCACAGGGTCTCGGAGGCCTACGGGGTGTGGAAGGAGAAGTCCATGTACGGGCGGACGTACTGGGGCATCGAGCGGAGCACGTTCCTGATCGACGAGGACGGCGTTATCACGGAGGCCTGGAGGAAGGTCTCCCCGAAAGGACACGCCGAAAAGGTCCTGGGCGCTCTTTCCCAGGGGGAATGAGCAGACCCGGCGGCCCAGGCTCATCGGGCGTTGGATGCGCCCTGATCCTGGCCTAACATCGCCTTATGCATCTTGAACGCACAAAGGTCCTGCACGAAGATCCGCCCCTGGGATCTGGCTCGACTCGCCACGTCGTCCGCTCGGATCTCCTCCTGGAGCCAGATCACCGGGTGCTCGGGCCGAGCGAGAGCGACCTCGGCGATCTTCGCGGCCTCCTCGGATGGGCGGAACACCAGGACCATGTCCACGGGCTCGGAGACCTCTTGCAGAGAGGACCTCGCCTTCTTTCCGAGGATCTCCTCGACCATTGGATTGACCGGGACGATGTCGTAACCCCGGGCCGCGAGGTAGGCTGGGACCCGCCGCGCCGCCTTCTCGGGGTTCCTGGAGATTCCGACCACCGCGATCGAGCGAACCGACTCGAGAATCTCCTTGATCTCCTCCGGCCCGGGATTGCCCGGGTCGCCGCTTTCATCGAGGATGCTCTGCATCCGTTCCAGGACGTCCATCAGCATGCCCGCCTCGTTGATGTCTTCTCGTCGATGTCAGGCTCCCCGCCATGGGAGGCAGAGCCGGGTTTCCGCTCCCCCTGTTGCCCCGGGCGGATAGCCACAAGAAAGATACACATGGCCCCTTTCCATGGGCAGTCGGGATGCGGCTGCTCCGACCCTAACGGTTCATGAACATGACTGATGCAGCTTTCTTCCTCATGGGGGTCCTTCTCGGGGGCCTGGTGGCCTGGTGGCTCGGTACCCGAAGGGGGGCAGACCGGGTCCAGGGCCAGGTGAGACGTCTGCTCACGGATCTCCGGGGCGCAGGACTCGAGCAGACGGGTGGCACCAACCTCAGGGAGGCTTCGGGGGTCCGGGAGCTCCGCTCCTTCTTCTTGAAGGAGTGGGTTCCCCGCGAGGAGGTCCGGGACCGTACCATCGATGCGGCGCTGAACCGAATGGGAGCCTTTCTCCGCCACCGGGTGGAGGGCCCGCTCCTGGATGGATTGTCCGCGGAAGGGTCGGGGCTCCGTGAGGGGGTCGAGGCGGCGTTGGATGCCGTGGAAGATCTGGAGTTCTTCCTGGACGCTCCACGACCACCCGCGGAGCTCGGCACCTGGGACCTGCGGGAAGTGGTCCAGGAGGTCGCGAGAGAGTTCGGTGATCAGTCTTCGGTTCTGGTGAAGATCGTCTCGCCTCCGGAGCCACTGAGGGTTCGGGTGGATCCCGAGGCCTTCAAGGATGCTCTCTTTCTCATCCTACACAATGCGGGGGAATTCGGGCGGGGAAATCCTGTGCAGGTGATTCTCGGGAGGGGGACCGGGGAGGCCCGGCTCAGGGTGAGGGACAGGGGGCCTGGGTTCAGTGCCGAAGGGCTCCTGGAGGCCATGGATCCCTTCTACTCCACCTCCCCGACAGGACTGGGCCTCGGACTGCCGCACGCCAGGAAGACGGTGGAGGCCCTTGGGGGTGAGCTTCTTCTCCGAAACCTGGAGGGTGGGGGCGCAGAGGTGGAGATCGATCTCCCCCTGGCGGAGTGAGGCGTCGGGCGATTCAGGCGTACCCGTACACGTGGTAGAGGAGCACGTAGACCAGGAGACCGGTGAGGGAGACGTACATCCACAGAGGGAAGACCCACCGGGCCATGTGGGCGTGGGCGTGGTAGCGGTAGCCACGGACCAGGTAAAGGAGCCTCAGGACCAGGGGGACGATGGCTGCAGCGAGAATTATGTGTGAGAAGAGAATGCCCAGGTAGACGAGGCGTGCCGTCCCTTCGGCGGCGATTCGGTGGGTCCCGGTCAGGGAGATCCTCAGCAGGTAGGACAGCAAGAAGAGGGCGGAGGCTGTCAGGGCGGCCGTCATGGCCCAGCGGTGTCGATGCGCCGCCTTCCTCTTGATGAACAAATACCCGGCAGCGAGAAAGAGGGCGCTGGCGAGGTTCAGTGTCGCGTTCACCGGTGCGAGGAAGTTTCCCAGATCCTCCCCCATCAGGTCAGACCTGCGCCAGGTTCGCCGACGATCCGGCGTCTCTGCTGACCCTCGCTTCCGCCTCGGGTCGGGCCGGTGCCCACGTGAGGGCGAGGAGAGCCACGAGGGACGCCAGGAGGCTGGCGGCCAATAGCGTGTGGAGGGAGATGGGGACCACCGCCAGGCGGAAATAGACCGAGAGGAAACCCAGGAGAACCTGTCCGGTGACCAGGAGAGCGACACCGGCGCCCAGGAGCCGCACCGGCCGGGATCCTCCCCTCCGGAATGCCAGGTGGCCTGTCCACAGGACCGTGCCCATCAGGACCAGACCCAGGACTCGGTGGGCGAACTGGAGGGCCACCAGACCGTTGTCCAGGGGCGGAATCAGTCTCCCCAGGCACAGGGGGACCCCGGGGCAGACCATTCCTGCCCCCGTATGGCGGACGGCGGCGCCCAGCATGGACTGGGCAAAGGCGAGAGCGGCCGCGGTGAGCGCCGCGGTCCTCAGGGCGCGCCGCGAGGGGGTACTCGCGCCGATGCCGCGGGCCCATCGGAGGGAGGAAACCGTGGACAGGACCGTGGCGAGGGAGAGAAACAAGAATGCCACGCCCAGGTGGGAGATGGAGACGATATGGGGAAGCTTGAGGAGCACGGTCACTCCGCCCAGGACGGCCTGAACCAAGAGGAGCCCCAAGCCTCCGAGGGCAGCCGTCCGGACCCAGGGGAACCTCGGTTGCTCCTTCCAGGCCAAGTAGGTAGCACCGAGAAAGAAGAGGATCAGGCCCCCGGCCACCAGGCGGTGCAAGTGCTCCCAGAACACCCCCCCGACCATGTCCGGGACCAGGGTCCCGTTGCACGTTGGCCAATCGGGGCAAGCAAGACTCGACCCCGTGGCGTGAACAACGCTCCCCAGGAAGAGGAGTCCGAGGGTCCAGAAGACGGTGATTACAAAGGCCCGATGGTGCTGTGATGAGCTCATGCTGAGGCTTGATCCCTTATACGTTGTGGAATGCACGCGTCGGTTCTCCTACATTCCAGGCTCATGCCGAAGAATCGCTTCAGCCCGAGGGAAACCGCAGGGTTTCTCGAGCTCCCGCGCCGTCGGCCTGCTCTCCACGGGAGAGCCGTGTCGGCCGTGGGCGTCCTCCTCCTCGTATCCACCGGAAGCGCACGGCCGTTCCCAAGGGTCGGATCTCGGGGGAGATCTCTTCAAGCCATTGATTTACCAGCCTTGAGCGTTTTTCGATACCCGGCAAGCAGGGGAGGTCACGAATGTCCAGCTTTTCCTCAGTCACCTCCAACCTTTCCGGCGCGGCATCCACGCTCACCAGCGCAACGCGCCAGGTGCTCAACGGGGCCGCCCACCCCTTGAAGGCCGCCAGACTGATGGGGCGCCTGGTCCAGCGGAGCGCCCAGAAGCCGGGCACGGCACCGGGCTCCCTTGTCCACTCGGGGCCGAAGAAGATGGAGAAGGTCCGCCTCAGACTCTTCGAGTACGATGCGGACGAGATCAAGGAGACGGAGCTTTCCACCGTCGATGAGGCTTTCCCTATCCGGGACGACCCGCCGGTGGGATGGCTGAACGTCGATGGGCTCCACGACCCGGAGCTCCTGAGGAAGGTCCGGGACTACTTCGACCTCCACCTTCTCCTCATGGAGGATGTGGTGACCGTCGATCAGCGTCCGAAGATGGACGAGTACCCTGGGTGCCTGTACCTCCTCGTCCCCATGCTCTCGTTCCATTCCGACACGCTGACCGTTCAATCCGAGCAGCTGAGTCTGATTCTGGGACCCACGTGGGTCCTGACCTTCCAGGAGCGGGAGGGTGACGTGTTCGAGCCGGTCCGGGAGAGGATCAGGAGCGCCTCCGGCCGCATCCGCTCACGGGGAGCCGACTACCTGGCCTACGCCCTTCTCGACGCCGTCGTGGACCGATATTTCGTGATCCTGGAGAAGCTGGGGGACGTCACGGAGGAGATGGAGCCCCGGGTACTTGCGGACCCCATCCCCCGGACGCTCCAGCAGATCAACCACTTGAAACGGGAACTCCTCCTCATGCGGAAGGCCGTCTGGCCCTTGAGAGAGGTGCTCAACGCCTTCGGACGGACCGAATCGCCTCTGGTGGAGGCCGGCTCCCGCGCCTTCATCCGGGACGTCTACGATCACGCCGTCCACGTCATCGACACGGTGGAGACCCTGCGGGACCTCGCGTCGGGGATGACGGACCTCTACCTCTCCAGTGTGGGGCAGAAGACCAACGAAGTAATGAAGGTTCTTACCTTGGTGGCGACCATCTTCATTCCACTGACCTTCCTGGCCGGGGTCTACGGGATGAACTTCGAATTCATGCCCGAGCTCAAGATTCGCTGGGCCTACCCGGCCCTCTGGGGCGTGATGCTCCTGGTCGCGGGAGGGATGGTCTGGTACTTCAGAAGAAGGAAGTGGATCTAGGAGCCTGACCGGAGAGGGGGGCCAGCCGGTTTGACCTGCGAGCACTCGGTCGTCTCGCTACGCTCGGCTCGAGCGCCGCGGCTCCAGATTCCAGGCGGCGCTCCGAGGGCTCTCCTCCCGACCTGCTCGGCCGTCTGAGGTGCGCTCTCCCGGAGGGGCCGGGGAGGTGGCGAGGCCGGACCACCGTCGATACACTGGGCCTTACCGCGGGAGGTCGGTCCCGCGGCTGTGGTTGGCCACCCACTGGGTCACTTCTAAACTCGGAGGTGCATCATGCGCGCCACTCTTCAGGTCCGTGGAGTCCTCGGCCTGACTCTGGCTCTGCTCTCGGCGAGCCCGGCGCTCCTTCACGCACGACAGGCCCAGCCCCACCGGGACGGGAGCGGGGAGATGACGCTGACCCTGGCAGGCGACGCCATCATCACCCGACCTCTCTCGGTGTACGACGAACCGGATTTCCTTCGGCTTCGGGAGCTCATACAAGGCTCCACCGCCGCATTCGTGAACCTGGAGATGCTCTTCCACCGTTTCGGGCCCGAGATCGTCCCGGCCTCCCAGAGTGGAGGTACATATATGCAGGCGGACCCGGAGATCGCCAAAGAGCTGGTCTGGATGGGCTTCGACATGGTGGCGATGGCGAACAACCACACAGGGGACTACGGCGTTGAAGGGATGCGGTCGACCATCGAGGCGGTGGAAAGGGTGGGCCTCGTCCACGCAGGAACCGGAGAGAACCTGGCGTTGGCCCGGGCGCCCGGGTACCTGGACACCCCACGGGGGCGGGTGGCCCTGATCTCCGTCGCCTCGACCTTCCCCGACGCGTCCCGGGCCGGTCCCCAACGGAAGGACGTGAGGGGACGACCTGGATTGAACCCCGTCCGATTTGAGACCGTGTACCAGGTGAGCCCGACGCAGATGGAGGCGCTGAGGGCCTTCCAGGCGGGGACGGGGGCCCGGGCGAGGGGAGGGAGCGGCGAAAGGCTCCGGCTCTTCGGACAGACCTTCCAGCTTGGGGCCGAGTACCAGGTTCTCACCTCGCCGGACCAGAACGATCTCGACGCGATTCTGGCGTCGGTGGGGGAAGCCGACCGCCAAGCGGACCTCGTGGTGGTCTCCAGCCACAGTCACGAGAGCAAGGGTTCCAGCACCGTGCCGGCAGATTTCCTCGTGACGCTGGCCCACGCGGTGATCGACGCGGGCGCGGACGTCTTCGTGAGCCACGGGCCTCATGTGCTTCGCGGCGTCGAGCTCTACAAGGGTAAGCCCATCCTCTACTCCGTGGGGGATTTCATCTTCCAGAACGAGATGGTCTCCCGGCAGCCGGCAGACAACTACGAGAGCTACGATCTGGGCGCCGACGCCGTCCCCGCGGATTTCTATGACGCCAGGACGAGCTTCGTGAACAACCCGCTGGTGTGGGAGGGGACGGTGGCCAAGGTGATCTTTCGGGACAAGGAGGTGACGGGGATCGAGCTGTACCCTTTGACCCTGGGCCACGGGCTTCCAAGGCCCCAGCGGGGGAGACCCCTCCTGGCGACTGGTGAGATGGGGCGGAAGATCCTCGGCGACCTCCGGCGACTATCGGAGCCCTTCGGAACCGAGATCCTCGTGGAGAACGGGATCGGGGTGGTCCGCGTTTCCCGGGAGAGGTGAGCGGGCTCAGCCAGACGGACGAACGGAGGAGGAAGTCGCAGAGAGGGGGGCATCGCTGTCCTGAGTTGGCAGAGCGGGGTCCGTGCCCCATTTCAGCACACGGGCCGCCGTCGATTGCCGTCAACTGAGCAGAGGTGGGTCGAGGAACCCAAAGACGAGAAGAGCCCCGCCGCATGGCGGGGCTCTTCTCGTGCTCGGCGTGCTCGTCCTCGCAGCTCGGCGTGCTCGTCCTCGCAGCTCGGCGCGCCTTCCTTACCCTGTCAGCTCCCCTCGTTCTCGACCTGAGCCTGGGGATGCATGACCCACTTGTCCAGCCAGGCCGTCCACCTGGCCCAGAGATCCAGGTTCGTTTCCAGAGCGATGGGCCCGTGATCCTCGTACGGGTAGAGGTACATGGCCACGTTCTTGTCCAGGGCGTTGAGGGCCTCGAACATCCTCGGGGAGTGAATGGGGAAGGTCCCCACGTTCTGGTCGTGGAGGCCGTGGTACATGAGGAGAGCGCCCGTCAGGTCGTCGGCGTGCAGGAACGGAGACATGTCCGTGTACACGTTGGGCGCGTCCCAGAGAACCCGGCGCTCGTTCTGGAAGCTCAAGGGGGTGAGGGTCCGGTTGTAGTTGCCGTCGCCGGCGATTCCCGCCTTGAAGAAGGGGGTGTTCACCATGGCGTTTGCCGTGGAGAAGGCTCCGTAGCTGTGCCCGCCGATGGCGAGGCGACCCCGGTCCATCCAGCCTCGGGCGTCCAGAGTGTCGATGACGGCGCTGAGGTCGTTCCTGAGGTCATTGACGTAGTTGTCGTTCATCCGGCCGTCCTCGCCCACGATGGGGGATTCGGGCTCTACCACGGCATACCCAAGGCGGACCAGGAACTGCATGGAGCGGATGCTGAAGTTCTGGAACGAGTTCTTGTTGTAGTTCCTGAACCTCTCGTCGTAGCTCTCCTGATCCGTGTACTCCCGCGGGTAGAACCAGAACATGGCCGGCAGTCGGGTGCCGGCCCGGTACCCTGCCGGAAGCGTCACCCTTACCGGGAAGTGGAATCCGTCGGCCCGGGCCACCATGATCCGGTACTTCTGCGCACGGGTCAGGTCGGGCGTATAGTCCACGTTCTCGGTCAGTTGAGTCAGAGTCTCGCCCTCCCGAAGGAAGGATTGCTCGACCTCGGTCGGGCTCTCCCGCGAAACGATGAGCCGACCGGCCTCCAGATCGAGGGCGACCATCGGCTGTTCGAAGACACCGTCGTTGTCCCCTTCATAAATCCGGGTCTTCTCACCGGTCGCGAATATTGACTTCGTCGATAAATGCAGTGGGCCCCACCTCTTCCGGATTCTCAGCGTACTGTGTCCCTGCCAGGAAGACACTCCCACCGTCGGAGGATACTCTGATCGTGGAAGACCCGCCTCCACCGAAACGGCCGCCCCCTCTGATGGAGATCCCGTTGGACATCGGGCTTCCAGGATTCTCGTAGAAATCGTCGGAGTTCCAGCGATAGATGGTATGCTTCTGACCGGGATCACTGAGGAATACCGCGTAGTAATGCGTGGTCTGGCCACTTCGCTCGCTGGCGAACAGGATGCTCCATGTCCTCGGAGAAGGAGGCCGAGTTCATCCGGGTCGCGGTCTCGTAGATCACTTCGGTGCTGGTGCTGTCGAAGGGCGGCACCCAGCGAATGACCCGGTCCATGCGTCCGGTCGCGGCCTCTGGCCTGAGCGCCCTCCTTGCCGGCGGGCGGGGCCGGGCGGGTCGGCAGCGGCGCTGTCCGGCGCCGGCTCCTGCTCCAGGTAGATCAAACCGTTTCCATCCGGTGCCCAGGTCATGCTCCGGCGCGGGTCCCCGTTGTCGCCATTGGCACCGCCGGGGCCCTGCTGCTGGTTGTCGTCCCGGATCCCCGTGTTCAACGGGGTCTCGCTCAGGGTGTCCAGCACGTTCCCATCCAGGTCCCAGAGCTCCTCGACCCGACCGGCGCTGCTGGCCGGAACGGTGTAGCTGAAGGGGCGGACCGTCCGGGTCACCCGGAAGTACTCGCCGTCGGGGGCGGCGTTCACACTCCTGATCATCGTGGGCCGGCCCACGTTGGTCACTCGACGGTTATCCACCTGGATACGGGCCAGCTGGCCGGTCAAGTGCCATTCCAGGAGGTCCTTGTCGTAGGGCGTGGCCATGAGGCTCGGATAGGTCCGCACCATGTTTTCCCCTCTCTCCGACAGCTTGACCTGGGGGCCTGTGGCCGCGGATGGAGCCTGGGGCATGGGAGGACGGTTCTCCGGGATCAGGACCGTCATGATGTAGCGTCCGTCATCCGTCCATTCGAAGCTGGTCACCGCCGTCGCCAGCACCGGTGTCCGGGTTAGCTGCCGGGATCGACCGTTGCTGACGTCCGCCACGTAGATCTGGGTCTGATTGGGGAAGATGGCGAAGTAGGCAATGCTCTTCCCGTCGGGGGACCAGGTCGCGTTGGAGACCCGGGCGCCCTCCGGGATCTGAATGTCCAGGGTGGCGCCGTCGACGGCATGGAGCCGTATCCCGGCGTCGTTCCTGAGAGTGAGATTCCGGTCCCGGTTCGCCGCGAAGTCGATGAACTCACCCCCGAGCTCGTGGAAGGGCTTGGCCATGAGGCTGACGGGTGGGGGGCCGTCACCGATGGTCTCCATGAACCAGCTACCGTCGGCATTGGGATTGGAATAGCTGAAGTTCTGGTATCGGGGCGCAAGCGCGGCCTGGACGATGGTGTCCGGAGGCCTGACATAGGTCTCGGCCTTGAGGATCGAGTCCGGGTCCCAGCTCTGGCCCGCGGCGTTTGCCTGCGGACGGGCCAGGAGGCCGGTCAGGACCAGGGAGAAGAGAATCCCCTTGGCGAAGCGATTCGTGAGGGAGCAACGGGTCATGGATGCCTCCGCTGATTCGAGTTCCCCGGCAGCCCCGGGGTTCTGGCTGGTCGACCCCAGCCGGCGTCTTTCGTCCCGGGCGCTCACACGCCGGGCTGCTGCCGAGGCAAAGTGGGGCCTGGAGCGACGTTTTTCCAGGGACACCCGGAACGGCCGTAAGGTTGATCCAACCCGAAACCCGCCCGCCCTGCCCTGCTAAGGCCGTGGCCGGGCGGCGTCGGTTTCAGAGTCTTCTCCAGGCTCCGTCACGCGAAGATGGAAGGCCTGATTACGAGAATCCCCACCACGACCAGGAGGAGGGCGAGCCCGATTCCCCATACGTGGGTCCCGTAGGTGCGCCTCTCCCGGGGCCGCCGGCGGTTGGCGGAGTAGGTGAGCTGCGCCACCGCCGCCGCCACCATGGTGAGCACCATGTGGAGTCCCAGAGACTTGTTGAAGAACCGGTAGGTGAAGATGAGAAGAAAACCGACGACGATCTGGACGTAGAGGCTCACCGTGAAGGCACTCGCCAGGTCCCACATCCGTTTCTCATAGGGGCGCTTGGTGACCATCCCCTGGAGAGCGTATCCGAAGGCGATAAGGCCAAGGATGAAGACGACGTAACGGAGCCAGGAGTGGATCGAGTACATGGCCCTATTCCGCCGATCTTGCGTGAGCTTCTGTGGCTGGCCGCCGCGCGCTCGCAGGGAGCGGCAGGGCCGGCGGGCACGAGGGCCTCGCGAAACGGGCGATCTGAGGAGCGGCTCCGACGAGCATGGCGGAAGACCTCTGGGTACGGGGCAGGATGAATGGTCCAGCAGCAATGGTATCCAACCCGCCTTCCCCGGAGCAAGACGAGGCGTTCGCAGGGCTCTCCGAGGGGCCGGGCTCTCGCGGGAGGCGGAGCGGCCCCGGCCCAGTACAATACCTGCCCGGCGGGAGTGAGCCTGCCCCGTTGCTGACGGCCCGAGCCTTCTGCCTCGAGGCCCGTTGAAGGGTGGATCGCACGACACGGGGGTGGGGCCTGCCGTGGCCCCACCCTTCGTGCTGGGATCACCCCCCACCCAGCGCGTCCCGCACCACTGCGAGCACCTCATCGTCCATGTCGTCCGCGCCCAGCATCCAGCGAAGATAGTCCGGTGCGGTTGAGGCCACCTTCTTCAAAGCCTCTCCTCGATGCTTGCCCCGGCGGAAGATGAGCTCTCCCGATCGCAGGGAGAACCAGCGATCCAGCTCTGTCTGGAAGGGAGTCACCTCATCACAGTATTTGTGCAGGCCGTCCAGGTCCCGGGGCAGATCCGGATAACGCTGGATTTGGGCCGAGAGAACGGCCGCGGTAGTGCGGATATCGCCCAGGGCGGTGTGGGCCTCCTCGTGATCACGCCCCAGGTAGAAACGGGCGGCCGCCGAGAGGTCCCGTGGCTCCTGGCGATGAAAGATCACCTGAGCGTCGATGAGGCGTTTGCCCTGAACGGAGAAGGGGACGGCAGCGCGCTTGAACTCCGCCAGGAGAAGGGGTAGGTCGAAACGCCGAAGGTTGAAGCCTCCGAGATCGCAAGGCTCCATGAGCTCCACCAGGCTTCGGGCTCGGGCAGCGAAGGGGGGCTCGCCCGCCACGTCCTCGTCGGTGATCCCATGGATGGCGGTGGCCTCCGGCGGGATGGGGATCCCGGGATTGAACCGCCGCACGCGCTCCAGGACATCGCCCTGGGGGGAGACACGAATGAGCGCGAGTTCCACGATCCGATCCGAAACGACGCTGAGGCCGGTAGTCTCGAGGTCGAGAAGGACCAGCGGCCGAGTCAGGGCAAAAGGGAGTTCCATGGCCGATTCCTCATTCCGTCGAGGCAGAGGGGGGGCGGAGGAGAGGCGGGACGGCGATGAGCGCCCAGGTCACCTCGAGGAGGACGAACCCTGCCCGTTGATCGACGATGGCCACCCAGGCCAGGAGAATCCCTCCCACCAGGTTCATCAGGTTGTAGATTCGGTCCCGGGGGCCCAGCCAACGCCGGGTGTTCGCGAGGTATGCCCCCAGGACCAGGAGTGCGCCAGCGAGGGAAACGAGTTGAAAGAGCACGTTTCGGGTACCATGGTTGGAGGAATGTGGCCGGTGGATAATCAACCTACCGGATTCGACCCCGAATGTACCAACCAACGGGGGGCGCGCCCATGGTCCCGCGTGGCCTCGCAGCCCAGGCATGAGGACGAGAACCCATGACACAGTCGTCGATGCGGGCAGTGATCATCACGGAGTTCGGTGGCCCCGAGGTGCTGAAGATGCGGGAGGTGCCCCGTCCGGAGCCGGGGCCCATGGAGATTCTTGTGCGAATCACCGCGTCGGGTCTGAATCGCGCGGACCTGGTCCAGCGTGCCGGCCGGTATCCGGCTCCCCCCGGGTGGCCAGCGGATATCCCGGGCCTCGAGTACTCGGGGGTGGTGGAGGCCATGGGGCCCGGGGCGAGCCTATGGGAGCCGGGGGACAGGGTCATGGGGATCGTGGGTGGGGGTGGCTACGCCGAATACGTGGCCGTCCACGAGAGAACGGCGGTTCGCGTGCCCGCGGGCGTCCCGGACGCCGCCGCCGGGGCCATTCCCGAGGTCTTCATGACGGCATTCGATGCCCTCTTCCGGCAGATGGGGATGTCCGAGGGTGAGACCGTGCTCATTCACGCCGTGGGGAGCGGGGTGGGGACGGCGGCGGTTCAGCTGGCACAAGCCGCGGGAGTCCGGTCAATCGGGACTTCCCGCACCCCGCGGAAGCTCGAGCGGGCATTGGGGCTGGGCCTGGACGTGGGGATCCTGGGGGACGGAGAGTGGCCCGACCGGGTTCTGGAGGCCAGTGGAGGAGGGGGAGTGGATCTCATTCTCGATCTCGTAGGGGGAGCCTATCTGGAGGGCAACCTGAGGGTCATGGCCTCGGGAGCACGGCAGATCGTGGTGGGAGTGCCGTCGGGCGCAAAGGCCGAGATCGACCTCCGTGTCCTCATGGGGAAGCGCGCCCTCATCCGGGGCACGGTGCTCAGGGCCCGACCTGTGGAGGAGAAGATCAGCCTCGCGCGGGCCTTCGAGAGGCGAGTGTGCCCCCTCTTTGCAGCGTGCACCGTGCGCCCGATCGTGGACGCCACCTTCGCCCCGGAGGACGCGCCGGAGGCCCACAGAGCCCTGGAGGAGAACCGCACCTTCGGCAAGGCCCTGCTCCTCTGGAGGTGAGGGGCCGGTCCCGAACGGCCAGCAATGGTTGTCCTCTACTGGTTGGGTTCGCTGCCGTGTTTTGCGATTATCCCCATCTGATGGAAATTTCTAAATTCTTAATCTGTTCCGATTTTCATGAATATCTTCTCAAAAGCAGTTCTAGTTTTGAACAAAATAGTGAAAATACTCTATTTTTT
>CAVVTW010000034.1:0-45668 GCA_963751255.1 uncultured Gemmatimonadales bacterium | reverse complement strand
TTCCCCCGTGACCCAGCGATACATGAGCGCCTCCTGGAGCGCCCGCGGCTCCAACTCCAGCCGGAGTCCCAGGGCTTGTAGGATCTTGCATTCCGAGGCAACCAGAAGCCACCCGTCCCGTCTGGCAAAGAAGAGGGGCCTGGATCCGAGCCAATCTCGGATCATGAGCGTCCTGCTGGCGTCTCCGTCGTGATAACACGCGGAGAAGCTCCCGGTAATCGATGCGAGACCTCCGAGCCTGTTGTCGGGTCCGAGTGGGTCCCTCCCTCGGCCCTCGCAGCATCCAGGGTGGCCAGCAGGGCAACCGCGTCCTGGCTTCCGCCGACTTCGGCCACGCCATCCACGAGAAGCACTCGGTTTCCAGAGGCCATGAGTTCCCCGTGGGGGCCGGCCAGAGCTGCCCAGAACCCCTCCCCTTCCCGCTCATGAATCGGCCCCGGCGAACGCTCCCGGAGAGCGCCCAAGACCCCTGCCCGGGTCGCGTCGGACAGATCGATCGGGGCGCCACTCTCGGAGACCACAAAGACGAACGCAGCCATGGTGTCACACGGGCTCGGCGACCAGAGAGAGCATATGGCGGAGGCTGGCCAGGTCGGATTCTGCCACGAAAGCGTGCGTGGGCAAGGTCACGAGGCGGTGGGCCAGCACCTCGGCTCCGGGAAAGCCCTCTCCGTTCCCTCTCCTGAACCGCGCAATGGGATCCAGCTCGGGCAACGGCCGGGGGAACCCCCGGGTCAGGCCGAGGACGCCGGCTTCTTGCAGATCTCCCAGCCCCGGCAATCGCGCCGAGCCCCGGGCCGACCTCGGGGCCTGCTCGTTCCCCAGCAAGACCGGAAAACGCAGGTAGCTGGATGTACCCCCCTCCACGGCCCGAACCGTCTGGACGCTTCCCTGAACTTCCGCAGCCGATAGCATCTCTTCCCATCGGGCGGCGATGCTCCGCCTCCCCTCCACGGCAGCACCGGCCGGCTCCGACGTGGCCAGGGCCAGGGCCGCAGAAAACGATGCCATGTCCCTGGGCTCGGCGGGAGACCGGTAGTGCGTCGCTCCGAGGCCAAGGCCCGGTAGGCCGCTGGGAAGCCCGTACAAGCTCGGCCGTCCCAGTCCCCACTGGGCCAACGAAACCACCGCGGCCTTGGGACTGCTGCCCGTGGGCGCCGGCCGTACCGGAAGCTCCATCTGGCCCGCGGAAGCCCGCCACCCTTCTCTCGCCAACAGCGCTCCCCCACCACAACCGGTCCAACCTTTGCCACGCCCGAAGCTGAGAACCGTGAGGTCGCCGAACGTCCCTCCGGGTTCTCCCTTCCATGTGCTTCCCAACCCCTGGGCTGCGTCCTCGATGAGGGCGGCACCAGACTCGCGGCAGGCCGTGCGCACACTGTCCCAGTCCAAGGGGAACCCGAAGAGATTCGCCGCCACCACGACCTTGGCACCTCGCCGAGCGGCGCCCCGCAGGCTGTCCATGTCGGGGCTGAGGGTCAAGGGATCCAGGTCATAGAAGCGGACGGGGATCTCGGCCCCCACCGCCGCCGTCGCCACGTCAAAGCACGAGTAAGCCGGCAAGGCCACCGGGCAAGGCGGACGCACTCCGGCGCAGGCCCATTGGATCGCGAGTTGGAGCGCCTGCGTTCCGCTGCCGGTCAGGATCACCTCAGGGCATCCGAAGCGCGCTTGGAGGAGGGCCTGAAGGGCGCCACGGGCCACTTTCGGGCCGAGCAGAGACGACAAGGCGGCCTTACCGATGGCCGCCAGGGACAGGGGCGAATACGCGGGAAGCTGTCGCCGGATCACGGAAGGACCCGGGAGAGCATGGGGCCGACTCGGTTCGTCACCGCAAGGGGAAGCCTCCGCCACACGGCCGTGGCCAACTCATACTTCCGCCCTTCCGGCGTGGGCGTAGCATCCACCCCACCCTCCGACCACTGCGCCCACGGAAGCTCCACGTCCTCCCCTCCCCACTGCCGTTTGAATCGATGCGTGCCCGAACCGGGCGAGCATCGGCCGAAGTTGAACGTGTGCGCCCCGCGCCGGATGGCCTCCTCCATGAAGGACCAGTAGAGGAGCATGTTCGGGGCCATCCGGCTGAGCTCGCGGCGGGCCCCGGCCCAGGTCATCTCCAACTCTCCACCCCAGAGGAAGCCACACCCGGCCGCAACAGGCTTATCCCCCAGAACGACGGTGCCGAACACCACCTGCTCAGGAAGGGCGCCCGCAATGGCCTCGAAGAAGGCCCTCGGGAGCACCGGTGTCCCCAGGTCTCGCATGGTACGGGAGAATACCTCGTAGAAACCGTGCACGCACGACGGCCCGAACGTGGTTTCCATACCCTCCTTCATGGGGCGACGCACCTGACTCCGGACCTTGGCCCGGAGCCCCTTCTCCCAGAGCACCTCGGCCGACTCCGGGAGCGAAAGGAGCACGGTCAGCTTCCGGTGGGAGGTCCGAAGATCCCCTGGCACCGGTGTCCGCGATCGGATCTCCAGGAGATCGACGCCCAGGTTCCGCGCCTCCTGGACGGCATTCTCCGCCAGAGCCCTCCGCGCCTCCTCGGTCCCCAGAGGCCCGCCGTAATTGAGGAAGGGCATGGATACGAGGTAATGCCCGAACAGCCGGCTCCGAACCCGCACCATGGGCATGAGACCCCGGGGCTCTCCTCGCTCGTCCACGGCCACCCGGTACCTGGGCTCGTGCCCAAGGGACTCCTCCATCACCTCCCTCCACGCGCCCAGATGACAGAAGGTGGAGCCATCCATGCGCCTGAGCACGGCGTCCCATTCCTCGCGTGAGCCATCGAAGGGGACAACCCGGAAGGCTTCCTTCGAAGAGGTCCACGTCGGTGAGCTCGCCGGCTGGGTCACGCCCTTGCTTCCAGATCCTGGGCCCCCATCGCCCCGACCGTCGCAGCCACGGCCTGAAAGCGAAATCGCTCCGTGAGCGACGAGAGCTTGCTCGCCAGACCTCCAACGCCAAACCGCATCCGGAGTCTCGTGCTCCAGGGCGCCCGAAAGGACGGCATTTCCTCGTCGAACTCCCACGGGTGCACGTACACGGTGCCGGGCGCACGCCGGGACTCAGCCGAGAGCAGGGCACGGTGCACCAGGGCGCCCGGGAAGAAACGCAAGTAGGCTCCCCCCGCCGCGGGGAGGTTCATGGCCCCCAGCCGGAGCGTTGCCGGGGGGACTTCCACCAACGTCCCTCCGGGCCGGAAAATCCGGTGGGGATCCCGGCGGCCGCCGGGGTAACCGTAGGTGGGGTGGACGCGAACGGGGAACATGCTCGAATCGTAGGCGAATCCCTCCTCGAGCATCGCATCCAAGGCCCACTCCGAGCCGGGGAGGATGGAGAACGACGGTGCCCGGTATCCGCCGACCCGCTGACCGGTCAGCTCCTGGAGCACATCCCGGGATCGTCTCAAATCCTGGCGGAATTGGTCCGCCGACAGGGTGTCCACCCGCCGGTGGTCCCATCCGTGGGAAGCCACCTCGTGCCCGGCCTCGGCAATGGCCTTCACCATTCCGGGCTCCCGTTCCGCGAGCCATCCCAGCACGAAGAAGGTCGCCCTGGCTCCGTCCCTGTCCAGGTGCTCCAGCAGGCGCCTCACAAGCCGGGGAGAGCGGCGCGGAAGCTCATCCCAATGGTGGCGTGGAGTGAACGGCTCCATGGCCGAGGCGTGGAAGTACTCCTCCACGTCAATCGTGAGGTGATGACGTATCGTCAACGGAAGCCTCGAATCAATGGAAAGAGCTCGGCCAGACAGCGGTCCATGCGCTCATAGGTTTCGGAGAAGAAAGACACTGGCCGGTCAACCGGGTCCGGAATGCCCCGGCGCCCCGGGAGGCGGGGGTCCAGGTCACCGAGGACCACCATCCGCTCCGAGGCCGCGCCGAATCGGTGCCGAAGGGCCCGCTCCTGAGTCGGGTCCATCACGACCACCAACTCGGCCCACCGCACGAGCTCAGGGGTCACTAGCTGGGATCGGTGGCCCTCGAGGTCCAGTCCTCGCTCGAGGGCGGCGACCCGGGCATTCTCGGGCGAGGGCCGTCCGGGCCCGATGAACCCGGCGGACCGGACCTGGAGGCCTCCATCGGATCTTCCCATTTCCTGAAGGCGCGCCTCGCCGAACGGACTCCGGCAGATGTTGCCCAGGCACAGGAGCAGAACGCGCTCGAGGGGGGCCACCGCTTTCAGTTTCTCCCTGGCCCGGTGGCGCCGGATGGGGTGAGCAAGGCGGTTGAGGCCTCCCCTCCCCTTCCTCACGATCCCCCGGATGGGATGCGGGACCCGCAGGCTCCGCAGGCTCCACCTTTGCCGCATCAGAACAGTCCTGTAGCTTGCCCCAGGCGATCGGGGACTCCCCCGACTCTTCCAGTTTCCACCGACCACCCGTTCCCGGGCAAGGGCTAGGTCATCAGAATCCAAGATCCATCCTCACGTAGGGAGTCTCGTTGAAACGCCTGGCCCCCGCCATGGTGGTCGCCACGGGCGCGGCCCTGGTGCTCCTGGCCACCCTCCCCTCCTCGGAGGCAGACGCCACCATGGAGTTGGGGTCGTATTGTATCCTCTGCGGGGACCGCGGTCTCGCGGACGCCATCCTGAACGTCATCTTGTTTCTCCCTCTGGGCGCCGGACTCGCTCTCGTGAAAGGCCCGGCCCTGGCCATCCTCGGATCATTCACGGCTTCGGGTGCCGTGGAGCTCGCCCAGTTCCACATTCCGGGTCGCTTCCCCACATTGGGAGACATCCTCTTCAACACCTCGGGAGGCACCATCGGGGCTCTGGTGGCGATCAACGCCCGCCGGCTCCGGGGGTGGGTGTTCTCGGCCTCGGCCGCCACGAGGACGGCGTCCCTCCTGATCCCCATCGCCGCCTTCCTGGCGACGGGAGCGCTCTCCTTCCCCCGGTACCCGGACCGACCCTACTACGGCCAGTGGACCCACCGGCTCGGGAACCTCCTCCCCTACCCGGGCCGGGTCCTTTCGGCATCCGTGGGGGGGCTTCCCCTTCGCGACGGACGCATTAGGGACATGTCCCGTGTCCGGACGGCCTTACAACAAGGGGGAGACCTCCACGTCCAGGTTCGCGCTGGGCCCTCGCCCGCCAGGCCCTCGCACCTGTTTGCCCTCTATGACGATCGTCGACGAGAGGTGCTGCAGATCACCGTGCAAGGACCGGACCTGCTCCTCCACCGTAGGACCGTCGCCGCGGCCCTTCTCCTCGATCAGCCGTCGCTGGATTGGCGGGACGCCCTGGGGGTCCTACCGGGAGATACCACCCAGATCCTCCTCCGGCAGGGTCCCTCGAACCTCTGCGTCCAGGTGGGGGACAAGGCACGCTGTGATCTTTCTCCAGGGGTGGAAGCGGGGTGGAGGTTCCTCGCGAGGCTGGACGGATCTCCACCCGGGATGCTGTGGCTCCTCAGCTGGGCCTGGCTCTTTCTGCTGGCGGCTCCAGTGGGTCTGACCGCACCCGGTGACCGCCAGGCGATCCTGGAGGGTGCCGCCCTCGGAGTGCTCGGCGCGGGCGTGTCATGGCTGAGCCCCGGCCTGAGCCTGCACCCCTTCTTCCTCTCGGCCCTGGTCCTCGGGCCGTGGTGCGGCCACGTGATCCGGCGGAGGATCCAGGGTTCGGTATGAGCATTGCACCCTGCGGGGAACACAGGTACCGTCAGATTCGGGACTGGCCCGGTGGAATCACCAGATGGGGGGATCGAGGCTTCACCCCCGCAGGGCTGTTGCGGGAGGCCCACAACATCTGAGGTTCCGCCTCAACGCTCGGGAGGGTCTCGAGACCGAAGAAACCCTCTATTCAAGCCAACAAATCCCTGATTGGGCCGCACCTCTGGCACGGCCCGACCCTTGCAAAGGAGGAATCGCGGTGACTGCTACATCCGTGCTGGGAGCAGACAAGCCCAAAGACTCGGGCTCCCGGAAGAAGGGCAGCCATCCGGAGACACTCGAGCGCGTTCTCGCGTTCGTCCGGTGGGTGGGGCTGGCTTTCTTCGTGTTGGGATCGACCGACGTGGCTTTGACTTGGCTGCCGATGGATTTCGGGAACCGTGAGTGGGAGTTCGCCACGGTAACGGCCAGCTTCAACGGGATGCCGGTCATCATTCTTGGCCTCACGCTGGTCGTGGCGGGGGCAGCGCTCGGGATGCGTCGCTGGTGGGCTTTGGGCGGCGGCATCGTGGGCCTGGGGTTCCTGGCTTTCGTGCTGGGGGCCACCGGGCTCTGGGCGACCAACCTGCCGCTGGCCCTTGGGGCCGTCGAAGGCGTCGTGCTGACGGGGATGAAGAAAGCGATTCTCAAGACGGCGGTCCAGAGTGTGGTCCTGCCGTTGGTCTTCGGAGCCGTCGCCTATTTCGGAATCAAGTCGTTCAGGGCGCAACAAACCTGAAAGAGGACACCATGAAGAAGAAGACGGGCATCGTTGTGCTGGGCTTGGCTCTCGGGTTGTTCGTGGCCCGTCCGGCACCTGTCGCCGCCGACTTCAGTTGGAGCAATGTGTGCTTCGGAAGCGAGCTGCAGACCTGCGCCTCGGTCTCGGTCACGTTTCCGGGGGCCAACTATGTCTCCATCACCGTACAGAACCTGTCCGAGGGTTCCTCCCTCACAGGGCTGTCGCTCGGGGGGATCCCCATCTCTCCGATGACCTACAGTTGGGCCTCGTCGCTGCCTCCCGCATGGACCTGGTCCTACGGGAACGGTACGCTGTTCCTCGCGCAGGGCGCCGGAGGCCTGGCTCCGGGAGGCTCGGCATCCTTCACTTTTCGATTCACCACCACCTCGGGCTTTGACGCCTTCGTGGCAGCGATGAACGGCGTGGCGGTGGAGGGAGAGACGCTGGGAGGCGATCAGCCGCCCGAAGGACTCGACGGACCCACTGATCCTGAGGACGTCGGAACCACCCATGCGCCGGAACCCGCGACGATGTTGCTGCTGGGCACCGGGCTGGCCGGCATTGCAGCCGCACGCCGGCGCCGCAAAGAGGGAAATCAGGAGGACTAGGGTTTTCAGTTTTTTCTACTGGCGAAACGGACCCGAAAGTCGTAGCTTAGGGCCCATTCGCTGGAGAAGGTGACGCAGGAGTATTGATGTGGACGCTCCCGGCCCGTTCCTGTTTATGGAGCGGAGGGAGAGTCTGCATCATGCGAGGTGGAAGTTCGAGGGTCGCTCGCGGAAGGTCGGCGCTTCACGTTTCGGGGAGGAGACACTCGCATGAAGATGCACAAGTTGGGGCTTGTGGGGGTCGCAGCGTTCGGGCTGACGCTGGCGTTCCCTGCGTTAGGTTCAGCAACGGTCTTCTCCTACGCTTCCGGGAATATCTGCGGTGGGGACACCGGCTTCTCCCTCTGCGCCTCGGTCTCATTAGCATTCGACGATGCCACTGGCCGGGTGACCATGACGGTCCTCAACCTTTCGGACCAGTCGTTCAACCCCTCCTACGGGGAACCCGGGTATCAGAACACGGTCCTGACAAAGATCGGGATCTTCAACACCGGTGGCACCTACGGTCTCGTCACCGCGGACGCGGGGCAGACCGGGTGGAGCGCCGGGAAGCCCCCGGGCGGCGGCTTCAACTCCTCGGGCGGCCAGACGCTCGAATTCGGCGTCGTAACGGACAATGGCGTGGCCTATTCCATCCCCACGGCCGCAATTGCGGGAGCGGGGAACAACACTCTTACGTTCACCTTCTATATCACTGGGGACACGGACGACTTCGTGACTGCCCTGAACGCGGGCACGGTCGGAATCTCGATCCACGGCCAGAGCGGAGTAAACGGCAACTCCACGACCTGCCTCACGGCGGGTACCAACGAGAACTGCTCGCCACCGCCACCCCCGCCCCCGCCCCCCACCACGGTCCCCGAACCCGCTACGCTCCTTCTGCTGGGAACCGGGATGGCGGGGATCGCCGCCATGCGTCGCCGTCGCAGGGAAGGAATCGAGGAAGCGTAGGCATAGGAGAGACCCTCCTCCCCTCTTGTGCCTCGCCCCCCGGGAGCGGACTCCCGGGGGGCGACGTGTATTCTCCCGTTCGCGCGCCCGTCCCGGAGCTTTCGTGCCCCGCCCGGTGTAAGCGTCCGCTGCTCTTTGAGCAACCTGGGAAAGCCATGACCCCTTCATCCAGAGCCCTGGAAGCCCGCGTTCTCCACGAGGCCGAGTACGAGGCCTGGCGCCGTTTCGTGGACTCCTCGCCCGGGGGCAGTGTCTACAGCTACCCCGAGTACCTGGAGGTGCTGGCGAGGGTCGTGGGCGGATCCTTCCGGATCCTGGCGGTCCTGAAGGGCGACGAGATCCATGGCGGTATCGGCCTCTATGAGAGGAAGCGCCCGGCTGGGAAGGTCCTGTCAGGGAGGTTGCTGCTGTACTACAACGGATTTGTCCTCCGGGAGTTCACCGGGAAGTACCCGTCCGTGAACGCCTCCAGGGAAACGGGCGTGCTGAGTGCTCTGGAGGCTTGGCTTGCCCGGGAGCGCTTCGCCCACGTGCATGTGCGGAGCCGTCACCCGATCTCCGACATGCGCGCCTTCGCAAGAGGGGGCTGGTCCGTCCGGCCTTCCTACAGCTTGCTCATGGAGCTCCACGACACGGAAGCCGCTTTCGACCGAATCGAACAGAATCAGCGGCGCCTCATTCGCCGGTGCGAGGAGAGCGGGGCCAGCCTCGCAGTGGACGAGGACTTCTCCGCGTTCTACCGGATGCACCAGGGGACCCACGATCGAAAGGACGCGCCCGTGTACCTGCCGGAGGGCCAATTCCGGGCGTACTTCGACGCCCTCGCGGGAAAGGGACTCTGCCGCCTCTTCCAGGTCCGCCTCCCCGACGGCCGACCGGTCGCATCCCAGCTCGTGCTCCTCGGGGGCCATCCGGTCACCCACACGGTCACCGCAGCTGCCGACCCGGAGTTTCTCCACCTCGGCATCACGCCCTTCCTCCGGTGGAAGGTCTGCGAGGCTTTGGCCGCGGAGGGATACGGTGGCAATGACCTCACCGATGCAGCGTTGAATGAGGTGACGCGCTTCAAGAGCCAGTTGGGGGGCACCTTGGTCACCAACTTGGTACTCAACGGACGGGACAATCTTCGTTATCGCATGCGCCTGGCTTCCGCTCGAGCCTACCGCGGCGCCCGAGGGATCCTCGGGAGGGCCTTTCGCCCCCTTGCGCAGCGCCTAACATGACCCGGTGGACTCGACTGAGGTCGTCCGATACGGGGCCGAGATTGCCTCACCTGGGTCCCAGTCGCCATTTTCCTTCCCTATCGGAGATGAACGGGAGGTGCTTGTGCGGAAGCATGCCTTGAGCCGTCGAGCTTCGGCGGGTCCATGAGTTTTCGCCGCGAGGTGCACCACGACCCCTTGAAACGGTCTCGGCTCATCGAGGGAGCTGATCCGTTCGTCCTGGAACAGCGTGCCAAGGCCCAGATCGAAGCGTGGGACGGACTCTGGGAACGACTGTCGGCAGGAGACGAAAGCGCCCACTCTCTTCCACGAACAGACATCCCTCCCGCTTCCGCCGAGGAGGGCCAGGCCATCGCCGCGGCCCTGACCGAACGAGCGAGGCAAAGCCTGCGGGCCCTGGGGAAGATCCTGCCTGCGGCGGGGGCCTCCGCTTCCCCCTCCGAGTCGGGCCCCGAGGAGTTCTCGGAGCCGCCCCCCAAGGCTCCTCACCTCCCGGATCCGAAGCCCAAGCCATCGCGGACGGAGGCCCGATTCCAGCCGGAGCTGAGCTTCGTCGACAGGCTCTTTCCCGGTCGCAGGAAGGCACGGGAGGCCGAAGTCGAGCGGCGATTTCAGGCTGCCTGGGCATCCTGGCACAAGGAGGAGGGGGAGGTACGGGAGGTCCTGGCGGCGTACCAGGAGCGGTTCGAGGATTGGGACCGGCGCCGCCTGGAGTTCGATGAGGACCGGCGTCAGGTGCTCAGAACCCGGGAGCAACGCAGGGAACGACTGGCCGCGGGCGATGCTGGGTTCGTCGCCGACCATTTCTCATCGGCGCTCTCCACCGCCGAGCTTCCGCCGGAGATCCCCAGGGACGCCTCGGTCTCCTTCGACAGCGCCACGGGAATCCTCAGCGTCGACTACCGGCTCCCCTCCCCTGCCGACCTGCCCAGCCTATCGGAGGTCCGATTCCGGGACGCACAGAGCGACTACCTGGAGGTCCACCTCTCGGACGCCGATGTCGCGGCCGCGTATGACAGTGTCGTGTACCAGGTGGTGCTCCAGGTGTTGGCGGATCTCTTCGCCGCCGACGACGCGAGCCGCTTGCGTGCCGTCACCTTCAATGGCTGGTTGGAGGCGGAGGACCCTGCCAGCGGGCAGAGGCGGTCGATTCACACGGTCGCCCTGGAAGTGGCCCGGGATCGGTTCCTCGAGATCCAGCTCCACCGGGTGTCTCCCCAGGCCTGTTTCGAGGGTCTGGGTGGTCAGTGCGCGGGACCACCCCACCAGCTCCTGCCCATCCTCCCCATTTCCGCCGGCGCGCATCCTGTCGCGGATCGATCCCGTGCCGCCGGCCCTGGGGGACGGGCGGAGGAGGCCGCTGGATCCCCCATTCCCCCGCCACCCCCCTCTCCTCCCACCAGCGGCCAGCCTGACCTCCGAGGCATGGGCACCGCCGAGTTCCAGCACTTCATGGTGCAGGTGATCCGGGACGAGCTCGTGCCCGAGACCGGGGACCTTCAAGTGACCATCCTCCGCCAAGACGGAAGCCTGGAGGCCGTCGCCCAGGGCCCGAGCCAGAGTCAGGGTGGAAAGGTCGTCCTACACGTGATTCCTTCGGGGATCGCCATCGAGCGAGGGGCTGTGTTGGACCTCCTCAAGAGGATGTCCAGGGAGAAGGCTGGTCGGGGCGTGCTCCTCACCACGGGGCTCTTCTCCCAGGATGCCCTGGAGGAGGCGAAGGGAAAGAGCGTCTCCCTGATGGACGGGGGAGCCCTGGAGGCGCTTCTTGAACACCACGAAGCCGGGCTCCGCGCGCAAGCGTCGGAGAAACGGACCGGCCCGGATGCCGACACCGAGAGCCTCGGTCTGCGTCCGCAGTAATCCCACGACCACTGCACGAACGAAAGGCCCCCCGGAGAGAACCGAGGGGCCATGCAACCGCCGAAAACCGTTGTATTCCCTAGCCTTCTCTCAGTGGGCCCAGCAGGACTTGAACCTGCGACCGTCGGATTATGAGTCCGCTGCTCTGACCAACTGAGCTATGGGCCCGGATCCGCACCGGCCCCGGGACGAGCCCGAGGCCGGCGCTCCCGGCGGGGACGGGCTCCTGCCAGGGCCATCTCCCCGCCTCCGAACCGAAGGTAGCGCGGCCGAACAGCGGCCGCCATGCATCGTCCCCCGGACGCTCCAGGCTCCCGACCCGGGAGCTTCCTCCCGGGTCCGTCGCGATTCGGGCAGGACGCCTTCTTCCCAACCGCCTCTGGATTCAGGCCGAAGCTTCCTCCAGAGCCGGGGTCCGGTACCGGAGACGGGCGCCAATGCCGCCTCCCACCTCATCGAGTCGACCGCCGGGTTCGCCGGAGAGGACCCTCACCTCGGCATTCTGCCGGAAGGCCTGCCCGACACATTGATCCGCGAAGTCGGGATTCGCCTCCACAAACGCGCGGGAGAGAACCAGGATGTCGACGCTCGCCTCCATGAGGGAGCGCACGGTATCCTCCCCGCCCAGGCACCCGTTTCTCCGGGCGTGGGTTTGTTCCACGATTTGATCGAGGAGCGCTTCCTGACGGCGCCTGGAGAGGGCCGAAGCCCCTTCGGCGGTGGCGGTCTTGACCTCCGGCAGGGACATCTCCACCCACAGGGATCCGTTTTCCAGGATCCTCCGATCCATGGCCTTGGGCATCATGGCCCTCAAGGCGGCCAGGGCCTCAGGCGTCCCTCCGAGGAGGACGAAGCCATCCTCGCAAGCCAGCTCGCAGACGAGATCCCGAACCTCCTTGAGCATCCGCTCCGTGGCTACCTCGAGGTACCGACGGGCCGCATCACTGGCGGTCTTCCCGCGAGTGCCCGAGTGGGTGGAAGCCATCTTCCTTGAGGCTTCGTCCGTCAGGTCACCCAGGAAGGTGTCGGACCGGAGATCGACGAGCTCATTCACCGCCCCTTCCTTGTAGAGGAACACCCGTCCCCTGCGCCCATCCACCAGAGCGGTCACCATGGGCCTGAGCTGTTTCAGGCCTCGAATGTACGGCGCTACTTTGGGGCCCGTGCCCCAACGCACGAGATTGGGCACCTGCACGGGCAGGCTCTCCGCGTGGCGAATTCCATCCGCGGTCACAAAGGCCACGAAACCCTTTCCGGGCAGGAACGACTGATAATCGTCCAGCTCCTTGAGCACGAGCTCCTGGGCCGCCTCGAAACCGTCCTTGTCGTTGGAATTGTCCAGCCCCAGCCGGTGAGCCTCCCTCTCCAACTCCTGCGCCAACCTTCGTCGCCAAACCCGGCGCCGTGCCGGGTCCTTCCCCACCCCATCGAGATATACCGTGAGCACCCTCTCCTGTTGAAGTCCGCGATAGAGATCCGCCAACTGATCTCTGGTCAGCATAGGCTGTCCTCCGATCTCGGCGTTGCGGGGGCTGGCGCCAGACCCGTCCTGGCTTTGGTCCCCCGGTTCCTCCAGTATAATGAACGTTGACCCCGAAGGGACACGTTTTGTTTCCCCCCTGGCTCCTCCCCCCCGAGGGCATGGCCGAGGCCCCCGAAAGAAAGCCTTCTTCCCCCTTTTGACACCCCATGCGAATCGCCACTAGCTTCCCTCCTCGCCTCAGGGGGAAAGTCCATGAGAGTCATCATCGTGGGGGCCGGGGAGGTGGGGTATCACCTCGCCGAGCGACTGTCCCAGGAGAGTCAGGACGTCGTGGTCATCGAAGCCGATCCCGAGCGGGCGGAGCGGGCATCGGAGCTCCTCGATGTCCTGACGGTAGTGGGCAACGGCGCCTCCATCCCGATCCTGGAGCAGGCGGGCGTGAGGGGCGCCCGGATTCTCCTGGCCGTCACCAGCCAGGACGAGGTCAACCTCATCTCCTGCCTGGCGGCGTCGCGCCTCGGGGTGGACTATACCATCGCGCGCATCAGCAACCCCGATTACTACGCCCGGGGGAGCGTTCTCTCCAGGGAGAGGCTG
Source organism: uncultured Gemmatimonadales bacterium (assembly GCA_963751255.1). Taxonomy (GTDB): domain Bacteria; phylum Gemmatimonadota; class Gemmatimonadetes; order Longimicrobiales; family Gaopeijiaceae; genus CAVVTW01. The sequence continues at coordinate 32,547 of CAVVTW010000034.1, read as the reverse complement.
GGCATCGACCTCATGATCAATCCCGAGCGGGAGGCCGCCCGGGAGACCTTCCAGCTCCTCCAGAGTGCCGCCGCCACCGATGTCGCGAACTTCGCGGAGGGGAAGGTCCAGCTCGTGGGTCTGGTGGTTCGGGAGGGGGCGCGGGTGGCCGGAAAGACGGTGGCACGTCTCGGAGAGGAGCTCTTGTCCTTCCGGTATGTGCTGGCCGCCATCGTCCGGGACGGCCGCACGACGATCCCGGACGGATCCTCCACGATCGAGGCCGGGGACCAGATCTATGTCCTCTCGCCCGTGTCGGAGGTGGCCTCCATCCCGCCTCTGGCCGGATACGCGCCCTTCGAGCTGAAGAGAGTGATGATCGCCGGGGGAAGCGCCGAGGGGCTCTACCTGGCGGAGATCCTGGAAGGAAGCGGCGTCGAATGCACGATCCTGGATCACGACCGACGCCGGTGCCTGCAGCTCACGGAGGCACTCCCCAAGGCCCTGGTGCTCCACGCGGACGCCACCGACCTGGAGCTCCTGGAGATGGAGGGCGTCAGCGGGATCGACGGTTACGTCGCCGCCACGGGGAACGATGAGACGAACCTCCTCTCGGCCCTCCTGGCCAAGTCGGTGGGTGCGCGTAAGGTGGTGAGCCTCATCGAGAAGTTCGAGTACCTGCCCCTTGTCCCCCGGGTGGGCCTGGACGCCGCCGTCTCCCCCCGGATGTCGGCGGTCAACGCCATCCTGAGGTACGTGCGCCGGGGCAGGGTCATGACCGTGGCCACGCTGAAAGGCATCGACGCCGAGGCTATCGAGTTCAGCGTGGCCGAGGATGCCCCCATTGCCAACCAGGTGATCGCCGACCTCGGGTTCCCGGAGGGGGGGATCATCGGCACCATCCTGCGCGGGGACACCATCCTCATCCCCAGGGGTCCGGATCGGATCCTGCCCGGCGACGAGGTGATCGTCTTCGCCCTCCCGGAAGCCCTCCCCGCCATCGAGAAGTTCTTCGACTGATGGACCTTCGCCGCGTCCTGAACGTCGTGGGCCTGCTTCAGGTGTTCGTGGCCCTGTCCATGGGGCTGTCAGGGTTGGTGTCCCTGGTCTACCTGGATGGGGACACGGGAGGGATCTTCCTGGCCGCGGCGCTGACCCTCCTCCTGGGTCTTGTCACGTTCCGTCTCACGCGCTTCAAGGGCGACATCAGCTCGCGTGAGGGATTCGCCATCGTCACCCTGGCCTGGACCGCCGCAGGCGTCTTCGGGGCGCTCCCCTTCCTGTTCACCGGCACGGTCCGGGACTTCGTTCCGGCCGCATTCGAGTCCATGTCGGGCTTCACCACCACAGGAGCCACCGTCTTCACGGACATCGAGGCCCTTCCCCACGGCATCCTCTTCTGGCGCTCCTTCACCCATTGGCTCGGAGGAATGGGGATCATCGTCCTCGCCATCGCCATCCTCCCCTACCTGGGGGTGGGGGGCATGCAGCTCTTCAAGGCCGAGGTGCCCGGCCCCACGCCCGAGCGGCTGCGGCCGCGGATCACCCAGACGGCAAAGCTCCTCTGGTTCGTCTACCTGGGGCTGACGGTGGCCGAGATCGCTCCTCCTGATGCTGGGTGGGATGGACCTGTTCGACGCCTCCACCCACACCTTCGCCACGTTGGCCACCGGAGGGTTCTCCACCAAGAACGCCTCAATCGCGGCCTTCGACTCGCCGCTACATCCACTATGTCTTCATCGTCTTCATGTACCTGGCGGGGGTGAACTTCGCCCTCCACTTCCGGGCCGTGTCGGGGCACCTGGACTACTTCAAGGACCGCGAGTGGCGCTTCTTCACCCTCCTCCTCCTGAGCGCCGGAGTGGCGCTCCTGGCGCTGAACCTCGCGGGGGGCAGCTATCCCTTCACCCCGTCGGGGGTGGAGCACGCGTTGCGGGACGGCCTCTTCCAGGCTACTTCCATCGGCACCACCACGGGGTTCGTGACGGCGGACTACGAGCTCTGGGTCCCGGCGTCCCAGATGCTCATCTTCATCCTGTTCTTCACCGGGGGAATGGCCGGATCCACCGGGGGGAGCGTCAAGTCCGTCCGGGTCCTGCTCCTCCTGAAGCAGACCGGCCATGGAGATGCGCAAGCACCTCCACCCCCGGGCCGTGCTGGTGGCTCGAGTGGGCCGGCGCGTGGTCCGGGAAGACGTACTGGCCAACGTCCTGGGGTTCGTTATCCTGTACGCGCTTCTCTTCCTGGCGGGGGCCCTGGCACTGGCCCTCCTGGGCGTCGACTTCCTCACCGCTCTCGGAGCGAGCGCCGCCACGGTGGGCAACATAGGGCCGGGGCTGGGAGGCGTGGGACCCACGGACCACTACGGCTGGATGTCGGAGCCGGCCCTGGCCATCATGGCCTTCCTCATGCTGGTGGGCCGCCTGGAGATCTACACGGTGCTGATCCTCTTCCACCGGGAAACCTGGAAGAGGAGGTAGGGGCGCTCCCTCCGACCGTGGGACGGCGGAGAGGACGCAGCCTGTAGCAAGCTCGATCGCCTCAACGCGGGAGACGCCGGATGTTCTGGTCCAAGAGCTCCGCAGCCGTGGAGCGATCCCGGATGGTAGAGACCCAGCTCCGGGGGCGGGGGATCCGCTCCGAATCCGTGCTTCGAGTCATGGGCGAGCTTCCCCGTGAGCGTTTTCTCCCTCCCCCTCAGCGGGACCAGGCCTACCGGGATCAGGCTGTCCCCCTTCCCGAGGGCCAGACCATCTCCCAACCCTACATGGTCGCCGTCATGACCGAGGCGCTGAATCTCACCGCCGGGGACCGGGTTCTGGAGGTCGGCACGGGAAGCGGGTATCAGGCCGCGGTGCTGAGCCGTCTCGCCGCCGAGGTCCTCACGGTGGAGCGCCTCCCCTCCTTGGCGGCCAGGGCCGAAAGCACGTTGAAGGAGATGGGGTGCCACAACGTGCGCGTCCGGGTGGGAGACGGGACCCTCGGATGGCCGGACGAGGCGCCCTTCGACGCCATCCTCGTCACGGCCGGTGCGCCGGCGGTTCCGGAGTCCCTGAAACGGCAGCTCGACGACGGGGGACGACTGGTAGCCCCCATCGGGGACCGCTACATCCAGGAGTTGGTCCGAGTGACGCGGCAGGGCTCCCGGTTCGCCACCGAAGAGCTCCTGGCGTGCCGGTTCGTGCCCCTCGTGGGAACGGAAGGATGGGAAGGGACGTAGTCCGGGTCCGCCAAGGCCCCGGCCGCCACGCCCGGGGGCGCGGCGGACGCGGGGCCATGGACTCGCCACCTGGCACGGGCCGACCGTGCCGTGGCGTCCTCACCACTTGATGCGATCGCCCTCGTCTTCCACCCGGAATACCCAGGCCGCCAGGCGCCCTGGACGCACGGCCCCCTCGGAATCTCCGAAGTCGAAGTCCGTGCGGGAGCCCTTTTCGGGCCCCGGCTCTTCCCGGATCTTCTGCAGGACAGCCTGGATCCTCCCTTGCCACTTCGCCCAGTTGCCCGGCCTGAGGTCCACCCACCCCGAGTCCACGACCTTGTCTTCCACCGGCCGCCCCTTCGGCGGGGGCACCTTGACCACCGGTCCCCGGAGGATTGCCCCGCCGTCCCGAACCAGGATCGGAATCCCCGTCGAGACGATCCGCTGGCGAAAGTCCGCATCCTGCTCCACCAGGGCCTGCGCCCGGTCCGCGGTCTCCTCGGGATCCAGCTCCAGGGTCTGATCGTAGGTCTTGAACAGCCGCTTCAGGATGGCGCCCTCGAAGAGGAGCTTGGTGAGCCTCGGAGGGCCGAGCATCTCGTAGGCCACCGCCTCCACGCCGTGCTCCTTCTCCATGGCTTCCATGCGTGCGATGGCCGTTCCCCGAAGCACGCCGGCGCGGTAGGTGGGCCCCATGGTGGCCGCGTCCAGAGAAGCCACCACGTCCCGCCCCGTGGGGTGGGCCAGAATCTCCTGGAGAACGTTCCCCGCGATCTCCTCCGGAGTAACGAACTCCATGAGGCCCAGAGCCGTGAGGGTCTCGAACTCCCCGAGGGAGAAGAGGCCGTTCTCGCCGGAGTGCAGATAGACACCTTCGATGGTCTCCTCGAGGCAGCGGAACCCCCGCTCGGCACCGGGGAGGAAGGCTTCATCCAGAGGAAGGGCCTCCACCGCGTCACAGCGCTCCAGGCGGTGGTGTCTGAACCGAATGGGCCCGTGACCCAGAGCCTTCCAGCTGATGGCCGCCGTGGGCTTGATCTCCTTCACGGACGGGCCGCCGGGGGTCCGGGCCATGAGATAGAGGAGGAGGGTGTGCGCCCCCGCCAGGCTGGACTTGGCCATGAGCATGCGGGAGGGGCGTTCCTCGGAGTGGGTGAAGGGGATGTTCATTCCCATGCCACCCGTGCCCACCGTGCCGATCTTGAGGTAGATCTGCGTCCCCACCTCGGTCATGCCCCTGAGGGCGATCTGGGTATGCCGGATGAGCTGGGGGAGATAGCTGGTTGCGAGGTGCTTTTCCACCGAGGCCAGTGTGGCCCCCCCGTCCCGGGCGGCGTCACGGAGCTCCATGGCCGAGTTGAAGAAGTTCTGGTATGCCAGCGCCCCGGCGGTGTTGATGGAGTCGATGACGATGTCGGGCCGCACGTCCAGAAGAAGTCGTCCGAAGGCGGACCGGCTGAAGACATCGTCCGTGAGCTCGCCATACAGGTCGTTCACGAGCAGGTCCCGTGCGTCGGTGTCCTCCAGGACCTCCCGCCGGGACCGATCCTTCAAGGCAGCGGGGACAAAGAGGTCGCCCCAGAAGGGATCGATGTCGACGTCGCATCCCTGGAACTCCTCTCTCAGCTCCCCTACCGCCTCTTCCGCCTCTTCCTTGGTCAGGGCCGCGATCACGACCCGGCGAGGCCCCCGGGCCACGAGTACCCGAGCCACGGCCTCTCCCACCAGCCCGGCGCCGCCGAGAATCAGAATCGTGCTGCCCTCGAGTTCCATCCCTCCGACCTTCTCGGTCATATCGCTTCCTCCGTCCGGGCCGTCTCCCTCAGAGCCCGGATCTCGGTTGTGGTTAGCTCTCTCCACTCACGAACAGGCAGCCTTCCCAGGCGCACCGGTCCGAAACGAACCCTGCGCAGCCGGCCGACCGGATACCCCACGGCCTCAAGCAAGCGGCGAACCTCTCGCTTCCGCCCCTCCCTGAGGACCAGGGACACCACCGCCCCGCGGCGTTCCTCCCTGAGGACCCGCACCGCCAGCGCCCTGGCCGGGCCGTCCTCCAGCTCCACGCCCTCCTGGAGCCTCCGCAGAGCCTCCTTCGTCGGGTACCCTTGGACCCAGGCCTCGTACTCCCGGTCCACCTCCCGGGAGGGGTGGGTCAGCCCGTGAAGCGTGTCTCCCTCGTTGGTGAGCAGAAGGAGACCTTCCGTATCCAGGTCCAGGCGCCCCACGTATCGGAGTTCGCGAAGCTCGGGGGGAGGAGCTCGTAGACCGTGCGGCCTCCCCTGGGGATCGGCCCGGGTCGTCAACGAACCCGGGGGCTTGTGGAAGAGCACCCACCGCGTGGGCGCCTCATCCACCATGACCCCGTCCAGCTCCACCTCGTCCTTCCCCGGCCGCACCTTGGATCCCAGCCTGCGAACCACGGTCCCGTTCACCCGGACCCTGCCCGCCAGAACCAGCTTCTCCGCCTCCCGCCTCGACGCCGCACCGGCCCGGGAAAGGTACTTCTGAATCCGGATTCCGCGCATCCTCAGGGGTCCGGTTCATGGACAGGCGCTCTCTCCCCTCCTCGTTCAGCTCCTCCTGATCGGCCTTTTCAAGCTCCTCCAGGGGAGCCCGATCCCGCAGGACCACGGGAAGCTCCTCAGGGCGGGGCAGATCGTCCAGGGACAGCGAAACCGAAATGCTCCAGGAACCGCAGGGTCGTGCCGTAGAGGAGGGGACGCCCCAGGCCCTCGCCGCGCCCGACGACCTCCACCAGGCCCCGGTCCTGGAGGGTCCGGATGACGCCTGCCGCTCCGACGCCGCGGATGTACTCCATCTCCACCCGCCCGATGGGCTGCCGGTAGGCGATGATGGCCAACGTCTCCAGGGCGGGCCCCGACAGGCGCGGCGGTCGGGGAATGGTGTCGAAGCGCTCCAGGTAGGTGGCCAGCTCGGGGCGAGTGAGAATCTGGTAGCCTTCGCCCAGCTCCACGACCTGAAACGCCCGCTCCGACTCGTCGTAGAAGGTCCGGAGCTCCCGGATGGCTTCCTCCACCCGGTCCTCGTCCAGGGATTCGTCGGCCCGGGCAATCTCTTCGGCCTTCAGCGGCGCGTCGCTGGCAAACAGCACCCCCTCCACGATCTGGGAAGCCTTCACGCTTCGCCCTCCCGCCTGCTGGGTTCGTCGTCGAGGGCGGCGCCTCCGCCCTCCTCCGTCCCGGCCTTCCCTCCCACCCACTCCTCGAGGTCCCGGCGAAGGACCCAGAGCTCGGAGAAGAGCCGGCTCTGGCGCAGGGTCACCGCCCGCTGCCGGGAAAGCTCCAGGCCGGCCAGAAGGGTCATGACCCCGTGGATCTTGGAGTGCCATGGCGCCAGGAGCTTGCTGAACTCCACCTTTGCCATGTCCTGCAGAGTATCCAGGATCAGCTGGATCTTCTCCTCCACCGCCACCAGACCCGTCGTGACCCGGTGGGTGCGGAAGCGGGCCGGTGGAAGCTCCACATCGACGGCCGCCCCCATGACCTCCTCCCAGCTCGTTTCCAGGGGTGTATCCTCTTCGAACCGCAGAGCGCGGGGCTCCACATACCCCTTGGCGAACATCGCGCGCCCGCTCCGACTCGGCCCGGAAGAGGCGGGTAGCGATCTCCCGGATCTGTTCGTATTCCAGGAGCCGGCGCACCAGCTCGGCCCGAGGGTCTTCCTCGTCCTCGTCCCCGGGCCGCGGGCAGGAGCATCTGCGCCTTGATCCGGATGAGGGTGGCGGCCATCTCCAGAAACTCCCCGGCCCCATCGAGGTCCTCTGCCTCGATCCCCCGGATGGCAACCAGAAACTGATCCGTGATCGTCGCGATGGGGATGTCGAAGATGTCGATGTCCTGCTGGCGGATCAGGTGGAGGAGGAGGTCCAGGGGGCCCTGGAACCGTTCCAGCTCCACCATCAGCAGCCCACCCTTCAGGAAGGGTCCTCCTCCCGCCGGCCTTTCCCCTCGGTGCTGGGCAGACACGGGTTCCCTCACCCCCACAGGCGTATGAAGGCTTCCGCCCACGAGAGCAGAAGGTGGACGGGCCAGAGCAGGACCTGGAAGCCCCGGGGGAAGAAGAAGATCAGAAGCATGAGGATCCCGATGCCGTAGCGCCCCACCTCCCGGTACCGGGCAGCCAGTTCAGGGGGTAGAAGCTGATAGACCACGTGGGACCCATCCAGGGGAGGGATGGGAATCAGGTTGAAGATGGCTAGAATGAGGTTGATGTAGAGCCCGAAGTAGGCCATCTGCTGGAGCACCGGCAGCGCTCCCCCGAGGGGCCCGAAGTGGGCGTGGAGCTTGACCAGGACGCCCATGACCAGCGTGAATGCCACCGCCAGAATGAAGTTCGACGTCACTCCGGCCAGGGAGACCCGGATGTCTCCCCACCGGTAATCCCGGAAGTTCCTCGGGTTCACCGGGACGGGCTTGGCCCATCCGAAGAGGAAGTTCCCGGGAAGGAAGTACAGGACCAGTGGCACCACGATGGATCCCATGAGGTCCAGGTGGGGGATGGGGTTCAGCGTGATCCGCCCCAGGCGGTAGGCCGTGTCGTCGCCCTCCCAGCGGGCCACCTGGGCGTGAGCCACCTCGTGCACGACCACCGACACCAGAAGCACCGGCAAGAACAGGAGAATATCCATAGACTGAGCAAGTTACCCTCACCTGCCCGAGTTCCGGAAGGGCACCGCGCTCCGGAAGAGCCCTCCCGGCCCGAACCGACTCCGGAACGCTGCCGCGCCCCAGCGGGGCCCGAGTGCCCCAAACCCGTTGATCGCCTCTGGCGTTTCGGCTATTATTTCAGGCTCGACGACGGAATGATTCACGTAGAGGACACGATGCCGAACATCAAGAGCGCCAAGAAGCGAATGGAGCTCAGCCGGGCCGCGAACGCCCGCAACCGGACCAGCCGGTCCCGGATCAGGACCGCCATTCGGCGCGTCCGCGAAGCGGAGGACCCCGAGGCCGCCCGGACGCATTTCACGGAGGCCGTCGCCCTGCTGGACCGCGCCGCCACCAAGAACCTGATCCCGGCGAACCGAGTCGCCCGCATCAAGAGCCAGCTCGCTCGCAAGGTCAACGAGGTAGCGGCCGCTTCCTGACGTCCCGCCCTCGAGTGAACGAAGGGCCCGGGCGCGCCAGGCGCCCGGGCCCTTCTCCGTCGGTGAACCGTGTCCAGTGCTCCGCCCCCCACCCGACATCCCCGGGCCGCCGGTTCGGTGCCTACACCCCTTCCCAGACGACGCCTCCGGCCACGATCGTGTAGCGGGGCTTCCCTCGGAGCTTCCACCCCACGAAGGGGCTGTTGCGGCTCTTGGACAGGAACCGGGACGGGTCCACGGTCCACTCCGCCTCGGGATCGAACACCGTGACGTCGCCGGGGCTTCCCACGGCCAGCGTGCCACCCGGCAAGCCGAACACCCTGGCCGGAGCGACGCTCATCCGCTCCACCATGGTCGAGAGGTCCATGACCCCCGCAGCCACCAGGTGCCCGTAGACCAGGCCCAGGGACGTCTCCAGCCCCACGACCCCGTTGGGGGCGTCGTCGAAAGCCGCCTCCTTCTCGTCGTAGTGGTGCGGTGCGTGGTCGGTCGCCACCATGTCCAGCGTACCGTCCACGAGACCCTCGAGCACGGCCTCCCGGTCCTCCGGCGAGCGGAGAGGCGGGTTCATCTTGGCCTCCGTCCGGTACCCGTCCACCGCATCGTCCGTCAGGAGGAGGTGGTGGGGAGACGCTTCTCCCGGTCACCTGGATCCCCCGGGCCTTGGCCCGCCGGATCGCCTCCACGCCGAAACGGGTCGACACGTGCTGGAGATGGAGGCGGCCACCGGTCAGCTCCGCCAGGAGGATGTCCCGGATGATGTGGATGTCCTCGGCTGGCATTGGGCTTTCCCTTCAGGCCGAGACCGCGAGGAAACCAGCCCCTCGTTCATGGAGCCGTCCCGGGAGAGCGTCAGGTCCTCGGGGTGGTCCACCACCGGAATCCCGAAGGCCTGGGTGTACTCCAGCGCCAGCCGCATGAGCCCCGAGTCCATGACCGGACGTCCGTCGTCGGTCACGCCGACGGCTCCGGCCTCCACCAACTCTCCGATCTCCGTGAGGGCCTCCCCGGCCAAGCCCACCGAGATGGCCCCCATGGGGTAGACCCGGGCCGCTCCGGCCCGTCTTCCCGGCGGCCACCACGAAGCCCACGGCCGCCGGATCGTCGATGGGCGGGTCGGTGTTGGGCATGGAGCAGACGGCGGTGAAGCCGCCGGCGGCAGCAGCCCGGGCTCCCGACGCGATGGTCTCCTTGTGCTCCTGGCCCGGCTCCCTGAGATGCACGTGCACGTCGATGAGACCGGGTGTGACCACCAGCCCCGCGGCATCGATCTCCCGGGCCTCCGCCGCCGGGCCCACGTGCTCTCCGAGGGAGACCACGACCCCGTTGGCCAGGAGCAGGTCGTACACGTCATCGATTCCCTGGGACGGGTCCACGACCCGCCCCCCTCGGATCAGCAGCGGTCTATGGCTCATGCCTCGGCCACCTCGTTCACGGTATGAGCTTTCTCCGGGGTCCCCCCGGCCAAGAGGTAGAGAACCGCCATCCGGACGGCCACGCCGTTGGTAACCTGCTTGAGAATGACCTGGCTGGGACCGTCGGCCACGTCACTGTCGATCTCCACCCCACGGTTCATGGGACCGGGATGGAGGACCAGGACGTCCCGTCTCGCCGCGTCCAGGCGGGCCTGGCTGATTCCGTAGAACCGGTTGTATTCCCGGAGGCTCGGCACGTACCCCCCCTTCATCCGTTCCAACTGAAGGCGCAGCACGTTGATCACGTCAGCCCACTCCAACGCCTCCTCCACCCGGGGGAAGACCTTCACCCCGAGCTCTTCGATCCGAACCGGTAGGAGCGTCTTCGGCCCGGAGACCGCCACTTCGGCCCCGAGCTTCAGGAGACCGAAGATGTTGGAGCGTGCCACCCGGGAGTGGAGGACGTCCCCGATGATACAGACCTTGAGCCCCTCGATGCGGCCCAGGTGGTCCCGGATGGTGAGCATGTCCAGCAGACCCTGGGTGGGGTGCTCGTGACGCCCGTCTCCGGCGTTGATGACGTTGGACGGAATCCGCTCGGCCAGGAATTGGGCGGCCCCCGAGGAGCCGTGGCGCATGACCACCATGTCGATTCGCATGGCCTCCAGGTTTCGGGCCGTGTCCACCAGCGTCTCGCCCTTCACCACCGACGACGCGGCGGCGGAGATGTTCACCGTGTCGGCGGAGAGGCGCTTCTGGGCGAACTCGAAAGACACCCGGGTTCGCGTGGATGCCTCGAAGAAGAGGTTGACGATGGTCTTGCCCCGGAGGACGGGCACCTTCTTGATCCGCCGCTCGCTCACGTCCTTGAAGAGCTCCGCCGTGTCCAGGACGGTGAGGATCTGCTCCCGGGACAAGGGCTCGAGGCCCACGAGGTCTTTTCCCAGGACCGAACTCGGCTCGCTCACTCGGATTCCTCCGGGTTCCGGTTCAGGTACGCCCCCAGCTCCCCGTCCAGCTCCGGAACCAGGACTTCCACGTGGGCGTCGGGAAGGTCCTCCTGGACCTTCCCCACCACGTCGGGTTGGATCGGCACCTCCCGGCCCCCTCGATCCACCAGGACGCAAAGAAGGATCCGGGAAGGCCGCCCCCAGTCCATGAGCTCGTTCATGGCCGCTCGTGCCGTGCGCCCGGTGTGGAGAACATCGTCCACGATGACCACGGAGGTCTCGTCGATGCCGTCCGGGGGAAGCTCCGACTCCCCCATCACCGGGCGCGGACCGATGGTCATGAGGTCGTCACGGTAGAAGGTGATGTCCAGGCTGCCCACAGGAATGGGGACCCCTTCCGCCTTCTCGATCTCCGCGTGAAGCAGAGCCGCCAGCTGCACGCCCCGGCGGTGGATCCCCATGAGGACGAGGTTCTGGGGGCCACCGTTCTTCTCTACCAGCTCCCTGGCCATCCGGGCCAGGGCCCGTTCCACCGCCTCGCGATCCATGAGGCAGACGCGTTGGGATTCTCTCATGAGTGTTCCTTCAAGGGATAGGAGGGCCTCCGGCCGCCGGAAAGTAGACCGGATCCGAGGGGCCTGTCAAACGTCTCCGGGCAGCCCGAAAGATCCATTCCGGCAAGCTCTTTCCACGCACACGAATGCGACCCGGAAGCCTTTACAGGAGCGGAGCGGCGGCGCATGATGTCCCCCGGTTTTGTTCACCCCTGGCCCCCCGACCGGAGGACCTACCCTTGCGACGCCTCTCTTCCCCCGGCCTTCTTCTGCTCCCGGGCTTCCTCACCCTCTTCTGCCTTCTCCTGGGCCCCACCCCGGAACTGGCCGGACAGGAGATCGAGGACGCCCCCTCGGTGGTCCTGGGAGGCGTACCCTTCCAGTTCAGGCTCCTGGGCGGAGGCGAGGGCGCCACTCCCTTCGAGGTGCGCTCGGCCCGGGGTGCGACCCTGGCCTCGGGCCTCCTGGAGCCCGACGGGTCGACGCTGATCACGGGCATTCTGGTGGAGAGCCGGAGGGACCTTCCACTGGAGGTCCTGGTAGGCTCGGAGGCCGCCGTGCTTTCCCCCACCTTCGCGCCGGGCTGGTTCAGCCTCTTGCCGCCGATCCTGGCCATCGTCCTGGCCCTGGTCTTCAAGGAGGTCATCACCGCTCTCTTCGCGGGCGTCTGGCTCGGCGCCCTGGCAGTGGCCGGTTACAACCCTCTCCAGGCCCTGTGGCGGACCATCGACACCTTCGCCGTGCCGGCCCTGGGCGACCTTGGAGGCCATACCCAGATCGTCGTCTTCTCTCTGCTCCTGGGGGGGATGGTGGGGGTGATCTCCAAGAACGGGGGCACGCTGGGGATCGTGGAGGCCGTGGCTCCCTTCGCCCGCTCTTCACGGCGGGGGAAGCTGGCCACCTGGCTCGCCGGCATCGGGATCTTCTTCGACGACTACGCCAACACCCTGATCGTGGGAAACACCATGCGGCCCATCACGGATCGCCTGCGCATCTCCCGGGAGAAGTTGGCCTACATCGTGGATTCCACCGCGGCGCCGGTGGCGGCCCTGGTGCCCATCAGCACCTGGGTGGGGTACGAGATTTCCCTGATCAACGACGGCTTCCGGATCGCCGCGGAGCAGAACGCCGCCGACCCGGCCTTGGCCGGGGCCCTGCTCAGCGCCAGCCCGTTCGCCGTCTTCCTCCACACCATCCCTTACCTCTTCTACCCCCTCCTGGCCCTGGTCTTCGTCTTCCTGACCTCGTTCATGGACCGAGATTTCGGACCCATGGCGAAGGCGGAGCTCCGGGCGTCCACCGGTGAGGGACTCTATCGGGCCGGCGCCATGCTGGCCACCGACACGAGCGCTCTCATGGAGGAGCCGCCCGAAGGCACGCCCCACCGGTGGTGGAATGCGGGGATCCCGGTCTTCACCGTGATCCTTGTAGTCCTCCTCGGCCTCTACACGACCGGTCGGGAGGCGGCAGGCCCCGGAGCCTCCATCATGGACGTGTTCGGGGCCGCCGATCCGTTCAGCACCCTCCTGTGGGGCTCACTGTCGGGCTGCGTGGTGGCCATCCTCCTCTCGGTGGGCCAGCGGATCCTCACCGGGAGGGAGGCCATCGAGGCCTGGTTCACGGGGCTCAGGGCCATGATGATCGCCATGGTCATCCTGGTCCTGGCCTGGTCCCTGGGGGCCGTGACCGAGGAGCTGGGAACGGCCCAGTACCTGGCCCAGATTCTCTCCGACACCGTTCCTCTGCACCTCTTCCCGGTCCTGGTCTTCGGCGTGGCGGCCTCCACCGCCTTCGCCACCGGGACCTCCTGGGGCACCATGGCAATTCTGCTTCCCCTGGTGATCCCGCTCACGGTCTCCCTGGGCGGAGGCATCAACTTCGACGGGGGAGCCCACTACTCGATCCTGCTTGGCGTGATCTCGTCGGTCCTGGCGGGAGCCATCTTCGGTGATCACTGCTCGCCCATCTCCGACACCACGGTCATGAGCTCCATGGCGTCGGCCTGCGACCACGTGGACCATGTACGGACCCAGCTCCCCTATGCCTTCCTGGTGGCCGGTGTGGGCATGGTGGTGGGCGACATCCCCACCGCCTACGGCTTCCCCAACTGGCTCTCTTTGGTGACGGGCACGGTGGTGCTCCTGCTCTTCCTGCGCCTGCGGGGAACGGTGATCCCCGAAGCGGTGCGGCGCACCGGGGCCAAACCGAAGGAAGAGGAAGAGGAGGGGGCCTTGGTCTAGGAAGCTGATCGAAAGGGGGGGCGACCACACGGAGCCCGAGCCGCACCGAGTGGGGAGATCCAGGCCTTTCGTCAGCGGCCCCCGAACGCCGCCGCCCCTACACGGTCCAGGAAGGAGCCGCCGCCGGACCCTTCCTCGCTCACCGCCCAGTCGTAGGAGAAGAGGACCACGCCCCGGGCCCCGAGCCCCCGGGCGATGCGAATCTTGTCGACGGTCCCCTGAAGGCTGTTCTGGTAGGCGCCGATGCCGGCCCACACCCGGTCTCCGCCGGCCAGCGGCAACGGCGTCCCGGATCTGACCCTCGAAGACTCGATCCGCGGGCGTGTAGGCCATGGGCGCCACGGCATCCAGGATCCCCTCCGCCAGCCATCCCCGCCAATCCTGGAACCGGCTCCGGTACGCGTCCTCGGCGTTGGGGAAGACCGCGGCCGACACCACCAGGTCCGGCCTGCGCTTCTTGACGCCGTAGTAGACCCGCTCCACCAGCTCCGTGATCTGGGCCCGCCTGAATTCCCCCCAGGGACCCGGAAGGGCATCCACGTAGGCCAGGGGGTCGAATCGGTAGGCCTCCTCCAGCTCGGCCCGGCGCTCTGCGGGCAGCCGCGGCAGCACCCAGGCCCGGAATCGCTCCAGGGCCCCCCGGGAGTAGTCGAAGTCGGAGTTCGGGTAGCGGACGTAGTCGAAGTGGATTCCGTCCAGCTCGTACGACTCGGCCAGGTCCATCCAGAGAGAGTAGATGTGCTCCTTCACCTCGGGGCTCGAGGGCGAGGTGTAGATGCCCTCTACGCGGTCAGCGTGTTCCTGGGCATAGCGGAGGAGCGCACCGGTGTAGGCTGGATCGGTGGGGGAGGTGTCGAAGAGCTCACGGGCCAGCTCCCGGGGAACCGCCAGGAGATCGGGGCGCCGAACCGACGAGGTGCTCCGGGTCCGAAGGAATTCCCCAGCTCGGCCCCACCAGGTGCGTGTTCACCCAGGCGTGCACCGCCAGGCCCCGGGCGTGGGCCTCCCGGATCACCAGTCCCAGGGGATCGAATGATGCGTCTCCGCCGGTGAGAGCGTCTGGGCCTGGGCTCCCAGCGACTCCGGTAGTAGGCGTCTCCCCTTCCCCGTACCTGGACCAGCAAGGTGTTGAAGCCCGCGGCCGCGGCCCGCTCCACCATGACCCGGACGGAGTCCGGGTCAACCAGCGTGGTCCGCACCACCCATAGGCCCCTGACCTCCCCGGGCAGGGGAACTGCCTTGTAGGCGGCACCGGGCTCGCCGCCCGGGGCGGGCCGGGCGAACCGCGGGGGCCTCCCGGCCCGGCCTGGGTGGGAGGCGACTGGGGAGCCGGAGAGGTCGGCCCGCTCACCATGGAGCACGCTGCCGGGAGGGCGAGGAGGGCCAAGGCAGCCAGGCGGGCAACAACACGCTCCGGCGAAGAAGAAGCGCCGCCATCATCGTCGAGCCTGGAAGAACGCCTTCAGGAGGCGTGCCGAAGCCTCGGCCAGAACGCCCGGGGTGATCTCGGCGCGGTGGTTCAGGCGGGGATCCTGGAGGAGGTTTCCCAGGGTCCCGCCATGCCGGCCTTGGGATCCGCAGCGCCGTATACCACCCGTGGCACTCGGGCCAGGACGACCGCGCCGCAACAAAGAGCGCACGGCTCCAGAGTGCAATAGAGCGTGGTCTCCTCCAGACGCCAATCTCCCTGGCGGGCAGCGGCCCTCCGGATTGCCGTCACCTCGGCGTGGGCCGTAGGGTCCGACGTCGGTGACGGTGAGGTTGTGGCCCTCGGCCAGGAGCCGCGCCCTCCCGCACCACCACCGCCCCCACGGGCACCTCGCCTCGTGCGCCGGCCAGGCGGGCCATCTCCAGGGCCCGCGCCATCCACAGCTCCATCTTCCGCCCGGACCCCGGAAGGGACAGGGTCACGCCGGGACGCTTCCGGCCGACGTGCATGGATCGGACATACCAGGAGAGGTACGACGATGGGAGGAGCCCAACGGGATCCTCGACGGGCTCACCGCCCCTAGTGGGCGATGGCGTTACAGACACCGGGAGGCGGTCCATGCGCCGATACATGGCCGTGACCCTCCCCAGCAAGATCATGGCGCCGGGATCCGGCCATTACCGTGGTCTCCCCTTCCCCCTGAGAGGATGGAGCTGGATCGTCTGGCCATTCCGGGAGAATCGGTAGAATGCCGACGGCCCCTCCACCTTGGCCGCGACGATGGCCTCCTCCGGCAGTTCGACCAGGCTGGCGGCTCGAGGAGAATGTAATCCCCCTCCACGCAACCCGAGGGCGCCAGCTCCTCGGCCCGCGCCTGCACGAAAAACGCGCCCTTTTCTCCTGCCAGACGTCGGTCCAGGGTGAGGAACATCTCCGGCCCGCATCGCCTCGCCGGCCCTTTCCGTCCTCCGGAAGGCGGGCGAAGCACGGGACGGAATCGGCCTGGGCGTTCAGATCCATCCCCAGGATCTTCACGCCCCGGGAGCGGGAGGGATCCCGCTCCAGAAAGCCTTTGTCCGCCAAGGGCCTGGAGGTGTTCGGACACCGTCTTGGTGCTCTTGATCCCGAACCTCTCCCCGATCTCCCGAATGGAGGGCTGATAGGTGTTCGACCGCAGGTACGACACCATGTAGTCCAGGATCTTTTGCTCGATCTCCGTCAGATTCGGGAGCATTCAGGTCTCCGAGTGACCTGAATGCCTCGCCCCAGGGCAGAAGGGCCGGGAAAGCCGCCGGAGTCAGGGACGGATCGCTATCCTAATGTGCCGCATTCGGCGGTGTCAAGAAAGGATTTTTCTTCCTGCTAGGCAGGGGGTCTCCAGGGAGATCGCCCTGAGCGCGAGATACGTCGACGGCGCGGGCCAGCCGGTCCGAGCGACCGCTCCCGCCCCAGGAGGAGCAGGACGTCGAAGATTCCCGGGCTCGCCGATGACTCCGGTGAGGGCCACCCGGAGGGGTTGGATCACCTTCCCCGCCCCCATACCCATCTCCTCGGCCAGACCCGGATGGCGCTCCTCGAGGGGCTCGTGCGTCCCACGGTGTGCCCTCCCAGAGCCTTGTCCGGAGGCGTTCCAGCCGGTCTCAAGAGTCGCCCGGGATCCTTGGCCCATTGTCTTCCTCACCGCGCCAGGCTCGTACGCCACCTCCTCCTGCAGGTAGGGTTCGGCCTGGAGCCACCAGCTCCTCCAGCGTCCGGGATCGGGCCTTCAGGAGGTCCACCAGGAAGGCCAGGTCCAGCGGGGCAGCCGTCGGCTCTCCAGCCGAGGCACCTGCCCCGGTCAGGAGGCCCTGTCGGTCAGACGCCGACCACGGGCTCAGAAGTACCTCGGTGGGGTGTCCGCACGAGGTGCTGGCCGTTCAGCCACTCCAGCTTCTTGAGGTCGAAAACCGAGCTCTTCTTCAGGACCCTCTCCAGGGCGAACGCCTCGACCAGCTCCTGCGGCGTGAACACCTCCCGCTCGTCCCCCGGGGACCAGCCCAGAAAGGCCAGGAAGTTCACCATGGCCTCCGGGCAGGATCCCCTCCTTCTCGTAATCCCCCACCGCGGTGGCCCCGTGGCGCTTCGAAAGCCGCTTGCCGTCGGGCCCGAGGATGAGGGGAACGTGGGCGAAGGACGGGCACCGGACGCCCCAGGGCCCGGTAGAGGAGGATCTGCTTGGGGGTGTTGGACAGGTGGTCGTCCCCCCGCAGCACCAGGGTGATCCCCATCTTCAGCGTCGTCGGACACCACGGCCAGGTTGTAAGTGGGGGTTCCGTCACTCCGGAGAATCACCAGGTCGTCGATCTCCTCGTTCCGGAAGCGCATGGTGCCGTGGACCCCATCATCCCAGACCGTCTCCCCGTCGGGTACCCGGAACCGAACGGCGAAGGGCTCGCCGGCACCCACCCGGGCCGTGACCTCGATCTTCGGTCATGGCCTCGGCCCGTTCCCGGGCGCGGCGGTTCCGCGTACCGGAAGCCACTTCCTCCCGCCGGTCCTCGGCCGCCTGCTCCGGGGTGGAGAAATCCCGGTAGGCCTGACCCGATGCCAAGAGGGAAAGAGCATCGGCCTTGTGCCTCTCCAGGCCCTCGACTCTGGAAGTACGGGCCCTCGTCCCAGGTGATCCCCAGCCACCGGAGACCGTGGAGAATGGCCTGGGTGTGCGCTTCGGTGGACCGCTCCCGGTCCGTGTCCTCGATGCGGAGCACGAAGACCCCGCCTTCCTTTCGAGCCAAGAGCCAGTTGAAGAGAGCAGTCCTGGCACCTCCCACATGCAGGTACCCGGTGGGAGAGGGCGCGAAGCGCACACGGAGCGTCATGGAATCGTCCTCACTCGCGTCGTCCTGGCAGAGATCGGCCGCCCGGGCATTCCGTCGGTCGGCTCGCCTCCGCTACCATCGTCTTCACCTGCCGAGCCTCTCTCGCAGCAGCTCCTTCGCCACCTGGGGGTCGGCCTTGCCCTGGCTCTCCCGCATGACAAGCCCCATGAAGAACCCAAGGAGGCCCGTCTTTCCATTCCGGTAGGCCTCCACCTTGTCCGCGTAGGCGGCCAGGACGCCTTCCACCATGGGAATGAGCGCCTCGGCGTCGGCCACCTTCTCCAGGCCCCGCTCCTTGACGAGGGCCTCCGGGTCGGCTCCCCGGGTCACGACCTCCTGGAAGAGCTCCCGGGCCACGGGCTGCGAGACGGTCCCGTCCTCCAGGAGGTTCACGAGGGCGACAAGGTGGTTCGGCCGCACGGGCAGCTCGGCGAGGGGCCGGTCCTTGAGCTCCCGCATGAGATCGTTCACCATCCAATTGGCCAGAGACTGAGCTCGGGAGCGGAAGGGCTCCGCCTCCCGGTCGAAGTCCGTCCGCCCTTCCTCCAGGAGACGGAGTCCCTCCTCGAAGAAATCCGACAGCTTCCGGGAGCCGGAGAGGAGGTCGGCATCGGCCTCGGCGAGTCCGAGCTGCAACTCGTACACGGCCTCTCGCCGGGCCAGCTCCGGGTCGCGGCGCCGGGCGCGTTCCCGGGTCTCCGTGGCGGTGTTGCGGCGCTCTCGGGGGCCCTTCACCCCTCCGGCAGCGGCCTCATCGCCGGCCCCCGCCGCTTCTCCTTTCGTTTCGTCCTCGGCCCTCCCCTCCCGCGCCTCCAACCGCTTCGCCCACGTGTCCCGGAGCGTCACGATGCGGTTGAAGACGGGCCGGTCGGGACGGAAGTCCAGGACATCGGAGATGAAGTAGCCCAGGCGCTCGAACTGGTAGCGGGTGCCGGGCGGATCGGCGGTCACGCTAGGCTCCACCAGGGCGTCCTGGACGACCACCTTCGACTCCGGGTTCAGGACCTCCACGAACTCCTTGCCCTCCACGGCCTCCGGGTCCGGCGCGGTGAAGAGCCGGTCGTAGAGCCGCACCTCCGCCCGCACCGCCTGGGCTGCCGGCACCCAGTGGATGGTGCCCTTCACCTTTCTGCCGTCGGGCGCGTTGCCCCCCTTGGTCGCCGGGTCGTAAGTGCAGCGGAGCTCCACCACCGTCCCCGTCTCCGGCTCTTTCACCACCTCCTGGCACCGGATGAAGTAGCCGTATCGAAGTCGGACCTCCCGGCCCGGGGCCAGCCGGAAGAAATCCTCCGGCGGATCCTCCATGAAGTCGTCTGCCTCGATGTAGAGCTCCCTGCCGAAGGGCACCATCACGGGAACCCTCCAGGGGCACGTCCCTGGGGTAGGAGGGGATCTCGAGCTCCTCAGTCTTCCCCTCGGGGTAGTTCACCAGGACCACCTTCAGCGGACGAAGCACCGCCATGACCCTGGGAGCGGTCTGGTTCAGATGGTCCCGGATGGCGTACTCGAGCTTCGCCATGTCCACACGGTTGTCGGCCTTCGCCACGCCGATCATCTCGCAGAAGGTGCGGATGGCCTCGGGCGTGATCCCCCGCCGCCTCATCCCTGCGATGGTGGGCATCCGGGGATCGTCCCACCCGTCCACGTGGCCCTGGTTCACAAGCCTCAGGAGCTTCCGCTTGCTCATGACCGTGTAGTCGAGGTTCAGCCGGGCGAACTCGTACTGGTGGGTCCTGGGCTCCTGGAAGCCCACCTCGTCCAGGAGCCAGTCGTAGATTTCCCGGTTGTTGTCGAACTCCAGCGTGCAGAGGGAGTGGGTGATGTTCTCGAAGGCGTCGGAGAGGCAGTGGGTGAAGTCGTAGAGGGGGTAGATGCACCACGCCTCTCCCCGCCGGTAGTGGGAGGCGTGGCGAATCCGGTACAGGACCGGGTCCCTCATGATCATGTTGGGATGGGCCATGTCGATCCTGGCACGGAGCACGTGCTCTCCGTCGCCGAACTCCCCCTCCTTCATCCGCCGGAAGAGATCCAGGTTCTCTTCCACCGACCGGTCCCGGTACGGGCTGTCCCGGCCGGGCTCCGTGACCGTCCCCCGGTACTCCCTGATCTCCTCCTCCGACAGGGAATCCACGTAGGCCTTCCCTTTCTGGATCAGAATCAGGGCGCACTCGTGGAGGCGCTCGAAGTAGTCCGAGGCGAAGTAGAGGTGCTCTCCCCAGTCGTAGCCGAGCCAGCGCACGTCGTCCTGGATGGCCCTCACGTACTTCATGTCCTCGGTGAGGGGGTTCGTGTCGTCGAAGCGGAGGTGGCACACCCCTCCGTTCTCCAGGGCAAGACCGAAGTTGAGGGTGATGGACTTGGCGTGCCCGATGTGGAGGTACCCGTTGGGCTCGGGGGGGAAGCGGGTCTCCACTCTGCCCCCATACGTGCCCTCGGCCTGGTGCCTGGCCACGATGGCACGGATGAAATCGGTCCCTTCCGTGCGGGCGCTGTCGCGGCTCTCCCCGGCCATGCTCACTCCCTCCCCCGCATATCGCGTTCGTCGGTGGTAGCGGACGTCCTGTATCTGTGTCGGGAATAGCGGACGCCCTGAGACTATGAAGGTATCAAATGCACGGCCGATTTGGAGGGGGATCTTCGCCGATCCTCGCGGGTTTCATCCCTGTCGTAAATGTTGGACGCACTGGACGGACGGAGAGACCCCAGCGTCCCGGCGACAGACCTGTATTTCAGCAAGCAAGGAACCATGAGGCCTAGCACCCACCCCCTTCCGTTTCGCCGCACCGCCCTCGGGCTGCTGTTCCTCCTCCCCCTCATCCCGCTCCTGCCCTCCTGCGGCGGAACAGCCGCGGATCCCGAGTCCGTCACCCAGGAAGCGCTCCTGAGCCGCATCAACGGAGATGACCCACCGGTGATCCTGGACGTTCGCACCCCGGCCGAGTATGCCAGCGGTCACGTTCCCGGGGCCTACAACCTGGAGGACCGGGAGGTCCCGAACCGGATCCAGGAGCTCATGCAGCTCAAGGACCGGGAGATCGTCGTGTACTGCGAGTCGGGCCCCCGCTCCCGCTGGGTGGAGTCCTATCTGAAGCAGCAGGGATTCACCAACGTGAAGCACCTCATCGGTGACATGTCCGCCTGGCGGGCAAACGGGCGACCGGTGGAGTAGGCGCTCAGGCCGGACGAGCCTCCTTCTTCCTCTCGAAGAGGAAGTAGAGGGCCGGCGTGGTGGTCAGGACAAAGAGGGTGGACGAGAGCAGCCCACCGATGAGGGCGTAGGCCAGGGCGTTCCAGATCCGGGAGTCGGCACCGCCTTCGCTTAAAAGGACCAGGGGCAGGAGTCCCAGGACGGTGGTGGTGGTGGTCATGAGGATGGGCCGGACCCTCTCCAGGGTGCCCTGGAGGATGGACTCCTGGAGTGAGAGGGTCCCTTCCTGGCGTTTTCGGTTGACGTGGTCCACCAGGAGAATGGCGTTGTTGACGACGATGCCTCCCATCATGATCACCCCGATGTACGCCTCTCGGGTGAACGTGACGTTGGCGAGAAAGAAGGTCAGGAAAACCCCGATGAGGGCCATGGGGACGGTGAGCAGAACGCAGAGAGGCTGAAGGAGAGACTCGAAGAGGGCCGCCGTCACCATGTAGATCAGGAGAATGGACACCGCCAGCACGAAGTAGATCTGCTCCCGTTCTTCATCACTCCAGCGCCAGGTGTCCCGCTCCCGGATGCTGTAGCCAGGGGGAAGGTAGGTCGCCTCCACGACGGCGTCCCTTACCACGTCCCCCAGCTTCGTGGGACCGCGGAACTCGTACGCCACCGTCCGCTCATACTGCTGGTCTTCCCGAGAAATCCGGGCCAGCACCTCCCTCGGCCGGATGGACACCACGTCCCCGATCCGGATCCCCATCCCGCTGAACCCGGTGATGATGGTCTCCTCGAGCTGCCGGAGGTCCACGTTCTGGAAGCCCTCGAGCTTCACCTCGAACCGGACCTCCTCGCCGCCGATCTTCACCGCGGCGTTGCCCGTCTGGCCCTGGATGACCGCATTCAGGCGGGCCACGAATTCCGCCACCGAGATGTCGTAGCGTGCCAGGGCCTCGCGATCGATCTCCACCACGTACTCCGAGGCCCGGTCCCGCTGGTAGAAGTTCCCGGACGAATTGGTATCCACGTCCCGGATCCGGGACATGCGGGTGAGGCGCCGGCCCAGGTCCTCGGCGATGTCCCGGACCCGCTCATAGTTGTACCCCAGCACCTGGATGGAGTAGTTCGGAGCCGATCCGCCCCCTCCGTAGAAGGAGGGGCCATACCCGGTCACGCGCACCTGGGCCCCGGAGAACTGAAGGGAGTAGGCCACCATCTGCTCTTTGATGGCAGGGGGAACGCTGGTGTTCTCCAACTCCTCCGGGAAGGTGACCCTCATCTGGGCGTAGGTGCCGTTCACGTTGGAGGTGAACTGCTCCACCTCCGGCAACGCCGCGAGTCGAGCTTCGAAGAAGCGGGTCAGCTCGTCGGTCCGGGCCAGGTCCGAGCCTCTTGGAAGGGTGATCGCGATAGAGATGTAGGTCTGCTGCCCAAACCCGCCACCCCAATAGACCCCACGGGTCACGTACTTGTCGAAGAAGTACCACGAGCCCCCGAGACACACCACGGCCACCAGCACGGCAAGCCATGGGAATCGGAGGGTATACCCGACCAGCCCCTGGTAGAATGCGGACGTAGAGGGGGGCTCGAGCGCTTCGCCCCCTCGGCGATTCCCCACTGGAGTCCTCCACGTCCGGAGGGTCCCCCTCGCCAGCCACGGCCCAGGCCACCCGCGGTCCCCTGCCAATCCCGAGAATCCTCCCCGCCAGGGCGGGAATGAACGTGAAGGCCACGAAGAGGGAGGCCAGGAGGGTGAGGCCCACCACGATCGCAAGGGGCATGTAATACATGCGGAGCTCGCCCTGGAGATATACGAAGGGCACGAACACGATCAAGGTCGTGGCGGTGGCGGCCAGGATCGGTAGGACCACCTGGCTGCGCCCCTAATTCCGCCGCCGCCATGGGAGTCTCGCCCCCCTGCCATCGTCGGTAGATGTTCTCCAGGACCACGATGGAGTTATCCACCACGAGACCGAATCCCATGGCCAGCCCCATGAGGGTGAGGATGTTCAGGGAGAGCCCGCCGAAATAGATCAGATTCAGGGCGATGAGGACGGAGAAGGCGATGGTGGCGAAGACCACCCCCGCCGAGCGGAAGGAACGGAGAAAGACGAGGAGCACGAGGAAGATCACCGCCGCCGCCGCCAGGGCCCGGTAGCGGAGATCGCTGAGTTGCGCCTTGATCTCCTTGCTCTCGTCCTGGTCCAGGATGAGGCGTGTCCCCGATGGGAAGCTGGGCCTCCAGCTCCGCCACCCGTCTCTTGACCCGATCGGCCACCCGAACCGTGTTGGCCCCCACTTCCTTCATCACCGTGAAGGCGACGGCGGCTCGACCGTTGATGCGGTAGTAGCTCCGTGGCGTCCTCGTAGCGTGTCCCGCACCACCGCCACGTCCGAGACCCGCACCACCCTACCCCCCGGTGGAGAGGACGACGGCATCCCGGATGTCCTGCGCCGACCCGGGCCGGTTCTGGATGGTGACCGCCCACTGGCGGTTGCCCTCCCGGACCGCACCCGCCTCCCTCACCAGGTCCAGGTCATTCAGCCGGCTTGCCACGAGGCTCGGCGTCAGCCCCAGGGCAACGACCTGGTCCTCCTTCATCTCGATCTCCAGGAGACGGTTCCGGCCCCCGTAGACGTTGACCACCGCCACACCCTCGAGCTGGTTCAGGTCCGGCGCAACGTCGTCGTCCAGGAAGGTCCTCAACGCCTCCAGCGTGTAGGGCCCCGTGAAGGTGTAGCGAAGAAAAGGTACGCTGGCCTCACGGGAGATCTCGGGCGGGACATAGGGGGTGACCGTGACCTGGCTCGTCCCCGGCGGAAGCTCCTCCTCCAGCGTCGCCAGGCGCTCGCTGAGCTCCAGGCGCGCGAAGTCCATGTCCGTATCCCGGTTGAACTCCACCGTGATGTTGCAGAGTCCCTGGCCCTGCTCCTCGTACGACTGGGAGGTGACGGTTTCCACCCCCCGGATCTGCTGGACCACGCCCTCGATGGGAGAGGTGAGGAAAGCCTCGATGGTCTCGGGAGAGGCGCCGTACCAGCTCGCCCGAATCTGGAGACGGGGAAGCTGGGTGTTGGGGAGAAGCTCGATGGGGATGTTGCGCCATGCCGCAACCCCAAGGAGCGCCACGGCCAGGTAAGTCATGGCCACGGCCACCGGACGGCGAATGGAGAAGCGGATCATCAGTCCCCCGTCTGAGGCAGGGGTCCGGAGGCGGCGTTGCCCGCCTCGCCCCCAACCGCGCCTGCCAGTCTGAGCCTGAGGCCCTCCACCAACGAGTAGACCACCGGCACCACGATGAGAGTGAGGAGGGTGGCCACGCTGAGGCCTCCGATGACGGCGATGGCCAGGGGGGCCCTCAGGTCCGCGCCCCGGCCGATCCCCATGGCCATGGGGAGGAGGCCGAACACGGTAGTCACGGTGGTCATCACGATGGGCCTCAGGCGCACCCGGCCCGCCTCCAGGATCGCCTCGCGCAAGGCCATGCCCTGCTGCCGGGCCTGGTTGATGAAGTCCACCTTCACGATGGAGTCGTTCACCACGATCCCCACCAGAATCACGGCCCCGATGAGGCTCATGGTATTCAGGCCTTCTCCCGTGATCAACAAAGCCCCCACCGCCCCTACCACCGCCAGGGGCACCGCGATGAGGATGGTGAAGGGGTGGACGAAGGACTCGAACTGGGCCGCGAGGATCATGTACACCAGCAGGAGGGCCAGCCCGAAGGCGAAGGCCAGGTCCCGAAACGAGCGGCGCATCTCCTCGTTCTCCCCACCCACCTCCAGCCGGATTCCCCGTGGCTGGGGGAGATCCCGGATCGCGCCCCGGACCGCCGCAATGGCCCCATCCAGCCCTCCGGAGGTGACGTCCGCGTACACGGTCACGACCCGGCCCTGATCCTCACGGTGAACCTCGGCCGGCGCCAACGCCTCATCCACTCGGATCATCTCCCGGAGAGGAACACCTTGGACCTGGAGGTCATTGAGAGTCTGGCGAGCATACCGGAGGCTGTCGGGAAGACGGACCATGATCCCGATCTTCCGATCGAAGTCCACGAACTCCGTGGCCCGGTCACCCCTCATGGCATTCTCCACGGCGTCCGCCACCGCACGGGGCTGAATGTTGTACCGAGCGGCAGCCTCCCTCAGGATCTCCACCTGGATCTCGGGCTGCCCTCGCTCGGACCCCAGATGCACGTTCCCGATTTCCGGGAGAGTGGCCAGGCGATCTCTCACCGCCTCGGCCAGGGGGAAGGTCTGATCCATGTCTTCCCCCCTTACCCTCACGGCGATGTCGGCATCCACTCCCCCCAACATCTGCCCAAGAGCCGTGGCCTGCCCGGACTCGAAGGCCAGGGCCCCCTCGGGTACGGTTTCCTCCAACGGACGCACCCGGTCGATGACCTCGTCGGTGGACGCACCGTGCCTCAGCCGCACCTGGAAGAGGGCCGTGTTCACGCCCGAGGCTTCCTCGGACTCGGCGTAGGATCGAACGTCCTTCCCGATACGGGAAAACACCGCCTCCACCCCGGGATCGGCGCGCAGCTCCGCCTCGATCCGGTCCGCGACCTCCACCGTGGAGGGCAGCGAGGTGCCCTCCGGGAGTTGGAGGCGGACGTCGAAGGCCCCTTGGTCCACGCTGGGGAGCAGGTCCCGGTCCAGGGTCATCCCCAGGAGCACCGAAGCCGCCAGGGTGGCCACCGACAAGGCCACCACCCGGCCCCGGTTGTCCAGGGACCACTCCAGCACCTGCGTGATAGCGCTGGGCGAACCCTCGAACCAACGGTCGAAGGCCCTGAGGAAGGGCCCGAATACCTTGGAGAGCGTCCCGCCGATGATCTCACCCCAGATACGCCACGAGCTGGCGCACGACGCTCCACAGGAAGGCCAGGAGCAGGATGGGAGAGAGGGCGAGCCAGCGGAGCCGTCGGCCGGTCTTGCGCCAGAATCCCACCGCCTCCTCCAGCACATCGGGCCCGGCGCCCCTCGTATCTGCTGCCCTGCGTGCCCCCGAAGCGGGCGGAAAGGGCCGGTAGTACCGTGAGAGCCACCACCAGGGAGGCGAGGAGGGAGAACGCCACCGCCAGGGACAGCGATCCGAACAGCTCCCCCGCCACCCCTTCCACGTACACGATGGGCCCGAACACGCTGATGGTGGTGAGGGTGGAGGCCGTGATGGCCCTCTGCACCTCCTCCGCCCCCTCGGTCGCGGAGACCACCGGCCCTCCCCATCCTCCTCCCGGTGCCGGAAGATGTTCTCCAGCACCACGATGGAGTTGTCCACCAGCATCCCCACCCCCAGGGCCAGGCCGCCCAGGCTCATGATGTTCAGGGAGACGCCGGAGGCCTCCATGAGGGCGAAGGTCCCCACCACCGAGATGGGGATGGCCAGGGCGATGGCCACGGGGTAGCGGGGATCCCGGAGGAAGAGGAAGAGGACCAGGAAGGCCAGGATTCCGCCGAAGACCAGGGACTGGACCACGTTGGAGATGGAGTCGGCGATGAAGCCGGCCTGGCTGGAGGCCACGTCCAGCTGGAAGTCCGGGTACTCCGTGCCGAGCTGCGTCCAGCACGCCCTCCACCTCGCTCGGCCACCTGGACCGTGTTGGCGCCGGACTCCTTGAAGACCAGGATCCCCACGGACTCGTGCCCGTTGTAGCGGGCGATGGACTCCCGCTCGGCGAACCCGTCCATGACCGTGGCGACGTCCCTCAGGCGCACCAGGCGAAACACGGGCTGCTCGCCGGCGCCGCCTCCGCCCGCCCCTCCCTGGCCGCCGGACGCCCGCTGCCGGGCCACCACCACGTTCCCGATCTCGTCCACCGTCTGGAACTCCCCCAGCGTCCGCAGAGGGTAGCGGTACCGGCCCCTGGAGGATGGTGCCTCCCGGGGCGCTGATGTTGGCCTGGGCCAGAGCCGTGGCTGACCTGGTCGAAGCTCAGGCCGAAGGCCTCCATGAGGCTGCGGATCCACCTCCACCTGGATCTCACGGTCCAGGCCTCCGGTGACGGCGGCCTCGGCGACTCCGTCGAGCTGCTCCAGCCGCCGGCGGAAGACCGACTCGGCCGCCTCCTTGGTCGCCCAGAGATCGGCGCCTCCGGCCACCGAGATCGCCATGATGGGCTCGGACTCGGGATCCACCCTGAGGATCCTTGGCCGGGTGGCGCTCTCGGGAAGGGCGTCTCCCGGATGTTGTCCAGCCGCTCCCGGACGTTGAGCATGGCGAAGTCCATGTCCGTGCCCCAGGAGAAGCGGAGGGTCACCAGGCTCACTCCCTCCCGGGACACCGAGGTCACGTTCTCCACCCCGGGAACCGCGGCGACCTGGGCCTCCACCCGCTCCGTCACCAGGCGCTCCACCTCGGCCGGGGCCACGTCCGGATAGGACGTGTAGACCACCAGCCTGGGGTAGGAGACGTCGGGCAGGAGATCGATGGGAAGCCGGAGGTAGCCGATGACCCCCAGGAGGATCACGGCCAGAAAGAGCATGGCCACGGCCACGGGCCGCCGTGTGGAGACGGAGGGAATGGACATGATCAGCCCTCCCCGGGATCAGAGCCGCCGGTCCGAGCTCCTCCCCCACCGTCTCCTCCAGATTCACCTGGGCTCCAGGAAGTCGAAGAGCTGGGTGATGACGCCCCTCTCGGCCTGGCACGCGGCGTCGATGTCCTGCTGAAGCTCGGTGAAGGTCCGGGAGCCCAGGCGGAACTGCTCCCTGGCCCAGCCGGAGGCGCTCCTGGGCGATCTCCTGGGAGCGGAGGGAGATCTGATAGCTCTGGTAGGCGGTCTGCAGGCGATGAAGCGGGAGCGCACGTCCTCCTCCGTCTGCAGCCGCGCCCCTCTCAGTCTCCTCCTGATTGGCCAGGGTCACCTCGGCGCGGGCACAGCGTCCTGTTCCCTGAAGCGCGGGAAGACGGGGATGGTGATCCCAAAGCTCGCCCCTCCCCCTCTGGAGGTATCGGGGTAGAAGTCGAACAGCCCCGTCCGCTCCAAGCCGTACGTGCTCTGGCTAAAGCTCATGGATAGGCTCAGCCCGGGCCACCGGTTCGCCCGAGCCTGGCGGGCCTGAGCCTCGGCTCTGGGCTGCACGTTGGCCTCCTGCAGTCAGGACGGTCGGGTTGGTGGACAGCGCGATCTGAACCAGGGTGTCCGCATCCAGCCCACCGGGGTCGAAGGGCTCGGGAAGGTCCTCCGCCACCACTTGGAAGTCGCTCAGCTCGGGGTCCCCGATCCAGTCCGGAGCCGGAGCAGCGCGGCCTGGAAGCCGCCCGCGCCTCCTGGATCCGCTGCTCCTGCTGCTGGACGTTCAACTCCGCCGTCAGCACGTCCACCCGGCTGGCCCCCGGCCAGCTCGAACATCCGCCGGGTGGTCTGGAGGTCCAGCTCCCGGCTTTCCAGGAGCCCCTCCTCCACCGCAGGAGGGCCTGCTGGTTCTGGGCGTCCCGGTAGGCCCGGATCACGATCGCCCCGATGGACGGAGACGGGCCCGGCACCGCCGCTTCCCGAGCCCTCGCCCGGGCCCGCTGGGTCGTCAGCCCCTGAAACCGGGCCCCCCACTGGAAGAGTGTTAGGCTCGCGGACACGACTGGGACGGTGGAGTCGAGGTCGTCGTCCACTCGGTCATCGGGGTTCTCGATGGGGTTTCCGAAATCGTCGGGAGACCAGCTGACGGTTGAGGTTCACGTCCGGTGCCCCACCAGACGCTCAGCGTACGGGAGGAATGCCGCCCAGGCCTGGAGCTGCTCCAGTCGCTTCAGCTCCAGGTTGTTGAGCGCTCCGGCGGTAGGCGGGGTTGTACTCCTGGGCCCGCGCCAGGGCCTCGTCCAGGGTGAGCGTCGGCTGCTTCCTGGGCCGCAGCGACGGTCGGATCCAGGAACGCCCAGGAGAATCCGGGAGCAAGGAGGGAGCCACCACCGACCCCGCCCCTCTCCCCGACACCATCATTGTCCTCCTCCCAGCGAGCCGGCGGTCACCGTGTCCACCACCTGAACCGGCGCATCGTGCTCGAGATAGTAATGGTTGTCCATCAGGACCATCTCACCCGGCTCCACCATGGAGGTCTCTTCGTTGGGCACGATCTCCACCTGGTCGTCGCTTCCAGCCCCGTGGTCACGTAGCGCCACTTCGCCCTGCCGTCTTCGTAGACGAAGAGCATGTCCGGCGGTCCTTCTCCAGGATGGCGCTCCGGGGAACCAGGATCCGGTCGGGGATAGTACTCGGCCTCCAGGGACGACCCGTGCGTACATCCCGGGCTTGATCCTCCCGTTGGGATTGGATAGGAGCACGGTGACCCGGGACGTGCGGAACTCCGGATCCACGACGGGATTGATGCTGGCCACCCTTCCGGTGAAGGTCTCCCCCGGGAAGGCGGCGAAGGTCACCGTCGCCTTCCGACCCTCCGACAGGAACCCGATCTGGGGATCCAGGACCTGGGCCTCCACCTTGATGGGGTCCAGGTCCACCACCGTCATCAGCTCCGTCCCCGGCCCCACGTGCTGCCCCTCCACCACCCTGAGGTCGGCCACCCGTCCCTCGAAGGGCGCCCTGACCGTGGTCCGCTCGAAGGTTGAGCTCGGCTTCCTGTAGAGCCACTTCCGCCTGTGCGAGTCCGCTCCGGCCCGGGTCAGGCGCGCCCGCTCCTCCCGGACCGCTGGGTCGGTGATCTCGTCGTCGAAGAGAGTCATCTCCTGGTAGCGGGCCTGGGCGCTCACCAGGTCCGCCTGGGCCCGGGCCAGGGCCAGGGCGTACTCGGTGGTGTCCACCTGGAGGAGAAGGTCCCCGCCGCCGACCCGGGAGGTTCTCCCTCACCGGGAGGGCTCGGATCACCCCGTCCACCCGGGAGTGTGACGAGCCGTCCCTCGGGCCGAAGCGGCCTCGCCGGCCGCCTTCACGGTGATCCAGAGGGTGTCCCTCGACGACGAACGCGCCCACCACCGGCTGGGGTACATCGGTGGCGAACTGCTCCGCCGCCGACGCCGGGAGGGCCGCCGCCGCCGATGCCTTCCGGGCGGACTGCCTTCGGTCGTTCGCGGTTCCGGCTTGAGCCTGAAGTAGATCGCCGGTGGCCAGGAGGCCGAGGATGATGACGATCGTGAGGAAGCCGAGGAGTTGCCTGGAGAGTTTCATTCGATTCCATCGCAGGCGAAATGTGGTCGGGAGGAGCCGACTTCAAGAACGCCGGAGAGACCGGCCCGCTCATCCATACTGAGGATGTACGGAGAACACAGGACCGTTGCTTCAGGCTCGACGTCGGCCGGGGGGAGGCCAGCGACAAAATAGAGGCGATATCCAACCTGGTCAATGAAGCTGTGGGACTGCCTGATGCCAGGCCGGTTCGCCCGCCGACTCCACGGGCATTGTAAGCTGTGATGGGTGCCCGGGCAGACTGGGGGTGGAGAGGATCGTTCTCGATGCACTCTCGAGACTGCGAGGTTGGATCGCCTGCTTCCGGGGACGTCGCGCACATACGTGTGAAAGGTACCCAGCCGGTTGCTCAG
Source organism: uncultured Gemmatimonadales bacterium (assembly GCA_963751255.1). Taxonomy (GTDB): domain Bacteria; phylum Gemmatimonadota; class Gemmatimonadetes; order Longimicrobiales; family Gaopeijiaceae; genus CAVVTW01. The sequence continues at coordinate 2,172 of CAVVTW010000034.1, read as the reverse complement.
GCTCAACACCGCGGTCAGATGGAGCTGTCCTGGCCGGTTGCAAGCGCCGAAACCGTGATCAAGGTCTCTGGCAGGAACTCTCCGCTCCTCGCGGCTCCTACCACCGCCGATTCCGGGGGCGGGTCCTCTCCCCTGGCATCGGCTGCATACACGAGCAGCGCCATGACATTCTCGCAGACCAGCTGCTGCACCATCCCCTCCGTCAAGGGAATAGGCCAGCACTCGAGGGAGTGAGAACGGAGGGTGCCATCTCGGCATACGTCAGGAGCTCGGGGACCCTGGGCCTGCTGAACCCGACGCACGTTAGGTAGAAACGCTGGGGCTCGAAAAGCGGAGAGCGCCGGCGAGACGGCGACGAGGATTATCGCAATCGAGTGCTTGTGAGGACCTCGCGACGCAGAAGACCGACCATTCTCGAGGTGAGTCCTCATTGCGCCGGTACTCCATCACCCACACATGGCCAAGCTCGTCGATTTGGATAGCAGAACACCGCTGTTCGAGCCACTCGGGCCACCCGAAGGCAGGGAGGGTGGCCGGAACGCCCATGTTCAGGTAGGCACGGCGCAACAGCCTCCGGCCGTCCGGATCCGGATTCTGGGAGACCCGTTGGCTCAGGGCCCAGTCGAAGTCCTCCTGGGTCAGGAGTACCGTCGGGTCTCCCTTTCGCATGACGATTTCCAGGCCGCCTGTGGGGGAATACCCTGGGAGCCTGATCGGAAAGGGGGGCGTGCCGCCGTAACCCACAACCGTGTGAGATCATATCAGATGTCGCCTTGGGCGCAGGGGGGTTGCGGGCTCATACGGCGTCAGAACTCCTCTCCGCTGCGAAGCAGTGGTCTCGCGCGGCCGCACCCCCCTTCCATATCAGGAGGCCCGGGAGAAGGTGCTCGCTCTTCAGGCCTGGTTTCCTCTGCCTCTGACGGTTCGGCTCATCGAACACGCCTGGGACGTGCAGACACGGTGGGGGTTCTCCTTCTGGGAAAGCCTCGGCGTGGCTGCGGCCAGGGCCCAGGGTTGCACACGCCTTCTCACGGAAGATCTCTCCCACGGGCAGGATCTGGACGGAGTGAGGATCGTGTCGCCGTTCATGGCGGTGCCCCGGTCGCGTGGACAAGGAGGGGTTCCAGCCCAACAGAGTCCACCGCGAATCTCCGTGTGACCGGGACCTTCCCCAGGAAATGCGTGAGGAATGAGGTGACCCTATCGCGCGCAGCAGGTCCAGGCATCGGGACGGTGGGAATCGGAGCTTGGGGGGCTGAGAGAGAGTCGAGGTCAGAAACCGGGCGGCGGATGAGGACCGCATGTCGATGGGGGTTTGACATTCTCTGGGCCGGTGAAAACCCCAACGGCTCTCGGCGGTCGGCAGCGATGGGGACGTCACGACCGGGCCAGGGTTCCGAAATTGCTGGATACAGCGTGTGACAGATTGCCCCATCCCCAGAATTCGCCATATTTAATGGTTGTCGGCCAGCCGAGCACCCGGCCCGAGCCGATGTGCGGTATCACAGCTCAGGAGATCATGTCCAACACCCACAGAGAAAGGGCTGAGGAGCTCGCCGCTCTCTACGAGATCGGCAGCACTATTCTCAGTACCCTGGACGTGGAAGCCGTCCTGCAGCGAGTCTGCGAGAACGCCCAGCGCCTCCTCAACGCCACCGGCGCCTGCATCACCGAGTACAGGGAAGAGGAAGGGGAGTTCTTGCTGAGGACCTGCTCTGGCACCTTCTGCCCTGCCTTGAACCTCACGTTCCCGGCAGAGCAGAGCCTCAGTGCCCGCGCCCTCCATCAAGGCGAGCCCGTCATCGACAACGACGTGCCCAACGGACCGGCCGCCTCCATTGCTGCCGCTCTCCCCGTTCCCATCGAGCGGAACATCATCGCTCTCCTCAACGGGCGAAAGGGCGTGCTTGGGACCTTGATCTGTACGGCCACCAAGGATCGGGAGCCCTTCACGGAGGCCGACGCCGAGCTTCTCACCGCCTTCGCCACCCAGGCTGCGCTGGCGGTGGAGAACGCTCGCTTCTACCAGACCGAGCGGGCCCGCGCCCAGGAGCTGGAGCTCCTGCGACGACAGAGGGAAGAGCAGATCCAGCGGCTCCACGACCTTCACGCAGCCGGGTTGGCGGTCACTTCCGATCTGGACCTGGGAGAGCTGCTTCACCGCGTAGCCGG
>CAVVTW010000033.1:0-8180 GCA_963751255.1 uncultured Gemmatimonadales bacterium | reverse complement strand
GGGCATTCCGCTCCCCGAAGGCGCCGTTCACGAACTGGACGAACCCCACTCCGGACCCCACGTCGCTTCCGGGGAGATTACCCTCCTCCTGGAGGCGGCGGATCTGATAGTGATCCGGCCCCATGAGAACGGGGAACCCCGAGCCGGAGGGATTGTCCTCCTGGCCATCCAGCGTCACCAGCGGAAGCCTGATGCCCGCCGTCTCGAGGCCGATCCTGGTGGCCAGGTCCACCACGGCGCCGGGCGCAGGGGAGCCGCTCACGGAGAGGTAGCCCGCCATTTCGTCCGGCACGAGGTCCCGGTTCGTGTCCCGGAAGAGCCCCCCGACCTGGTAGAGCGACGGGAGGGAGAAGGCCGCGTCCGCCCCGGCCCGAAGAGGGGGATCTTCCCGGAGCTCCCAGGGCGACGCCGGGCGGAGGGTCAGCGTCCGGGTCTGTCCGGGACCTTGGATCCGGACGTCCAGGCGGTGGAGTCCCCGGAACTCGAGGTCCGCCAGGGTCGTGGGCTTTCGTACGGTGCCCCCCTCCCGGAGGTCTTCGGACGCATCGGCGGCCTCGGCGGCCTCCTCCCCCGCCTCCAGCGTATCCAGCCCGGAAAAGGCCTCCACCGCCCGGCGGAAGCTCTCTCCATCTCCAACGGTCAAGGTCACCCGGGCCCGGGCCACACCAGGCCGCGACGGATCCACTACGATGCGATCCAGGGTAACGGCAGCCGTCCCTCCGGCGGCGGGGACGTCTTCCGGCCCCACGACGTGCCCGGACGCCGCCCCCCCGGACGGGCCGGTCCCCACTCCCTCCCCGGAGATCCCGTGATCCCGGACAAACACTTCCACCTTCTCCGCGGCCTCCCGCCAGGCTTCCCCTCCCGGTGCCCAGATGCCCGGGTAACGGCCCGAAAGATAGGAGCTCGCCTCCAGGAGACCCGAAGCGTCGTAGCCCGCCACCGCAACGGCGCCCAGGGGGAACCTGCCCGCCGGCGGCACCAGGGCCACGACGCCCTGTCCCGGCGCCAGACCCCCGGAGAGAGGATCATCCTCCGGGCCGACGCCCGCGGCCCGCACGGCGTCCTCTCCCACGAGAATCACGGGGCTGTCCGGTGTCGGCCCCACGCCGGCGATGCCACTGAGGCCCAGGTTCGTGCCGGAGGTCTCATAGCCGAGACGGGCGGCGAGATTGGCCGCGGCCGCCACGGCCGCCGCGCTGGGGCCGGGGGCCAGAAGGAGGCGGACGGCGAGGAAGTCCACGACGTGGTCCCCGTTCCGGTCCTGGAGCACGACTCCCGTGTCCAGGAGGCAGCGGAGATCGGTCAGGGAGCCGTCGGGCGGGGGCCCGGGAGGAGACACCTGCCCCGGAAGGGCGGCCGGAAGGAGAAGGGTCGCCGCCGCGAAGAGGCACGTTGTCCGAGAGGAGATGCTGGCCATCGTGGGGTAACGGGATCAGGGGAAGAAGGAGGTCCGGAAGACCGGGTGCGGGGGAAATAGTACGCGGCGAGCCCCGGGGATGCATCTCCCGGGGCTCGATCGTTCCGCGGCGCGGGAGCCTGCCGAACCTACTCCTGGGGTCGGAGTCCCTCGAGTCCGCTCACGGTGAGGCGCCCCTCGACGCCGTACCTCTCCAATACAGGTACCCGCTGCTCGAAGTCGAAGTAGGTCATCTGCTGGAGGTTCAGGAGGGCCTCCCGCCAGCCCAGGTAGGCGTCCAGGAAGTTGGTGGCCGTGTCCATCTCTCTCCGCAGACCCTGGATCAGGTCCAGTGCGGTGATGGACCCGGTCTCGTAGCGCTGGAAGCTGGTCTGGGAGACGCTCCCCGCCAGATCCAGGTTGTCGCGCATGGCCATGGTCCGGTTCTGGTACTCCTGAGCGTTCAGAACCTCGTTTCGGATGTTGGCTACGATCTGGATCTCGGCTTCCTCGATGCGGAGCCTCGACTGTTCGATGCCGATCCGGCTGGCCGCGATGCGTGCGCTCCTCTCCCCCCAATCCCAGATGGGGATGGATGCCTCCACGTCGATGGTGTAGCTGTTGTCGGGGTCCACCCAGATCCTGTCGAAGAACTCGTCCTGGCGCTCACGCCCGTAGCTGAAGGAGAGATCCATCCTGAACCCCCCCCGCCCTTTGGTTTCCTCCAGGCGGATCTCGCTGTCCCGAAGGGAGATGTCCAGTTGGCGCATCCGGGGAGTCAGCTCCAGCGCATACTCGGTGGCCTCGTCAACGTCGATGGCGATGGGGTCGAGGTGGAAGACCGGCTCCAGGGTGATGGAGTCGGCCTGCACCAGCCCGAGGCGTTGCTTGACGGAGGAAGCCCGGAGACGGAAGGCACTCTCCGACTGCTGGAGCTGCTCCCGTGCATTGGCCAGCTCCACCTGGAGCTGGTCCACTTCGATGGATCTCGTCGAGTCGGCCGCTGACAGGTCCCGAGCCACCTCCAGCGCCCGCTGGAGATTGTCCAGGTAGGTCTGGTTGATGGTGCGGGTGTACCGGTCCTCGAAGAGGTCGAAGTAGTCCCCCGAGAGGTCATCCACGATCCCCACGACATCGTCGTAGAACTCCAGCTGGCTCCCCTCCAGGTCCAGCTCGGCCTGCTCCAGGTTGTTCTTGAGGGAGTTCGGCTGGAAGAGCGGCTGGGTATATCGAAGGTAATAACGGTTGTAGTACCGGACGTCCTTTTCCCCGGCATCGTCGATCTGGAGGTAGCGATACATGCGGTTGTTGAACGAGAGGTAGCCATTGGTGGGATAGCCGAAAAGGATCACCGGCTGTCGGACGGAAAGCTCCCCCTCCCACATCCGGCTGTTCTCCCGGACGATCTCGTTGCGCTGGAGGTCGGAGTTCCACTGGGGCTCCGACGTCAGGCGCAAGGAGGGAACCGATAGGTTCAGGTCCACCGAGGACTTCAGACGCGCCTGCTCGGCCCGAAGATTGTGCTGGTCCCGCTGTACTTCCAGGTTCAGCCGTCGCACCTGGTAGCTCCTGCTCAGGGCCAGATCCACCATGCGCTCGAGCGTCAAGTCGATGACCTGGGGCTCTTCCTGCTGGGCCGAAGCCGGAGTGCCACACAGGGAAAGGCCTGCGACGAGCCCGGCGATGGGGAGAAGGGCCCGGCTCAATGTTCCGGGAATCGAGACCAGTCCCTCAAGTAACCCACTTGCCGCCAATGTCTTCCACTTCATCTCCACCCTGCTCCTGTTCTCGAGAAAACGCGTCCTGAATCCATTCTTCCACCTGTAAACTTGAGGTGCTGCTCGCGCGCGGGACAGACGGCCTCTGTAAGAAGGCCGTTCGAGCCCTGTTAGAACGGGCGGGTCCGACCCGATCCAGGCTCCAGATCCCTCGAGTCCGAGGGGACGGAGAGCCCTGGCACCGGGAGAGGGAACCCTTACCCGGTTGACGCGGGGCCCGTCACACCCTATTGAAGCGGCACCCTCGTCTCTCCCCCAGCTTCCGGGAGCCTCAGCCATGAACAAGAACGCCATGGAGTTCATAGGCACCTTCTTCCTGGTATTCACCATAGGCATGACCGTCCTCGAGCCCGGGGCCGGCCCCCTGGCTCCCCTGGCCATGGGATCGATCCTGATGGCCCTGGTCTACGCGGGGAAGCACGTCTCCGGGGGACACTACAACCCGGCGGTCTCGGTGGCCGTGCTTCTGCGGGGCCGTTGCTCCCGGGCCGATGCGGTGGCCTACGTTCTCGTTCAGGTGGCGGCGGCCCTGGTGGCGGCCGCCGCCGTCCGGTACCTGAAGCCCGACCTGGCCCTCTCGCCCCTCGTTCACGACGTGGCCCCCTCCCTCCTCGCCGAGTTCCTCTTCACCTTCGCCCTCTGCTTCGTATTCCTCGGCACCATGACGGCCAAGGCCACGGAGGGGAACGCCTACTTCGGCCTGGCCGTGGGAGCCACGGTGATGGCGGGGGGCTACGCGGTGGGGAACGTGTCCGGCGGAGCCTTCAACCCCGCCGCCGCCGTCGGCATGGCCTACATGGGGATCGGTGCCTGGGCCGACATCTGGATCTACATCGTGGCGTGCTTCCTGGGAGGAGGGGTGGCTGCCTGGGCGTTCAAGGCTCTGCACCCGGAGGACCTCTGAGCCGGGCTCCCGGGGTGCCGCCCTCGGCTCTCCCCCGTCTTCGCCCGGGCGCGGGTGCGCGGATCCTCCTGGCTCTCGCGGTCCTCGGGGGGCTGGGCCTCGTGAGTCCCACCTTTCTCGGGGTGATGTTTCTCCTGGCGGCCGGGCTTCTCCTGGCCAGCCTCACCGACGGGTGGGGAGATTGGATCTCCTGGGTCACCCTCCTCGTCGGATTCGTGGCTTTCGCCACCATCCGGGCCGGGATGACTCCCGGCCCCGGCGATGCGATCTACTCGAACTACGTCATCCGGATCGACACCCTGGGTGGACTGGTGCCCGTCCCGGCGGTCTGGCTTCAGGGACATTTGAGGTCCCGGCTCCTCGACGTTCTCACCAGCGCCGTCTACCTCTCCTACTTCATCGTCCCTCAGGTGGTCGCCCTCATCCTCTGGCTGAAGGGAGGGCCTTTGGCGCGATTCGCCGCGGCGGGGATCGTCCTCTACGGGATCGCCCTCCTGGTCCATCATTGGGTACCCACGTCCCCCCCTTGGCTGGCCTCGGGAGCTGGACAGGCCCCTCCCATGGACCGGATCCTGGTGGGAGTGCTCCGGCGGGTCTCGCCGGCGCTGACCGAGGCAGGGTACGGGGCCTCGGCCAACGACGTCGCCGCCATGCCTTCGGTGCACGAAGGGATGACCGTCCTGAGCATGATGGCCATGGCTCGCCTCGCCCCCCGGACCCGCCCCGGCGCCTGGGCCTACTCCATCGCCATGCTTTTCTCCATCGCCTACCTGGGGGAGCACTACCTGGTGGACGGGCTGGCGGGAGCGCTGTGTGCCTGGATCGGCTGGCAGGTCGCCCGCCCCCTGGATCCCTCACCCCGCCGGGATCCGGAAGAGGACGCGGGGGTAATGGCCAGCCATGACCAAGCTCGACTCCGGCACGTCCGTGCCCCGAAATGACCAGGAGCGAGGCCCCACGGGCATCGTGCTCCTGAACCTGGGCGGCCCCAAGGACCTGGAGGAGGTGGGCCCCTTCCTCATGGAGCTCTTTCAGGACCGGGAGATCATTCAGCTCCCCTTCCAGAGCTGGCTGGGACCCTTCATCGCCAAGCGCCGCACCCCCAAGGTCCAGAAGCTCTACGAGGGCATCGGCGGAGGATCACCCATCCTCCACTGGACGGAGGTCCAGGGCCAGGGAATGGTCGAGAGGCTGAATCGCCTCTCCCCCGAGACAGCCCCGCACCGCTTCTACGTGGCTTTCCGCTACATCCATCCAACCAGCGAGGACGCCCTCAAGAAGATGAAGGCGGATGGGGTTCAGCGAGCCGTCGCCTTCACCCAGTACCAGCAGTTCTCCTGCGCCACCACGGGGTCGAGTCTGAACGAGCTCTGGCGGGCGTGCGAGCGCCTGGGCATGACCCACTCCTTCACGTGGAGCGTCATCGACCGCTGGCCGACCCACCCCGGCTTCGTCCGATCCATGGTAAGGTCCATCCGGGAAGGCCTGGACCGGTTTCCCGAAGAAGAACGGGACGAGGTGCTTCTCCTCTTCAGCGCCCACTCCCTTCCACTTTCCATCATCGACCGGGGGGACCCGTATCCCCAGGAGGTGGGAGCAAGCGTACACGAGGTCCTGAAAGAGGGAGGATTCACCAACGAGTACATCCTCTCCTACCAGTCCGAGGTGGGCCCGGTCCGCTGGCAGGGGCCCAGCACGGAACAGGTCATCAAGGATCTCGGGGCCAAAGGGAAGACCCGGATCCTGGTGGTGGGGATCGCATTCACCAGCGATCACATCGAGACACTCTCGGAGATCGACATCGAGTACGGACACGTGGCCGCCCAGGTGGGCATCTCCCGGTTCGAACGGGCCCCGGCGTTCAACGGCGACCCTCTCTTCCAGGATGCCCTCGCCGAGATCGTCCTGGACCACCTCCGGGGGGGAGCAGCCTGCTCTTCCCAATTCGGACTCCGCTGCCCCGGCTGCACGAACCCCCAGTGCAGGAACATTCTCAACCCCCTCGCACCTTTCAGGCGGACCCCCCTGAGCGTCGGATAGCCCAACGCGGAAGCTGGCCGGGCCGACCCCTTCCGCGTCGAATCGCCCCTTCCCGGGCAATCTTGAAGCCGGCACTGTCGTGGCGCCCCTTCGAACCCTAATCTTTACCTGGTTATTCATTCTCGCCCCTCCGTGGAGTCCACGCGGAGGGCCGGAGTCGGCGGAGCCGGCGGGTTCCGGCTCCTGAGCCTTCGTCGTCGAGGTGTCCGTGGGACGACTCCAAGACAAGGAGTCCTGGCCATCGATGTCCCCTCCTGAATCTCCTCAGGATCCGTCTACTGCCACCTCCAGCAGTCCGGCATCGTCGAGCGAAGAGGAGGCCGGGCGGGCTCAGGCAGCCCTCCTGGGCCGACCGGAGCTCAGCCTTCGCGCACGGGTGGTGGTGGTCTTCCTGGTCCTCTTCGTGCTCTGCACCGGAATCACCGTTGCCGCCGTGGCCTTCCTCTACTCCTTCGAGTCCAGGATCATATTCCTGGAAAACGCCAGCACCTACTCGTTCGAGATCGAGGAGGCACGGAGGAACGAGAAGAACTTCTTCCTCTACGGCACCGGTCTGGCCGAGGCCTCGGCCAGTGCCAGTCTGGCTCGGACCTACCTGGAGCGCGACTCGGTCCGGATCCGGCTCGTGGCGGGGCGTTCCGCCTTCGATGACATGGAGCGGAGCCTGGACCGCTACGAGAGCCTGCTGAGACAGCTCATGGCCGCCGATCAGCTCGGCAGCGGGATGGGCCTCCAGGAAATCGAGGTGAGCCTCCGCACGGAAGGCGCCAGGCTCCTGCGGGACGCCCAGGAGATGATCGACCGGGAGCGCACCCAGGTGAGCGCCATGCTCCACACCTCCCGCCTCGCGGCCGTAGGCTTCCTGGCCTTCATTCTCCTGGTCATGGTGCTCTTCGGGAGCTACGTGCTCAGGGCCGTCCTGAAGCCCCTGGAGCGGTTCACCGAGTATGTGGGCCGAATCGGGGCGGGGAATTTTCAACCCATCACTCCCACGCGCAGGTACAGGGACGAATTCTCCCGCCTGGCCCTCGCCTTCAATCAGATGATCTCGGAGGTGAAGAACCGGCAGGATCAACTCCTGCAGTCGGGAAAGATGGCCGCCGTGGGTACCCTCACCTCGGGTATCGCACACGAACTGAACAACCCGTTGAACAACATCGGACTCACCGTCGAGGCCCTCTCGGACGATTTCGACGACCTCTCCGATGCGGACAAGCGGAGGATGCTGGACCAGATCTACACCCAGGTGGAACGGGCCAGCGCCACGGTCAGGAACCTTTTGGACTTCACCCGGAAGGGTCGAGCCGTCTTCGCGCGGTTCCAGGTGACCAACGCCGTCCGCACGGCGAAGCGCCTCGTGAGTAACGAGGCCAAGCTTGCAGACGTGACGTGGGACGTCCGGCTCCCCGAAGACCTGCCGGAGGTGAGGGGCCATCCCCACGACCTCCAGCAGGTCTTCCTGAATCTCTTCCTCAACGCAATCCAGGCGATGCCCAATGGTGGCACGCTTCGGGTCCGCGCCGAGGTGGTGGAGGACGAGTGGATCCGGATCCAGGTGACGGACACGGGGAGGGGCATTCCCGAGGAGCAGATCCCCATGATCTTCGATCCCTTCTTCACCACGAAGGACCCTGGGACCGGAACCGGACTCGGCCTCTCCGTCAGCCACGGCATCATCGAGGAGCATGGGGGCCGAATCGAAGTCGAGAGCAAGCCCGGACGGGGAACCACTTTCTCCGTCCTTCTTCCCATCGCACAAGAAACCTGATCGCCTGAAGCAATGGACCTGTCGATATATTTGCCTGTTGCCGGAACCGCCGTGAGCATACCACTGCTCCTGGGCCTCGGAGGCATCGTGGGCTTCCTCTCGGGCCTGTTCGGCGTTGGAGGCGGATTTCTCATGACCCCCCTCCTCATCATGATCGGCATCCCGCCCACCATCGCGGCCGCCTCGGACTCCAATCAGATCGTGGCCGCCTCATCCTCCGGCACCTACGCCCACGCCCGGGCCGGCACCGTGGACTTCAAGATGGGATTCCTGCTCCTCATCGGAGGGGTC
>CAVVTW010000032.1:0-13672 GCA_963751255.1 uncultured Gemmatimonadales bacterium | reverse complement strand
GGGCCGCGCCATGGGGCATCGAGTACCGTGTGGATATCGTCAGCGCCTACGTGCTCGTAGTCGTGGCCGGGATCGGCGCCGTGGTCATGCCCTATGCGCGAAAGAGCGTGGCGCGGGAGATCGATCCCGGAAGGGCTCCGCTCCTCTATAGCGGGCTTCTCCTCTGCCTGACAGGCCTGCTGGGAATCACCATCACCGGGGACGTCTTCAACCTCTTCGTCTTTCTGGAGATCTCTTCGATCTCCGCCTACGCCCTCATCGCCGCGGGCCCGGATCGAAGGGCCCTCCACGCATCCTACAAGTACCTCATCATGGGAAGCATCGGGGCCACGTTCATCGTCATCGGCATCGGGATGATGTACGTGATGACGGGCACCCTGAACATGGCCGACCTGGCGAGCCGGCTCCCACAGGTCAGCAGCCGGACGGTGTCGGTGGCCTTCGCGTTCCTGACGGTGGGATCAGCCTGAAGCTGGCTCTCTTCCCCCTCCACCTGTGGCTCCCCGACGCCTACACCTACGCCCCTTCCACCGTCACGGTCTTCCTGGCCTCCACGGCGACCAAGGTGGCCGTGTATGTGCTGGTGCGGTTCTTCTTCACCATCTTCGGCGTCGTGTTCGCCTTCGACACCATGACGCTCCACTGGGTGCTCCTCCCCCTGGCCCTGATGGCGATCTTCTCCGCCTCCCTGACCGCCATCTACCAGAGCAATGTCAAACGGCTCCTGGCCTACTCCAGCGTGGCCCAGGTGGGCTACATGATCCTGGGTATCAGCCTGGCCTCGGTGACGGGCCTCACGGCGGGACTCCTGCACCTGTTCAACCACGCCATCATCAAGGGCGCCCTGTTCATGGCCATGGGGGCGGTCATGTACCAGGTGGGATCGGTGAGGATCGAGGCCATGCGGGGTCTGGGGCGGAAGATGCCCTGGACCATGGCCGCCTTCGTTGTGGGTGGCTTTTCCCTCATCGGCGTCCCCTGACGTTGGGTTCATCAGCAAGTGGTTCCTGGTTCTGCGGGGCCCTGGAGCAGGGCCTGTGGGTGGTGGCGGTCCTCGTGCTCGCGGGGTCCCTCATGGCGGTCGTCTACATCTGGAAGGTGGTGGAGGCGGCCTACTTCCAGGACTTCATCGGGTGAGCTCCAGGTGCCGGGAGGCTCCTCTCTCCCTCCTCCTCCCCATGTGGACCCTGGTGTTCGCCAACATCTTCTTCGGCGTGAACGCCACCTTCACCTCCGGGGTGGCTCGCCAGGCCGCCGAGGTCCTCCTGAGGGTCGGGTCATGATCGATGGCGGGGCATCCTTGGGGGAGGGCACGGCTGCGGCTCCTGGGTGTGCTGATACCGCTGGTGGGGAGCCTCGGGATCGGACTCCTCGGAAGCAGGCCGAACCTCCGGGAGGCCACGACCCTGACCACCGCCGGTCGCTCTTTCCTGTGGTCCTCAGTCCTCGTTCCCGCGGCTCGGAGTCGGGGCTGCAGTCCGGCGTTCATGCTGGCCGAGCCCCTCCCGGGTCTGCCTCTGACGCTCCGGGTGGAGCCCCTGGGGCTCCTCTTCGCTCTTGTGGCCTCTTTCCTTTGGATCGTGACCTCCGTCTACTCCATCGGGTACATGCGGGGACACCACGAGAGAAACCAGACACGGTTCTACGTCTTCTTCGCCGTGGCCCTATCCTCGGCGCATGGGTGTGGCCTTCTCCGGGAACCTCTTCACGCTCTTCCTGTTCTACGAGATCCTGACCCTGTGCACCTTCCCCCTGGTGACCCACCACCAGACGGAGGCGGCAAGAGGGCGGGTCGGGTGTACCTTGGGATCCTCCTCGCCACCTCCATCGGACTCCAGCTCCTGGCCATCATCTGGACCTATGCCCTGGCAGGAACGCTGGACTTCAGACCGGGCGGGATCCTGGCGGACGCCCACCTCTCCGCACCCATGGCGGCCGTCCTCCTGGCCCTCTTCGTGTTCGGGGTGGGAAGGCGGCGGTGATGCCGTTTCCACCGGTGGCTCCCGGCGGCCATGGTAGCCCCTACGCCGGTCTCGGCGCTCCTCCACGCGGTGGCGGTGGTGAAGGCTGGCGTCTTCACCATCCTGAAGGTCTCGGTCTACATCTTCGGCTCGGACTCATCTGCCGAGATGGGGGCGCGCCGATCTGCTCATCTGGGTCCGTGCGGCGACCATCATCCTTGCTTCCCTCGTGGCGTTCACGAAGGACAACCTCAAGGCGAGATTGGCCTACTCCACCATCAGTCAACTCTCCTACATCGTCCTCGGCGCGCTTCTGGCCAATCGGTGGGGGATCATCGGCGGAGGAATGCACATCGCCATGCACGCCTTCGGCAAGATCACCCTGTTCTTCGGCGCCGGGGCCGTCATGGTGGCGGCCCACAAGACGGACATCAGTCAGATGAAGGGGCTCGGTCGCCAGCATGCCCATCACGTTCGGAGCCTTCCTCGTGGCGGCCATGAGCATCATCGGCCTCCCTCCGGGGGGCGGAACCTGGAGCAAGTGGTTCCTGGGCCTTGGCACCCTGGAGGCAGGAGAACTGGGCCTCCTGGCGGTTCTCATGGTGAGCTCCCTCCTGACCCTGGTCTACCTGCTGGAGATTCCGGTGAAGGCCTTCTTCCTCCCTCCGGAGGACCCCTCGAGGATGACGGGAATCCGGGAGGCGCCCCTTCCGATCCTCCTTGCCATGGTGATGACTGCCCTGGCCAGTGTGAGTGCTCTTCGTGTATCCCGAACCCGGTCTTCCACCTGATGAGTCTGGTGGTGGGACTCATGAGTCGCGACCGCGGGAGATGCCTGGTCACTGGAAGGATCCACGACCTCGAAGGAGAGTGGCGTGACCCACGTACCGACCCCCGGGAAGAGAGCGCACATCTGGGACGCTCCGAAGAACGTCAACCGGCTGCTCCGGGTCTTCTATTTCCTCTGTGTGGTCCTGGTCTCTGCTGGACTTCGTTGTGCACCGCCATGTCGCCCACCCCTGGGAGCGTTTCTTCGGCTTCTACGGATTCTACGGGTTCGTGTCGTGCTGGACGCTGGTGGTGGTAGCGAAGGTCATGCGAAGGGTCCTCATGAGGGACGAGGACTACTACGATGTGGATTGACGTCCCGCCCTTCCTCCCACTCTTCGTCGGGGCCCTCCTCGGCCCTCCCCTCGAGGGGTCGGATCCGGAGCGCCCTCCTCCTGGGGATCCCGGTCTCGGGAGGCCTCAACCTCTCGGGGCCGATCCAGGCGTTCACCTGGAGATCCACTTCATTTCAGTACACCCTGACGCCGTTGCGGGTCGACCGGCTCAGTCTTCTGTTCGGGTATCTCTTTCACATCGCGACCTTTATTGGCAATCTCTTCGCACTTCACCTCAAGCGGGAGGACGACGACACGCTCCAGCACGCCGCCGCCTTCCTCTACGCCGGGAGCGCCCTGGGGGCGGTGTTCGCGGGAGACTTCCTCACCCTCTTCGTCTTCTGGGAGCTCCTCGCTTTCACGTTCGGCCTTCCTGATCTGGGCGCGGGGGACGCAAGCGGTCAGTGAAGGCGGGAATTCGGTACCTGGTCATCCATGTGGTCGCGGGGGTCCTCCTCCTGGCGGGAGCTCTGGTCCTCGTGCCTACCGAACCGGGAGCGTGGATTTCGGGTATGTCGGCCTCGGGGGCCTCGGCAGCTGGCTCATCTTCTTCTCCTTGGGAATCAAGGCCGCGCTTCCCGCTGCTTCACAACTGGCTGACCGATGCCTACCCGGAAGGCACACCTACCGGAACCGTGTTCCTCAGCGCCTTCACGACGAAGGTGGCGATCTACGCTCTGGCGCGGGCTTTTCCGGGCACCGAGATCCTGATCTACATCGGTGCCGTCATGACGGCGTTCCCCATCTTCTACGCCGTCATCGAGAACGATCTGCGGCGGGTCCTGGGATACTCCATGATCAACCAGCTCGGTTTCATGGTAACCGGGATCGGCATCGGCACCGCCCTCGGGGTGAACGGCGCCGTGGCCCATGCCTTCAACGACGTCATCTTCAAGGGCCTGCTGTTCATGGGGATGGGCTCGGTCCTCCACCAAACCGGAAAGATCAAGGGTTCGGATCTGGGCGGCCTGTACAAGTCCATGCCCATTACCGCCGGGCTCACCACCATCGGCGCGGCATCCATCTCCGCCTTCCCCCTCTTCAGCGGTTTCGTCTCGAAGTCCATGATCATGTCCGCCCTGCTCAATCAGGGATATTACTGGGTCTGGCCCGTGCTCCTCTTCGCTTCGGCGGGCGTCTTCCACCATGCCGGAATCAAGATTCCCTTTTTTGCGTTCTTCGCCCACGACTCCGGCATCCGGACTCGCGAGCCTCCGAAGAACATGCTTCTGGCCATGGGGCTTGGGGCCCTCCTGTGTGTCGGGATCGGGACGTTCCCCCAGCTTCTGTATTCCATTCTCCCCTACGAGGTGGATTACTGGCCTTATGACGTGACCCACGTCTTGACCCAGACCCAGCTCCTCTTCTTCGGGGCCCTCGCTTTCGTAGGCCTCCAGAAGACGGGGATCTACCCGGCAGAGCTCCCCTCGGTGAACATCGACGCGGAATGGAGCTATCGTTGGCTCGGTCCCCGAGTGGTCCGGGGTGTGAGCTTCGCCGTGGGATTCGGCAACCGGACCATCAGGCGAGTCTTCCTAAGCCTGGGTCTGGCCTTGGAAGAGGGGATCTCGTGGGTGTACGGGCCGAGAGGCCTTGCACGACACTGGCCCACCGGGAAGCATGGTGGTCTGGGTGACGGTCATGCTCGCCGCCTACCTGATCTTCTATTTTCTCTAGGCCCTGGGCGGCCGTCCCCGCTCGGATCCAGGGTTTGAAGGGACTACCAGGAAGGGTACTGTGATGAACATCTCCCCCCGGTCCCCGGTGCAGAAGGTTCTGAGCCTCGAGCATCTGCTGGAGGAATTCGGACGACCCAGGGGCATCCGTCTCGTCTTCACCAATGGGTGCTTCGACATTCTCCACAGGGGGCACGTGGAATACCTCCACCAGGCCCGGGCCATGGGTGATGCCCTCGTCGTGGGCATCAACACGGACGCATCGGTGGAGCGCCTCAAAGGCCCCGGACGGCCCATCGTGCCTCAGGAGGACCGTGCCCTCGTGGTCGGCGGCCTGGAAGCCGTGGACGCGGTGACCCTCTTTCACGAGGACACACCGCGATCCCTGATCTCGGTGCTTCTCCCCGACATTCTCGTGAAGGGAGGGGATTACGCCCCGGAGGAGGTGGCGGGACGTGCGGAGGTGGAGTCTGCCGGCGGAATCGTGCGTATCATCCCCTTCATCCACGGACGTTCGACGAGCGATCTGATTCGCCGAATCCAACGAGACTCGAATGCCTCGAAATGACTCGCGGGCTCCCGGAGCCCTCCGCCCTACGAAGATCGAGCTGAACGCCGCCCCTTACGCGGAAGGATCCTGTCTCATCTGCACCGGGCACACCCGGGTCCTCTGCACCGCCACGGTGCAGGAGGGTGTCCCCGAATGGCGCAGTGGGTCCGGGGACGGCTGGGTGACCGCCGAGTATGGGATGCTTCCCCGGTCGACCCTGACCCGAAGAGCCCGGGAGCGTCAAGGTGCCAAGGGCCGGACCCAGGAGATTCAGCGACTCATCGGACGATCGCTCCGGTCCGTGACCGACCTCCGGGCCCTGGGCTCCCGCACCGTCCTCCTCGATTGCGACGTCCTCCAGGCCGACGGCGGCACAAGGACTGCATCGGTGACAGGAGCCGCGGTCGCCCTCGCCCTGGCGTGCCGTCACCTGGTACGGCAAGGGGAGGTGCCGAGACACCCAATGCGGGAGCTCGTGGCCGCGGTCAGCGTAGGTCTCCTGGAAGGGACCCCTCTTCTGGACCTGGATTACGGAGAGGACTCCCGGGCTCAGGTGGACATGAACCTAGTGGCAACGGAGGGAGGCAAGCTCGTGGAGGTCCAGGGGACTGCGGAAGGGGATCCGTTCGTCAGAGAGGAGTTGGACGCCTTGGTGGACATGGGCATGCAAGGGATTCGAACCCTGGTCCATGCCCAGAGAGCGGCCCTGGGAGGCTCACCATGAAGCTCTTGGTGGCCACCCGGAGCCCTCACAAGATGGCGGAGATCAGAGAGATTCTCCGGGAAATCCCGGGTCTGGAGCTCCTCAGCCTCCAGGAGGCCGGCGTGTCCTATTCCCCGGCGGAGGAGGACCTCGAGCCCTTCGAGACCTTCGAGGGGAACGCCAGCTCGAAAGCCCGGTATTTCACGCAGGCCTCGGGGCTCCCGACGGTGGCGGACGATTCAGGGCTGGAAGTAGACGCCCTGGACGGGGGACCGGGCGTGCGGACGAAGCGGTTCGCACCAGGAGACGAGCTGGAAGGGGAAGCCCGGGATCGGGCCAACAACCTCCACCTCCTGGAACTGCTGAGCGGGGTTCCATCTTCGGAAAGGGGGGCCCGCTACGTGTGTGTCGCCGCCCTGGCCTGGGACCTTCATCGAGTCGATCTGTTCCGGGGAGAAGCCCCGGGGGAAGTCCTGGAATCTCCTCGTGGCACGTCGGGATTCGGCTACGATCCCATTATCCTGGATCCGAGCTCCGGAAAGAGCTTCGCCGAGCTGACGCCGGAGGAGAAGAACGCCCGGAGCCATCGAGGGAAGGCCTTTCGGGCGATGGGGGATTACCTCGCCTCCCGGGCACACGGAGGGGCGAAAGAGTCCAAGGAGGAAGGAAGATGACGCGGGAGGAGATCACGCCGGTCCACATTGGCCCCACAGCTGACGGCCAGGCGCTGGAGATCCAGTGGGAGGATGGGCATGTGTCGGTCTTCGATCCCCGCTATCTCCGGCTGCACTGCCCCTGCGCGGGGTGTGTGGACGAGATGACGGGCCGCCGCACCCTCCTCCCGGAGATGGTCCCCGAGGACGTTTACCCCAAGGCGATCCACCACGTGGGGCGTTACGCGCTTCAGTTTGTGTGGAGCGACGGTCACGACACGGGGTTCTACACCTTCGAGACGCTCCGTGCCCTCTGTTCCTGCCCGGAATGCACGGGCAACGCTCACGATGGCTGAACCATCCTACAGGGGGCGGCCAGGCTGGGCCTGAGCCCCTCGTCTCCTGGGAAGTCAGATACCGATGTTCAGAGCCATCTTCGCGCTGGTCTTCAGCGTGGTCTCGGCCGGCCTGTTCGCTGGCGGACTGATCGCGGGGCTCGATAGCCCGGCCGGGGAGATTCTCACGAACCTCGCCACGGAGGTCTTCGGGATCCTCATCACCATCGCGCTGGTGGACTGGTTCCTGGAGCGACGACGGCGTCAGGATCGGGCGCGGGAGCTCGCCTGGAACATGCTTCACGAAATCGAATACGCCGTGTGGGTCTGGCAGGGTGGACCGCGGCAGCTCGCCACCGACGAGCTCCTCGGCCTGGTAACCGGTATCAAGGCCGATGATGCCATGGAGCCCTTCACCGAAGCCCTGATGCAGAACATCGGGCTCCAGAGTCGGGGCCTCCTTCAAAGAGAGAACTCGTCTATCAGGTCGGTTCAGGGGCTGAAGGAGGCCCTGGAAGAGCTGGTGAGCCTGGCCACCATCAGCCAGAATCCTCCCTCTTCGTTGGTCTCCGCCGTGGCAGAGATCCTCGCTTCCGCCGTGCAGGATCTCGCCCGGGTTCTGGAGCAACCCACCGAGCGGATGCCGTCATCCTTGATCTGGTACCGCGACCCCTCTCCCGTCGGCCAGGAGAAGCGCTACCTCCAGATGTGGCCGGATCCGGGAGGGAGACGAAGGGGGACGCAGGGCGTCGGTTGAACCCGACAGGAGCGCCCCTCGAGACCGGTTGACCCCTGGAGGGACGCCTGCCGGGTTCCCGGCTCCTCGGAACGACCCGTCGAGTCGGGGCGCCCGTTCCGGCAGCCACCCCGGTCGCCCCCATCGGACTTCGGTCGCCAGGACCTCACTCGTCAGGTCCGGCCAGGATCCTGGCGGGCGCAGGACGGAGAGCCCTACCCGAGTCCCGCCCCCTGCGCTATGGTTTATTCTTGTCCTCGACATGTCGGTTTTTTCGGGGCAGAGGGGGGTCCAGGGACACTCCCATTCAACGAGGACGTTCGGGGTGTGGCGCAGTCCGGTAGCGCGTCGGCTTTGGGAGCCGAAGGTCCCGGGTTCAAATCCCGGCGCCCCGATTGCAAGTACGAGAGGCGGATTCATCCCGCCTCTCGGGCTTTCTCGCTGACGCGCCGGGATCGCTGAGAACGCGGTCGCAGACTCCAGCGGATGGCTGATCCCGAAGGTCCCCAGCTGATTTGAATGCAGGGCCTATCTGCGCCCGCAGGCACATCCCGGCGCCCCGATAGCGAGTCCGAGGGGGGCTTGTCCCCCCTCGGGCCTTCTTGGAGTCGCGCCGGGATCGCTGAGGACGCGGTCGCAGCCCGTCTCCTGTGCTTTATTGGTGTTGCGCCGGGGTTTGAACCCGAGGTTCGAGCCGAGCGGGCCGAGAGGTTGGGAAGGCGGAGTGGGCCTCGGCCGGTCAAAGGTGACAGAGGGAAGGCTAGACTATGCGTGGCGTGTCTCAGGCTCGGTCCGGGCGGCTCTTCCTGCATCTCGTGGCGTGCGCGTGCACCGCAGCAGGCTGCACGAAGGGTACGGAAGAGGGGAGGACGCGGAGCGCGCCGACTGAGTGGGTGGATGTCGACATCGACTCACTGCCGAAGCTCCTCTCCGAGGAGGTCCAGCGCATCGGCAGTTCGGAGGACCTCCGAGTCGGCTTCACCTGGATCGGAGATGTGGCCGTTGCAGCGGAGGGGGAGGTGCTGGTCGGCGAAAACCAGGAACGCGAGATCCGCAT
Source organism: uncultured Gemmatimonadales bacterium (assembly GCA_963751255.1). Classification (GTDB taxonomy): domain Bacteria; phylum Gemmatimonadota; class Gemmatimonadetes; order Longimicrobiales; family Gaopeijiaceae; genus CAVVTW01. The sequence goes on along the minus strand of CAVVTW010000032.1, from coordinate 4,838 downwards.
CTACAATGCGGAGGGGGAGCTTCTTCGCACCATTGGCGGGCCCGGAGAGGGGCCGGGGGAGTTCCGGTCGTTGATGGACCTCGGCGTTCGCGGGGACACGGTGTGGGTGAGCGATCCACTCAACGGTCGATTGACGCTCTTGAACCTCGAGGGTCGCGTCCTGCAGACGGTCCCGTACCTGGGCGGTCAGGTCGTCGAGGCGGGTGGCGAGCGCCTTCGAGTTATCCCGAGCCGCCCCCTTGCAGGCGGGCTCTTCGCGAGCAGCCTCTACGATCCGACAGAGGGTATGTCCGATGTGGACAGCGTCCGGGTACCAGCCTTGGTGTTCAATGCGGAGGGCCGCGTGGTCGACACGGCCGGGAGCCACTTTCGGCCTGGCCGCCGTGCGGGTGTGGTGGTCCACAACTTCGGTCTAATGCTCCCCTCGCTCTTCGACCATTGGCCGCTTCGATTCTCGTTGAACACGGACACGGTGGCGGTTGCGCGCGAGTTACCGCGATCGGGCGAACCGACGTTCTTCACAGTCATCCGGTGGACGGCGGAGGGCGACACAACCCAGCGCACCCGGGTCCACTTCGTGCCGAGGCCGGTGGCTCCGGACGACTACACCGACGCGACCCTCTTCCTGAACGGGGATCCGCCGGTGGCGCCATCGGAAGTTCGGCAAGCGGTCCAGGAACGCCTGGATCCTCCGAAGTACCACCCCCCAGTCACGGACTATCGAGTGGGAGACGACGGCGCCGTCTGGCTTCGACGGGAAGACCGGAGTGGACCGGCCGTCGAGTGGCTCGTCTCGCACGCCGATGGACAACCCTGGGGTACGGTTACCCTCCCGCGTACGCTGCGTATCAGGTGGGTATCTGAGCGGGCTGCGTGGGTCGTAGAACGAGACGAGCTGGACGTGCCGTGGCTGGTGAAGATAGAGCTGCGGGAGCAAGGCAGTTAGGTATCGCGGTCCTACCGTCGGGCCCATCGGTGCGGTCTGGGGTCCCCGAGGCGGGTCCCACCGGGTTTCTCCGCCCCCGCCGGCGACTCCAGGGTGGCCCTCACGAGGAGGCCTCGCCGGTCATCCGGGGGATGGCGGCCAGCACTCCTTCTCGTATGGAGCTTCCAGCTGGTGGTGAAGCGGACCGAAGAGACGATTGTCCCCATCACCGAGATCTGGTGCTTCGTGCTCCACTACCCTCGGCCTCGAGCCCTGCACCGGGGCAGTCTCACAGCGGTGATCCGTTACACCGGCCAATCCCCTGATCGCCCCGTACGGTACCGAGGACGAGGAAGTGCCAAGCATCGGAGGGGGCATTGCCCAACCCATCCGACCCGAGAGGCGCAACCATGTCCGGAACGTTAGAATGCGGGGAAGGAACAGCACATCGCGACTGTTCGCGTACAAACGATCGCCGGAAAGCGAGCCATGCCCACACCGACCGAGCTCACTCCCCAGCAGCTGCACAACGCCTGTGACCCCGATTCCCTCGGCTTCAAGACGACGGAGGAGGTGGAGCCTCTATCCACCGCACTCGGACAGGACGAGGCCATGGAGGCTCTGGCCTTCGGGGTTTCGGTGGCGTCCAAGGGATACAACATCTTCGCTCTGGGCCAGCCCGGATCCGGCCGGAGGACCTTCATCAAACAGAGTCTCCAGGCTCGGGCGGAGCACGAGCCCACACCTTCCTCGTGGTGTTATGGCTTCAACTTCAAGGACTTCAGGCACCCGAAGGCCATGGAGCTCCCCGCAGGGAAGGGGGAGTTGCTGAGGGCCCGCCTCGACGCCCTCATCGTCGACCTGAAACGCGCCATCCCCCAGGCCTTGGAAGCGGATGACGTCTCGAGCCGTCGCTCCACCATCTACGAAGAGCGCGGGCGCGAGGCCTCGGCCTCCATGGATGCCTTTCGGAAGGAGGTGGAGAGCGACCCCAACGTGGTGCTTATCGGGAACCAGGATGGGGTGGTGGTCGTGCCCGCCCAGAACGGAGAGCCTCTGACCAAAGAGGCCTACCAGGACCTTCCTGCGGAAGTCCGGAAGTCCGTGGATGACCGGGTGAGAGAAGCCAGCAAGGGACTATTCTACGCTCAGCGGCACATGCACGAGCTTCAACGGGAGGCCGCGGCCCTGGCCGAGGAGCTTCACCGACAGGTCACGCGCAGCGTCGTGGACCACCGGTTCACCATTCTCAAGGAGTTCTACCAGGAAAGCCCGGGCGTGTTGAAACACCTGGACGCCATGGCGGCGGACATCGTGGAGAACTGGGAGCAGTTCACGGGCGCGGGAAGAGAGGAGGAGGATGCCGCGTCCATGCTCATGGGCCAACCCAAGGAGGACTTCTTCCTCCGCTACCGGGTCAATCCCATCATCACTCCGGACCGGCATTCGGGCGCCCCGGTCGTGGTGGAATCCAACCCCACGCTCTGGAATCTCCTGGGGCGGGTCGAAGGGCAGGTCCGGTTTGGCGTGATGGTGACGGACTTCACCCGCATCGCCCCCGGCACCTTCCATCTGGCCAATGGGGGATACCTGGTTCTGCATGCGGAGGAGCTCCTCTCTCGACCGGGAGTGTGGATCGCGCTGAAGCGGACCCTGAGGACCCGTGAGCTTCGTCCGGCTGATCCCAGCGGGGACCTTGGCATGCCCCTGGCCGAGACTCTGGAACCGGAGCCGATTCCCCTGAACGTCAAGGTCATCCTCATCGGGGAGCCCCAGACCTATTATCTGCTCCAGCAGGCCGATCCGGAGTTCGACGAGCTGTTCAAGGTCAAGGTGGACTTCACGCCTCACATGCCCAGGACTCCAGACGCGGAGCGGGGGTACGCAGCCTTCGTTTCGGCCCGATGCGTGAGGGAGAACCTGCCACCCTTCGACGCAGGCGCCGTTGGAGCCGTGGTGGAAGAGGGATCGCGCCTGGCAAGCAACCAGGTCAAGCTGTCGACCCGATTCCGGGCCGTCCGGGATCTGGTCCGGGAAGCAGCACACGTTGCCATCAACCAGAAAGCCGAGGTGGTGTCCCGAGCCCACGTGGAGGGTGCCCTGCGAGATCGGCACCGGAGGAACAACCGGCCGCACCAGGAGATGCTGGACCTGATCAAGAGGGGTGTCCTGTTCTTCGAACCCCTGGGGGTCCAGGTAGGCCAGATCCACGGGATCGGCTTACTTCAGCTCAGCGACGTGGCCTTCGGGCGTCCGATTCGAGTCATGTGCAGCGCCTACCTCGGCAGCGAAGGAGTCATCAATATCGAGAGGGAGGCCCTCCTCAGTGGGCGCATCCACAACAAGGGCTTCCTGATCCTCTCCGGGTACCTCGGTCGCACTTTTGCCCGATCCAAGCCGCTTCTGCTATCGGCGAGCCTCTCCTTCGACCAGCTGTACGAGGAAATCGAGGGCGACAGCGCCTCGGCGGCAGAGCTGTATGCCCTCCTATCCGCAATCTCCGGGGTGCCCATTCGGCAGGATATTTGCATCACCGGAGCGGTGAACCAAGACGGAAGCATACTGCCCGTCGGGGGGGTGACGGAGAAGGTGGAGGGTGTGTTCGCGGCCTTCGAGCAAATCGGACTCACGGGAGACCAGGGCGTGATCCTGCCCCGGCGGAACGTGGAGAACCTGGTCCTCAGGCGGCCGATCCGGGAAGCTGTGGCCGAGGGGCGGTTCCACGTCTACGCCATCAACCGGATCGAAGAGGGCTGGCCCATCCTCACGGGGATGGAGGCGGGGAAGATGCAGGACGACGAGACCTTTCCGGAGGGCACGGTCTATCGGCTCGTCGCCGCCCAACTGGACGAATACGCGATGGAATGGGGACGGATGGGGGGAGAAAGCTACGAAGAGGAAGGGGAGACGGGGGAGGCGTCCGACGAATCGGGCAGGACAGCCGGGGAAGAATGAAGAGGTTGAAGATCGGTTTTCCGAGCCAGGATCATGGAGCGCCGCCAGGAGCGACCCCCATCTTGGCCGTCCTCCTCCTGACCATGGGATGCACACAGGTGGGTATTCCCAGGAGTGGCCCCACCACCCCATCCCCAGAGCCCGGGAGGCCGGCGGCGGGTTCCCCGGCGGCTCCAGATGGAGTCTACCAAGGGATACTGGACCTGGAGGGGGGAAGGATGGACGCCGCTCTCGAGCTCGTGGGGTCGGGAGGCAGCACCGTCCACGCCTATCTCCAACTCTCCACGGACTGGGTGGCGGAAGGTGAGGGGAATCGCCGGGGTGACGCCGTCCGGATCGAGTTGACGTACGACAGCGGCTGTCCGGGAACCATGACGCTCACGGGGCGGTGGGACCCGAACCAGGCACGCCTTGCAGGGGATGTCCAGGCCTCGGACTGCACGGGGCGCGCTGAAGGGACGTTCGCGTTCTCCCCCTCGACCCCTTTCCGTTACGAAACTTCGAGGGGGGGAACGCTCTATAAGTAGGTGAGGGGTCCCTTCGGCAAGGAGTGTCACCATGGGCCCGTTCACCTATCGACTTCACCACGAGGCCTTCCGGAAACCGAGCAAGAACGAGGAGGAGTACTTCCATCGACGCCGTTTCGAGGAACGTCGGGCCGAAGCCCGAAAGCGGGCGGAGCGTCGCGCCGAGGAGGAGCGCCAGAGCCTGAGGGACCTCCACTGGAACCACTGTCCTCGATGTGGAGAGACCCTGGCCCACATCCGCATTCGGGATGCCTGGGCAGACCAGTGCCCCGTCTGTGAGGGGGTTTGGCTGGACCGGGAGATCTTTCGCCGATTGACCCACGAGAAGGAGCGGCCGCTGGCGGCGATGTTCCGGTGGATGTTGGTGGACCAGAGCATGGGGGCTCTTCACGGCCGGTAACGGGGAATGGAGGAGAGCTTGGTTGACCTGC
>CAVVTW010000031.1:0-6024 GCA_963751255.1 uncultured Gemmatimonadales bacterium | reverse complement strand
GATTACCCGCTGGAGCCCGGGCTCCGCCACACCGAGCTCCTCCAGGAAGAGCTTCCGTTCCTCCGGTTCCAGCTCGGTGAGCTCTTCCTCCAGGGCGGCGGACACTGGGATCACGGGGCCCGCCAGGCCGGCAGCAGCGAGAGCCTCTTCCATCTCGCGCAGTCCCTCACGAGAGCCTCCGGGTCCGGCCCCCTCCTGGACATTGGCGATGTAGAGCACCGGCTTCAGGGTGAGGAGACGGAGGTCGTCGGGGCCACGCGACGCTCCCCTCCGGATAGGTCCGCGGAGAACAAGGGGATCCCACGAGCGAGGGTGCCTCGGAGAAGCTCCAGGATGGCGTCTTCCTCCATGGCTTCCTTCTCTCCCGAGTGGGCCTTCTTGGCGACTCCCTCCAGGCGCCGAGACACCGTTTCCAGATCGGCAAGGGCCATCTCGGTGTAGACGACCTCCGCGTCCCTCACCGGATCCACGGATCCCATGACGTGGGTCACATCGGGAGCTTCGAAGCACCGCAAGACATGGGCGATGGCGTCCACTTCCCGGATGTGGCCCAGGAACCGATTCCCGAGGCCCTCCCCTTCGGAGGCCCCCCTCACGAGCCCCGCGATGTCCACGAACTTGATGAAGGTGGGAACTACCACCTCCTCGACCGTGCGGACTCGTGAATTCGGCTCAGCCTCTCGTCGGGGATCGCCACGAGGCCCACGTTCGGATCCGCCGTGCCAGAACGGGTAGTTCTCGGCCGGGACCCCGGCAGCGGTAAGGGCATTGAAGAGCGATGACTTCCCCACGTTGGGGAGTCCGACGATTCCGACCTGGAGCATGGTTCTCCTGCGGTAGCGATCTCACGGGAAGGCCGAAGGGGACCGATCCTCCGCCCCGGTGGCGTTTCCTCCAACTGGGTCTCGCAGAGGATAGCGCCTCCGGGTCAGCCCCCCACCTCTTGCAGGGCCATGATGAGGTCGGGATAGCTGGGGAACGCCCAGCCGGCCTCCCCCAGTTCCAGGCGCTCCCGGTTCGTGTGGGCGTAGCGCTCTTCTCCCGGCGCAAAACCGATCGTGGGAATCCCGTAGACGCCGCGGCTCCACCCCCCGTCGGTGGCAAAGGTCCACGGTCGCACCAAGGCGGGTCCTGGGGATCTCCGTTCCGACGGCTCGCGCAGCCGCCGACACGAATGGGTCTTCGGCCTCCATCAGGAAACCTGGGGTGAAGAGGTCCCGCACCTCACTTTGTCCTGTGTGGCTCACCTGCCGTTCCCGGGCCATCCTGACCTCCACTTCCATTCCCTCCGGCACCTCGGGCATGAACCGTTGAACCGCCTCCCGCACCTGCCCTACGAGATCCTCGTTCGAGCTCCCCGGCAGGACGCGCCAGTCCACGACCACGACCGCCGTGTCCGGAATGACGTTTCGGCTCTCCGGGGAGACTTCGATCCCCGTGGCCACCAGGCTCGCCCTCCCGAGAAGGGGATCCTCCCCCTGTGCTTGAGCCAGATGCCCGATGGCCCGGAGCACCATAGGGACCAGGTCCAACGGGTTTCGGGCCCGCTCGGGCGCGCTGGCGTGTCCTGCCGTGCCCCGGAGGACGACCTCCAGCTCTCCCCTTCCCCGGTGCCCGATGGTGATGTCTCCCCGGGTGGCCTCTCCAATGATGACGACGGCGGGGTGGACCTCTCCCGAAGCCAGCAGGTATTCCATCCCCCAGCCTCCCCGCTCCTCGAACACCGTGTGCGCCACCAGGACATCCCCGGCCGCCTTCCCCCGAAGGGCAGCGGCGGCGTAGGTCTGAAGCGCGAGGGGGCCCTTGATGTCCATGGAGCCTCGTCCGTGAAGCTGGCCGTCGGCCACCACGCCGCCGAACGGCGGATATTCCCAGGATTCCGGGTCACCCTCGGCCACCACGTCCATGTGGCAGTTGAGCATGATGGTGGCCCCCCCCCTTCCCGACCCCTCACCGTGCCGAGGACGTTGCCCAGATCGTCCCAGCGACAATCTTCGAAGCCCAGATCCTCCATCTCCTTCAGGACCCGAGCCGCCACATCTCCCTCCGCGCCTGGAGGGGACGGAATCCTGATGAGGTCCTGGGCGAAGGCGACTGCGTTCTCGAAGCTGGGGTCTTTCGGCACGGTGCCTCCTCAGGGGCAGGAAAGTTCGAAATGAGCGGATGATCGGGGATCCAAGCAAGAAAGCTAAGGGGGGACCCGTTGCCGAGAAACCCGGCCCCTGGCCCGGTCAATCGGTCGGTGCGCCCGGAGAAGCGGGCACCCGGTCGCTCTGTGGGGCGAGCAGACGGAGGGCCCGGCTCCGCGCGGAGCCGGGCCCTGGGAAGGCCGCAGCCTCCCGGAACCTCTGAGACGCACTCAGCCGAAGAGCTTCTGGATCATCTCCGTGACCCAGGCGGACACCTGATCTCCGGCGAGGCCGTGAACACGGACAAACCATGGAGCGAGCACCAAGGAGACCACGCTCATGAGCTTGATGAGAATGTTCATGGACGGTCCCGAAGTGTCCTTGAAGGGGTCCCCCACGGTGTCACCAACCACCGCAGCCTTGTGGGGATCGGAGCCTTTCCCGCCCAGGGCCCCCCTCTCGATGTACTTCTTGGCATTGTCCCAGGCACCCCCAGCGTTGGCCATGAAGAGGGCCATGAGTACGCCGGTTACCGTCGCGCCGGCCAAGAGACCACCCAGGGCCTCCACGCCGAGGAAATAGCCCACAACCACGGGAGCCAGCACCGCGGTGATTCCCGGAAGAATCATCTCGCGCAGGGCAGCCTCGGTGGAGATGGAGACGCACCGAGCAGAGTCCGGCTTGCCCGTGCCCTCCATGATGCCTGGAATCTCCCGGAACTGCCTCCGGACCTCCTCCACCATGCCTTGGGCGGCACGTCCCACGGCGGTCATGGTCAGGGCAGCCACGAAGAAGGGCAGAATCCCGCCGAGAAATAGCCCTATGACCACCAGCGGGTTGATGAGGTCGATGCCCGTCTCCCGAAGGCCGACGGCCGACGAGTACGCGCTGAAGAGGGCCAGCGCCGTGAGCGCCGCCGAGCCAATGGCAAACCCCTTCCCGATGGCCGCCGTCGTGTTTCCGATGGCGTCCAGAGAGTCCGTGACGGCCCTCGTCTCGGGCCCCAGGCCGCTCATCTCGCTGATCCCGCCCGCGTTGTCCGCGATAGGACCGTAGGCGTCCACCGACATGGTGACCCCGACGGTGGCGAGCATGCCCACGGCCGAGATCCCGATCCCGTACAGCCCCGCGGTCTCGAAGGACACGAAGATGGCAACGCAGATGAGGATCAGCGGAATCGCGGTGGATTCCATCCCGACGGCGAGCCCCGTGATGATGTTCGTGGCCGGGCCGGTCTGACTGGAGTTGGCGATCTTACGGATGGGGCCGGCCGCCGTGTAGTACTCGGTCACCAGCCCGACGAAAATCCCCACCAGCGTACCTGCGAGAATGCCCAGAACGGTCCCGAAACCGGGAAAGAGCTCCCCGGTGAGGGGATCCATCGACCTGGACGCCCGCCCCCTGCACCACGAACCACATGGCCACCAGGAAGAGTGCCGGCGGCGATGAAGGTAACGTTTCGAAGCGCGGCCGCGGGATCGGTCTTCTCCAGGACCTTCATCAAGCCCACGGCGACGAGCGAGGCCAGGAGCCCGACGGCCACGGTGATGATCGGGAGGGCGACCGCCTGAAGGGGCGTGCCAGCCAGGGCAGCCGAGGTGGCAGCGATGGCCATGGTGGCGACCACCGACCCCACGTAGGATTCGAAGATGTCCGCTCCGAGACCTGCCACGTCGCCAACGTTGTCTCCCACGTTGTCCGCGATGGTGGCAGGATTCCGGGGATCATCCTCGGGGATCCCGGCTTCCACCTTCCCGACCAGGTCCGCCCCAACGTCGGCGGCCTTGGTGTAGATTCCACCGCCCACACGGGCAAAGAGGGCGATGGAGCTGGCGCCCATGGCAAACCCCGTAATGATCTCGGCGAAGTCCGCCAGGTCGCTCGTTCCGGGAACGGCGCCAGCAGCGAAGATGAAGTAGAAGATGCTGAGGCCGAACAGGCCCAGCGAAGCCACGGCGAGCCCCATGACGGCCCCGCCGAAGAACGCGATGCGCAAGTGCCTTCCCCGCACCATAGTCATTGGCCGCGGCCGAAGTGCGAACATTGGCCCGGGTGGCGGATTTCATCCCGAAGAAGCCCGCGAGGACCGAGCTCAATGCCCCGGACACGTAAGCCACGGAGGTGAGTGGGCCGATGGCCAAGCCACAGGAGGATGGCCACCACGATCACGAAGAAAAGAAGGAAGGTGTACTCCTTCTTCAAAAGGCCATGGCGCCGTCATGGATCTGATCCGACAGGTCCAACATGGCGTCGGTCCCGGAGGGTTGGCCCTTTACGTACGCATAGATCCCGAATGCGACCAGAAGGCCGAACGATTCCGAGGATCCATGACCACTCGGTCAGGCTGATGATTTCACTCATGGGCGATGCTTCCCCGTTCTAGCGGTTGAACTCGTCCCCTTGGGAGGGCGGCTCATCGATTGAATCCGTTCATGGCCGCATCCATCCCCTCAATTCCCCAGACTTCCACCCCCCTCGTCAGTTCGGGAAGGAGCCCGAGGATGACATCTTCGTCTTCCGAATCCATGGGGGACAGAACCCATTCAGAGAGCTCCATCCCATCGGGTTGAACGCCCACGCCGATCCTGAGGCGCGGGAACTCGTTCGATCCCAGGACACGGGAGACGGATCTTAGGCCATTGTGGCCACCGGGTGACCCCCGGGACCTAAAACGAACGCGGCCCACCTCGAGGGCCGCGTCGTCCACCACAACCAGCAGATCTTCCTGCCAACTGAAATCCGGTAGCGACGCCAGGTCCCTCAGGACCAGGCCGCTCCGATTCATGAAGGTGAGCGGCTTCACGAGACGGTAGTGCGCTCCCCCCCTTGACCCCTCCGAGACCATGGCTCTCCCTTCCACCTCAAAGAGGGGGAAGCCCCATTCGAACGCCAGGCGGTCCAAGAGCCACCACCCCACATTGTGTCGGGTGGCGTCATAATCGGGCCCGGGATTGCCAAGCCCGACGACGATCTTCATGGCCTGGCCGGGTTAGTCCTCATCGGAGCCGGACTCCTCTTCCCCTCCAGCCGGCTCGGCTTCCTCGACACCCTCGGCCTCCTCGAGGCCTTCCTCGACCTCCTCCTCGCCTTCGGCCGCCACCACTCTCGGAATCTGGACCGAGCAGATGGTTCGGTCCGAATCCACGAGGATGTCGACGCCCTCCCCCAGGTCGATATCCGACACATGGAGGGAGTCGCCGAGGCCCAGCCCAGTGACGTCCAGGGAAACCACCTCCGGGATCATGGCAGGAATGCACTTCACCCGGAGTTCGTTGATCATCTGCTCCAGGATACCACCGGAGTCCCGCACCCCAGTCGGCACCCCCACCAGATCCACAGGAATGTCCACTTCCACCGCGACACCCTTCTGGATTCGGAGAAAGTCGACGTGTACCAGCCCGGGCCTATCCGGATGGGTCTGGACCTCACGGATGAGGGCCTGAAGAGGCTCCTCCTCACCATCGATCTGGAGGTCGATGATGGTGTTGTCCACGGAGATCCGCTGGAACAGATACTCCGTTTCCTGGAGATCCAGCGAGATCGAGCGCGTGTCCATGTCCTTCCCGTATACGACCCCGGGGATCCGTCCGTCAGCCCTCATTTTGCGGGCCGCTTCCTTCCCCGTCTCCACCCTGGGTCGAGCCTTCAACCGCGTAACCTTGCTCATGCCTTTATCTCATCCATCCGGTAGTGGCCTTGCCGCCGGCCCCATCGGGCCGACCTCCGGAAGGCCTCGAGAAACAATCGAGTCCTAGCCGTCCTCATCGGGAACCTCGAAGAGTGCGCTAACCGACTCGTTCGAGTGAATGTACTGGATCGCGTTGGCCAAGAGACCAGCCACAGAGAGGATGCGCAACTTCTCGAAGCGCCTCTCAGGGGGAATATCGATGGTATT
>CAVVTW010000030.1:0-69287 GCA_963751255.1 uncultured Gemmatimonadales bacterium | reverse complement strand
TTTTTTTTTTTTTTTTTTTTTTTTTTTTTTTTTTTTTTTTTTTTTTTTTTTTTTTTTTTTTTTTTTTTTTTTTTTTTTTTTTTTTTTTTTTTTTTTTTTTTTTGCTCCTTGTGCGTGCAGCGTCCGGGGGGTGAGGAGCAGGAGGGAGAGAAGGAGTCACGTCATTCCGTGGGCCCGCATGGTTCCTCCCTTGAAGAACCTGTCTTCAGCGCCCCGGGGCCAGGCCCGGGAGCGGTCCCCATTCTGGACCGAGCAATCCCGGCACCCGGGGCACCACCCGCACCGCTAGCCGGAAACCTCGACGCTGGCGACGGCGCTCTTGGACGGGTCGCTCTCGGAGGTCGCCTGAAGGGTTACCGTGGCCGTCTCGGCGGCGTCCGGCTCCCGGGACACATAGACCGCGACCGTCCGGGATCCGCCGGTCTCCACTGCTGCCAGTGCGTTGAGGAGGCGTGCCGACCACCCACGCCCTTCCACCCGGATCGAGAGCCGGTAGAGATCCGACCCCAGGAAGGGCGACACATCGTCCGGATGGAGGGACGCGTCCACCCTTGCCGGGGGGCCGGGGTTGGCCAGTTGGAATGGAATGGCGGTTGTGGGCTGGCGGATTCTCGTGGCTTCAGGCGCCGTCAGCTCGGCGCCCCGGATCTGCGCTCCCGATCCGTCCAGGGACCGGACGGCCAGCGTGTAGACGAGAAGGCCCTGATCGTCTTCGCTCCGCTCCAGCACGTAGAAATGGAGCCGATTGTAGGGATCCTCCCATTCGTACTGGCTTCCTGAGTCCAGGCCGGCGTGGAAGAGGGCGTCGTTCAGCTGTCGGTAGTCGGCGATGGTCCGCATGACCGGCTGGCCGTCGGGACGAACGAAGTCCACCGCGTTCAGGTCCTCGGGGTGCGCGTCGATGACCCAGAGATAGCTGTTGAAGGCATTGGGGCCACCGTTTCGGCCCCGAAGATTGTCCTTGAACTTGGCCAGGAGCACGCCGTTGTCCGGCGTGAACGAGTCATAGCCGATGCGCTGAACCACTTCCATGGAATAGGCGTCGTACTCCGGGATCCCGGAGGACAACGGGTGGGTGGCCGGGTCCTGGGCCGGCGTCCGGTCCCGGGGCTCGGGGCCGTCCAGCCGGACCACGATCCCGGCGAAGGCCCCGGGAAGTGGATCGACCGCTCGAGCCGTGACTCGGGCGATGACCGGCCCGGATCCTGCGAGGCCCTGGCGGCTGAGGGTCAGGACGTCGTCCTCGGTGAGGAACCCGTTTTCCAGACGGTTCTTGACCATGAGCCCGGCGGGCATGGCGGCTCCCTGGGTCGGCGGCACCACCCACCGCATGTGGGGGCCGCCGGGGCCGTTGAAGCACCCCCTGTCCATCATGTCCCAGGGCCCGGCCGCGACCCTCCGGTACGGCTCCACGTACGGATTGTTGTTGAGATCCGGAAGTCGGAATGCGAAGTGGCCGAGCTCATGGGTGATGGTGCCCGAGTTTTCCCCCTGGCGCATGGAGGAGAGCCCCCACTGCTGCGCGCCGGCGAGCCAGCTGGTCCACTCCACGTACCGGGTGGGGACCCACCGGGGACGGGATGGGTTGGGGTTGCCCCACGACTCCGGGATGTCCTCCTTCGTGGCGAACTTCATTTCCCCGAACTCCTGCCAGACCCCCGTCTCGTCATAGCTGGCGTAGATCCGGAGTATGGCGTCGTAATCCCCTCGGAGGTCCCTGCCCATGTCCTGGATCCAGATGGAATCGCAGTCGGGCTCCATCCGCCCCCGGGCCGCGCTCCCGTCGGGAGTGAACTCGTTCTGTCCGTATTCGTTCAGCCCGTACTCCCATCGTGGCTTGGGCATCCGGTAGGGTCCATAGGCGTCCACCTCGGTGATGCCGAATCTCCCCCGGGACTGCTCCATCCAGTACCCGTTGATCGTCTGTCCGTGGTTGATCTCGCCGGGGGTCATGAAGAAATCGGCGTAGAACTCGGGGACGTCCTCCCTGGCGATGGGGTCGATTTGAGGGTTGCCGAAAGGGTCCGAGCCCTTGGGAAGAGTGATGACGAAGGGTTGGTCCGGGAAGTCGATGGCCACGACGGCCAATCGGAACCCTCGCTCCGGTACCAGGGACGGGTCGGACCAGGTCCGTCCGGGAATAGGACGGTAATCCTCCCAGGTCATGTCGTCCTGATCCTGGACGACCTGTGGATCCAGCGGGAGAAGCTTGGGGGGTGTGTCTACCGCCGGCTCGCAGGCGAGGACTGTAAGGGTCAACGACGAGACCCATGCCATGGCCACGAGGCCGGAGAATCGTCTCTCGAAGCAGACCGGACGCAGATTCATGCGAAGACCTCGGAGGTGTGACCTTGTGGGGCCAGCAGACGAAGGGCACTCCCGACCGGCACTGGGCTAGTGTATGGCGCACCCTCCCCGGTGTCGAGGCGAAGCGCCTCATGGGACACACTGCCGGCGCCTCCCGAGCCCATCCAGGTCCGTATCACCTCCACGTTCAGCGTCGGAGACGAGGAAGCGATGGCTTGACGCCATCCACCGTCGTGGAGGGCACGGACCCACTCCTCTCCGGTCATGTCCCGGGTAACCGGCACGTCCCCTCCCGGGTTCACGGCGCCCCTCACCCTCGGAAGTACAGGTAGGCCACGAGGATCATCAGGAGTACCGCGACGGATCCCAGGACATCCCGGCTGCCCCAGCTGGCCCGGGATTCGGCCCGCTCCCGGTCCGTGACGGTGGCGAACGTGAGCCCCGAGATCCGGTCGTAGGACGGCTCCGCGGTGAGGCAACTCACCCCGACCATCACCCCGACCGTGGTGGCCATCCTCGCCACCCAGACCAGGCGGTGCGGGGCCGGCTCGGGGGCCGCATTGCCATGGGCCTCCACCATGGGGTCGAGTGTCGAGTGCTGACTGGTCCGTGCACCAGTATCAGAGGCCGATGATCGGGGCACCGAAGAGCATACCCAGCCACGGATAATGGTGTTTGAAATGCCACGCCCTCCGGCCCTGCTCCATGACCTGCGCCCAGGTACGCTGGACCCCCGCCGGAATCAGCGGTTTCCAGAGGTCGAACATGTCCGTTCCCGCGATCTCAGCGTGCAGTTTGGGGAGAAGGGCGGCGAAGACGACGCCCCCGGCATAGATCCCCACGGCGATCTTGGTGAGGACGCAGCTCACCAGGGAGATCACGGAGAGGACCCGCCGGGCTCCTGGCGAGAACCGCCTCTCCAGGAACTCGGGCATGGCGTAGACCCGGGAGCGCACGTAGAAGGGGACGAAGACCCAGGCCAGGACCAGGAGGCACCATGCATGAAGCTCGCAGTGCGCCATGGCGACCCCTTCCGTGGCGCCGCTCCCGGCCAACTCGACGTGCTCCGTTACGGTCCAGGGAACCCCCAACCGCCGTCGGGGGCCCGGGCACCTCACCCGGGCCCCCGGGATGGGCAGGTGAACGGAGAAGTCTCGAGGCCCAGCAAGCCTGGCCCTTCAATCCCGGCCCTTCAGTCCTGGTCCTTCAGTCCTGGCCCTTCAGTCTTCCACTACGTGGGAGGCGAAGATCTCCCTGAAGTTTTCCCACTTTTCCCGCTGGAAGCCACCGTCGCTGCCGAGACAGCGCACGGCGCACCGGGCCATGAAGAGGGCGTGGTGGGTGTTGTCGTGGGCAAAGAGGCCTTGCCGCCCAAAGGTAAGGATGCCCGCCACTCCCTCCAGTCAGCGCTCCAGTCGTCGGAGGTGGACGTCGTACCCTCTGTGGTAGACGGGGTAGGCTGCGGGGAGGCGGCGCACGGCGGTACCGAGGACCGGGGAGCGCACCGGTAGACGCGCCTCCTCAAGCCCGGCCAACACCCTGGAAATGAGCGCGTCTTCATCCAGACCCCAGATCGGGTCCTCCGGGGAGCAGGGCACTTCCGCGCAGAGCACGGTCCGGCCCTCGGGCTCGGTGCGGCCCGAGTAGTTCTTGGGCTCGGATACCCGGGTGAAGGGGAGATCGAGCGACGGGAAGTAGTGGGCGTCGAACTCGGTGAATCGGTCCTCCTCCAGCACGAGATACACGAGGAGCATGGCTCGTTGCCTCAGCTGAGCTGCCGACTCCAGGACATGGGGTGGAGGGGCCGGCTCCAGCAGCCGGGCCAGGGCCGCGATAGGGATCGTGGACCAGAGGTGGTCACAGGTAAGATCTCGGGTGTTGCCACTCCCGGGATCTCCCTCCGCGGAGTGTGAAACGGCCTGGACCCCGATCTCGCCCCCCTTTGTCCACACCCGCTGGACGGTGGTGTCCAGGAGGGTCGAGGCTCCCGCTTCCCTGGCGGCCTGCCAGAGGGCCCTGCCATGGTCGTGGCGCATGGCCAGGTGCTCCTCCACGAAGCCCTGGATCGGCTCCGGCCGGAAGAGGCCCGTCTCGGCGACCCTGGCCGGTGCCAGGTAGTCGAGCAGGAGGTCCTTCAGATCGGCCGTCAGCCACCGGGAGTAGGGCATCTCGAGGCCGATCTTCCGCCGGCTCAGGATCTCGGGAGGGAGGCTGCCCTTCAAAGCTGCGCGCATCAGGTGCTTCCGGCAAAATCCCGGCATCTTGGTCTTCCCCGGGATCCGGGCGAGGTACTCCGTGAGCTCCGGGTCTGTGAACGGAACCCGGGCCTCGAGGGAATGGGCCATGGTCATGCGGTCGTTCTTGACCATGAGGTCATCCGGCAAGAAGACCTCGGAGTCGACGTGGAGCAAGCGATTGAGGGTGTCCGATCCCCCGGACCGGCCGAACACCTCTCTGAAGTGCCTTTCAGGCTCCTCCGGTGTGAAGGATTCCAGGACCGAGGGCGCGTAGAGGGCGAGCTTCTGCGGTCTCCGTGAGGACCATCCGCCGCCAGAGGTGAGCATCCGAAGGCGGAACGTCCTGGCCTCCCAGGAACCGCTTCAGTCTGAATTCCAGGCTCAGCTTCCTGTGGGACACGGGGAGTCTGCGAACCAGCGGGACCGATGACCCCGTTGCGTACCCAGGAAGGAAGGCGTTGGAAGACGCGGCTGGCCTTGTAGGCGGCGTACGTGTCATAGCCGGCGAAGGCCTCGTCGCCGCCCTCTCCGGAGAGAAGGACCACCACTTCGCCCTTCGCCTGAGCGCTGACCAGGTACGTGGGGATGGCCGAGCCGTCGGCGTAGGGCTCGTCGATGTAGCGTCAGGTATCTGGGGAGGAGGCGTCGCACCTGATCGGGAGTTGCCACAACCGCCCGGTGGACGGTACCGAAGTGCCGGGCCAGCGCGCGTGCCGCCCCACGCTCGTCGAAGGTCGGGTCCTCGAACCCCACGGAATAGGTCCGGATAGGCTCCTCCACGTGACGGTGCATCAGGGCCACAAGGGCGCTTAAGTCCATGCCCCCCGAGAGGAGCACCCCGATCGGGACGTCGGCGACCAGGCGTCGCCGCACCGACCGATCCATCAGCTCGAGGCAGTCACGGATCGCCTGACGAGGGTCCAGGGACTCCCACGCGTCCACGGGGAGATCCCAATGCCGCCTCAGCGTTCTGGTTCCGTCCGGCCTGAGTCTCAGCCAGTGGGCGGGAGGGACCTCCCAGATCCCCTGGAAGGCCGTCTGCGGGCCCGGCGACGTAATCGAAGGTGAGGAAATCGTGCATGGCCTGGAGGGATACGCTCCGGGGCACCCGGGGATCGGCCAGGAGCGCCTTGATCTCCGAGGCGAAGCGGAAGCGCCGCCCATCCTGGTGATAGAACAGCGGCTTGATTCCGTACCGGTCCCTGGCCAGGTGGAGGGTCCCCTCGCGGGCGTCCCAGATGCCGAAGGCGAACATGCCGTTCAGACTCCGAACCATTTCGATCCCCAGCTCCTCGTAGAGATGAAGCAGGATCTCGGTGTCGGTGCGGGAACGCAGGACGTGGCCTCGGCCGAGGAGGTCGTGAGTCTGGGCCAGCTCCCGGAAGTTGTACACCTCCCCGTTGTAGACGATGAGGACCGTTCCCTCCTCGTTGGCCATGGGCTGCCGCCCGGCCCGGGAGAGGTCGATCACCGAAGATCCTCCGGTGGCCGAGGGCGACGCCGTCGCCGCGCCAGATTCCTCGATCGTCGGGTCCGCGGTGGGTCAGGCTGTCGGTCATCCGGTCCAGGGGGTCCCCCCGGGGGTCCGGCGGCTCTCCTCCGAAGCCGATTATCCCGCAGAAGCCGCACATGGATGACGCCTTTCCCCGCCGAGAGGGTAAGGATGGGTTCTCATGGGATTGGCATTGGGGAGGCTCACACCTTCCTGGAGCCCATGCTTGCCCTGGAGATCTGGTCCGAGAGGAGGCCTACCGATCAGACCAACACGGCGCCGAGAAACCCCATGACCACCGTGTCCGAGAAGTCACCGATAAAGAAATCCCAGACCATCTTTCCGAATCCCACGAGAAAGAGGACGGCCCCTATGGGCAGGAAGACCTTCAGGGGATTGAAGAAGACCACGGTCCTGAGAATCAGCATGAGGAAGTCGAAGGCGTGGACCGCTTTGATCTTCGAGGCTCCCAACCGGGTCCGGTATTCGATGGGGTGGTAGTGGACCAGGCGATCGTTGCAGAGGGCGGCCAGGGTGATGGAGGTTGTGAAGGAAAAGCCGGAGGGGAGCAGGTGCTCGAAGCGCTCCACCATGGAGTGGCGGACCACTCGCAGCCCGGAGTTCAAATCCGGGATCGGTTGGCCGGCAAGGTAGCTCGCCAGACGAGCCAGGAACCACTTGGCGGGCCGCCGCACGGAGGGGATCCGCGCGGCTTTCCCCACCCGCGCCCCCACCACCATGTCGAAGTCCTCGGCGAACCCGAGCAGCTCCGGGATGGCCTCGGCGAGGTAGGTCCCGTCGGCATCGGTGATGACGATGGTGTCGTGGCGGGCCCGCCCGATGCCCACCTTCAACGCTCCGCCGTACCCGATGTTCCTGGCCAGCCGCACCACCGTTGCCCCGGCCTCCAGGGCCATCTCCCCGGTGCGGTCCGTGGATCCATCGTCCACCACCAGGATCTCGTACTCGTTGTCCCCTGCATCCATGACTGTCCGGATTTCGCGGACGGTGGGAGCGACGCCTTCGTCCTCGTTGAAGGCTGGGATCACGATGCTGACGCCCTCGGGCATCGGCTGGCTTGCGGACTCGCTCAACGGGGCCATTGCGGCTTCACTTCCCCGAGCCGAACCGGAAGACGGTCCGGCTGTGGTACTGCTCCCCGGGTCTCAGGATCGTCGAGGGGAAGCCCTCCTTGTTGGGTGAGTCGGGGAAGTGCTGCGTCTCGAGGCAGAACCCCGAGCGAGGGCCATAGGCGGTTCGATCCTTCCCTGTGATGCTCCCATCCAGGAAGTTGCCCGAGTAGAACTGGACCCCCGGTTCCGTAGTCAGGACCTCCAGGGTCCGGCCCGTCGAAGGCTCGTAGACCCTGGCGGCCAGGGTCATCCCGTCCACTTGGGTTCCATTCAGGATCCAATTGTGGTCATACCCTCTACCGAATCCGATTTGTGCGTCGGTCGCGGCGATCCTCTCGCCGACTGCGTGGGGGATCCGGAAGTCGAAGGGGGTCCCGTCCACGGGGACGGTCTCCCCGCTGGGGATCAAGGCGGAGTCCACGGGAGTGAATTGGTCGGCGGCGATCACGAGCTCGTGTGAGAGAATGTCGCTGGATCCTCCGTTGGCGAGATTGAAGTAGGAGTGCTGCGTGAGGTTCACCGGGGTGGCCCTGTCCGTGGTGGCGAGGTAGTCCACCACCCATGAATCGGAAGAGGTCAGCGTATATATCACGGTGACCTGGAGCGTCCCCGGATAGCCCTCCTCCCCGTCCAAGCTCGTGTACCGGAACACGACCCCCACCCCGGCCTCGTCTTCGAAGGGCTCCGCTTCCCAGACGACTTTGTCGAATCCCTTCCTTCCACCGTGGAGATGGTTCGCTCCGTCGTTGGCGGCCAGCATGAAGGCCTTTCCGTCCAGCTCGAAGCGGGCGTGACCGATCCGGTTTCCGTAACGACCGACGATGGCGCCGAAATAGGGGGAATCATCCAGGTAGCCCTGGAGGCCCGGGTACCCCAGGACAATGTCCCCGGGGTGGCCGTCCCTGTCGGGGGTCTTCAGGGAGACGACGATCCCGCCATAATTCGTGACCTTGAGCTCGATCCCGTGGAGGTTGGTGAGAGTGAAGAGCTCGACGGCCTGGCCATCCGGGGCCGTGCCGAAGGGCTCGCGGGTCATGCCTTGGGACATGAGGTTCTCCTTGGGTCCGCATGCCGTGAGCGCCGCGGGAATCAGGACGGTGTGCGCGATCGTCACGCTCCTGCGAACGAGGAAGACTGCCACGGGTCTCATCCTGCCTGGGGAATTCTCGTCGGCGTCTCCCGAAACGGTCGACCGAAAAACATACTACTCGGGCCATGCCACCGCGACCTGACCGGAGTAGGGGGAGCCGGCCCGGGGCTCATACGCGACCCTGGATTTTGCCGGAGGCCTCCCCCTCCGGGGCGAGGATCCATAACGTTAGACTCATGGCTTCCGGGTCCGTCTTCGACATCAAGCGCTTTGCCCTCCACGATGGGCCGGGTCTGCGGACCACGGTGTTCCTCAAGGGATGCCCTCTTTCCTGTCTTTCCTGCCACAACCCTGAAGGGCAGCGCATGGGTGCCGAGCTCACCTGCCGTCCCGACCGGTGCACCGGATGCGGGGACTGTGTGCCGCTCTGCCCGTCGGGAGCCCTCACCCTCTCGGACGGACTCGTGAGCGTGGCTTGGGATCGGTGCAGGCTCCAGGGAGCGTGCGAGGATGCCTGTCTGCCCGGGGCCCTGGAGGTCACCGGACAGCCGAGGACGGCCGACGGAATCCTCGACATGGTGGAGAGGGACCGAATCTACTACGACCAATCCGGGGGTGGGGTGACGCTCTCGGGTGGGGAGCCGTTTGCCCAGCCAGGATTTTTGCGAGCTCTGCTCCTGGGATGCAGGGAACGGGAGCTTCCGGTGGTTCTGGACACGTGCGGACATGTTGCCCCCGAAACCTTCCAGGAGCTGGCTCCGCTGGCGGCGGGGCTCCTCTTCGACCTCAAGGTCCTGGACGAGGAGCGCCATGAAGCATTCTCCGGGGTTCACAATCGATGGATCCTGGAGAACCTGAAATGGGCTGCCAGGAAGGGGGCCGCCGGGAAGCCTGTGCTCACCGTCCGGCTCCCCCTCATCCCCGGCGTCAACGACGACCCGGAGAATCTCGAAGCCACCGCCGCTTTCCTGTCCGGCCTCGAAGGGCCGCCTCCAGTGGACGTGCTCCCCTATCATCGGCTCGGAGTGGACAAGTACCGGCGCCTGGGACGAGAATACCCATTGGCGAGGACGGGGCCCCCGGGGAGGGACGCCATTGGACGGACCGTTCGCGTCCTTGCGTCCGCCGGCCTCACGGTAACGGTACGAGGAGAGCGCCATGGCGATGACTGAGCGGGTACGGCGGCTGCGGCAGGAGAGTCTGGAGGCGAAGGCCACTCTCTCTGCGGAACGAGCGCGCCTCATCACCGAATTCTGCAGCCGTGAGCACGCGCTCCTGTCGCCTCCGGTACGACGGGCCCTCGCCTTCCGGTACCTGCTGGAGAACAAGGCTATCCACTTCGGAGAGGGGGAGCTGATCGTGGGAGAGAGAGGCCCCGCTCCCAAGGCCACCCCTACCTATCCGGAGATCTGCTGTCACTCGACCGAGGACCTGGAAATCCTGGACACCCGGGAGAAGATCTCCTTCGAGGTGTCGCCCGAAACCCGCAGGATCCAGGAGGAGGAGATCCTCCCGTACTGGCAGGGGCGTACCCTGAGGGACCTGATCTTCCGGGAGATGAGGCCCGCGTGGAAGGCTGCTTACGAGGCGGGGGTCTTCACCGAGTTCATGGAGCAGCGGGCGCCCGGTCACACGGTCCTGGACGACAAGATCTACCGCAGGGGGCTCCTGGATCTCATCGCCGACATCCAGGATGCCCTGGAGGACCTGGACTTCCTGGGAGACCCGGAGGCATATGCGAAGCAGGAAGAGCTGCGGGCCATGGAGATCGCCGCCGACGCGCTGATTCTCTATGCGAGGCGCCACGCGCTCCGGGCCAGGGCCATGGCGGAGGAGGAGTCGGACGCGGGGCGCAGGGAGGAGCTTCTGCGCATCGCCGAGGTCTGCGAGCACGTCCCAGCCCACCCACCCCGTGACTTTTGGGAGGCACTCCAGTCCTATTGGTTCGTCCACCTGGGGGTGATCACGGAGCTCAACACCTGGGACGCGTTCAACCCCGGTCACCTGGACCAACACCTGGAGCCCTTCTACCGGAAGGGCCTGGGGGAGGGGACGCTCACCCGGGCCTCGGCGGAGGAGCTGCTTCAGTGCCTGTGGGTGAAGTTCAACAACCATCCGGCTCCGCCCAAGGTGGGAGTCACCGCCGAGGAGAGCGCTACGTACACGGATTTCGCCCAGATCAACACTGGCGGTCTCCGCTCCGACGGCTCCGACGCTGTGAGCGACATGACCTTCCTCCTCCTGGACGTGATTCAGGAGATGCGCCTTCTGCAGCCAAGCGCCTCGGTCCAGCTCAGCAAGAAGAACCCGGACCGTTTCCTCCGGCGTGCGGGTCGTATCATCGCCACGGGCTTCGGCCAGCCCTCCATCTTCAACGCCGACCTCATCGTCCAGGAGCTCGTGCGCCAGGGTAAGAGCGTAGAGGATGCCCGATCCGGAGGGTCTTCCGGCTGCGTGGAGGTGGGCGCCTTCGGCAAGGAGAACTACAACCTCACCGGGTACTTCAATCTCCCGAAGGTCCTGGAATTGACCCTGCGCCGAGGGATCGATCCGGGGACGGGGGTAAGGGTGGGCCTCGACGTGGGTGATCCCCTCTCGTGGGCCTCCTTCGGTGAGCTCATGGAGGCGTTCAAGGCCCAGCTCGACTACCTCGTCGATGTGAAGATCGGGGGCAACAACGTCATCGAGCGTCTATGGGCCACCTACCTGCCGTCGCCCTTCCTTTCCCTGCTCATCGACGATTGCATTCGGAAGGGAAAGGATTACCACGACGGTGGGGCTCGTTACAACACCTCCTACATCCAGGGTGTGGGGCTCGGGACCATGGCGGATGCCCTGACGGCCCTGAAATACCAGGTGTTCGACGAGGGAGCCGTGTCCATGAAGGAGCTCCTCCAGGCGCTCGGGACGGACTTCGAGGGTCGGGAGAGGCTGCGCCTCGCCTTGCTGGAGAGAACCCCAAAGTACGGCAACGACGACGACTACGCCGACGCGGTCATGCGGGAGGTCTTCGAGACCTACTTCCGGGCCGTGGACGGCCGCCCCAACACCAAGGGGGGGCAGTACCGGATCAACCTCCTGCCCACGACGGTCCACGTCTACTTCGGCTCTGTCGTGCAGGCTACACCTGACGGTCGTAGGGCGGGCCGGCCCCTCTCCGAGGGGATTTCCCCCGTCCAGGGAATGGACCGAAAGGGGCCCACCGCGGTCTTCAGGTCCGCGGGGAAGATGGATCATGCCCGGACCGGGGGGACGCTCCTGAATCAGAAGCTGACCCCGGGGCTCCTGGACACGGAGCACGGGCTGGATGCCTGGGTGCACCTGGTCCGGAGCTACTTCCGCATGGACGGCCATCACGTCCAGTTCAACGTGGTGGACGCCGAAACCTTGCGGGCGGCCCAGGAGCGACCCGAGGACTATCGGGACCTGATCGTGCGTGTGGCAGGGTACAGCGACTATTTCTGCGACCTGGGCAAGACGCTCCAGGACGAGATCATCGCCCGCACCCAGCACGGGGCGCTCTGAAGGATCCCGGCTCCCGTTCCGCCGGGAGCTCCACATTGGGAACCCCGGAGTCCCAGGGTGGAGGTGCCTACAGCCCGATGACCCCCGCCTTCTCCAGCGTCTCGACCTCCGACGGGGAGTATCCCAACAACCCTTGCAGGACCTCACGCGTATGGGCCCCCAGGGCGGGGGAGGCCGATAGGGGGATCTCCGGCGCATCCGAGAGGTGGGGAGGCGTGCGTGCGAAGGCGTACGGGCCCACCTCGGGGTCATGGATGACGGGGAGCATGCCTCGAACCTGGAAGTGTGGGTCGGTGAAGACGTCCCTGGCGGTGTAGACGGGGCCCGTCGGCATCCCGGCCGCGTTCAGTGTGTCCACCACCTCCTCTCGGGACTTGTTCGCGAGCCAAGCCTCCAGGATCGGCTGAAGGAAGTCCTCGTTGGCCGCGCGGGAGGATCCGTTGGCGCTTCTGGGGTCCTCCACCAGGTCCGGACGCCCCATGGCGTGGGCCAGGCGGGCCCAGATCCCGTCATCCGGGACGTTCAGGGCCACATAGCCGTCTGCGCACCGGTAGGCGCCCCGGGGCCAGAGGTGCTCGAGCTTGCCCCGACGCGGCTCCTTCCCGGTGACGGAGTACAGGGCCACCATCCGCTCGTTCAGGGCCAGCATGTTGTCCAGGAGGGACACGTCCACCAACTGGCCTTTCCCCGTTCTCTCCCGCATGAAGAGGGCCTGGAGGACTCCGTAGGCCGCCACCATCCCCGAATACACGTCGGCCAGCCCGTAGAGGGTGAAGGTTGGGGGACGGTCCTGAAATCCGACCAGGTCCATGACCCCTCCCATGGCCTCGGCCACGATGTCGAAGGCCGGACGCTGGGCGTACTGACTCTCGTAGCCCGGCAGGCGCCCGAAGCCCGAGATCATTGCGTAGACGAGGCCGGGGTTCAGGGACCTCATTCCCTCCGGCCCAAGCCCTAGCTTCTCCAGGGCTCCGGGGCGCAGGTTCTCCACCACCACGTCCGAGACCTGGACGAGGCGCCGGAGGACCTCCTGGCCTTCCGGCTCCCGGACGTTCAGGGCCACGCTCTTCTTGTTCCGGTTGTACGCCATGTACCCGGCGGCCTTCCGGGTGCCGTCCTTCTCGGCGAACGGGGGTATTTGGCGCCGGGGGTCTCCCGTTCCCGGGCGCTCGATCTTGATGACCTCGGCGCCGGCGTCGGCGAGGAGCATGGTACAGTAGGGGCCCGCCATGTACTGCTCCAGTCCGATGACACGAATGCCGGAAAGGGGGCGGGGTGCGGGTTCACTCATGGTCGATTCTCCAGGTTCGGCCGGCGTCGGCCTCGCGAAGCTCAGTCCATCCATTCCACTACCGTCGCCACCCCCATTCCCACCCCCACGCACAAGGTGGCCAGACCGTAGAAGGGGCGAGGCGCGCTGGGAGCCCGGCGCCTCATCTCGTGGATCAGGGTGACGAGGATTCGGGCACCGGAGCAGCCCGTGGGGTGGCCCAGGGCCACGGCGCCTCCGTTCACGTTGGTGATCTCATGCCGCAGATCCAGCTTCCTCATGACCCCCAGGGCCTGCGCCGCGAAAGCCTCATTCAGCTCCACCAGCCCGATCTGATTCAGCTCGAGCCCGATCCGCCTGAGCAGCTTCCGGGTGGCGGGTACCGGACCGTAACCCATGAAGCCCGGGTCCACACCGGCCACGGCCGATCCGATCCACCGGACCATGGGCTTCCTCCCCAGGGCGTCCGCCCCCTCCCGGCTGGTCAGGAGGAGGGCCGCCGCCCCGTCGTTGATCCCGCTGGAATTGCCGGCGGTCACGGTCCCACCATCGCGAAAAGCCGGTTTCAGGCGGCCGAGTCGCTCCATGTCCGTGTCCAGGATGAAACGCCCTCCTTCCCGCCGAAATCGGGGATGCTCATCCGTGTCCACCAGAAGGGGGCCCCCCCTTCGCCGGGGAACGGAGATGGGGACGATCTCTTCCCTGAACGTTCCGGCGTCCATCGCCGCCACGGCGCGGCGGTGGCTCTCCAGGCTGAAGGCGTCCTGCTCCCGCCGGCTGATTCCCATCTCGTCGGCGATGTTCTCCGCCGTCTCTCCGAGAGAGACGATGGGGTAGAGGGCATCGAGTGTCGGATTGTCGAACCGCCACCCCACGGTGGTGTCCCACAAGGTGGAGTGTCCGACGGGCTGGGCTCCCTCGGGCTTGGCCACGGCCCAGGGGGCGCGACTCATGCTCTCGACGCCCCCTGCGACGAATACGTCTCCCTCCCCGGCCAGGATGGCCTTCGCGGCCTGGTTCACCGACTCCAAGCCCGACGCACAGTTTCGATTGACCGTGACGCCCGGAACCGTCACGGGCCACCCGGCCAGGAGGGCGCTCATGCGGGCCACGTCCCGGTTGTCCTCCCCACCCTGGTTGCCGCATCCGGCGTAGACGTCCTCCACCTTTGCCGGGTCGAGGCCGGTGCGGGCCTGTAGCCCCTTCAGGACCTCCGCCAGGAGGTCGTCGGGCCGTACGCTGGAGAGCGCGCCCGAATGCCTTCCCACCGGGGAGCGAGCTCCGTCCACGATGACGACCTCTCTCATGTCCTCCTCTCTTCCTCCTCCGGGGGGCGTCGCTTCGGGCTCTCCACGGCCGCCGGCCTACGCTGCATGGTCACGCTTGAGGCCCTCAACGAAATCGCCGAGCCGATCCGCCACGGCGTGCAGTCGAGGGTGGTGGTCCCTGATGAACGTCACCGGGTCGGGACGGGCTCGCCACGCCTCTACGAGGGCCTGGGCCTTCTCGTCGTTGTTCGCGTCGATGAACGAGGAGGAGATCCTCTGGCAGAAGCGTCGAACCGAGTTGAAGGCGGATCCGGGAAGAGCGGCGATCTCGTATTTCTCCAGGAGGTGGAGGGAGAGCTCCTGGCAATTGTGGATGCCTCGGGCGATCAAGACATCGGTCCACTCGTCGAAGCAGGGGAAGATGTAGAAGGCCCCGGCGGGCCGGACGCACTGAACTCCGAGGCGCTCCATGAGGTCGTAGAGATAAAGAGTTCGGGCGGCGTGCATCCGAGCACACGCCTCGACGTACGCCTCCACCTCGGGGTCTCCGCCGTAGGCTACCAAGGCAGCGTACTGGACCGGAGCGGAGACACAGGACCAGACGTTGGTGGCAATGGTCGCTAGAGCCTTCGCCAGGACCCTCCCGGCTTTGGTGGGGGGGACCACCGCCACACCCAGCCGCCACCCCCCCAAGGAGAGATCCTTGCTCAATCCTCCCGTGACCACGGTTCCCTCCGGGTAGAGCTTTCCCATGGACACGAAGGGGATGTCCGTGAACGCGGTCCTGGCATAGATCTCGTCGCTGACCACCATGAGCTCCTGCTCGCGGCAGAACTCAGCCAGCGACCGGTTCTGTTCCGGACTCCTCATGGTTCCCGTGGGATTGCCGGGGTTGTTCAGGACCAGGACCTCGGGGTTTCCCATGTCGTGGTGCGAGGCCTGGAGTGCCTCCTGAAGGACATCGGTGCCCACCAGGTAGTGATCTCCCGGGTGGGTGGGGACCCATGTGATGGGCTTCCCGAGGAGGTGCACCTGGGGCGCGTAGGTGACCCAGGAGGGGCGTGGGATGATGATCTCCTCGCCGAGAGTCAGGAGAGCGGAGAAGATTAGAGACTTGCTTCCCGGGCCGATGACGACCTGGTCGGGCTCCACGTCCAGGCCGAACACCCGGCGGTAGTGCCCGGCTATGGCTCGGCGAAGCTCCACGATCCCGGCCGCCGGAAGATAGCTCCGCCTGTGGGAGCTGGCGCAGAGGGCGTCGGCGATCTTCGGGTGGACCGGCCACCGGGATTCCCCGAAGGCGAGGTGATAGACGTTCTTGCCGTCGGCCCACATCTCCTGGACGCGGTCATTGACCGACAGGGTCGCCGAGACGCTCAGTCCTCTGACGCCGGCACGGGAGAAGCGGATCGGTCGATACCGTTCGAGCAAGGTTGTGGCTCCCTGGATCGAGGGCCAAACTGCAGGGCATGGCCTGGAAGGCTGAAGATCATAGATTGCGGGCCTTGGACCGTCAAAGATAGGGGGGTGCGGAATTCCATGAGCGAGAACGATTCGGGCGGCAAGCGTCAGGTCAGGTGGGGCTTGGTGATCCACGGCGGCGTCGGAGTGCTGCCCCGGGAAGCGCTGACCCAGCAGCTGGAGGCTCGATACCGGTCCGACCTGGCGGCGTCGTTGACGGCGGGTTTCGATGCCATGAGTCAAGGGGGCGTGGCCGAGGACGGCGTGGTGGAGGCCATCCGGGTGATGGAGGACTCCGTGCTCTTCAACGCGGGCAGGGGCTCCAACCTCACGGCCGAGGGAGTCGTGAGCATGGACGCGTCCATCATGGTGGGGGACACGTTGGCGGCCGGGGCGGTAGCTGGCGTCCAGACCGTGCGAAACCCCATCGAGCTCGCTCGGACGGTCATGGACGGTTGCCCCCACGTGATGCTCTCGGGCAGAGGAGCGGAGGACTTTGCCCGGGAGAAGGGGTTGGCCATGGAAGAAGCATCGTTCTTCGTGACCCAGCGCCGGTGGGATGACCTCCAGAAGGCCAGGGCGAGGGAGGCGGAGGGTGGGGGGCGGCCGAATACGGTGGGCGTCGATCCGGATCCGGGGCATCGTTCGGGGACCGTGGGCGCCGTGGCGCTGGACAGCGGCGGACGCCTCGTTGCCGGAACCTCAACGGGGGGCTCGGCCAACAAACGGTGGGGGCGGATCGGCGACTCCCCGGTCATCGGCGCCGGGACCTACGCCGGTGCCCACTGTGGTGTCTCCTGCACGGGATGGGGGGAGTACTTCATTCGCAACGCCGTGGCCCATGACATGGAGGCGCGGATGGCCTACCTGGGGGTCTCCCTCGCGGAAGCCGCTCAGCAGATCATCATGGAGAGGCTCGAGGGCCAGCTTCCCGGCCTGGGGGGGCTCGTGGCCCTGGACCGCCACGGACACGTGGAGATGTGCTTCAATACCGGCGGGATGTACCGGGGCTGGATCGATCAGGACGGGCACCTGGAGGT
Organism: uncultured Gemmatimonadales bacterium; assembly: GCA_963751255.1. Classification (GTDB taxonomy): domain Bacteria; phylum Gemmatimonadota; class Gemmatimonadetes; order Longimicrobiales; family Gaopeijiaceae; genus CAVVTW01. Next base: position 52,464 of record CAVVTW010000030.1, on the reverse strand, counting down.
ATGCATCTTCGATTAACCGTCTCCTCCACGCGGGAGACAAAAGGTGACATCGGCCTGGGTCGAGATGTCCCCCCCCCTCCCGCCTCTCCCGACGCGCGACGGGGGCAGAGCCCGAACAAGCGTGGCATGGGGCTTGCCGACGGCGAGGGGGTTCGCCAGCTTGTTTCGGCGATCAGAGACGAGGGTGGGCGGAAGCGATCCCTTTCCGTTCCGCTCCCGGAACCACATGCTTTGCTCTCTCGAGGATCGAAGGCGAAGAGGAGCGAGGGGAACGAGACTGGATTCGGACCAGGGCCCAGGGGCAAGCGGGGCCCTTTCCCGATGGACGAGAACAGATTCGTCGTATCCCCAAACCGGGGACGAGAGGTGGTTCGGGAGGAAGACGGGTTCCGGCTTGGCCAGATCCCCGGGGCCTCCCCTTCGTCGTCTTTGGCCCCCGCCCTCGTCGACCAGACAGCGGTTTTCATTCCCGGCATGCCGCTCACCGGTGGTAGCCGGTTTTCTTTTTGGTTTTCACAGCAGGGGAGTGGACCCCGACCGAACCGGAGCGTGACCTCCGTCCAGGGAGACCGACATGAGTGACTTTGTGAGCAAACTGATGGAAGCGGTGAAGGCGAAGGACCCGGCGCAGCCCGAGTTCCACCAGGCGGTTCAGGAAGTGGCCGAATCCGTGCAGATCGTCTACGACAAGCACCCCATCTACCGCAAGCACGAAGGTCCTCGAGCGGATCATCGAGCCCGAGCGGGTGATCCTCTTCCGGGTGCCGTGGGTGGACGATCAGGGCAAGGTGCAGGTGAATCGGGGCTTCCGGATCGAGATGAACAGCGCCATCGGGCCCTACAAGGGCGGGCTCCGCTTCCACCCTTCGGTGAACCTGGGCATCCTCAAGTTCCTGGCCTTCGAGCAGGTGTTCAAGAACGCCCTCACCACCCTCCCCATGGGCGGCGGCAAGGGCGGCTCCGACTTCGACCCGAAGGGGAAGAGCGACGACGAAGTCATGCGCTTCTGCCAGAGCTTCATGGCCGAGCTCTTCCGGCACATCGGGCCCAACACCGACGTCCCCGCCGGCGACATCGGCGTGGGCGGCCGTGAAGTCGGATTCCTCTTCGGCATGTACAAGAAGCTGCGAAACGAGTTCACCGGCGTCCTCACCGGCAAGGGTCTCAACTGGGGCGGATCCCTCATCCGGCCGGAGGCCACCGGCTACGGCGCGGTCTACTTCGCGGCCGAGATGCTGGCCACCCGCGGCGAGACGCCTGGAAGGGAAGACCTGCATCGTCTCCGGTTCCGGGAACGTGGCCCAGTACACGGCCGAGAAGATCCTGGACCTGGGCGGCAAGGTCGTCACCTTCTCCGACTCGGGCGGCTACGTCTTCGACGAGGAGGGAATCGACCGGGACAAGCTGGCCTTCGTCATGGACCTCAAGAACAACCGCCGCGGCCGCATCAGCGAGTACGCCGAGAAGTATCCTGGTGCGGTCTACACGCCGGTGGACCCGAACCTCGACTACAACCCGCTCTGGGACCACAAGGCCGACTGCGCGTTCCCCAGCGCCACGCAGAACGAGATCAACGCCAAGGACGCCCAGAACCTGGTGAACAACGGCGTCTACGTGGTCTCCGAAGGCGCCAACATGCCCACCGTTCCGGATGGCGTCGAGATCTTCCTGGACAACGACGTCCTCTACGGCCTGGGCAAGGCGGCCAACGCCGGCGGCGTGGCGGTCTCCGGCCTGGAGATGTCCCAGAACTCCCTGCGGCTCTCCTGGACCCGGGAAGAGGTGGATTCCAGGCTGCACGGGATCATGAAGAGCATCCACAAGCAGGCTCTGGATGCCGCCGAGGCGTACGGCAAGCCTGGCAACTACGTCCACGGCGCCAACATCGCCGGCTTCCTGAAGGTGGCCAACGCCATGCTGGATCAGGGTGTGGTTTGATCTCGCGGTCGCCCCCCGGGGGATCCATCACCCGGGAGCTGGAGTAGGATGGGGGCGCGCTCCGGCGCGCCCCCACGCTATTTTCGGAGGGGCTCGATGGAATGAGCCCTCTCACCTCGTCCGCTTCACGAGACCGCACATGGCCATCACGACTCAGTTCGGATTCACGGAGGGATACGGGCCTCGGACGGGAAGCCTCCAGGACCTCATGCGGCACCGCGTTCAGAACATCCTCTTCGTGTCCAGCCTCTACGAGTCGTTCATCATGGCCGAGGACGGCCAGCTCAACGAGCTGATCCTCAGCAAGTTCCTCGACCTGAATCTGAGCCAGGCGCCCGAACCTCACCCGGGTGTCCAGCGGGGTGGAGGCCCTTGCCCTGGCCCAGAATCAGCCCTTCGACGTCATCATCACGAGCCTCCAACTCGGCGACATGAACGCCGTCCAGCTGGCTCGCCGGGTGAAGGAGGTCGGACTCGGCCTCCCCGTGCTGGTCCTGGCCTATGACCACCGGGAATTGAAGGAGTTCGAGGAGCGCCACGGATTCGACGGACTCGAGCGCATCTTCATCTGGCAGGGGGATGCCCGAATTCTCCTGGCCATGGTGAAGTACTGGGAGGACAAGGTGAACCTGGAGGCCGACGCCAAGCTCGGGGTTCCGGTTCTTCTCGTGGTGGAAGACAGCGTCCGGTTCTACTCCTCCTTCCTTCCGGCGATCTACGCTGAGGTCATGAAGCTCTCCCAGAGCGTCTTCTCGCGAAGGGGTGAACCTCTACCAGCGCATTCTCCGCATGAGGGCGCGTCCCAAGATCATCCTCACCACCAGCTTCGAGGAGGCCTGGGCCTGCTTCAGCCGGTACCGATACAACGTCATGGGGGTGATGTCCGACGTTCAGTTTCCCCGGTGAGCGGGACAGGAGAAGGCCTCCCCCTCGGCGGGCTTGGAGCTCGCCCATCGGATCCGGGATCTCCGGCCCGACGTCCCCATCCTCCTTCAGTCCAGCAACCCACGCTTCCGGGAGACGGCAGAATCCCTGGGCACGGGGTTCCTGCTGAAGGGCTCCCCGGTCATGCTGGAGGACATCCGGAGCTACCTCACCCAGCACTTCTTCTTCGGCGACTTCGTGTTCCGGATTGCAGGCGGATGGGGAGGAGGTGGACCGTGCCCGCGATCTACGGTCCCTCCTGGAGAAGCTGGAGACGGTTCCGGCCGAGAGCATCGGCTTCCACGCTGAGCGCAATGACTTCTCGAGCTGGCTGCGGGCCCGGGGCGAGTTTGCTCTGGCGTACCGGCTCAGGCCGAGGCAGGTCTCGGACTACGCTTCGCTGGAGGCGCTCCGGGATGACTGATCCAATCCATCGGCGCCTACCGGCAGAGAGCAGAGTCGGAGCACGGTGGCCGATTTCGACCCGGAGGTCCTGTCCTACGCGGGCGGGATCATGCGGATCGGCGGAGGGTCCATCGGAGGGAAGGGAAGGGGACTGGCCTTCGCCACGCGCCTGGTGGATCAGTTCGGTCTGGAGAGTCGTTTCTCCGATGTCCGGATCTTCGTTCCCCCTGCCGTGATCCTGGGAACCGACGTCTTCAACGAGTTTCTGGACGGGAACGACCTCCGGGCCCTCTCCCTCCGCTCCGAGGACGAGGGGGAGGTGGCCCGGCGCTTCGCCGAGGCCCGTTTCCCCTGGCAGGCGCGGCAGCAGTTGGCCTCGTTCCTATTCGAGAGCACGTTCCCCCTGGCGGTTCGATCGTCCAGCCTGCTGGAGGATTCACCGTATCAGCCCTTCGCCGGCATTTTCGAGACCCTCATGCTGCCGAACGACAATCCGGATCCCGCGGTCCGGCTGGAGCAGCTGATCCTGGCCATCAAGCGGGTCTACGCCTCCACCTTCTCCCGGAACAGCAAGGCGTTCCTGGAAGCGACGCCCTATCGCCTGGAGGAGGAGGCCATGGCCGTCATCGTGCAGAGGATGGTGGGGAGGGAGAGGGAAGGCCTCTTCTTTCCCGACCTGGCCGGCGTCGCCCGTTCGTACAACTACTACCCCACGCCACCCATGAGCTCGTCGGACGGGATCGCGGCCGTGGCCCTGGGCCTGGGGAAGACCGTCGTGGAGGGCTCTCCCTGTTTCCGGTTCTGCCCGTCGTTTCCGCGACACAACGTGGAGTTCTCCACCGTGGAGGACATGGTGAAGAACTCCCAGACGGGAGTTCTGGGCGCTGAGGTTGGGCAACGACCACCAGGACCTCCCCGGCGCCGAGGACGGGCGGCTGGTTTCGTGTCCCCTCGAGGTGGCGGAGCACCACGGCGTCCTGCGGTGGGTGGGCTCCACCTATTCTCCCCAGAACAACGTGGTCTACGATGGCCTCTCCCGGGAGGGAATCCGGCTGGTGAGCATGGCCCCCATCCTCAAGATGGACCTTTTTCCCCTGGCCGAGATCCTCAAAGAGCTCCTGGTGGTGGGGGCCGCCGGGACCAGCTCCCCGGTGGAGATCGAGTTCGCCGTGAACCTCACCAAGCCCCCGGACGAGCCGAAGGAGTTCGCCTTCCTCCAGCTTCGGCCCCTGGCTGCGAATCGGGAGCTGGACGCGATCGAGTTGGAGCAGGTGCCACGGGAAGCGCTGATTTGTGAGAGCCCTTCGGTTCTTGGGCATGGGCACCTGGACGGGATCCACGATATGATCGTGGTGGATCGGGATCGGTACGAACGCTCCCACAGCCAACGCTGCGCCCCGGCCGTGTCCAAGCTGAACACCCAGCTCAGTCAGGCAGGAAGGCCGTACATTCTCGTGGGCGTCGGGCGGTGGGGATCCACTCATCCGTGGCTCGGCATCCCGGTTCGGTGGGCGGACATCGCTGGAGCCCAGGTCATCGTGGAGGCCGGATTCAAGGACTTCCGGGTTACCCCATCCCAGGGCACACACTTCTTCCAGAACCTCACGTCCTTGAACATCGGGTACTTCACCGTGAACCAGGAGACCGGGGAAGGGTTCGTGAACTGGAGCTGGCTTGCCGACCAGCCGGCGGTGGAGGAGATCGGGTGTGTGCGCCACCTCCGGTTCGATGCCCCCGTGGTGGTCACCATGAACGGCACGGTCCAGAAGGGGATCATCCGGAAGCCTGGATCCACCGCCTGACCTGACGGGGCGACTCCCCTCTTCAGAGCCACCGGGCCAGGAGGATGACCGACAAGGTGAGCGTATTGGCCCCCACCAGCGTCCATCCCACGCGTTTCAGGTTCCTTGGGTGGACCCGAAGCGCGCTCAGGAGGGCGACGGCCAGGGAAGGGGGAAGGAGGGCGAGGGCTCCCCACCTCAGGCTCCCCGAGGCGGCGCCGGCGCCGCCGAGGCAGAGAAGGACCGCCGCCGAGCTCGCCGCCGGGGAGGCCCACCGGGTCCAGCGGCTGCGCCGGGTGTCCTTATGGCGGGCCTTGATGGCATGGACCTCGAGCGTTCCTAGAAAGAAGCTGATCCACCACACCAGGAACGCCTCCCGGGCCAGCTGCGGCGACCCTCCGGACGCGAGCGTGAGGGGGAGGATCAGGGCAGCGAACACCGTCACCACCAGAAGCTCTCCAGGGAAGGTCTTTTGTTGGCCTGCCCGGACGAGGGGAAGGAGAGCGAGGGCCGGCAGGGCCGGGTAGAGAAGGCCCGGCCACACCGCCGTGGGATCCAACGCCGTGGCTGCGGCCCCCAGGGCGGTCCCCGTCACCAGGAGCAGGGCGCCCCAGGCCCGGGCCCGCCGGCCCAGCTGGGAGCGAAGACGCCGGCCCCGGGCGCCCAGTAGGATGGCCACCGGCTCGTGGGCCAGGAAGAGCGCTACGGCCGCCAGGGCCAGGGCCAGCGTTGGGAGCCGCGGATGCGCCAGGCCCAGGCCTGTGGCCAAGGGGAAGGCCAGCTCTGCGTACGCCCCGTGCTCCCGGGGGAGGAGGGGGCCGATACGGCGCAATCTCAGATGGACGGCTCGGGTCCCTGGGCCGCATCCCCGGGTATTGAGCCCAGGACCTCCCGCAGGATTCCGAGGGCCTGGTCGGCGTTCTCCCTCGAAAAGATCAACGGGGGGCGGAACCGGAGGGTTCGGGCTCCGCAAGGAAGGGCCGCGAGCCCCCGGTCCCAGCATCCCGTGCGGACGCGTTTTCGAAGGTCTCCATCCGGCAGGTCCATGGCCAGGAACAGTCCCCGCCCCCGGACGTTCGTGATGAGGGGGAAGGCCCGAGCCAGCGCCTCCAGGCCCTCCCGGAAATAGGCGCCTACGTCTGCCGCGTTTCCGACCAGGCCTTCCTCCTCCATGATCTGGAGGTACCGTGCGCATCGGACCATATCGGTGAGGTTCCCTCCCCACGTCGAGTTGATCCGGCTGGAGACCCGGAAGACATTCGTGGGCACCTCGTCGATTCGGTCCGTGCTCATGATTCCGCACACCTGGGTCTTCTTTCCAAAGGCGATGATGTCGGGCCTGACTCCCATCTGCTCGTAGGCCCACATGGTGCCCGTAGCGCCCAGGCCGGTTTGAACCTCATCGAAGATCAGCAACGCCTCGTGGGCGTCGGCATACTCCCGGAGACGGCGGAAGAACTCGGGCCGAAAGTGATGATCCCCCCCTTCTCCCTGGATGGGCTCGATGAGGATTGCCGCGATGCCGTGGGGGTCCCGGGCAAACGCCCGCTCGATCTCCGCGCAGGCCTTCTCCTCCTTGGCCGCCGTCTGGTCCGGATCCATGGGGAACTCGATGAAGGGGTTGGAGATCCGTGGCCATTCGAACTTGGGGAAATCCCGTGTCTTCACCGGATCGGTGTTGGTCACCGAAAGAGTGTAGCCGCTGCGTCCGTGAAAGGCGTCCCTGAAATGGAGGATCTTGTCTCCCCCTTCATCCACCCCCTTTGCCCGGTTCTTCTGGACCTTCCAGTCGAAGGCAGCCTTCATGGCATTCTCCACCGCCAGCGCTCCCCCGGCCACGAAGAAGAGGTGGGGAAACGCCTCGGGAGCCGCCATTCCCGGAAAATCTTCACGAAGGCCGCGAACTGGCGCGAGTAGATGTCGCTGTTGGCGGGGTTCGAGAGGGCGGCGGTCATGAGGGACTTCCTGAAGCCCTGGTCCTCCATCCCGGGATGGTTGTGGCCCACGGGGAGGGTGGCGAAGTACCCGTAGCAATCCAGGTATTCTCTACCCTCCAGCGCGTCGACAATGACCGCTCCCCGGGACTTCTCCAGGTCGATCACCACGTGGAAACCGTCCACCAGGATGTTGTGCTTCAGGATCGGGAAGACCTGATCGGCTGCTACCTTGATTTCTGCCATGGTATTCTCCAGGTGCGTCCGGGGAAGAGGAGCCGAAGCGGCTCGCGTCGGCTCCTAGCCCGTCTCGTGGCACCATTCTCGAGCGTTCTGGAAGATCCTCAGCCAGGGCGAGGCCGGCGCCTTGCCCTTCCAGTCCTCCGGGATCCACCCCCACTGCCACGTGAGGAAGCTCCGCTCCGGGTGGGGCATGATCGCTAGGTGGCGTCCATCGGGTGAAGTCAAGGCGGCGATCCCGTGGGGGGATCCGTTGGGATTGAGGGGGTAACGGGTCGTGGGCTCGCCCTCGTCGTCCACGAATCGCACGGGAGCCAGGCCGTCCGACAGCACCCGGTCCTGTACGGACAGGTCGGGGAAGTGGGCTTGTCCCTCTCCGTGGGCGACCCAGACCCCCAGGACCGCACCCGCCATCCCTCTGAGCATGATCGCCGGGCTCTCCAGGATCTTCACCGCGGCGAAGCGGGATTCGAACCTCCCCGAGCGGTTCTGGATGAACCGCGGCTGGACCCGGGTCTCGATGCCCGCCCACGGAACCCACCCCAGGAGGGCCAGGAGCTGGCAGCCATTGCAGATTCCGATGCTGAACGTGTCTCGACGGAGGCGAAATCGCTGGAACTGGTCCGTCAAGTCATCGTTGAACCGGATCGCACCGGCCCAGCCCTTGGCCGAGTCCAGGACATCGGCGTAGGCAAACCCGCCCGGGAACCCGAGGCCCTGAAAGCCGTCCAGGCGAACCCGGCCGGAGAGGAGGTCCGACATGGCCACATCCCACACCTCGAAGCCGCCCAGATGGAAGGCGGAACTCATCTCGCGATCCGAGTTGGTTCCTTCCTCCCGCACCACCGCCACGCGGGGCTTGTTGGAGGCCACCAGGATTTCGGGCGCGGTGAAGCGAACCTCGAAGGGAACGTGGAGGCGCGGCCCGGAGCGGGCCCGGAGACCTGTCTGCTCTTCCTCCACGCAATCGGGATCGGCCTGGAGTCGTTCGAGCTGGAAGCTGGTCTCTCCCAGAGGTCCCGGAGGGCTGGTCATGTCTTCGTCCAGGACCACCGATCCGCCGACCCGGATGCGAATCCGAGGCTCTGCGGAGGTGGAGCCGATGGCCGAGCACGGGCACGCCCACGGCCCAGAACGCCTCCAGAATCCGCTCCTCTTCCTCGGCGGGGGCCTCGAAGACCAAGCCCGAGCTCCTCGGAGAAGAGGACGGGGAGGGGAGCACGCGGGGTGCAGGGGGTCGTCTGCCCCATCCCACGCCCGTCCAGCTCCACCTCCAGCCCGCAGTTCCCGGCGAAGGCCATCTCCAGGAGGGTGGTGATGAGGCCCCCGTCGCTCCGGTCGTGCCCGGCCGTGAGGACGCGCTGCGTCCAGGAGATCCTGGATCACGGTATCGAACGCCCCCTTCAGCAGGGACGCGGTCCTCCAGGTCCGGGGCATCGCGTCCCCCACCTGCCCGAAGACCTGGGCCAGGGCGGATCCTCCCAAGCGGTTCCGGCCTCTCCCCAGATCGACGAAGAAGATCGTTCCGCTCGCCGGGAGCTTGAGGTCCGGCGTCAGGGTCTTGGTGATGTCGGGGCAGGTGCACGTAGGCGGACACCACCAGCGCTCCCGGCGCCTTCACCGTTTCCTCCCCCCCGCCGGCGTCCGGGCGCCCGGGCCGCCATGGAGAGGGAGTCCTTTCCCCCGTCCACGGCGATGCCCAGCTCCTCCATGACCTGGCTCATGGCCACCGCGGCATCATAGAGGGCGGCTCCCTCCCCGGGCAGCTTCGCCGCCCACATCCAATTGGCGGAACACTTCACGTGCTCCAGGGCGCTGACCCGTGGCCCAGACCAGGTTCGTGAGGGCCTCCCCCACCGTCATTCGGGCCATGGAGACAGGGTCCAGGAGCCCCTTGATGGGCTGCTCCCCGATGGCGGTGGCTCCGCCGGTCACCCCGAAATGGCTCTGGGCGATGACCGCCACGTCGGCCACGGTGAGTTGGAGAGGGCCTGCGCACTGCTGCCGCGCCACCAGTCCCGTGACGCACCGGTCCACCTTGTTGGTGAGGAATCGCTTCGAGCCCACGGAGAGGAGGCGCAGCACCCGATCCAGGGCGTCCTGACGGTGAGGCTGCCTCCGGCGAAGCTCCAGGGGGCCCCGATTCGGCGCTGATCCGTCTGGAGCTGGAAGGTCTTCTGGGGCATGGCTCCCAGCACGTGGTCCAGCTCCATGTTCACCGGGCGTGGAGCCGTCCCGTCTCGTCGTGGAGCACGATCCGCCCGTCCCCGGTGACCACGCCCACGAAGGCCACCGGCACCCTCTCCCGGTCGCAGAGCGTCCTGGAAGAGCCTGGCGGTGCTCGGGCCGCAGGAGGAGGGCGTCCTGCTCCTGGTACTCGGCCCCCCAGATCTCCATCACGGAGAGCGTCTCGTCCCCCACGGGGATGGCCCGGACCTCGATCCGCGCCCCTGCCGGGCTCCACCAGCTCCTTCAGGACGTTGCAGTTCCCCCCGGCGCCCTGGTCGTGGATGCTGACGATGGGATTGTCGGGGCCCATCTCCACGCACGCCCGGATGACGCGGTTCACCTTCTGCTCCATCTCCGCGTCGCCCCGCTGGACGGCGTTGAAGTCCAGCTCCTCCACGTTCTCCCCCTGGACCATGCTGGAGGCGGCGCCACCTCCCATTCCGATCCGGTAGGCGGGCCCGCCCACCTTCACCACCAGCATCCCCGCCTCCGGGGCCCCCTTCTCCCGGTGGCGGGCGTCCATCTGCCCGATGCCCCCGGAGAACATGATGGGCTTGATCCACTCCCGCCGCTCGCCGTCCGGGCAGCCGGAGCCCGAAGGAGCGGGTGAAGCCCTGGATCACCGGCTCCCCGAACTTGTTTCCGTAGTCCGAGGCCCCGTTGGACGCCTCGATCTCGATTTCCAGGGGAGAGGCCAGGTTGGTCGGGATACGCGAAAGCCGGAATCCTCCCAGGGAAGCGGGTAGCCGGGAATCCGCAGGTTCCCGACGCAGTAGGCCGCCGTGCCGGCCACCACCAGGCTCCCCCGACCGGTGGCGTGGACGTCCCGGATTCGGCCTCCGGTGCCCGTCTCCGCTCCCGGGGAAGGGGGCCACGCCCGAGGGGAAGTTGTGGGTCTCCGCGGTGAAGAGGATGTCGTACTCCACCTCGGCCTCCCGCGAGGGGGCGGGCCGGTCCGGGGCCTGGGGCAGGAGGGTGCGGACGGAATACCCCCGGATGCTGCTGGAGTTGTCCTTGAACGCGATGACGCTGTTGGAGGGATTGGCGTCCAGGGGCGTCGCACCACGGCCATGGAGGTGATCGGGGCATCTCTCTGGCCGTCGATGATCAGGCGGCCCTTGAAGAACCAGTGCCGGGAGTGCTCGCTGTTGGACTGGGCGATGTCGAAGGCCTCCACCGACGTGGGGTTTCGTCCGATGCGGCTGGCGAAGAGCTCGGTGTAGTAGTCCAGGTCCCAGTCGTCGAAGGCGAGCCCCATCTCCCGGTTTACGCGTCTCCAGGGCCGGCCCGCCCTTCCTGGAGGACGGGGATCTCGAACACTTCGGCCGGCACCATGCCCGTCTCGAAGGATTCCAGGGGCTCGGGATAGGCGTCTCCGTCATGCGGTCGTGGACCAGGGCGAGAAAGGCCTGCGTCTCCCTCTCGCCCAGGGGAGGTTCCCGCTCCAGGAAGAACCGCCGCGATCGCTCGATCCGCGCGGATCTTCTCCAGTCCGCAGGCCTGGCAGATCGCCACTGCGTTGGTGGACCACGCGGTGGTGAAGTTCAGGCGGGGGCCGACCTCCAGGACCTGCCCCCGTCCCGTGAGGAAGCTCTCAGTCCCGAGACCTTCGGGATCGAAGGTCTCGGCGAGAAGCCAGGTCAGTGTGGAGAGCTCCTGGTCGGTTAGGGGGCCGGAGCATTCCACGTTGTAACACGCTTCGGTGAGGAGCTCTTCCAGCGGAGGGTCGAGGATCTCGGCTGCCCGGGAGATGAGCCGCCGGTTCCGGGAGCGGGAAAGGCCGGGCGTCCTGAAGAAGTGGAGAAGGCTCATGCGAGACGTTTCTCTGGTTTGGACGGCGTCAGGTCTGGAGCGCGAGAAGAACAAGGGCTCGCCCCCCCATCCGCCAGGGGGTCGAACCCAAGATAGCCAACTCATGCTCCGAAGGCTTCCCTCCTAGACGAACAGTCCTCTCTCCTTGGCGGCCAGCATGAGGTCGGCCTGGAAGTCGGGGTGGGCGATCCTGATGAGGGCCTCCGCCCTCTCCCTGAGATTCCGTCCGAAGATGTTGGCCACGCCGAATTCCGTGACCACGTAGTGCACGTCCGCCCGGCTCGTCACGACCCCCGCACCCTCCTTCAAGAAAGGGACGATCCGGGACATGCTGCCGCCCTTCGCGGTGGAGGAAACCGCGATGATGGGCTTTCCCCCCCTGGAGCGCGCGGCGCCACGGATGAAGTCCACCTGACCACCGAAGCCCGAATAGATGTAGGAACCGATGGAGTCGGAGCAGACCTGGCCGGTGAGGTCCACCTCGATGGCCGAATTGATGGCCAGCATCTTCTCGTTCTGGCTGATGACGAAGGGGTCGTTGACGTAGTCCACAGGGTGGGCTTCGATGAGCGGGTTGTTGTCCAGGAATTCGTACAGGTGCTGGCTTCCCAGGGCGAAGGTGATGATCACCTTGCCGGGGTGGAGCGTTTTGCGCATCCCTGTCACCACTCCACGCTCGATGGCTCGCATGGCCTGGTCCGACAGCATCTCCGTGTGGATGCCAAGGTCCAGGCTCCCGTCCATGGCGGCGTAGATGGCATCGGGGATCCCTCCGATACCCATCTGGACGGTCATTCCCGGCTCGATGAGCTTCAGGATATTCTGGCTGATGGCGAGCTCCACGTCGTTGGGAGGACCCGACTCCAACGTAGGCAGGGGCTCGGTCCCTTCCACGATGCAGTCCACGTTCCGGACGTGGAGGAAGGAGTCGCCCAGCACCCTGGGCATCATCTCGTTCACCTGAATGATGACGTGGCGAGCCGCCTGGCAGGCGGCCCTGGAGGCCAGGGTCTCCACTCCCAGACTCATGAAGCCGTGCTCGTCCGGGGGCGAGACCGCCACCATGGCAACATCCACCGGAACGATCCTCTCGCGGAAGAGCCTGGGGATCATGTACAGGAAGATGGGCACGTAGTCGGCCCTTCCATCGTTGACGGCTTTCCGGTCCGCCGGGCCCACGAAGAGGGAATTGTGTCGGAAGTGCCCAGCCATCTCGGGAGAGGAGAGGGGGTCCTCCCCCAGCAGGAGCACGTGGTTCAGCTGGACGTTCTCCAGCTCGGCCCGGCGGGCCGCCAGGGCCCTCACCAGGGTCTGAGGAATGGCGGCGTTCCCCCCGTAGTAGACACGATCGCCGCTCTTGATGAAGGCCACGGCCTCTTCGGCGGTTCTCATCTTCGCTCGGTAATCCGCAACCCAGGTCATGGTGGTCAGCCCTCCTCGCCCAGAAGGTCTTCCAGAGGTTCGGCCTGGATTCCGAAGTGTTCGCCGAGGCCGCGATGGACCATCGTCCCTCGATAGAGGTACACGCTCCCCGCCAGGGCCGGATCGGCCCTCAGAGCCCCGTCCAGGCCCTTTCTGGCCAAGGCCTTCACATACGGCAGGGCCACGTTCGTCAGGACTCGGGAAGCGGTCCTCGGTACGTTGGCGGTCATGTTGGGCACACAGTAGTGCACGACCCCGTGCTGAATGAACGTCGGACGATCCAGGGTCGTCGGACGACTGGTCTCGACGCACCCCCCCTGGTCGATGGAGATGTCCAGGATGACGCTTCCCGGCTTCATCCTCCGCACCATGTCCTCGGTGAGGAGATAGGGGGCCCGTTCGCCCGGGATCAGGACAGCGCCGATGACCACGTCGGCGATCGCCGTGTACCGGTCCAGCCTCTCCTCGGTGGTCATGACCGTGTGGGGCCGTCCGGTGAGCTCTCGGCTCAACGCCCTGAGCTTGCCCATGTCCTCGTCCACGACGAGGACGTGCGCTCCGTCCCCCAGGGCGGATCGGGCCGCTGCCGTTCCCACCGTCCCGGCTCCCACGATGAGCACAGTGGCCGGCGGCACGCCCGGGACGTTTCCGATCAGAATTCCCCTTCCTCCCCATTCGGCCTGGAGGTAGTGGGACGCCAGGGGAATGGCCATCTGTCCGGCCATCTCGCTGAAGGGGTTCAGGACGGGGAAATCTCCCGTGGCGTCCTCGATGACCTCGTACCCGATGAGGGTGGTGCCCAGGCGCATGAACCGGTCCATGCTCTCCCTGGGGATCACCGCCAGATGCTGAAAGGCGATGATGACTCCCCCCGGCTTGAGAAGCTCGAGCTCCTCGGTGGAGGGGCGGCTTACCCGGCACACCAGATCGGCCCGGTGGTAGGGCTCCTCGGCACCGTAGACGATCTTGGCTCCGGCCTCCTGGAAATCGCGGTCGGTGAAGTGGGCCGCCACCCCAGCTTCCTTCTCCACGTAGACGGTGTGTCCCTCCGCGGTGAGTTGAGACACCGCGAAAGGGGTCAGCCCCACCCGGTGCTCATGTCGGTGGATCTCTTTGGGCACTCCTATGACCATGGCTGTGGCCTCCCGAACGATCAGGTTTTTCGTGGCTCTCGCCGGGTTTCCGGGACCGTTGTTCCGGCGGCCGGGCGAGAGTGGGAATCCCTGCCTGCGCCCCGAACTCCGGGGCGACGGGTGCAGAATCATAGCCCGTCCTTGCAGAGTCTCGCATGTCCATGTCCATTTAGCCATCCCGTCAGACCCATTCCAACGCCGATCTCGGAACGATAGGGAGTCCGCCATGCATCGACCCGTGCCCCCTCGCCCGGTCCTTCGAATCCTCGCGGCCGCCGCCATCCTGGGATCTGCCTGGGCCGCCCCGGTTCCGCTTCCGGGCTCCCCCCCCGCTCTCGCGGGGCAGGAACCCGGGACCACGCGATTCAGGGTGTCCTTTCCCGCTTCGGCCCACCCCGGGCCCGTCACGGGCCGCGTCTTTGTCATGATCTCCACCTCGGCCGAACGGGAGCCCCGCCTTCAGATCGGCAGAGAGGGAGTGCCGTTCTTCGGAAGGGACGTGGAGGCGCTGGGGCCAGGGGAACCCGGGGTGATCGATGGAACGGATCTCGGCTCTCCGGTGGAGCGCCTCGCCGATCTTCCGCCCGGCGATTACTACGTCCAGGCCATGGTGAACGTCTACAGTGAGTTCAGGCGGGCGGACGGACACGTGGTGTGGATGCACGACGACCAGTGGGAGGGGCAGGCCTTTCAGAGGTCTCCCGGGAACCTCTACAGCGGCGTGGTCAAGGTTCACCTGGACCCCGGGGCGGGCTTCGACCTCGCTCTGGAAGCGGACAACGTGATCGAACCCATTCCCTTTCCCGAGGACACGGAGTGGGTGAAGCGATTTCGCTTCGAGAGCCCCATGCTCACCGAGTTCTGGGGCCGTCCCATCTACATCGGCGCCACGGTCCTCCTTCCCCGGGACTACGACACCGCCACCATCTCCTATCCCGTCCTCTACAGCCAGGGTCACTTCTCCACCGGTGCCCCCCTTCGCCTCAGAGAGGGGACGGAGATCTACGATGCCTGGATGGAGGACGACTTTCCCAGGATGTTGGTGGTCACCTTCCAGCACCCCACCCCGTACTTCGACGACTCCTACGCCGTGAACTCGGTGAACGTCGGGCCCTACGGCGACGCCATTCATCCAGGAGCTCATCCCCGAGATCGAGCAGTCGGTTTCCGGACCATCGCCGAGCCCTGGGCCCGGTGGCTGGACGGAGGCTCCACCGGAGGGTGGGAGTCCCTGGCTCTCCAGCTCTTCTACCCCGACTTCTTCGGCGGCGTCTGGTCCTACTGCCCCGACCCGGTGACCTTCATCAACGTGGAGGGGATCAACGTCTACGAGGACCGGAACGCCTTCTACAAGGTGCGGGGCTGGAGGGAGGTCCCCACCGTGAACTCCCGGGACCCCGACGGGACCATGCGCATGACCTCCCGCCAGCGGAACTACTTCGAGCTCGCCAAGGGGACCAAGGGGCGAAGCGGAGAGCAACTGGACATATGGTCGGCCGTGTTCGGTCCTCTAGGGGAGGATGGGTATTTCAAACCCCTCTTCGACAAGCGCACCGGGGTGATGGATCCATCCGTAGCCGAGTACTGGCGTGAGAACTACGACCTGCTCGAGTACATGCAGAGGAACTGGTCTTGGCTCGGGCCCAAGATCCAGGACAAGATCCACATCTACATCGGCGACATGGACACGTATCGGCTGGAGCAGGCCGTTTACGCCATGGACGCCTGGATGGAGACCACCACCGATCCCCATTACCCCGGCTTCTTCATGTACGGTGACCGAAAGCCCCATTGTTGGAGCGGACCCGAGAGTACCGCCGAGCGGCTCAAGGAGATGGCCATGTTCGGGTTGCGCCACAAGCCCGAGGGCACCACGACGCCCTGGTGGGCGTACTGAAGACGGGTCTCCCTCGAGGCCCGAACGACCTTGATCCAGCCACCCTCCTCGTGGAAGGCCGTCCCATGTCCAGAGTCCGCCGGTGCCGCCTGTCTTCCTGGCCCGCCATCCGTCGGAGTCGCCCGTACCTCCTCCTGGCGCTCATGGGGGCCCTCACGAGCCCATCCTGCACCCTCGAGCCCATGCCCGACACCGCACCGGATGGCGTGGCGGCTTTCATCAGGGAGAACTATGAGAAGAGAGAGGTTCGAATCCCCATGCGGGACGGGATTCGCCTCTTCACGGCTATCTACTCCCCTCGGGATCAGACCCGCAGCTATCCCATCCTTCTAAGGAGAACCCCCTACGGCATCGCGCCCTATGGGGAGGGCTCATTCCCGAGCCTGCTGGGGCCCAGCGACATCCTGACGCTGGAGGGGTTCATCTTCATTCTCCAGGACGTGCGGGGAGCCTACATGTCCGAGGGGGATTTCGTGAACATGAGACCCCATCTGGAGGGGAAGACGGACCCCTCCCAGGTGGATGAGAGCACCGACACCTACGACACCATAGAATGGCTTCTGGCGAACGTCCCCAATCAAACCGGCAGAGTTGGGATGTGGGGGATCTCCTACCCCGGCTTCTACGCGGCTGCCGGGATGATCGACGCCCATCCCGCCCTGAAGGCGGTGTCGCCCCAGGCTCCCATTGCCGACTGGTGGTATGACGACTTCCACCATCTCGGCGCCTTCTTCCTGCCCCACGCCTTCCGGTTCTTTAGTTCCTTCGGCGTGCCCCGTCCGGAGCCCACCACGATCCGAGGTCCCGGCTTCCAGTTTCCCACGCCCGACGGGTACCGGTTCTTCCTGGACATGGGGCCGGTACGTGATGCGAACGAACTTTACTTCCATCATGATATTCCATTCTGGGATAGTATCTTAGCTCATCCGAACTATGATGAATTCTGGAAGGCTCGCAACCTCCTCCCCCACCTCAATGACGTGGCTCCCGCCGTCATGACCGTGGGGGGGTGGTTCGATGCCGAGGATCTCTACGGGACGCTGAATACGTACCGCAGCGTCGAGGAGAGGAACCCCGAGGCCTTCAACATCCTGGTGATGGGCCCGTGGCGTCACGGTGGATGGGCCCGGGACGCCGGAGACTCCCTGGGATACGTGCGCTTCGGATCCGAGACCTCCCGGCTCTACCAGTCGGACATCGAGGCCGCTTTCTTCGACTTCTTTCTGAAGGACGAGGGGAGGATGTCCCTGCCCGAGGCGTACGTCTTCGAGACGGGCAGGAACCGGTGGCGCACCTTCTCGGCCTGGCCTCCCGAGGGGACCGAGAGCCGGTGGCTGTATCTTCGGGAAGGAGGCGGGTTGGCGTTCGAGGGTCCGGTCGAGACCGCGGAGGCCTTCGACGAGTGGGTGAGTGACCCGAGCCAACCCGTTCCCTACACCCAGGACATTACTCCGGTGATGATTCCGGAGTACATGACCGAGGATCAGCGTTTTGCGGGACGCCGGACCGACGTCGTGGCCTACCGGACCGCCGTCCTCACGGAGGACGTCACAATCGCCGGCCCGCTGGTCGCGGAGCTGTGGGTCTCCACGTCGGGAACGGATTCGGACTGGGTGGTGAAGCTGGTGGACGTGTTTCCTCCGGACGCCGGGCAGGGGCGAGATCTTCCCCGGGGAGTGACCATGGGGGGCTATGAGATGATGGTTCGAAGCGAGGTGATCCGGGGGCGGTTCAGAGAATCTCCCGAGGCGCCCGAGCCGTTCGAGCCCGGCCAGCCTACCCGGATTCGCCTGCCCCTCCAGGACGTTCTCCACACCTTCCAGGCAGGGCACCGGATCATGATTCAGGTGCAGAGCAGCTGGTTTCCGCTGGTGGACCGTAATCCACAGGCATTCGTGGAGAACATCTACCTCGCCGACGCGGGGGAGTTCTCTCCGGCTACCCAGCGCCTCTACCGGTCCCGGGCACACGCCTCCCGGATCCAGGTGGGGGTGCTGGGGGACGCGGGCGGCTGAGGCCGAGCTCGATCCCCCGCGGAGACCTCGAAGCCCCGGCTCAGCAGGGCGTCAGGCCGGCTTCAGGTCCAGCAAGGGGGTCCCGTCCACGGCGTCGAGACCTCGCACCGTCAGCACGTTCGCATGAATTCTCAGAAGGTCCACCTCGGCGATCCCGATTGGATTGGGGCGCCGGGGACTTCGGAGGGCGAAGACCCCGCGCATGGGCCGGGCCCGGTCACCCCGAGGGTGTTGAAGGAGCTCCCAGCCCACGGATTGATGGAAGTAGAACACCACGAGGACCTTGGCCCCAGCCTCGAGACCTTCCAGGCCCGCTTGCAGGTCCGGCTCCAGAACGACACGGGACTCCGCGGCCCTGAGCTCTGCCCCGGGGGTCCCCAAGGGGAGGCCGTTCTCGATTCGTCCGATGGTTCGGAGGGGAAGAAGAGTGGGGCTCATGAGCAATCGACCGTCGCGGGTGTACACGCTGGAGGAGGATCGAACGCTCCCAACCTACCAGGTTTCATGGGACCGTGCAGGGGGATCCCCGGCTGTCCTCTCGGAAGGAGACAGGCATGAAGGCTATCGCAGAAGTGCAGATCATTCCCATCGGAACGGGTGTTTCCGTTCGCAAGGAGGTCATGCGGGCTCACGAGCTCCTCGTGGAATCCGGCTTGAAGATCGTCCTCCACGCGAACGGGTCGAATCTCGAGGGGGAATTGGAGGAGGTCATGGCCGCCATCCGGAGGACCATCGAGGCCCTTCACGCCGAGGGCGTGGTGCGTCTCTCCTCTCACATCAAGATCGGGACCCGCACGGACAAGGTGCCGACCATGGAGGGGAAGCTCTTCTGAGGGGCCACGAGCCTGGCCCGTGGAGCACGCCGGACGCAACGCCGGGCCCCTGTTCCACCGGGAGGACAACGCCTACTATCACCGTAGTTGACAGCAGTCGCCGAGGGGGGTAAAATCCTACTATGAGCCTAGTAGACTCTCGATCCGAATCGGATCCCGTGCTCCTCACGGGCAGAGAGATGGACATCATGAATGTCCTCTGGAGGCTCGGTTCCGGGACCGTATCGGAGGTCCAGGCGGAGCTCCACGACGAGCTGGCCTACACCACTGTCCTTACCATCCTCCGGACGCTGGAGAAGAAGGGCCACGTGGGACACGAAGCCGAGGGCAGGGCCCACCGTTTCCTTCCCCTGGTGGAGCGTCAGGAGGCTCAGGAGAGCGCGATTCGGCGCATGGTCCGGAAGCTCTTCGCCGGATCTCCGGAGCTGCTCATGGCCCAGCTCCTGGCCGAGCGAGGCCTGAGCGAGGATCAGCTGCGACGTCTGCGGGACCTTGTGGAGGAGCGTTTGAAGGAGGAGAAGCCATGATCATGGCCTGGATGCTCCATGCCCTCGTCGTGGGCCTTCTGGTGGGAGCGGGAGCGTTGGTCCTGGAGAGCCTTCTCCGGGCCCACCGGCTTCCCACCCGGTGGATCTGGGTCGGGGCCATGCTCCTCTCGATCCTGTGGCCCCTCGCCCAGCTGGTCCTGGAGCATTGGCCCGCCCGGGCCGCGGCCACGGGAGCGCCGGGTCCGGCCGCCGTGGTGGCCCTGGATCCCTTGGTGGTCCAAGTCGGTCCCGAGTCCATCCTGAGAGTCCTGGACCGCCCCGCCCTGGTGTTCTGGCTGGTGGCGACGCTCCTGCTCCTGGGCGGGTGCACGGTCCTGCTTCTTCGGACTCGCCGGCTCATCGAGGGGTGGCAGGGGGAGGAGGCCGAGGGGAGAATGGTCCTGATCTCCGAAGACTGGGGCCCAGCGGTGGTGGGGTTCCTTCAGCCCCGGATCGTCCTGCCCTCTTGGTGCCGAAACCTGGACGCCTCGAGGCTGAAGCTCATTCTGGAGCACGAGGTGGAGCACCTCAGGGCAGGGGATCTGCGCCTGATCCTGACCCTTGGTGCCCTGCCCATTCTCCTTCCCTGGCACCTGCTCCTCTGGTGGCAGTACGCTCGCCTCCGCTTGGCGGTGGAGGGGGACTGCGATCTGCGGGTCGTGGGAAGGGACCCGAGGAGGAGGAGACCGTACCTGGAGCTTCTCCTTGACGTGGGAGGCCGGGCACGGCGGAGCCCCGCCCTGGCCACCATGCTGTCGGAACCCGAGGAAGTCCTAAAGAGAAGGATTCGAATCATGACCATGCCAATGCCGAAGAAGCCCTGGGTGAGAGGGGTTCTCCTGGGGACCGCAGGCCTCCTTCTCGTGGCCCTGGCGTGCTGGGCCCCGAGCCCCATGGGTTCGGCGGACGACACGTCTTCCCCCACGGCGCTGGATGCGGTCTCCTCGGTGGAGGAGGGCGGACCCACGTTCACACCGTACACCGTGAAGCCGGACATCAAGAACAGGGACGAGCTCGCCCGGGCCCTGGAGCGGGAGTATCCGCCCCTCCTCAGGGATGCGGGGATAGGTGGGACCGCCACGGTCTGGTTCCTCGTCGGGGAGGACGGCGTGGTCCGCAGGCTCATGGTCGACAAGAGCTCGGGACACAAGGCGCTGGACGATGCGGCCCTCAGAGTTGCCGCGAGCGTCCTGTTTACGCCGGCCCTGAACAAGGACAAGCCCGTACCCGTCTGGATCTCCCTGCCCATCACGTTCCGGGTGGGGGGAGGGGAGGCACCGGAGTCCAAGGTTGTGACTCAGGTCCCGGTTCGGACCCCGGGGGAGGCGTCGAGCCTTCCTGAGCCACCTGCGGCCGGACCACCCGACCTCGAAGCGGCGCCGACATTCACGCCCTACACCGTGAAACCGGATATCAAGAACAGGGACGAGCTCGCCCGGGCCCTGGACCGAGAGTATCCACCCCTCCTGAGGGACGCCGGGATAGGCGGGACCGCCGCCGTCTGGTTCTTCATCGACCAGACGGGGAGGGTGCAGAAGACCCAGATCGACCATTCCACGGGCCACAAGGCGCTGGATGAAGCGGCACTGAGAATCGCCGACGCGATTCAGTTCACGCCTGCGCTGAACAGGGGTGAGGCAGTACCCGTCTGGATATCCCTGCCCATTACGTTCAAGGATCGGTAAGGAGGGGCTGGATCAGGAAGTTGACCGAGACGTAGGGGGCGTCCGGGGGGAGCGGAAACTGGACTCGCCCCCTACCCATCGAGCCGGCTGCGGGACGTCCCGCAGCCGGCTCTTCGGCCGTCAGGGGTGGGATCCGGCCCCATCCGGTCGGGCTCCTAGTGACACACGGGGCCCATGAGACCGGTCTTCGTGTAGAAGATCGGCCGGGGCTCCCTCCCCATGAGGCTGAACAGATACGGCTTCGTGTACACCCGGACCATTCCGCCCTGGTCGATGATCTCGATGCGGGCCACCTGGCCGGCGTCGATACCCCACAGGAAGGACCCGCTGATTTGCTGGACGTCGTCGATGAAGAGGCAGGCCGGGTGATCCAGGTTGACCTGGACCCTGGACGGGCCCACCCCCATCATGGAGACCGCCTGGCGGAGAAGCTCGTACGCGGGCCAGCCGGGATACCGCGCCAGGTCTCCCGGATCCATGATCCGCCTGCGGAAGGGGAGGGCGCGGGAGCGTTTCTCCAGCTTTTCCACCTCCTGGGCCACCATCCTCATGGCCACAGAGTCGGGCTCCAGCTCCACCTTGAGCGTGGTGTCCGACTCGGCAATGAGCGCGATACGGGCAGGCAAGTATTCCATGGCCTCCACGAGAACGTACACCGTTTGGCCCTTGGGCACCTTGCGGACCCTGAACTCCCCGCTCGTGGCCCCCACGGTGGGGAAGCCCGGACTGACGGTAACTTGGGCGTAGAGCACCCGATCCCCGGTGGTGACGTCCCGGATCCTCCCCCGGAGGGTAATGGTTCCACCCTCCACCACCAGGGAGTCGAGCTGGATAGGATCGGGCTCCATCTCGATCACCAGGAGGGTGTCGGCCCGAACCAGGATGTTCAGGGATCGGGGCCGGTATCCCATAGCCTGGACGGTGAGGACGTGAGCTCCCGGATCCACCCCGGTGAAATGGAACGCACCGTCCAGGTCGGTGAAGAAGGGCGGTCTGTCGGAAAGGCGGACCGTGGCACCGCCGATGGTGGCGGATCGGCTGGTCTCCACAATCACGCCGGAGACGGTGACCTGCTGGGTCCAGGCGGTCCCGGGAAGGCCCGCGCATAGCAGGAGCCCCGCCGCTACCGCTCGGGCGGCGATTCGCGAGAAGGCCGGCGGGGGAGGAGCTCGGCTCATCGTCCCTCTTGGTGGAGGGCTGGATGCCCATCGCCGCCCACGAGTAGCAAGACGTGTGCCAGGGGGAAGCCGGCAGCGGCCCGCCACACCAAGGGCCCAATGTCCGCGAGAGTGGACAGCCGGGCGGAACTGTGGGGACATCTCTCGGGCTCCGTTCCCGGAGCTCGGTGGGCAGCCCTTTACCTGCGCAGGGGTCGGGGCGAGATTCTTTGCGGATCGAAAAATATTCATAGAATGTGCCTTTTGCGTCGGAGGCAGCATGAACCGCCCGTTCCGGCTCGGATTGCTCCGTGCCACGAGCCCGCGTCACGTATGCGTTCGCACTCTCTTGGTCCCTTGCCTGCTTCTGGTATCCGGAGTGAGCTGGCCCGGATCGGCCCGTGCCCAGAGTCTCCCGCCCGACGAGGCAGGAGCCGTGGCTCGTCTGGACGCGTCTCCCAGGCACGGAGAATGGGTGGATTACGATGCGGGAGGCGCCGACACGGTACGCGCGTGGATCGTCTATCCCGAGCGACCCGACGCGGCGCCGGTGGTGGTGGTTATCCATGAGATCTACGCATTGACGGATTGGATCAGGGCGGTGGCGGATCAGGTCGCCGCAGCGGGGTTCATCGCCATCGCCCCGGACCTCCTCAGCGGCAAGGGGCCGGGGGGCGGCGGAAGCGAATCGGTGGATCGGCAGGGGGCGGTCGCCCTGATCCAGAAGCTGGACCCCAACGAGGTCGCGCGTCGGCTCGAGGCGGCCGCGGCGTACGCTACGAGCCTTCCGGCCGCCACCTCATCGGTGGGGATCGTGGGATTCTGCTGGGGCGGGACCACCGCCTTCCGCCTGGCCACCGAATGGCCCGACCTGGACGCGGCCGTCGTGTACTACGGCAGTGCGCCCCATCTGGCCTCCCTGGCGGGGATCCGTGCGCCCCTCCTGGGCAACTTCGGAGGCAATGACGCCAGGGTAAGCGCCACCATTCCGGAGGCGAAGAGCGAGATGGACCGGCTTGGGAAGACGTTCGAGGCGGTGACCTACCCGGGTGCCGGGCACGGGTTCCTGAGGCAGCAGTCCGGCCAGGGTGGAGCGAACCTCGAGGCGAGTCGGGAGGCATGGCCCCGGACCATCGCTTTCCTCCAGGAGCACCTGCTCACATCTTCCATGCCGAGAGGAACTCGACTGCCGTGGGGGCAAACTCCCTCTCGGTGAGGTAGTAGGACATCCAGAGATCCGCCCGGAAGCTCTGGTGCCCCGAGGGGTCGTACTGGATGCCTGGGGTGAAGGTCAGGAGAGGGGTGAAGCGGTCCCTTCCCGAACTGGCTGGACGGATGAGAACCGTGGCGTTTGCCCCCAGCTTGGCCCTCCAGATCTCGTCGGAGGGTACCCAGGCATAGCCGACTCTGAGGGCGAAAGGGAAGCCCTCGCCCGGGTGGGCGAATGGGAAGACGGTGAACTCGACGGCGTGGTGCTGCTCGATCCACCGGGTGTATCCCACCCCGATGAGGAAGTATCCTCCCAGGGTCACCGACACATGAATGCGGTCGTCCGGCAGGGTTGCCTGGGCCCCCAGATGCTCGGTTCCCAGCACCGTCAGCGCGAGAAACAGAGCGGAAGTGGAAGCGAGTGCCCGGACTCGCAGGGTCCCGGGCCGAGGGGTGATTGTGCTGCGCATCTCTCCTCCAGGCTGGGAGTGCTCCCCGAACGGGGAGCACTCCCATAATCAACCCTCGAGCCCGGAATTACCAGATCTCCCCGGAAGATTCCTCACTCTCTTCGAAGAACCCGCCGCCCTCGCCGGCATCGGGCCCCTTGATCACCTGAAGGGTCTGCCGGTACTCCTGATCCCCAACTTTCAGGATCACCGTGTAGTTCCCGGCATCCACCAGGGATCCTTGACCTCCGCCCCGGCCTCCCCGCCCGAAGCCCCCGCCTCCGGTGATGTCTCGGGCGGCTTCCATGATCGCCCGCATCTCCGGGGTGAACCCTCCGCCCCCGCCACGGCCCTGGACGTTCCAGTTCTCCGCGGGTCGCTCGACCCATCCTCCGGGCTCGGCCTGTCCGCCACCCCGGCCTCCTCCGAACATACCGGCAACACCCTGTCGGCCTCCTGAGGTGAGCTGGTCGCGGATACGTTCGAGCTGCTGCCGATCCCCGCCCGCCGCGACCATGGAGTCCACGAGCTCGTTGACTCGGGCGACGGCCCTGATGCTGTCCTGGATCTGCTCGTCGGTCTTGGGCGGTGGCGGCGGTGGCCTGCTCCCGGAAATTCCACTGATATCGGTGGATTCCGGGTGTGGCGGGGGCGGAGCCGGTGTGGAGGACCTTACCCGTAGCGTCCAGGATCGTGATCTCCGCCTGGGGACCCCTCGCCTGGGCCATCCCCGGGCCACTTGCCGCCCCCCTGGTCTGTGCCCCGGGGGACCGTTGTCCCTGGCCTCGCCCGGTGGGATCCCCTCCCCGGGCTCCCTGAGCGGCACCGACCCGGTAGACGATCTCGGCTCCGTAGCTTGGGGATGGGGCCTCGAAGAAATGCTGGCCCGGTGGACTCTCCGCCGATGGGGGAGTTCCCGAACTGGAGGCCCGGGACGGGCTCGAAGAGATAGGCCGGAGCGGCCATGACCTGGTCGGTCATCTCCTCGAGGGGTGCGATGTCCACGATCCAGATGGAGCGGCCGTGAGTCGCCGCGATGAGCTCGCGGTCCCGGGGGTGGATCTTCAGATCGTGCACGGGCACCGTGGGAAGCCCGTTCATGAATTTCTGCCAATGCCCTCCCATGTCGGTGGATACGTAGGCTCCCACGTCGGTCCCCACGAAGAGGAGGTTGGGGTTCCGCGGGATCCTGCCGGATGACATGGACGAAATCCGGTCCGCCGGTGGGCAGGTCGCCGGCGATGGATCGGAACGTCTCGCCTCCGTCCTGCGTCATGTAGACGTAGGGGGTGAAGTCGTTGGTGCTGTGCCCGTCGAAGGCCACGAAGAAGGTGTTGACGTCGTGGCTGGACGGCTCGATCCTGCTGACCCAGGTTCCCTCCGGGACCCCCGGGAACCGATCGGTGAGCTCCTCCCAATCCCCGCCGTCGTCCCGGCTGATCCAGGTCCGCCCGTCGTCGGTGCCGGCGAAGAGGAAGCCCTGTTGGAGCGGGGACTCGGCGAGTGCCACGATGGTGGCGAAGGTCTCGGCCCCCGTGACGTCCCGGGTGATCCCTCCGGTGGTCTCGGTGCTGACCTGGATCTTCTCCGCATCGGCATAGGTCAGGTCCGGAGAGATCACCTCGTAGTCCTCGCCCCGGTTCGTGTACTTCAGGACTCGGTTCGCTCGGCGGCGTAAAGGACCGTCGGGTCATGGGGGGAGAGAATCATGGGGGTGTTCCAGTTCCATCGCCAGCTCTCCTGCTTGTCCTGCGCCTCCCCCCTTGCTCCCGGCCGGATCCGCCCCCCGACCTCCGGGCTTGGGAAGGCTCATGCGGTCCCCGGTGATGGTGTTCACCCGGCCCATGCTCCCGCCCTGGGACTCGGAGTAGACGATCTCCGGGTGCTCCGGGTCCTGGGCCGTGTAGAAGCCGTCACCACCGCCCACCGTCTTCCACATGTAGTTGTTGATTCCTCCTTGCCGTCTCCGGCTCGGACCACACCAGGAGCCGTTGTCCTGGAGCCCACCGCAAACCGTAGTAAGGGACTTCCATCCCGTAGCTCACCTCGTAGAACTGTCCGAGGGGGACGATGTTCGGGAAGAGGAAGTTGCCACCCTTGTCGAAGCTGATTCCGATTCCGCCGTCGTTCCCGGTGACGATGCGCTCCGGGTCCATCGGATCGATCCACATGGCGTGATGGTCCACGTGGATCCCCTCGGTAGTGGTTCCCAAGGTGCGTCCCCCGTCGTTGGAGACGTTGACCGGGGTGGAGGACCAGTAGACTCGGTTCGGGTCCTTGGGGTCGACCCGGATCTGGGAATAGTAGAAGGGGCGGACGTTGATGGTGTTCATCTGCTCCCAGCTCATTCCGCCGTCCGTGGAGCGGTAGAGGCCGCTGGGCTCGGCATTGTCATCCGGTCGCCTCGGCCTCCACCAGCGCATACATGATGTCCGGGTTGCTCCGGGAGATGGCGATGCCGATGCGGCCGAGCATGCCCGTGGGCCAGCCCGGGCCTTCCACCTTGGCCCAGGTGTCCCCACCGTCGGTGCTCTTCCATAGGGCGCTCCCGGGCCCTCCGCTCTGCAGGAAATAGGGCCCCGGACCCGCTCCCATGAGGAGGCGAACAGGACGTCCGGGTTGTCGGGGCGCATGGCGACGTCCACGAACCCCGCCTTGTCGCTGACGAACTTGACGAGCTGCCAGGTGTCCCCTCCGTCGTCGGTCCGATAGAGGCCCCGCTCCGGGTTGCTATCCCAGATGTGGCCCAGGGCCGCAACCCAGACGCGGTTCGGGTTGGTGGGATGGACCACGATCCGACCGATAGCCTGGGTCGCCTCGAGCCCCTTCAGCTCCCAGGTGAGACCTCCGTCTTTGGACTTGTAGATGCCACCGCCGGGGGAGATGGAGTTCCTCGAGTCCTCCTCCCCGGTGCCCGCCCAGATCTGCAGGGTGTCGGAAGGGGCGATGGCGAGGTCTCCCATGGAGATCACCTGTTCGCCCGTGAAGAGAGGTCGGAAGGTGATTCCGTTGTTTGTGGTCTTCCAGATCCCTCCGGCCGCAGCCGCGAAGAAGAAGGTCTTGGAGGGGCTCGGGATCCCCTCGACGTCGGTGATCCGGCCCGACATGTTCGCCGGTCCCACTGGACGCCATTGGAAGGACGGAGAGCGTCGTCTCGTCCAGGGGCGTGGCAAGCTGGGCCCGAAGACTCCTGTACCGGGCAACAGCAGAAGAATGGCCAAACCCACGAGTGCGAGGTGCCTTCGCATCGTGCCTCCAAGTCCAGAGTATGCAGAGCGGAAACTCCGCGCTTTGCTTCCAAGACCCGGCAGGGAACCGGGTTGTTGAGGACCGGGGGCTGGAAGGGCGCCGGCGGATGGGGAGGTAGAGGGAACGAGGGGACGTCCGGCGGGTCTTCTTCAGGAAAGGCCGGCTCGGCCTCGCCTGGACCGAACCCCCTTCGTTCGCTAGAGTGGGTTCGGGGCGAGGCTCTCAAAGGGTCTCTCCCCTTCGAATCTGCCATCGGGAAAAGGAATCCCGCCGAACCTGAACCGATGAGGTCCGCTATATGCCTCGCACACGCGTGCTGATTCTCGGCGCAGCCGGGAAGGATTTCCACGTTTTCAATACGCTCTACCGGGAGGACGAAGGAAGCGAGATCGTGGGCTTCACGGCCCAGCAGATCCCGCACATCGACGACAGGACGTACCCAGGGAGCATCGCCGGCTCCCTCTATCCGGACGGGATCCCGATCTACCCCGAAGACGAGCTCGACGACCTCGTCCGGGATCTGAGCGTGGATCGGTGCGTTATGGCGTACTCCGACGTGTCCCACGATTACGTCGGCCACCTGGCGGCGAGAATCAACGCCCTGGGGCCGAGCTTCGAGCTGCCCAGCGCCACCAGGACCATGCTGAAGTCCAAGCTCCCGGTGGTGGCGGTCTGCGCCTCCAGGACCGGGGTAGGGAAGAGCCAGACCTCCCGGGCGGTGGCCGGGGTGCTCCGGGCTGCCGGACTGAAGGTGGCGGCGATCCGCCACCCCATGCCGTATGGGGACCTGGCCAAGCAGAGGGTTCAGCGGTTCGCCGAGGAGGCGGACCTGGTGAGGCACGACGTCACCATCGAGGAGCGGGAGGAGTACGAGCCGCACATCGCCAACGGATCCGTCGTATTTGCCGGAGTGGATTACCAGGCCATTCTGGCGGAGGCGGAGAAGGAGGCGGACGTCATCCTGTGGGATGGCGGAAACAACGACACCCCCTTCTACGTCCCCGATCTCCACATCACACTCGTCGATCCTCACCGTCCGGGTCACGAGATCCGGTACTATCCCGGCGAGACCAACGTTCGAATGGCCGACGTCATCATCATCAACAAGGTGGAAACGGCTTCCCCCGAGGGCATCGAGGAGGTCCGGGGCAACGTGGAGGCGATCAACCCCGAGGCGGTGGTCCTAGAGGCTGCTTCCCCGATTTCGGTGGATGATCCCGCGGTCCTGAAGGGGAAGCGGGTGCTGGCCGTGGAAGACGGCCCCACCCTCACCCACGGGGGGATGAAGTACGGGGCCGCCACCATCGCGGCCCGCCGGAGCGGTGCCGCCGAGATCGTGGATCCCCGTCCATTCCTGGTCGGCGAGTTGGTGGACACCTTCCGCAAGTACCCCGACCTGGGGATCCTGCTGCCGGCCATGGGCTACGGGGAGGCGCAGGTTCGGGACCTGGAGGCGACCCTGGCCAAGGCGGCGGAAGGCGGCGTAGAAGCCGTTGCGGTGGGCACACCCATCGATCTCGCCCGAATCGTGAAGATCCCGGTTCCCAACACCCGGGTTCGCTACGAGCTGCAGGTCCTGGGGCGTCCTTCCCTGGAAGACATACTCGCCCCGGTGTCCCGGGCGGCGTCAGGGAAGTAGCTCAGCTCCGGTGAGGAGGCTCGTCTCCATTCCGCAAGCATGCGGGAGGAGGTGCGGCTGCGGCCGGCGCGTCGGCGAGGAGTCCGGCGCGTCGGCCGTCGGATTCATGTGCGTGTGCAATACCAGTTCGCGCCGTCGTTCTCGATCCTCAGCGCCAGCTCGTCTCCCGGGTTGACCGCCATCCGGTCCGTGTAACACGTCGGGCCCGCCAGGAGATTGATCTCGATGTGCATGTCGGTGGGGAAGGCGAGGGGCACGGTGAAGACAGCTTCCGTCGTTCCCGAGACCCTTCCGAGCCGGTGCCGGGCGCTCCCGATGACACTGTAGAGGGTGGCGTCGGCGAAGGCGAGGTTGGTCACGTACAAGGTGAGGGTCCGGGAGGATGGCTCCGGACCGAAGGGCGGGTCCTGGGACCGGGGCAGGAAGCACCCTCCGATCAGAAGCAGGAGGGCAAAGGCCGCAGTGGCACCGGATCCCCTGGGGATCATTTGGATGCTCTCTTTCCCGAAGACGTGCCGCAAAGGAGGAGGGCGCGTGGCAGGGGTGCGGCTCTTCCTCTTTCCATCCTTCCCCTCCTTATGTTGTAGTTTATCTGGGGCTGAGAGTTCCCTTCCTCCTTCCCCGTCCCCGTGGGGCACCTTCCGGGGGCGGTGGGCGGTTTCCAGGATGAAGAGGGGGCGTGTCCATGGATTGGTTTCGATCTCCCGCGGTGGCGGGCACCTTCTACCCTTCGGACGCCGGCGCCCTGCGCTTCGAGGTCCAGAACATGCTGGACAAGGCGGGTTCGGAACGTGTCTCGGGCCCGGTAGCCGACTCCCGGCCTTCCGGGTCCCCTGGGGTGAAGGCGGTCATCGCTCCCCACGCAGGGTACGTGTATTCGGGCCCGGTGGCCGCCTCCGCCTATGCCAGGGTCGCCGGCTTCCGGGACGTGATTCGTCGCGTGGTCCTCCTGGGTCCCGCCCACCGGTATCCCCTTCGGGGATTGGCGGCCTCCAGTGCTTCGGCCTTTCGGACTCCCTTGGGTGCCGTCTTTCTGGACAAGGAGTGGGTGGAGCGGGCTCTCGAGCTTCCGCAGGTCCTCCTCCTGGACGAGGCCCACGAGGGGGAGCACGGTCTCGAAGTCCATCTTCCCTTCCTCCAGGTTGCGCTGGGCGAGTTCACCCTGGCTCCGTTCGTGGTGGGGGATGTCCGTCCCGACGAAGTGGCGGAGGTCCTGAAGACGCTCTGGGGCGGCCCCGAGACCTTGATCGTGGTAAGCTCCGATCTGAGTCACTACCTGCCCTATGCCCGGGCGGTGGAGTTGGACGAGACCACGGCCCGGGCCATCGAGGCGCTGCGTCCGGAGGAGCTTCGGGAGAATCAGGCATGTGGTAGGCTCCCCGTGGCGGGGCTCCTGCTCAGGGCAAAGGAGGAGGGGCTCTCCGTGAGAAGGGTCGACCTGCGTAACTCGGGAGATACGGCCGGGCCCAGACATCAGGTGGTGGGCTACGGCTCGTTTCTGTTCGGATGAGGAGGGCCTTCATCCGTTCTGCAGGTACCAACGTCTGTGCACCAGGTCCTTGTAAGCGGTGATGATGCGTCCATCGTCGAGCACCAGCTTCGCGTATCGGCGAGAGATGGGGTTCCGCCACCACTCGTCGTCGACCTGCCAGACCTCCATGATGTGCTGGACCTTTCGGACCCCCTCCGGGAGGTAGAGAAGGCGGGGCCGTCCACCGCTTCCCGCTCGAACGCGCACGGGGTGGGGCCTGTTCAGTGAACGGAGGCGTTGGGGGTCGGGTTTCTTCACGACGACGTTCTCTCCCTCATGGGCCTGGTCACGGCTCGAAGCTCAGGAGGGCGTACCTTCGCTCCGGTATCCTGGACCATGGATCCACTTCCACCACCCGGTAGAGGGGTGAATAGCCCAACTTCAGCTTCAACTCCTTTACCGCCTCACGCAGGGTGGAGGGAACGGCATCCTCGTCCAGCGCCATGCCTTCCACCTCTCGCCCTCCTTTTTCCTTGCGGTCGAAAAATCCGGGCTGGGATGTAGCGGGACCGAACTGAAAGAGCTCGATCGTCAGCCGCTGCACGGCCCGGGACGGGGGCGAAACGGCCATGCGGGCTCGGAGGGGGAAGGCAATCGATTCCTTTCGAGCCGAAGGCTCCCGGAGGATCACCTCCATGGACCAGGATCCCCCTCCTTCCAGACGAGCTCGAAGGCGCACGCCCAGAACGCTCCGGCCCCGGCGGGATGGCCGGGACAGGGCTTTCTCGAGAAGCCGGGACAGTGCGCCGTGGAGGGTTTCGATTCGTCCAGCCGGGGAGGGGAAATCCAGAGATGCCCGGATGGGCTGGGGGCGGTGAAGGGGGCGGACGGGATCCATGCGCCGCCCCGTAGCCCACTCCAGGGCCCGTCGTCCCTGAGCTCCGAACTGACTTACCAGCGCCGTCTCCGGCAGGGATGCGAATTCTCCGAGGGTGTTGATACCCAAGCGCTCCAGGCGTTGGATCATGAGGAGGTCCACCGGAAGAACGGAGACCGGGCAGGCGCCGAGAAAGGAAGGGAGATCGACCTCGGAAACCAGGACCGGCCTCCCGGGTTCGGCCTGGGCTGCCGCCACCCAAGCTCCGAACTTTCCTGCGGTCCGTCCGATGCGGGTTGCTGCCACCAGGGCCCGTGGAAAGACCTTCAAGAGGGTCTGGAGGGCTAATCCCGCTTGCCGAGAGGGAGATCCGTGGAGGCGCTCCAATCCGTCCATCCCCACGAAAAGCCTGCCCCGCCCGGCAGGCTCCACGATGGGACTCAGCTCCATGAGGGCTTCCATCATTTCCTCTTGAGCCGTGTCGTAATGAGCGGGATCCGGTTCCAGGAGGGTGAGGGAAGGACAGAGGGAGATGGCCTGAGAGATCAACTGTCCCGGGCGCACACCGGCAGCCGCTCCTCGCTCCGAGACCTGCCAGAGGGTTCGCCGGGCTCCTTCGCCCGGAGAGAGAAGCGCCACGGAGGTGGCATCCAGCTCCGGAGCGCGGACCAGCTCCAACCGGAGCTCGAAGGTGGGAAGCCACACGCAAAGGGCCTGGCGACTCCCGGAAAGGGAAGAAAGGGAGAGGGGAGACTTATCTCCTTTCCTCTCCGTGTCGAGCGAGAGGGGAGGTTCCTGATGGATTTGCATTATGAACGGCCGAAGGCTCCGGATACCGAAAACAACCCGAAACCGAAGATAATGCGAAAGTACCTCTGGAGCAAACAGAATCCGGGCTCATCTGCCCATTCACCCTGCGGAGACCGATGATATCTTGTATTCTTGTGCCCTCGCGCAGGAGGTTCGGCAGAGGTTGCCGGAAGGGACTTTCGTCAAGCAGACCACTCATGAACGTTGAGCTCACCCATCAGAACCCTTTGAGTGTGGCCTCTCCTCTTCTTGCTCTCCCTCTGTTCGAAGGGGTGGAAGAGCTCGATGAGGTTCTGGCTGGCGCGGATCGCCTCGCCGGGGGGAACCTGAGGAGGGCCTTGGACAGAGGGGACATGACCGGGAGGAAGGAAGAGGTGCTCTTCCTTTTTCCCGAAGACGCTTCCGGACCCGAGCGGATTCTCGTGGTGGGAGCCGGAAAGCCGGAGGAAATCGATGCGGAAGGTCTGCGCCGGGTCGCGGGACGCGCCGTGCGGGTGGCGGAGGGATTGGGACTCGAGAGGCTCTCCTTCTACCTCGACGCCACCATCCCCCTTCCGGCTGCCCTGGGTGTCCAGGCGATCGCCGAAGGGCTGACCCTGGCGGCGTGGCGCTTCACCGAGCTCAAGACCCGGGCGGATCCGGAGGAGAGGGTCTCCGACCTGACGGAGGCCGTCCTGGCGTGGAGAGGCGATGTCCAGGAGGGCGCCCTGGGGGTGCGCATCGGACTCGCCCAGGCCCGTGGGGAGAACCTGGCAAGGACTCTCCAGGCGAGGCCGGGAAATATCGCCACCCCGACCCATCTTGCCGAAGAAGCCCGGCGTCTGGGCAAGGAGTACGGCCTTCAGGTTACGGTCCTGGGGCCGAAGGAGATGGAGAAGGAAGGGATGGGTGCGCTTCTCGCGGTGTCGCAAGGCTCGGAACAGGAGCCCCGTCTCATCATCCTGGAGCACAGGGGAGGGAAGAAGGAGGAGGCTCCTTTCGTGCTGGTGGGGAAGGGCCTGACTTTCGACGCGGGAGGGATCTCCATCAAGCCGGCGTCCGGCATGGAGGACATGAAGTACGACATGTCCGGGGGAGCGGCCGTCCTCGGGGCGATGCAGGCGGTTGCGGAGCTGTCCCTTCCACTCCACGTGATTGGCATCGTCCCCAGCTCCGAGAACCTCCTTTCGGGGAGGGCCGTGAAGCCCGGGGACGTAATCCGGACCCGGGAAGGCAGGACGGTGGAGGTGGTGAATACCGACGCGGAGGGCCGTCTGATTCTGGCCGACGCCCTCTCCTACGCTCGCACCTTTCGCCCAGCGGCCATGGTCGATTGCGCGACCCTGACCGGGGCTTGCGTGGTGGCACTGGGGCATGTCTGCTCGGCGGTCCTGGGGACCGACGAGGACCTCGTCCAGGCATTGAGAGAGGCGGGGGAACGCTCGGGAGAGCGATGCTGGCCTCTGCCCCTCTGGACGGAGTACCGGGAGCAGCTCGACAGTGATTCGGCCGATCTGAAGAACGTGGGCGGACGGCCAGGTGGGGCCATCACGGCAGCCGCTTTTCTGAGAGAGTTCGTTGGGGATGTTCCCTGGGCCCACCTCGATGTTGCCGGCACCGCCTACGGAGAAGGGAAGCTCTCCTATCACCGCAAGGGAGGGGTTGGCGTCCCTACCCGGCAGCTCCTGGAATGGGTGAGGAGTCGAGTGGCGTGACCGGCCCCTGTCCCGGGTCCCGCCGACGAGAGCTCTGGGTGGTGGGCCTGCTCGCCGCCTTCATCGGGTTGTTCGGGCCCGGCCCCGGGCCCGCCTCGGCGCAGGTGATCCCCGACACCCTCCCTCCGCCGCCGGACAGCCTGGTGCGGCCCGGAGACTCTCTGGGGCTCCAGGAAACGCCTCCGGACAGCATCAATCCCCAGGACACACTTCCCGCGGCTCAGCTTCCGGCTCTGGCCCGACCGGTCCCCGCCGGCTGGGAGACCGGCGTCTGGGAGTGGGACCGGGAAGCCATCCTGGGGAGCCGCGCCATAACCCTTGCCGAGCTTCTCAGTGAGGTGCCGGGGATCGTGCTGATCCGCGACGGAGACTTCGGCACCCCCGTTGCCGCCTCCGCGTTCGGCGCTGGAGGAGCCAGGATTCGGGTCTTCCGGGACGGCCTTGAGCTCCTCCCTCTGGAGGGGAGCGTCGTGGACCTCAGCCGGGTGGGAATGGCGGGGCTCCGATCCGTGCGGGTTCTTCGGAGCGTGGGGGAGCTGCGCATCGAGCTGGAAAGCGTCTTCGAGGAAGGAGGGAGTCCCTATTCCCTGGTGGAGGCGGGCACGGGAGACCTCAACACCAACGTGCTCAGGGGGACCTTCATCCACCCGCGGGCGCTCGGGGGTGTCATCGATCTCGCCATCGACCGGGTGGACACACAGGGCCCCCGGAGTGCGGAGCCGGGGTCCATGCAGGGGGGGTGGATCCGCTACACCCGGCCCCTCTGGGGTTCGGGTGTGATCGCCCTGGACTACGCCTCGAGAGGCTCCGATCGAGGGGACGTGGTGTATCCCCCCAAGGCCTCCCGGACGGATTGGTCGATCCGGACCCGGTGGTCCCTTCTCCCGGGCCTGGTGGGTGATCTTCATTACGCCTCCTCCTCCCTCGGCACCGAGAGCCCGGACACCTTCGACTTCAGGGCAGGGAGGCGGAGCCAGGCCGGAGTGATTCTCAGCCTCGAAGCCGATCCTGTTCGCGCCCGGGGACGCATCGACAAGCTGTCGGGAAAAGGGATCCCCGGTGCCACCGGGGGCTTTCAGCTCGAGGCCGCCGCCGCCAGCTTCGGTGGCGTGGCTGGAGAGCTGGATTGGGAGAACTGGGAGGATCGATCCGTGACCCGGTACCGTTTGCGGGCGTGGAGCTCCCCGCTCTTCGGCTTCTCGGTCTTCGGGGAGACGGGGTCCGGGCACCGGGGCCTGCCCTACCTGCCGGCCCTGCCCCCACCCGAGCCATCCTCCTCCACCTCCGAGGAGGAGCCCCCTCCAGCCGAGCCCGCACCTCCTGTCCTGCCGGGACCCCGGTTCTCGGAGACCAGCGGGTTCCGGGTGGGCGGTCAGTTCCAGTGGCGAGGAATTCAGCTGGCCGGTGCCAGGCTCCACGTTGAGTCGGACTCCCTTTTCCTCCTGGGTCTCCCCTCCGATCGGTCCGGCGCCACCCAGCCCGGAGGAAGGCGGGACGGTTTCGAGGTCTCGGGTCGTCTGCCCCTCTACCCCACGGGGATGGCGCTGGTGGGAGCCTACCAGTGGTGGGACCAAGTCGGGATCCGCCTGGACGACGGGTCCGGCATCTCCTGCATTGCCGCGGAGCCTCTGCCCGAGAAGCAAGGTGCCCTGGCGGTATCTTCCGCGGCGGAGCTACCAGGCGAGCCTGTCATTCCACGACACCTTCCTCCCCACCGGCAACCTGGAGGTTTGGTTCGACCTGGGGGCGCAGGGGCGGGACCCCATGGCGGTCCCCTTCCTGGAGGCTGCTCCAGGTGGGCGGCGAGGAGCCCCTCTCGGTTCCCACCACGGTTCCCTTCTATCAGAGCTGGTTCGTGCGGCTCCAGATCCGGGTGGTGACGGTGAGGGTCTTCTTCATGTGGGAGAACTTCACCATCCGACGAGGCGAACCAGGACCTTCCGGGGAGGCTCCTCCCTGCCACCCGTTCCCTCTACGGGGTTCGGTGGACCATGAGGAACTGACCCGAGGCCCGTGGAGGCCAGGCGAGAGGACACGGAATGATCCGCAGCATGACGGGCTTCGGAGAGGCCGACGGTGGAGCTGCCCGAAGGACACCTCCGGGTCACGGTGAAGACCGTGAACCACCGCTTCTTCAACGCCCACCTCAGGACCCCCTCGGGCTTCGATCGGCTACGAGAGCCGAGATCCAGCAATGGCTGAAGAACCACTTTTCCCGGGGGCACGTGAACCTCACCCTCACTCTGGAATCCGACGCCGAAGCCGGAGCTGGAGGGCCTGCCGCGCTGGACCTGGACCGGGCCCGGCACTACCGGGCATTGCTGGGCACCCTCCGGGCCGAGCTCGATCTCTCCGGGGAAGTTGGATGTCCGGCCTCTGTCCTGCGCTTCGGCGACATCTTCCAGTGCGCCCGCTCCGCCGGGGAAGGGTGGGAAGTGGACCCGGCCAGGTCCTTCAGGCCGTGGTAGAGGAAGCGGCTCGGACGGGCCTTGGAGCATGAGTGCAGAGGAAGGACCCTCTTCTGGAGGAGGACATGAGGGAGCGCCTGCGCGGCCATGGAGAGGGAGCTCTCGGTCATCGAAGGGCGAGCCCCGGCACGACTTCTGGCCGAGCGGGACCGCCTCCGGGCCGCCATTCGGGAGCTCAGCGAGCAAGGAGGAGGTGGACGAGGACCGGCTGGCCAAGGAAGTGGCCTATCTGTCCGAGCGATGGGACATCAACGAGGAGGTGGTGCGGTTCCGAGCCCACCTCGCTGGCGTTCGAGGAGGCCCTGGACGAAGGCGAGCCGGAATCCCGTGGGAAAGCGGCTGGGCTTCCTCGTCCAGGAGATGCACCGGGAGGCCAACACGATCGCCTCCAAGGCCAACGACGTGGAGATCTCCCAGGCTCCATCGGGCCATCAGGGAGGAGATCGAGACGCCTACGGGAGCAGTTGGAGAACGTGGAGTGACGGAGTGTACCCTGGAGGCCCACCCTCTGGTTCTCTCGGCCCCCAGCGGGGTCGGGAAGACCACCATCGCCCGGGCTGCTGGTGGAACGGGAGGAGGATTTCGTCTTCTCGGTCTCCGCCACCACCCGGCCGCCCAGGGGGAACGAGAAGAACGGGAGGACTACTGGTTCGTTTCCCGAAGCAGGAGTTCCGAGGACATGGTGGCGCGAGGTGAGCTCGTGGAGTGGGCCGAGGTCCACGGCCACGCCTACGGCACGCCCAGGAAAAGCCTGGTCCGGGGCAGCCAGGGTGGGCGGCATGTGGTCCTGGACATCGACGTTCAGGGAGCGACGCAGATCAGGGAGGCGGTTCCCCAAGCCCTGCTTCTGTTTATCTTACCTCCATCGATGGACGTGATGCTTCAGGCGCCTGACCGGTCGCGGGACCGAGGGCGACGCCGCGATCCGCCGCCGGCTCAAACGGCGGTGCGGGAGCTCGAAGCCGCCCGAATCTTCGATTTCTTCGTGATCAACGACGACTTGGAGCGGGCCGTCCAGGAGGTTCGAATCCTGGCTCGGACGCGGCCAGCCTCCGGCGGAAGGGCGTCTCCGGGACCCGCGCCGACGCCGCCCAGCTCCGGGAAGAGATCATCGGCCTCTTGCGGACGAAGCAGGCTACCAGATAGCTTTGTGAAGGGACAGAGTCGCATATGCGCGTATTCACTCCGGACGATGTAGCCAAGAACACCTTCAGCAAGTACCTGGGCGTTCTCGTGGCGGCCCGGTACGCCCGGGAGTTGAACGCGCTTCCCAGGGAGACGCTCCCGCTGGGCCAGGAGAAGAAGCTGACGACGCGGGCTCTGGAGGCGCTGACCTCGGGCCAGATCGAGTTCCGGCTGGTCAAGCGGCGTCGCCGGCGAAGAGTAGAGGGCATGGCCATCCGCGTCCTCCAGCCCAGGCGTCCCTGGGAGGGACGGCAGGGTCGTCCTGGGGGTCACGGGTGGAATCGCGGCCTACAAGTCCGTGCAGCTGGCCCGGGACCTCACGCGTCTGGGGGCCCGGGTCGAGGTGGTCCTGACCCGGGGTGCACAACAGTTCGTTCAGCCCCTCTCCTTCCAGGGCGTCACGGGCAGGGAGGTCTTACACGGACCTCTTCACCGGCGGCGGCCCCGCCGCCCACATCCGCCTGGGGCCGGAGGCCGAGGTCGTGGTGGTCGCTCCCGTCCACCGCTGATTTCCTGGCCCGGGCCGCTCAGGGCATGGCCAACGACCTCCTCACCACGCTCCTCCTGGTCACACGGGCTCCCGTCGTCCTTTGTCCCGGCCATGAACGAGCGGATGTACGCTCACCCCCGAGACCCAGATCAACCTGCGCCATCTCACGGACAGAGCTGGGTTACCGGCGTGGCGGGCCCCGGCCGAGGGGCCTCTCGCCTTCGGAGAAGGAGACGGCCCCGGCCGAATGCTGGAGCCCGGATGCCATCGTGCAGCACGTGGGGAGGGCCTTGGGGCGGGATCCGGCCTGGGAGGGACGGAGGGTCGTGGTGACGGCGGGACCGACCTTCGAGCCGCTGGACCCGGTTCGCTTCCTGGGAAACCGCTCCTCCGGGAAGATGGGTTTTGCCCTGGCCAGCGCCGCCTGGCGCCGGGGAGCCGAGGTGACCCTGGTCACCGGCCCGTCAGCGCTCCCGGACCCGGCGGGCCCCGACCACCCTTCGAGTGGAGACGGGCGAGGAGATGAAGGACGGGGTCCTGTCCGCGCTTCCTGCATGCCGACGTCCTGATCTTCGCTGCCGCCGTCTCGGACTTCCGCCCCGAAGAGCCGCGGGAGCGGAAGTTGAAGCGCTCCCGCAAGGGAGAGGGAATGGACGTGCGCCTCGCTCCAACCCCCGATATCTCCCTGGCCTCCCGGGAGGGGAGGAAGCCGGGGGCCGTGGCCCTGGGATTCGCCCTGGAGACGGAGGACCTGAGAGAGAACGCCCGGCGAAAGCTCCGGGAAAAGGGCTTCGACCTCATCGCCGCGAACAGCGCCGTGGAGGAGGGATCCGGATTCGGCGTGGAGACTAATCGCGTGACCATCCTCGACGCGGAAGGGAGCGTGGAGGAACTGCCCGTCCTGGCCAAGGAAGAGGTGGCGGAGAAGCTGTTGGACCGGCTCGGTCCCCTCCTTCCGGACGCCGTGTGACCGTCCGGGGCCCCCTTCTCGACGAGGTCGCCCGTTACCTTCGACAACAGGGCGAGCTTGGAGGTCCCAGGCTCTTCCTCGACATCGCTGACGGAACAGGACGCGCTTCGCCTGGCCGAAAAGGCGCGGGCCGCCGCTGGAGCCGGGGAGAGGGGAGGGAGCGGGGACGCTCCCGATCCCGGCGGTGTGGCCCTCGAGATGCTGGATTACGGGCCTCTCCGAGACGTGGCCCTTCGATGTGTCCGCTGTCCACTCTCCAGGGGCCGGACGAACGTGGTCTTCTCCGACGGGAACCCCCGGGGAAGAGTGATGGTCGTCGGAGAGGCGCCGGGCGCGCGGGAGGATAAGACGGGCCTCGCCTTTGTGGGACCGGCCGGCAAGCTACTGGATCTCCTTCTGGCCGCCATCGACCTGGACCGGGCCAACTCCGTCTATATCTGCAACGTCCTGAAGTGTCGTCCTCCGGGAAACCGCAATCCGCTCCCGGACGAAATCAAGGCGTGCACCCCTTATCTGCGGCGCCAGATCGAACTCGTGGCGCCCGAGGTGATCCTCGCCGTGGGCACCTTTTCGGCCCAGTTCCTGACCGGGAAGTCGGTGGCCCTGGGTCAGCTGCGAGGAGAAGTTTATAGTTACCAGGGAGTGCCCGTGGTGGTGACCTTCCACCCCGCAGCCCTCCTTCGGAATCCTGGCTGGACGCGTGCCACCTGGGACGACCTCCAACTCCTTCGGCAGGTCATGGACGGAGCCTGATGAAACCGCCCCCCGGAGCGTTGGCACGGGACCGTTCCAGCCTCCTTCGGTCGGATGGGAAGCAGAACCGTGAGTGCTCCAGACCCCTCGAGATCTCAGGGTGCCCCTGGCTTCGACCGGCAGCCGCCCTTCTCGCCGGAGGCCGAGGTGTCGGTTCTCGGCGGGATGCTCATCGACCGGGACGCCGTGGCCAGGGCCGTGGAGGTCGTCGGGACTCCATGTTCTACCGGGAAGCCCACCGGCGCCTCTTCCGGGCCATGACCCGTCTCTTCGAGCGAGGGGACGTCATCGACGTCATCACCCTGAGCGAGGAGCTGAAGAAGACGGGCGAGCTGGACGCGGCGGGGGGACTCCCCTACCTGGCGGAGCTCCTGGATGCGGTCCCCACTGCCGCGAATATCGAGTACCACGCCAAGATCGTGAAAGAGAAGGCGCTGCTCCGCCGCCTCATCGAGGCGGCCTCCACCATCATCCGGGACGTCTACGACCAGGGAGAAAGGGCCGTGGAGGAGGTCCTGGACGAGGCGGAGCAGAGGGTCTTCCAGGTCGCCCAGAGCCACGAGCGCGGCGGGTTCGTTTGGATCAAGGAGATCCTCTGGCCCACCTTCGAGCACATCGAGCGTCTGCAGCAATCGAAGTCGGGGATCACGGGTGTGGCCACCGGATTTTCGGATCTCGACCGCATGACGACCGGGTTGCAGAGGGGCGAGTTGTGCATCGTGGCGGCTCGTCCGTCCATGGGGAAGACCTCCCTGGTGTTGAACGTGGCTCAGAACGCGGCGATCGACCACAGCATCCCAGTGGCAATCTTCTCCCTGGAGATGTCCAAGGAGCAGCTGGTCCAGAGACTTCTCTGCGCCGAGGGAAGGGTGGACAGCCAACGCCTCCGCCGGGGTCAGCTGTCCGCTGAGGAGTATCAGCGCCTGGCCGCCGCCGCGGGCCATCTCAACACGGCTCCCCTCTGGATCGATGATTCGCCGGGGAGCACGGTCCTGGAGATGCGGGCCAAAGCGCGACGTCTCAAGGCCGAGACTCGAAATGGGCCTCCTGGTCATCGATTACATGCAGCTCATGTCGGGCCACGGGAGGTCCGAGAGCCGCGTCCAGGAGGTGAGTGAGATCTCTCGTGGCTTGAAGGCTCTCGCCCGTGAGCTGGACGTGCCGGTAGTGGCCCTCAGCCAGCTGAGCCGGGCACCGGAGCAGCGGACGGACCGACGCCCCCAACTCTCCGACCTCAGGGAGTCCGGTTCCATCGAGCAGGATGCCGATCTGGTCATGTTTCTGTACCGCCCCGAATACTACTATGGGCCCACCGACAAGGACGGTACTTCCCTCGAGGGGAAGGCGGAGCTGGTCATCGCCAAGCAGAGGAACGGACCCACGGGTACGGTGGACCTGTTCTTCCACAAGGCCTATACGCGGTTCGACTCGGCCACCGCCAGGGAGCTGGAGGGTGCGGTTCAGGGTTCGGGTCCGGAGCCGGGAGATCCGTTCTAGGGGTGGGACGTGGGTTCCACGAGCCGGGAGGTCGGATTGCCTGGGGACGCAAGAACAGTGGGCGTGGCGGTGCCGGCGGCTGGGAAGGGAGTCCGGATGGGTGGGGTCCGCAAGCCTTTTCTGGAGCTCGGTGGAGTGCCCGTCCTGCTCCACGCTCTGCGCCCCTTTCTCGAGCATCCGCAGGTCGTTTCCCTCGTCGTGGCCCTGGGCGAGCAGGATATCGCCTCGCCCCCCGCCTGGCTCCTGGAACTGGCCCCTCGCGTCGGTCTTGTCGCTGGTGGAGACACCCGTGGGGACTCGGTGCGCGCCGCGGTGAACGCGCTTCCGGCCTCCGTGGACCTGGTGGCCGTTCACGATGCGGCCCGTCCCCTGGTCACCAGGGCGATCCTCGACCGCTGCCTGGCGGCGGTGTCCCCGCGTCAAGGGGCCGTGGCGGGTTGGCCCGCCGTGGACACGCTCAAGGAAACCGACTCGGCTACGCGGGTGGTGGCGACCCTGCCCAGGGACCGGATTTGGCACGCGCAGACGCCCCAGGTGTTTCCACGAGGGCTGATCGTGAAGGCCTACGAGCGAGCCGCGGCCGCAGGAGTGACGGACACCGATGACGCCGCCCTCGTGGAGCGGGTGGGTGGAGAAGTGATCATGGTGCCCGGGAGTCCCTTCAATCTGAAGGTGACCCGCCCCGAGGACGTGGCTCTCGCAGAGCTCTACCTTGAGTGGGGCGGGAGATGATGCCCCAGGTTCTTCCAGTGGGGGTTCGACCCTTCGATCCCGAGCTCCTCTCCAGGGCTTCCGGGCATCTGAGGGGGGGCGGTCTCCTCGCCATGCCCACGGAAACGGTGTACGGCTTCAGCTGCCTCCCGGAAGGGGACCCGCTCAGGACGCTCATGAGGCTGAAACAGAGAGGCCCGGACCAGCCGTTTCTCTTGTTGGTCCCTTCCGCGGAGGCGGTATCCGATCTCCGTTGGCCTCCGGACGCACGGAGGCTGGCCGGTGCCTTCTGGCCCGGGGCCCTGACGCTGATCCTCGAGGATGTCCGTGGGCGCTTCCCCACCGGGGTGCGGAGCCCGGAGGGTGGAGTCGCGGTCCGGGTCAGTCCCCACCCCGTGGTCAGGGATCTCATGGGGGTTTTCGCCGGGCCTCTCGTGTCCACCAGTGCCAATGCACCCGGCGGGGCCCCGGCCCTCTCCGCTTCGGAGGCGCTCGAGGCGGCGTCCGCTCTGGGAGTGGGCGACGACCTCTGGGTGCTGGACGGGGGAAGGCTGGAGCCTTCCCGTCCCTCCACGATTCTCGACTGCACTGGACCGGCGCCGATAGTCCGACGTACGGGAGCGGTGCCGGTGGACCGGCTCCGCCAGGTGGTTCCGGGAATCTGTGGCGTGAACTGATCCTTCGAGGATGGAGATGCCCGTGAAGATTCTCTTCGTCTGCAGTGGCAATACCTGCCGAAGCCCTTTGGCCGAGGCGCTCGCCCGCCACGCGGCTGGGGACCAGGGTCTGGACGGCCTGGAAATTCGATCGGCTGGAACGAATGCCGTCCCCGGGGAGCCGGCCTCCGACGGTGCCAAGAGAGTGGCCCGACGCCACGGCCTCGACCTCGAGGGCCACCGCTCCACGCCCCTGGACCAGGAGCTCGTGACCTGGGCCGACCTGGTCCTGACCATGAGCCCGATGCACCTCCGGAGGGTCCTGGAGTTGGGAGGGGAGGGGAAGAGCGCTCTCCTCGGCGCCTTCGCTCGGGAGGGGGAGGGACCCGGGACATGGGACTCAGCGCTCGACGTGCCGGATCCCTTCGGAGGGGACGATGAGGCCTACGAGCGCACGCTTCGAATGTTGGGGCAGTACGTGGTTGCGGCTCTCAGAGTCCTGGCGAAGGAGGCAGAAGAGTGATCCCCGACGTGACCTCCGCGACCCGGGTCTTCGCACTCCTGGGAG
The DNA here is from genome assembly GCA_963751255.1 of uncultured Gemmatimonadales bacterium. GTDB lineage: Bacteria > Gemmatimonadota > Gemmatimonadetes > Longimicrobiales > Gaopeijiaceae > CAVVTW01. Next base: position 9,836 of record CAVVTW010000030.1, on the reverse strand, counting down.
ACCCCGTATCCCACTCATCCTCCCCCGTGATCCAGAATGCCGCCATGCGTGAGATGGGTCTGGACGGCGTTTACGTGGCCCTGAGGTCCGGGGCGGAGGAGATGGTCGGATTCATGCGCGGGCTGGCCGGGGCGGGAGGGGGCGGCAACATCACCCTTCCCCACAAGGAGAAGGCCGCCACCGTCGTGGACGTGCGTTCCCCGGCGGTGACGCGCACCGGAGCATGCAACACCTTCTGGCACGAGGACGGCCTGATCCACGGCGACAATACCGACGTGGAGGGCTTCTCCCGCACCCTGGAAGTCCTCCTGGGCGGGCCTCCGGAGGGTCGGAGGGCCCTGGTTCTCGGGGCTGGGGGAGCTGCTCGGGCGTGTCTGGTGGCACTCATGGACGGAGGGATCGAGGAAGTCCATCTTCGGAACCGGACCCGGGATCGAGCCCGGGCCGTGGCCCGACGGATCGGCGGGGCCAGGGTGAGGGTCCTGGACACGCCTGCCCAGATGGTGGGCGAGTCCTACGACCTGGTGGTCAACACCACGCGACTGGGGCTCGCCCCCGACGACCCCCTTCCCATGGACCTTCGTTCCCTCCAGAGGGCGGGCGCCGTCCTGGACATGGTCTATGGCCCCCGGGCGACTCCCTTCGTATCCGCTGCCCAGGAGCTCGGAATCCGGGCGTGGGACGGATCGGAGATGCTCGTTCAGCAAGGGGCGGTTTCCTTCGAGCGGTGGTGGGGTCGGAAGCCCTCCATCGAGGTCATGAGAGAATCCCTTCATCGGCACTTGAAGCGTTGAGGCTCCTTCCCCTCGCCGCCTCCCTCCTCGATCTCCTTCTGCCCCGCAGCTGCCTGGGGTGCGGAGACCGGATTCCGCCGGAGGAGACGCAGGGCCTGGTGTGTGGGCGATGCCGATCCCTGCTTCGACCGCCACCTTCCCCCCGTTGCCCACGCTGCCACTTTCCCCTTGGCACGGGCCAGGTGGCGGGGGAGATCTGTCTGGAGTGCGAGGCCTGGCCGGCCGTCCTGGAGTCAGCCCGGTCTGCGGTGGTGATGGAACCTCCTGCCGACGCACTCGTACACGCACTCAAGTACGGGGGGTGGGCGTCGCTGGGGGAGATCATGGCCGGGAGGATGACGGCCCTCATGCCTCACGGGTGGATTGGCTCGGTCGTCGTGCCGGTCCCCACGACCCCGGCGCGCCAGCGCCGCAGAGGGTACAACCAGGCCTGGATCCTTGCCCGGGTGGTGGCGCGGGATCGAGGCCTTCTCCTCCTCGACGCCCTGGAACGTCGTGGGGGCGGGACCCAGGTTCATCTGGCTCCCTCGGAGCGACGTGCCAACGTCCAGGGGTCCTTCGCGGCACGTCCGCCCATGCGCTCCCGGATTCCCGGAAGGAAGGTTATTCTCATAGACGACGTGCTGACGACCGGTGCTACAGCCGTCTCCGCGGCGAAGACCCTCGGGGAGGCCGGCGCGGAGGCCGTGCACCTGTTGACCTTCGCTCGGGCACTCCCATACGGTGACGGTAGCGGACGTGTCCCCAGGCTCTGACATCATCCAATCTCAATCACGAACAGAATCGGAGGAGACTCTTCCATGGCCTTGCGAGTCGCCATCAACGGATTCGGGCGCATCGGGCGCCTAGTCCTTCGCGCAGCCAAGCAGACCGGTCGCACGGACCTCGATTTCGTGGCGGTCAATGACCTCACGGACAACAAGACGCTCGCCCATCTCCTCAAATACGATTCCGTCCACCGCGCCTATCCGGGCACCGTGGAGGCATCCGACTCGGGTCTGGTGGTGGACGGCGACGCGATCCGGGTCCTCAGCGAGCGGGATCCGGCGAATCTACCCTGGAAGGACATGGGGGTGGACATCGTAGTAGAGGCCACGGGCAAGTTCAGGGACAGGGACGGGGCCGGGAAGCACCTCCAGGCAGGAGCCCGGAAGGTCGTCATCACGGCCCCCGCCAAGAAGGAGGACATCACCGTCGTCCTGGGCGTGAACGAGGACAAGTACGACCCGGCCGGCCACCACATCATCTCCAATGCGTCCTGCACCACGAACTGCCTGGCCCCCGTGGTGAAGGTCCTTCTGGATGCGTTCGGCATCCGAAGGGGCCTCATGACCACCATCCATTCCTACACCAACGACCAGGTCATGCTGGACATGCCCCACAAGGACCTTCGCAGGGCGAGTGCCGGGGCCATGTCCATGATTCCCACGACCACGGGCGCCGCCAGGGCCACGGCCCTCGTGATTCCCGAAGTGACGGGGAAGATCGACGGGATGGCCATCCGGGTGCCCACACCGGACGTGTCCCTCGTCGACCTCACGGTGGAGACTGAGCAGGAGACGACCGCCGAGGCGGTGAACGACGCCATGCGCCGAGCCGCCGAGGGAGGATTGAAGGGCATCCTCCAGGTGAGCGACGAACCCCTGGTCTCCGTGGACCTCACGGGACACTCGGCCAGCTCCATCGTGGATGCCCCCAGCACCGCTGTCATGGGGGGGAATCTGGTGAAGGTTCTTGCCTGGTACGACAATGAGTGGGGCTACTCGGTCCGCGTCGCGGATCTGGTGGCATTCGTGGGGGCCCGGCTGTGAACGGGTCGCCCGTGATGTAAGGCCCTCGCGGCCAATCCGTATGATACGGTGATGGCAACCAGGGAGAGAGTGATCCAGAACCCCGGCTCACCGGCGCTCACCCGGTCCGACCGAGACCTGCCCCCTGACTTCACGCTGTGGTTCAGGGAGCACCGATCGGCGGTCTATCGGTATGTGCGGTTTCGCCTCGCCACGCGAGAGGCTGCGGAAGACGTCACCTCCGACGTGTTCATGAAGGCCCTGCGTGCCCTGGACCGGTACGATCCAAGCAGGGCGGCACCCCGGACCTGGCTCCTGAGAATCGCCCGGAATGCCGTGACGGATCACCTTCGCTCCCTCAAGAGACGCACGTCCCTCCACGTCTCCCTGGATCGGGTCCCGGATCTGGTAGCGGACGTTCCCGACCAGGAGGAGCGGGTGATGCGGGAGGAACGCATCGAGGCCCTCCTCAACGCCAACCGGGAGCTCCGGGCGGCGGACCAGGAGATCCTCTCCCTCCGGTACGGCGCTGGACTGTCGAACCAGGAGATCGCGGAGGCCTTGCAGATCTCGGGGAACGCTGTAGCGGTTCGGATCCACAGGGCCCTGGCCCGGCTGAAGGCAGCCGTGGAAAGACAGCGGAATTCTTGAGGAACTTGGATAGATGAGTAGACCTTACGATAGCGGAGATAGGGACATACGGGAGTCGATCCCCCCGGAGCTCCAGGCGCTGGACAAGGAGCTGTCGGCCATCCGCATCGAGGAGAGGCCTTCCTTCGCTCCGGAGCTGGAGGGTGAGCTGCTCCGAGCTTGGAGGATGGGTCCCCGGACCGTTCCTGGGGCCCGGCGGCCCTGGCCGCGGGTTCTCCTTGCGGCCTCGGTGGCAGCCCTCATGATCACCTTGAGTGTGCCCCCCGCTCGAGCCGCCGTGGTGCAGGTGGTTACGACAGTCGTGCAGAAGATCGCACCGTCCCTTGCTCCGGTGGAGCCGGACGGTGCACGGCGCCCCGTGGTCCCAGCCGTGGTGGAGTCCCCCGCGACCACGGTGGAGCCCGCCGCCGAGGAGACGGCACCGTCCTCTGTGCCTCCCGAGGAGGTGGATCACTCCGATCCCGGGAACCTCGTGGCACCGGAGGTGACGATCACCTTCCCGGAAGTTCGCTTCCGGCGGGAAGCCGAGGCTCTCATCGCGACCTACTATCCTCTGGCGCTCCAACGGGCGGGGGTGGGAGGATCGGTGAAGCTCATGTTCTGGGTGGACAGTCTCGGCGTTCCCGAGAACATCCAGATGCGTGAGGGGTCAGGGTACAGGAGTCTCAATTACGCGGCGATGCGGGCGGCTCGGGAGCTCCGCTTCAACCCGGCGACGAGGAATGGATCCCCGGTGGGGACCTGGGTGGAATTCCAGATCCACTTTGTCCCGGGCTCGGGATCGGGTATCATGGGCCTCGATCCGGTGGGATCGGAGGGCGTCGGGGGCTATTGACCGTTCCCGGCGCGCGGCGCACTTCCCACCCCCGGGTTCGCACCGAGAGCCCGGGGGTGTTCTCATCGGTCCATCCGCTCGGCCGTGTGACCACGAACCGGAGAACCCCTGCCATGCATACGAGGACCGTGAGGAGTCTGGCTGACGAGCGCATCCACGGTGCCCGGATTCTGATCCGGGTGGACTTCAATGTGCCTCTGGGGCCGGATGGAGCCGTGTCCGACGACACGCGCATCCGCGCTTCCCTACCTTCGCTCTCCTATCTGCTCGAGCGGGGCGGGCGCGTTATCGCCCTTTCCCACCTGGGCCGCCCGAAGGGGGTCCGGGATCCCGCCTTCAGCCTGCGGCCCGTGGCCGAGCACCTCGGTCAACGGACGGCGTTCCCGGTGCACTTCTGCTCCGAGCTGGTGGGTCCGGAAGCGGAGGGGGCGGTGGAGGGGTTGTCCGCTGGGGAGTTGCTCCTCCTGGAGAACACCCGCTTCGATCCCGGGGAGACCAAGAACGACCCGGACCTATCCCGTGCCCTGGCCGCCTTCGGGGAAATCTACGTCGGGGATGCGTTTGGCAGTGCCCACCGGGCCCACGCCTCCACCGTTGGAGCCGCCCGGGCGATCCGGGACAAGGGGGGACCGGCGGTGGCGGGCTTCCTCATGGAGAAAGAGATCAGCTATCTGGGGCTGGCCCTCTCCGAGCCGGAGCGCCCCTTCGTCGCGGTGTTGGGAGGCGCCAAGATCTCCGGGAAGATCGACGTCATTCGTTCTCTCCTTCCCAGGGTGGACCGGCTCCTGGTGGGTGGGGCCATGGCGAATACCTTCTTTCGAGCCATGGGCCTGGAGACCGGGGATTCTCTCGTCGAGGAGGACCGGGTGGAGATGGCTCGGGCGACGCTGGAGGAGGGGGGAGAGAAGATCCTGCTCCCGGTGGATTGTGTGGTCGGGTCGGAGATCACCGAGCACGCCGCCACTCGGGAAGTGGATCGCACCGAGGTCCGACCGGGGGACCGGATCGGAGATATCGGGATGGGTAGCGTCGACCTCTTCAAGGGCGCCCTGGGAGGGGCGAAGACGGTGGTTTGGAACGGCCCCATGGGGGTGTTCGAAGTTGCCCCCTTCGCCGCCGGCACTCTCGCCATCGCCGAGGCAGTGGCCGGGGTAACGGAGGAGGGGGGCGTAACCATCGTCGGTGGGGGGGATTCCGCGGCGGCTGCACAGAAAGCCGGGGTGGTGGACCGGCTCAGCCACGTTTCCACGGGGGGGGGAGCGTCTCTGGAGTTTCTCTCGGGGGCGGTTCTCCCGGGTGTGGCGGTCCTGGACGAGGAGGAGGACGCGAGATGAAAGACCGGCCCGTAATTGCCGGAAACTGGAAGATGAACCTGGATCCGGTCGAGACGCGGGAGTACTTCCGCGGATTCGAGCCTTCCCTTCCGAAGGAAGATGGCCCCACCCTCCTCATCTTCCCTCCTCTCGTTTCCTTGGCTGCCGCGCTGGAAGCACGGCCCGACCACCCTCCGGTCCTCCTGGGAGTGCAGAACATCCACTGGGAGACCAGGGGCGCTTTCACGGGTGAGGTCTCGGCCTCCATGGCCCGCGTTGCGGGAGCCACCCACGCTCTCGTGGGGCATTCCGAGCGGCGTCATGTGTTCGGTGAGACCGACGAGGAAGTCGCCCGCAAGGTGGCTGCCGCTTTGGAGTGGGGGCTCGTGCCCGTCGTGTGCGTCGGGGAGACCCTCTCCGAACGCCGGGCCGAACGTGTGGAGGAGGTGATCCTCGGGCAGCTCGACGCCTTCCTCCCGGCGCTGGCAGAGCGCTCCGACGCCGCCTTCCTCCTGGCGTACGAGCCGGTGTGGGCGATCGGTACGGGAGAGACAGCCACCCCCGGGGACGCCGCGGAAGCCCATGGGATCCTCCGCCGTCGGCTGCGCCAGAGAATGGAGGCGGAAAGGGCCGAGGGGGTGCCCATCCTGTACGGGGGGAGTGTCAAGCCCGGCAATGCCGAGGATCTGCTGGGGGCGTCCGACGTGGACGGGGTGCTCGTGGGAGGGGCAAGCCTGGAACCGGGGTCCTTCTCCGCCATAGCGGAGGCTGGCGCCAGAGCAGCCCGATCCCGTTGACAGGGGCCCAGGCCCCGGAGATGTTTACATGCTACACAGGACTCCAAATGGACTGAGGTCATGTACGGGTTTCTTCTTGCTCTACTTGTGCTCGACGGGTTGTTTCTCGGCGTCGTGATCCTGCTTCAATCCGGCAAGGGCGGCGGCCTCGCCGCAATGGGGGGCGGTGTGTCCGCCACGGAGGGCATTCTGGCCGGGCGACAAGCCACGACGGTCTTGACCCGGGCCACGTGGACGGCGGGTGGGCTCTTCATGGGATTGGCCCTGGTGCTCTCCATCATGTCGTCCAGATCCGTGCAGCCTCAATCCATTCTCCTGCAGGACCTGCAGCAGACCGCGCCGGCTCCGGCACCCATCCTTCCGGGGTTGTCGGACACTGCTTCCGGTGGTGGGGGAAGCGGTGGTTTGCCGGGTGAGCTTCCGCCTGCTACGGGTACTCCCGGGGGCCAGCTCGGAGGAGGGGGCGGCGGCCTCTAGGCCGGCCAGGACCTCCACCGGGGCGGGCTCGGACCCTCCAAGGGTCCGGAGTCGACCGTTCCGCCCCCTCTTCCGCGAAGGCCGCGCCGAGCCCGGGATCCTCGAAGGAGTCCCGGGGTTGAAGGCAGCAGGCCAGGCCGGATCGCACTCGTGGCGTGCCGGCGGCCTCCAGTTCCAAGATCGGCCCGATGCGGCTCCGCGAGCTTGAGCCGCGGTGGCTCCGGCGGAGCGGCGAGGCGCCGCTCCCCCTTGCGGAGACCGGGCTTCAGGGCCCAATGAAGATCTGACCATCGGTGAGACCCAAACCCGGGAGACGAGCGTGGCGCGGATCGAAGTGCCGATGCCCCAAATGGGCGAATCCATCGCGGAGGGTACGGTTTCGAAGTGGCTGAAGAGGGTCGGGGAGGCCGTGCAGCGGGACGAACCGATTCTCGAGATCTCCACGGACAAGGTGGATGCCGAGATCCCATCCCCTTCCCAGGGGACGCTCGTGGAGATCCTGGTGGAGGAGGGCCAGACCGTGGAAGTCGGCACCGTGGTGGCCTACCTCGATACGGAGGTCGCCCCGGACGCATCGGCCCCTGCGGAGCCGGCAGCCGCACCTCCCCCTTCCGAAGAGAAGGAGCGGCCGCCCGCCCCCTCGGTTGAGCCGGGGGAGCTCGCCCCGGCCCCCGAGTCGTCGGTGGGACCGGCCTCCGTGACGGAGCAGACAGCTCCTGTGGCTCCTGTTTCGGAGGAGCCTGCCATGGACTCCCCCGCTCCCGTCGGGACCCGAGAGCCAGGGAGGGGGGATGCTGCCGCTCGGGAGGCTGGGGACCAGCTCTCCGAGGAGGACCGCCTGCGGACCCGGTCGACTCCTGTGGTTCGGCGGATCGCCCAGGAGCGCGGCGTCGACCTGGCTGCGGTCCAGGGAACGGGGCACGCCGGGCGTGTGACCAAGCAGGACATCCTGGGATACCTGGAGACGCGGGAGGAGGGCGGAGAAGAAGCGGTGCCGGAAGCGCCTGCGGCAGAAACGTCCGGAACCCAGCCCCCCGCAGGGGCCCCCGCCCCCGGGACGCCCCCGCCGGTGTCGCCCGCGGCGGGGCCCCAGGCCGTTACCCGAGAGGAGCGCCCCCCCGCCGTGGCATCCCCGGTGGCTCCGGAAGCGCCCCCGGTCCAGCAACCTCCCTCCGACCTCTGGAATACCTTCTACAGCCAGGTCAGGCACCCTGAGTTCCCCGTCCGGCCCCAGGACCGGGTGGAGCCCATGGACAAGATCCGCCGCCTCACCGCCGAGCACATGGTCCTGGCCAAGCGGATATCCCCCCACGTCCACTCCTTCATCGAGATCGACTTCACCCGGGTGGACCTGATTCGCGGGGTCCAACAAGACCCGGTGGGCGGAGCAGGGAGCCAATGTCTCCTTCACCGCCTTCGTGGTCTGGGCCTGTTCCCGGCTTCTGCGGGAGTTTCCCATGGTCAACGGGACCATCTCCGGGAACAACCTGATCTACCGGGGGAACGTGAATGTCGGGTCGCGGTGGATCTGGACCCGGGTCTCATCGTCCCGGTAATCCGGGATGCTGACGAGCTCGAGCCTGGTGGGAATCGCCAAGCGGATCGTGGACCTGGCGGAGAGAGCCCGGAGCCGGAGGCTGAATCCGGAGGAGATCCAGGGCGCCACCTTCTCCATCACCAACCCCGGGGTCCTCGGTACCCTGGTGGGGATGCCCATCATCCCCAAGGGGACCTCTGCGATCCTTGGGACCGGGTGCCATCGAGAAGCGCGTCGTGGTGGTGGAGGACCCACTCTCCGGAGCCGACTCCATGGCCATCCGGAAGCGGTCCCTCTTCTCCCTGGGATACGACCACCGCATCGTGGACGGAGCCGATGCGGCCCGCTTCCTGGCCCGTCTCAAGGATCTCATGGAGAGCTTCCCGGAGGATGCCTGAAGACGGGGACCCCCCGAGCCTCGTGGTACGCCGCCTGGGACGAGTGCCATTCCAGAAGGCTCTGTCTCTCCAGGAGGATCTGGTCCTGCAACGCAAGGGGGGGAAGATTCCCGACCAGCTCCTCCTTCTCGAACATCCCCACGTTGTCACCATGGGAACGTCGTTCCGCTCGGAACATCGCTCCTGCCTCCCGAGGAGATGAGGGAGCGGGGGATCTCCCTCTTCCAGGTCGGACGTGGGAGGTGACGTTACGTACCACGGCCCCGGCCAGCTGGTGGGCTATCCGATCCTGAGCCTGGCACCCGACCGGAAGGACCTCCACCGGTACCTTCGGGATCTGGAGGAGGTGATTCTCCTGGCCCTCGAGGTCTTCGGAATCCCGGCCCGGCGGGAGCCGGGTCTCACCGGGGTCTGGGCCGGGGACGGGAAGGTGGCGGCCATCGGGGTCCGCGTCTCGTCCGGGTGGATCACCTCTCACGGCTTCGCCTTGAACGTGGACCCCGAGCTCTCCTACTTCGACACCATCGTCCCCTGCGGCATTAGCGGACGTCAAGTCACGTCCATGAGCCGGATCCTGGGTCGTCCCGTCTCGGTGGACGAGGTGGTGGAGGCGGTGGTGGATGGCTTCTCCATTGTGTTTGCCCGAGATCCGATTGTTGTCTAGACAACAAACCTCTCTTCCTATCCGAGAGATTGGCCGGTGAGAGGATGAGTCGGGGTTTTCCTGAATCCATCCTCCCGACCCGGCTTGGATCCGGGGGACCCCGGATTGAATCAATCTGTTTACGAGCCTGGCTCGCTCGATGGCGTACGAATCGGTCGAAATGCTCGAAGCCCAAGGCTTCACATGGGCTTAGGCCATAACTCGACTTTTGCCCCCGGTGGGGCCAGAAGACCCTTGACGGGAAGGGTCCTCGGGGTGAATTATCGCGATGCATTCCTGATGCGGCCTGTTGAATCGATGGCGATGGTCATCCTCTATCAGATCAGGAATGTGAGCCACCGAGCGGGACGCCGCTGCGATGGTGGCCAGTCAGGTCTTGGAGCCGGGCTGGACGACGGAGAGGTCGCTGGTCTCCGTCAGAGCCCCAGCAGCTGAGGGGCGCCTGAACCGCCGACCGCGCGGTGAAGGGTAAGGGATCCGGTGTTCGACCGCTCGCACGTGAGCGGGTCCAAGAACGAACCAAGTCCCGCCAGCGGAACAAGAAGCTCCGGCAATGGTGTGCCACGCCGGAGCTTCTTTT
>CAVVTW010000029.1:0-43822 GCA_963751255.1 uncultured Gemmatimonadales bacterium | reverse complement strand
CGTCAAGCAGGGGATCAATGAAGTTCTGTCCGACGCCGTGGAGATGATCCACGGCCCCGGCTGCCCCGTGTGCGTGACGCCCCTGGAGCAGATCGATCGCGCGCTGCATCTGGCGGCCCGCCCGGACGTCGTCTTCACCTCGTTCGGCGACATGCTCCGCGTACCCGGAAGCGAATGCGACCTCTTCCAGGTCAAGGCCAAGGGCGGGGACGTCCGCATCGTCTACTCCCCGCTTGACGCCGTGGAGCTGGCCCGCAGCAACCCCGACAAGGAGGTGGTCTTCTTCGCCGTCGGCTTCGAGACCACCGCGCCGGCCAACGCCATGGCCGTGTGGCGGGCGAAGGAGCAGGGCGTGCGGAACTTCAGCGTCCTGGTCTCCCACGTGACGGTGCCGCCGGCGATGGTGGCCATCCTGGACGCGCCCGACAACCGGGTGCAGGGCTTCCTGGCGGCCGGCCACGTCTGCACGGTCATGGGCTGGAAGGAGTACGAGCCGCTGGCCCGCCGCTACGCGTCCCATCGTGGTGACCGGTTTCGAGCCGCTGGACATCCTCGAGGGCATCTGGATGTGCGGTGCGCCAGCTCGAAGCAGGGCCGCCACGAGGTCGAGAACCAGTACGTCCGCTCGGTGCGGCGGGAGGGAAACCGGCCGGCCCAGGAGTCGATGGAGCCGCGTCTTCCAGGTGGTGGACCGGGGTGGCGGGGGATCGGCGTTATCCCCGGCAGCGGCTTGGGCCTCCGAGACCGAGTTCGCGGCCTTCGACGCCGAGCGGAAGTTCGCCCTGGAATCCATCCGCGCCGACGAGCCCGCCGAGTGCCGGGCCGGCGACGTGCTCCGCGGGCGGATCAAGCCCTTCGAGTGCCCCGCCTTCGGGACCGTGTGCACGCCGGAATCCCCTCTGGGCGCACCCATGGTCTCGTCCGAGGGTGCGTGCGCCGCCTACTACAACTTCGGCCGCTTCCGGCGCCCGGCGGCAGGAGGACTGACATGGCGTCGCTGGCGTCCGGCCCCGTCTGCCCGCTTCCACGGGGGGACCACGACCGGGTCCAGCTCGGGCACGGGTCCGGGGGCAAGATGAGTGCGCAGCTCTTGCGCGAGCACTTCCTGCCCCGCTTCGGCAACGCGCACCTCGACCGGCTGGGGGACGGCGCCGTGGTGCCTGTGGAGGGTGGCGAGATCGTCCTGTCCACCGACACGTTCGTCGTGAGTCCGCTGGAGTTTCCGGGCGGCAATATCGGCCATCTCGCCGTCCATGGGACCGTAAACGACCTGGCCATGATGGGCGCGACGCCCCGGTACCTGGCCGCGGGATTCGTCCTCGAGGAGGGCCTTCCCTTCGACGTCATGGACCGGATCCTGGACGCCATGGCGTTGCCGCGGCGGCGGCGGGGGTCGTCGTGGTCACCGGGGACACGAAGGTTGTGGACCGGGGCAAAGCCGACGGCATGTTCGTGAACACCACCGGAGTGGGGACGCTCCACGACGGTTTCCGTCCTGGACCCACCGGCGCCCTCCCGGGGGACGCCGTGTTGGTGAGCGGGCCCCTGGGTCGACACGGCATGGCGGTCATGGCGGTGCGCGAAGGGTTCTCGTTCGAGAGCGAGATCATCAGCGACACGGCCAACCTCTCTCCATTGGTGGAGGGTCTGCGCACCGAGGTCGGACCAGCAGTCCACGCGCTCCGGGATGCCACTCGCGGTGGCCTGGCCAGCGCCCTCAACGAGATCGCGGGCGCATCCGGAGTCGGCGTGGAGCTCGACGACGGCGTGCTCCTCGTGCCCGCCCCAGTTCAGGCTGCGTGTGAACTGCTGGGCCTGGATCCCTTGTACGTGGCGAATGAAGGCGTGCTGGTAGCCTTCGTGGAAGCCGCGGCGGCACCTCGGGCGCTGGAGGTGCTTCGAGGCTTTACCGAGGGGATCGCCGCAGCGGTGGTGGGGCGCGTCGTGCCCGACCACGTGGGGATGGTGGTGCTGAAGACAGGGCTGGGCGGGACCCGAGTGGTGGACATGCTGCCGGGAGATCAGCTTCCCCGGATCTGTTGACGGGGGTCGAACTCCGTCGGGGACCCTCTTGGGAACTCGGGTGGTTGTCGCTGTAGGGATGCTCTTTCTTCGGCGCAGCGCCGAAGACCCACTGACCGATAGATGGGGCACAGCGCTTCGCTACGCGTCATGACGACGGCGCGCACGAGGCGATTTCGCTGAGATTCACGAGTTGGACCGTGAGCCAAACGGCGGGCAGATCGGCTGCGGAGAAGCCGACCACGGCTCTTCTCGTGCCCCTTCACCTTTGGACGGTTCAGGAGGGTGCGCCATGCGAGTGCTGGAAGAGAGTCTCCTCGAAGCTCTGGAACGGAGCGGGTATTCCCGCCGGGAGTTCCTCAAGTTCTGCGCGGCCGTGGCGGCGTTGTTGGGGCTCCCGGCGGAGAGCGCCGGCGAGATGGCCAACGCGCTGCAGCAGACGCGGCGGCCGGTGCTCGTGTGGCTCGAGTTTCAGGACTGTGCGGGCAACACCGAGTCCATGCTTCGGGCCAGCCATCCAACCATCGCCGAGCTCGTGCTCGACAAGTTCTCCTGGGAATACCACGAGACCATCATGGCCGCCGCCGGGGCGAACGCCGAGCAGGCCCTGGACGAGGCGGTGAAGAACAACGCAGGGGAGTACCTCGTGGTGGTCGAGGGCTCGATCCCCCCGGAAGGCTCGGGCTTCTGCACCATCGGGGGGCGCTCCGCCATGGCCATCGCTCGACAGGTCTGTGAGGGTGCGGCGGCGGTCATCGCCATCGGTGCCTGCGCGTGGGACGGCGGGCTGGTCACCGCTGCTCCCAACCCGACCCACGCCACGGGCCTCAAGGAGGCCCTGCCCCACCTGGACGTCGTGAACCTCGGCGGCTGCCCACACAACGCTGCCGACACCACCGCTCTCCTGGTGCACTGGATCACCTACAAAAAGATGCCCGCCCTGGATGGGTACAATCGGCCGCTCTTCGCCTACGGTAGCATCGTCCACGACCAGTGTGAGCGGCGAGCCCACTACGACGCCGGCGAGTTCGTCGAGGCCTGGGGAGATGAGGGCCACCGCCGCGGGTACTGCCTCTACAAGATGGGATGCAAGGGCCCGCAGGCGACCTACAACTGCCCAACGGTGCGCTGGAACGACCAGACCAGTTGGCCCGTCAAGGCGGGGCACAACTGCTTCGCCTGCGCGTCTCACCGCTTCTGGGACACCATGTCGCCCTTCTACCGGCGTCTGCCCACGGTTCCAGGCTTTGGTGCCGACGTGACCGCCGGGGAGGTCGGCGGCTGGTTCGTCGCGGGCGTCGCAGGGGCAACCGCAGTCCACGCGGTCGCTGGAGCCGTCCGAAGCCGGCTCCGAGGCGAGGATCGATCCACGGGTCCCACCATCACGTCACCTGACCAGCTGAAGAAGGAGGAGCCCCATGCCACGGATCGTGGTGGACCCAGTCACGAGGATTGAGGGGCACCTGCGTATCGAGGCCCAGGCCGATGGGGGCCGGATATCGGCGGCGTGGAGCGCCGGGACCATGTTTCGGGGCATTGAGCTCATCGTCCAGGGCCGGGACCCTCGCGAGGCCTGGTACTGGACCCAGCGGATCTGCTCCGTGTGCACGATGGTCCATGCCCTGGCATCGGTCCGGGCCGTGGAGGATGCTCTGAAGATCGAGGTCCCGGAGAACGCGCGTCTCGTGCGCAACCTCATCGCGGGCGGGCAGCTGATCCAGGACCACGTCGTCCACTTCTACCAGTTGACGGCTCTGGACTGGGTGGACGTGACGGGCGCGCTCAGGGCTGATCCCGCCGCGACGGCGAGGCTCGCCGCGTCGCTGTCCGACTGGGAGAAGTCCGGCACCGGCCACTTTCGGGCGGTCCAGAACAAGGTCAAGTCATTGGTGGACAGCGGACAGCTCAGCGTCTTCACCAAGGGGTACTGGGGACACCCATCCTACAGGCTCCCCCCGGAGGTGAATCTGCTCGCGGTGTCTCATTACCTCGATGCTCTCGAGTTCCAGCGGGACTTCATCCGCCTCCACGCCGTGCTGGGAGGGAAGAACCCCCACCCCCAGAGCTTCCTGGTGGGCGGAATGTCCACCGCCATGGACCCCAACTCCCCGGAGGCGGTGATCAACCCCGAGCGGATCGATTTCCTGCGCGAGCGGATCGACGGGGCCAGGACCTTCGTGGACCAGGTCTACCTGCCGGACCTCCTCGCCGTCGCCGGCTTCTACCCCGAGTGGACGACCCTCGGAGAGGGCGTGGGCAACTTTCTGGCCTACGGGGGCTACCCGGAGGGGAGCATCCACGATCCCGCCCGTTACTTCGTCCCCCGGGGTATCATCCTCGACCGTGACCTGACCACCGTCCACCCGTTCTCTCCCGACCATGTCACGGAGTACGTGACCCGCGCCTGGTACACGTACGAAGGGGGCGACGAGAATGGACTGGCCCCGAACCAGGGTGAGACCCACCCCCATTACACGGGTCCGACGCCGCCCTACGAGCAGCTCGTCGTGGACGACAAGTACTCCTGGCTGAAGGCTCCCCGATACGACGACAAGGTCATGGAGGTCGGCCCCTTGGCTCGCATGCTCGTGGCCTACGCATCGGGAAACCAGGACGCGAAGGCGCTGGTGGACTCCACGCTGGCTCAACTCAACCTCCAGCCAAGCGCACTCTTTTCCACGTTGGGGCGGATTGCGGCCCGAGGACTGGAGACCAAGCTCTTCGTCGATCACATGAGCACTTGGCTCGACCAACTCGCCGACAACCTCCAGAGCGGGAACCTCGAGATCCACAACGGTACCCTTTGGGACCCGGACACCTGGCCCAGCTCCGCCCAGGGATTCGGTCCCCACGAGGCGCCCCGGGGCTCTCTGGGACACTGGGTGGAGATTGAGGACGGCGTGCTCAAGCACTACCAGGTCGTGGCCCCGTCGACGTGGAACGCCGGCCCTCGCGACGCGAAGGGCCAGCCGGGCCCCTACGAGGCCGCCCTGCCGGGGACCCCGCTGGCCGAGCCGGAGCAGCCCCTGGAGATCCTCCGCACCATCCATTCCTTCGACCCGTGCCTGGCCTGCGCCGTGCATGTGATCGACGGCCGCGGCCGGCGCTGGACGCACGTGGACACGGGCTACTGACGGGAGGTCGCCATGGAATCACCAACAGTCGTCCGGCCCGCGCTGGAGGGGGAGCCGGGGTCCGAGCTCCTCCGGGCGTATGTGTGGCAGCTTCCTGTGCGCCTGACGCACTGGGTCACGTTCTTCTGCGTTCTGGTGCTGGCATTCACGGGCTTCTACCTGCATCGGCCATTCTTCACCGCTACCGGTGAGTCCGCTTTTACCATGGGGACGATCCGCTTCGTTCACATCCTGACCGGCTTCGTCTTCACCGCCTCGTTCCTGTTCCGGATGTACTGGATGTTCCGCGGCAACCACTGCTCTCGATGGGGGGCCTTCGTGCCGATCCACCGCCGGCAGTGGCGGGGCATGGGCGAGATGATCGCGTATTATTCCTTCTTCCGCTGGCGACCCCAGTACCGCATCGGCCACAACTCCCTGGCGGCCATCGTCTACCTGTGGATGTTCTTCCTGATGCTCGTGCAGATCCTGACGGGGTTCGCCATGTACGGCCAGATCTTGAACCACTCCATCTGGACGACCCTGTTCGGCTGGCTCCCCATGCTGATCAACATCCAGTACCTGCGTCTGGCGCATTACCTGGTGATGTACGGCTTCTTCGCCTTCACGATCCACCATGTCTACAGCGCGGTACTGGTCTCGGCGGAGGAGCGGAACGCCCTGATCGAGAGCATATTCACCGGCTTCAAATTCGTACCCCGTCGCGAGCTCGAAGACGTGTATCCGTGTGAGGCGGAGACGAGACAGATCCCGCGCGTCTCTGCGGACGAGTCGGCGTGAGGGGCACGAGGGATGTGGGCGGGCCGGCGTGACCAGGCGCCGACGTGATGGGTAGTGGGCCTAACACGGTCGTTCTGGGCATGGGCAACCTGATCCTGTCCGACGACGGGGTGGGTGTGCACGCCCTGCGTGCGCTGGAGATGGACCCGCGGCTCCCCCCCGCAGTGAGGCTGGTGGACGGAGGCACCTTCGGCACCGAGTTGGTGGGCTTCGTCGCCGGAGCCTGGCGGCTGGTCATCCTCGACGCGGTGGACGTTGCGGCCGAGCCGGGCACGCTGATCCGCGTGACCGGGGATGAGCTCCGCGACCTCCCGGGCGCCGGCGGAGTCCACGGCCTGGGCGCCGCGGAGCTCCTCTCGGCCCTACGACTGCTCGACGAGGAGCCCGGGGAGATCCTTCTGCTCGGTGTACAGCCGGGGTCCACGGCCCCGGGGACCGGTCTCTCCCCCGCTGTGGCCGCAGCTCTTCCCCGGCTAGTGGAAGCCGCCCTGGCCGCGATGTCTCCTGCTGCGCCGCCAGCCTCGTTCCCGGGCGGCTCCTCACCGGCTCCTGGTCTCGGAAGATCCTGAGCGTTGGGAGTGCAAGGGGTCGCGAGATCGAACCCCAACGGAGCAAGTAGACTGAGCGTCAGCGGAGGCTTGCGGGGCCGGCGTGGAGTAGAGGTGAGCGTCAGCGGAGGCTTGCGGGGCCGACGTGGAGTAGAGGTGAGCGTCAGCGGACGTTTGCGGGGCCGGCGTGGAGTCGAACGAGAGGGGTGGGCCACGCTTCGGGTGTCAGGCATCCCGTCGGGCGAGGGCCTGCCTGAGTCTCTCCAGCCGGTACCTGAAGAGGAAGAGGGAGAGGAAGACGAAGGTGGCCGCCGCCAGGCCGACGAAGAGGGTCGCCAACATCCTGCTCTCGATGCTCGGCCCGCCGGACCTCACGACCACGGGCCCCGGATGCAGAGAACGGAACCAGACCACGCTGAAGTAGATGAGTGGAATGTCCAGGGCCCCGGCAATCCCGATGACCGCAGCGGCCCTCTTCCCCCTCTCGGGGTTGTCGGTTGATCGCCGGACGAGAAAATACCCCAAGTAGATGAACCACAGCAGAAGCGTAAGGGTGAGCTTGGGCTCCCAGGTCCACCAGACCCCCCAGGCTACCCGGCCCCAGAGGGGGCCCGTCAGGAGTACGATCGCGGTGTAGAGCATGCCGCCCTCGGCCGCCGCAGCTGCGGCAGAATCCCAACGGTCGTCCTTCCTCCGCAAGAAGAGAACACTGCAAATGGCCACGATCCCAAAAGCCATGAAGGCTACCCACGCCGCCGGGACGTGGATGTAGAAGATCCGTTGCGCCACACCCTGGGTACGCTCGGTCGGAACCCAGAAGAAGACCATCCAGTGCAACACGAGCATGAGGCCGACACCCAGAGCCCCGAAGATCATCCCCGCCTGTCGAATGTTCGGATTCAAGTGCGCCCCCAAGGCTCCTTCAGCTCCCTCGACTCACTCCCCCGGTTGTCCTACGGGGCGCGATGATAACGGGTGGACACGGGAACGGCCAAGAGGAAGAGGGGCCGGAGGGTCCGCCGGCCCGCTTCCTTCGAACAGGATGACCGTGATCGGTGGGCCGGCGCGAAGCCCCCCCGGGGAACGCTGAGCGGCGCTCCTCACTCCCCCGTCAGCGCCACCACCGGATCGATGCGGGTAGCCTTCCGGGCCGGCAGGAGACACGCTGCCACGCCGGTGGCCGCCAAAAGGAGAGCCACCGAGCCCATGACCGCCGGGTCGGTGGGCTGGATCCCGTAGAGGAGGGACCGGATCAGGCGCACCAGGACGAAAGCCCCCGCGCCCCCGAATGCCAGCCCCACCCCCACGACCCTGAGCCCTTCCTTGAGCACCAACCCGAATACGGCACCTGAGCTACTTCCGATGGCGATGCGAATTCCCATCTCGCGGGTACGCTGCGTGACGGAGTAGGCCAGCGCCCCGTAGATCCCCACCGCCGCCAGGAAGAGGGCCACGCCGGCGAAGATCATGAGAAGAAGCATGGGAGAGCGCCTCTCCAGGAGGGACGCGTCGATGCGATCCTGCATGGTCCGCACCCCGTAGAGGGGGAGCTCCGGATCCAGTCGGCTCAACACCTTCCTCACCGGCTCCGCCAGAGCCGCGGGATCTCCCCCGGTCTTGAGGAGGAGGAACTGGAAGGAGCCGGTCCGCTGGGCGGATGGCAGGTAATAGGCCCCGACGTACTCGTCCTCCACGAGGTTGCTGTGGCGGTGGGACCCGGCCACCCCCACGATGGTGTAGAGGTAAGGCTCCTCGTCCTCCTCCATCCCCGGCACGGTCCCAAAGAGCATGCGCTTGCCCAGGGGACTTTCTCCGGGGAAGTACCGGTTCGCCAGCCACTCGTCGATGATGATCACCTGCTGGCTGCCGGCCACGTCCCGCGAGTCGAAGGTCCGCCCCTCCCGGAGGGGGATCCCCATCGTCTCGAAGTAGTCCGCCCCCGCGTACACGGTGAAGGGCGAGAGCACCGACTCCCCTGCCGGAGGGATGTAGCCCTCGGGAAAGATCACGCTGGAGGAGTAGTTGCCGGAGAAGGGGAGCTGCTCGGTCACGCTGGCCCTCTCCACGCCGGGAAGAGATCGCACCTGCCGGAGGAGCTCGTCCAGGAAGGCGGCTCTCGCTCCCTCGTCGGGATAGCGAGACCCCGGAAGGGAGACGCTCCCGGTGAGGACGCCGTCCGGCTCGAACCCCGGATCCAGTTGCAAGACCTCCTGGAAGCTCCGGAGCATGAGCCCCGCCCCGATGAGGAGCACGAAGGCCACCGCCACCTGCCCCGTGACCAGTGCGCTCCGCAGGAGCACCGACCTACGGCTCGCGGTCCCGCTCCGGCTCTCCGCCCGGAACACGGTATTCAGGTTGGAGCGCATGACGTGAACCAGCGGGATGGCCCCGAAGAAGAGCCCTGCGCCCAGGCCCAGGGCCAGCGTGAAGACGGCGACCGTCCCGTCCAGGGAGATCTCCGCTCCCCGGGGCAGCTCGTGCACCCCCAGGCCCCCCAGGAGCTGGAGGCCGCCATAGCCCAGGAGGAGTCCCAGCCCACCACCCAGGATACCCAGGAGAAGCGCCTCGGTGAGTAGCTGCCTCCCCAGCGCGGAGCGGTCCGCGCCAAGGGCCAGGCGGGTGGCCAGCTCCCGCATGCGCACGTTGGAGCGGGCCAGCATGAGGTTGGCGATGTTCACGCACCCGATGAGGAGGACGAACGCCACCCCGGCCCAGAGCATGAGGAGAGAGGGGCGAATGTCGGCCAGAAGGTCGTCCTTCGCCGGAACTACCCGAGTGTGGAAGCCCACATCCGCCAGCATCTGAGCCCCGTTCGCTACCGGCCACTCGGGGATGAGACGGGCGTTCAGAGCGTCCAGCTGGGACTGGGCCTGATCCAGCGTCGCCCCCGGGGCCAGGCGGGCCATCTGGTGGTAGTTGTTGCTGTGCCAGCGCTCCAGCGTCCGGTCCTCGGGTCGGAAAGGGATGGGAATGAAGAAGTCCTGCTGCTCGCTGCTCCCGGCCAAGCGGAAGGCCTCGGGCAGGACGCCCACGATCTCGAAGGCCTCGCCGTCTACCCTGAGGTCTCGACCCAGGACCCCCCGGTCCCCATCGAA
This sequence comes from uncultured Gemmatimonadales bacterium, assembly GCA_963751255.1. Lineage (GTDB taxonomy): Bacteria > Gemmatimonadota > Gemmatimonadetes > Longimicrobiales > Gaopeijiaceae > CAVVTW01. Next base: position 34,243 of record CAVVTW010000029.1, on the reverse strand, counting down.
CTTCGCCTGCCAGTAACCATAGGAGAGGATGGCCTTGCGGTGATTTCCCGTCTCCATCTCCTCCCACAGGAAGTTCCGGCCCAGGAAGGGATCGACCCTCAGGAGGGGAAAGAAAGTTGAGGTGACCCGCATCGTGGAAGCCCGCTCCGTGCTCCCGGCCTCTCCCACCGTGTTCCCCCACCCCTGGTAGCTGGCCACCTCCTGGAAGGCGGCGATCTCCTCGCGGCGGTAGAAGAAGTCCGGCCCTCCGCTCGTGGCCCGCTCCGCGCCCGCGCCCGGATAGGAGTTGAAGACCGTCACCAGCCGGTCCGGATGCTGGTAGGGAAGGGGCTCCAGCAGGACCGTGTGGATGACGCTGAAGATGGTGATGTTGGCCCCGATGCAGACGGCCAGCGTCAGGAGCACCGTGGAGCTGAAGGTCTTCTCCTTCCACAGGAGCTTGAGGCCGAACCGCAGGTCACGGAGGAGGGTCTCCATATCGCCTCCTAGAGCCGGCCCGGGATCCAGGGGAGGACGAGCTTGGCGATGCGGCGCGGAATGGTCATCAGGGGCACTCCCATTCGTTTCTGGAGCCTTGCCTGAGGGCCCTACGAGCCAGGAGGGACCAAGGTTTCCCCCGCAGGCCATGGGTTTCGGCTTCCAGCGGCATTTCTCCACTGGTTCGTGGTCTGGATCTCTCCCTTCATCGTACGCATATGTACGATCGTGCACATGCGTAGCTATCGGAGCACCCGAGATGCCGGTTGATGGAAGATCCCTCCCGACGGAGGCGAGGTCCGTGGCCGTCCTGGCGAGCACCGTGCGCAACCGCCGGAAGGCCTTGGGGCTGCGCCAGGCCGAGCTGGCGGACCTGGCCGGGTGCTCCCAGCGCTTCATCCACACGGTGGAAAACGGGAAGACGAGTCTTCGGCTGGACAAGCTCCGCGATGTTCTGACGGTGCTCGGCCTCGACCTCGCCGTGGTCGCGAGAGAGCCGGGGGGCAGGATCGATGCCACGCCGACGAATCAGGCCGGCGAGCCATGAAGCCGCTGGACGAGCTCCGACGTGTCGAACGAGCCATTGTGCTGAAGGCAGGCACGAGGGCGGGCAGCCTTCTTCGACGCACGGACGCGGTCGTGTTCACCTACGACCGGGACTATGTGGACGGAGGTGGCGACGCTGTGGCCACTACTCTGCCCGTCACTCCCTCGCCCGTGGTCACCCACGCGCCTGGTGCCCTCCCTCCGTTTTTCTCGGGCCTCCTGCCCGAGGGCCGGCGTCTCGCCGCCCTGAGGCTGGCTGCGAAGACCTCCGCCGACGACGAGGTGACCCTGCTCCTCGCCGTGGGGGGAGACACGGTGGGAGACGTTCAGGTCGTTCCCGACGGCGAAGCTCCCGCGGAGACGGAGCCCCGCGTCTCTGCGGGGGATTGGGGAGAGGTCCGCTTCCGCGACCTCTTTGCGGCGTCGGTGGGAGACGCCCGGGCCGTGGACCGGGTCGCTCTTCCGGGCGTGCAGGACAAGGTCTCGGCCAGAATGATCAACGTGCCGGTCGCCCTGGGAAACGCCCGCTTCATCCTGAAGCTGGACCCGCCCGAGTTCCCCCACCTCGTCGCGAATGAGGCGTTCTTCCTCAGCGCAGCCCGGCGATCCGGCGTCGAGAGCGCCGAGGCCGAGGTGGTTCGCGATGCCGCCGGAGCGTCCGGACTCCTCCTCAGGAGGTTCGACCGCGCCGAGGACTCGTCGGGCCGGGTCGTCTCCCTCGCCCAGGAGGACGCATGCCAGGTGATAGGCCGTTACCCCGCCGACAAGTACCGCGTCACCACCGAAGAGGTGATCAAGGCGCTGGCGGGAGTGTGCCAGGCCTCTTCGGTGGCCGCGTTCACCCTCCTGAAGCAGGCCATCTTCGCCTACCTCACGTGCAATGGCGATGCCCACGCCAAGAACTTCTCGGTCCGCCGCCTCCCGGCCGGAGAATGGCGGGTGACTCCGGCCTATGATCTTTCGTCCTCCCACCCCTATGGCGACACTACCATGGCGCTCAGCATCAACGGACGGAACCGGGAGGATTTCGATCGGTCCGACATCCTCGCCCTGGGTGGGGCGGTGGGTCTCCGGCCCCGGGCCGTGGAGCGGGCCGTCGACGAGCTTCGGGAGCGAGTGGATCTCTGGATCGCCGAGGTGGACAGGTTGCCGTTCGACGACCGGCGGATCCACAAGCTGCGCCGAGCCATCGAGTACCGGAGGAATCGCCTGGCTCCCCGTTGAGGCGGCGGTGAAGCTCAGGGCACATGGGCAGAGACGGGATCGACCGGGTGGGCGGCGGTCCCGGTCAGCGCATCCCGTACACCCGCACCGTCTGGACTTCGAAGTCGCCCGTCCAGAACCCGTAGAGCCGATCCTTCCAGGTGCCTTCGGACAACACGGCCGGGGGAGATGCACGGTGGTCATGGCGCCGGTGCCCGGATCGATCCGGGCCGACTCCAGGCTCGAACGTGACAGTGCTGGGCATGTCGGTGTTCAGCCCGGTGAGAGGAACCGTCGCTGCCGGATCCGGATGGCTGCCGACCGGGCGCCTTGCTCCCCATCGGAAGGGTCACCGTGAGCCGCGAAGAGGGGCGGCCCCCGGGCCGTCGCGACCCGGGGACTCGAGGGGCGGCAGGGAAAAGGGCGCGGGTTCCAGCAGAACCGAGACCGAGAGGGGCTCCTCCCGGTCCAGCGTGACCTCCAGGGTCACGCTCCTGTAGCCGAATCGGTCGACCCGCAGCAGGTAGTCACCCCGGGCCAGGTCCTCGAAGCGGTAGGCACCCTCAGCGTCCGTGATGGCGAGCAGGCTCGTTCAGGGGATGCACCTTGCGATCTGTAGAACCACGGCTGCCTCCGCGCGGCCGGTCCCCCCTTCGCCTCGAATCTGCAGGCGATCTGTATGTATCGTCGCCGGCGCCTCGACTTCTGACAAACGCCGGGCCGGGATCCGATTCGATCCAGAGCGGTATCGAGGTGCAGAGACGGGACTTCTGCACCGGACCGGTCCAATGAAGAGACACGCGGAGAGGCCGGGCCGCTGCCACCACCTTCACCGGAGACCGCCCATGGCCCTTTCCCCTCACGCCGGAAAACCCGCCGAGGAGGGCATGCTGGTCAACGTCCCCCGCCTCGTCACGGCCTACTACGTCCATCACCCCGATCCCGCCGAGCCCGGACACCGCGTCTCGTTCGGGACCTCCGGGCACCGTGGATCGTCGCTGGATCACTCCTTCAACGAGGACCACATCCTGGCCATCACCCAGGCCATCTGCCAGTACCGCCAGAAGGAGGGGATCGACGGTCCTCTCTTCCTCGGGATGGACACCCACGCGCTCTCGGAGCCGGCCCTCGCCACGGCGCTGGAGGTCCTGGCAGCGAATGAGGTCGGGGTCATGATCGATGCAGGTGGGGGCTACACCCCGACCCCCGTCATCTCCCACGCCATTCTGAGCTACAACCGGGGTCGCGACCGAGGCCTCGCGGACGGCATCGTCATCACGCCATCCCACAACCCTCCGCGGTACGGGGGATTCAAGTACAACCCACCTCATGGCGGCCCCGCGGACACCCGCACCACGAAGTGGATCGAGGAAGAGGCAAACGGGATCCTGGCAGGTCGACTGAAGGGGGTGTCGAGAATTCCTTTCGAACGCGCTCGAAGGGCACCGACCACGCACGAACATGACTTCGTCAACACATACGTCAGCGACCTTCCCTCCGTCGTGGATCTGCAGGCGATCCGGGAGAGCGGCATTCACCTGGGCGCCGATCCGCTGGGTGGCGCCAGCGTGGCCTACTACAACGCCATCGCCGACCGCTACAGCCTCAACATGGACGTGGTCAATCGCAGCGTGGATCCCACCTTCCGCTTCATGACCGTCGACGGCGACGGGGAGATCCGCATGGACCCGTCCTCGGTCCACGCCATGGCCTCCATGATCGGTCTCAAGGACCGGTTCGCCGTGGCCTTCGGCAACGATCCCGACGCCGACCGCCATGGCATCGTGAGCCACAGCCATGGTCTCCTGCCGCCCAACCACTACCTGGCGGTGGCCATCGCCTACCTGTTCGACAACCGCCCGGAGTGGCCCGTGACGGCGGCCGTGGGCAAGACCCTGGTGAGCAGCAGCATGATCGATCGGGTCACGGCACGGATGGGCCGGAAGCTGGTGGAGGTCCCGGTGGGATTCAAGTGGTTCGTTGAGGGGCTGGTTGATGGCTCGCTGGGCTTCGGAGGCGAGGAGAGCGCCGGGGCGACGTTCCTCCGGCGGGACGGCTCGGTCTGGACGACGGACAAGGACGGGATCATCCCCAGTCTGCTGGCGGCCGAGATCCTTGTCCGCACGGGGAAGGATCCGGGAGAGCATTACGAGGCGCTGACCGACGAGTTCGGGACGCCCTACAGCACCCGTATCAACGCCCCAGCCACTCCGCGACAGAAGGCCAGGTTGGCCAGGCTCTCTACGGAGGCGGTGAAGGAGTCGGAGCTGGCCGACGAGCCCATCACGGCCAAGCTCACCCGAGCCCCAGGCAACCAGGCCGCCATAGGCGGCCTCAAGGTGGCGACGGAGCACGGATGGTTCGCCGCCCGGCCCTCGGGCACGGAGGACATCTACAAGATCTACGCCGAGAGCTTCAAGAGTCCTGCGCATCTGGAAGCGATCCTGAAGCAGGCCGAGCACATCGTGAACAATGCCCTGAAGGGCTCCTAGAGCCCACGAAGAAATGGAAGGAGCACTCTCATGACGGCAGCCACCGGGCCCCTCACCGAACGCCCGGCCTGGAAAGCCCTCCAGGCCCACTTCCGAGAGACACGCGGGATCCACCTTCGCAAGCTCTTCGCCGACGACGCCGACCGGGGCGAACGCATGACCGCCGAGGGAGCAGGCCTCTTCTTGGACTACTCCAAGCAGCGGATCACCTCCCGGACCCTCGAGCTTCTCCTGGAGCTGGCCCGGGAGTCAGGGCTGAGGGAGCGGATCGACGCCATGTTCCGGGGCGAGGCCCTCAACGTCACCGAAGAGCGGGCCGTCCTTCACGTCGCCCTCCGGGCTCCGAAGGGCACGTCGATCATGGTGGATGGAGAGGACGTGGTGCCGGGGGTGCACGAGGTCCTCGAAAAGATGGAGAGGTTCTCCGACCGAATCCGGAGCGGCGAGCTGGCTGGGCCATACGGGAAACCGCATCCGCAACGTGGTCAACATCGGCATCGGGGGTTCCGACCTGGGCCCCGTCATGGCCTACGAGGCGCTGAGGCACTACAGCGAGCGGGCCATGACCTTCCGTTTCGTCTCCAACATCGACGGCACCGACTTCGCCGAGGCGGTCCGTGACCTGAACCCTGAGGAGACCCTCTTCATCGTCTCCTCCAAGTCCTTCACCACCCTGGAGACCATGACCAACGCCCACACGGCACGTGAGTGGTCCGTGAAGGGCCTCGGCGGCGACGAGACTGCGGTGGCCAAGCACTTCGTCGCCGTCTCCACGAACGCCGAGGGAGTGGAGAAGTTCGGCATCGACACGGCCAACATGTTCGAGTTCTGGGACTGGGTCGGTGGGCGCTACTCCATGGACTCGGCCATCGGCCTCTCGACCATGCTGGCCATCGGCCCGGACAACTTCCGGGCCCTGCTCCGGGGCTTCCACGAGATGGACGAGCACTTCCGCACCGCGCCCCTGGACCGGAATCTCCCTGTGCTCCTGGGACTCCTGGCGGTCTGGTACAACAACTTCTTCGGCGCCCAGACGGTCGCTGTCCTGCCGTACGAGCAGTACCTGAAGCGGTTCCCTGCCTATCTCCAGCAGCTCACCATGGAGAGCAACGGTAAGCACGTGACGCTGCGTGGGCAGGACGTAGACTACGAGACGGGCCCCATCTACTGGGGGGAGCCGGGGACCAACGGGCAGCACTCCTTCTATCAGCTCATCCACCAGGGCACCAAGCTGATCCCCTGCGACCTCATTGCCTTCCTGGAACCGCTGAACCCCCTGGGCCGGCACCACGACATGCTCCTGGCCAACGTGTTCGCTCAGGCCGAAGCCCTAGCCTTCGGCAAGACGCCGGAGGAGGTGAAGGCGGAAGGCGTGGAGGACCGGCTGGTGCCCCACCGCACCTTCCCCGGCAACCGGCCGTCCAGCACGATCCTGGCCCAGCGCCTGACTCCGGAGACCCTCGGCAAGCTCGTCGCCCTCTACGAGCACAGCGTCTTCACCCAGGGCACCATCTGGAGCATCAACTCCTTCGATCAGTGGGGCGTGGAGCTGGGTAAGGCACTGGCCCAGCGCATCATTCCCGAGTTGGAGGGTGAGGAGGAGCCTCAGCTCGATCACGACAGCTCCACGAACGCGCTGATTCGGCGGTATCGGAGTTCGAAGAGCTTTCCCTCCCGGGAGCCGGCACGCCAGACTTGAGGACCTCTGGCTCCGGAGCCGGCACGCCAGACTTGAGGGCCTCTGGCCCCGGAGGGAGTGCGCCAGACTTGAGGACCTCTGGCTCCGGAGAGGCGGTGAATCGAACCGGAAATTGAAGCCGGCGGAAGAACCAACGAGCGGCACCGGGAAGGAGACGGGCGAGAGACGCTCCCGACGGTCGCGTGGTTTTTCATACACGGACCCCTGCCGTGAACGACGCATGTCACTCAGACCACACCGTACCGGGGTTTCCACGACCGGCGTATAGGCTGCTGGCTCACGCTTGTCGATTGAACCACGAACTGGCGTGGTTCCCCTGCCCGGCATGATTCCAGGCCCCGGTGCATGTAGCGCTAGCCACGGTCTGGAGGGGCGTAGAGTGCGGCTAAAGAGCCAAGGAGAGCCCCAATGGAGCCTTGAAGCCTCCCCCAGGAGGCGGATAAGGTGGCCACGGGACTGCAGTACCAGCCGCGGACGCACACAACCCGTCCGCCCCCACTCAGCTTCACGGTATTGACAGGCAACCTTCAGTGGGCTTATTAGGTCACAATGTGACTTAAAAAAAGGATCGTCCTCGTGCCCATGGACTCCCTCGGTGAATTCGAGCTCCTGGTGATGCTGGCCTCGCTGCGGCTGGGACCCCGGGAAGCGTACGCCGTGTCCATTACCGACGACATACGGCAGCGCACGGGACGCTCGGTTCGTCGCGCCAACGTCCATACCACCCTCCAGCGCCTCGAGGCCAAGGGCTTCGTCACCACCTGCCTGGGCGATCCCCGCCCGGAGCGAGGCGGGAGGGCCAGGCGGTTGGTGACGGTGAGTCCCGAGGGGATGGCAGCCATCCGAGCCACAACGGGGGCCATACGGGCCATGCTCGGCGACCTCGGAGACCGTTTGGGAGAGGTCGGGTGAACGCCCCCAAGTGGACCGGGGCCCTGCTCCGGCGGCTCGCGCCGCCTGCACGAGCGGAGGACGTGGTGGGCGACCTCGAGGAAGCCCACGCCCGGCGGGCGGCCCGGCACGCACGGCTCGTCGCCGACGCCCTCACCAGCCTCGAGGCATTGGACATGGCGTTGGCGCTCCTCCGGGGACGCGCCAGAAAGGGACGCGCCTTACCGGATCCCACTGTGTCGACTCCCCCACCCGACGGACCGGACGGACCGGGCAGTCCGGGCCGCATCCGGTTTCCCGGGTTCTCCTGGCTGGAGCTCAAGCTGGGACTCCGGATGCTCCGAAAGTACCCCGGCCTGACCCTGGTGGGAGGCCTGGGCATGGCCGTCGCCATCGCCATCGGGGCGGGCTTCTTCTCCTTCTTTTCCGCATACATCTACCCCACCATCCCGCTGGAGGGGGGAGACCGTCTCGTCGGGGTGGAGAACTGGGACGTCGCACGAAACAACGAGGACCGGCGGTCCCTTCACGACTTCGTCAACTGGCGTGAAGAGCTCACAACGGTGGAGGACCTGACCGCCTTCCGCACCGTCTCCCGGAACCTCGTCACGCTGGACGGAACAGCCGAGCTGATCACCGTTGCCGAGATGACCCCTTCGGGGTTCCGCCTGGCTCGGGTCCGACCTCTCCTGGGGAGGTACCTTCTGGCCCCCGACACGGTGCAAGGGGCCGAGCCCGTCATCGTGATCGGCTACGACGTCTGGCAGGCCCGCTTCGGCGGGGACCCGGAGATCATTGGCAGGACCCTGAGGCTGGGAGCCACTCCCTACACCGTCGTTGGGGTGATGCCCGAGGGATTCGCGTTTCCCATGGAGCACAGCTTCTGGGTCCCGCTGCGCGTGAACGCCTCGGATTACCCTCGGGGATTCGGGCCGTCGATCTTCATTTCCGGGCGCCTGGCTCCGGGCCGGACCATGGAGGAGGCCCAGGCCCAGATCGTCGCCATCGGGCGCCGGGCCACCGCCGCGTTCCCCGACACCCACGCCAACCTCCGGCCCCACGTTCTCCCCTATACCTACCCGCTCATCGACATCAACGACCCCGGAGGGGGCATCACCTGGTATTTCGCGGTCATGCAGATGATCCTCAGCCTGATTCTGGTGGTCGTGTGTGTGAACGTGGCCATCCTGGTCTACGCCCGGACGGCGGCGCGCCAGGGGGAGATCGCCGTGAGGTGCGCTCTGGGTGCCAGTCGGCGCCAGGTGGTGGTTCAGCTTTTCATGGAAGCCCTCGTCCTCTCTTCGGCAGCGGCCCTGGCGGGGCTCGGCATCGCCCAGATCGGTCTCCGGATCGGTCACCGGCTCATGGAGCTCGAGGGCGGCACGCCCTTCTGGATGAACTATGGACTGACCCCTGCCACCGTCCTGTATGTTGTGGGCCTGACCCTCCTTTCGGCCCTCATCACCGGGGTGTTGCCCGCTCTCCAGGCCACCGGGCGGCGAATGCAGGCGAGTCTGAGGGACCTGGGGGGCCACACCGGACTTCGCCTGGGAAGGACCTGGACGGCCCTGGTGGTGATCCAGGTTGCGGTGGCCGTGGCCGCCCTCCCGGCGGCGCTGGCTATGGGGTGGCAAGAGGTCCGATCCGCTACCACCCGCCCCACCTACCCCATCGACGAGTACGTGCTGGCCCAGGTCGCACCGGATCCCGAGCCGCCCCCGGGCCTCGACCAGGAGACCTACCTGGAGCAGCTCGCGGTCCGGCAGGAGGAGCTGGGGCCCGAGCTTGTGAGGCAGATCCGGGAGCTGCCGGGGGTCTCCGGCGTCGCCCTCTCCCTGACCCTCCCGGGGCGAGGCTCCTCAGCCGCCGTCGAGGTGGAGGGCGGCTTGACGGGGCAACCCACCGCTGGCGGTCCGAGGGTCGAGGTCAGCCTGGTGGGACGGGAGTTCTTCCGCGTGTTCGAGCTGCCCCTCCTCGCTGGGCGCGAGTTCGGAGGCACCGACGCGGACACCGCATCCGCCGCGGTAGTGGTGAACCGCACCTTCGCTCAGCAGCTCTTCGTTGGCGGGGAGGCCGTCGGCCGGCGCATCCGCCTGGTGCCTCCCGAGAGCGGGCCCAATCCGATCCCTACCGCGGATCTCCCCTGGCTGGAGATCGTGGGGGTGGTTGGTGACCTCGAGGTCAACGACTTCGACCCGTCTCTGGTGAGCGCCGTGGTCTACCAGCCCATGGTGCCGCGTGGCCTCCAACTCCTCAATCTGACGGTTCGTGTGAACGAGGCCGCTTCGGTAGGGGTACCGGGGTCGATACGGAGGACCGTCGCTTCCCTCGATCCGACCTTGCGCGTGGTGGTCCGTCCCCTGGCCTACTTGTATGAAGAGTGGGAGATGGTCGTGCACCTGGCGGCCTTCGTTTTCGCCCTCGTCCTGGTGAGCGTCCTCCTCCTTTCCGCTGCCGGGATCTACGCCCTCATGTCCTTCACGGTGACCCAGCGCCGCCGGGAAATCGGGATCCGCAATGCCCTGGGCGCCCGCCCGCGCCGCCTCCTGGGCGGAATCTTCGCTCGGGCGCTGCGCCAGCTCACCCTGGGTGTGCTCCTGGGCGCGGTGGCCGCGGTGCTCCTGGACCGATTCGCGGGCGGGGAGATTCTCCATGGGCACACCGTCACCTTGCTCCCCCTCATCGTGGTCCTCATGATCGCCGTGGGGCTGCTCGCCGCCCTCGGCCCCGCCCTTCGCGGACTTCGGATCCAGCCCGCAGAGGCGCTCAAGAGTGAGTAGGAGCCTGACCGGGGATAACACGGAGCTCCTCCGGCCGGTCTTCTCCAAGCTTGCATCCTTCGTGTCGCCTGAGGAGCTTCCCCCGCAGGCGGTCGTGGAGATTCTTGGTCGGTACCCCTCAACGACTCGCTGCGCCACGGGGGGAAGAAACGAAGAGCCGCCTTCCCGTTAAGATAGAGGGAGCCAGGCGATTCTCTCGTTCCCTCGACCCTCGCCAGATCCCGGAGACACCCATGGACCTTCTCGACATCATCCGCGGCCGTCGGTCGGTGAAGGAGTTCTCGGACCGGCCGATCCCACGCCAGGAGATGGAGCGCCTTCTCGACGCCGCCGTTCAAGCGCCCAATCACCGGATGACCGAGCCCTGGCGGTTCTACGTGCTGGGACCCCGGGCCCGGCGGGCCTACGGAGAGGCCGTGGGAGCCCGCAAGGCGAGGAAAGTCGACGACCCGTCGGCCGCCGGCGCGGTGCTGGAGAAGGTCGCCGGGAGCCACGAAGCGCTCCCCGCTATGCTCGCGGTGAGTGTGGTACAGGACGAGGACCCCGGAGTGCGGGAAGAAGACTACGCCGCCACCTTCATGGCCATCGAGAACCTCTGCCTCCTGGCGCACGCCGACGGGCTCGGAACCCACATCAAGACGGGCGGGGTCATGGACGACCCCGGGGCAAGGGAGGCGGTAGGGGTGACGGAGGGAGAGAGGATCGTGGCCACCATCTTCCTCGGATTTCCAGCCCAGCTGCCCGAGCCCAAGCCCCGCAGGGCCGCAGTCGACCTGACGACCTGGGTGCCGTAGCGAGTTCCGTCCCCCGACCCCCCCCACACTCGGACCGGCGCGGCCCGGCGGTGAACGCTGGATGGGGCGCGGCCGGAATGAGACCAGCCGTCACAAGAGGAGGGTTGCCGAATAACGGAGATGGAGGAGCAAGACCTCGTAGTAGCTGAAGAACGCCACGAAGATGGCGATTACGGCCAACGGATTATCGCGCCGACGCCACAGGAAGAGGGTCCCGAGCGACACCAGAGCCAGCTTCGCGATCATGAACAGCACCGCGTGCCCCTCCACCAGGTCCCTCAGGAGGATGTTGGCTTCCCCGGCCCCGAAATACTGGACCCAGACGAGGGTGAAGATCCCGTCCAGGAGGTTGAGCACGAGGAGTGACTTGGCGATGCCGTAGAGCCAGCGGTAGTGATCTCCGGTGCCGATCGCCAGAGCCGCAGGCCGTCTGGAGTACTGGATTCGCTGTCTCATGGGCCGCCCCCACACGTGATCTCTGACGAACCATTGTGCAGAGATCATGCCGGATAGAGGACGGGGGGAAGCGGCGGATGAACCTGGCTGAACGCCGCGAAGACAGCCCCGAGGCGGTCGTGGGAGCGTGAACCGGGGTGTGGGAAGGGGGAAAGCTCAGTGCGGCCGTTCTGCCAGCTCTCTCAGGCGCTCCCGTTCCCCATCGGATAGCACCGCGGGGAAGGGAGAGGACCGGCGGAGCCTCGCGGCCCTTGGAGACTGGGATTGGAGGAAATGGAGCAGCCTCGGAAGGGGATAGGTGTCCAGCACTTTCCGCCATTCCCAGAGATCATGTCCGTTCTCGGGGTAGCGCTCCTGGAGCCCCGCCAGCACGTGCTCCCGGGCCCTGCTCAGGAGGGAGAGGTGCTCCTCGAGAAGGGAGACGAGAGCGTCGCTGAACTCAGGGGACTCGGGATCGAGGTCCTCGAAGGCGGGCCCGGATGCGTGGGAGAAGCCGGATCCCTCGTACCCGGTCAAGGTTGCCAGGCTCTGGTCCGAAGCGACGGGCTGCATTGGCAAGCTCCACCCTGAGAAACAGACTTCCTTGCGCGTCAACACCCAGGAACAAGTGTTTCAGGCCCTACAATAAACACCTGTTCTCATAAATACAACAGGTTTTTCGGGCTTTCTCGATTCCTGGGACGGCTTCCGCCACGGCCAGGGCTCCCGCGTCAGGGGCTCTTTCGCATCGGGATCCCCCCGGGCAGGAGCTTCCTGAAGAAAGCACAACGAGTGCAAGCTGCCTTCTTGTCGTCCCATGAGCGCAGATGGGCTCCCTGGCACAGATTCCCCGAAAGCAGCCAGCACAAGTGTCCCTGGCGGGTCTGAAACACCAGACACGCCCGCCGCTCTTCCTCGCGGCACCCCACGGCTTCCCAGCACATGGGCTGGGTGCAGTCCGCTCCGTTTCGCTTCGCCGACAGCAGGAGAAGGGCGGCCTTCTCCACCGCCGCGCTGGGGTTGCGCCACCCCTGTTCGCAGCTCTGGACGGTCCGGACCGATACGCCGATCACGTCGGCGAGCTCCGTCTGGGTTAGGCCGGCCTCGGCGCGGACCGCCCTCAGGTCCAGATGGGCCATTGAAGACATGGAAACTTCCTGGAGTCCCGGGGTAGGCGGGGCTGCGGTCGGGGGATGGTTGTCATCAATCCTCATCCTGGTTAACCTTCGGGTGCTCGCGTAGGTGACACAATGTGATAGTACCACGGGAAGGCACGATTCTTCAACCGCTTCAGCAGGGGAGGTCGCAGAGGGTCATGACGGCACCAATGATCGAGTGGACCCTGGAAGTTCTAGATTGGATCAGGACCCAGCTCTGGGAGAAGTGGCCGGAAGCCCAGCTCAGGGGAAGCGCGCCCGACGTTCATCCCGTTCCCTACCGGATCCGTTTCCGGGAGAACGGCATCGAATACTGGCTGAACCTGGAGCCACAGGCCATGCAGCACGCCGCCGTGGCCGACGTGCGGTCCCTCCTGGAAGCCGAAGACTGGATCCATCTCTTGAAGACGACGGGCTGCGTCTCGGTAGGCGTCCACGAACGCGAGCTCAGCAAGCCCGTGCTTCAGCCCTGCTCGGCCTTCTCCCACTAGATCTTCCAAAGACAGCTGCGAGCCCCGCGCCGCCCCCTGGGTCGGCGCGGGGCTTCTTCCTATCCATCGCCTCCCGCACCTCGCAGCAGTCGCTGGAATGCCTCGTCATCGGTGGCGAAGGCTTGTGCACGCTCCCCCGAGCGGAGGATCCGTATGCTTCGGATCTCGTCGCCCACGGTCAGCTCGCGCAGGCGATCAGCACCTGCCACGACCCTCCCCAGGGCGGAGAAACGGGCATCCAGGGAGGGATCGGCCCCCAGGGTCAGATAGAAGGTGTTGGGCCCGGATAGGCCCAGAATCCCCGGCGCGTCATGGCGGACGGCCGGGTTGGGCGTCAGGGGCAGCTCGTCCACCGCCACCCCCCGTTGAACCTCCGACTCGACGACCGCGCTCACCCGACCTTCCCCCGCAGCATCGATCCTCCCGATGGCCGGCCCGCCCCGGCCGCCGCGGCCGCCACCACCACCGGAGCCCCGAGCGTCCCCTCCCTCCACGATGCGCACGAAGTTCGCCACCTGGAGAGGGGCGTTCTCGAAGTCCAGGGAAGCGATTACCCTGGCCCCGGACGTCGGTGCTGATGTCGGCGTAGAGCCCGTCGGGCAGGTACACGCCTTCCCGGGGGAGAGGATGATCCAGGTTGGCCATGCCATAGGCCACCACGGCGGTGACCAGGGCCGAGTGTTTCTGGTGCTCGGTGTAGGGCACCAGCTCGCTATAGATATCGTAGAGGGTGTGCCACGCCCGGTTGTAGACGTAATCCGTCTCCGTCCGGAAGTTGAGGGTGGGGATCCCCACCATGGCGAAGGAGGAGGCATCGGTGCCTCCCGGACGGTCGGTTTGACCCCGGGATAATCGTTTCGGGACAGGCGTGAACGGCCACTCCGAACTCGAGGGTCGCCAGGGGCGCGGTGATGGTCTGGAAATCCTCGTACCACGTTCCGGGAACCACGGCCCCGGTGATGGCGCTGGGGCTATGGTCCCGGTTGATGAGAGCCACGACCTTCTCCTGCATCTCCGGGTGGTTCCGGAGCCAGGCCTGGGATCCCACCAGCCCATTCTCCTCCGCCGCGAACAGGATCATGGCCACCGATCGCTTCGGCGCCCCACCCGCGGCCATGATGAGGCGCATGGCCTCCATCCCCGGGGAGAAGCCCGAGCCATCGTCCACGGCCCCCGTGCTCCCGTCGAAGGAATCAAGGTGGCCCCCGAGGACGATGTACTCGTCGGGATAGGTGCTTCCCGGGATGACGGCCACCACGTTGTGGTACTTCACGGGGCCAATCTTGAACCAGTTGCGGATGTCGAACTCGAGCTCAACGGGCTCGCCGGCCTCCACCATGGAACGGATTTGGTCGTACTGGGTGTCCACGAGCTTGATGTCCGGTAGCTCGGGGAGCTCGTCCCAGGAGTCCACGTGACCGTCCAGGATCCGGATGGGATCACCGGAGCGCTGGACCGTCCCCAGGGCACCGGCGTCCACCAGGGCCTGCGTGAGCGGGGGAATCAACTCCGAGTCCGAGTATTCCGGTGTGCTCCGTCGTCCGTCCCGGCCGAAGCCCGTGCTCTCGCCGGCGATGAGCACCCACGCCCCCTGAAAGGCGGAAGGATCGGCCCCGACCTCCGCCAGAGCCTCCTGGACCGCCTCCCTCTTGGCCTCCACGTCCTCAGGGCTGGGGTTGCGTCCGGGTATGGAAAAGGGATCGGCGTGCAGGATCACCACCCGCCCCCTCTGGAGACCCTTGGTTCCGGAGGTGAACGATGGGGTGCCGAAATAGAGGGCCTCCTCCTCCGGGGCCACCATCCTCCCGAACCAAGGACCCCGGTTGAAGCCCACGGGCACCTCCCCCACCTCGTCCAGCTCGGCCTGGATCCCCCACTGCCCAAACTGCCAGACGGCCCACTCGGCCGCGTTGTTGTAGGCATCCGATCCGGTGAGGCGGCCGCCGAACCGGTTGGTGGCGTAATCCGCCCACTCCATGACCCGGTTGTCATTGACCCCCAGGTCGATGATCCTCCGGATGACGGGATCGGCCTGTCCCGACAGGGGAGAGGGACAGGACACGAAGGCCGGCCCCAGGACGAGGAGGACTGCGCTGAGCAGGAAGGTGAGTCTTCTCATGAGGGCTCCCTCGGACCAAACGGTGATCTCGATCACGGCACCGGGGAGAGTGCCCGGCGCGGAAACGCGCCACGCCTCCGACCGTCGAGAGGATCCTCTCGAACCGGGCCGTCGTGGCGCCGGCTCAAAGTACGCCTGGCCCAGGGGCGGGACCATGGGGGAGCGGGGTCGAGGGGGGCTCCCTCGGTGGATCCTTGCCGGACGATGACCGTCGATGCAAGATCAGCAATGATCCCCGCCAAGCAGCATCGCCGCTCTCCGCCTTCCGGGGGCAAGCCTGGAGGGCAACCAGGGCAATTCCCATGACGCCCCCTGAGCGGCCCCGCCCCAAAATCGGCCTTTGGATCGCCGTGGCCCTGGTGGTGGGCAACATGGTGGGCTCCGGAGTGTTCCTCCTTCCCGCCTCTCTCGCTCCCTTCGGGGGCATCAGTATCCTGGGGTGGCTGTTCACCACCGTCGGCGCCGTTCTCCTGGCGTTGGTCCTGGCACGCTTGGGGCGCATGATGCCCGCGTTGGGGGGGCCCTACGCCTACACCCGGCGGGGCATCGGGGATCTGGCAGCCTTCCTGGTGGCCTGGGGGTATTGGATCAGCATTTGGACGGGGAACGCGGCCATTGCCGTGGGCTTCGTGGGGTACCTGGCGGCGTTCTTCCCGGCCCTGGCCACCACGCCGGCACTGGGCGCCGGGGCGGCGCTGGCCGCCATCTGGATCCTCACCGGAGTCAACATCCTGGGAGTGCGGGAAGCGGGGATCGTCCAGCTCGTTACGACGGTCCTCAAGCTTCTTCCCCTCCTGGCCATGGGCACCCTGGGTCTCCTCTACATGCACACGGCACATTTCATTCCCTTCAATCCCACGGGAGAGCCGGCCTTCAGCGCGGTGACCGCCAGCGCGACGCTGACCCTCTGGGCGTTCCTGGGCCTGGAATCCGCCACGATTCCCGCCGACTCGGTGGCCTCTCCGGCCCGGACCATTCCCCGGGCTACCATCATCGGCACCCTGGCGGCGGCGCTCATCTACATCCTGGCCACGGTGGGGGTCATGGGGATCCTCCCCATCGACACGCTCTCCGAATCCACGGCTCCCTTCGCAGAGGCGGGTCGCCTGATCTGGGGCCCGGCAGCCGGCTCCCTCATCGCGGCAGGCGCGGCCATTTCGGCCTTCGGTGCCCTGAACGGCTGGATCCTCCTCCAGGGCCAGATGCCCATGGCCGCCGCCCGCGACGGCCTGTTCCCCCGGCTCTTCGGCCGCATGTCCTCCCGGGGCACGCCAGCCTCCGCTCTCGTCCTCTCCAGCCTCCTGGTCACTGGCCTCATGGCCCTGAACTACACGGCCAGTCTGGTGGAGCAGTTCACCTTCATCATCCTCCTGGCCACGCTCAGCGCTCTGATCCCCTATGCCTTCGCCAGCGTGTCGGAGCTGGCCATCTTTGTCCGGGAGAGGGAGAGCTTCAGAGGTGAGCGACTGGCCGGCGCTTCTCTCATCGCGGTCCTCGCCCTCCTCTATTCCCTATGGGCCATCTACGGCTCGGGCCGACACACGGTCGTTTGGGGCCTCATCCTTCTGGTGGCGGGGCTTCCCGTCTACGCGTGGCAGGCTCGGGGCCGGAGCAGGACAGCCAGACCGCCCGAGGACGCGTTCCCCGACCTTCCCGTTTCCGGAGACGCCGTCTCCCGGGACGAGGACCGGGGCACACGTATTCGTTGACCCCGCCCCTCGAGGATGGCTAGCGTGGAGGTAACGCATTCCCCGCGAAGCCCTCCGAGTCCCTCGCCCCAGGAACCCCAGCATGAGTCCGCTGACCTTCTTCGAACCGGCCTCCGGGAACGAAAGCCCCTCGCCACGCCGGTCCGCACCTTTCGGCGGGGCCCCGTTCCTCCTCGCGGTCGCGGGCGCTCTTCTCGCCTGCGACATCCCTACCGATGCGCCCCAGCTGGAACAGCGTTGGGTGCTCCCGGGGGACGACACGTCCGTGGGGGTGGAAGAGATCCTCCCGGACAGGGTCTCCCTCACCCCGAACGGAAGCGCGTTCGCCGTGGAGGCGGATCCTGTCTCCTTCCATGAATCCCTCGGGAGTCTCTGCTCTCCCTGCACTCCCCTGGACGGCCAGACCGTGCCCAAGCCCGCGTTCCAGGGAACCTTCAGCGAGACGATCTCCCTTCCCGACGAAGTGGAGTCGGCCCAGGTGGAGGAAGGGACCGTGCGGGTCACCGCTCACAACGGCCTCAGCTTCGATCCCCTCCGTCCACCGGGAGACGCCACGGGGACGGCCACGCTCACGCTGCGGGACGGGGGCCCGGGAGGGAGGGTCCTGAACGAGCTGGTTCTCGACGGGGCGGACACGAGCTTCGGACCAGGGGCCACTCTGGCCCGAAGCCTGACCTATTCCGGACCGATCACCCCCCATCTGGTCGTCACGGTGAGTGTGAGCTCCCCAGCGGGCGGCCTCCAGCCGCCGGACTGGGTGCACCTCTCACTGACCGACGACCTCCAGGTCACGGCCACCCCCGAGACGCTGGAGGTCGCTTCGGCCGTGGTGGCGGTGGCGGGACGAGCCTTCAATCTGGAGGGCACCAGCCTGGACGTGGGGGACCTGGACCAGTCCCTGGTGGACCGGGTGACGTCCGGCGCGTTCGACCTGGAGATCTCCAACCCGTGGGCCTTGGGAGCGACCGTCACTCTCACGATCTCGGGCCCCACCCTACCCGGACCCATCATCAAGCTGGCCAACGTCCCGGCCCAGCCCACCTCCACCGTCCGGGTGGAGTTCACCGCCAGCGAGCTCCAGGCCTTTCTGGGGGAGCCGAACGTGACCTTGAGCGGCACGGGCACGGTGGCCAACGACGCGGTGCCGGTCACCATCTCGCCGAGTCAGCGGCTGGCCGTGAGTGCCCGGTTCGACTTGATCCTCCTGGTGGGTTGAGAGGAGAACGCATCATGGACTCCAGAAACGTCCCGTCCATCGCCGGTGAGCGCCGAAGCCTCCAGGGAGCCTTGCTTCTCCTCGCTGGTATCGGCCTCCTAACCCCCCTCCCTTCCCGGGCCCAGCTGCCCGCCGCCACCGCCGCCTCTCTGGGAACGGCCAACAACTACACGGCCCTGGCCCGAGGCTTCAGCGCCGTCAGCCTGAGCCCTGCGGCCCTGGCCCTGCCGGGGACACCCACCTTCTCTCTCGCCTTCTTGCCGGTGCAGGCGAGTCAGAGCCTTCAGCCCGTGTCCCTCGCCGACATCGGGAATTACGGCGGAAGGTTGATCCCCGCGTCGGTGAAGGAGGACTGGCTCCGTCGCATCGCATCCTCCGGAGGCCAGACCGGAGGGGGCGTGGCGGAAGTCACCGGCCTCGCGGTGAACTACCAGTTCGGGGGCCTGCAGTTTTCCACCATCGCCTCCGGCCGGACGATGGTCAGCGATGCCGCGGCGGAGCTCCTGCTGTTCGGTAACGCCGGGCGAACGGGCTCACCAGGAGATTTCGATCTCCAGGGGTCCAGGGTCTCGGGATTCGTGGTTTCCACTCTCGGCGTTTCCGCAGCCGTGCCCCTGGGCGTGAGGCTGGTTCCCGGCCTGGCCCGCCAGCGCCTGGCCCTGGGCGCCACGCTGAAGCGGTCGTGGGGAAACGCCCTTGTCTACGGAGAAGACGCGGGCAGCCTCGCTCTCAGTGATCCTCTTCGGGTGGACGTGAAGTTCCCCATCATCCACACCGGGGGAGACAGCGGCGGAGTGTTCGACAAAGGTACCGGACTGGGGCTGGATGTGGGCGCCGCATGGGTAGGTGGACGCTGGAAGGCAGCCGCCCTCGTGCAGAACGTCTTCAACACGTATGCATGGGACCTGGAGACGATGGTCTACCGCCCTGGCACGGCCGCATTCGACCAGAACACCCATGAATCGGACTTCGACGAGAGACCCGCTTCCCAGGCGCCACGGGAGCTCCGGGACAGGGTGGAGGCCCTGACCTTCGAGCCGGTCCTCGGGCTGGGCCTGGCGTTCGCCCCGTCGGAGAGGCTCAGCCTCACCGCCGATCTCCGGAGACGGACGGGAGAGGGTCTGGAGGTCGGACCGAAGAGCCACCTGGGAGCCGGGGCGGAGTACAGGCCGTCCCCTCGGGTTCCCCTCCGCGCCGGCTTCGCTGTCATCACGGCGGCTTCCAGGTGGCGGGGGGGACGGGGTTGGTCCTCGGGCCCGTTTACCTGAACGTCTCGGGCCTCCTCCAGCGAGGAGATGCGGGGGACGGCTCCACGGCCATGGTCTCCCTCTCGTTCCTGGGCGGATAGAGAGAAGGAGGCGAGCCCGGTCAGCCGCCCCCGTCCCTCCGGCCGCGGAGGAGCCGGCGCAGCAAGCGGGAGATCTCCTCTCCGCTCCCCCGGAGGAGGCGGCCCAGGGTGTCCCGGTCGGCTCGGATGGCTCCGCAGCTCTCCCGGGGTGCCGTTCCCTGGAGGAAGATCTCCGGTTGGCCCCGGCAGCCCCAGCCTCCCCGTAGGCCCGTGGCGGGATCCACCTCCACCGTCTCCAGGCCGGAGGGGTAGTCGAAGGACTCCCCTCCCCACCTTCCGTCCATGCCGTCCGGGCCCACAACCTCTTCGAGAAAATCGGCGAAGATGGGGAGCGCGACACTGGCCCCCGGGAGTTCCAGGCGGCCCCCGTGGTCGAAACCGACCCACACGCCGAGGACCAGCCCCGGCGTATAGCCCACGAACCACCCATCCCGAAAATCGTTGGTTGTACCGGACTTGGCCGCGACATCGCCATGGAACCCCCGGTCCCGCAGGCCGCGACCGGTCCCCCTCTCCACGGCTCCCCGGAGGGCCGAGGTCACCAGGTATGTCTCCGCTGGATCGAAGACCCGCTCGCCCCCGGCATCCTGGTCCAGCTCGGTCCTCGAGTCGGCCCGGAACCCACCGGCAGCCAGGACTCCGAAGGCTCGGGTGAGCTCCAGGGGCGAAACCTCCGAGGCTCCCAGCGCAAGGCTCGGGTAGGGGTTCAACGGGCTCTCGATTCCCAGCTTCCTCCCCGTCTCCACGATGCGTCCGGGCCCGATGGCCATGCCGAGACGGGCGAACGGGACGTTCAGGGAACGCTCCAGGGCCTCCCGAAGCGTCACCTCACCGCTGTAGCCCTGGTCGTAGTTCGCCGGGTGCCAGACCCCGGCAGGGGTGGCGACCTCGAATGGCTCGTCCTCCAGGACGGAGGCGAGTGTGAAGCGAGGGGCGCCGGGTTCCCGGCGGGCGGCATCGACCCCAGCGAGAGCGCCGGAGGCACCGTCCCGGGCCGAAGCGTCCCCGGCGGCCGCGTAGCTGGCGGCATCGCCCCGGGCGAGGGCCGCCAACGCCACTACCGGCTTGAACGCGCTCCCGGGCTGCCGGCGCCCGTAGACGGCCCGGTTGAACTGGGAGGCGGCGTAGTCACGCCCGCCGACCATGGCCAGGATGTCCCCGGTCCGGGGGTCCAGGGCCACCAGGGCGGCCTCCAGGGGCTCCCCTGCCTCTTCCTCCCGAAGCCAAGGGAAGTCCCTCTCCAGGCGCGCCACGCCCGTCCGCACCGCTTCTTCCGCCGCTCTCTGGAGATGGGCGTCCAGAGTGGTCACGATGGCCCCTTGCCCTCGCCGGACCGAGTCCGGCTCGGCCTTCCGGAGTTGGGCGAGATAATCCAGGAAGTATCGAGCGCTCCGGATGGGGGGAGCCTGGGGACGTAGCTCCAGCGGGGCCTGGGATGCGTCCCGGAGCTCGTCTTCGGAAATGGACCCGGCCTCCCGCATGAGCTCGAGGACCAGATTTCGCCGCCGGACCGCGGTCTCGGGGTGGCGCAGAGGCGAGTAGAGGCTGGGCGCCCGGATCAGAGCCACCAGGAGGGCGGACTCGGCCAGCCCAAGCGTGCTCACGTCCTTGCCGAAGAAGTACTCGGCGGCCCGGCCCACGCCGTGGATCCCCACCGGGCCGTCCTGGCCCAGGTACACGTGGTTGAGGTAGGCCTGGAGGATCTCGTCCTTCGTGTAGCGGCGCTCCAGTACCGAGGCCATCATGGCTTCCCGAACCTTCCGGAGGATGGAGCGCCGGGGGCTGAGGAAGAGGTTCTTCGCCAGCTGCTGGGTCAGTGTGCTCCCGCCCTCTACCACGCGACCCGCCTTCAAATCGGCCACCAACGCCGCCGCGATCCGTCGGTAGTCCAGCCCGTGGTGCTCGAAGAATCGCCGGTCCTCCACGGCGAGGACGGCGTCAACCAGCTCCGAGGGTACATCCTCCATCCGCACCGGCAGGAGATCCTGCCCTGAGCGCTTCCCCAGGTGGCCGATGAGCTCGGGCTCCAGTGCCACGCTGGGGAGCCTTCGCCCGTTCTCGTCCTCCAAGCGGGAAATTCGACCGGAATAGTCGAGGCGGGCGAGGACGAAGCCCCCGCCCTCGGGCTCACCGGACACCCGAAAGGATCTCTGGCCGATCACCCAGCCCCAGCGCCCCAGGTAATACTGGCCGATCTCCACTTCCCTCCCCTGGGCCTCCCGGTATCCCAGCCGTCGAAGATGATTCTCCAGAACCGCCGGATCGGGAGCGAGCCCGGGAGCCAGCACCGGGGGGCGTGCATAGACCCGGGTCGCTCCCACTATAGCCGAGGGAGCCTCCAGGCGTGCCCGGACCAAGGCCTCCGCGCCCATGGCGACGATGGGCAGGAGCACCAGCCCCGCCAGGACCCACCGGTATCCACCGGCACGCAGCCAGGTGATCCTTCTGGATGCGGCCATGCGGTCCGCCAGTCCCCTTGCGCGGCCACCAAGCTCACTGAAGAAGTTCATGGGTTCGGAAAAGGAATAGGTCGACGGTGCACGCGAGCCGAATCGAATCTCAGAGCGCTGCCGTCCCTCCTTCATGATTGGACGGGCTCAGGGCACCCTACGACTCTCTCCCTTGGATTGTGTCCGGGGGGGCATCGGTTGCATCGGCGCCCGACGCCGGCAGCCCGGTTACCCACCCCGGCACCGGCCTGCGTCCTCCCCTCACAACCCCAGAAACTGGATGGCGATCCCGCACAGCAGGATCGTGGCCCCGGCGAAGACGTGGGAGAAACGCTCCGCCTGGGGGAAGGAGAGATGGTGCAATCCCTCCATGCTGGCGAACACCACCCCCATCATGGTCGACACGGTCACGAGACCGAAGGTGCCCGAGACCAGGAGGAGCGCCCCCCAGCTCTCGGTGGCGGCGGGAAACATGAGTAGAGGGATCAGAGCCTCGCAGGGGCCCAGGAGGAAGATGACGAAGAGCACCCAGGGGGTCATGCTGGCGGGCTCGGGGGAGCTCGCTCCGTGGGGGTGAAGATGCTCCCGGGCATGGGCATGGGTGTGGGCGTGGAGCGTCCCGTCGGCGTGGGCGTGTACGTGGGAGTGCCGATGCCCCCGGAGGGCACGCCGAAGACCCCAGACGCCGTAGAGGAGGCCAAATAGGATGAGGCCCCACGCGGCGATGGAGCCCCTGGAGGACTCGAAGGCCTGAAGGCGGGTCAGGGAGAGGCCGAAGGCGATGCCCACCAGTCCAAGGACCACGGACCCCGCAACATGCCCCACGCCACAGAGAGCGGTGATGAGCATGGTCTTCCGGCGTGACCAGTCCCCCACCCGGGCCATGGCCACGAAGGGGAGGTAGTGGTCCGGCCCCAGAATGGTGTGGAGGAACCCCACCGTAACCGCCGACACCAGGAGAACCAGGGTCTCTGTGCTCATGGGATGAATAATAGCAGAGCCGGGAGGGTCGCGCGCCCCCTGCGGGGGGCCCCTGGGCAGGGGCACGCTTCCCCTCCAACCCGGAGAGGGAGTAATTTCCTGGGGTCGCCTTACGTCCACCGAGCCGAAGGACCATGCCCAATAGCCTCCCGGTCTATGACCCCGCGGGCCACGCCCCAACCGATCTTCCCGACGCCGGCCTGGCCCGTCGAAAGCTGGACGCCCTGCACCGGGACCTATCGGGCCGACTGGAGGAGGGGATCCTGGTGGCGTTTTCCGGAGGGGTGGACAGCGCCTTTCTCCTCTGGGCCGTCGCTCACGGGAAGGAGGAGGGGGATGGGCGGGTCGTGGCCCTCACCACCACGAGTCCCAGCACGCCGGCCCGGGACAAGGAGGACGCCCGGGAATTCTCTCGCTCCCTGGGTGTGGAGCACGTGTGGCGTGAAAGCCGGGAGGTGGAGCTGCCCGAATACGCGAGGAATGACCGCCAGCGCTGTTACCACTGCAAGACGGAGCTCTTCCGCATCGCGGGACAGGTCTCCGGGAGCGCGGGCCTTCGATGGGTCGCCTACGGCTACAACGCGTCCGACCGTGACGATGACCGTCCGGGGCATCGAGCGGCCCTGGAGGCCGGAGCCCTGACTCCCCTGGCCGACGCCGGCCTGACCAAGGGGGAGATCCGGCTCCTCATGGAAGAGCGGGGTCTTCCGCTCGCCCGAAAGCCGGCGAGCCCTTGCCTCAGCTCCCGAATCATGACCGGTATTCCCATCACGCCGGAGAGGCTCCAAGATGTGGAGGCGATGGAAGCGATCCTCCGCAACGCGGGAATATCCACCCATCGGGTCAGAGTCTGCCGCGAGGAGGGCGGGCCCCTCTTCCTCCGGGTGGAAACGGCCCGCGAGGAGATGGAGGCGGTCCTGAAGGTGGGGCAATCGCTGCACCGCGCCGGCAGGGCCAGAGGCTATCGCTGGGTGACGCTGGACCTGGGTGGATACCGCACAGGAGGAGGCGTGTCATGACTCCCGAAGAGCTGGACCGTCTCCTCCAGGCCGTGGCGGAAGGCGACGTATCGAGGGAGGAGGCCGCCCGCAGACTCAAGGACGGCCCGCTCCGGATCGACGAGCTTCCGTTCGCGACCCTGGACCATCACCGCACCCTGCGGCAGGGCCTGGCGGAAGTGGTGTACGGCCAGGGGAAGAGCCCCGAGGACACGGTTGAGATCGCCCGGCGGCTCGCGGAGCCCGGGGGGCCCGTCCTCCTCACTCGCCTCTCTCTCTCTCAGATCTCAACCCTCCGGGAACGCTTCCCCGGAGCCCGATTCAACGCCCGGGCCAACACGTGCCTGGTGAACGCACCGGAGGAAAGGGGTCCCGATTACGGATCCCCGTTCGTCGCCGTGGTCTCCGGGGGAACCGCCGACCAGCCCGTGGCGGAGGAGGCGGTGGAGGTCTGCGTGGCCATGGACGTTCCGCTGCAGAGGATCTACGACGTGGGGGTTGCGGGGCTTCACCGGGTCCTGGGTAAGGTGGAGAGCCTGCGGGAAGCGTCCGCGGTCGTGGTGGTCGCGGGGATGGAAGGCGCCCTGCCCAGCGTGGTGGGGGGTCTGGTCTCTTCCCCGGTCTTTGCCGTGCCCACCAGCGTGGGGTACGGCGCCAGCTTCCGTGGGCTTGCGGCCCTCCTGGCCATGCTCAACTCGTGCGCGCCGGGAGTGACCGTCTCCAATATCGACAATGGGTTCTCGGCAGGAGTCGCGGCGAGCCGGGTGGTGAGGGCCCTCCGTTCCAGGCCGGCGGGAATCGATCACGCCGGCGTGCCCGGTGAGCCCTCGGCCTGAACCGGCTTCCCGTCAACCCCCATCGGATCGAACCCAGCATGGCTCCAGGCACAGCGCCCCGCATCCTCTACCTCGAGAGCTTCGCGGGAATCGCCGGGGACATGTTCTCCGCCGCTTTTCTGGACGCGGGGCTGGTGGACCCGGACGAGATCCAGAGGACGCCCGCTCTCCTCGGCTTCCCCGACGTCACCGTGGAGGTCTCCGCCACCCGCCGGGCGGGAGCCCGCTTCACCCACATCCGCGTCGTCCCTCCGCCGGGCCCCGGCAACGCCGGCGGGGACCATCACCACCACGAACCACATCATCCCTACGCCGAGTTGGTGGAAAGGCTCGAGTCGTCGAGCCTCCCGTCCCCGGCCCGAGCCTTCGCCCTCCGGGTCTTCCGTCTCCTGGCGGAAGCGGAGGCCGACGCCCATGGCACGTCCCTGGAGGCAGTCTCGTTCCACGAGGTGGGGGCAGTGGACTCGGTGGTGGATGTGGCCATGGCCGGTATCTGCATCGCGCGGCTGGCGCCGGACCGGATCCTGGCCTCCCCGGTGAAGCTGGGCCGGGGCTCGGTGAAGATCCAGCACGGAACCTATCCCGTGCCGCCACCCGCGTCCGCCCGCCTGGCCATGGGTATGCCCGTCGCTCCCGTGCCCGAGGCCGTCACGCTGCCCGACGTGGAGCTCTCCACCCCGACAGGACTGGCCATCCTGAAGGCGCTGGAGCCCACCTTCGTCCAGGGGTGGCCCCAGGGCACCCTCCTCGCCCAGGGCGCGGGAGCCGGAACCCGAGACCTGGGCCCCTACCCGAATGTGTTCAGGGTGGCCGTTCTGAGTGGAGGGGATCCGTCATCCCCTGGCACCGAGCTCTCTCTTTTCGAGCGGGACCGGGTCGTGGAGATCCGGTGCAACGTGGACGACCAGACTGGTGAGCGGACAGCCTGGGTCATGGAGAAGGCGCTGGCCCTGGGCGCCCTGGATGCCTGGGTGGTCCCCATCCTCGGCAAGAAGGGGCGACCCGCCCAATGCCTGGTCTTCCTCGTGTCCCCGGGGGAAGTGTCCCGCTTCGCCGATTTTCTCCTCCGCCGGACCGCTAGCTACG
Source organism: uncultured Gemmatimonadales bacterium (assembly GCA_963751255.1). Lineage (GTDB taxonomy): Bacteria > Gemmatimonadota > Gemmatimonadetes > Longimicrobiales > Gaopeijiaceae > CAVVTW01. Next base: position 8,535 of record CAVVTW010000029.1, on the reverse strand, counting down.
GGATCCGCTACGCCTCCTGGGACCGCCTCAAGCTCTCCCGGGAGGAAGAGATCCGTGAGACCCCCCGGGGACCGGTCCGCTTCTCCGTCGGGCGGACGGTGGACGGAGAGCGGGTGAAGGAGAAGCCCGAGTTCGAAGAGTTGAAGAAGATCTGGGAAGAGGACCCGGACTTCTCTCCTTGAGAGGAAGGCGCCGAGGGGCCGCCCGCCCCGCTCCCCATTTCCAGCCGCGTGAAACCATCCTGGAAGCCCTTCGTAGGGGCTATGTAGAAAACGTCATCGGCACTGTGGGGCACCGGCCGGAGACACCCTCAACACCCTCCCGGGGAAGAAGCATGGCATCACCCCGAATGACCCAGAACACGGCGTTGGTCCTCACCGCGGTGGCCGGAGGGCACCGCTACGGGTTCGACGTCATGGAGGCGTGTGGGCTCCCCAGCGGAACCGTCTACCCAGCCCTCAGGCGTCTGGAGGGGGCGGGCCTCCTCCGCTCCAGCTGGGAGGAAGCGGGCGAGGCCCGGAACGAGGGGAGGCCGCGCCGCCGCACCTACGCCCTGACCGCTGAAGGATGGGCTGCCATGCCCCGGGCGGAGGCCAAGCTTGCCGAGGTGCGCCGCCTCCTGGGTCATTTCATCCCGTCTTCGACGCGAAAGGCGTGACCATGCCCGGCCGGCTCAAAGAGACTCGAGCCCGCCTGGCCTCTCGATGGCTCCGCATGGTGTCCCTGGTGGTGCCGGAGGACGAGCGGGCCGAGTGGACGGAGGAGTGGGAGGCCGAGCTCTGGGCCTCCGGGTGCAGGCTGCAGGACGCGTGGGGAGCTCTTCCCGACGCCTGGTTCCTGAGAACGGAAGGTTGGACCATGGAAGGGATGCTTCGGGACGCCCGCATGGCGGTGAGAGCCCTGGCTCGAAAGCCGTTCTTCACGGCCCTGGCGGGGATTACCCTGGCCATCGGCATCGGAGCCAACACGGCCATCTTCAGCGTGGTGGACGGGGTTCTCCTGAACCCCCTTCCCTACCCGGACAGCGACCAGATCGTCTCGGCGAACTTCACGGCACCTGGCCTCAATGCCCCCGTGACGCCGGTTTCCGAGGCCATGTACCTGGAGTTCCAGCCGGAAATCCACACACTCCAGGCCTATGCGGCGTTCCAGGATGGTACGGTGAACCTGGTGACCGGTGCCGAGCCTCGCCGCCTCCAGGCGTCCTACGTCACACAGGGCTTCTTCGACGTGATGGCGGTCCATCCTTTCCTGGGACGGGCATTCGCGGAAGGGGAGGACCGGGAGGGAGCCGAACTCGTGGCCATCCTGGGGTACGGCGTCTGGCAGGAGAGCTTCGGCGGAGACCAGGAGGTGATCGGGCGGTCGGTGGAGATGAACGGCACCCAGCGTCGAATCGTCGGAGTGATGCCTGCGGGATTCTCCTATCCCTCTGAATCGGACGTGTGGCTGCCCCTTCCCCTGGATGAGGCCAACCCCGCTGTAGGAAATCTCAGCCTCATAGCCATCGGGCGGCTGGCGCCCGGGAGCTCCCAGGCCGCTGCCCAGGCGGAGATGCAGGAGCTTCTCCTCCGGTTCTCCGACCGCCACCCCGACGAGTTCCCCAGGGAGATCCTGGCGCAGGTGGGGCTGGCCCCGGACGTGAGACCGCTCAAGGCCCTTTATGTCCAGGACGTGGCCCAGGCCCTCTGGATCCTCCTGGGAACGGTGGGATTCATCCTTCTCATTGCCTGCGCCAACGTGGCGAACCTGTTCCTCGTCCGGGCCGAGGCTCGCCAGCGGGAACAGGCGCTCAGGGCCGCACTGGGCGCCACCCGCGGGGATCTCCTTCGCCAATACTTGTCCGAGAGTCTGACCCTGGCCGCGGGAAGCGGTCTCCTGGGATTGGGGCTGGCCGCGGTGGGGGTCAAGGTCCTGGTGGCCCTCCTTCCCGTCACGGTGCCCAGGGCCGCAGAGATCGGCATGGACGGTACGGTGCTCCTGTTCACCGCCGCCATCTCCCTGGGCTCAGGCCTCCTGTTCGGTCTCTTTCCCCTCCTCGGCTATGGGCGCGGGGACGTCGCCGCCGCACTGAAGGACGGGAGCCGGGGCTCCACCACCGGTCGCGAGAGGCACCGGATTCGGAGCTCCCTCGTGGTGGCCCAGGTGGGGCTGGCCCTGATGCTGCTGGTGGGTTCGGGTCTGATGGCCCGGAGCTTTCTGGCCATGCGGGCCATCGATCCGGGCTTCGCCGCCGACCACCGCCTGACCTTCCGGATCGCCCTCCCCGAGGCCGAGTATCCGGACGAGGGAACGGTGGAGGGGTTCTACCGGCGACTCCAGGAGCGACTGTCCGCCGTGCCCGGGGTGGAAGCGGCGGCTTTCGCGTCGGCGGTTCCTCTGGAGGACTACAAGCGCGCGTCGGCGCTGGAGGCAGAGGACAACCCGGTGGCCGCCGGGGAGCTGGGCCCCATCGTGGACCAGCGGCAGGTGAGCCCCGGCTACTTCGCCACCATGGGAATCCAGTTGGAGGAGGGGCGAGAGCTCAGTTGGTCCGACGCGGGAGACCGGGTCCGCTCCGTGGTGGTGAGCCAGACGCTGGCGAGGACTCTCTGGCCCGGCGCCACGTCCGTCGTGGGGCGACGCCTCCGGGACCAGGGGGAGGAGAACCCGAGCTGGGAGGTTGTGGGGGTGGCCCGGAACGTTCGGTTCCAATCGCTGACCGAGGAGCCTGCGCCTTTGGTCTACTTTCCCCTGGTGGCCGGAGATCCGGGTGAGCTCGAACCCCGGCGCTCTGTTTCGGTGGCCCTGAGGGTGGGCACCGACCCGTTGGCGTTCGTGGCCGCTGCCCGGCAGGCCCTCCGGGAGGTGGATCCCCGGCTACCTATGGTGGCGCCCCGCACCGTGGCGTCCATCGAGGGGGACGCCATGGCCTCCACTTCCTTCACGGCACTCCTCCTGGCCATCGCCGCGGCCATCGCCCTGGTCCTGGGAACGGTGGGTATCTACGGGGTGGTGTCCTACATCGTGGGGCGGCGCACACAGGAGATCGGCGTGCGCATGGCGCTGGGCGCACCGTCCGCCACGGTGCTCCGCGAGGTCATGGGTCGGGGGATGGTCCTGTCAGGATTGGGTGTGGCGCTGGGCCTCCTGGGCGCCTGGAGCGTGAGCCGGGTCCTGGCCTCTCTCCTCTACGGAGTGAGCGCCACTGATCCTATCACCTATCTCGGGACCGCCGCCGTTCTGGTCACGGTGGCTCTCCTCGCCACCTGGCTTCCGGCCCGAAGGGCGGCCCGGGTGGACCCGGTGGAGGCGTTGAGGGCGGAGTAGCGGAGGGGCGTCGCGGCACCGGCCGGGTCGGCGTCCGGCGGCCGGGGGGAATGCCCGTGGGGCCGTTGCGGCCGCCGCCGCAGGGCTCAGCCCTCCGAATCCTCCAGCACGGCGCTTTGGATGCGGTCCAGGAGCGGGAACTCCGCCTTCAAGTACTCGTCGCCTCTGGCGATGGCCATGGCCTGGTAGACGCCCTCTCCTCTGGGGGGACCGTCGCCGTAGTCGGCATAGAAGGCATCGATCACGTCCATTCCTTCCACGACCTCTCCAAAGGGTGCGAATCCTTGGGCATCCAGCTCCGGATTGTCGTCGGTGTTCACGAACACCTGAACCGTCCGGGAGTTGGGCCCGCTCTTGGAGAAGGCGATCCGGCCCCGGAGATTGGACTGAGCCACGGGGTCGTCCTGGAGGATGGCCTGGCGCCAAGCAGCGTTCACCCATGGATCTCCGTGGATGCCGAACTCGGCGGTGAACCCCTCGAGCACGCGGTGAATGGCCATTCCATCGTAGAATCCCGCCTTCAGGAGGTTGTAGAAGCGGTCCGCGCCACGGGGAGCCCATTCCCGGTTCACCTGGACGACAAACGTGCCCTTGGTGGTCTGGAAGCGGGCTCGGAAGTCGTCGGGCGCCGTCTCCCGGAAGTTCCGGGGCTGAAGGAGGGGATTGGCCGCCGTTGTTTCAGCGCCCTGGGGCGGTTCGCCCCCGCATCCGGCCAGGGGTCCAAGGAATGCCGCCAGGAGAAGGATCGGTAGAGCATACGGATTCACATGTAGCGTCTTCATGGTTCGGAACGGTGGGCAGTCCGTGGGCCCAACGCAAGGTGCCCCCCAAGGTGCCGTGGAGGATGCCCCGGAAGGTGCCTCGGAGCGTGCCCCCCGCTGGCCAAGACGGGCGAGCAACCGTAGGCTTCCATCCTGGGCCACCGGCCCATCCCATACAGGGGACACGCTTTCAGGAGGATTCCATGTCCCGCCTCGTCTCTGTCCGGTCCTTCTCACGCCTCGTCGCCACAGCCGCGCTGGCCGTTGGTCTGTTCATCCACCCCGCTCACGGGAGTGCCCAGTCGGAGTCGAACCTCGGCTTTTACCGCTTCCCCGACATTCACGGTGACGTCATCGTCTTCGCCGCCGAAGGGGATCTGTGGCGCGTCCCCGCGACGGGAGGCATCGCCCAGCGGATCACGACGCACCCGGGCGAAGAGACCGATCCGAGAATCTCTCCGGACGGCAATACCCTGGCGTTCAGCGCCGAGTACGAGGGGCCCACCGAGCTCTACACCATGCCTCTGGATGGCGGGCTTCCAGTGCGACGCACGTATGAGGGTGAAAGCTCCACCGCCACCACCTGGACGCCGGACGGACGGGTGGTCTACACCACGACACATTACTCCACCCTGCCCCAGGCCCAGATGGTGGCCCTGGACCTGACGGACAACGTCACCGAGCGGATCCCTCTCTACACCGCCACAGAGGGAAGCTACGACCCCTCCGGCCGAACCCTCTACTTCGTTCGTCCCGCCTTTCACAACAACGTGACCAAGCGGTACACCGGGGGCACGGCCCGGGACATCTGGAAGTACGAGGAGGGCGCCGACGAGGCCGTGGAGCTGACCGGCGATTACGATGGCGAGAGCCACCACCCCATGGTCTGGAACGGTCGGGTCTACTTCGTCTCCGATCGGGACGGCACCATGAATCTCTGGTCCATGGACCCCAACGGCGGCGACGTTCGACAGCACACCTTCCACTCGGGCTGGGACGTGAAGAACCCGGCGCAAGAGGGAGGGCGCATCGTGTACCAGCTCGGCGCCGACCTCTGGCTGTACGACATCGCCGCCGACCAGGCTTCCCTGATTCCCATCACGCTCACCTCCGACTTCGACCAGCTCCGGGAGAAGTGGGTGGACAATCCAATGCAGTACCTGACGTCGGTCCACCTCCACCCCAAGGGCGAGAGCGTGGTCCTCACCGCCCGTGGGCGGGTGTTCGTGGCTCCCGTGGGGCGGGGACGCCTGGCGCAGGCGTCGGTGAAGCCCGGCGTGCGGTACCGTGATGTGACCTTCCTGCCGGACGGGGAACGGCTGGTGGGCCTATCCGACGAGAGCGGGGAGCTGGAGTGGGTGACCCTTCCGGCCACCGGAGTGGGAGTGGAGGAGGCCCTGACCGACGACGGCACCATCCTCCGGTTCCAGGGTCATCCCTCCCCCGATGGGAAGTGGCTGGCCTACACCGACAACAACCGCGATCTCTGGGTCCTCGACCTCTCCACCAAGGCCCAGACCCGCGTGTCCCAGGACCGTGAGGGCGTGGGGACCATGAGCTGGTCTCCGGACAGCCGCTGGCTGGCCTACGAAAAGAACGCCCCCAACACCTTCACGCAGATCAAGCTCTTCCGGCCTGAGGACGGGATCCGGGCCGACCTCACCAGCGACCGGGTCAATTCCTTCTCGCCGGCCTGGGATCCCGACGGCAGGTTCCTCTACTTCCTCTCGGACCGCAACCTGGTCTCCCTCGTGGGGGGCCCCTGGGGCGTCCGGGCGCCCGAGCCGTTCTTCGACCGGACCAACGAGATCTTCGTGCGTCTCCCTCCGTTCCGGCCTCCGCTCCCCGTTCACGCCGGACGATGAGCTCACGAAGAGTGATTCGGCGGTGGGGAACGCCGGCGGCGGGAGCGCGGCGGGCGGGGCGGCGGGTGGGCGAAGCGGTGGAGCGTCCAGGGCAAGCCGGGGGAAGGACGTCGGCCAGCGCCGCGCCTGCCCCCGTCGAGATCGAGCTCCAGGGTCTCATGGCTCGGGTCAAGCAGGTGCCGGTCCGGGCCGGCAACTACCGGGGCCTGACGGCAAACGATGGGGTCCTCTTCTTCATGGACAGCGACGCGGGCCAGCGGGGAGGGGGAAGGCTCACGGCGATCCAGATCACCAACGAAAAGGAGCCGGAGCTCACGGTGGTGCCGGAGGGCGTGTCCTCCTTCGAGATGTCGGCCGACGGGAAGAAGCTCCTCCTCCGACAGGGCTCCAACCTGTACGTCATCGACGCCCGGGCCGCCCGGGTCAGCCAGCTCGCCGACAGCCGGGTGGACCTCTCGGGGTGGGCTTTTCCCATGGACGTCCGGGAAGACTGGCGCCAGCTCTTCATCGATGCCTGGCGGCTCGAGCGGGATTACTTCTACGATCCGGGAATGCAGGGCGTGGATTGGGTGGGAGTGAGGGACAAGTATCTTCCTCTGGTCGACCGCGTCACCACCCGGGACGAGCTGTCGGACCTCATCGGCAGAGTGGTGGGAGAGCTGAGCGCCCTTCACACCTCCGTCCGGGGTGGGGACACCCGCAGCGGTGACGACAACGTGCGGGTCGCGAGCCTGGGTGCCCGGCTGTTGCGGGACCCGAGCCACGGCGGCTACCGGATCGACTACATCTACCGGTCCGACCCCGATTACCCCGACGAGATGTCCCCCCTGGCCGACCCGGATCTTGCCCTCTCCACCGGGGACGTGATCCAGGCGGTAAACGGCCAGGACGTCCTCTCGGTGCTGGACATCGGAGCTCTTCTCAGGAATCAGAGTCGCCAGGTCCGACTGAAGATCCAGCCAGCGTCCGGAGGTGAAGTCCGGGAGGTGATGGTGACCCCCATCATGAACGAGTCGGGGCTGCGATACAGCGACTGGGAGTACACTCGCCGGGTGAAGGTCGAGGAGGAGGGGGAGGGCCAGATCGGGTACCTCCACCTACGGGCCATGAGCGGCGGCAACATCACGGAGTTCTACCGCGACTTCTATCCCGTCTTCGACCGCCAGGGGCTCATCATCGACGTCCGCAGGAACAGCGGCGGCAACATCGACAGCTTCATCCTGGAGAAGCTGATGCGGGAAGCATGGATGTACTGGAAGGACCGGGTCGGCAACCCCACCTGGAACATGCAGTACGCCTTCCGCGGACACATGGTGGTGCTGGTGGACCAGAACACAGCGTCCGACGGGGAGGCTTTCGCCGAAGGCTTCAAGCGGCTCGGGCTGGGTGCCGTGATCGGCATGCGCACGTGGGGAGGCGAGATCTGGCTATCCTCGTCCAACACCCTCAGCGACGGCGGACTGGCCCGGGCGCCCATGACCGGCGTGTACGGGCCCGAGGGGAAGTGGCTCATCGAGCAGATCGGCGTGATCCCGGACATGGAGGTGGACAACCTCCCCCACGCCACCTTCAACGGCGAGGATGCGCAGCTCGAGGCGGCCATCGCCTACCTGAAGCAGAAGATCGCCGAGGATCCCCGGCCCGTGCCTCCCCCACCACCCTACCCCGACCGGGGGTTCGACTATCCGGTGCGGAGAGCGGTGACGGGGGGAGGAGGGGGAAAGTAGGCGAAGAGGCCAAGCGGGCTGGTCCGGTGAGGGCCGGAGGCATACGCGACCGGATGCCGGCGCCCACCAGGCAAGACCCGAAGCGCCCGTGGCACCTGGGGCAGGTCTGCGCGTGGCGGAGGCAGGGGCGGCAGCATGTGGGCTGCCCCTGCCTTTGGCGTTCTCCCCGGGCGTGCCGCGGGCGGGTTGGCAGGCAGGGTAGCCGCAGTCGCCTAACCGCGCTAACAAAGAGGGTCTTCGATAATGTACCTGCATAAATAAGAAAGAAACCCAAAAATATATCTTCTATCTATATCTCGATGGATGGCAGCGTAGCGTCGCGCGACGAAGAATGTGATCCAATCACACGGCGGTAGCGTGTGACTCCAGGAACCATTGACCTGGGCGAACTTCTCCCTGGTCAGCGTTTCCATCAAGCCGTCCGCATGCCACTTGCCGAACGATATTTGCCTGGGTTGAGAAATATTTTCCTTGCGCGTTTGGTTTCGCGGCATTAATAGTGTTGCAGTCTCCACCCCCAAACCTCAACAGCGCCGGGCCTCCGCGAGGAGGCTGGGGGCTCGTATAAGCAAGGCCCCGTTCCTCCAAGTGCACCACCACTAAAACCCCGACTGAGCCAACGCGGCTCGGCGTTGCCGTACCCGATCAGCAGGACCGGACACGACACCAACCCCGCGCTCACGGTGGTCCGTGAGAGGTCGTCGTAACCGCGACAATCTACGACGGCTGGCAGGAGCCGATTCCTCGCCCGTGCTCCAGTGCCCGTGGTGTATGCTGCGGCGAGACGAGGAGGAACCATGCAGAGACGTGACTTCGCCAAGACCATGGCAGGGGCCATGGTGGGACTCATGTTACCAGGAGGGAGGGCTCGGG
>CAVVTW010000028.1:0-40602 GCA_963751255.1 uncultured Gemmatimonadales bacterium | reverse complement strand
GGAATCGCCGACTGCCCCTGCCGCCGCGGAATCGCCGACCGCCCCTGCCGCCGCGGAATCGCCGACCGCTGCAGCCGCCACCGAATCGCCGACTGCCCCTGCCTCGGCGGCGATCAGGGAGTCGGCCCCGGCGGCCAGGGGCTCGCCCCCCATGGCCACCCCCACGGAATCGGGGGCTCCGACCGAGTCTTCTTCGGTTGCGGGGGGAGAGTCCGGCTCTGGTGTGGCCTGGCGTAGGATCCGGCGCCCGGGGTATCGGGCATCCAGGGCATCTTGGGATCGGAGAAAGTCCAGGAGGGCCCGGAAATCCGGAAGGTCGATGCCCCCCGACGCCAGTCCCTCTTCGACAATGGACGGAAACCGGGCGGGGATCTGGTTCCCGCCCACGAGGACTTCATCCCCCACGATGAGGATTGGAACCACCCAGTCTTCTTCCGGGATGGCGAACTCGCGCAGGGCCGCCCAGTAGAGGCTGGTCCCTGTCTCGCTGCCGGTCTCGAACCCGAGGATCTGGAGGCGCCCGGCGTATCGGTCTTGCAGAGGAATCAGGGTTTCGGTGATGACCTGGTGACAGTGGGGACAGGTGGAGGAATAGAACAAGATGGCGTAGACGACGGGGGGCGGCTCCTGAGCCTCCACGGCGGGAGGGCTCAGGGCGAGGCATGTTAGGAGGGCCGAGGCCAGAAGACGGGCGGATGAGACAGTTTTTCGCACGAAGTGTATTCCTCGATGCGTCTCGGGTCGCAACGCCGGCTGTTCTCCCCGTTACCGGTCCATCGAATGATGACCACCGCCGACCCATCTGTGCAAGCCATGCCCGAATTCCGGACCGCGAAGATGGCTGCGGACCCGGGCCTCGGGGATTTGTCCGTGACCTGGAGGAGGCACCCCGGCTATGTTGGGCCAGGGGTCGGCCGGATCGGGACAGCGCCTTTGGGCAGAGATCCGGACCCCGACTCCGCCGAGCGTCCCCACTCACTACCCGGCAGGAAGGACCATGACCTCGAGGACCAGCATTGCCCGTGCGGCTCCCGTCCGGTTCCTGCACAACGCCCTGGCGAGCCGGGAGAGTCCATATCCCCCTGAGTTCCAGGCCATCCTGAGTCTCCAGGCTCACGAGGACGCTTTCAGGGAGATCTCCTCCTGGCGAGGCTACGCGCCCACACCGCTGCTCACCCTGGACGGGCTGGCCGGAGCCCTCGGGGTGGGCCAGCTGTGGTACAAGGACGAAGGGGGCCGTTTCGGCCTGGGCAGCTTCAAGGCCCTGGGGGGAATCTACGGGGTGCTCCAGGTGCTCAGGAGCCACCTGGAGCGGGGGGGCGTGGGGCCGGTGACCTCCGCCGACCTCCTCGAGGGGCGGTACCTGGACGAGGTCTCCGAGCTCACCGTCACGTGCGCCTCGGCATCCAACCACGGCAAAGCCGTGGCGGCAGGCGCCGGGATGTTCGGATGCCGCTGCGTCGTGTTCCTTCCCTCCACCACCCATCCAGGGAAGGTGGAGGGAATCGCCCGCCTCGGAGCCGATACCAGATCGGTGCCGGGCGACTACGACGAGGCCGTGCGCCTGGCCGCCAGGACCGCGGGAGAGGCAGGGTGGCTCCTGGTTCCCGACACGGCGTACCCCGGTCAGGAGGCCGTTCCCCGCCACGTGATGCAGGGCTACACGGTCATGGTGCGAGAGGCCCTGGCACAGCTACCCCCGGGTGATCCGCCCACACATGTCTTTCTCCAGGCAGGCGTCGGCGGGATGGCAGCCGCCGTCTGCGGCTACCTGTGGGAGGCCATGGGCTCGGCGCGGCCCAGCACCGTGGTCGTGGAGCCCGAGGAGGCGGACTGCCTGCTGGAGAGCGCCGCCGGAGGCCGAATCGCCCCGGCCAGGGGCAGTCTGAGCACGGCCATGTCCTGTCTCGCATGCAGGCACCCCTCCACCCTCGCGTGGAAGATCCTGGAAAAGGGAACGGATACCTTCGTCTCGGTTTCGGACTCTTGTGTCGCGGACACGTTGAGAGTCCTGGCCGAAGGCGTGGGGAAGGACCCATCCGTCCGAACCCAGCCGTCGGGAGCCGCTGGCGTAGCAGGATGCATCGCGGCCCTCTCTGAGCCCGGGGTGAGCCTACCCCTCGAACTGAACGGCGATTGCAGGGTTCTCTCCTTCGGGACGGAGGGACCCCTCTGAGCCATCCCTGCAATGGGCCCCCTCAAGGAGCCATGTAATGAGCGATCTGCCGAAGCCGCCCAAGACCCACGATGACTTCAACGCGACCTTCCCCGAGGTGGGAAAAGCATGGGAAATGGTGGGAAGCGCGGGACGGGACGGGCCCCTGGACGAGAAGACCCGGCGTCTCGTAAAGCTGGCCGTGGCCATGGGAGCGCAGCAGGAAGGTGCCGTGCACGCCAGTGTCCGGAAGGCCCTGGCCATGGGCATCACCAGAGAGGAGCTGGAGCAGGTGGTGGTCCTCGCCGCCGGAACCCTCGGCTTCCCCCAGACGGTGGCGGTCTACACCTGGCTCAGGGACCTTCTCTGACCCCCCCGCCGCCGTCCGCCTCCCCTGGGCGGGCAGCCGGTGGCGGCGACCAGCGCGGGGAGTGTGGCAATCCCGGAAGAGGCCGAGGCCTCCGCGGCATTCTCAGTCCATGGCTTGGAGGAGCTCCTTGACCTGACGCACCGAGAGGAGGCGTCCCGCGGCCTTCACGGTGCCATCCACCGCCAGCCCCGGAGTCGTCAGCACGCCCATTCGGGCCATCGTCTTGAGGTCGGTCACCTTCTCGACCCTGGCGTCCATCCCCAGCTCCGCCACGGCCTCAGCCACATTCTCTGCCAGGACCGTACACCGCTTGCACCCCGGCCCGAGGATCTGAATGGTCTTCATCCATCAACTCCATATCGTTCCATAGGTCAGCCCCGCAACGGTGGCCATCACCACCACCAGAAGGGTAAACACGGCCGTCTTCTTCGTCCCGAGAACACTCCGAATCACCAGCAGACTGGGCAGAGACACCGCGGGCCCCGCCAGCAGCAGGGCCAGAGCCGGCCCCTTACCCATCCCGCTTCCGAGGAGGCCCTGGAGAATCGGCACTTCGGTGAGGGTGGCGAAGTACATGAAGGCTCCCGCCACCGAGGCGGACAGGTTCGCCAGGGCGGTGTTTCCCCCCACGGCCCAGGTCACCCACCCCGACGGCATGATCCCTTCCTGGCCCGGCCGTCCGAGCACGAACCCTGCTACCAGGACGCCGGCAAAGAGCAGGGGAACGATCTGCTTGGTGAAGCCCCATGTCTCCCGAAGCCATTCCCCCAGCGTGGACTCCTCCTCCAGCGCGAGCCCCAATACCAGCCCGGCCACCCCTGCAGCGAAGGGCAGCGCCGGATGCCCCGGCAGGGCCACTGCCAGGGCCGCGACGACTCCGGCGGTCCCCCAGAGGATCCAGCGCCGCAGTCCGAACCATCGAACGAGGCTCAGACCCAGAGCCGCCCCCAGGAGCGCGGTCAGGTCCCACTTCACCGAGTAGATTCGGTACCAGAGCCCTTCCATGCGCTCCGGCCGACCGAAGTTCGCCGCGACCAGGATCCCCACCAGCACGACCAGAAGGAGGACCGTGTGCCGGAGGCGTTGGTCCTCCCCCTCCCCTGCTTCGGCCAGCTCGCCCTCGTCACGGGTGGACTCGCCCTTCCGGAACACGAACGCCATGATGATTCCCAGCACCACGGCGAAGAGAACCGCGCCCACGCCCCGCGCCACACCGATTTCAGCACCCAGGACCCTGGCCGTCAGGATCACGGCGAGCACGTTGATGGCCGGCCCCGAGTAGAGGAAGGCCGTGGCCGGGCCCAACCCCGCCCCCACCGCGTAGATGCCCGCGAAGAGTGGAAGCACCGTACAGGAACACACCGCCAGTACGGTCCCCGCAACCGAGGCCACGGCGTATGCCACCGCAGGATTCGCCGACGGTCCCATGAGCCTCAGGACCGGCCCTCTCCGGACCATCACCGAAATGGCCCCGGCGATGAAGAACGCCGGAACGAGGCAGAAGAGGACGTGCTCCCGGGAGTACGAGACGGCAAGAGCCAGGCCCTCGAAGAGCGCCCGCCCCAGGCGCGCCTCGCCAGTGGGCACCCGGTCGATGGGCAAGAAATAGAGGAAGGCGAAGCCCCCGATCAGCGCCGCCAGGGGCTTCCACTCGTCCCGCCACCGCATGAAGTGGATCCCCTCAGCTCTCGCAGGAGCCCCGGGAAGCGGAGCTTACGGCCCCCCGGGGGACCGGGTCCTCACCGGGGGCCGCCCCGAGGTCCCCAACCCATGCCACCGGCTCCTCCAGCGGAGCGGGGCGGTTCACCCCACCACCCAAAGGGAAAGATGCGTTCATGAGGCGAATCATATCAAGGCTTGTTGATATGTCAACCCCGGTCACTATCGTATCTCCACCCATGCGGAGCGCACGACGCCCGCCTTGTCGGATCTCCCGGTCACCTGCACCAATGCGGGACTGGCCACCACCCGGACCACCCACTCCACGGCCTGGGACCGACCACCCACGTCCTGGAGGAACGGACCTGTGCCCCGGAGGTGGGAGAGCTGCTCTCGCTCCGTCCCCTCCTCGATCTCCGCACCCTCCAGCCCCAGAAGGACCCAGGGCGGTCGAACCACCTGAGCCCGGAGGCCGCCCGAGGGGGACTCGGCACCCACGGCCCCCCGGCCGGTGAGGCTTGTGGGGAGGAAGCCCTCGTTTCGCACCACCGCCCGGAGTCGATATCGCCCCTCTCCCAACGGCGTGATAAAGGGCCCCTCGAGGACGAGTCTCGGAGCCTGCTGGGCAAGGTACACGATCCATGGCATTTGAGCCCGGCACTCGGCCTCCAGGTATTCGGCGGGGGGATTCTGGCCCCAGAACTTCGAATGCCACCCCCCGATCTCCACTGGTCCCAGATCGGGGTGCTGGAAGGCCCGCCACGGGGAGAAGTACCGGCCCCCGAGCACTTGGTCATTGAACCGCATCTCCTCCAGCGGCTCGATGGTCCCGTTTCCGTCGTAGTCTCGGACCCAAGTCTCCGGGCCCGGGGAGTACTCGGGTACCCAGCCGACGATGCCCTGGTCCCAGTATCCCCAGCTGATGAGGGTGCCGTAGCGATGCTCGGTTGGGTGTGTCGCGCTGGGCTCCACGGGGCGACCGGTGCTCTCGGTGTAGGCCCGGCCGAGATGTTCGATGAGGGCCAGGTCGGCCGGCGGAAAGAGCGACGGGGCCGAGGCGGACGGCAGGCGATAGACGAAACCCCCGGAGGTGTGACCGTGGACGATACTGGTGATGTTGGGGTGCCCCTGGATGAAGCTCACCGCCGCGAAGGTCTCTGGCTCCGAGAGGGGGAACGGCCCGGCGCCGGATTGGAGGTGCTCCCTCTCCCAGTTTCGGGGAAAATTCCGGTTCATGTCGATGCCCCCAACCCCGTCCTCCCCCATTCTCCCGTCCCCGTCGTTGTCCACACCTTCTCGAAGGACCCGGAAGCGGCGAGCCCCCTCCGGCACGGGCGGGGCGGCGCCCCCTCCCCGGCCTCCTCCGACTCGGACCATCACCCGGTCGTCCGCGGGGAGCGCGTACCAGTCTCCTTCAGGATCGGGCACCCGCATGTTCGTGATCCACCCGTCCCCGTCCAGGTCCTCGTCCGGATCCTCGTCAGCGGTTCCGTCGTCGTCCTCGTCCCAGGGGTGGACCGTGCTCCGCAGGCTCTGATCGTAGAGGAGGGCCAGATCCGAACCGTCGGGGTTGAACTTGGGCCGGATGTAGAAGGCGTACCGCTCCATGACCTCCGTCAGCTCCGGATCCCGCCCGTACTGGCTCAGGAGCTGGCCGAGGACGTAGAGGGCCACCTGCGAACCCGTGAGCTCCCCGGCGTGGATGCCGCCGTCCAGGTAGAGTGCGGGCTTCTCCGAAGCCGGTCCCGTGGTCTCGGCGGTCACGTCCATGACCCAGAGGCGTCGTCCTTCGAAGCTCTCGCCGATGGAGTGGAGCTCGGTCAGATCAGGGTACAGGGCGTGGAGCTCCCGGAGGATCTGCTCCGTCTCCCCAGCCGTGTAATACCGGCCCCAATCCACCGTTCCATCGGGAGCGACCAGCGTGGATCCCTGCGCCCCGAGCGGAGCCCGTGCCCCGGCTACGAGAATGCAGAGGGCGGCCGTCAGGCCCAGAAGAACCGGCACGGTCATCCGCGCGTTTGCAAACATCCTGGCCTCCATGAGTAACGAGGACCGAACAGTAGCAGCCCGGCCCCGGAGACGCCTCTCCGGGGCGTGGTGGCTCCCGGGGAGAAGCCCCCCGAGACCCTTCCCGCTTCGGAACTTTTTCTCTCCCGGGCGTATAACTCGATCGTTCCGAGCCGCGCCTTCGGGATCGGCGTGCCACGGCCCCGCTTCCGCTTCCTCCCGAGATCCAGGAGAGCAATGCCATGAAGATCAGGGACCTCCTCGATGAGAAGGGCTACGAGGTCGTCACCGTGCCTCCCTCCTTTCCCCTTCCCGACGTGATGCGCCTCCTGGTGCACCACAACATCGGCTCCGTGGTCGTTGCCGAGGAGAAGGTAGTCAGGGGAATCCTCACCGAGCGAGACATCCTCCGGCTCGCCGCCATCGACACGTCGGCGCTGGGCACGAGGAACGTGGGGGAGGTCATGACCACCAATCTGGTCGTGGGCCTGCTGGACGACACCGTGGAGTATGTCATGGAGATCATGACCCGGAATCGGATCCGACACCTCCCCATCCTGGACGACGGGTGGCTTCAGGGCATCCTCTCCATCGGCGACGTGGTCAATGCCCTGAGGCAGAAGGTGGAGGCCGAGAACCACTACATGCGCGACTACATCCGCGGCGAGTACTACTGAGCGCCTTCAGGCCTTGATGGGTTCTCTGGGCCTGACCAGGAGCAGCGGCCACTTCGCGCCCCGCAACACTTTGTCGGTCACGCTGCCGAGGAGGGTCCGCTTCACACCCGTGTAGCCATGGGTCGCGATGGCGATGAGGTCCATTCCCCGGTCTTCGGCCGTGTTCAGAATCGCCCGGGCGGGGGCGAAATGGGACTCGATCACCGTCTCCACCTCCACACCCTCCTTCTCGACGCGCTCCGCCACACCCGCCAGGTAGGCCTCCGCCTTCTTCAGCCGCTCCTGCAGCCGTCCCGTGGGCAGCGGTGAGACCCGGGCACCCACGGTGACCTGGGGAGACACTACATGCAGGAGAGTGAACTTCGAGCCCATGGGCTTTCCCAGCTCAAGGGCCGGAGCCAGGATCTGCTCGCCCAACTGGGAGCCGTCCAGGGGCACCAGGAGCTTCTCGAAACGCGCACCTGGAAACGTCTCGCCGTCCTCCAGAGGCCGAATCACGAGAAGGGGGAAGCTGCTGTTCCTCACCAGCGAGTCCGCCACGCTGCCCAGCCACGCCCTGCTCACTCCCGTCCGGCCGTGGGTGGTCATGACGATGAGCTTGGCGCCGATCTCCCGGGCATGCCGCTCCAGGGCCTCGGTCACGTAGCCTTCGAGAAGGGCCGAACAGACCCGGTTGTCGGGCAGCTCTTCCTTGAGGGCCTGCTCCCTCCGCAGGAGGTACTGCCTCGAGTCCTGGACGTCCTTGTCACGATAGGCCTCCATGCTGACTCCCTCGTACTGAAAAGGAGTGTTCTGGAGAAGGTCGGTGGGGATCTCCGCGACGTTCACGTGCGAGAGGTTCACCGAGGCGCCCGTCGCCCTCCCGATCGCTCTGGCAAAGGGCAGGGCGTGCTCGCCGAATTCGGACCCGTCGAGGGTGACGAGGAGCTGGTCCAGCATGGAGGCTCTCCGGAGTCGGATCGTTGGGAACGGATGGGAACGCTCCGGGCAATGTACAATCCCGGTGCGACGCCGGGCCACTCCGTCCAGGAAGGGGAGAGAATCCTCGTCCGGAGGGAGCCAATTCCAGCTCGAGCGCTTATCTTATCGTCGCCCCCCCCAGGGACACCCAAACGCAGGTGTGAGCCATGACCGACTCAAGGCTGCGTGATGACGCTCTGTCGGTGTTCGAGGCGGGTCTCGAGGCATCGGACGGTGCCGAGGCGGTGAGGCGACACCTCCGGCTGGACCGTGGGACGCTCTGGGTCGCCGGAACCCCTTACGAACTGGAGAAGTTCGGCACGATCCGGATCATCGGCATGGGGAAGGCCTCGGCGGTCATGGCCACTCCCCTCGTGGAGCTGATTGGGGATCACATCGCCGGGGGGATCATCAATGTGAAGTACGGGTACGCCTGCCCTCTCCCCGGAATCCGCATCAACGAGGCAGGACATCCCATCCCGGACCCGGCCGGCCTGAGAGGAACCCAGGACATGATCCGGCTCCTGTCGCAGGCCCGGAAGAACGATCTGGTGTTCTGCCTCATGTCCGGTGGTGGATCCGCACTTGCCCCCGCGCCCGCCGACGGCCTGACCCTCGGGGACAAGCAGGAGGTGACCCAGCTCCTCCTGGAATGCGGCGCCGACATCCACGACATCAACGCCATCCGGAAGCACCTCTCGGCCCTGAAGGGGGGGAGGATGGCTCGCCTGGCCTCACCCGCCACCCTGGTGTCCCTCATTCTCTCCGACGTCATGGGAGACGACCTGGATACGATCGCCTCCGGACCCACGGTCCCGGACCGGAGCACCTACTTCGATTGCCTTCGAATCCTGGGCCGGTTCGGTATCCGGGACCTGGTGCCTCCCCACGTCCTGCACTACCTGGAGGCCGGTGCCAGGGGAGAGATCCCGGAAACCCCCAAATCGGGCGACTCCGCCTTCCGGAACACCCAGAACATTGTCGTGGGCAGCAACGCCCTGGCCCTCGAGGCCGCCCGAAGGAAGGCCGTCGAGCTGGGGTACAACGCTCTAGTCCTCTCGTCCTCCATGGAGGGGGAGGCCCGGGAAGTGGCCCGGGTGCACGCCGCCGTTGCACGGGAGATCCTCGTCTCCGGCTCCCCCGTGCCGCGGCCTGCCTGCGTGATCTCGGGGGGCGAGACCACGGTGACGATCCGGGGCAAGGGCACTGGAGGGAGGAACCAGGAGTTCGCCCTCGCAGCGGCCCTCAGGATCCAGGGCCTGAGGGGCGTGGTGATCCTGAGCGGAGGAACCGACGGCACCGATGGTCCCACTCAGGCCGCCGGCGCGGTCGCGGACGGGACGACGGTGGAGAGGGCAACGATGCTGGGGATCGACGCCCTGGCCAGCCTGGACGACAACGACTCCTTCCACGTGTTCGAGCCCCTGGGGGACCTCCTCATGACAGGTCCTACCCACACGAACGTCATGGACCTGAGGCTGGTGCTCGTGAGCTGAGGGATGGCGCCTCCGGCCGGCCCCCCTCGTTCCATCGGGGAGGCGGCCCATCCCCCGGGAGCCGCGCCGCTTCCGCCAGAGCCCCCACCACGCCGGCCATGTGGGCGAAGTCGATTCTCTCCGCTCTCCCCGCCACATGGCCTCGAGAGACCCCGATTCCACCCCCCATCTCCCCTTCCCAAACCCCGGTGATGAGAGCGGTCCCGACCTTCTCCCCGAGCATGGAGGCCGTTCGTGACGGAAATCTCGACAGGCCTTGACGGAGACTCCCCGGTCTCTTCAATTCTGTTCTGTCGAAACCGTGATGGAATTCTCACATGGGCCCGACGCGCCCCGAACACGAGAGGGGCCCCGGGGCAGCCAGACGGAGGAGGTGTTTTGGAACCGCTTCGACGCGTTGTTCTCGAGCGGCTGATTCGGTATTACCGGTACCTCTCCGAGGTGACCGCTCGAAAGCCCATCGAGACGGTCACGAGTGCCCAACTGGGCACGGCCCTCGACATCGACCCGACGCAGGTCCGGAAGGACTTCGGCTCCATCGGGCTCATGGGAATCAGCCGAGTGGGGTACGAGGTCTGCGAGGTGTGCCGCGCCATCCGTTTGGTCTTCGGGTTCAACCGGCCCTACTCCGCCATCCTGGTGGGGGCCGGGCACCTGGGAAGCGCTCTTCTCAACTATCCTGGATTCACGCGATACAGCCTCAGGATCGTGGCCGCCTTCGACAATGACCCGGCCAAGGTGGGTATCGAGATCGCAGGAGTGAAGGTCCGGGCCCTCCGGTCCATGAAGCCCTATGTGGAGAGGAACCACATCAAGATGGCGATCCTCACCACCCCGGTAACCGTGTCCCAGGCCCTGACCGACCGGCTCGTGGCGGTTGGAGTGAAGGCGATCTGGAACTTCACCCCCACTCGCCTTTCGGCGCCCGACGGGGTCCTGATCCGGAACGAACACATCTCCCTCGGCCTGGCGCAGCTGGCCTACCATCTCAACGGACCCCAAGGGGATGACGCCAGGAGGCTCCCCACCCTGAACGAGCCCTGCAGGGAGCCGTGCCCTCCCCCCGAACGCTGACTCCACCGGGCGGCCAATTTGTCCCAGGAACGGGGCAGGATGTAACACCAAGTTAAGAGTTCAAGATCATTGAAGATTAAGACAAGAACCTGGCCCCAAATCAGATTTCGTGATCAAAATCTCGGGATGCTTGACAGCCCGGGATTCGACCTGTACGCTGTATTTCGTGAAAAACTTCGCGGTTTCCCGGGAATCCCCATATCAGGCCATTTCTGGCCGGGTCGAGGGCATTTCCAGGGAGACCTGGACGGAAGATCGAAGGGTTGGAGCCAGGGCCCTTCGCGTGAGACCGAGACTGGCGCGGATGTTGCGGTCGAAGATGGATGATCGCTGTTGGACGCGTTGCTCATGGGAGCTGTGGGACCGGATCAAGATGGCCGAGACCGACCGACATCCAGGGGGACCCCGAAATGCGCCCGCATGCGGGGTTCCTCTTGTTTTGATTTCTTGTGTGAAATTTTTCACAGATCAGTGGGTACCCAACGTCGCCCGCTCCGGGGCGGAAAGGAAGGATCAGCATGCCGAGCTATGTGATCCCGGACAAATGTGACGGGTGCAAGGCGCTCGACAAGACCGCCTGCCAGTACATTTGCCCCAACGACCTCATGGTCCTGAACAAGGACATCATGAAGGCCTACAACCAGGACCCCCAGATGTGCTGGGAGTGCTACAGCTGCGTGAAGATCTGCCCGAACCAGGCGATCGAGGTCCGCGGGTACCAGGACTTCGTGCCCATGGGCGCCAGCGTCACGGCCATGCGGAGCTCCGAGGACATCATGTGGACGGTTCAGTTCAGGGATAAGGAGATCCGTCCCAAGCGCTTCAAGTTCCCCATCCGCCGTGGCGTCTCCGAGGGTCAGGCCGCAGCCGTTCGACCACTGGCCCACCGGCGACGAGGACATCAAGAGCCAGACTCTGATGGGCGAGCCGGAGGGCATCAACACCGAGAAGGGCCCGGTGAAATTCGACAAGGTTCCGACCCTTTGACGAGGGGCGGTCTCAATCAGTCACGTGCGTCTGCAAGGAATCCAAGGGAGATAAAAGAAAAATGGCGGATTTCGAAACTGTAGTTGTCGAGACCGACCTTCTGATTTGCGGAGGCGGTATGGCCGCCTGTGGCGCGGCCGTCGAAGCGTCGTACTGGGCCAAGAAGCACGGCCTGAAGGTGACCGTGGTGGACAAGGCGGCCATGGATCGTTCTGGTGCGGTCGCCATGGGCCTGTCGGCCATCAACCAGTACGTGGACCTCAACAGCGGCAACAACACCCTGAAGGACTACTGCGACTACGTGCGCAACGACCTCATGGGCATCACCCGCGAGGACCTGGTGGCGAGCATTGCCCGGCACGTGGACAACACCGTCCATACCTTCGAGAAGTGGGGCCTGCCCATCTGGAAGGACCAGGAAGGCAACTACGTCCACGAGGGCCGCTGGCAGCTCATGATCAACGGCGAGTCCTACAAGGTCATCGTGGCCGAGGCGGCGAAGAACGCCCTGGCCGAGGCCGGCGGCGAGTACTTCGAGCGCGTCTTCATCACCCACCCGCTGATGAACGGCGACAAGTGCGTGGGCGCGATCGGCTTCAGCGTCCGCGAGAACAAGGTGTACGTGTTCAAGGCCAAGGCCGACCATGGCGGCCATGGGCGGTGCGGTGCACGTGTTCAAGCCGCGCTCCACCGGTGAGGGCTTCGGCCGCTCCTGGTACCCGCCGTTCAACTCCGGCGCCAGCGCCTTCTTCACCCTGTATGCCGGCGCCGAGATGACCTGCCAGGAAGTTCGGTTCATCCCGGTCCGCTTCAAGGACGCCTACGGCCCGGTGGGCGCGTGGTTCCTCCTGTTCAAGTCCATGGCGACCAACGCCTACGGCGGCAACTACATGCAGGACAACGCCGCCGAGCTGGACAAGTGGGAGCCCTACGGCAAGGTGAAGCCGCGCCCGGCCAACATCCGCAACTGGCTGATGATGCTGGACGTGATGGACGGCAAGAGCCCCATCTACATGCAGACGGCCGACGCCATCCAGCGCATCGCCGAAGGAGCCGAGGACGAGAAGCTCCGCCAAGAAGAAGCTGAAGGAGCTGGAGTCCGAGGCTTGGGAGGACTTCCTGGACATGACCATCTCCCAGGCCATCCTCTGGGCCGCGACCAACGTGGAGCCCGAGAAGAAGCCGTCGGAGATCATGGCCTGCGATCCTTACTTCATCGGCTCCCACTCCGGCGCTTCCGGAGCCTGGGTGTCCGGTCCCGAGGATCTCCAGACTCCCGACACGAAGGACGAGTACTTCTGGGGCTACGCCAACATGACGACGGTGGACGGCCTGTTCGCCGCCGGCGACGCCTCGGGAGCTTCCAGCCACAAGTTCTCCTCCGGCTCGTTCACCGAGGGCCGCATCGCCGGGAAGGCCGCCATCGGCTACGTCCTGGATCACAACGAGGCCCCGGTGATGGACGATGCCCAGTTGCGAGAGCCTGAAGGCCGAGATCCTGAAGCCGCTGGACACCTTCGAGCAGTTCAAGGGCGCCACGACGGATCCCGAGATCAACCCGAACTACATCCGGCCCAAGCAGTTCATGTATCGGCTCCAGAAGATCATGGACGAGTACGCCGGTGGCGTGTCGTCCCAGTTCAAGACCAACGACAAGCTCCTGGAGAAGGGCCTGGAGCTGCTGGGCTACCTGAAGGAAGACGCCGACGAACATCGCCGCCCCGAACCTGCATGAGCTCATGCGGGGCTGGGAGGCCGTGCACAGGATGTTCCAGGCCGAGGCCCACGTCCGCTCCATCCTCTTCCGGGAGGAGACTCGCTGGCCCGGCTACTACTTCCGTGCGGACAAGCCCAGCATGGACAACGAGAACTGGCTGGCGTTCTGCAACTGCAAGTACGACCGGAACACGGGCGAGTGGGAGATGATCAAGCGCCCGGTGAAGTACATCACCCAGTAGGACCCGGGGAGCACGGGTGCTTCCGGGGCCCTCGGCCCCGGAGCATCCGGCCCCGTCTCGAAGGACCCCGGCCCGTGGGGTCTCATCAGCCCCACGGGCTCCTGCCGGGAGCACGAAGGCGCCCCGGTGTCAGCCTGATGGAAGTGTGGAAGGACAGGAAGGGTGTAAGGCTCGAGAATGAGCGAAAAACAAGCAACGTGCCCTCACTGCGGTGGAGAGCTGAAGAAGTGGATGGTCCCGGAGGGGGCGTCATGGGACGACGAGTTCTTCTACGTCTGTTTCAACAACGAATGCCCCTATTACGTGCGGGGCTGGAAGTGGATGAAGGAACAGTTCAACCAGCGAGCTTCGTATCGGTATGCCCTGAATCCGAACACGGGTGCGGCCTTGATGATCCCGGTCTGGGACGAGGACGCTACCCGACAGATGATTGTGGATGATTCGGGGGGTGGATGCGGATGAAGAAGGAGTAGACGTATGAGTGATGACGGGAAGCCCCTCGAGACCGGGGATCCAAGGGAGCTGCTTCAAGAGAAAATCCTGGCCGACCATGCCCGCCTGGGGCCCGATGACACGTTCCGATTCGGCTGTCACCCGGGCATATCTTGTTTCAACACCTGCTGTTCCGACGTCAATATCTTCCTCTCCCCCTATGATGTTCTGCGCCTGAAGGAGCGCCTCGGGATCTCCTCCACGGAGTTCCTGGAGAAGTACACGCTCCTCCCCATCCAGCGGGACATGACCACGCCCGTGGTCCTCCTCAAGATGAACGAGGACCCGAAACGATCCTGTCCCTTCGTCACGGACGAGGGGTGCGGAGTCTACTCCGACCGGCCCTGGCCGTGCCGGATGTACCCGGTGGGCCTGGCCGCATCGCGAGACACCCCGGACGGATGGCGCGGCGAGCGCTTCTACTTCCTCCTCCAGGAGGAGGGGTGCAAGGGCTTCGAGGAGGACCGGGAGTGGACGATCCGGCAGTGGATGGAAGACCAGGAGATGGACGCCTTCGACGAGTGGGGCGAAGCCTACAAGGAGCTGTCGCTTCACAAGTTCTTTGACGACACAGGCCATCTCCCACCCTCCAAGATGGAGATGTTCTTCAACGCGACCTACGACCTGGACAAGTTCCGGGCGTTCGTGTTCGGAAGCAGCCTCCTCGACCGGTTCGAGGTGGATGAGGACTTCGTGCACGAGATGCAGCTCGGCGACGAAGCCCTCCTCCGCTTCGGATTCCTCTGGATCCGTTTCGCCCTCTTCGGAGAGCCCACCATGAAAGTCAGGCCCGAAGCTGCGGCGGCCGTCCAGGAGAAGCTGGACAAGCGAGTGATTTCGAAGAAGAAGACCCCCGACTCTCCCCATGAGGTAGCTCAATGAGCGGAAACGGCAGACGAGGGAAGATCCTCGTCATCGGCGGCGGGATCAGCGGGCTGACCGCTGCAATCGAAGCTGCAGAGGCCGGAGCCGAGGTCACACTGGTGGAAAAGGAGCCGTTCTTCGGGGGCCGGGTGGCCCGCTCGAACCTCTACTTCCCCAAGATGTGCCCCCCGACCTGCGGCCTGGAGATCAACCTGCGGCGGGTCAAGACGAACCCCCGCATCCGGACCCTCACCCTCTCCACGGTGGAGAGCATCACCGGGGGCCCGGGAGGCTACAAGGCGACGGTTCGAAAGGCTCCCCGGTTCGTGAACAGCAAGTGCACGGTCTGCGGGCATTGCGTGGAGGCGTGTCCGGTGGACCGCCCTGACGACATCAACCTGGGGCTCAGCACCACCAAGGCCGTCTACCTCCCCTTCGAGATGTCCTACCCGGCCCGCTTCGTCATCGACGAGGCCACCTGTCTCGGACAGGAGGAATGCGGGAAGTGCGTGGAGGCCTGCCCCTACGGGGCCATCGACCTGTCCATGACCGCCGAAACGGAGGTCGTGGAGGCCGACGCCGTCATCTGGGCCACGGGGTGGGATCCGCCCGACGCCACGAAGCTGGAGGGGCTGGGGTTCGGGACGTACGCCAACGTCGTCAATAACGTCACCATGGAGCGCCTGGCGGCCCCAAGGGGCCCGACAGGAGGCAAGATCCAGCGCCCGTCCGACGGAAAGGCCCTGGAGTCCATCGCCTTCGTGCAGTGCGCCGGGTCACGGGACGAGAACTACTACAAGTACTGCTCGGGGGTGTGCTGCATGGCTTCCCTCAAGCAGGCCCGCTACGTGAGGGAGCAGTTCCCGGAGGCCCAGATCTACGTCTTCTACATCGACATCCGGGCTCCTGGCCGCCTGGAGGACTTCTTCGTGGCCACGAAGGAGGACGACAAGCTGACCCTCATCAAGGGGAAGGTGGCCAACATCACCGAGGACTCCGCCAGCGGGAACGTCACGGTGGAGGCCGAGGACATCCTCTCGGGCCGGAAGGTGGCCCAGGAGGTCGACATGGTCGTCCTGGCCACGGGGATGGTCCCCAACGGAATCGGCACCACCCAGGTGGAAGGCGGCGTGAACCTGGACGAGTACGGATTCCTGTCCATCGACCAGCCCCAGGGCTACCTGGCTGCGGGATGCGCCAAACGCCCCACGGACGTGGCCACATGCAATCGAGACGCTACCGGCGTCGCCCTGAAAGCCTTGCACCTCAGCGCGGAGTGACATCGTGGACAAGAACGTAGCCGTATACCTCTGTCGCGGATGCGACATCGGCGGCGCTCTGGACATGGACGCGCTGAAGGATGTCGCCGAGGACGAATACAAGATCGGGATCTGTAAGGAGCACGACTGCTTCTGCGGAGACGAGGGCCGGGCCCTCATCGCCGAGGACGTGAACGACGGGGTGAACAGCATCGTCGTGGCGGCCTGCTCCCAGCGCTTCATGCAGGACGCCTTCACTTTCGACGGGGTCCTCACCACCCGGGTGAACCTCCGGGAGCAGGTGGTCTGGACGCAGGAGCCCAACGACGAAGACACGGACATGATGGCCCAGGACTATCTCCGCATGGGCATCGTCCGGGCGCAGAAGGCCAGCCTCCCCGAGCCGCTTCAGGAAGAGGTTGACCGGACCATCATGGTGGTGGGGGGCGGAATCACCGGGATCACGGCGGCCCTGGATGCCGCCGCTGCCGGCAATGACGTGGTCCTCATCGAAAAGGAAGCCGAGCTCGGCGGGTGGATGAAGAAGTGGGCCAAGGGGATCCCCCATCAGGCCCCGTACACCGAGCCCCGGACAACGGACATCCAGGACCAGATCGCCGCTGTCCTCGGCAACGACCGGATCAAGGTTCACACCGGCGCGGCCATCGAGAAGATCGACGGAATGCCGGGCCAGTTCGACGTGACCCTCAAAGGCAACGGGGACACCCCCTTCCGCGTGGGTGCCATCGTCCAGGCCACGGGCTGGAAGCCCTACGACGCGACCCGCCTGGGTCACCTGGGGTTCGGGGCCAGCCCCGACGTCATCACCAATGTCCAGATGGAAGAAATGCTCGCCTCGGGAGCCCTCATCCGTCCCAGCGACGGGATGACTCCCAAGCGGATCGCCTTCATCCAGTGCGCCGGTTCCCGGGATCAGGATCACCTGCCCTATTGCTCCGGCGTGTGCTGCCGGGTCAGCATCAAGCAGGCCCTTATGATCCGGGAGATGAGCCCCGAAACGGAGGCCTACGTCCTCTACAAGGACATTCGGACCCCGGCCCAGTACGAAGATTTCTACAAGAAGGCCCAAGAGGACACGGGCATCTTCTTCACCAAGGCCGAGGTCACCGGGGTTTCCAACGGAGGGTCCGCTCTCAAGGTCCAGGCCGACGACACCTTGCTGGGGAAGAAGATCGAGCTGGAGGCCGACCTGGTGGTCCTGGCCACGGGCATGGTCCCCCGGTCCGCCGACGGCGAGCTCATCCGGAAGTACACCGACGCCAAGAAGATCGTGGCAAAAGGCGAGGCCGGCGCCCAGCTGGAAGCCGCCAAGAAGACCGTGGAGGAGCTGGTCTACCTCGAGGACGCCGAGATCCTGAACCTGACGTACCGTCAGGGGCCCGATCTCCCGGTCTTCAAATACGACTTCCCGGATTCCCACTTCATCTGCTTCCCCTACGAGAGCCGCCGCACCGGGATCTACCCCGCCGGCGGTGTCCGGGCGCCCCTGGATTCCCAGGACGCCCGCCAGGACGGAAGCGGGGCGGCGCTGAAGGCCATCCAGGCTCTGGAGTCACGACGTCAGGGGCGAGGCCGTGCACCCCAGGTGGGGTGACATGTCCTTCCCGAACTTCGCTCTGCAGCGCTGCACCCAGTGCAAGCGGTGCACGGAGGAGTGCCCCTTCGGCACCCTCAACGAGGACGCCAAGGGCACGCCGCAGCCCAACCTCACCCGCTGTCGGCGGTGCGGGATCTGCATGGGCGCCTGCCCCGAGCGGATCATCTCCTTCAAGGATTACTCGCCGGAGCATCGTCGGCGCCATGATCAAGGCGGTGAACATCCCCGACGAGTTCGACGAGAAGCCCAGGCTGCTGGGGCTTCTCTGCGAGAACGACGCCTATCCGGCCCTGGACGCAGCCGGCCTGAAGCGGATCCAGCACAGCAAGTGGATCCGGTTCATCCCCGTCCGGTGCCTGGGCTCCGTGAACACGGTGTGGATCGCCGACGCCCTCTCCAGCGGCTTCGACGGCATCATCCTCATCGGGTGCAAGTCCGGGGACGATTACCAGTGCCACTTCATCAAGGGCAGCGAGCTCATGGAGACCCGGAGCGGGAACGTCCAGGAGAAGCTGAAGCAGCTGGCGCTGGAGGAGGAGCGGGTCCGGATCGTTCAGCTGCCCATCGATCAGTTCGAGCGGCTCCCGGAGATCGTCAACGAGTTCGCGGACGAGATCGAAGACATCGGCCTGAACCCGTTCAAGGGTTTCTGAGACGAGCCCGGCCCTGGGCACCGTCCGGAGCGAGAGCGAGGCGAGGATGCCTGAAGCCCTGCTTCTCAAACCGAATCGGAAGTTCGTCGACGAGGTCATCGCCGCCGGAGGCGGGGACCTGAAGAAGTGCTTCCAGTGTGCCACCTGCTCGGTGGTGTGCGGGCTTGTCCAACGGATCCAGCCCCTTCCCCAGGAAGGAGATGATCTGGGCCCAGTGGGGCCTCAAGGACCGCCTGGTCTCCGATCCGGACATCTGGCTCTGCCACCAGTGCAACGACTGCTCCCTCAGGTGTCCCCGAGGAGCCCGCCCGGGGGACGTGCTGGCCGCCGTCCGCCAGAAGGCCATCGAGCACTACGCCGTTCCCGCGCATCATGGGCCGCTGGGTGAACTCGGTACGAGCGGCCCCCGTCATGCTGGCCCTGGTGCCGGCCCTCTTCCTCCTCCTGGCGCTCCTGGCCAGGGGCCCCGTGGAGAGTGCACTGGGACTGTCCAACGCCCACGGCGAGGAGCTCTACGCCGGGTTCTTCCCCCACTGGCTCCTCATCGCCACGTTCACGACCCTCACACTCGTCACGTTTGGAGGCCTCATCGTGGGCCTGGTGAGGTTCTGGAAGGGAATGAAGGCGGCGGATGAGGCCCTGGGGAGGGGGGAGCCGGTGGTGGGTTTCGTGCCCAGCCTCACGGCCACGCTGAAGAGCATCTTCACCCATGAGCGGTTCGGGACGTGCACCGACCAGGCCCCCAGAAGGTCCGCTCACCTCATGGCCTTCTATGGTTTCCTGGCCCTCTTCATCGTTACGTCCTGGGCCGTTTTCGACCTTTACGTCATGCCCAGGCTCGGCGTCGCCTCGGATTACCCCTTCGGCCTCCTCCACCCCATGAAGATCCTGGCGAACGTGGGCGGGATCCTCCTGATCATCGGTGCCGGGAAGGTCATCCTGAACCGCAGGGGAGCCCCGGACGACGGCCGGCACCAGAGCACGTCGTTCGATTGGATCTTCGTGCTGGCTTCTCTTCCTCGTGGGCCTCACCGGCTTCGTGGTGGAAGTCCTCCGCTTCACGGTGAGCCCCGAGGCCATGGGGAGCGCCCAGTCCACGGCGTACGGAATCTACTTCGTCCACCTCGTCCTGGTCTTCAGCCTGCTGGTCTATCTGCCCTACTCCAAGTTTGCCCACATGTGGTACAGGGCCCTGGCCATGGTCTACGCCGAGCACACGGGCCGGACGGGCAAGGGGAGTGAGCTGGTGAAGGTGTAGGGAACGCTTTTTTCGAGATGCCATGGAGGCCGATGCCCTCGGCCTTCCAACAAAGAACCGTGCCGATGGTCATCGGCTCGAAAGAGGAATGAACCATGTCTCAATTGGTGAAGCCCCACGGGAAGGACAAGGTCCTCAAGCCCCTCCTCCTGGACGGGGAGGAGTTGGCAGAGGGCAAGGCCAAGGCCCAGACCCTCAAGAAGATCCCCATCACTTCCCGGGAGACAGGCGATGCCATCATGATGGGCATCGGCGGGTTTACCCCCCTGGAAGGATTCATGGGCCACGATGACTGGAAGGGCTGCGTCACGGACTTCCAGATGGCCGATGGCACCTTCTGGCCCATCCCCGTCACGGTGTCGGCCACCAAGGAGCACGCCGATTCCATCGGGAGCGGCGAGGAGGTCACCCTCCTGGACGAGGAGTCCGGCGAGGCGATGGCCATCATGACCGTGAACGACAAGTACACCATCGACAAGACGCTGGAGTGCAAAGAGGTCTTCAAGACGGATGACCTGGAGCATCCCGGTGTGGCCAAGGTGATGGCCCAGAAGGAGATCAACCTGGCGGGTCCCATCAAGGTCCTGAGCGAGTTGACCTTCCCCACCGAGTTCGCCGGCATCTATCAGCGTCCCGCGGACTCCCGGGCCATCTTCGAGGAGCGGGGATGGAACACCGTGGCGGCACTGCAGCTGCGGAACCCCATGCACAATTCCCACGCCTACCTGGCCAAGGTGGCCATCGAGGTGACGGACGGGGTCTACATCCACCAGCTCCTGGGCGCCCTCAAGCCCGGCGACATTCCCGCCGACACCCGGGTCAAGTGCATCGACGCCCTGGTCCAGAACTACTTCCGGCCGGAGCGGGTCGTGCAGGGCGGTTATCCTCTGGACATGCGGTACGCCGGCCCCCGGGAGGCTCTTCTCCACGCCCTCTTCCGGCAGAACTACGGCTGCTCCCACCTGATCGTGGGCCGCGACCACGCCGGCGTGGGTGACTACTACGGTCCCTTCGACGCCCACAAGATCTTCGACGAGATCCCCGAAGGATCCCTGCTGACCCAGGCGTTGAAGATGGACTGGACCTTCTACTGCTTCTCCTGCGGGGAAATGGCCTCCATGAAGACCTGCCCGCACACCGAGAAGGCCGTCCTGGATGAGGAAGGAAACTACGTGTCGGGCGACCGGCTGCTCCTGTCCGGCACCATGCTCCGGAAGTCTCTCTCCGAAGGAAAGGCCGTGCCGCCGGAGTTCAGCAAGCCCGAGGTCGTGGCTCTGCTCCGGGAGTTCTACGCCGGCCTGGACGAAAAGGTCGAGGTGAAGCTCCACGGCGCCGCCACCGGAGACGCCGCGAAGTAGAGAACTGTATCAAGAGGCCGGACGATCGAGGGATCAACCATGGATCTGATCACCGTGACGCGGGAAGAGGGACTGAAGTTCGCCATCCGCATCCGGGACCATGTCCTCATGACGGACATGGCGGCGAACGAGGGCGGGACCGATGGCGGTCTGGCTCCGGTGGAGTTCCTCGGTGCGTCTCTCGGTGCATGCCTGGCCACCATGATCCAGGCCTACTGCAACACGCGGGGCTATAACGATGGGGACGTGAGCGTCAGCCTCACCATGGAGCTGGTGGAGAACCCCAACAGGGTTGCCGGCTTCGTGGCGGACGTGGACCTCCCCAGGGACGTGCCGGAAAAGGACAAGGAGAAGCTGAAGAAGATGGCCCTGAGGCTCCCGGTGCCGGCCACGTTCAAGGGTGAGCCCCGGATGGATATCGATATGCTCTGAACCGCGTTCGGCCGGCCCGGTCCGGCCGGAGGCGAAATACCTAGCCCATCGCTGGGCGATGAACCTGGAGGAACACAAATGGAGATGGTGCAACTCGGCGGTAAGCAGATAGAGATCGACGAGGATGGATTCATTCAGGATCCGGATGCCTGGGACGAGGCCGTAGCCGCGGACCTGGCGAAGACCGAGGGCGTGGACGAGCTCACGGATACCCACTGGAAGCTCGTGAACTACCTCCGGGACTATTACCTGGAGTACAACATGGCCCCCATGATCCGGAAGCTCTGCAAGCAGACCAACCTGTCCCTGAAGGAAGTCTACGATCTCTTCCCCAGCGGGCCCGCCAAGGGCGCCTGCAAGGTGGCCGGGCTGCCGAAGCCCACGGGCTGCGTCTGATTTTGGCTTGGAGGGCACCCCGCTGAAGTCGGGGTGCCCCTCCGCCCCGGGCGAGATCGGCTTCACGACCTCCCTGGGTGACGACATGAACTGAAATGCGGGTCGGCCGGCCCCCTGTCATGGGCGGACGTGTGGGCCCTCGCGGGAGTATGTGAGTTGAAGACAGAGGAAATGCTCAGGGAGAGGATGGAGGCCCTCGCTCGGCGATGGGTGGAGGAGACCCTCGCCACCTATTCCGAGGATGCGGCCGCACTCTTCGCCCGGGAGCGGGACCCCTTCGCCAACCCTGTGGGAGAGAGCGTGAGGAAGGGGACCCGGGGTCTCCTGGACGCCGTCCTCGGAGAGATGGATCCGGAAGAGATCCACCAGCACCTTGACCATCTGGTCCGTGTGCGCGCCGTCCAGCAGTTCCCCCCGTCCCGGGCGCTGGCCTTCGTCTTCTCGCTGAAGCCCATCCTGAGGGACGTTCTCCCCGAGGCAGCCCAGGACTCCAGCCTCCGGAAGGGACTGGCCGAGCTGGACACCCGTATCGATCGGGTGGCCCTCATGGCCTTCGACCACTACTCCGTGTGCCGGGAGGAGGTCAGCCAGCTCCGCATCAACGAAGCGAAGCGGAGGGTGGCCTGGATCCTGGAGAAGATCAACCAGCGGGACGGCGTCTCCAACGAGACCTCCGCGAGTCCGGATTGAAGGACATTGATGGTCGAGAACGTGCAAGGAAGAGGATCTCCGATGAACATACTGGTTGCCCTGGCAGCCGTCGTTGGTCTCTTCCTGGTGGGATACCTGGGAGGGGTGGCCGGTCTGGGTTGGCTCTTCGGAATCGTGATTCCTTCGGTGGCTCTGGTGCTCTTCGTGGGTGGGATGATCCGGAAGGTCATGGGATGGGCCGGCTCGGCCGTTCCCTTCAGGATCCCCACGACCTGCGGCCAGGAGAAGTCGCTGGACTGGATCCCGCACAACCGCCTGGAAAATCCCCACACCCCCATGCAGACCGTGGGCCGGATGGCTCTGGAAGTCCTCTTCTTCCGATCCCTCCTCAGGAACACCAAGGCCCAGCTCGTGGACGGCCGCCGGTTGGTCTACCGGACCGACCTGGCCCTCTGGTTGGGAGCCATGCTCCTGCATTGGTCCTTCCTGATCATCCTCGTCCGCCACCTGCGCCTCGTGACCAACCCGGTGCCCGGCTTCGTCACCTTCATCGAGTCGGCCGACGGATTCCTGGAGATCGGGCTCCCGGTGCTCTTCGTAACCTCCGTCACCTTCCTGGTGGGGGCAGGCTACCTTCTCTACCGACGCCTCACCAATCCGCAGGTCCGCTACATCAGTTTGATGGGGGACTACTTCCCCCTCTTCCTTCTCCTGGGAATCGGTGTGAGCGGCCTCTGGATGCGGCACGTCGTGAAGGTGGACATCGCCTCCGTGAAGGAGATGATGACGGGATTGTTCCACTTCGCACCGGTGGTTCCCGAGGGGGTGAGCCCCGTGGTGTTCGGCCACCTGTTTCTGGTTTCCGTCCTGCTGGCGTACTTCCCGTTCAGCAAGCTCACCCACATGGCAGGGATCTTCCTGAGCCCCACCCGGAACATGGCCAACAACAACCGGGCGGTTCGTCACGTCAACCCATGGGACTACCCGGTCAAGGTCCACAGCTACGAGGAGTATGAAGACGAGCTGAGGGAGAAGATGGTGGGCGCCGGGATCCCGGTGGAAAAGCCGCTGGAGAAGGAATAGAGCGATGTCGAAATTCGACGAACCGGATCACTACAAGCAGGAAGATCTGCTGAAGATCGACTGGCGTCCTCCCAAGACCCCGTGGATGGACACCTTCCCGGAGATGAGGCATGGCACCTACATCTATCCGGGCAAAGCGAAGAATCTCAAGGTGCTGGACCTTCCCAACGCCCGGGAATGGGCCGTGGAGGACCAGGACTGGAAGCTCCCCGAGGGTTGGAAGAAGACGATCCTGGACGGGATGGCCGAGCGCCTGACCCGCTTCCGCTCCTTCAAGCTCTTCATGGACACCTGCGTCCGGTGCGGAGCCTGCGCCGACAAGTGCCACTTCTTCCTGGGCAGCGGGGATCCCAAGAACATGCCGGTCCTCACGGGCGGAGCTCCTGCGGGCCATCTACCGGAAAGACTTCACCACCATGGGGAAGGTCTTCGGCAGGATGGCCGGCGGAAGGGAGCTGACCGAGGACGTCATCAAGGAGTGGTTCTACTACTTCTACCAGTGCACCGAGTGTCGCCGCTGCTCCGTCTTCTGTCCCTACGGCATCGACACCGCCGAGATCACCATGATGGGCCGGGAGCTCCTGGGGCTCCTGGGCCTCTACGTGAACTGGGTGATCGAGCCGGTGGCCAACTGCTTCCGCTTCGGAAACCACCTGGCCATTCAGCCCCACGGGCTCATGGACACGCTGGAGTTCATGGCCGACGACATCGAGGACGCCACGGGGATTCGAGTGGACATCCCCGTCAACAAGAAGGGCGCGGAGATCCTCTTCGTCACCCCATCCGGGGACTTTGTGGCCGATCCGGGCATCTACACCTGCATGGCGTACATGCTCCTCTTCCACGAGCTGGGGATCGACTACACCTGGAGCACCTATGCCTCCGACGGAGGAAATTTCGGACTCTTCACCTCCCACGAAGCCCTGAAGCGGCTGAACGCGAAGATCTACACCGAGGCCAAGCGCCTGGGGGTGAAGTGGATCCTTGGCGGCGAGTGCGGCCACATGTGGCGGGTGATCCACCAGTACATGGACACCCTGAACGGGCCGGCGGACTTCCTGGAGGTGCCCAGGTCCCCAATCACCGGGACGGTCTTCGAGCACGCCCGCTCCACCAAGATGATCCACCTCATGGAGTTCGTGGCGGACCTGATCCGGCATGACAAGCTCAACCTGGACAAGTCCAGGAACGACCACATTCACGTCACCTTCCACGACTCCTGCAATCCGGCTCGGGCCATGGGGATCTTCGAAGAGCCCCGATACGTGATCCGGAACGTCTGCAACAACTTCACCGAGATGCCCGAGAACACCATCCGGGAGCAGACCTTCTGTTGCGGTGGGGGCGCAGGGCTTGGAACGGACGAGAACATGGAGATGCGCCTCCGCGGGGGCCTCCCCCGAGGCAGCGCCGTCCGCCACGTCCAGGAGAAGCACGGGGTGAACCAGCTCGCGGCGATGTGCGCCATCGACCGCGCCACCCTGGTCACCGTCTGTGACTACTGGGCACCTGGCGTGAAGGTCACGGGCATATCCGAGCTGGTGGCCAACGCCATGATCTTCACCGGGGAAAAGAAGCGCACCCACAACCTCCGCCTGGAGCCCATCCCGGGCATGGAACTTGATGAAGTCGAGGAGGAGGACGTGGAGGAAGGAGTGCCCGTCAATGCGTGACCGTGGGAAGATTCTTTTCGGTTTGGCCCTTTTCGTGATCCTGGTCACGTTCCCCTTCTGGAGTCGCCTGGCGGCCGCCGGAGAGGGTGACCTGGGGAGGCCGGAGTTGGAATACCCGGATCCCGCCAAGGCCACGGAATGTGTCGAGGCCACCACCTACATGACCGCCAACCACATGAACCTCCTGAACGATTGGAGGAACGCGGTGGTCCGGGAGGGGGCCGTGGAGTACACGGCGTCAACCGGCAGAACCTACCAGATGAGCCTCACCAAGACTTGTCTGAACTGTCATGAGAATCGGGACAACTTCTGCACCCGTTGCCACGACTACGCGGACGTGACACCCACGTGCTGGGAATGTCACACGACGCCGGGCGGGGGGAGCTGAGCCATGGAGGAGAAGAAGAGTCGCCGGGCCTTCCTGAAGGAAACGGGAGCCGCTGCCCTGGGGCTGACCTGGGGAGCGCCCCTCATCGCCTCGGCCTGTACCCGGGCCGCGGGCGCTCAGGCCCACGGGGAGGCTCCCCCGGGGAGCCAGCTGGCCATGGTCATCGACCTGGCCAAGGCCCGGGATCCGGCCGTTCGGGAAGCCTGTCGAAAAGCCTGCGAAGAAGTGCACAACATTCCCCGGATCCCTGACTCCGGCGAGGAAATCCACTGGATCTGGACGGAGGAGTACCAGCACGTCTTCCCCGACCAGGTCCACGACCACACCCCGGCCACCCTCAAGGAGGCCCCGGTGCTGGTGATGTGCAACCACTGCACCAATCCGCCATGCGTGAGGGTGTGCCCGACCCAGGCCACCTGGAAGCGGGAGAGCGATGGCGTGGTGATGATGGACATGCACCGGTGCATCGGTTGCCGGTACTGCATGGCCGCCTGCCCCTACGGGTCCCGGAGCTTCAATTGGCGGGATCCCCGCCCCTTCGTGGAAACCGATGCGGACGGGAACTTCCTCTCGGAGTATCCCACGCGCACGCGAGGCGTGGTGGAGAAGTGCACCTTCTGCGCCGAACGGATCCGCGACGGGGAGCCTCCAGCGTGCGTGGAGGCGGCGAACCAGGTTCCTGGCGGGGAAGGCGCCCTGGTCTTCGGGGACCTTTCGGACCCGGATTCCGAGGTCAGCCGGATCCTTGAATCGGAGAGGACCATCAGCCGAAGAGTGAGCCTCGGCACCGGCCCGAACGTCTTCTATATCGAACCATGAGGTAGCGTTATGCTGGAAGCCGCATTTCGCGGGGGCAAGCGATACTGGACTCTGCTAGGAGTCTGGGCCGTCTTGATCGGCGTAGGCCTCTGGGCCTGGAGTCAGCAGTTCGCCCAGGGCCTCACCGTCACCGGCATGACCCAGGACGTGACCTGGGGGATCTACATCGCCCAGTTCACCTTCCTCGTGGGAGTGGCCGCGTCCGCCGTCATGGTGGTGCTCCCCTACTATCTCCACAATTACAAGGCCTTCGGCCGGATGGTGATCCTGGGGGAGGGACTCGCGGTCGCCGCGGTCCTCATGTGCATGCTCTTCATCTTCGTGGACATGGGACAGCCCACCCGGGTAACGAACGTCCTCCTGCACCCCACCCTGAACTCCATGATGTTCTGGGACATGATGGCCCTGGGTGGCTACCTGGTCCTGAACCTGCTCATCGGGGCGGTGACCTTCGATGCCGAGCGCAAGGAGGGCCCCCCGCCCAAGTGGATCAAGCCCATCATCATCCTGTCCATCCCGTGGGCGGTGAGCATCCACACGGTGACGGCCTTCCTCTATGCCGGGCTGGAGGCCAGGACCTTCTGGCTGACCGCCATCCTGGCGCCTCGTTTCCTGGCCTCGGCGTTCGCCTCCGGCCCCAGCCTCCTGATCCTCCTGGCGCTCATCATGCGGAAGTTCACCCGCTTCGATCCGGGAGATCTGGCCCTTCGGAAGCTGGCCGTGATCGTGACCTACGCCATGGCGGTGAACGTCTTCTTCGTCGGGGTGGAGCTCTTCACCGGCCTCTACAGCGAGATGCCCCACCACCTCCACCCCTTCGAATACCTGTACACGGGTCTCGAAGGACACACCGCCCTGGTGCCCTGGATGTGGACAGGGGCGGCGTTGACCGTGACGTGCCTCACCTTGCTCCTGATCCCCCGGGTCAGGAACAACCTGAAGGTCCTCGGGCCCATCTGTGTCGGCGTCATTCTGGCCATCTGGATCGAGAAGGGTGTGGGCATGGTGGTAGCCGGCTTCGTTCCGACTCCGCTGGGCCACATCACGGACTACGCACCCACCGGCATCGAGATCGCCGTCACGGCCGGGGTCTACGCCCTCGGGTTCATGATCCTGACCATGATCTACAGGATCGTCGTGAACGTCAGAGAGAGGATGCTGCCGACGTGACAACGATTGATTGACTGATTGATTGATTGATAGAAGGAAGGATTCCTAGCGAATTACCTTCACGCCATCAATCCAAGCCGAAAAGGGAGACGACGATGGCAGACTCACACAAGAAGTACTCCGTTGTTGGACGAGCTGAAGAAAGGCCCATGGCCCAGCTTCGTCACGCAGATCGAGGAGATGGCCGACGCCGGCAAGGAGGAGTGCGACCAGCTCCTCGACCTCCTGGAGCGGTCCTACGAGGAGAAGATCGGCCACTGGAAGCACGGCGGCATCGTGGGGGTCATGGGATATGGCGGCGGCGTCATCGGTCGGTACAACGACCTCCCGGACGAGTACCCGGCCATCGCCCACTTCCACACCCTCCGGGTGAACCAGCCGTCGGGCTGGTTCTACACCTCCGACGCCCTGCGGACCATCTGCGACATCTGGGACGAGCACGGCTCGGGTCTCACCAACATGCACGGCTCCACGGGGGACATCATTCTCCTGGGAACCACCACGGACGAGCTGGAGCCCACCTTCCAGGCTCTCACCGAGAACGACTTCGACCTGGGCGGTTCTGGGTCGAACGTTCGGACACCCAGCTGCTGCGTGGGCCAGGCCACGGTGCGAGTGGGCCTGCTACGACACCATGGATGCCTGTCATGACATCACCATGACCTTCCAGGACGAGCTCCACCGCCCGTTCTTCCCCTACAAGTTCAAGTTCAAGTTCGCCGGCTGCCCGAATGACTGTGTCGCTTCCATCGCCCGCTCCGATATGTCCATCATCGGGACCTGGAGGGACGAGATCCGGATCGATCAGGAAGAGGTCCGGAAGTACGCCAGTGGGGAGGACTTGGGTGGCCGCGGCTCGAAGATCAACATCGAGCGGGACATCTGCGGAAACTGCCCCACCAAGTGCATGGAGTGGGACGGGAACGAGCTGACCATCGACGATTCCAACTGCGTGAAGTGCATGCACTGCATCAACGCCATGCCGAAGGCGCTGCGGCCGGGAACCGACACCGGAGCAACCATCCTGCTGGGCTCCAAGGCGCCCATCGTGGAAGGTGCCCAGCTGTCCTCGGTCATCATTCCCTTCGTGAAGATGGAGCCCCCCTACGAGGAGATCAAAGATCTGGCTGAGCGGATCTGGGACTTCTGGGGCGAGCACGGAAAGAACCGGGAGCGCGTGGGCGAGCTCATGCAGCGAGTCGGCCTGGGCAACTTCCTGGAGGAGATCGGCGTCGAGCCGATTCCCGAGATGGTGGCGTACCCGAGAGACAACCCCTACGTCTTCTACGAGGAATACTACGAAGAGGACGATGAGGACGAAGAGGAAGAAGACGAATAGGGACCAGATGCAACTTGTCTCGAACCACCATGAGATGAACAGAGACTTTCGGGAGAACCATACGATGGCAACGGAAAGAAGAACTGATATCGGCCCTCCGCATTACTCGCGGTTCCTTCCCCCGATCATCAAAGAGAATTACGGGAAGTGGAAGTACCACGAGATCCTGAAGCCCGGGGTCATGGTCCACGTGTCCGAGACCGGCGACAAGCTCTTCACGGTCCGGGCCGGATCGCCCCGGCTCATGGGAACCAAGAGGATCCGGAAGTTCGCGGACCTGGCCGAGAAGTACTGCGGTGGGCACCTTCGCTTCACCAGCCGGCACAACTGCGAGTTCCTCCTCACCGACGAGGCCAACATCGATCCCCTCATCGCCGATCTGGCCGAGCTCGGCCACCCGGTGGGCGGAATCGGGCCGGCCATCTCGAGCATCGTCCACACCCAGGGCTGGGTGCACTGCCACTCCGCCGCCACCGACGCTTCGGGCGTGGTGAAGTGCGTCATGGACGACCTGCACGAGTACTTCGACGGCACCAAGCAGATCCCGGGCAAGCTCCGCATCGCCCTGGCCTGCTGCCTGAACATGTGCGGGGCCGTGCACTGCTCCGACATCGCCATTCTGGGGGTGCACCGCCGTCCGCCGAAGATCCAGCACGACAGCATCAACAAGCTCTGCGAGATCCCCAACGTCGTAGCCTCCTGCCCCACGGCCGCCATCCGGCCCAGCGAGGTAGGCGGGAAGCCGTCGGTGGAGATCGACGAAGAGCTCTGCATGTTCTGCGCGAACTGCTTCTCCGTCTGCCCGGCTCTGCCCATGGCGGACGCGCTGAACGACGGAATCTCCATCTGGGTGGGCGGGAAGGTGTCCAACGCCCGGTCCGAGCCCAAGTTCTCGAAGCTGGCCATCCCCTTCATCGAGAACAATCCGCCGCGCTGGCCCGAGGTCACCTCGGCGATCCGCAAGATCGTGGAGGTCTGGGCGGACGGCGCGCGGAAATACGAGCGGCATGGGGGATTTCATCGAGCGTATCGGATGGCCGAAGTTCTTCAAGCTCACCGGCATCGAGTTCCAGAAGGAACATATCGATGATTACAAGTACGCGGGCCTGAGCTTCAAGCGGTCCGCACAGCTCCGACACTAGGAGGCTCCCAATGGCTGTGAGCGTCGAACAAGTCGCCGACGCCATGTATGACCTGGTGGCACAGTACCAGGGCAAGAAGAAGTTCAAGGCGTCCGACCTCACCAAGCAGATGATCCAGAAGTTCGGTGAGGACGAATGCGACAAGAAGCTGTGCAAGCTGGCGATCCGGCAGCTCACGGATTCTGGTCGGTGCGTCTACACGTACTTCGGCGGTAGCTACATCGAGGTCCCCCACAAAGAAGGGGCCGCGGAAGGCTCCTGATTCCCTGGCGGGACCCGGGATCTGAATTAATCGGCACGAAGGTTCCTGCCCCTTGCCAGGGGCAGGGACCCGCCGTGCACAAACGACCACCGACATTCGGTCGTGAGGGGTGACTTATGGCAAAAGTAGTCAAGAAAAAGAAGAAGAAGCTGGGGGTGAGGTCCTTCTCCGGCGGCGGGGGGCGTGAGCAGTCACCGCTTCGGCCGAAGCATGTCGAGAAGAAACCCCCTTGCACGGACACCTGCCCCAGCGGCAACCAGATTCGGGGATTCATCACCACCCTGGCGGACGCCGAGAAGCTGGGCAAGACTCCGGAGCAGGCCCTGGAAGAGGCCTGGCACATCTACACCAACACCAGCCCCTTCCCCGCCATTCTGGGGCGGGTCTGCCCCGCACCCTGTGAGACGGGCTGCAATCGGAAGGACAAGGACGGGGCCGTCAGCATCAACAAGATCGAGCGGGCCATCGGGGACTTCGGTCTGGAGAAGAACCTCCCCTTGCGAATGCTCTCCGACGAGAAGAAGTCCCAGAAGGTGGCGGTAGTAGGGGGAGGCCCCAGCGGTCTTTCCTGCGCCTATCAACTCGCCCGGCGGGGGTACGGGGTCAAGCTCTTCGAGGCCACCGACAAGGCCGGCGGCATGCTTCGTTGGGGCATCCCGGGCTACCGGCTCCCCGACAGGGTCCTGGACACCGAGATCCAGAAGGTGCTGGACACCGGAGTGGAGATCGAGTTCGGGACCAAGATCGGGAAGGACGTCACTCTCGATCAGCTCAAGGCGGACTATGACGCTGTCTACGTGGCCCTGGGCGCCCAACAGGGGATCAGCCTCGGAGTGGAGGGGGAAGACGCTCCCAACGTCTTCAGCGGAGTGGACTTCCTGAGCCGCTTCCACCACGGCGAGAAGCTGGAGTTGGGCAAGGACGTGGTGACCATCGTGGTGGGCGGGGGAGACACGGCCATCGACGCCGCGCGGATCTGCAAACGTCTCGGGGCGAACGTCACCGTTCTCTACCGTCGCACCCTGCAGGAAATGCCGGCCATCAAGGAAGAGGTGGAAGAAGCCATCGCCGAGGGCATCACGATCGAGTTCCTGGCCGCTCCGGCGGGCTTCATCAAGGACGACCGTGGCTACGTCAAGGCCATGAAGGTCATCAAGATGGAGTTGGGTGAGCCCGACGCCTCCGGGCGGCGGCGGCCTGTTCCCATCGAGGGTTCGGAGTACGAGATCCCGGCGTCGGCCATCATCTCCGCGGTGAGCCAGCAGCCCGACTTTTCCGGCTTCGAGTCTCTCATCGAGGTCCCGGGCAGGGACTGGATCAAGGTGGATGAAGACGGTCGGACCACGGAGGACAAGATCTGGGCCGGCGGCGACGTCACCAACCTGGCCCTGGTCACCGATGCCATCGGCCACGGCCGCAGGGCCGCCGAGGATATCGACCGATCCTTCACGGGGGCACCGAGGCCGGTGGACCCGCGGAAGGTGATCCAATCAGACAAGATGGTCCTCTCGCACTACGAGACCATCGAGCGTCAGGTACCCAGCCACCTGGATGTGGACCAGCGCATGGACCTGGACAGGGAGGTCAACCTGGGATTCGACCGGGATCAGGCCTTCGCGGAGGCGGCGCGTTGCATGAGCTGTGGCTACTGCATGGACTGTGAGAAGTGCTGGATGTACTGCCAGGACCAGGCCATCACGAAGCCCATCGAGAAGGGCGCGCTGTACGGCTTCAAGCTGGAGAACTGCACAGGGTGCAGCAAGTGCGCCGAGATCTGCCCCTGCGGATTCATCGAGATGCACTGAGGTGGCTGTAAACGTTCCCCGATTGCTCGTCGCGGGCCTTCGGGGAGGGAGCGGGAAGACGCTCATCTCCCTGGGGCTCGCGGCGAGTTGGCGCAAGAAGAACCTGATCGTGGCCCCTTTCAAGAAGGGGCCCGATTATATAGATGCGTCCTGGCTCTCCCTGGCGGCGGGCCGGGCGTGCCGGAATCTCGATCTCTTCCTTCTCTCCCCGGCCGCGGTGCTTCGTTCGTTCGCGGAAGGCGCGGAAGGGACCGACGTTGCCCTCGTAGAGGGGAATCGGGGACTCTTCGACGGGATGGACGCCGAGGGCAGCTTCAGCAGCGCGGAGCTGGCCAAGCTTCTCAGGATTCCGGTTCTCCTCTCGGTGGATGTCACCAAGACCACCCGCACGGCCGCCGCCCTCGTGCTGGGCTGCCAGGCCATGGACCCTGAGGTCGTCCTGGGCGGAGTCGTGCTGAATCGCGTTGCCGGCTCCCGCCACGAGTCGGTTCTGAGGCAATCCATCGAGGGGATCAGCGGGGTGCCGGTCGTGGGAGCCCTGCCCAAGCTGCCCGAGGACATCTTTCCCGAAAGGCACCTGGGCCTGGTCCCCCCCCAGGAGACGGAACGGGCCGAGAATCCCCTTTCCCGGGTCGCGGAGGTCGCCGAACGGCACCTGAATCTGGACGCCATCCTGGCGTTGGCCGGGCGCGCCAAGAGCAACGGACTGCCCGATACCCAGGTCCGGAACCCGGCCAAGCACGCACCTGAGGGCCGGGAGCCTGGCAAGGCCACCCCCCAGGGCCGGGAGCCTGGCAAGGCCACCCCCCAGGGCCGGGAGCCTGGCAGGGCCACCCCCCTCGTCATCGCCGCAGGGCCTCCGCCAGAGGAGGGGCGCCCCGCTGCGCTCCCGAGAGGCGCCGGCGAAGGCCCCAAGGCTGGCCGGGCCCCGAGGGCCACGGAGAAGGCGGGCCAGGCCCCGAGGGCCCCCGAATCGGAGTCTTCCGGGACGCAGCCTTTCAGTTCTACTACCCGGAGAACCTGGAAGCCCTGGTCAACGCCGGTGGGAAGCTGGTGGAGATCTCCCCTCTCGAGGATCCGGTCCTCCCCCTGGTTGACGCCCTCTACCTTGGAGGAGGATTCCCCGAGACCCTGGCGGTGGAGCTCTCGTCGAACGTCTCCTTCATGGATTCGGTGCGGGCTGCCGCTGAAGGCGGGCTTCCCATCTACGCCGAGTGCGGCGGGGCGATCTACCTGGGGCGCAGACTCCATTACGAGGGACGGAGCTTCCCCCTGGTTGGGTTTCTTCCCGTGGAGTACGGCTTCCAGCAGCGACCCAGGGGCCACGGTTACACGGTCCTGGAAACGACCCGACCCAACCCCTTCTTCCCCGTGGGGACGAACATCCGGGGCCACGAGTTCCACTACACGTTCATGCTGCAGCCCGGCGAGGAGGCCCTCGACTTCGCCTTTCTGGTCCGCCGGGGCTTCGGCTTCGACGGGAGGCGGGATGGCTTGATCCGACTCAACGTGCTGGCCTCCTACACCCACGTCCACGCATTGGGGACGACGGGATGGGCGCCTTCCCTGGTGGGAGCCGGGCTCCGCCACAGAGCGGACCCGGGGCAAGACATGGCTTCCTGAGTCGCTATGCGCTCCGGGGCTCGGGCCTGGCGGGAGCTCGACCGGCTCTGGGACCCGGCCTGTTCCCGGGCTCGGCTTGGTCCCGGGCTCGGCCTGCTCCGGAGCTCGGCCTGCTCCGGAGCCCGACCTGATCCGGAGCTCGACCGGCGCCCTGATTCAACCGGCGCCCTGATCTGAAAGGATGGAGCGTTGGCCATCATCACCATCTCCCGGGGTTCCCTCAGCGGCGGGCGTGCCGTGGCCGAGTGCCTCGCACAGAGGTTGGGATATCCCCTCCTGGGCCGGGAGCTGCTCCAGGAAGCCGCCGAGCGAGTGGGAGTCTCGGTGGAGGACCTCCAGGGCAAATTCGAGACAACTCCGGGGCTCTGGGCCCGGATGACCAGGGCAAGGGAAAAGTACGTCCTCGCCGTGCAGACTGCCCTGGCCGAGTGGTGCACCCGGGGAAACCTGGTCTATCACGGCCTTGCGGGACAGTTCCTGTTGAGGGAGCTCCCAGGGGTCCTTCGGGTCCTGATTCTAGCGCCCATGGAGCAGAGGGTTCAGGCGTTGCTCGAGACCCATCCCCGGATGACCCAGGACCAGGTCGAGGCCTTCATACGCAAGGTGGACCAGGAACGGAGCCGGTGGGTCCGGGTCACCTACGGTTTGGACGTCCAGGATCCTTCCCTCTACGACCTCACCGTGAACCTCCGGAGCCTCTCCCGGGATACGGCCTGCGTTACCATCGCCGAAGCCGCCAGCCAGCCGAGGTTTGCGATCACGGCAGACATGGAAGGCGACTTGTTCTCCTTCGCGGCAGACTGCCGGAGGCGACTCGCCCTGGCCATGGGGGGTTGAGACATGGCGATCATCAGCGTTTGCCGGGGAACCAAGAGCGGGGGCCAGGACCTGGCGCGGTGCCTGGCCGAGGAACTGGGCTACCCGATGCTGGGCAGAGAAGTGGCCCAGGAGGCGGCGGCCCAGATCGGCGTTCCCGTCAAGGACCTCCAGGAGAAGCTGGAAGAGAAGCCTGGGGTGTTCGGCCGCTCGTCCCTCATCACCAAACTCTACATCGCGGCGGTGAGGAGCGCCCTGGCGGAAGCCACCGACGACGGAAATCTCATCTATCACGGGTTGGCGGGGGGCCTCCTTCTCAAGGACGTCCCGGGGGTGCTCTGTGTTCGCCTCATCGCACCCATGGACATTCGGGTCCAGGCACTAATGCGCACGAACCCCATGAACCGGGAGGCCGCAGAGGCCTTCATCCGGGACGTGGACGATGCCAGGGCCCGGTGGGTCCGGGTGCTCTACGGAGCGGACATCCTGGATCCAGCCCTGTACGACATGGTCATGAACCTGGAGACCTTCACGATCTCCGATGTCTGCTCGATCCTGTGCCAAACCATTCGCCAACCAGAGTTCCAGATCACCGAGGAGCGACTGCGGGAGCTCGGCGACTTCCGCATCGGGTGCCAGGTGCAGCTTGCCCTACTGGAGGATCTGGGAACCCAGACCCTGGACCTGGAGGCAACTTTCCACCGGGGCGTAGCTGTGGTGAGAGGGCAGGCCCCGGTCCTCAAGACCGGTGATGTGGGGAATCGGATTCTGGAGATCGTCCGCTCCGTCCCCGGGGTGAAGGAAGTGCAATTAGAGCTCGAGTGGTTTGACCCCTATCCTTGAACCGAACGCCCTGACGGGAGTCCACGAGCCGCCGCGGGGGGACGATCCGATCTCTCGAGCGGCAGGCATGGGGCGAAGAGGAAGAGTATTGGCCATGTACCGTCTCTTCAGCTTCACCTTGATCCTGGCGGTCCTCTCCATTGGCCTGGTGTGCGCGCCCGAGGGTCTCGGCGCCGCCCAGGAGACCGCCGAGGTGATGGAAACCGGGGCCACAGCCTGGTGGGTCTGGCCGCTGGCGCTGTTCCTGATGACCTTCGCCATGGGCATCCTGGCCGCCCTTGGAGGCGTGGGAGGCGGGGTTCTCTACGTGCCCATCGTGAGCGGGTTCTTCCCCTTCCATCTCGACTTTGTTCGGGGGGCCGGACTCCTGGTAGCCCTCAGCGGAGCCCTCGCAGCAGGACCGGGGTTCCTCCGCATGAACCTGGCCTCTCTCCGCCTGGCCATGCCGGTGGCCGTCATCGCCTCCACCTGCGCCATCGGAGGTGCCATGGTCGGGCTGGCCCTTCCCACGG
This sequence comes from uncultured Gemmatimonadales bacterium, assembly GCA_963751255.1. Classification (GTDB taxonomy): domain Bacteria; phylum Gemmatimonadota; class Gemmatimonadetes; order Longimicrobiales; family Gaopeijiaceae; genus CAVVTW01. Next base: position 4,803 of record CAVVTW010000028.1, on the reverse strand, counting down.
ACGTGGTGCAAACGGCGCTCGGGGCCACCATCCTGGGGATCGTGGTCCTCATGGTCACGGCCAAGAAGTCCACCTTCCCCGATGTGCCCCGGTCCGACCATCTCTCCTCGGTGCTGGGAATCTACGGCATCTACACCGAAGCCAGCCTCGGCCAGAACGTGAACTGGAGAATCCACCGCACGGTACCGGGCCTGCTCCTGTTCATCGGAATCGGGTTCGCCGCGGGGATGTTCGGCCTGGGGGCCGGATGGGCAAACGTTCCCGTCCTGAACCTGGTCATGGGAGCCCCCCTCAAGATCAGCGTGGCCACGAGCAAGTTCCTGCTCTCCATCACGGATACTTCGGCGGCCTGGATCTACGTGAACCAGGGGTGCGTCATCCCCATGATGGTGGTGCCCTCCCTGGTGGGCATCATGCTGGGCTCCTTTATCGGTGTTCGCATTCTGCGGGTCGCCAAGCCCACCTTCGTTCGGTGGATCGTCATCGCCATGCTTCTCTTTGCCGGGGCGAAGGCCATCACGAAGGGCTTGGGCATCCCCTTCATCATATGAGGAGGGACCGGCAAGTGGAGACCTGGAGCGTGGGAGAGTGGGAAAATCAGGGCCCCCGTGAGCTGATAGGCAACAGCCAGGACGGAGACCGACCATGACCGAGTCCGACAAGCTCTTCGATCCTATCCCGCCCGAACCGGAAGACGAGCTTCCGATCCTACCGGACCAGGAATACGCCGAGGCCCGGAAGGCCCTGGAAGGCAAGGAAGCCGTCGAGGGTCCCCCGGAGCTTGCCGCCGCCAACGAGGAGCAGCTCCTTTACGCCAAGATCCTGTCTGCCGGTATGCTCGTGGGGCTGGCTCTCCTCCTCGTTACCTTCGTCCTCTACTCCACCGGCCTGGTCGCACCGGCGGTGCCCATCGGGGAGCTCCCTCGCCTCTGGACGCTGAGTGCCCACGAGTACCTGGTGACCATCAACGAGGAATTCCTACACCGGGACGCGCTTGTGATGGGGTGGGGGTGGGTGGCGGTCCTGAGCAAGGGCGACTTCCTGAACTTCGTGGGCATCGCCCTCCTTGCCGCGGTGACGATCGTCTGTTATCTGGGAATTCTCCCGACGCTCTTCCGGAAGAAGGATTGGATCTACGGTACCATCGCCCTCCTGGAGGTCGTCATTCTGGTGCTCGCGGCAAGCGGTCTGGTGTCCGCGGGACATTAGGGCCCAGAGGGACCTGGGATGCCTGCATGAAGTTCCTTCCCATCGGACTCGAGGTGCGCGCCCGCGACTGCATCGTCGTCGGTGGCGGTGGCGTCGGCGCCCGGAAGGTCCGGAACCTTCTCCGGGCCGAAGCTTCGGTCACGCTCATCAGCCCCGACGCCACCCAGGAGCTCGCTCACCTGGCTTCCACGGGAAGGATCCGATGGCTCGCCGAAGCCTACCGAGGGGACCACCTCGATGGCGCTTTTCTTGCAGTCGCGGCAACCGGCGATGACGGAGTGAACGCCCGCGTGATGGAGGAGGCCCGGCAACGGGGAGTGCTGGTGTGCGACGCGTCTTCCGCGGAGCGCTCCCAGGTGATCTTCGGGGCTCTCCATCAGGGAGGGGGGGTGACCGTGGCGGTGTTCACCGACGGGGAATCCCCATCCCGGGCGAGGCAGACCAGGGACCGCATCGCCGCGATCCAGGATGACTGGGAGGTCGCGGAGGAGGGGGATTAAGGTATGCTGATTCTCGTCGCGCATGGCAGCCGGGACCCTCGTTGGAGGGCCCCGCTGGAGGACCTGGCCCACTCGTTGTCCGCGAGCCTGGCCCCCGAGCCCGTGCGGGTAGCATTCATGCAGTTCACGGGTCCGACCCTGGCCGGTGTGGCGGAAGAGGGCATCCGGGCCGGCGAGGGCAGTATTCGCATTCTTCCTCTCTTCATGGCCAGCGCGGGTCACGTGGAGAAGGACGTTCGGCCGGTGGTGGAGCAACTGGCGATGTCCTTCCCCGACGTCCGCTTCGAGCTTCTGACCCCCGTGGGAGAGGATCCCCTCTTCCCCGGGCTCATCACTGAAATCATGAACCGGGCCTCCGAGGGATCCGGCCCCCGGTGAGCACTGGCCATCGACGGAGGCCGCGCCCCGGCGGGGGCCTACCGACCAACAGAGGCCGCCGCCCAGCGGGGGCGTGCACGAGGGATAGACCATGAACACTCCTGACCATTCCCAACCAGGCAGCGTACACCTCGTGGGAGCCGGTCCCGGCGACCCTGGACTGATCACCATGCGCGGGGTTCAATGCCTCCAGCATGCCGACCTCGTGCTCTACGACTACCTCGCGAATCCCACGCTTGTGGAGTACGCGCGGGAAGGTGCGGAGCTCATCCGCCTTGGACGGCACGACCAGGGGCGTTCCATGACCCCGGAAGAGATCACCGAGGTCATGGTCAACGCGGCGCTGGAGGGGAAGAACGTGGTCCGCCTCAAGGGAGGAGACCCCTCCATCTTCGCCCGTGGCGCAGACGAGTCGGATGCCTGCCGGGCTCATGGGATTCCCTTCGAGATCGTCCCCGGAATCACGTCGGGGCTGGCCACCGCGGCGTATGCCGAGATCCCCCTCACGCACTTCGAGGATGCCTCGGCGGTGGCACTGATCACGGGGCACGAGCGGGACGAAAAGGACGAGTCCCACCTCGATTACGGGGCCTTGGCCGCGTTCCCGGGGACGCTCGTCTTCTATATGGGGGTGAAGTGGGCCGGGCGCTGGAGCGGGGCTCTCATGGAGAACGGAAAGCCGCCGGACACCCCCGTGGCGGTGGTTCAGTGGTGCAGCCGAGCTCGGCAACAGACGGTCAAGTGCACCCTCGCGACCGTGGCCGAGGTCGTGGGCTCCCAGGGGCTGAAGCCCCCCGCCCTCTTCGTCGTGGGGCGGGTAGTGGATCGCGCCCCCGCCATCTCCTGGTTCCAGGAGCGCCCCCTTTTCGGTACGAGCGTTCTCGTGGCCGGCTCCAGGCGCACCTCCGCCAAGCTCCGACAGCGGCTCTCCGTCCTCGGCGCCGAGGTCTTCACTCAGCCGGCGATTCGAGTGGCGGAGCCCGTTGACTGGTCCACCGTGGATGCCGCTCTGGAGCGTCTGGACCAGTACGACTGGCTCGTCTTCACCAGCGGGAACGGTGTGGACGGTCTCCTGAATCGGGTGTTTTCCCGAGGCGCAGACGTGAGGGCATTGGGGAGGGTCCGTCTTGCTGCCCTTGGTCGAGGCACGGCGGAGCGGCTCCGGCACTACCACCTCCATCCGGACCTCGCTCCCGACAAGGTGGACGCCGCCTCCCTCGCCCGGAGCCTCATGGACGACGCCCCCGCCGAGGCATTCCTCCTGGCCCGGGCCACGGGCGACCGTCCGATCCTCGCCGATGAGCTGGAGGAAGCCGGTGCCGCCGTGGACCAGATTCCCGTATATCGGACCGTGGATGTGGACGAGCCGAACCCCGACGTGGCCGACGCCCTGAAGGCTGGTGAGGTGGCTTGGATCACCGTAACCAGCTCCCCCACTGCACGCTCCCTGGTGCGCCTGTACGGGGAGTTGCTCAGGTCCGCCAAGATGGTGAGCATCAGTCCCCTGACCTCGGCGTCCCTCAGGGATCTGGGTTACCCTCCTGAGGTCGAGGCCACCCCCCATACCGTGGAGGGGATGGTGGAGACACTCCTGGACCTCGGCCGGCGAGAATAGAGCGCGGATCTACGCCCTCTCACTCCCCCACTTCAAGGACTTCGCGGGTGAGGGCCCCCACCGTGGTCTCGCCCAGAACGCGGTCCCGATAGAGGCGGACGGCACCCGCGTCCTCCTCCAGCTCCGGCCGCTCCGTCAGAGCCTTTCTCTCCCCCGCACGTCCCAGGCACCAGACCGCCATGCCCCGCGTCTGGGGGTCGGAATGTCTCAGAGCGTCCAGGACGAGTGGAAGGACACCGGGAAGGTCGTCCCGAGCCACATCGGCGAGACGTCCCACGGCCCACAAAGCGCCGGGACGAAAATGCTCCAGGTCCTCCTCCTCCAGGGTCTCGATGAGGTGGAAGGCGATGGGGACAAAGTCCTTCAGAAGCCGAGGGAGGCGGGCGCCCAGCTCGGCCATGCACTCCGGAGCCCGCCAGAACACACCTCCCGACTCCTCCGTGATGAGCCAGTAGAGCTTTCTCACATGGTCCTTCACAACGGAAGGTCTGGTGAGCGCGAGCCGCTCCCCGGCCATCCCCATGGCCTCGATAGCTCGCCACCCGACCTCCGGATCCGCGTCGAAGGTCAGGGCCACCAGGGTGCCGAGGACCCGTCTCTTCACCAGAGACAGATCCGCCACCTTCTCCAGGGCTCCATCCGCCAGGAACGCCCGGAGCACTTTCTTCAGAGGGACACCTTCCATCGAGGGAGTTATTGCCACGGGTGTCCTCCTGTGTCGGAATCCTAAGTCAGCCAAAGGGACCTCTGCCGCGCGGCCCCGAGGGGAAGCTCGACAGCTCCTCGGCGGCCTCCAATCGAGCCTGCAGACCCCATGCCACCCTCTCCCGATGCATCCCCCGGAAGTGCCGTATTAAAGCCCCCCGGAGGGCCCGCACACGAGGCGCCGACGCTTCATGTGAAACGTCGGACCGTGCCGGCACAGCCGCGCTCCCTCACCCCAGCGCGTTTCGGGCGACGGCGCGGCGGCCCTGTTTGCGGCGGTGGCGAAGCCGCTGGCCACGCGAGCGCGCGGGAGACACTCCGCCCGACGCGGCGATCACGTCCTGCATGAAGCCGGCCACGCGAGCGCGCGGGAGAGACGGCCCAGGCTCGCCGGAT
>CAVVTW010000027.1:0-27454 GCA_963751255.1 uncultured Gemmatimonadales bacterium | reverse complement strand
GACTCCGCTTCTCCGGAAGATACGGGAATCGCACCTACCACTTCCCCACGGACGGGGCCGGGAACGTGGTGGACCGGAACGCATTCTCCTTTGGGGACAAGACGAGCCTGGCCGCGGAGGCGTTCCGGCAGTTCGGGGAGCGGGTGGAGCTCCGCGCGGTGGTCACGGCGTACGACTGGGACGGTGGCTCGGACGATCGCCCCGACGGACCCGCCGATACGCTGGGAAGTTTCGCCTACTCCAGTTTGGATGCCTTCCGACGGGGGGGGCTGGACCTGAGGGCGAGCCTCGTGCTTCCGGCCGCGTCCACGATCACCGCGGGAATGGAGTTGGAGGGGGAGAGACAGCGCTCCTTCTCCGAGTCTCTGAGCGACCTGGGAAGCTCCACGGGCCAGAGCCGATTCGACCGCTCCAACCGGGGTTACTACGCCCACTTGGTGTCCAACACCAGCTGGCTGGGCACCCTTGGGGGACGCATCGAGGACAACGAGCAGTACGGACGGTTCTTCACCTACCAGGCTGGCCTCTCGTACACGGTCCCGGGGGTGGGAACCCGGTTGCGGGGAAGCGTGGGACGGGGACTCAAGGAGCCCACTTTCCTGGAGGCGTCGGGCACGGGCTTCGCGGTGGGTAACCCCGACCTGAGACCGGAGCGGTCCCTGGCGTGGGAGATGGGGCTGGAGCAGAGCTTCGGAGGGAGAGGGGCGTCAGGTTCCCTCACCTGGTACCACCAGTCCATGGAGGACCTCATCCAGTACACCTTCTCCCCGCTCGAGCCGGGCGGCCCCAACTACTACAACGTTGCCGAGGCGCTGGCGCAGGGGGTGGAAGCTGAGGTGACCCTTCCCCTGGGACCCGTGCGCGCCTCGGGCGGCTACACCTTCCTGAGATCCCGGGTCGTGAACGCGGGTTTCGACCAGGGGGAAGGCGCCCTCTTCGTGGAGGGCCGGCCTCTCATCCGACGCCCGAGACACCAGGGAAGCCTGGACGCGACGTATGCGTTTGGCCGAGGGAAGCTCTCGGCCGGAGTGAGCTGGGTCGGAGCCAGGTCCGACCGGGATTTCGGGTCTTGGCCGGCATCGCCGGTGGAGCTATCGGGGTATACCCTCCTCCGGATGGGAGCGGAGGTGGCGATCCTCGAGCCGAGCGACTCGCGTCCCGGCCTGGATCTCCAGGTGAGCGGCGAGAACCTCCTGGACGAGAGCTACCAGCAGGTCTTCGGGTTCGATGCGCCGGGGCGGGCGATCCTGTTGGGAGGGCGGCTCAGCTTCGGTTCGGCTCGTTAGCGGGGTCGGGACTGGTCGTGCCCTGGAGGCTTCCGTCTTATCTTTCAGCCCATGCGAGCCATCACGTTCGACGTTTCCGTTCCCCGCTACCTCCTGGGCAAAGGCTTGGGAGGCGTCACGTCCTCCGTTCTTTTCGGGGCCCTCAGCGGCGTCCGGCTCGGGGATGTGGTGTCGCCCGGCCTCCCCGGCCCGGGATGGGTCCGGCTCCGGGTCCTCCTCGCCGGCATCTGCGGTACGGACATCGGGAACCTCACCTTCTCGGCAAGCCCGGCCTTGGAGCCCTTCGGTTCCTTCCCGGCGGTCCTGGGCCACGAGATCCTGGGAGAGGTGGCGGAGGCGGCGCCGGGGGTGACCCGGGTCCAGGTCGGGGAGCGGGTCGTGGTGGATCCCATGCTCTCGTGTGCGGTGCGTGGGTACCGGGACTACCTCTGCCCGTCGTGTGAGGAGGGCTGGGCCGGCACCTGTGAGCGGGCGGGGGAAGAGGGACCCGTCGAAATCGACGGTAGGCGCATAAGCCCTGGTCTGACTATCGGTTACCACCGCGATCTCCCGGGGGGCTGGGGAGAGGAGATGGTTGTCCACGAAAGCCAGCTCTTTGCCGTGCCGGAGGGCATGGATGACCGGATGGCGGTGCTCATCGAGCCCCTTTCCATATCGGTCCATGCCGTCCTCGGGGCGCCGCCCCGAGCCGGCGAAACGGTGCTGGTCATCGGGAGCGGGCCCATCGCCATGTCCACCCTCTGGGCGCTTCGGTCGCTGGGCTTCGGCGGGGACCTGGTGGCCCAGGCCAAGCGCACGGGAGAGATCGAGCTGGCTCAGCGGCTGGGGGCGAGCGAGGTGGTTCGACCGGGTCTCGAGGCGCGACAGGCCCTGGTGGACCGGGGAGCCTCGGCGTATCAGCCCCTGGCGGGGCCGGAGGTATACTCCGGGGGGGGATTTCCCCTGATCTACGACTGCGTGGGGTCTCGAAGCAGCCTCGAGCAGGCCCTGCGCTTCGCGTCTCCCCGTGGCCGGATCGTCATGCTGGGGTGCGCAGCCCAGATTCCGAAGCTGGATTTCACCTTCTTGTGGGCTCGGGAGTTGGACCTGAAGGGATTCCTGGGCTACGGGAGGGAGAGGTGGGAGGGCCTGGAGCTGCACACGTTCGAGGTGACCCGGGAGCTACTCCTCAGGAGGCCGGTCCCCTTGGACCGGATGGTGACCCACGTCTTTCCCCTGGAGCAATATCAGGAGGCTCTGAAGGCGGCGGCCAATCGGCGCCGCAGCGGGGCCATGAAGGTGGCGTTCCGGCCCTGACCGGAAGGGGCCTGCTTCCCCGGGTCGTCTCCCGGAGACCTCCGTACCATTGCCGGAGGTTCAGGCGATTTCCTATTCGTCCTGAGCCCCACGGGTGTCCTTCAGCGCCTCCTGGAGGGCGTCGAAGGCCAGGAGGGCGCACTTGATCCGGACGGGGAACTTGCTGACGCCCTGAAGGGCCCGGAGGTCCCCCATTGCCCGGTCCTTCGCCGCGTCTTCGTCCCCGTGCATCATTGCCGTGAAGCGCTCCGCCACCGCGTCGGCCTCCCACAGCTCCTTCCCCTTGATGAGGTTCGTCATCATCGACACCGACGCCTGGGAGATGGAGCACCCCTGTCCCACGTGCTTGGCCTCCACGATGCGCCCGCCCTCGACGCGGAGCTGAAGGCGGATCTCGTCGCCGCACACGGGATTGGCCATGTGGACCTCCACGGTCTTATCGGGAAGCTCGCCTTTGTTCCTTGGATTGCGGTAGTGGTCCAGGATGAGCTGCTGGTACAGGGAGCTGAGGTTCAGGTCCGACATGGGTTTAGCTATCTCCCGAAGATGCCGTGGACGACCTCCAGGCCCGCCAGGAGACGGTCCACGTCGTCCGTGGTGTTGTACAGAGCGAAAGATGCCCGGGTGGTGGCCGCCACGTTGAAGTGGCCCATGACCAGCTGGGCGCAGTGGTGCCCGGCCCGGATGGCCACGCCCTCGGAATCGAGGATGGTGGCGATGTCGTGGGGGTGCGCGTCTCCCAGGGCGAAGGAAATGACGCCGGACCGCTCCTCCAGATCGTGAGGGCCGAACACCGTCAGGTCCGGCATCGCGCGCATCCGGTCCAGGGCATACTGGAGGAGTCCGGCCTCGTGGGTGCGGATGGCGTCGTAGCCCACCCCCTCCATGAAGTCCACGGCTGCGGCGGCTCCGATCGCGCCGGCGATGTTGGGCGTGCCCGCCTCGAACTTGTGGGGGACGTCGGCCCAGGTGCTTTCGTCCCGGTGGACGACTCCGATCATCTCCCCGCCTCCCTGGTAGGGAGACATCCCCTCCAGGAGTTCCCGCCGGGCCCAAAGGACCCCGATCCCCGTGGGGCCGCACATCTTGTGCCCCGAGAAGGCGTAGAAGTCCGCACCCAGCGCTCCGACGTCCACCCTCAGGTGGGGCACCGCCTGGGCGCCGTCCACCAGCACCAGGGCGCCTTCGGCGTGTGCAGCCTCGGTGATCTGGGCGATAGGGTTGATGGTTCCAAGGGCGTTGGACACTTGGGTCACGGCCACCAGGCGGGTCCGACTCGTCAGGACCTGGTCCAGTAGCTCCAATCGAAGACGCCCTTCCTCGTCCATTTCCAGGTAGCGGAGACGGGCGCCGGTCCGCCGGGCCACGAGCTGCCAGGGCACGATGTTGGAGTGGTGCTCCATCGTGGTGAGGAGGATCTCGTCCCCCTCTCCCAGGTTCTCCATGCCCCAGGCCGAGGCGACGAGATTGATGGACTCGGTGGTCCCCCGGGTCCACACGACCTCCCCCGCCTCGGTGGCACCGATCCAGTCCGCAACCCGGGCTCGAGCATCCTCGTACGCCACGGTGGCCCGGCGGCTGAGCTCATGGATTCCCCGGTGCACATTGGCGTTGTCGTGGCGGTAGTACCGGTCGACCACCTCCAATACCGCCTGCGGCTTCTGGGAGGTGGCCGCGTTGTCCAGGTACGCCAGAGGCTTCCCGTTCACCATCTGATCGAGAATGGGAAACTCCCCGCGAACGCGCTGGACATCGAATGAGCTGGCTCCGTGGGACACGGCTGGTGAACCTCGTTGGGCAGAACAGGAGCCCCGGTCCGCGAAAGGTTCCGCGAGACCGAGGCGTGATCAGGTTGCCTGAATGTAGATACCGTCGGGCCTGATCTCCACCGGGTAGGACTTCACGGGCTTTACGGCGGGAAGGCCCCGGGCGGCCCCCGAGGTCACGTCGTAGCGGGCGCCGTGGTAGGTGCAGACCAGGATCGTGCCCTCCAACTCCCCGTCGGAGAGGGGGAAGTCCTCGTGGGTGCAGCGGTTCAGGACGGCGTAGAGCTGGCCGTCCACATTGGCCAGGACCACGGGGTCCGAGCCCACCATCACGGAACGGAGCGACCCTGGAGGGCAATCCTCCAGGGTCGCGACTCTCACCCATTCACCCATGGACCCTCCCGAGCTCGGGCCGCAGCCTCGTTCGTCACGCCGGCCTGAGCTTCTCCTCGATGACGTTGGTCACCTTCTCCACCACGCCCCCCAGGGGAAGCCGGGAGAGAACCTCGCCCAGGAAACCCATGACGACAAGGCGCTCCGCCTGCTCCCGGGTAAGCCCGCGGCTCATGAGGTAGAACCGCGACTCGGCATCCAGCTGACCGACCGTGGCGCCGTGGGAGCACCGAACGTCGTCGGCCTGGATCTCCAGGTTGGGCAGCGAGTCGGCCCGGGCGTGGTCGGAAAGGAGCAGATTCCGGTTCGTCTGGTAGGCATCGGTCTTCTGGGCCTTGGGGTGAACCCGAATGACTCCCCGGAAGACGGAGCGGGAGTGATCGTCCAGAGCCCCCTTGTACAGGAGGTCGCTGGAGGTGTTGGGAGCGATGTGGTCCTGGCTGGTGTTGTGATCGAAGTGCTGGTGATCGTCGCCGAAGTAGAGTCCCAGCATGTCCGAGTTGGCGCCGGGACCCAGGAGGCAGGCGTTGAGGTCAACCCGGGAGGTGGAAGCTCCCATGCTGACGTTCAGGGTGTCCAGGGTCGAGTCCCGCTGGGCCAAGGTGCGCTGGGACGCCTGGTAGAAGGTCCCCCTTCCCAGCCTCTGCAGCGACACGTACTGGAGCTGGGCGCCCTCCCGGGCGATGACTTCCACGCCGTCCGACACCAGGCTCTGCGCACTCAAGTCCTCGGAGAGGATCTCGTCGACGACAGAGACCTGGCTTCCGGGCTCCGCCACGATGAGGGTTCGGGAGAAGAACGCCACGCTCTCCTGGGCCACCCAACGGCTGATCCGGATGGGCAGCTCCAGGCGAACACCCCTGGGAACGCGGATGAAGACCCCATCGGTCCAGAGGGCGGCGTTGAGGGCCTCGAATTTTCCCCGGGTGGCCGGGAGGGCCTCCGTGGCCAAGTGCTGCCGGACGAGCTCCGGATGCGTCCGGACGGCCTCCCGCAAGGAGGTTAGTACGACCCCCTTCTCCCGGAGAGAATCCTCCAGGTCCAGGTGGATGACCTGGCCGTCGATGCCCCAAAGGTGGCCGGAGGCCGGGTGGTCGGCCAACATGGCTTCCCTGAGGCCCTTGGGGCACGCCTGGATGTCGTCCTGGCACGCCGACTTCTCGGCCCAGCGGAGGGCGTCCAGCGTCAGCTTCCTCCGAAGGTCGGTGTAGCGCCATTCTTCCAGGCGGGTCGTGGGCATGGGAGTGGCTTCGTAGGTCTCCCACGCTTCCTCTCTCCGGTCACGGAGCCACCGGGGCTCGAATGCGGAGAGCGTCTGGACGAGTCCGCGGTTCAGGACACCGGTGACACCTTCCGGGGTCGCCTGGCCCGGGGAGGGGCTCGGGTCGGCATCCTTCTGCGTAACCGCGGTTCCCTCGGCGGCCCGGCCGACGGGGGTGCGCTCGAAGTCGGTCATGAGCTCAGCCTACCGATCCTTCCATCTCGAGCTCGATGAGGCGATTCAGCTCCACCGCGTATTCCAGGGGAAGCTCCTTGGCGATGGGCTCGATGAACCCGCGCACGATGAGGGCCATGGCCTCCTCCTCCGACAAGCCCCGGCTCATGAGGTAGAAGAGCTGCTCCTCACCGACCTTGGAGACCGTGGCCTCGTGGCCCACGTTGGCGTCCCGTTCCTCGATCTCGATGTAGGGGTAGGTGTCGGTGCGGGACGTGTCGTTGATGAGGAGCGCGTCGCACTCCACGTTGGACCTCGCCTGGCTGGCGCCCTCGTACACCTTCAGGAGTCCCCGGTAGGATGCCCGGCCGGTACCCCGGGAAATGGACTTGGACACGATGGACGAGGTGGTCCTGGGGGCCACGTGAATGACCTTGCCTCCCGGTGTCCTGGTGCTGGCCGTTCCCGGCGTAGGCGATGGAGAGGATCTCCCCGTGCGCCCCCTCACCCACCAGGTAGCAGGAGGGGTACTTCATGGTGAGCTTTGAGCCCAGGTTGCCGTCCAGCCACTCCATGCTGGCGTTCGCGTGCACCAGGGCCCGCTGGGTCACCAGGTTGTACATGTTGTTGGACCAGTTCTGGATCGTGGTGTACCGGAACCGGGCGTTGGCGTGGACGATGATCTCGATGACGCCGGAGTGGAAGGACTCCGTCGAATAGACCGGTGCGGTGCACCCTTCGATGTAGTGGGCGTGGGAGCCCTCGTCGGCGATGATGAGGGTCCGCTCGAATTGGCCCATCCTCTCCTGGTTGATCCGGAAGTAGGCCTGCAGGGGGGTCTGGAGCTCCACCCCTTTGGGGATGTAGACGAAAGAGCCCGCCGGACCACACTGCGGAATTCATGGCGGCGAACTTGTTGTCCTGGGGCGGAATGACGGTCCCGAAGTACTGGCGGAAGAGCTCGGGATGGTTCTTCAGCCCCTCCTCGATGGAGTCGAAGATGACGCCCTTGTCCTCCCATTCCTTCTTCAGGGAGTGGTAGACCATTTCGGATTCGTACTGGGCTCCCACGCCGGCCAGGATCTTCTGCTCGGCCTCGGGAATGCCGAGACGCTGGAAGGTATTCTTGATATTCTCCGGCACGTCCTCCCAGGAATGCTCCATGCGTTCCTGGGGACGCACGTAGAAGTAGATGTCGTTCAGCACCCGCCCGAGCTCGGACAGGTCTCCGCCCCAGGTAGGCATGGGCTTGGAGTTGTAGACCTCCAGAGCCTTGAGCCGGAACTCCAGCATCCATTCTGGCTCGCCCTTGTGCGCCGAGATCTGGCGGACCACCTCTTCGTTGAGTCCGGGTTGGGTACGGAAGACGTGCTTCTCTTCATCGACGAAGTGGTACTTGTACTCGTCGAGCCCCAGACCCTGAACGGTTTCGTTTTGCGGCATCTTGGCACTTCCTCTACGTGCAACAACGGCCGGCCGTGGGTGCCCGTCGGCGCCCACGGAGGGGGGTCAAGGCCTCAGGCCGTCTCGAACTCCTTGTAGTCGGCGTAGCCCTCCTCCTCGAGCTCCAGAGCGACGTCGGCCCCGCCCGTCCGGACGATCCTCCCGTCCACCATGACGTGCACGACGTGGGGCTTGACATAGTTCAGGAGCCGCTGGTAATGCGTAATGAGGAGAACGGACATGTCGGGATCCTCCTCCGCGAGGGTTGTGACCCCGTGGGCCACAATCCTCAGGGCGTCGATATCCAGCCCCGAATCCGTCTCGTCCATGACCGCCAGGTCTGGCCTGAGAAGAGCCATCTGGAGGATCTCGTTCCGCTTCTTCTCACCCCCGCTGAACCCGTGGTTCACAGGACGTTCGGCGAAGCTGGGATCCATGTCCAGGAGCTTCATCCGGTCCAGGAGCTCATCCTGGAAGTCGAAGAGGTCCAGCTCCTCGCCCTCGGCCATGTGAGCCTGTTTCGCGGTGCGGAGGAAGTTGGCGATGGAGACCCCGGGGATCTCCACGGGATACTGGAAGGCGAGAAACAGCCCGGCCTTGGAGCGCTCGTCGGGCTCCAGCTCGAGGAGCTCCTCGCCCCGGAACAGGATCTCGCCATCGGTGACCTCGTACTCCGGGTGGCCGGCGATGACCTTGGCCAGGGTACTCTTGCCCGAGCCGTTGGGCCCCATGATGGCATGGATCTCCCCCTTGGAGATCTCCAGGTCCAACCCGTGGAGGATCTCCGTGCCGTCTTCCGCCACCCGTGCTACGAGGTTCCTGATCTGCAGGATCGGGGATTCACTCATCCGGTTTCTCGCGCTCGTTGTTGAGAATGATTCTCTTTTTCATAAAGCTACCAACTACCCGTAGGGAGTCAACACTCCCGACGGCCCTCCCGGGCCCCTTCCACCGCACCTTCAACAACCGGTGCGGACCCACGTCTCCGCTCGACATTGGCGACGTCTCCGGCCTTCACCGAGCGCCCGGCAGCCACTGCATCAGGCGTGCCGGAAAGGGTGAGACCAGGCCTACCCCCAGCTTCGGGCGATGTTCGTCGACCAGGGGCAGGACCCGAGGCCATGCCCGAGGCGGGGCAGGAGGCAAGAAAGGTAACCTCATTCGACACTCCGATGGAAAGGGGTCAGTAGCGAGCGGCAATCTCGACGATTCGATCGATTCCGGCGCGAACAAGTGCAGACGGGAGGCCCGACCCGTTGGTGAGGACGCTGAAGATGAGCTCTCGTCCGCTGTCGGTGAACACGTACCCGGACAGCGAGTTCACGTGGGTGATGGTGCCCGTCTTCGCGAAGAGCCGGCCCCTCAGGTCCGTGAGTCGGTTTTCCAGGGTGCTCTCCTCCTCACCGGGACTGGCCAGGGCATTGCGGAAGATGCCGGCATGGGGAGAGCTCCGCATGAACTCCAGGACCCTGACCAGGGCTCGGGGCGTCACCAGGTTGTAGGCGGAGAGGCCCGAGCCGTCCTGGAAGCTGAGGTCGAGGGAATCCACGCCGACCTCGTGGACCAGAAACTCCTTCTCCACGCGGAACCCCTCGCTCCAGCTCCCGAGCTCGCCCCGCTCCATGCCCAGGGTCCGCACGAGCTGCTCGGTCATCCAGTTCTGGCTGGGCTCCAGGATTGCCTGTACGATCTCGGCCATGGGAGGCGACGTGAGACCGGCGAGACGAGCGGCGTTGGGACACTCCGGGATGGACCCGGGTCGTGGGTTGGCCACGCCGCCCACCGGCTCCGCCTCGGGAAGCCCGCCCGTGACGCACCCGCCCAGCCCCACGGGCTCCCCCGGATCCCAGGCCACGTGTACGCCCCCCGGGACCTGGATTCCCCTTTTCTCCAAGGCCCGGAGGAGAAGCGCCGACGCCAGGCGAACCGGATCCCGCTGGCTGATACGAAGAGTATCCACCTGGCCGACCCGGACGCCCCCGGTGACCCGGAGATGCCTGGATTCAGGGAAGTAGTCGATGCTCCGGCCACGAGTGCTGGAATCGGCGGGGACCGTGACGAAGTCCACCGACAGGAGCTCATTGGGCGTCTCCGGCCACCAGCGAGCCCGAGCGGGGAGCCCGGGGGCGGTTCCCCCCTCCACCTCGATGGCGATCTCTCCCTGGGCCACGGCGAAGGCCCCGCCTGTGGCTCCGGAGCTCCCCGACAGGTTCTGAACCATCCAACTTCCCGGCACCGTGGTGGAGTCCCAGGCGCTCACGTCCACGATCAAGGTCCCGGAGACGGAGCGCACACCCGCTTCCCAGAGCCCCTGAGCGAGGGAGTCCAGGGGAGCCTCGGCCGAGGGATAGAAGCGGTCGGAGAGGGTGGGATCACCGGAGGGCCGCAGAAGAAGGTCTCCCTCGAGGCGGCCCGTGGGAACGTCCAGCCTCCCCACGCCCCAGAGGTCGGTGTGATACCGGTACTCGGGGCCCAGGAGGGAGAGGGCGGTGGCGGTGCCCAGGAGCTTCATGTTGGAGGCCGGCACGAACTTCCTATGGCCGTTGCGACTGTAGAGAATCCGTCCCCTCTCGGGGTCCACGATCCGGATTCCCCAATTGACCTGATTCAATGGTGGGTCGTAGAGGATGGCGTCCACCTGCTCGTGGAGGCTCGGTGCTCCGGTGCCGGGGAAGGTGGCGCAGGCCGACGAGGAGAGGAGAATGCCCGCCAGGAGGCACGCAAAGCGGGGGGAGAGGATGCCTATCGGCGCCCGGTGAGCTTGCCCGGAGCCCTGTGTCTGCCGGTCCTGGTGTCGGCCCATCGTTCTCTCCTGTCCCCCTGGCGTCGAAGACCCTTTCGCTGAAACACCTCCAGGGTCCACCAGAGGCCCCCCCGCTTGCCGAGGGTGGTGGGACTGCAGCCCACGTGGCGTTTCAGCGCCTTCCTGAGCGTCGCGCCGGTCGCGTAGCCGAGGCGGAACGCGGTGCTCTCCACCGTCTCCTGGGATCGGGCCAGGAGATGGCTGGCGCGGATCAGCCGACCCCAGAGCAAGAAGGATCGCGGGGGTACGACGTTCGCGGCCTTCAATTCGCGAAGAAGCGCCCGGGGCCCAAGGGCAAGACCCGCGGCCAGATCCGAAACCTGGGGACAGGACTCCGCATGTTCAATGGCCCAGCGAAGCGCATCTTGGGCGATGGCCGGGAGATCCCGGCCGGGACCGCCTATCACCACGTTGGCCACTGCGACGGCCATGGCCTCCTCCAGGACGCCTCGGATTTCCCGGCCTCCCGGGAGATCTTCGAGGCGCAGGACCCCGTCAACGCTCAGGCGACCGAGGCGGTAGAGGTCGAACTCCCGGCCCCGGAAATCCGACGCCACGACGAGGGCCACCGTCGGCTGGTGCTTCCGGAGCTCTCGAAGCCTGGTCAAAGAGGCCAGGGAGTGGGAGTCCGAGATGTCCAGGACGCAAGCCACCGGCTCCAAGGCGCGCGTCAGCTCGCGCAGTTCCCGCCAGGCTCGAGCCCGCACGACCCTGAACGGGGGCTCCAGGGCCCCGGCGAAGACGGCGTGCACTCGAGGAGCAGAGCCGAAGACGAGAATATGGTCCAAGGACTCGAGGGTCGGGGGCTCAGGAAGGCTCGATGGTCACGGCCGTGCCGTAGCAGAGCATCTCCGCCGCGCCGGTCATCACCATGGAGGTCTGAAACCGGACGGCGATCACGGCGTTGGCGCCCAGCGCGTCGGCCTCATCCAGCATACGATCGATGGCCTGCTCCCTGGCCTCGGCCATCATCTTCGTGTACTCGAGGACCTCACCCCCGGCCAGATTCCGGAGGGCGGCCATGATGTCCCGGCCCAGGTGCCGGGCCCGGATCGTGTTTCCCCTCACCATCCCGTGGACCTGCACGACTCTGAACCCCGGCAAGTCCGAGGTGGTGGCAACGATCATCGCTGTATGTCCCGATACGGATCGGTGAGCCAGTCCCTGTACCGTTCCCAGATCACACTGGCGAAGAGCAGGAGGATGCCGATGACGATGGCTCCGGTGGCCAGCTTCTCCCAGAGGAACGTCGGGGACGTAAGATACGTGTAGACGCCGTAGGCTGCCCAGATCAGCGACCCTACGACCAGGAGGATCCATCCGAGGGGGCGGCTGAGCCGTCGGTGCACCGCTTCCCAGATCGAGTGGCCTTCCCCGCCGCCCTTGAGCTTGAGGGATTGCAGGTCGTCCTTCATGGCTTTGTACACGGCGAGCTCCCTCCGAAGCTCGGTGGATCCATCCACCGAGCGTTCGATTCGTCGACGCTCCTCGGGCCCTACCTCGCCATCGAGGTAGCGCATGAGCTCTTCGTGAGTCACCCGCTCCGGCAAGTTCCTGTCCTCATGGGTATTCGGCCCCCATGCTCTCGAGGGCCTCCTTCAATGCCCGCCTCGCGTGGTACAGGCGGCTGGCTACCGTTCCTTCCGGGATCTCGAGAATCCCGGCGATCTCTCCATAACGGAAACCCTGCAGCTCCTTCAAAATCAGGATCTCCCGATGTTCCTCGCCGATTCTCTCCAAGGCCTCCCAGAGAATCTCCCGTGCCCTGGCACGCTCACGACGTCGCTCGGGTCCGGTCTCCGGATCCGCCGGCTTGAGCTCCAGGCGTTCGTCTAACGCTTCCAAGCGAAACCGCGCTTTCCGGCTACGAAGCTGGTCCCGGCACTGGTTCCTGAGAATCTGGAAGAACCAGGGGCCGAATGGACGGCGAATGTCGAACCGGGCGATGGACTCGAAGGCCTTGACGAAAGCGTTCTGTAGTGCATCCCGGGCATCCTCCAGGTTTCCCAACATACCGAGAGCCAACCGCAAGCCCGGCTGCTCGTAGGCGCGCACGAGGGGCTCGTAGAACCGAGCGTTCCCGGCCTTGCACTTGCGAATGAGCTCCCGCTCGACCTCCGGTCCCAAACCGGCTCCTGTTCCGACTTGTTAGTAGGAGTACGCCGCGTCCATGCAATCTCTTCACTCCGGGGTGCGCACGGCAAGGAGAGACTCCCGAAGATGCTCCGGGGGAGTTACCGTAGATTGCTTGCCCAGGACCCGTCACGCTCCTATGAGGAGAGCTAGTTGCCTGCGAACGGCGTTGACTTCGACACCGAGCCGAACGCTCTGAGCCAGGAGGAGGCGGAGGCCCAGGCCCAGGCGCTTCGAGGGATCATCCGCAGGCACAATTTCCTCTACTACGTCGAGGCCAATCCGGAGATCTCGGACGCCGAGTACGACCGCCTCTATCGCCGCTTGGCGGCGTTGGAGGCTGCCTTTCCGGGCCTCGTGACGCCGGATTCCCCCACCCAGCGAGTCGGCTCCGAGCCGCGAACCGATCTTCCCACCATTACCCACACGGCACCCATGCTCTCCCTGGACTCCACGAAGGAGGTCGAGGAGGTGCGACGCTTCGACGACCGGATGCGAAAGGCGGTGGGCGGTCCGGTCCGGTACGTCGCGGAGCCGAAGCTGGACGGTGCCTCTCTGGAGCTGGTGTACGAGGAAGGTGTCCTGGCCCGGGCGGTGACCCGGGGAAACGGGTACGAGGGGGAGGGCGTCACCGAGAACGTCAGGACCATCCCCTCCGTACCCCTTCGCCTCCGGGACGAGGTCCGCCCGGCCCCCCCCTTTCTGGCGGTCCGGGGAGAGGTCCTGATGTATCTCTCTGCGTTCGAGGCACTGAACCAGCAGCTGATGGCGGCGGGATCGGACGTCTTCGCCAATCCACGGAACGCGGCCGCCGGTGCCCTCCGGCAGCTCGACTCCCGGATTACCGCCAAGCGGCCTCTGCACCTCCTGGCTTTCGACGTCCTGGCGGTGACGGGGGTCGAGTTTCACCGCGACCAGGAGGTCCTGGATGCACTGAAGGCCTGGGGTTTCAAGACTCCGGACCGGGTCCGGGAGGTGCGGGACGTGGACGGCATCCTGGACTACCACCAGGGTCTTCTCCGGGACCGGGATGACCTCGATTACGAGATCGACGGGGTGGTGATCAAGCTGGACGACCTGGACGAGCGCCGGGCCATGGGGGTCACGTCCCACCACCCGCGCTGGGCTCTGGCGTTCAAGTTCGAGCCGCGCAAGGAGGTCACCCGCATCGAGCGCATCGCCGTCTCCGTTGGCCGGACAGGAGTCCTCACCCCCGTTGCCCTCCTCCTTCCGGTGGAGGTTGGGGGGGTCACGGTGTCCAGGGCCTCTCTCCACAACCGGGAGGAGTTGGCCAGGAAAGATGTGCGGGAAGGGGACCTGGTTAGGATCCAGCGCGCCGGCGACGTCATTCCCCAGGTGGTGGAGAGGGTCGTGGAGGAGGGAAGGGAGCGTCGTCTTCCCTTCCGGATGCCGGACCGCTGCCCGGCCTGTGGAACGGAGGTGGAGGTGCGGGGACCCTATACCGTGTGCACGAACCGGTTCGGCTGCCCCGCTCAGCTCAAGGGCCGCATCGTTCATTTTGGATCCAGGGCGGCCCTGGATATCGAGGGACTTGGAGAGGAGACCGCGGATCTCCTGGTGGAGCGGGGCCTCGTCCGGGAGCTGGCCGATCTCTTCGATCTCCGGCCCGCGGATCTGGAAGAGCTCCCGGGGTTCGCCGAGAAGTCGGCGGCCAAGCTCGTGGCGGCCGTGGCGGCGCGGAAGAGAGTCCGGCTCCGGCGTTTCCTTTACGGACTGGGGATCCCCGAGGTGGGCCAGGCTGTGGCCAGGGACCTGGCCCACCACTTCGGCTCTCTGGAGGGGATCCGCCACGCGAGCCGGGAGGACCTGGAGGAGGTGGAGGGGATCGGACCGAAGATGTCGGAGGTCATTCACTCGTTCCTCCACGATGGACAGAACGGCCGAGCCATCGACGCACTCCTGGGCCGAGGCGTCGTGCTCGAATCGGAGACGGCGGTCGGCGGGAGCACCTTGTCCGGCAAGAAGTTCGTGTTCACCGGCACGCTCGACCGTCTCACCCGCGCCGAGGCCAAGAAGCTCGTGGAGAGCGTCGGAGGCCGGGCGGTCTCTTCAATAAGCACCGAGACGAACTACCTCGTTGCGGGTTCGGAGGCGGGATCCAAGCTGGACCGTGCCGCGGAGCTCGGTGTGCCGGTCTTGACCGAGGACGAGTTCTTCACCCTCCTGTCGGAGGCCGGAGTGGTCGTGGAGGAGGGCCAGTGAGCCGGCTAAGCCGCGCCTGGAGCCCGGGAGGACGGGGTGGGGAGGAAGAACCGCGGGGACCTGGACTCTAACCATGGAGAACCTGGAGATCTCGGGGGTGCTGGACCAGGTGGCCGATCTCCTGGAGATCAAGGGCGCCAACCCCTTCCGGGTTCGGGCGTACCGAAACGCGGCTCGTACGGTCCGTGAGCTTCGACCTCCTCTAAGGGTTCTGGTGGAGAAGGAGGAGGACCTGACCAGCCTGTCGGGAATCGGAAAGGAGATGGCCCAGCACATCCAGGAGCTCGTGGAGAGAGGGGAGCTGGGACTTCTGGAGGAGCTGGCCGGGGAGGTCCCCCGGACCCTCCTGGAGATCATCCGCCTGGACGGTGTGGGCCCGAAGAAGGCGAGGCGTCTCTGGAAGGAATTGGGAGTGACGTCGGTGGGCGAGCTGGAGGAGGCGGTCCACGGCGGGCGAGTGGCGGAGCTGGAGGGTTTCGGTAGGAAGAGTGCTGAGAGGGTGCTCCGGGCCATCGAGAGCTTCCGTCGGATGCAGGGCCGGACGCTTCTGTCCGATGTGGACGCGACGGTGACGCCCCTTCTGGAGCATGTTCGGAGCATCCCCGGGGTGACGAGGGTGGAGGTGGTGGGTAGCTATCGCCGCCGCCGTGACACGGTGGGCGACCTGGACCTTCTGGTGCTCCACGAGGGTGGGAGTGGGGGGGAGGTCCTGGACGAGGTGATGGCGTTTTCCGGTGTCGCCAGGGTCGAGGCCGTGGGAGAGAGCGAGGGGAGGGCCATCCTCCGGTCCGGTCTCCCGTTGGATGTGCAGATCGTGCCGGGGGCCTCTTTCGGCTCGGCCCTCCAGCACTTTACGGGGTCGGAGGAGCACAACGCCGCTCTCCGGTCCCTGGGCCTGCGTCAGGGTCTGAGAATCGACGAGCATGGGGTGTGGAAGGTCCCGGCTTCGGGGGCGGGAGCCGGAATGGGAGAAGGAGGGGTGGCGGAGGAGGCTCGGTCCGGAGCGGTAGGCTCGGAGGAGGATGTGTACCGCGCTCTTGGACTTCCCTGGATTTCCCCTTTCCTCCGGGAGGGTCGTGGCGAGCTGGAGGCGGCCCGGGAAGGGCGGTTGCCCAGCCTGGTCTCCCTGGCTGACATTCGGGGGGACCTCCAGATGCACAGCACCTGGAGCGACGGCAAGAACACGCTTCGGGAGATGGTGGAAGCCTGCCGGGACCGGGGCTACGAGTATCTTTCCATCACAGATCACAGTCGGGCGGTGACCGTGGCCGGCGGATTGGACCCTGAGCGGGTCAGGGCGCAGTGGGAGGAGATCGACGAGGTGTGCGAAGCCGTGGAGGGGATCCGTCTGTTCCGGAGCTTGGAGGTGGACATCCTGAAGGACGGCTCCCTGGACATGCCCGACGTGATCCTGGAGGAGCTGGACCTGGTCCTCATCTCCGTCCATTCCTTCATGAGCATGACCGAGACGGAGATGACGGCACGGGTCCTCCGGGCTCTGGAGCATCCGGAGGTGGACATTCTGGCCCACCCCACGGGGCGGATCCTGGGCCGCAGGGAGGCATATGCCCTGAACGTGGACGCGGTCCTGGAGGCGGCCCGGGACCTGGACGTGGCGGTGGAGCTGAACGCCCACCCGAGCCGCCTGGACCTCAACGATCGCCACGTTCGGACGGCCAAGGGCCTGGGCGTGAAGGTGGCCATCAACACCGATGCCCACGCCACCGGGGACCTGGCCTATATGGGGTATGGAGTGGATCAGGGCAGACGAGGATGGCTCGAGCGACGGGACGTGCTAAACGCCCTACCCCTGGAGGAGCTCGAAGCTTGGATGCGGAGAAGGGACAGGACGTGAGGGTGGCCCCATGGCGGTGATGATCCTCCTCCTGCTGGGCGGCTTCGGAGCCCTCTACTTCGGTGCGGACTGGATGGTCCGAGGTGCCGCCCGGCTTGAGGGGAGCCTGGGCCTGAGTCCCATCGTCATCGGGCTCACGGTGGTGTCCCTGGGCACGTCGGCGCCGGAGCTGGTGGTGGCGCTCCTTGCGGCCCTCCAGGGGAGTGGTGACCTCGCCATGGGGAACGTCCTGGGATCCAACCTGGCCAACATAGGGTTGATCCTGGGTACCACGGCCCTCGTCTGTCCTCTGCTGGTGGTGGACCGTGTCGTGAAGAAGGAAATCCCGATCATGGTTCTCCTCACCGTCCTGGTCTTCCCCCTCATGGCGGACCACGAAGTCGGGCGAGGGGACGGGATCGTGCTCTCTTCCCTGCTGGTGGTCTATCTCGTCTATGTCTTCCAGAGGGGAAAGCGGGCCACCGCGCCGCTGGTCTCGGAGTACTCCCTGGTGGCAAAGGAGATGGACGCCCGGGGAGGAATGGAGGCCTTGGTGGATATGGGGCTGCTGGTGGCCGGGGCTCTGGGTCTCCTCCTCGGCGGAAAGGCGATCATCGAGTCGGCGACCTACCTGGCCAGAACCTTCGGCGTGAGCGAGCTCATCATCGGGGTGACGCTGGTGGCCCTGGGGACCTCGCTCCCGGAGCTGGCCACTTCGGTCATGGCCGCCGCCAGGAAGCAGACCGATATCGCGGTGGGAAACGTCATCGGGTCGAACATCTTCAACCTTACCGGCGTGCTCGGAGTGGCCAGCACGGTCCGGCCGATCCACGTGGAGCCGAGGGTGCTGAGAGTGGAGTTCCCCGCCGTCCTGATCCTCTCGGCGATGGTCCTTCTCATCCCCCTCCTCCCCCGCGTGAGGGGCCAGTACCTCATCCGGAAGTGGGAGGGGGTTCTGCTCCTGGTAAGCTATTTCGGGCTCGTGTGGTGGATCCTGTAGGGAGCCCGTAGCGCGGCTCGACCCCCTTTGCGATAAGGCTCCTAGACCGCTTCCAGGGCCTGTCCCACGTCGGCGACGAGGTCGTCGGGGTCCTCCACTCCAACGGAGATCCTCACCATGGCGGGGGTGATCCCGATCTTCTCCCGCTCGGCGGCAGGAATGTCGGAGTGGGTCATGGTTCCCGGGTGTTCGGCCAGGGACTCCGTGCCGCCAAGGCTGACGGCGAGCTTGATGAGCTTCAGCGCGTTGAGAAACCGGAACGCCTCCCGCTCCCCGCCCTTCACCTCGAAGGCGATCATGGAGCCCGGACCGGAGCAGTGCCTCTGGAAGACCTCGAAGCCTTCGTCTCCCTCCTCCAGGTGCCCGAGGTAGGAGACCTGTCTCAACCTTCGGATGGTCCCTCAGGAAGTCCGCTAGCTTCCGGGCGTTCTCCATCTCCTGGATCATGCGCACCTTGAGCGTCTCGAGGCTCCGCATGAGGAGAAAGCCCGCGAAGGGCCCCGCGATGTTGCCGAAGAAGGTCCGGGTTCCCTTGACGAGGTCCACGTCCGAGCGGTGCCGAGAACGGCGCCGGCGATGAGGTCCGAGTGCCCTCCCACGTACTTCGTCAGGGAGTAGACGACGAGGTCGGCGCCGTGCTTCAGGGGTTGCTGAAAGACCGGCCCCAGGAAGGTGTTGTCCACGGCCAGAAGCACCCTCCGCTCGCTGGTGCTGAGCTCCTCGGCCACCCGGCTGCAGGCCTCGATGTCCACCAGGTCGTTGGTGGGGTTGGAGGGGGTCTCCACGTAGATCATCCGGAGGCGCTCGCGGTTGTCCCCCTCCTCGAGAAGCTGGCGAAGCCCCGCCTCCCCCTTCGAGGAGCGGAAGCAGCGGACTCCGATCCCGAACTGGGGGAGGACCTCGTGGAAGAGGTATTCTGTGCCGCCGTAGGATGGCTCGCTGAAGATGAGGAGGTCACCAGGCCGGAGAAAGGTCAGCGCCATGGTGGAGATTGCGGCCATTCCACTCCCGAAGACCGCGGCGGCCTCGGCGCCGTCCCAGAGGGTGAGTCGGTCCTCCAGGATCTCGAGGCTCGGATTGTTGAGGCGGGAGTAGATGAGGCCCATCTCTTCGCCGGGCAGCTTCTCCCGCAGTCCGTAGGCGCTCTCGAAAAAGGCCTTCCCCTCCTCTGCGCTCCGGAAGACAAAGGTGGAGGTGAGGAAGATGGGGGCCTTCACGGCGCCCTCCGACCACTCGGGGCGATACCCGTAGCTCATCATGAGGCTCTCGGGACTCAAGTCCCGATCGCCGATCCTCCTTTTCGCCTTCTTGTCCCACATGCGACGGCTCCTTTGGGGAGGGCATGGAGTGGTCCCGGCAAGAGACCTGGTGAAAGTACGGATTGCCGAGAGCGGTTGCCAGGTGATGGCTCCCGAAATCGGATCTGGTTCGCGCCCAGGGCGGAAGCTCCTTGCTCTCGGCCGCTTTGCGGCGAACGTTGGGGGGGACGGGCCGGCCGCGGGGGTTTTCCCCGACTGAGTCCCTGGGGTTCCGGGGAGGGCCCGGCTCGGCCTCGAGGAAGCCCCGGCTTCGGAGGGATCGTTCCCGTGCAGGAATTCGGACAATCGCTTCCCATGATTCGCGTTCGGCCGCCGGGTCCCCGGTCCCGGGAGCTCGCCCGGCGCCTGGCCCGGGTAGAGTCCCGGAACATCACCTACATGGCGCCCGATTTTCCGGTGTTCTGGGAGGAGGCCCGTGGTGCGAACGTTCTGGATGCGGACGGGAACGTCTACCTGGACCTCACGGGAGCGTTCGGAGTGGCGGTGGCGGGACACTCGGCGCCAGGGTGGTCCAGCCGATCGAGGAGCAGGCGCCGCGGCTGATCCACGGAATGGGGGATGTTCATCCCCCGGCGCGGAAGGTCGCGTTCCTCGAGCCCCTCGCGGGCAATGATGCCGTGGCCCGATTCCCGGGCGATCCTGGGTTCATCCGGGTCCGAGGCCGTGGAAGCGGCCCTGAAGACGGCCCTGCTGGCCACGGGCAGGCCGGGAATCCTGGCGTTCGAGGGGTCGTACCACGGTCTCACCCTCGGGTCTCTCGCCACGACGCACCGGCCCCACTTCCGAACCCCCTTTCTCTCCCGGCTGTACCCGGGTGCCCGGTTCGCCCCATTCCCGGCCTCGCCGGAGGAGGGTGCGGAGCGGAGCCTGGAGGCCGCCCAGTGGATCCTGAGGGAGGGGGACGGGGGAGACGAAGTGGGGGCGGTCATCGTGGAGCCGATCCAGGGGAGAGCCGGCGTGCGGATTCCCCCCCCCGGGTTTCTGGCCCGCCTGGCGGAACTGGCCCGGTCCGCCGGAGCCCTCCTGATCTTCGACGAGATCTTCACCGGCCTGGGGCGCACCGGCAAACTCTTCGCTTTCGAGCACGAGCAGGTCGTGCCCGATTTGCTCTGCCTCGGGAAGGGGTTGGGGGGAGGCTTGCCCCTGAGCGCCTGCGTGGGACCCGCCCACGTGATGGAGGCCTGGCCCCCATCCGACGGGGAAGCGGTCCACACCAGTACCTTTCTCGGGAACCCCCTGGCGTGCGCCGCAGGCCTCGCGGTGTTGGGGGAGGTCGGCCGAAAACGGCTCGTCGAACGGTCCAGGAGGCTGGGTGCCGACCTCCTGGAGAGGCTGCGCGAGGCGCTGGGAGACGTGAGGGAGGTGGCGGAGGTGAGGGGCCGCGGCCTCTTCGTGGGGATCGAGCTCGCTCAGCCCGGAGGTCGGGTCCCCCTCGCCGGAGGTGCGGTGCGGGTGGCGGAGCGGGCGCTGGCCGAAGGCATCCTGATCCTCCCGGCGGGCTCGGAGGGCCAGGTACTCGAGCTTTCCCCACCCCTGGTCATCTCGGAGGAACAAGTGGCCTGGGTGGTGCCCCGCCTGACGGAGCTGATCCGGCGGGGGGCGGCCCTCTAGCCGGGCCGGGGAAACGGTGGGGCAGGCTCAGGCCACGATGTCCTCGCCCCCGTCCACGTTGATGACGTTCCCCGTGACCCAATGCGTTCGTGGAGAGCACAGAGCGACCATGGCGTCCGCCACGTCCCGGGGAGTGGTGAGTCGCCCCGAGGGGTTCTTGGCGGAGGCTTCGTCGATGAGGCGATCGTTGCCCGGGATCTTCCGGAGGGCGGGGGTGTCTGTGACCCCCCCACGGAGCGCGTTCACCGTGATTCCCTGTGGGGAGAGCTCGTATGCGAGCTGCCGACAATGGGATTCCAGCGCGGACTTGGCCGCGGAGACGGGGCCGTAGCTCGGGATCACGCGGTTCGACCCGGAAGACGTCATGGCGAACACTCTCCCGCCGCGGCCCATCATCCCCCGGCGGACGAGAGCCTGGGTCCAGTCTACCAGCGAGTGGGCCATGACCCTCAGGGTCATGTCCATCTGGCTCGATGAAACGGCTCCTTCCCCCACGTATGGGCGGAGGGTTCCGAAGGCCAGGGAGTGCATGAGCACGCCAATGTCCTCGCCGTCGCCGAGGAGATCGCCCATCTGCCCCAGGGCATCCTCCATCTTCTCGGGGTCGGCGGCGTTGATATTGAAGAAATGGGCCCCACGTCCCTCCGACTCGAGCTCGGCCTTGAGGCGCTTGACGTGCTCCACCCCGGCCCTCCGGTCGAGGTGGACGCCGAAGATGTTGTACCCGACCTCCGCCAGCGCCCGAGCGCACGCCTCCCCGAAACCGCTGGACGCGCCCAGGATCAGGGCCCAACGGCCCTCTCCAATATCTTCCGGCATGCGGAATTGCTCCGAGTGAGAAAGAAGAGAGATTCGTACAGGGTTGACCGGCCAGCCGAGCGAACCAGGCCCCCCGAACAGGCCGGGCGGGCCAGACAAAAAAGATACGGGAGAGGGCTTTGAAGGCAAAGCGACTGTGGGAGGCTCTCGTCGTTGCTCTCGGTCTCCTGGGGGTTCCCGGCGACGTGGGTGCGCAGGAGGCGCCCGGCCAGGGGCCTCGGAAAGGGGGCGGCGAACGACTCCCGGTGCTGATGGTTCCGGGTTGGTTGGAGGGGTCGGGCGATCTCGCCGCCCTGGAGGCGCGGTTCCAGAGGGACGGATGGAGCGAGAAAGAGGTCCTCGCCCTGGACTTTGCCGACCCGGTAGGCAGCAATCTCGGGCACGCGGCGGAGGTGCGGGAAGCGGTGGAGACGCTTCGAGTTCGGACCGGGTCCCCGAGGGTCGACATCGTGGCCCATTCCATGGGGGGGCTTGCCGTCTGGGCCCTTCTTCAGAGGGAAGGAGGCCACGCTCCGGTGCGCCGGGTGGTGTTTCTGGCCTCCCCCCTCCAAGGCACGCTCACCGCGTACCTGGCGTGGGGCGACGGGGGGAGGGAGATGAGGCCCGGGAGCGAGTTCCTCAGGAGCCTGGAGGCGGGAGAGGAGCCCCAGAGGTGGGTCGAGGCACTGACGGTTCGCACGCCTCTCGATCTCAACGTGCTCCCGAACACCGCGGCCACTCTGCCCGGACTAGGGGACCGGATCGTTTGCTGTCCGACGCATCAGGGGCTCCTGGATCACGAGGAGACCTTCGGGATCGCCCGGGATTTCCTTCTCTTCGGATCGACGGCTTCCCGAGCGGGTCCGTATCGCTAGGGGGGGCGGCGGAGGCGGCCCGAATCAGCGGGCGGAGGTAGCGAAGTCGATGCGCTGGGCGAGCTCCAGATCCGCAGCCGAGATGCCCCCCACATCCGGCGTGGAGAGGGACAACCGGACCATCTGGTTCCTGATGTCGATGTCCGGAGGATGCCCCGTTTCGTCGGCGAGACTGGCGATGCGGTTCACAAAGACGATGGTGTCACGAAAAGACTTGAAGTGGAACTCCTTCACCAGTGCCTGATCCTTCACCTTCCACCCCGGCCTCTTCTCCAGCCACCCTTCGACGGATTGCTCGTTCAGCTTCTCGCTCATCATCCTCCTCAATCCGTTCCGTTCAGCGTAGACGGTCGAAAGATAATGGTTTCGGCAACAGAATCTGGAGGGGCTTGAGGGGCCCTTTTCCTTTGGGTATGTTTTGGGCCGCTCTGGATTGGCGGGTTTGTTCTTTCGCCCCCATCGTCTAGTGGCCTAGGATACCTGGTTCTCAGCCAGGAGACCGGGGTTCGATTCCCCGTGGGGGTATTGCAGGAGTAGGATGGAAACGGCCGCTTAGCTCAGCTGGTAGAGCACATCGCTCACATCGATGGGGTCGCTGGTTCGAGTCCAGCAGCGGCCATTTCAACAGACAGGAGAACCCGGTCCCGCCTTCCGCATCCAGTGGAGGCTTTCTACCCGCCCGCGACGTCCCGGCTCCTCGTCCGTGCGGATGTGCCCGCGTCGCACCCCATGCCCTATCGATGCCTCCGCCGGCGTCTCGGTGCAGTCGCTCGCTCGGAGGTCGAGGAACCGGAGGAACGAACAGGACCATGGTGAGCGTCAGTCGACGGGAATGGATGACCCTTGCCCTCGTGGGGCTCTTCATGGCGGGATGGGTGGTCCTGATGTTCCTGGTCCCTCCCGAGCGCATCGTCCGGATGGCGGGAGTGGAGAACGCCTACGCCGTCGTCCTCCTCCTGAGTGTGATCGGGGCCTTGGGCTCCATGACCACGTTCTCGTCCTATCCGGCCATCGTGACGTTCGCCGCCGGTGGGATGAACCCCCTGGCCCTCGGCCTGGTGTCGGCCATCGGGCTGACCATCGGGGACGCTCTCTTCTACCGGTTCGTCGGTGAGGTCAGCGGCCTCCTCCGGGGAGGGGCGAAAGAGAAGGCCGTGAAGGTGGGCCGTTGGCTGGAGGAGCGACCGAGGTGGGTGATCCCCTTCGTCACCTGGGTTTGGGTCGGTCTGTTGCCCCTGGCCAACAACATCCTCACCGGAGCGCTCTCCCTGAGCGGATACCGGTTCCGGAAGGTTCTCGTCCCGCTCTTTCTCGGGAACGCGACCTTTCCCACCGGGGTGGCCTACCTCGCATCCTCGGGGATCGATCTGTTCTAGGATCGATCTCTTCTGGAAGGCCAGGCCCCCCGAAGCCGGCGAACCCATCCACCGTTCCAGTGTCTCCACCAGTAGTAATCCATGCAGATCCCAGGGAGCGAGGGAGGGAGTGAGAGACAGCAGGCGACGGGTGGAGAAGTCGAGCAGGGTGGCCCGGATCGCACTCCTGGCCCTGGTGGGGAGCGCGTGGGCCGGAGGCGCAGCCGGGCAGCAAGGGCAGGCATCCGGCTCAGGGGCGAGCCTGCCTCAGGTCGTGCTCTCCACCATGCATCAGGTGAACCAGCTCGAGATGCGGCTGGGCCGGATGGCCGAGGAGCAGGGCGCCAGCACGGAGGTGCGGCGATATGGAGACCGCCTCTACCGGGACCACCGGTTCGGTGACGGGAAGGTGACCTCCCTGGCCGCATCCCAGGATCTGGCTCTCCTGCCCCCGGAACAGCTTCCCGCGGCACCCGAGCTCATGGCCGTCGGGCAGGCGGCGCAGAAACTGGAACAGGAAAGCGGGCCGACGTTCGACCGGGCGTTCCTCCAGGTGATGATCCAGTCCCACCAGGAGGCGACCGGTCTGCTCCGAGATGCCCTGGGCCGCCTTCCGGACGGGCAGGTGCATGCGCTCGTCTCGAAATTGCTGCCCATCCTGGAGCAGCACCTGGAATTGGCGCGAGCGATCCGGAACGAGGCCGCGGAGGGCTGAGGAAGAGGTAAGGGGCGACGGCATGGCTCGAAGGTACGAGGGCAAAACGCGGGCAGGCGCGGGCATCGTGGCGGGTCTCGTGGCTGGCGTCGTCATGGCGCTGGTGGCGATGATCCGGGCGGGGACGCTCGGTCTCGGCTTCTGGTTGCCGATGAAGCTGGTGGCGGCGCTCTTCTGGGGCGTTGAGGCCCTGATCGGAGGGGGGGGTGTGGTGGTGGTGGGCATCCTTATTCACCTGACCGTGGCGGGCGTCGCCGGCCTCCTCTTCGGTCTGGTCCTGGGTAACCGGCTGAACGCCGGAGGGGCCCTGGTGATGGGGGCCATCTATGGCGTCGCGATCTGGGCGCTCACCACCTGGGGGGTGCTACCGGTCCTGAACCCGGTCATGCTGGATCGGCAGATGGTGGCTCCGGGCTGGTGGTTCGGCTACCACCTGATCTTTGGGGCCACGCTGTTCCTGATGCCGCTCCTCACCCAGGCCTTCGGCCGGTCCGGGTCCTGGCCTGGCCCGGAAGCCGTTTGAGCCCCGTGACCGAGGTATCGGAGGAAGCTTCCGGGGCAAGCGTCCTGAGCGTCAACGCCGGGTCGTCGAGCATCAAGTTCGCACTCTACGCCGGCTCCGGCCCTCGAGCTCCCGTTCGGGCGCCGGTCTGTCTTCTGTCGGGAAAGGTGGAGCGGATCGGCTCGGAGGGCACGTCCCTCTCTTTCGAGGACAGGGACCGTGACGAGCGCGGCACGGAGCCGGTGGAGGGGTCCGGCCACGGAGCGGCGGCGGCCTTCCTCCTCGACTGGCTGGAGGATCGCCTCGGCTCCGCCTCCATGGCGGCGGTGGGGCACCGTATCGTCCACGGAATGGAGCACATGGAGCCCGAGAGGCTCACGCCGGCTCTGTTGGCGGAGCTGCACCGCCTCGGGCCCTACGACCCGGATCACCTCCCCCGGGAGCTGGAGCTGGTGGAGGCTTTCCGTGGGCGTCATCCCACCCTGCCGCAAGTCGCGTGCTTCGACACCGCGTTCCACCGCACCCTTCCGCGGGTGGCCCGCATCCTTCCGGTGCCGCGGCGATACGAGGCCAAGGGGCTCAGGCGATACGGTTTCCACGGCCTGTCCTACGCGTACCTCATGGACGAGCTCCTCCGCCTGGAGGGTGAGGAGACCGCCCACGGACGCGTGATCCTGGCACACCTGGGGAGCGGCGCCAGCCTGGCGGCCGTGCTGGACGGGCGGAGCGTGGACACCAGTATGGCCTTCACCCCCACCGCGGGCATTCCCATGGGGTCCCGCCCCGGGGACCTGGATCCCGGCGTGGCCTGGTTCCTGGCGGAGAAGGAGGGGCTCTCGCCCCGGGCCTTCAGCGATCTGATCAACCACGAGTCGGGCCTCCTCGGCGTGTCCGAAACGAGCTCGGACATGCGGGATCTTCTGGACCGGGAGGAGGAGGACGAGCGAGCGGCGGAGGCCGTGGCCCTCTTCTGCTACCAGACGCGGAAGTGGATCGGAGCCTTCGCGGCGGTGCTGGAGGGTCTGGACGTTCTCGTCTTCTCCGGAGGAATCGGCGAGCGCTCCCCGGAGATTCGCCGCAGAATCGTCCGGGGGCTGGAGTTCCTGGGTCTCCGACTTAGCGAGGGACGGAATGCGGAGAACACACCCGTCATCTCCCCCCAGGGCGCCCGGGTCAGGGTGCGCGTGATCCCCACCAACGAGGAGCGGATGATCGCCCACCTGACCCTCCGCTATTTGCGAACCCACGAGGATGATCCCCATGAGTGATGCTCTTTCCCCGGAAACGCTCCAGAAGATGAACGCCTACTGGCGAGCCGCGAATTACCTCTCGGTGGGCCAGATCTACCTCTTCGACAACCCCCTCTTGAAGGAAGGCCTGCAACTGAAGCACGTGAAGCCGCGCCTCCTCGGGCACTGGGGGACCACGCCGGGGCTCAACTTCCTTTACGTGCACCTGAACAGGATCATCAAGGAGCACGACCTCGACATGATCTTCGTCACCGGCCCGGGGCACGGGGGCCCTGCCCTGGTGGCGAACACCTACCTGGAGGGGACCTACACCGAGCTGTATCCCGACATCTCACAGGACGAAGAGGGTATGAAGAAGCTGTTCACCCAGTTTTCCTTCCCTGGCGGGGTGCCGAGCCACACGGCTCCGGAAACACCCGGCTCCATCAACGAGGGGGGGAACTGGGCTACTCGCTGGCCCACGCCTACGGCGCGGCCTTCGACAACCCGGGCCTCTGGGTGGCGTGCGTCGTGGGGGACGGGGAGGCGGAGACGGGTCCCCTGTCCACGAGCTGGCACTCCAACAAATTCATCAATCCGGCCCGGGACGGGGTGGTGCTGCCCATCCTGCACCTGAACGGGTACAAGATCGCCAACCCCACGGTGCTGGCGCGCATTCCTGAAGAAGAGCTGAAGAGCCTCTTCCAGGGCTACGGCTACCATCCCTATTTCGTTGAAGGAGACGAGCCCGAGAGAGTCCACCAGGCGCTGGCGGCCACTCTCGACGCCGTCGTGGAGGAGATCCGGGGAATCGTGGAGACCGCTCGCGAGAAGGGGTTCCAGGGCCGTCCCCGCTGGCCCATGATCATCCTCCGGACCCCCAAGGGCTGGACGGGTCCGGCGGAGGTGGACGGAGAGCCGGTGGAGGGCACCTTCCGGGCTCATCAGGTCCCCCTTTCCGGGCTAGCCGAGAACCCCGAGCACCTGAAGATGCTCGAGGCTTGGATGAGGGGCTACAAGCCCGAGGAGCTGTTCGACGAGGGCGGTAGGCTGGTGCCGGAGCTCGCAGAGCTGGCTCCTCGGGGAGAGCGGAGGATGGGCGCGAACCCCCACGCGAACGGCGGTACCCTCCTCCGGGACCTGAAGATGCCGGACTTCCACGACTATGCCGTGGACACTCCCCGACCCGGGAAGGTGAAAGCCGAAGCGACCCGAATCACGGGAGCCTTCCTGAGGGACGTCATGGAGAAGAACTGGGAGAGCCGAAACTTCCGGGTCTTCGGGCCCGACGAGACGGCGTCCAACCGCCTGACCCACCTCTTCGACATCACTGACCGGGTCTCCACGGCGGAGATCGTGGAGACGGGGATGGATTAGTGTTCCCCGGCCGGGCGGAGAGCAAGACCGGAGTTCAGCCAAGCAAAGAATAGGCAAACAT
>CAVVTW010000026.1:0-207247 GCA_963751255.1 uncultured Gemmatimonadales bacterium | reverse complement strand
GGAGGCTACTGAGGAGGGCTCTGCCCTCGGATACGCCTCTCGGCGACCCCGCCAACCCCTGCGTCAGTCCGGGCGTCCACTCCCCCGGGGGCTCCCTGTCTGGGGCCCCTGGGCTCGGGCCCAATCCGTGAGCCGGCTGGCTTCCTCCTGGCTCAGAACCGCGTCCTTGTGGAGCAAGGTGTAGGTCCGAAGGGGCATCTCCCCCTCTCCCACCATCTCCGCGATCTCCTCGAACTCATGGGCCTTCTGGCTCTCCGTGTAGGCGTCCCACTCGCTGAAATTCAGGGCCGCTCGCCCCTCCTCCACGTCGTGACGCACCAGCCACTTCCCGGGATGATCGAGCTGTACCACGGCCACTCGGTCTCGTTGGAGTGGCAGTCGTAGCAGGAGCGTTGCAGGATGAGGTGCACGTCGGCGGGCGCCGAGATCTCCTCCGTCACCGGGGGGGTTCGTGGCGGGAGGGAAAGGGAACGATCTGGGCGATAACGAGGAAGGTGGCGGCGCTGCCGAGGATGATGTTTCGAGTGCGCTTCGTCATCGGAAGTTCTCCATCAGGATCAGCAGGTGGTCGGGGTCGCCGTCGACATTCCGGATGAGGGTGGTGAGGGTCCGGGCCCAGCCGGCGGTCCCGTCCGGTCTGGAGTATCGCCGCTCCGCCTCCGAGCGGGTGCGGTCCCCCTTCGAGAACCCCTCCAGCTCCAGCGCGGCGGCCGCCCGGTCCTCCGAGTCCAGGAGATCGAGGTAGGGGAGACCCCGGAGCATCCGGGGGGTGGTGGAGAAGGCTCGGGCGAAGGCGGGATTCACCTCCCGGAGTACCCCCTCCAGGTCGGCAAGCGCGATGCCCGACCCGGTGCCGTCGAAAACGGCCCGGAACCTGGCCTCGCTTCCCTTGAGCCCCTCCGCTTCCTTCTCTCCAGTGATGTCCTCCAGGGTGCCCTCCAGGTACACGATCCGCCCTTCCGGGTCCCGGTGGAGGCGGGCCGTGTTTCTCACGCGGATGGACACCCCGTCCGGGCGCCGAATCGTCGTCTCGAATCCCCGCACCAGTCCGGACTTCTCCAGGAGGCCCCAGAACCGGTTTCGGTCGTCGGGATGCACGTAGAGGTCGTGGGAATAATGCTTCCGGAGAGCATCCCTGTCCGGGTATCCGAGGATCCGGATCAGGGCCGGATTGGCGTCCACGAAGGTGCCGTCGGGGGTGCTGCGGTAAAGGCCCACGGGAAGGTGCTCGAACATCCCCCGGTGCCGTTCCTCGCTTTCCGCCAGAGCCCGAGCTGCCTGCGTTCTCTCCAGAGCGTGGCGGATGGAACGTTCAAGGGCATCGGGATCGATCCTGCCCTTGACGAGGTAGTCGGCCGCTCCAGCCTCCATGGCTTCCAGGTCCACGTCCCGGCTCCCCCTCCCAGTGAGCATGATGAGGGGCGCTGAAATGCCCCGGGCGGCTGCCTCTCTCAGGAGGTCCAAGCCAGTGCGGTCTTCCAGGAAGTAGTCCACCAGATAGACCTGGTGTCGGTCCTGGTCGAAGGCGTCCAGGGCCTCCTCGAAGCTCGCCACCCAGTCCAGGCGGAAGTCTCCGTGCTCGGCCTGGGAAAGCATGACCCGGATCATTTCGAAGTCCCCCTGGTCGTCATCGACCAGCAGGATCCTGACTTGTTCAGATCGCACAGAATCTCCCGGTTGGGGTCCAAGAAGAAGAATAGGGGGGGCGGTGGATGGGCTCAAGGTAGAGGGCGACACGCAGCACGCGACAACAAGCGCTGAACAAGCCGTTACCCCTCCCTATCCCCCTCGGGAGGTTTACGGAGGCGCTTGGTCCGGCCCCGGCGCTTCTTCTCCTCCAGGCGTTTCTCCTTCTCACGCCGGGGGACACGTGTCGGCCTACGAGGGGCCGGTCGCCGGTTCCGGGCCTCAAGCTTCCTCCTGAGGCGTGCCAGGGCGATGGTCTTGTTCCGGTGCTGACTCCGTTCCTCGCGGCTGGAGGTGACGATCCCGGTGGGAAGGTGGACCAGGCGGACCCCGCTCTCGGTGCGATTCTGGTGCTGGCCCCCCTTTCCCCCGGACATGAAGGTTTCCACGCGGCACTGGGACAGGAGCTCGTCATCCGTCTCCGGGATGGGAAAGGGATCGGGAGCCGAATCGGCCTGGGGGGCGGGAGGGCTGTCGGGCTCGGTCATGTCGCTGGAACCGGGATCGTTGCGTAAGCGCTATGGCAAAGGGTCCGTGGGGTCGGTTATCTTCAGGTAAGATACAGTGATTTCCTCGAGCGAACTGGCGGCACCGGGCAGTACGCGGGCCGGTCAGGGCGGAGATTCATGATCCTGGAACGGATGGAGCAGACCCCCGGCACGAGGTTCCTCTTCATCCTGGCGTTGGTGGTGATCGTCGTGAGCGGGCTTCGTCTCGCGGCCCCAATTCTCCTGCCCTTCTCCATGGCGCTCTTCCTGTCCATCCTCAGTCTTCCCGTCGTCATTTGGCTACAGCGGAACCGAATTCCCCGGACATTGGCCATCTTCTTGGCCCTGCTCGTGGACATCGGGGTCTTCAGCCTGATCATCCTTCTGGCCAGCCAGTCCATCACCGACTTCCAGGATCGGCTGCCCCGCTACGCCGATCGACTCACCGACCTCTGGCGGTCGTGGATCGCCGGACTCCAGGCCACCGATCTTCCTGGCGCCAGCTACCTCGCCAACTACCTCAACACCGACATGGTGAATCCAGGGCAGGTCGTTGCCTTGGCCGGAGGAACGTTGACCCGGGTATTCGCCTTCGCCTCCAACGCCTTTCTGGTCTTCATCATTCTCATCTTCATGCTGGGGGAAGCAACGGTTTTTCCGGCCAAGTTCAGGGCCATTCTGGGCCGGGAGAAGGGGCACTCCAGCCGGCTGACCAAGATCGTGGCGGAGGTGCAGGAGTATTTGGGCATCAAGACCTTCATCAGCCTGGCCACGGGAATACTCCTGGGAGCCTGGTGTTGGGTGATGGACCTGGACTTTCCGGTGCTTCTGGGATTGGTGGCGTTCGTCCTGAACTACGTTCCCACCATCGGCTCCATCATCGCGTCGGTTCCCGCGCTCCTCCTGGGCCTCATCCAGTTCGGACTCGGGCACGCCCTGGTGGTGGGAGTAGGGTATTTCGTGGTTAACGGTGTCTTCGGGAACCTTATCGAACCCAACCTCATGGGTAGGCGGCTCGGACTCTCCACCCTGGTGGTCATCCTCTCCCTCATCTTCTGGGGATGGGTCTGGGGCCCCGTGGGAGCCCTGCTGGCGGTTCCCCTCACCATGGTGGTGAAGATCATGCTGGAGAACACGTCCGATCTCCGCTGGGTCGCCGTTCTCCTGGACAAGACCCCGCCGAATCCGGGGGTGGCCCCCCTGACAGCGGACGAAGACCTGGAATGAGGTGAATGGCCCGGGCTCCTCCCGGGGCCAATCCGCCTTCCGTGACCCGGAGTTCAGCAAGACGCCCGCCGGCGCCGTGAGGCACCGACGGGCGCTGCTTTCCCCGCGAAACCAACTGCGGGACGTTGGGGCTAGCGAGCGGGGATCCTGAACCGTCCGCAGGACGTCAAGGCGTGACTTCCCGGGATCACTTGCCGCCTCCGTCCACCAGCTCCAGTCCCAGCGTCTGGCCCTTCATGACAGCCGGCACGCCCTCGGCCATCCATACCGGCTCCGGAGCGCCCATGAGGTAGTAGTCGAAGAACTGTTGCATCCGGATGGCGAAGTCCTCCTGGTTGGCCCTCCTTCTCAGCCCGTGAGGCTCCCCGTTGTAGTTCAGCATCCAGACGGGCTTCTGCAGGCGCCGGAGGGCCATGAAGTACTCGATCCCCTGGTACCAGGGCACCGCCCCGTCGGCGTCGTTGTGCATGTAGAGGATCGGAGTCTGGACCTTGTTGGCCTCGAAGATGGGCGAGTTTTCGATGTACCGGAGCGTCTGGTCCCAGAGGGTCCCTCCAATGCGGCTCTGTGTCTTCTCGTACTGGAACTGCCGGTTCATGCCGCTGTCCCAACGGATTCCGCCGTAGGCGCTGGTCATGTTGGAGACCGGGGCACCGGCCTCCACCGCCGCGAAGAGATTGGTGCGGGTGATCATGTAGGCCAATTGGTAGCCGCCCCAGGAATGACCCTGGGCTCCGATCCGGTCCTTATCGACATACCCTTCCGCCAAGATCTTCAACACGCCCGGGACCACGCAGTCGATGGCGCTCTCACCGGGGTATCCGATCTCGTAGACGACGTCGGGGACAAAGAGGACGTAGCCCCGGCTCACGTAGAAGCTGTAGTTGATGGAGGAGCTACCGGCGTTGGGCGTCACGTAGCGGTGGAGACCGTCGGAATTCCGCTCGTAGAAATACACCATCATGGGGTACTTCTTGGACGGGTCGAATCCCTCGGGCTTGATGAGGATCCCTTGAAGGGGAATCCCGTCGTTGGAGATCCACTCCACCAACTCCTCGGACCCCCAGCTGTATTCGGCCTGCTGGGGGTTGGCGTCGGAGAGCCTGTCCCAGTTCTCGAAGTCCGGATCGGTCCGCCAGAGGTCGGGGAACTCCTGGAACGTCTGGCGAGTGATGATGTAGACGTCCGCGTCTTCGGCCTTGGTGGGGGTCCCGAAAGAGACGTCGGCCATGATGAGGCGCTGGGGCTCCCGGGTGCCGTCGAACCGGTCCCGGTAGAAGCCATCCTGCTTGTTGTCGACGTTGAAGGCGGACAGGAGGGCGGGCTGGGTGGGGTCGATGCCCTCCTCGGCTCCCCCGCCGAAGCCGCCGAAACCACCCCGTCCCCCGCCGCCCCGGCCGGATGCCAGGCTCACGTACTGGAAGCGGAGATCGTTGGCGCGGCCGAACCCTTCGGTCAGGTTTCTCGGGGCCTTGCGGCCTGAGGGGTCCACCTGCCAGATGTCGAAGCGGTCGTTGAGGAGGGCGGCTTCGTCGTTCTTGAGCCAGAGCAGCCTTCTGCTGTAGGCGCCCGGGTCGTCGGGGTGATCGTCCAGCTCGTTCCAGACGGGGAAGGGGATGTCTTCCGTAAGGTTTCTCACCTCCCGAGTGGCCACGTTCATGGACATGTAGTCCAGCTCATTCTCGTCCCACCAGGTGATGTAATTCCCTTCCGGAGAGGAAGAAGCGGAGCCCCTGAGCTTCTCCAGAATCATCTCGGGTTCGCCGGTGGCCACGTCCATGAGGTAGACGTCCACGTAGGTTCCGTCGTGGGACACGTACCAGCCGTACTTCACCATGGTGTTCGTGTTCGCCAGGGCCAGATCACCTTCGCCGCCCTGGAGAATGGTCACCTCGGGGATGTCCAGGGTGGCCAGTTGCACCACGCTCAGGTCGTCGGTGTTGGCGTAGGCCTGGTAGGTGCGCTGCCGCTCCCGATCCGCCTGGACCAGCTGCATGGGCTGGATGAGGGGGTCCTGCCAGTTCCACACGTCCAGATGGACCTGTTCGTCCTCTGGGATCTCCTCGTCGCTCTCGGCCGGGGGCCTCGGCGCGGTCCCGAAGAGAAGTCGGGACCCTTCGTCGGAGAAGGACGGCGCGGCGTTGTTGGGGACCCACCAGCCCTCGGGAACGCCGAGAGTACCCTGCGTCGCAACGGCACGGGCTTCTCCCTGACCCAGCACGGCGTAATAGAGGGTGAAGCCCGGCTCGTCGGCTTCCCAGTCGTCCCGATTCGTGAGGAACGCCAGTTGCTCGCCGGCGTCGTCCAATGCCAGTGCCCGATACTCGCCCTCACCGGTGAGGACCGGAGCGGCCTCGCCGGTCTCGGTTCGAACGGTGTACACACCGTCGGCGGTACCGTCCTCATTGGATGCAGTGTAGATGAGCCACTGGCCGTCGTTGCTGAAGCTGTAGGCGGTCACATCCTCGAACCGGCTCTCCTGTCCACTGGCCAGGTTCCTGAGCACGAGGGTGCTGCCCTCGGCCTTCTGCCGCTCGTCCGGGCTCCCGCCGCCCGCACCCCTTCCGCGGCCTCCACGGGCGGCCCCGGCACGGGCCGCACGACCCCCGGCCGGTGCTTCGGCCCCGGCGGCCGAATCGGGCTCGGCCGGCTCCCTCTCCAGGAGGTACGCCAGATACCTGCCTTCGTCCTCGGGGGTCTGCCAGGAGCTCACCCGTCCCACCCGGAAGAAATCAGGGTTGAGAGCTCCCGCCGAAGAGAAGGCCTCGGAGAGGGAGATGACCCCCAGCGAGTCCTTGGGGAGATTGTCCGCCCGTTCGCCCGCCTTCTCCAGGGAATCGACCACGGAGAACATGGGGTCGATGGTGAAGACGAGGAATCGGGAGTCGGGGGTGATGGTGGGTGCCGATCCGCGGGGGATGGTTCCCTGAGGAGCCTCCCCGCCCCGGAGAGACCGGAGGGTGAGCGCACCGTCCCCCTCCCTGGGGGAGACGACGAAGGCGATCCAGGCGCCGTTGGCGGAGAGAGCCTGTGAGCCGACGGAGTTCCAGATGTTGTAGGCGTCGTGATCCAGGGGCTTCTTTCCGGGGACCTGGCCGGCCAGGGCGGCAGGGGCGGCAAAGAGCATAAGCCCGAGGGTGAGGGCGCGGCGGAGCAGACGTATGGATTCCATGGTAGAACCGAAGGGCTGAAGAATCGTTGGGAGCGCGCGCGCTCGAGTCCAGATCGAGACATGATCGGGCCTCGGAGGCGGTAAGGCAACTCGCCGGCAGTCTCGGCTCCCGACGTTCTTCTTGCCAGCATCGCTCGCCGCCGGAATATTGCCCCGGTTCTTCGCTCCCCCCGGGGCGGTCCCAAGACCTGCATGGAGGAGTCCGGAATGACCCAGAGCGCACAGGCCTCACTCGGTCCGGAAAGGGGAGGGTTTTTCGGCCACCCCCGCGGCTTGGCCACCCTCTTCTTCACCGAGATGTGGGAGCGTTTCTCCTACTATGGCATGCGAGGGGTCCTGATCCTCTTCATGGTGGACGCCATACAAACGGGAGGGCTGGGTCTCGACACACCCAAGGCCGCAGCGATCTACGGGCTGTACACGGCCGGAGTCTATCTCATGGCCTTGCCCGGCGGATGGTTCGCCGATCGGATCGCGGGGGCCCGGAACGCCGTCTTCATCGGGGGGATCTTCATCGCGGCCGGCCAGTTCTCTCTGGCCTTCGGCGCGACCACGACCCTGGGCTTCTACGCCGGGCTGGCGCTCATCGTCTTGGGCACCGGACTGTTGAAGCCCAACGTCAGCGCCATCGTCGGCGATCTCTACCCCGAGGGAGGCGCGCGCCGGGACGCCGGGTTCTCGGTCTTCTACATGGGGATCAATGTGGGAGCCTTCGTGGGTCCCATCATCTGCGGCTACCTGGGTGAAAACATCGCGTGGAAGTATGCCTTCCTGGCTGCCGGTACGGGAATGGTCCTGGGCCTGATCCAGTACAAGATGGGAGCCGGTCTGGGTGACCTGGGTCGCGCCCCCGAGCTCCCGGAGTACGAACGAAAGAACACCAACAGGACCTTCGCGGGGGTGGTGACCGGCGTCGTGCTGGTCGGGGTGGCTCTCTACCTCCTCCAGAGCAGAGGCGTGACCTCCTTCAGCCTGCAGGAGGCCGCCGGGGCCACGGGCGCCATCATCGTGGCCCTGGCCATCGCCTACTTCGCCTACCACCTGGTGTTCGGACCCTGGGACGAGACGGAGAAGAAACGCCTCATCGTGATCTTCTTCCTCTTCATCGGGGCCGCCCTCTTCTGGTCCGGGTTCGAGCAGGCTGGGTCGTCCATGAACCTCTTCGCCGCGGACCTCACCAACCGGGTCATCCTGGGATGGGAGGCCCCTGCAAGCTGGCTCCAGAGTGTCAATCCCATCTTCATCATCATCTTCGCGCCGATCTTCGGATGGCTCTGGGTGGCTCTGGGCTCCCACAATCCCTCGATTCCGATGAAGTTCGGCCTCGGCCTGATCCTGCTGGGGATCGGATTTCTGGTCATGGCCTGGGCCTCCGTCTACGCCGGTCCGGATCACCTGGTGAGTCCCATGTGGCTGGTGGTGACCTACTTCCTTCACACGAGCGGCGAGCTGTGCCTCAGCCCCGTCGGCCTTTCCAGCGTCACGAAGCTGTCGCCCAAGCCGCTGGTCGGGCAGATGATGGGGATCTGGTTCATGGGAGCCTCCCTGGGCAACCTCGTGGCGGGTCTGGTGGCGGGGCAGATGGAGACCCTTCCTCTGGTCCAGCTCTTCGGCACCGTTGCGGCGGTGGTCATCGGATCCGGGATCCTCTTCGTGCTCTTCAAGGGACCCATCAAGACGCTGACCATGGGGGTGGACTGACGGCCCTCGGGGCCCACGAGTCGGCCCCGGGCCCCGTCCGGGAGACGAGACCCGAGGTCCTCCGCCCTCCGACAGGCTGGCGGCAGTGACCCGATCCGACGCTCCTCACCGTCCTCTTTCCCCCGGATTGGCACTTCTGGGGGCGGTGGCGGCGGTCTCCTTCGCGGGCCCCCTGGTGCGGTTCTCGTCGGCCGGAGCTCTGGTGATTTCGGCCTGGAGGCTCCTCTTTTCCGTCGGCTTCATCGGCGTGATCCTCCTGGCGAGAGGAAGCTTCCTGGGTGGCGCCCGCCTCTCCCGCAAGGACTGGATCCTCGGGATTGGGGCCGGCATCCTTTTGGCAGGGCATTTCTGGGCCTGGGTGGCCTCCATTCAGTTCACCACCATTGCCAGCTCGACGGTCCTGGTGAGCACCCAGCCCCTCTTCGTGGCCGGCCTGTCCGTGGCGTTCCTGGGTGAACGACCCTCATCCCGCCAGTGGTTCGGGATCGCCATGGCGGTGGGAGGGGCCCTGATCATCGGATGGGGCGACCTTTCAGGGGGAGGGCGTGGTCTGCTGGGAGACGCCCTGGCACTGTCGGCTGCCGTCATGTCGGCAGGCTACTTTTCCATCGGCAGGAGCCTCAGGCAGAAGCTGGACCTCTGGGCCTACACGGGGCTCGTCTACGGGGCCGCCGCCGCCCTCCTGACCGTGGCGGTGTTGGCCTCGCCGGGATCGCCTCTGACGGGCTACCCGGCCAGGGACTGGATGGTGTTCCTGGCCCTGGCTGCCGGACCCATGATGCTGGGCCACACAGGGATCAACTACGCCCTGCGGTACCTGCCGGCCTACGTGGCCAACCTGGCCTCCCTGGGCGAGCCGGTGGGCGCGACGCTCATCGCCTGGCTCCTGCCGGCGATCCACGAGGTGCCCCCCATCCAAACCCTGGGGGGAGGCGTGGTGATCCTGGCCGGAATCGCCCTGGGTACGCTCGGTGTCAAGAGCGGGCCCGTGCCGGATCGGCCCTGAGCCTCGGGCAAGGACACCCGGACATCGTCCCGGGACCTCCGCCCCCCACGAGGCAGACGACGGAGCGGGGGTGGGACTTGTCCGCCCGCGGGGTCGGTAGCGAGGTTAAAGGCTTCGTATTCGAGACCCGAGGCAATGATGTCGCGACCGCATGAATCCCGAGCCCCAGGCCGATCGTTGGCCCTCCCCCTCCTCCTCCTCGTGTTGGGAGGCTGCGGCTCCGAAGCCGTTCCCAACCATCCGGTGGGCACGCCTCCGGCCCCTGAGACGCGCCCTCCAGACGGGCTCCTCTCCAACCCCGCACTCCAGGAGGTGGCGGATCTCCAGGTGGCGCGCGACGGGGAGGCGCTCCGGGCTCTCCTGAGCGCAGAGGATCCAGCGGTCCGGGCGCGGGCGGCCTTCGCCCTGGCCTCGGTGCAGGATCCCGAGGCGGGGCGACCCCTCTCGGGGCTCCTCTGGGACTCAGATCCGGCGGTTCGCCGCGATGCCGCCTTTGCCCTGGGGCAGCTGCCCGATCCCGCTTTCGGGCCGCTCCTTCTCGGGGCCCTGGAGGAGGAGAGAGACCCGGGGGTGAGGGCGAGAATCCTGGAGGCAGTGGGCAAGATCGGGGACGAGAGAGCGCTGGAATCCCTGCTCAGGATGGATCTGCCGGCCCAGGAGGAGGGCGCACGGAACCTGGCGCTGGCTCGCATGGGGATCAGGGGCGTGGTCCTTCCCACCAGCGTGCTTCAGCTCGTCGAGGCGCTGGGCTCGACGGACATGGACGCCCGGACCAACGCCGCCTACTACTTCGGGCGGAGCAACGCTCCGGGACCCTGGAGTGCCCGTGCGGGTGCGGTCCGAAGTGTGTTGGATTCCCTGCCCCCCTCCGAGCCCATGGCCATGCACCTGCTCCTGGGGCTCGCCATGCTCGGGGATCCCCAGGACACGCCGCGATTCACCTGGTGGCTCGCCAACTCTCCCGACTGGCGGATCCGCGCAAATGCGGCGAAGGCCCTGACCGGCAGGACCTCCGATCCCCGGGTGAGAAGCTCCCTGGTGCAGGCCCTTGACGATCCCAACACCAACGTGGCGGTCTACGCGGGCGAGGCCTTCTCAGCAGCCGGGGAGTTGGGAGCAGCGGAGAAGGAAGAGCTCATGGATTGGGTGGAAGGCCATCTGGACGAGTGGCAGAGAGCCGGCTCGATCCTGGCTCTACTCGGACGGATGGGCGAGGGAGCGTTCCTCGAATCGTGGCTGAGCCGCTGGCCTGAGGACTCTGTGGCTCCCCGGACCCGGGGACTGGGAGCCCTGGCGTTCGTTCCCGGAGAAGAGGCAACGCAGTACCTCGCCAAGGCTGCCACCTCCGCCAACTCCCGAATTCGAGGAACCGCCCTGGGGGGGTTGGCCAGGCGCTGGCGCGTGGAACGGCAGGATCCCACGAAGCTGGAAACCTACTACAATGCCTTCGTGCAGGGCCTTCGCACCGGAGACCCGGCGGCGGTATTCGTCGCGGCTCCCGCTCTGGCCGATTCGGCCTTTCTTCCCCTGGGGTCCGTGAGTCTCCTCATGGACGAGTACCGGGAGCTGCGGCTCCCGGAGGGACTGGAGGGGATGCAGGCGATCCTCCAGGCCCTGGGCGAGACGGGCACGCCGGAGGCGGAGGCG
The DNA here is from genome assembly GCA_963751255.1 of uncultured Gemmatimonadales bacterium. Lineage (GTDB taxonomy): Bacteria > Gemmatimonadota > Gemmatimonadetes > Longimicrobiales > Gaopeijiaceae > CAVVTW01. Next base: position 196,320 of record CAVVTW010000026.1, on the reverse strand, counting down.
TTCCTCCGGCGTGAGGCGGAGAGCGGGAGCGGTGCGCTCCGGGCTTCGGCGATCAAGGCGCTGTCTGCCCTGGGGGGTGGGGGTGTGGAGGCCCCGTCCCAGCCGGCCGAGGCCGAGCGCCGGGTGGATTGGGGGGCGCTGGCTCCTCTCGGGCCCCGCCCGCGGATGATCCTGGAAACGGGGAAAGGGAGGGTTGTGCTGGTCCTGGACGCCGAGAGTGCCCCGTTGACGGTCCAGACCATTGCCGGATTCGCCCAGGAAGGGCTGTACGATGGCGTGCCCTTCCACCGGGTGGTCCCCAACTTCGTCGTGCAGGGAGGGGACTTTGCCAGGGGCGACGGATTCGGCGGGCCAGGATTCACGATTCGGAGCGAGTTCACGGAGATCCCCTTCCAGCGGGGGGTTGTGGGAATGGCAAGTGCGGGGAAGGACACCGAAGGATCCCAGTTCTTTGTCACCCATTCCATGCAACCTCACCTCGACGGGTCGTACACCTCCTTCGGATGGGTGGAGGAGGGAATGGATGTGGTGGACCAGCTGTACGAGGGGGACCGAGTGCTCACGGCCCGGGTCGAGCCCGACGGATCCTGAAGGTGTGCCCAGGCCTCCTCCCGCTCGGCGCCCGCTGACCGTCCATGGGACCGCGTTTCTCGCTCGGGCTTCGGTACACGGCGGCCGGAGCCCTCTCCTTCTCCATCATGAGCGCCCTGGCCAAGCTCGTTGGGTCCAGGATTCCGGTCCAGGAGATCATCCTGTTCCGGGGGGTCGTGTTCGGGACGTTGACCTACCTCATGCTTCGCCGAAAAGGACGGAGCCCATGGGGCTCCGAGCGGGGCCTCCTCCTGGTCCGAGGCCTTCTAGGGTACGGGGCGCTGACCTGTTTCTTCTGGGCGGTCATGCATCTTCCCCTGGCGGACACCACCACCATCCACTTCACCAATCCCGTGTTCGGGGCCGTGTTCGCGGTTTTCGTGCTGGGGGAAGTGCTCGGGCTCTGGGAGGCCGTCCTGGTGGCTCTTTCCCTGGGAGGCGTCGTGCTGGTGGCGCGGCCGGCATTCCTCTTCGGCGGCGTCGAGGCTCTTCCTCCTCTGGCGGTTGGAGTGGCCCTTCTGGGGGCCGTGCTCGCGGCGGCGGCCTACGTCACCGCGCGGCGTCTCACCCGGACCAACGATCCTCTCGTGATCGTGTTCTACTTCGCTCTGGTGACGGTGGTAGGGTCGATCCCGTTCACCGCGGCCTCGTTCGTGACACCCGTGGGAAGGGAGTGGCCCCTCCTGGCCGGGGTCGGTGTGGCCACCCTCGGAGGGCAGGTGTTCGTGACCCATGCTCTCCAGCTCGAGAAGGCTGCTCGGGTCATGGCGGTCGGGTATCTCCAGATCGTGTTCGCGGCCATCCTCGGGATCCTGTTCTTCTCCGAGGTTCCGGACCTCTGGTCGGTCGTGGGCGCGGGGATCATCATCGGCTCCACCTTCCTCATGGCTCGGATCCACCCCGTGGCCACCCCCGCCGGGCGTTAGCTGCCCACCCCTTCTTGGCCCTCACCCCGCACGAAGGCAGCCGCAGTCGCATTCGCCGCCCTGGTCCCGGGCACCGGGGCCCTTTTCCGGGCCGGGAGAGGGGATGGGTGGTCTAGGCCCGGACCCGGCGTGGTTGCTGCCTCCTGACGGGATATAAGACCGAGTGGTCTAAACATATCACCGTCATTTCACCCATACAGGGCTTGAATCTAAAGGAACCTTGTTTACGTTGTTAACCCATGAGCATTCAACGCGACGAGATTCTGAGGTGTGCGTGCGATCTCTTCCTTGCCGACGGGATCGAAGGCTTTTCCATGCGAAAGCTGGCGAAGTGCGTGGGGTGTACCGCCCCGGCCCTCTACCGGCACTACGAAAACAAGGAAGAGGTCATGCGGGAGGTGGCGGGCGAGGCGTACCGCCTCTTCGCCCAGTACCTGTACCGGGCCCTGGAAGGACGTACCTCGGTGGAGCGCTTCATCCTGGCGGGGCGAAGCTACATGGACTTCGCCCTGGAGCACCCGGCTCTCTACGAGGTCATCTACGTTCCCTCCGACGTCCTGGGCGCGGGGGGTGGCGAGGACCCAATGGGTGAGCAGGCGTGTGCCATCGGCCAGTTCTGGTCGGACCGCGTCCGGGAGCTCATGGACGACGGGTTCCTGGTCAAGGGCGACCCCCATGCCGTTTCCCTCACCCTCTGGGGTCACGCCCACGGCCTCATCTCCATCTTTCACCGGGGGCTCCTCGGTGCGAAGGACCGGGAGAGCTTCCGGGCCCTCCTGAGCGACTCCTTCTTCCGGATCATGGAGGGGCTCGCAACCGATGCGTTCACTCAGGTCGCCCGGGAGATCCGGGGCGAAGTGAGTCCCACGCCGACGGAAGACCACCAGAAGACGACAGCGAGACGATGATCATCGATATGCAGGGTTCGAGCCGCTGGAGGCCGGGGCGCGGTTCTCAGCGGATGTTCCTCCTCCCGCTCCTGGGATTTGTGGCGGTCGTCGGGTCCGTGCCCGGTCTCCAGGCTCAGGAGCCCCCCCCCGATTCGCTGGGGACACCGGTTGCCCGACCCGGGTCCGGTTCCCCAGGGAATGAACCCGTTCCATCCCAGCCCATGGTGCTGTCCCTCGAGGACGCGGTCCGGACAGCCCTTCGCCGGAGTCGCGACGTCGAGGATGCGCGCCTCGCCCTCGACGACGCGCGGGAGCGGGTCGCGGAGGCATGGGGCAGTGTGTTTCCGAAAGTGGATCTAAGTGCCAGCTACACGAGGAACATCGCTCCATCGGTCTCGTTCCTTCCCGCCCAGTTCTTCGGGGGCGAGGAAGGCGACTACGTCAAGGTCCAGTTCGGGCAGGACAACGCGTGGGCCTCTTCCCTCGTCCTGGACCAGCCCCTGTTTCAGGCTCAGGCCTTTATCGGTGTCGGAGCAGCAGGGCGTTATGAGGCGCTTCAAGAGGAGGTTCTGCGAGGAAGGACCCAGGACGTGGTGACCCGGGTTCGCGTGGCCTATTACAACCTCCTCCTGGCCCAGGAAGAGCAGAGGCTGGTCCGAAACTCCGTCGCCCGTGTCCGGCAATCCATGGAGGAGACCCAGGCCCTCAACCGGGCGGGGCTGGCCTCGGACTACGACGTTCTCCGGCTCCAGGTGGAGCTGGCGAATCTGGAGCCGAACCTCCGCCGGACCCAGAATGCCGTGGCCCAAGGACGCCGCCAGCTGGCGGTGGAGCTGAGCATCGAGAACATGGAGGCACTGGAGGTGACCGGCAGCCTCGCTTCCATGGATCTCGAGAATCGGGACGGCAACGACCCGGCCAACCAGGAGATTCTCAGCCTCGGGGGTGCGAACGAGATGCTCCGGAGCGATGTGGACGAGGTGCTGGGGTCCGCATACGAGGCTCGGTCGGACCTCAGGCAGCTTGCGCTTACAGAGAAGCTCCGGACCGCGGAGCTCCGGGTCCAGCAGGTCGAGTACCTGCCGAAGATCTCGCTCTTCGGGAACTACCAGATCAACGCGCAGCAGAACGGTTCCCCCAACTTCTTCGGCGACCCCATGTCCCGGGCCACCTCGAAATGGGTGGGGATCTCGGTGTCCGTTCCCGTCTTCACGGGATTTCAGCGGGACGCCAGGATCGATCAGGTCCGGGCGGTCCTGAACCAGGTCCGAAACCAGAGCGCGTTGGCCCGGCTTCAGGCCGAGAGCCAGATCAAGTCGGTGAGCGAACAGGTCCAGGAGGCCCTGGACCGGGCCGCGGGCCAGAGACTGGCGGTGACCCAGGCACAACGGGGGTTCGAGATCGCCAGCGCCCAGTACGAAGAGGGTCTGAGCAGCCAGCTGGAGCTCACCGACGCGGAGGTCGCCCTCCGGCAGAGTGAATACAACTACGCCCAGGCCGTATACGACTACCTGGTCTTCAGCGCACAGCTCGACGAGGCGTTGGGGCGGGTCCCAATGGTGGACGAGGTCGTTCGCGGCCCAGGCAACGGGACGGATCAAGAGAGGATTTGGCCATCATGACGATAGAAGAGCGGGGATTCGGATGTCGCCACGGGATCGGCGGGCGGGTGCTTCCGTGGGCACTCCTTCTTCTTCCTCTGAGCACGTGGGCATGCGGTGCGAGCACGGAGGCGCGGGGCGCAACGGACGAGCAGGCCCGTACCCGGGTCATCAACGTGGAGGTTACGTCGGTGGAGCCGGCGTCCTTTATCGAGACCATCCGGCTCACCGGAACCGTCCAGGCGAGCCAGGACGTGACCGTTTCGGCCGAGGAGAGCGGTGTGGTAAGGGAGATCCTGGTCGAAAAGGGTAATCGGGTTCGGGTCGGCGATCCCATCTTCCGCCTCGACTCCGATCTCCTGCAGGCCCAGGTGGATCAGGCCCAGGCTGCGTCCGACATGGCCACGGAAACCTGGGAGCGCAGGAAGCGCCTGTACGAAGACGATCACGTGGGCTCGGAGCTGATCTACCTGGAGGCCAAGCATGCGGCCGAGCAGGCCCGGGCAAACCTCACCCTTCTTCTGGGGCGCCTGGAGCGGACCGTTGTACGGGCACCCATCGACGGGATCCTCGAGAGCCGGGAGATCGAGGTCGGAACCCTCGTGAGCGCCGGAACCCCGGTGGCTCGGATCGTGGACACTGATCCGGTGAAGATCACGGCCGGGGTGCCTGAGCGATACGCCATGGACGTGAGGCCGGGCTCCGAGGCATCGGTGACCTTCGACGTCCTGGCCGGCCGCGCCTTCCAGGGCCGCATTTCCTACGTGGGCGCGACGGTGAATCCGCGTAACCGGACCTTCCCCATCGAGCTCACCATTGCCAACCCCGGGGGGATGATCAAGCCGGAGATGGTGGCCGACGTGGCCGTCGTGAGGCGGACGCTGAATGAGGTGGTGGTGATTCCCCAGGAATCCGTGGTTCGGGTGGAGAATGGGTACGTCGTGTTCGTGGTGACCGGGTCCGGGGTGGATAGCCGGGCCGAGGCGCGGCCAGTGGATCTTGGCCCGACCCAGCAGAACAAAGTGGTGATCCTCGACGGACTCTTCTCCGGGGACCGCCTCGTGGTCGTGGGGCAGGAGACGGTGGCCGATGGAGACCGTGTGAGCGTCGTGTCCGAGGGCTGAGGAATCGAGCTATGAAGAAGGACCTGAAGGCCTACAGGGAGTTCCGTCTCACCTCGTTCGCCGTGGACCACCGGACCAGCGTCATCGTGCTGTTCGTCATCGTGGCCATCGGGGGCTTCATCGCCTACAACCGCACACCGAAGGAGTCCTTCCCGCAGATCGAGATCCCCATGATCGCGGTGAGCACGATCTACCCCGGCGTGGCGCCCGGCGATATCGAGACGCTGGTCACGCGGCCCATCGAGGAGGAGCTGAACACCCTGGGTGACGTGAAGGAGCTCACCTCCACTTCGGTCGAGGGCTATTCCAACGTCCTGGCGGAGTTCGAGACGTCGGTGGACCTCGAGACCGCTCTCCAGAATGTCCGGGAGAAGGTGGATCTCGCACGCCCCGATCTCCCCGAGGACGCGGAAGAGCCCATCATCTCCGAATTCAACGTGGACGAGGTTCCCATCATGCAGGTGAACCTCTCCGGTGAGTACGGGCTGGTGCGTCTCAAGGAGATCGGGGAGGATCTCCAGGACCGGCTGGAGCAGATCGGCTCGGTCCTTCGGGTGGACCTCAGGGGGGGGCTGGAGCGGGAGGTCAAGGTGGATGTGGACCTGCGCAAGCTCCAGTACTACCACCTGGCCCTCCAGGACGTCATCGACGCGATCCGGAACGAGAACGTCAACATTCCCGGCGGATCCATCGACGTGGGGGCGTTCAAGTACCTGGTCAGGGTGGACGGGGAGTTCGAGGACCCCTCCATCATCGAGGACCTGGTCGTGACCACCACCGAGGGTCGCCCGGTCTACGTGCGGGACGTGGCGTCCGTGGAGTTCGGCTTCGCCGAGCGGGAGAGCTTCGCCCGCCTGGACGGAACCCCGGTGGTGACCCTGGACATCATCAAGCGCAGCGGCCAGAACATCATCGAGACCTCCGACCAGGTGAAGGAAGTCCTGGCGGAGATGCAGCCTCAGTTCCCGCCCACCACGGTCGTGAAGATCACCTCCGACATGTCGAAGGAGATCGCGATGATGGTGAGCAGTCTGGAGAACAACATCATCTCCGGGCTCCTTCTCATCGTGGGAATCCTCTTCTTCTTCCTCGGGGTCCGGACCTCCATGTTCGTGGCGATCTCCATTCCCACCTCCATGCTCCTCTCCTTCCTGCTCCTGGGGGTCATGGGGGTGAGCATGAACATGGTGGTGCTCTTCTCCCTGATCCTGGCGCTGGGGATGCTGGTGGACAACGCCATCGTTGTGGTGGAGAACATCTACCGGTACGTGGAGGAGGGCTGGGACCGGGTAACGGCCGCCAAGAAGGCGACGGGCGAGGTGGCCATGCCGGTCATCGCCTCCACCCTGACCACGCTGGCGGCTTTCGCTCCCCTGCTTCTTCTGGCCGGGGATCATCGGGGAGTTCATGAGCTATCTGCCCCTTGACCCTCATCATCACCCTTTCCAGCTCCCTCTTCGTGGCACTGGTCATCGTGCCGACGCTTTGCGCCATGTTCCTGAGGGTGGAGGGCGAGCCACGTAAGCCATGACCCGAGCCGCGCGCCGGACCTCCGTCGCGGCGCTGGCTCTCTTCGTCCTCATCGTGGCCGGAGCCAACTGGCTTACGGCGGTGCTCCTCGTCCTGACCGCGGTCCTCGCCCTCCTGGCTCACGTGTACGTGATGGACCGTCTGGGGCACCGCTTCCAGCGTCACCTGGTGCCGGCCGTGATCGAGATCTACGAGAAGCAGCTCCGCTGGGCCTTGAACCACCGCGCCGTGCTCATCCTTGGCTCGATGGCGGTCCTGGTGGGCACCTTCTTTCTCTACGGGTTCCTCAACAATGGCGTGGAACTCTTCCCCAGTGGCATCCCGCCGCGGCAGGTCTGGGTGGACATGGAGGCCCCGGCCGGAACGCGGGCGGAGGTGACGGACAGGATCGCCCGGAGGCTGGAGGAGGAGGTGAAGGGGTTCGACGGGATGGCCGACGCGGAGTCGGTGGTTACGACCGTCGGAAGTGGAGGGAGCGGGAACTTCATGGAAGGGGGGCCCAACGGTCCCGAAGCCGGGCGCGTCACCATCCAGTTCGAGGACTATCAGGACCGTCGGTACGACGCGTTCGAGACGCTGGCCACCATGCAGGAGTCGGTGGGCAAGGACGTGGCCGGTGCGGAGGTCACGGTGGACGTGATGGATGAGGGCCCCCCCACCGGGGCGCCGGTCAACCTGGAGATCGCCGGCGAGGATCCGAAAGTGCTCAAAGACCTCTCCGACCGGGCCATCCAGATCCTGGAGAATGCCCCCGTCTACGCGAAGCTGGTGGGGCTGGAAAGCGACCTGAACGACGCTCGCCCGGAGCTGTCCGTGGCCGTCAATCGTGAAAAGGCGGCGCTGTACGGCCTTTCCACCTCCCAGGTCGGGATGGCCGTACGTGGTGCCATCAACGGAATCGAGGCGGCGAAGTACCGCACCGGCAACGATGAATACGACATCATCGTACGGCTCGCTCCGGAATGGCGCGGCGATCTCAACGCTCTGCAGGACCTGACTGTCATGTCAGAAGGTACCCAGGTTCCCCTGGTGTCCGTCGCCGACTGGCGCGTCACCGAGGGCCTGGGTTCCATACGCCGGAAGGACATGGACCGGGTGGCTACGGTCACGTCCGACGTGGCCTCCGGCCTGAACAGCACGGCCGTGCTGGAGGAGGTTCGGTCCACCCTGGCGGGCTTCGAGGAGGCCCTGCCGCCGGGCTACACCATGAAGTACACGGGGGAGAACGAGGATCAGGCCGAGGCAACGGGATTCCTGGAGGCGGCGTTCATGGCCGCTCTGGCGCTCATCGGCTTCATTCTCATCTCCCAGTTCAACTCCGTGGTGAAGCCGGTGATCATCCTCACTTCCGTGCTCATGTCCACGGTGGGGGTGCTGGCGGGTCTCATGATCTTCAAGATGCCCTTCGTCATCATCATGACGGGGGTGGGAGTGATCTCGCTGGCCGGAATCGTGGTGAACAATGCCATTGTCCTCATCGATTACATCGACATCCTTCGGGACCGGGACGGGATGGACCGGCGGGAGGCGCTGGTCCAGGGCGGGAAGACCCGATTCCGGCCCGTGATCCTCACGGCCTCCACCACGGCCCTGGGGCTGGTGCCTCTGGCGATCGGCCTGAACTTCGACTTCTTCGGCCTCTACCGGATCTCTGAACCCCGACCTGTATCTGGGGCGGGGACCAGGCAGCCTGGTGGGGGCCCATGGCGGTGGCGGTCATCGTGGGGATCCTCTTCGCCACCTTCCTCACGCTGGTCCTGGTCCCGGTCATGTACTCCCTGGTGGACGACTTCACGTCCTTCTTCAAGCGCCACTTCGTTGCCCCCGACGCTGCCACCGACTCTGAAGGGGCTGGCGGTGCCCACAACCCGGCTCCGGGTGTCCCGGGATTCGGCGAGGCTCGGGATCCGGAGCCGGCCGGCGTGCGCCGGGAAGACGCTCATCCCCCGATCCCCCCTGGCCTCCGGCCAGAAACGGGGTAGGTTGGGGGCACCTTGAACTGCCGCCTTCGAGAGGCGGGTCCAACCACGCCTTCGGAGGCGTCACGATGAATTGGAAAAGCCGGGCCTTTTCTTCTCTTCTCGCATTCATCCCCGTTCTCTTTCCCCCTCCTGCCGGCGCCCAGCAGCAGGAGGGGGGTGATGTTCGTACGGGGGCCCTGCGGGTCTATCTGGAATGCGCCGCCCGGGGCTGCGACGAGAACCACTTCCGGACCGAGATCACCTTCGTGAACTGGGTCCAGCAGCTCCAGGATTCCCAGCTGTACATCATCATGACCAGTCAGAGCGCCGGATCCGGCGACGAGTTCCAGATGGACTTCATGGGGCGTGAAGAGCTGGAGGGCATCGACGACCAGTTGAGTTACTTCCACAGCGACACGGACAGCGAGGACCAGCGTGCCCGGGGGCTCACCGGCGTCCTGGCCGTGGAGCTGGCCCGGTACTCTCTCCTGGTGGGCCAGGAGGGGCCCTTCACGGTGAGCACGCCGGAGGGGGCTGGAGGGGAGGAAGTGAACCTTCCTCCGGGGCTTCAGGGCGAGGTGAACGATCCCTGGGACTACTGGGTGTTCAGTCTTGGAGGAAACGTCCGATACGACGGCGAGGACCTTCAGAACACCCGGCAGCTCAGCGCGAACCTGAGTGCGAACCGGACCACGGAGATCTGGAAGATCAACTTCTCGGGCCGGGGCTCCTACCGCCTCAAGAAAGGGGAGTACAGCGACGGAACCCCATACAGAGATGAGCGACAGGAAGGCAACCTGGACCTGAGGGTCTACTACTCCCTCGCTGAACGCTGGTCCACGGGCATCGACGCCGGCATCACCAAGTCCACCCAGGACAACCAGGATCTTGGGGCCCGGTTCGGTGGGGGGATCGAGTACTCCTTCTTCCCCTACCGGGACTGGACCCGCCGGCGGATGACCGCCCAGGCCCTGGTGTACGCACGGTATTACAACTACGACCTGGTGACACTTTACGACAAGTACTCGGAAACGGTCCCCCAAGCCTCGCTCCGTTGGGGCCTGGGATTTCGCCAGCCCTGGGGCACGGCCAACGTGAACGCCACGGCGGAGGCGTTCCTCAACCACCCGACGGAGTTCTACCGTCTCTCCATCGGGGGGCGCGTGAGCATCCGGATCGCCCGGGGCCTGGAATGGAACGCTTCGGGAGAGGTCCAGAGGATCCGGGACCAGATCTTCATCCCGTTGGAGGATCTCTCCGACGAGGACATCCTCCTGGGACGGCGGCAGCTGCCAACGGATTCCAGTTGGAACATCTCCACCGGGTTTTCCTTCACCTTCGGCTCCATCTACAACAACATCGTGAACAACCGGTTCGGGTTCATTGGTGGGGGAGGGGGGTTCGATATGGGCGGGCGTGGAGGCTGATAAGGGATGACGGTCAGGAGGCGAATCTGCGAGGTTTGCTGAGTCGTTGAAGAGATGAAGGCCAGCTCTACGAGCATTCTGTTGCTGGGAGGAGCCCTCTTCGTGGTGGGTGCGGTCTGTCTCCTCCTGTGGATGGAGGGCCATGGACTGCTGTTTGCCCGGTTGGGGGCGATGGGTCTGGCCCTGTCCCTGCTCCTCCTGACGTTCGGCGCATGGCGCCAACGCCGGACGGGGCGGGACCCGCTGGAAGTGCGGCGCGAGCAACGCCTCTGGCGCAGCGGACCCCTGGGTCGGCGCTGGCTCCGGATCCGCAAGCGACTGTTCTGACTCAAACGGGCTTCCCTGTTCCACGACGGGGACGCCGGACAGATTGTCAGGATCGGGGAAGGGTAGGGCGGAGGAAAGCGCATCCCGAGCTGGGGTGAGGAGGACCTACGCCATGAACGGCAAAGCCCCCTGGGTTGCCGAAGGTCTCGTCACGGGTCTGATCGGGTACGGAACGGTGGTGGTCTTCTTCGGGCTGGCCAACCTGGCTACGGGCCAGCCCGTCTTCCACACCGCCTCCCTCCTGGGATCGGCCCTCTTCTTCGGTGCTCGGGACCCCGGGGCCTGGGTCGCAGGGCCAGGCCCCGTCATCGCCTACAACGGCGTCCACATCCTGGTGTCGCTGTGTATCGGTCTCGGAGCCGCGTGGCTCGTGTTTCAGACCGAGAAGCACCGCCCTCTCTGGTTCCTGATCTTCTTTGTGGCCCTGGCGGGTTTCATCTACAGCGTGGTGGTAATGGGGGTGCTCGCCTCGGAGATCGCCCATCTCTTGTCGTGGACGCTCATCGTCGGGGCGAACATCGTGTCCGGAATCACCGCAGGGTTGTACCTGGGGCGACGCCACGCCCGGCTCTGGGGAGCTATTTACTCCTCAGACCGTCGATGATGTAGATGGCTACCGCGTCGACGTCCCGGGGCTTCAGACCCTCGAGGCCCCAGTGGGGCATGTCCTCCGCGGTCCCGATGAACACCTGTTGCCGGAGTCCGTCCTTGTCCTCGGAAAAACGCCAGTCCGGCGCCTGAAACGAGGGCGGACGGAGGGTGTCTCCGTGGCTGACGATGCCGGTATCACCCAGGCCCTCCGGGCCGTGGCATTGCGCACAGCTGTACGTGTAGACGGTCTGGCCGCGCTCCAACGCCGCATCCTGACTTTCCCAGGTGATGGTGTCGAACATGGCGGGGTTGTAGGCCGCTTCCGCCACCGGTGTCATTGTGTCCGGCGGTTGGGTCTGCTGGGCGTCCGGCTCCCTGGCGCAGCTCGCCGTGATCAGGGCGGCGGCGAACGAGAGGGCGATCCAACGCATGATGTCCTCGCGGTTGAAGTGTAATCCCCGGGGGATCGTGACGGGCTGAAAATACGGGGGGGGCGCAGCATCCTACAAGACGTCCACGGAGGGGTCCCTGGCCGGCGCCGGGCGGGCGACGTCGCCCCCCCGGCTGATCGCCTGGCCATTTGTGCGCTCAGCTCCCCTGGGCGGATCCGGAAACGCGGTGACCGATGAGGATCTTTCCGATCTCGTCCCGCTGGATCTGGTTGGTGCCCTCGTAGATCTGGGTGATCTTCGCGTCCCGCATGTACTTCTCCACCGGGTAGTCCCGCATGTACCCGTAGCCGCCGAAGACCTGGACGGCGTTGGTGGTCACCTCCATGGCGATGTCACCGGCGAAGCACTTGGACATGGCCGAGTACATGGTCACCCGGGCCTTGGATCCGGAATCGATGTGCCGGGCGACGGCATAGATTAGGGCGCGGGCGGCCTCGACCTTCATGGCCATGTCGGCCAGCATGAACCGGACCCCCTGGAACGACGACACTGGGGTGGCCGAACTGCCGGCGGCCCAGGGCGTACTCCACGGCCAGATCCAGGGCACCCTGGGCGATCCCCATGGCCTGGGCGCCCACGCCGGGCCTGGAGGCGTCGAAGGTCTTCATGGCGGTGATGAAGCCCGTCCCTTCGCGGCCCAGGAGGTTTCCCACCGGAACCCGGCAGTCCTCGAAGATGAGTTCCCGAGTAGCCGAGGCCCGGATCCCCATCTTGTCTTCCTTCTTGCCGAAGCTGAACCCGGGCGTGCCTTTCTCCACCACCAGCACGCTGGCTCCCCGGGGACCCTTCTCCGGGTTTGTAAGGGCCACGACGGTGTAGATCTCCGCCTCTCCCCCGTTGGTGATCCACTGCTTGGTACCGTTCAGAACGTAGTGGTCGCCATCCCGGATGGCCGTGGTCCGGATCCCTCCGGCGTCCGACCCGGCCTGGGGCTCGGTGATGGCGAAGGCGCAGAGGCGCCTACCCGAGGCCACCTCCGGGAGCAGGCTCTTCTTCTGTTCCGGGCTCCCGGCGATGAGAATGGGGAGGACACCCAGGGCGGTGCCCGCGAAGGCGAGGGCGATTCCTCCACATGCTTTCGACAGCTCCTCGGTGACCAGGACCATGTTCATGGTCATGGTGCCCCCGAGGCCTCCGTACTCCTCCGGAATGAGGATGGCGAAGAGGTCCACCTCGGCCATCTTCTTCACCACTGGCCACGGGAATTCCCCGCTCACGTCGTACTGGGCAGCCACTGGCCTCAACTGCTCGTCGGCGATGGTCCGGGCCAGCTCCTGGATGGCCTGCTGCTCTTCTGTCAACCCGTAGTCAAGCACGTGCTTCCCTCCTTCTTCCTCGGTGGAGTACGACCTATTCGTTTTCGTTGATGTCTGTCCAAAGGAGCGGGTGCTGCACCCACACCTTGCCGGCCTCGAAGAGGAACCGGACGCGCTGCTCCGGCAGGGCCTTGCCGAAGGAGCTGACCTCGAGGCGCCCCGAAAGAGAGCGGGGATTGGCAACCTGCTCCAGCAGGGCAACCAAACGAGTGGCGTCCAGGTTGACCTCCCGCAGGGTCAGCTCGATGGTGGACCCCTCCAGGAGCCTGGGCGCGCATTCCCCCTCCGGATAGAGCCCTTCGAAGGTGTCCACCAGCTCCTCTATGGCTCGCATCGCCTCCTCCGGGGTGGGAGAACTGAACACCACCTTCCCGTTGAGCCGCTGCACCTCAGGATCGATGGCGATCTCGTTCCCCCCGGTGTACGGGCGTCGGAGGGCTCTCTTGAAATCTGGATGAGCCCACTGGATCCGGATCGATCCTCCGGGCTCCACCCTGATTCGAACCAGTTGACCTTGCTCGTCCTCGGTGTGGACGAACAGGTCGCCCCCGGGAATCTCGCTGTGCAGCTCGGCCGGGATCTCCGAGAAGATCCTCACGAGCTCACGGGCGATGGTGGGGAGGTGTTTCGTCGAGGTCGGCTCCACGTGCCGCACGACGATCGCGCCCGAGGGAGGATCGAACTCGAGCCATTCCCCCGGAATCGCGGCCAGTCGCTCCCCCAACGGGCGGGGAAGATCTCCCAGCTCGACCCTCCCGAAGCATCCTTGATCGTAGAACATTCCCTTCCCTTGGTTTCTCGGGAAACGAAAACGCCGTAAGGATAGGCACTCGCCTTCGACCTGTCACGAGAGGCGGCGGTGGAAACCACGCGCATGGGAGTCTAGATTCCTTTCCCCGCTACCGCTGATGGGCCCTGACCTGAAATCGAAAGGTAATCGGTGACCAAGGGACACGAGCAACTTCTCCAGGCAATCGCGGCGAATGACACCTCCCGGGTGGCCGCCCTTCTCGACCAGGAACCCAGGCTCGTTGGAGCCCGGGATCCGCAGGGAAGGACGCCTCTCCTCCTGGCGCTCTATCTCGGGCATCCGGACCTGGCTCGCCTCATAATGGACCGGACTCCGGCCCCGGACATCTTCGAGCTCGCGGCGCTGGGGGACTCGGAGCTCCTGGGGGACCTTCTCGCCCGAGACCCATCCCTCGCCAACGCCGTGGCCCCCGACGGGTTCGGCCCCCTGGGCCTGGCCGCGTACTTCGGCCGCATCGATGCCGCCCGCCTGCTCCTCGAGGCCGGAGCGGATCCCGACGCCCCCTCCCGGAACGACGTCAAGGTTTGTCCGCTTCACAGTGCGGCGGCCCATGGCGACGGGGAGGTCTCCACGGCCATGGTCCGTCTCCTGCTGGAGTGGAAGGCGGATCCGAACGTGGCTCAGGCGGGAGGATGGACGCCTCTTCACGCGGCTGCGGCCCGGGGCCGGGGCGAGCTCATCCAGGTGCTCCTGGACCATGGGGCCTCCCGGGAGGCCAGGACCGAAGACGACCGGACGCCGTTGGACATGGCCAAGGCCAAGGGCCATTCCGAGGCCGAGAGCCTCCTGGCGGAGCGAGGAGACTGAGCTCCGATGCCCCGTCGGATCTTCACGGTTGGGGAAGCCAATGCCCTCCTGCCGCACCTTCGGGAGACCCTCCGGAGAATCCAGGAACTTCGAGGCATCGTGGGAGACCGGACGGACCAGCTGAAGATCCTCGAGGTGATCTGGGGCAAGAGCGTTTCGGATCCCGAGAATCCGGACCATGGGGATTTCACCAAGCATCGCAGGGTGATCGGCGGAGCCGTGGAGGAGATCGAACGACTGATTCGTGAGGAGATCCTGGCCCTGGGCGTCCGGTTCCCCCCGGGTGGGTTGGAGCATGGCTTGCTGGATTTTCCCACCACGCTCGATGGTCGCTGGGTATTCCTGTGCTGGCGCTTGGGGGAGCCCGAGCTCTCGGCGTGGCATGAGGTGACTGGAGGATTCCGGGGGAGAAGGCCCCTTACCTCGGAGCTGGCCATGCGGATGGGAATGGGCGGCTCGGAAGGGGCGCCGGATGACGCCGGCCCGGGCTCCTAGAGCCCAGGGTCGTCGCCGCGCCGCCCTCAGGGACCTATGGCCGTCGGCGAAGGAGATCCGGGCGGTGGCCTTCCTTGCCCTGCCCGTGGTGGCGGTGCAGGTCGGGATGACCACCATGGGGGTGGTGGATACCCTCATGGTGGGCCACTTCTCCGCCCGGGACCTGGCTGCGGTGGCTCTGGGAAACCTGTACTTCTTCACCGCCGTCGTCTTCCCCATGGGGGTCGTCATGGCCCTCGACCCCCTGGTGTCACAGGCGGTGGGTGCCGGGGACGAGTCGGCCATCTCCCGGGGGCTCCAGCGTGGTGGGATCCTGGCGGTGGCCTTGAGCGTGCCCGCCTCCCTCGCCCTCCTTCCCGGACACGAGCTGTTCACGCTCCTTCGCCAGCCGTCCGATGTGGTCCCGGTGGCCGCCGGCTACGCACGTGCCGCCGTTCCCGGGGTTCTCCCCCTCCTGGTATTCATCGTCCTCCGCCAAACGCTTCAGGCCATGGGGCGTGTGGCACCCATTGTGATCACCATCGTGTTGGCGAACCTCGCGAACCTCTTCTTCAACTGGGTCCTCATCTACGGCCATCTGGGTTTCCCGGCCATGGGAGCGGTGGGGTCGGGTTGGGCCTCCAGCTTGGCTCGTGGTCTGATGGTCCTGGGCCTCCTCGTGTTCTCCCTACCTCTCCTCGGGGGTCACCTCCTGCCCTTGCGAGCGGGGGTCTTCGAGCCGGGACCCTTGGCTCGCATGTTGCGCCTGGGCGCCCCCATCGGCGCCCAGTTCGCACTGGAGTTCGGGGCGTTCGGGGCCATCGGGGTCTTCATGGGCTGGCTGGGCACGCTGGCCATGGCAGGGCACCAGATCGCCCTGAATCTGGCATCTCTCACTTTCATGGTGCCCCTCGGAATCTCCCAGGCTTCGGCTGTCCTGGTGGGGCAGGGGGTCGGGAGAGAGGATCCGGAAGGGGCCAGGAGGGCTGCGGGAGCCGGAATCACCCTCGGCGTTTCGTTCATGACGCTCACGGCTCTGGCCTTTCTCCTGTTTCCGGAGCCGTTGTCCCGGGTGTACTCCGGTGACTTGGCGGTGGTCAGCCTGGCCGCCGTCCTCCTTCCCATCGCAGGGGTCTTCCAGGTTTTCGACGGCCTACAGGTTGTGGCCTCGGGGGTGCTCAGGGGACTGGGGGACACCCGCTCCCCCATGGTGGTGAGCCTGCTCGGGTTCTGGTGCCTCGGAATGCCGGTGAGCCTGTGGTTCGGCTTTCGCACCTCGGCCGGGCCGGTGGGGCTCTGGTGGGGCTTGGTGGTGGGGCTGGCAGCGGTGGCGGCGTTTCTACTGCACCGGGTCCGCTCTCGTCTCGGTAAAGACGTGGCACGGATCGTCATCGATGGTGCGGAGTAGACACGGCCGTGAGGACGGGCTGAGGGACGAGATGGAACGACTCGCCCGGCTGGACACGGTCTCGAGGGCAGGGATCGAGCGGTGGATTCGGAACCGTGGCCCCGGAGTACGAAAGGCCTTCCCACCGAGGAGAAACCAGTGAGCATCGCCGCCGAAGGAGAATCCGTGGTGGACCCGGAGCCCGAGCCCTGGATCGAGACGCGTGAGGGCGGATGGTTCTTCGTGAATGCCCTGCTCGTAGCGCCGGAGCTGGTGGTGCTGTTTCCTCTGGCGGTGGGTGCCCTGGTCTCGGCCCTGGCACCGGGGCGGGAACCTTCACCCTTCCTGGACACGATTCCTTTCGTGGCCTCCCGGGCACTGCCCTACGTTGGATGGCTCCTGGCAATCCCGATCTGGACCACGCTGAGAAACCTCCGCATGGCGAAGGTGCGGGCTGCCCGGGTGGCCCTTGGGGGGTTCCTCCTCATCCACGCCGCGTTCCTGAGCTACACCGTCTGGGCCTGGACCACGTGAATCCGGCCCCAGGGACGGGGGTCAGAATTCACCCAGGAGGGTGATTTCGGGCACGAGCTCCAAGCCGGTTCGCTTCAAGACGGCCTCCCGGGCCAGGTCCATGAGCGCTACGACCTCGGCGGCGGTGGCGCCCCCCAGATTGACGATGATGTTGGCGTGGAGGGGGAAGATCTGCGCCGAGCCCAGGATCCGTCCCTTCAGGCCACATTCGTCGATAAGGCGGCCGGCTCCCTCCCCCTCTACCTTCCGGAAGACGGATCCGGCCGATGGAAAGAGGGAGAGATCAGGGTGGCGGGCCGCCCGCCATTGGAGATTCTCCTGAATCACCCGCTCGAGATCTTCCCGTGATTGGGATCGAAGTCGGAAGCGGACGGAGAGCACGGTGTCGGCGCGATCGTG
Source organism: uncultured Gemmatimonadales bacterium (assembly GCA_963751255.1). Taxonomy (GTDB): domain Bacteria; phylum Gemmatimonadota; class Gemmatimonadetes; order Longimicrobiales; family Gaopeijiaceae; genus CAVVTW01. Next base: position 179,172 of record CAVVTW010000026.1, on the reverse strand, counting down.
GAGAACACTGTAATCATAGGCGAATCGGAAATACTCCCGCCCAACCGTACGCCTTTCCCCTTCGGCCGACAGGATCTCTGCCCTGTCCACGACCTCCTCGAGGAAGACGGTGCGGTCCCGGGCCGGCGCAGGGCTGAGAAAGTGGAGGTTCTGCCAGATGGCCCCTCCCACGGTGCTGGGAATGCCCGCGAAGTGGTGAAGGCCGCCCAGACCCCGCCGCACCGTGGCCTGGATCAGGTCGGGGTAGATCTGAACCCCTGAACCCGCTGTGACGTACTCCCGGTCCTGGAACTCCACGCCCCCTACTTCGCTCTTGACGACCAATCCGCGATACCCGGCATCGGACACGAGGATGTTGGCCCCCCTTCCCAGCAGAAAGGTGGGGATCTCCAGCGTCCGGGCCGACGCCACGGCCCGGGCGAGATCGGAGGCGGTGCGGGCGCGGTAGAAGAGGTCGGCGGGCCCCCCGATCTGGAAGGTCGTGAAGGGCGCCAGCCGGACCCCCGTGTCCACCGTTCCTGGGCCCAGACGGGCTTCGAGGTCGTCTTTCCACTCCAAGGGGTCCGAGCGCATTGTCCTCCCCGGCGCCGGCAGCGCCAACGGCCGTTGTGTGGCGGGGTCGGAGGGTCCTCTCCCGAATCCCGGATCGAGGGAAGGTAGGCCCACCAGCCCCCCCGCGAAATCATATCTCTTGACAATCTACAGGAGATCTGCCACCCTAGGGGTGGTTGTCGATTATCTAGGCATCAGATTCCAGGGCGGGAGGTGCGGCTCCTTCCGGAGCACGACGGGAACAGGGCTTTCAACCTGCATGCAACTTTCTGCATCTCATGACCGTAGGGGGAACGTCGACAACCGGGCCCCTGGCCCGACCCTGGCGGCCTTCGAGCCCCCGCCCGCGGCGGGTGGAAAGCGAAGGCCGATTCCATGTGCGATACAAGAGAACCGGACGTGATGGCTACAGCGAAGTATCCCAACCGTAGAAGTATCCCAACCGTAAAGGAGCCGAGATCGTGATTCCAGGACGACGTGCGGCTGCTGGACAGCTCCTTGCTCTGATCTTCCTCGCGGGTGTATTCGCGACCCCGGGCCGGGCCCAGGTCGTCGAAGGAACCTTGACCCTGGATGACGCCCTGAGCCTCGCGCGAAGGAACAACCCGACCTACCTGAGCACGGCCAACGACGAGGGACCGGCGGATTGGAATGTCCGGGAGTCCTACGGGGCCTTTCTCCCCAGCCTGAACACCAACATTTCGGGCCAATACCTGGCGCCAGGATCGCCCTCCTTCGGCATCTTCGACGCCGGAGACCTGGGCCTGGCCGTCACCGATTACTACTTCTCCGGGTACGGCATCAGCGCCACCTATTCTCTCCAGGGTAGCTCCCTCTTCCGGGTGGCAAGCGCCCGAGCGGACCGGAAGGCGACGCGGGCCCGGATCGAGGCTGCAGAGTATACCCTGGAGTCCGATGTCACCGCCCAGTATCTCACGGCCCTCAGGGCACGGGATGGCGTGGACGTGGCCCGCCGCCAGTTGGAGCGGGCGGAGAGCAACTATGAGTTGGCCTCGGCCCGGGCCGACGTAGGCGCCACGACCCCCACCGATGCGAAACAGGCCGAAGTGGAAAGGGGGCGGGCGCAGGTGGCCCTCCTGGAGGCGGAGAGCAGCGCTCGCACGGAAAAGCTGCGACTGCTGGAGCGGATCGGGGTCCAGGCCGACGGGGAGTTTCAGCTGGCGAGCCAGTTCGAGATCTTCACGCCTGCCTGGGATCGGGAGAAGCTGGTGGCGCAGGCCCTGGACGGCCATCCTCAGCTCAGGGCCTATCGGGCCCAGGAGAGTGCCCGAAACGCCACCGTCCGCCAGACCTGGAGCAGCTATCTGCCCAACATCTACTTCTCCGCCTCATGGTCCGGTCGGGCCCGGCAGATCGGCGACACAAACTACCTCCTCAGCCAGGCCAGGAACACACTGGCATCGCAGAAGTCGAACTGCCAGTTCTGGAACGAGGTGAACGCGGGACTGACGCAGCCCCTGGACGGATATCCCAAAGACTGCTCCGGCTACGAGCTGACCCCGGACCAGAGGACCGCCATTCTGGACAACAACAATGTCTTCCCCTTCGACTTCCAGAAGGAGCCTCTCTCCCTCTATCTGCAGGTGTCACTCCCGATCTTCCAGGGGTTCACCCGCCAGAGGCAGGTGGCGGAGGCCAAGGCCCAGGCCCAGGACGCCGAGCTGAATCGCCGGGCCGAAGAGCTCGCCATTCGCACCGGAGTCAACAGGGCCTATGACGAGCTGATGACCGCCAGTCAGGTCGTGGGGATCGAGTCGCGGAACCGGGAGGTCGCCGAGGAGCAGCTCACCCTGGCGCAGGAGCGGTACCGCCTCGGGGCCGGTACCATCCTGGAGCTGTTGGAGGCCCAAAGCTCCATGGCCGCCGCCGAGCGGGACTACCTGGATGCGCGGTACCGCTTCCACGGCGCCATCTGGGCCCTGGAAGCTGCCGTCGGGGAACGACTTCGGCCCCAGGCCGGAGACGTCCAGTAACCCATGAACTCATGAGGATGCTCCCTTGGACATCATCCGAGAGCAAAAACCGAAAAGAAACAAGCGGATCCTGCAGGGCTCCATCGCCGTCGTGGTCCTCGTGCTCATCACCCTGGGCTTGCGCAGCCTTCAGCCCGCAGCCCCGGCGGTCGATCGAGCCACGATCTGGACCGACACGGTGCAGCGGGGAACCATGGTCCGCGCCGTGCGCGGAAATGGAACCCTGGTGCCGGAGGAGATGCGCTGGATCACGGCCGTGACGGCCGGGCGAGTGGAGCAGCGCTACCTCCAGCCGGGAGCCAGCATCGATACCTCCACCGTCATCCTCCGCCTCAGCAACCCCGACGTCGAGGTGCAGCTTCTGCAATCGCAGCAGCAGCTGAGCCAGGCCCAGACCCAGCTCATCACCCTTCGATCTCAGCTCCAGACCCAGCGCCTGACGCAGGAAGGGGTCGTGGCTCAGACCCAGACGCAATACCTGGACGCGCAGCGGGTCTACGACCAGAACCAGCGCCTCTTCGATCGGAATCCGGACCTGGTGGCCAAAGCCGAGCTGGACCGGACTCGGGAGTTGGCGGAGGAGCTGGAGACCCGACTGGACCTGGAGAAACAGGAGCTGGAGGTGCTCACGGCCACCTTCCAGGATCAGATCGATGCCCAGCAGGAGCAGATCGAGCGCCTGAGGGCCATCGTCCAGTTCAACGCGGAACGGCTCGCCTCCCTGGAGGTGAAGGCCGGGGTGAGCGGTCAGCTGGCCGAGCTACCCGTGCAGGAGGGTGAGTGGGTCCAGGCCGGAGGGACCTTGGCCAGGGTGGTGCGTCCCGGTCGTCTCAAGGCGGAGGTCCGGATCCCCCAGACCCAGGCCCAGGACATCGTCGTCGGGCAGACGGCTTACATCGACACCCGAAACGACACCATCATGGGCAGGGTTGCCCGCATCGATCCGGCCGTTCAGAATGCCACGGTCCTCATCGACGTGGCTCTGCCGGATTCGCTTCCCCGAAGCGCACGCCCCGACCTCAGTATCGACGGAACGGTAGAGATCGAGCGGCTGGAGGACGTGGTCTTCGTGGGACGACCCACGTTCGGGAACGCCAACAGCCGGGTGGGCCTCTTCAAGTTGGTGGAGGGGGGCAACTATGCGGAGCGTGTGAGCGTCCAACTTGGAGCGAGTTCGGTCAACGAGATCGAGGTCCGAGAGGGACTCCAACCCGGGGACGTGGTCATCTTGTCTGAGATGTCACAATATGATGGCTACGACCGTGTGAGGTTGCGGGGATAGAGCGCCGCCCGCTGAAACCCAGCGGGAGGTGAAACCGTAGATCAGAGACAGGATGGAACTGACGGGGAATCGCCCCCGGGGCACACGCTCAGGAGAAAAGGGAGAACCGATGTCCAACGAAGCCCAATCGCTCATCCACTTGCAGGGCCTGAGCAAGGTCTTCTACACGGAAGAAGTGGAGACTCACGCCCTTTCCAACATCAACCTCGGGATCGACAAGGGAGAGTTTGTCTCCATCGCCGGCCCATCGGGATGCGGCAAGACCACTCTTCTCTCCATCCTGGGGCTCCTGGATTCTCCCAGTGGCGGGAAGTACGTCCTGGACAACGAGCCCGTGGAGAACCTCACGGCCTCCACGAGGGCCAAGATCCGGAACCAGGCGATCGGGTTCGTCTTCCAGGCCTTCAACCTCATCGGCGATCTCACGGTCTACGAGAACGTGGAGCTTCCCCTCACCTACCGGGGCATGCCGGGGAAGGAGAGGAAGGAAAGGGTGCAGGAAGCCTTGGAGCGGGTGGGCATGGCCCACCGGATCAATCACTACCCCTCCCAGCTCTCCGGTGGTCAGCAGCAGCGGGTGGCGGTGGCCCGGGCCATTGTCGGCAAGCCCCTCATCCTCCTGGCCGACGAGCCCACCGGTAACCTGGACTCGAAGAACGGTCATGCGGTCATGGAGCTTCTCACCGAGCTCCATGACGACGGAGCGACCATCTGCATGGTCACCCACGATCCCCGCTACGCCCACATGGCGGAACGCTTGATCCACCTCTTCGACGGCCAGGTGGTGAGCGAGGAGGACGCAAAGAAGATGGCCGAGCTGGAGGAGAGCGGCTTCGACGTTGCCTGAGAGCCGCGGCCTCGAGAGAGGAGGGGGGGCGAAGGAGTGATCCTTCGCCCCCTCTTCCATGAGGATCAGGGGGCGCGGGGACGCGGCGGCCTCTTTCTCCACGGCGGCGCCTGGTGATATGCTCACCCTCGGGAGGCGAGTCTGGGTCGGATTCATGTCCTCCCCGGGAAGTGCAACCGACGATTCGATCAAAGGCGGGAGATCATGCCCCTCATTACCCTTCGCAATATCGAGAAGTCCTATAAGACGGGAGCCGGAGAGACCTTTGTCCTGCGGCGCATCACCATGGAGGTCGACAGGGGCGAGTTCATCACGATCATGGGCCCTTCGGGGGCAGGGAAGTCCACTCTCCTGGCCATCCTGGGGATGCTGGACGGAGATTGGTCCGGGGAGTACTACCTCCTCCACGAGGCGGTCCATGCCATGCGGCCCAAGGACCGGATCTCCCTCAACCGGGCGTACATCGGTTTCGTCTTCCAGCAATACCACCTCCTGGACGACCTCACCGTGTACGAGAACCTCGAGATCCCCCTCTCCTACCGGAACGTGAAGCGGAAGGAGCGGGAGGCCATCGTCGCCGACACCCTGGATCGCTTTCAGATCGTAGGCAAGAAGGACCTGTATCCGAACCAGCTTTCCGGGGGACAGCAACAGATGGTGGCCGTGGCCAGAGCGGTGATTGCGGAGCCCAAGGTCATCCTCGCGGACGAGCCCACGGGAAGCCTCCACTCTTCCCAGGGAAAGATGATCATGGACCTCCTCCGAAAGCTCAACCAGGAGGGCACCACGATCATCCAGGTGACCCACAACGAGAACTGGGCCGCCTACGGAAATCGCATCATCAATCTCCAGGACGGCTGGATGGTGAGCTGAGCCTCAGCCAGAGCCCTACCATTAGGAGGGGAACGAGGGCCAGGCCCAGGAGGAGGAAGGGACTGCCGAGCAAGCCGTGCTCCTGGACTCTCAGCTGGAAGGTGACGTCTCCTTCACCCTCGGGTCCCCTGATGTGGAGCCGGATCTCCCAATCACCTGCCGATCCGAGGGAGAAGTTCGCTGCGTAGTAGCGGGGGTCGGTGGCCGCTTCCCGGGTAGCGATCCGACGCAGCTCCCCCCCTGTGCCGTCCAGGCGCCGAGCCACGATTTCAACGGCCAGTCCCCGGGCGGGGGTCTGGTCCCGCCCAAGCGTGGCCAGCACGGAAATGTCGATGGTGTCCGGTGGGACCGGGGTCGGGTCCGTGAAGACGCTGATCCGGTAGGCTCCGACCGAAGCGTTGGCAACCCTCAATGTGCCGCCGTCTGCCCACAAGGTTCGGGAGTAGGCGGGGACCAGAGCCGACACCAGGAGGAGGAGGGATATCCCCCTCCACCCCCCGAACAGGCGGGCCGTGCGTGCCAGAAGGCCACATGGGGGCGGCAGGCGCATGGACTACCCTTACCCACCCATGACAAGACCCCTCATCTCCATCGGCTGGAGGAGGAGCCAGACGCCCACCACCGAGAGAGCCAAAGCCAGGGTCGCCCAGGGGAGGGAGGCCTTGAGCGCCCGGGCGCCGGAACCCACCTCCCTTCGTGCGATGTGGTGGGCCACCACCACCGAGACCAGGAGCCCCAGCTCCAGAAAGAGCAGCTCCATGGGAAGGAGCCACGACTCGGGGACCAGCGGACCCAGAGTCCAGGCCGGAGTGCCGAGGAGGGGGAGACCGAGATCGGCCAGGTACTCCTGGGTCACGGGAACGATGGAAAGGCCGCCCGTAAGGAAGTGAAAGGAGTAGTGAGCGATCCACATCCCGAAGCCCAAAGGGACGAGGGCATACGCGTACCGCGTCGCCTCCTGGACCACTCCGCGCCCGGAGCGGGAGAGAAGGGCGGAGACCTTCGCTGTCGCGCCCACCAGCATCGCCGGGACCAGGACCAGCCCCGCGAAGAAGAGAACGGCCAGGACGAGCCACTCCGATCGCGTGTCCAGCATCCGGCCGATCCAGGCCTCGGCCGGATGCACCGGCGAGACCATCCCGAACGCATTGAGAAGGGCCGCGAAGGTCAGGAACACCGCCATTGCAGCCAGATCCGGCCGCTGGCTGAATCGTCCGACTCCCGCCCTTCGGGGGTCCTCCCAGAGCTCTGCGGCAGGCGATCGACTGAGAATGCCCACGTTGTCGTACGGGCACGCGTGGATGCATTCCATGCAGAAGGTGCAGTCCATGTTTCCGCCCTTGGTCTCCTGGTAGAGCCAGAGCTCGCAGCCGTTCTGGAGCAGCCTCCCCCGGTCGCTCGGACGAGTCGCCGAGGACCCGATGTCCAGGCCTCTGGGACGCTCGTATCGCCCTGCGATGCAGTCTCGCGTCCGGCAGGAGGCGCAGACTCCGGGGTCCCGAATTCCCACCTCCATGGGCGAGGCCAGGGAGTTCACGAAATGAAACTGTCCAATGGGGCAGAGATACTTGCAGAAGGCGGCGCCCCGGAAGAATCCGTCGATGATGAAGGCGGCCAGGAAGTAGCCCACGGCGAGCCAGGCTGTGAGGAGGGGACTCGCCCAGAGGTCAAAGGCCTCGTAAGCCCAGAAGAACAGAGCCAGGAGGCCGATGGCGAGCCACTTGGAGCGGAGGGCCTTGGGCCAGTGTTTCCTTCCGGGAAAGAGCTTCTTGGCCAGTCGCCTGGGGAGCATGAAGGGACAGGCCATACAGAAGAGATTCCCCACCACCAGGAGGGCCAGGGCGACGAAGCCCCGCCAATGTATCCAGGGGAGGACGCCGGCGAGATTCCTCGGAGCCAGTTGGGGCCCGAACATGCCGTCGATGATGATCAGGGCGGCCACTCCCAGCATGAACAGCTGAAGGACCGTTCGGGCGTGGCGCCACCGCAGGAACCGGCCGAGCCCGGGAGCCTCGAGGAGATCGAACCTCCGGGACGGAGGAGCGTTGCCGGGGACTGCCGTCATCGGGGGACCGGGCCACTCCCATCGCCTTCGGCCCTGGGGGCCATCCCCGAATCAGGGCGGAGGCCGGGAGGGGGAGTCAGCACGGAGACCGGCTCTCGCACGGACGTGCTCCGACCGTCCTCCAGCGAGGCCTGGACGGTGAGGATCCAGTCGCCGGCCATGGTGAACCTGAAGTCCTGGACGGCGTACCGGCCCGGGCCGGCCTCTTCGGCCGTGTCGATCACCGGGCTCATGCCGGCGTGGGTCATGTCGCCCCGGATGAGCACCTGGGCGCCGGTCAGAGGAGCCCCCGTGGTATCCGTGAGAAAGGCCACGACCTGGGCGGGCCCCACCATGGGTGGAGTGGGGGAGACGCTGACGTCCAGCTGGAGGTCGGGGCTCTCCGCCGATCCCTCCCCCCGGCAAGCCCACGACGTGAGGAATAGCCCAACGCCGAGGAAGGTGAGAACCCTGGGAAACGAACCGCCTCTCCGGATGAAGTGAATCATGAGCTCTCCTTCAGAAGCCTGGAGAATGCCTGGGCCATCCCTTCCGGGGTGGCGTCGGAGGGGAAGGTCAGGGGAATCCTCCCCTGGGGGTCGATGACAAAGACCCGGGCCGTGTGATCCACGGTGTAACTCTCTCCATCGCCGTGCCTGGCGAAGAATACTCCGAATTCGCTGGCCACCGATCGGATCTCGTCCTCGGTCCCCGTGAGCCCCAGGAAGGACGGATCGAACGCGCGAAGGTAGGCCGCCATCCGTTCAGGCGTGTCGCGCTCCGGGTCCACCGTGACGAAGAGAACCTGGATTCGGTCTGTGGATCCCTCCGTCTCCTCCAGGGCCCGGCTGAGGTTGGAGAGAGTGAGCGGGCAGACGTCCGGGCATGATGTGTAGCCGAAGAAGACCGCCAGGAGTTTCCCCGGGAAGTCCTCTGGGGTGATCCTTCGCCCGTCCTGGGATGTGAGGGTGAAGTCGGGGGCCTTCATGGGAGTGGCAAGGAAATATCCGTCCGACCCGCTCGTCTCATTCCCGAGCATGGGTCGAAGAGTCCAATAGGCGACGGCGAGTCCCACGACTACGCCGGTGAGTACCCGGAAGGCACGAGAGAGAAGGAGGTGACGCACGGCGGCTCCACGTGGATTCAGGACCCTGGGGGGACGAAGCTCCCGTCCCCTGACGCCAGGGGGGGACCCCGTCGAAAGCTAGAAGGTCCCTGAAAGGCGGTCCACTGCTCGCGCCGACGGACCGCTCCAGGGGCGGTTTTCGTGGCTGCCCGCGGTACGCTGTGCCCCTCCCACCACGGCTCCCCGGGGCCGCGGCTCGAATGGATAGCGGATCACACTACGGGGGGTTAGCTTTTTCCCTTCGGAGACGTGAACGTCCGGAACCCGGACCGGAACCCTTCCTGGTCCGGGGAGATGGGCCCAGGATCCAGTTCCGTGCAGATGCCCGCAGTCCTCCCGGAAGAGGCCAAGGTCGGGAAGCGCCCCGTGAGGGTCCTTCTCGTGGAGGCCGTACCCGAGGGTCTGTCCGGCTTGGGCTCGACGCTGAGGGCGCTTCCCCAGGGTGCCATCGAGCTCGAGTGGGCGGGGAGCCTATCCTCGGCTCTGGACCGGCTCTCCAAGGGCGGCGTCGACTTGGCTCTCCTGGATTTGACGTTACCCGATAGCGACGGAATCGGAACCTTCGAAAGAGCGTTCACCTTCGCTCCCGATGTCCCGATGGTCGTCCTCTCCGGGGTGGACGACGAGGAGATAGCGCTGAGTACCGTGCGGGGAGGGGCCCAGGATTATCTCGTGAAGGGCCAGGTGGGGCCGGATCTCCTCCTTCGCTCCATTCGGTATGCCGTGGAGAGACATCGCCTCATCTCGGCGCTGAGGGGCCTCTCCCTCATCGACGACCTCACGGGGTTGTACAACCGGCGAGGGTTCTCGGAGCTGGGCGAGCAGCACCTGAAGCTTGCTCGGCGGTCGGGAAGGGCGATCCTGCTGGTCTATGCCGACGTGGATGATCTCAAGACCATCAACGACACGTTTGGGCATTACGTTGGGGACCAGGCCCTGGTTCGGGTGGCGGAGATCCTCAAGGATACCTTCCGCCAATCGGATCTCATTGCTCGAATCGGAGGCGACGAGTTCGCGGTCATGGCCCTGGAGGCCTCGGAGGAGAACGAAGCCCAGTTGCTGAGGCGGCTCTCTGGGCGCGTGAGGGATGTCAACCGGCAGGACGAGGAACCCTATCCCCTGTCGGTTTCCGTGGGAATGGCCCGGGTGGCTGCAGGCGGTGCAGTGGCGTTGGACGACATCCTGGCCAAGGCCGACCGAGCCATGTACGAGCAGAAGCGCCCCAAGAAGGCCCGATGGTCCCATGTCGAGGAGGCGTATGGCCCCGTCCGCGAGGAATCCGAGGGTGATGACTGAGGAGAGAGGCTCGGTCCATCCGTGAGTCCTGAAGGCTTCAACCCGACCGCGGGCTCCCCTTCTTCCCGGGGGAGCTCCACCCATTGGCTGGTCCGCATTTCCGTGAGAGCGGGCCTCCTCGAGGAGGGCCGCCTGGACATTCCTCCCTCCACGCCGGCGGAGGATGCCTGGGGGGCTGTGGCCCGGGCTACGGGGGCCCCGGAGGCCAAGGTAGCGGAGGCGGTAGGCCAGTTCTTTCGCATGGGGGTGGCCGACTTTTCCGCCGCCGAGGAGTCCGCCTTCGACCTGGTGTCCGATGACTTCCTGCGCAAACACGGGGTGTTTCCTCTTTCCGCGACCGAGCGGCAGCTGGTGGTCGCGACCGCCGATCCCACGGATCTCGAGACGGAGAGGCTTCTCGGCTTCACCACGGGCCGAAAGGTCGTGTTTCGCGTGGCCTCTCCCAGGGCGATCAAGGACGCCATCGAAGGACGGTTCTCGCCGGAGACGGCCGTTGAGAATCTCCTCGGCACGCTCGACCTCGGAGACGCCGCGGAAGATGCCGTGAGGCTGGTGGAGGAGATGGGACCCGAAGCCATCACCGAGGGGGACGTGCAGGCCACGCCGGTGGTGAAGCTGACCAACCTCATCATCAGGGACGCCATATCCCAGGGAGCCAGTGACGTTCACATCGAGCCGGGGCGGCGGCTGGGGTCGGTCCGATACCGGGTGGACGGCGTCCTCCGGAAGCACATGGATCTCCCCATGTCGGCCCTGAATCGGGTCATCTCCCGGGTCAAGATCCTGTCCAGGATGGACATCACCGACCGCCTCCGGCCCCAGGATGGAAAGGCGAGGGTCCAGGTCAGTGGCCTGGCCTACGATCTCCGGGTGTCCACCCTCCCCGCCGGAGGGGCGGAGAAATGCGTCATTCGGGTCCTGGACTCCAACACTGCCTCCTCCCTGGAGGATCTGAGCGTTCCCACCAATGAGTTGGCACGCCTGAGACAGCTCCTGGGCCACCGGGAGGGGATCGTGGTGGTGACGGGCCCCACGGGTTCGGGAAGACCTCAACACTGTACGGGGCCCTCCGGGAGCTCGCCGACGGGAAGGTCAACATCATGACCGTTGAGGATCCCATCGAGTACGAGCTCCCCGCCATCACCCAGACCCAGGTGGAGACGAAACAGGGCCTCACGTTCGCCAAGGCTCTGCGCTCCATCCTCCGGCAGGACCCCGACGTGATCCTCGTGGGCGAGATCCGGGACCGGGAGACGGCGGAGACCGCCGCTCAGGCGGCCATGACCGGTCACCTCGTCCTGGCCACGGTGCATGCGAACGATGCGGTCAGCGCGGTCCCTCGCCTCGTGGACCTTGGCCTCCAGTACACGACGATCGCCTCGACCCTGAAGGGCGCCCTGGCCCAGCGCCTTCTCCGCCGGATCTGCGCCTCGTGTGCCGAACCCGTCCAGGGTGCCCTGACCTCGGAGGAACAGCACCTCTTCGAGCGCCACGGAGTGAAGCCCACCGTTCGGGCCGTGGGCTGCCCCGAATGTGGATTCACCGGATATCGGGGCCGCATCCCCGTCATGGAGGTCTTCACTTCGAGCCCCCGTCTCGCGGGAGCCATCGAGGGTCGGAAAGGGGTCGTCACTCTCGCGCGCCTCGCGGAGCAGGGCGGGATGCGCCCCATGCACGAGGTGGGTCTGGATTGGGTCCGGCAGGGCCTCACCACCCTCGTCGAGGTGGAGCGGGTCCTGGGCCAGTCACTGGAGGATGCGGAGAAGATCGCCGTGGAGGAGGGGGCTCCGCGGGTGCTCCTCGTGGACGATGATGAGAGTGCCCGAGTGCTCATGCGCGCCCTGCTGGAGCGAGAGAACTTCGAGATCCATGAAGCCGAGGACGGCCAGAAGGCCCTGGATATTCTGAAGGTCGATCCGGACTTCTCCATCGTGATCCTGGACCTGACCATGCCGGCCATGGACGGAAGGGAGTTCCTGAACACCGTTCGCGGGTCGGTGGACACGGCAGCCCTCCCGGTCCTCATCCGGACCGGTTCCGGGTCGGCAAAGGATGAGACGGAGCTCCTCAACGCCGGCGCCGACGACTTCGTGGCCAAGTCCGTGGGAGCGGAGCGGTTTGTGGCCAGAGTGAAGGCCGTGATCCGTAGAGCCCAGCTCTAAAGCCTCGGTTGCGGACATCTCGGGAGGGATTGCCAGCCCTCCCAAATTGACACCGTCCAATAGCTTCGACAATTTAATGGGCTTTCGGAGAGGGGTCTCCGGACCCCTTTTTCTCGACCCTGTACGCGCGGCTCCAGCCAAATGTTCAAGACCATTCGAGGCCGAATCATCACCATCGTGGTCATCCTGGCCGCGTCCCTGGGCTACCTCTTTACGAATGGGATCAAGTACGGCCTTGATCTCCAGGGGGGCATGCACCTGGTGCTCGAGGTCTACGACCCCGAGGGTACGTACACCGCCCAGGCCCGTGCCGATCACATCGATCGCTCCGAGCGTATCATTCGGACCCGGATCGACGAGTTCGGCGTTTCCGAGCCCCTGATTCAGAAGGTGGGCACCGACCGCCTGGTCATCGAGCTCCCGGGAATCAGTGACCAGGAACGTGCCAAGCGCCTGATCCAGGAAAACGCGTTCCTGGAGTTCAAGCTGGTGCTGCCCACCACCGATGTGCAGGCCGCGCTTCCCAGGATCGACCGGGCGATCGTCGCGACGTTGGGGGAGGACTCCATTCGAGCCCTGGGGCACGTGGAGGAAGCCGCCCCTTCCCGCTCGTTGGAGGAGCTGCTCTTCCAGGGGGATACGGCGAAGGGTGACACCGCGGCCCCCGGAGACACGGTCTCGGCGGGAGACACGGTCCAGGGCGGGGCCGGCCCCGGAGCCCAGGACACCACCACGGCGGCGGACACGACGGCCGAAGGGACTCCCGTGTCCGAGCTGCATCCCTTCACGGCGCTCCTGAACCAGGGGGACAGCGAGGGGATCTATCTGGTGGCGGAGGAGGACGTGCCGACGGCGAAGGCCTTCCTGGAGCTCCCCGAGGTGAAGCGCGTCCTTCCCCGGGGAGTCTCTCTCCAGTGGGGTGCCGAGCCCGTGGCCTACGGAGCACGAACCTACCGGCGCCTCTACGTGCTTCAGAGCGAGGCCTTCATGACCGGGGAATCGCTGGAGAACGCTGTAGCGAACCGGGACCCTCAGTACAACCAACCCCTGGTGAACTTCACCCTCAATCGGAGCGGCGGGCGCCGTTTCGCCGATTTCACGGGCCAGCACGTCGGTGACTTCCTGGCCATCGTCCTCGATGGCGAAGTCATGAGTGCACCAGTCATTCGGGACCGGATCGGCGCATCGGGGCAGATCGAGCTGGGGAACGCCCCCATGGAGGAGGCCAGGGATCTGGCCCTCGTGCTCCGGGCCGGTGCCCTGACGGCTCCACTGGCCATCATCGAAGAGCGAACCGTGGGACCCTCCCTCGGCCAGGATTCGGTGGATGCGGGGGAGATCGCCGGTCTCGTGGGCATCCTTCTCGTGGTGGGGATCATGGTCGGGTACTACCGGGTCGCCGGCTTGCTGGCGATCTGCGCCCTCATGGTCTACGTGGCGATCGTCATGGGAGGCCTCGCCGCCCTCGGGGCTACGCTCACCGTTCCCGGGATTGCGGGCCTCGTCCTTTCCATCGGGATGGCGGTGGATGCCAATGTCCTCATCTTCGAGCGAATACGGGAGGAGCTGGCGGCAGGCCGGGCAACCCGAACGGCCGTGGACGAGGGGTTTGGGAACGCTCTCTCAGCCATCGTCGACGCGAACCTCACTACCCTGATCACGGCCATGATCCTCTTCCAGTTCGGGACCAGCGCCGTCAAAGGCTTCGCGGTGACGCTTTCCATCGGTATCGTGGCTTCTTTCTTCTCCGCCGTCTTCGTCACCCGCACCTTCTTCCTCATGTACATCGCGCGGAAGAAGACTGCCGACCCCATTAGCATTTAAGAGAACCTCATGCGGATCTTCAGCGACGCACACTACCCGTTCATTGAAAAGAGGAAGGTGGCCTACGTCCTCTCGGGCACCCTGATTCTGGTCGCCATCGCGGCGATGATCGCCAATGTCTTCCTCATTGGGTCCTGGCAGAATTACGGGGTGGATTTCACCGGGGGCTCGTTCATCCAGGTACGCTTCAGCATCCCCATGACCGCCGGGGAGCTACGGGACGCGCTCGGAGGGTCCGCTGGCCTATCCATCACCAAGTTCGGCGAAGGGGACGAGTTTACGATCCGTGCTCCCATTGCGGAGGGCGAGAATCTCGAGGCGGTGAGTAAGGACATCGAATCTCGGCTCGACGAGGCCTTCGGGTCTGGGAGCTCGGAGGTCGTCCGAACCGAGCTCGTAGGCCCGAAGATCGGTGTCGAGCTGCTGCACAAGGCGGGCTTCGCCATCCTCTTCTCCTTCCTTCTGACCCTTGTCTACCTGGCCATTCGCTTCGAGCTGCGTTTCGGCGCGGCGGCGATCATCGCTACGGTCCACGACATTATGATCACCCTCGGCTTCCTGGCCCTCTTCAGGGTGGAAATCGCGCTTCCCACCGTTGCGGCCATCCTGACCATCGTGGGGTACTCGCTGAACGACACCATCGTGGTGTTCGACAGGATTCGGGAGAACCTGGGCAAGAAGGGCGGCCGGAAGGAGGATCCGGCCACCCTGCTGGACCGGTCTATCAACGAGACCCTTCCCAGGACGGTGCTGACCTCGGGGACCACCGTGGCCGTGCTCCTGGCGCTATTGCTCCTGGGCGGTGCGGTGATCCGGGACTTCACCCTGGTCCTGATCCTCGGTGTGGTGGTGGGGACCTACTCCTCGATCTTCGTGGCTTCTCCAGCGCTTCTGGAGATCCAGAAGCGCTGGGGCACGGGTGACTCCCGGGAGAAGGACAGAAGGAAGCGCCGGGGGGCGGCGATCCCCGTCTGAGGCGTCCCGGGCCGTCCTCTCCGGCAGAGGGCGGCCCGGTTCCTCTTCTCCTCCGGACCATGGGGCCGGTGCCCGGCCTCGACCGCCATGTACTTCGATAGTCATTGCCACCTTACCGACGACCAATTCGAGGCCGACCGCGCCGAGACGTTGCGGAAGGCCCGGGAGGCGGGGGTGGATCGCATTCTCACCGTGGCCTCGGACCGAGCCGACTCGGAGGGGGTGGTGGAGCTGACGGAGTGGTCCCAGGCCCACCCGGAGTTGCCGGAGCTCTGGGGAGCGGTGGGAGTCCATCCCCACGAGGCCGCAGGAGCCGAACCGGCCGACCTGGATGCCGTGCGGCACCTGGCCCGGACCCATCCCAGGATCGTCGCCGTGGGCGAGACGGGCCTCGACTTCTACTACGACCACTCGCCTCGGGAGGTGCAGGAGAAGCTGTTCAGGGACCAGGTCGCCCTGGCGATGGAGCTGGATCTGCCGGTGATCGTCCACTCCCGAAATGCCGACGAGCTCATGGCCGGAATTCTCCGGGAGCTGGGCACCCGGGTCCGGGGCGTCCTGCATTGCTTCACCGGCGGCGAGGACCTCCTGGAGGCTGCGCTCTCCACGGGTTGGATGGTCTCCTTCGCGGGGATCGTCACCTTCAAGAAGTACGACGGGCGGGAGCTCCTCCGGAGAGTGCCCAAGGACCGCCTCATGGTCGAGACCGACGCTCCCTATCTGGCGCCCGTTCCTCACCGGGGTCGCCGGAACGAGCCCGCCTTTGTACCGAAGGTTGCCGATGGGGTGGCTATGCTCCGCGGGGAGGACCCCACGGAAGTGGCGGGGTACACCTTCCGGAACGCCATCCGTTTCTTCAGCCTCAGAGTCTGAATCTCCGAGCCTTCAGCCCCCAGGATCCAGCTCGTCCATGGCCCGACGCATTCACATTCTCCCCGACGCGGTAGCGAATCAGATTGCCGCAGGCGAGGTGGTGGAACGCCCTGCTTCCGTGGTCAAGGAACTGGTGGAGAACGCCCTGGACGCGGGGGCGAGCTCCATCCAGGTCCAGGTCGACGGTGGAGGCAAGCAGAGGATAAGGGTCTCCGACGACGGCGTGGGGATGGGGAGGGAAGATGCCCTCCTCTCCCTGGACAGGCACGCGACCAGCAAGATCCAGGCGGCCGGGGATCTTGCCCGGATCGCCACGTTCGGGTTCAGGGGAGAGGCACTTCCCTCAGTGGCAGCCGTGGCACGGTTGAGACTGGAAACCGCCGACGCGGACGACGAAGTGGGAACTGTGGTGCAGGCCGAAGCGGGCCGGATCGTGTCCGTGGCCGACTTCCCGCGTCGGCCCGGCACAACGGTGGACGTCCGTACGCTCTTCTTCAACGCTCCTGCGCGGAGGAAATTCCTCAAGTCGGCGGCCTCGGAAACCCGGGCCATCAGCGAGGCCATGGTCGCCTTGGCCCTGGCCAATCCATCCGTGGCCTTCTCCCTCGTTTCCGGGGGCCGGCTGCTTCTCGAGCTCCCCGGGGTCAAGAACGTGGTTGCGCGCGTCGTGGACCTCTGGGGTCCGGAGGAAGCCTCCTCTCTCCTTCCAGCCGCGGGTGAGGGCGGAGATCTGCGTCTTCGCGGCCTGATCCAGCGGCCCGATGCGGCCCGGCCGGGATTCCGCCGTGCCTACCTGTTCGTGAATGGCCGACCCTTTCGGGACCGGAGTGTGCTCCGGGCCGCGGACCGAGGATACCGCACCACGACATCCCGCGGCCAGCGTCCATGGCTCTTCCTGTATCTCCAGGTTCGGGATGCAGCCGTGGACGTGAACGTGCATCCCACGAAGCTGGAGGTCCGGTTCCGGAATCCAGGGGAAGTGGAGGCCGTCGTAGAGGAGGCGGTCCGCAGTTCTCTGGCAGGTGCCGAGAGTGGGGCGAGCCTGGATTCTCAGCTCACGCCTCCCCCCATGGCGGTTCACGAGGGCAGGGGAGTGGGCCGGCATGGAGGCTCGCCACGAGAGGCAGGGCAGGGCGGGAGGAGGGCGGAAGAGGCCCAGATGGCCCTCTTCCTTTCGGGGCTTCCGGATGCGGCTGAGGACTCGGCGGAGGAGGTCGCCGGTGAGACGGAACCGGGACTTGCGGTCCCGCTCCAGCAGGGCCGCCCCCGCCTCTGGCAGGTGCTGAACACGTATGTTCTTGCCGAGACTCGGGAGGGACTCCTGATCATCGACCAACACTCGGCGCACGAACGGGTGCTCTTCCAGCGGCTCATGGGTGCCTTCCAGGAGGGAGGCGAGGAGGGGCAGCGGCTCCTCTTTCCGTTGACCATCCGCCTCTCTCCCTCGGAGCTGGCGGAGGTATCGGCACTGAAGGGAATCCTCTCCCGGGCCGGGTTCGAGGTGGAGGAGTTCGGTGGCGACACGGTGGTCCTCCAGTCCGTCCCGAACCCCCACCCCTACTTCGACCCCGAACGCTGCTTCCGGGAGATGATGCAGGAGCTGGCGGAGGGATCGGAGCTGGTCCGTGCAGCCAAGAACCAGCACGAGCGCATTGCCATGACGTTCGCCTGCAAGGGCGCCATCAAGGCCGGTCAGCGACTGACACACGACGAGATGGCGGAGCTCTTCGACGCTCTCTTCGCCACCGAGCTGCCCTTCCACGATGTTCACGGACGCCCCACCATCGTTCGCCTGAGCAAAGACGAGCTGGAGCGAAAGTTCGGACGCCATTGAGGGGCCAGATGAGCGACCAGCGGCGGGGCCTGGGCAGGTGTAGCGGGGATGGACGTCCCCCTTTCCTGGCCCTGGTGGGCCCCACGGCTTCTGGGAAGACGAGTCTGTCGCTGGGCATCGGGATGATGATGGGCGTGGAGATCGTCTCCATGGATTCCCGGCAGGTGTACCGGGGCATGGACATCGGCACGGGAAAAGTGTCGCTGCGGGATCGGGCTCGCCTCAGGCATCACGGACTCGATCTTCGGGACCCGGACGAGCGCTACTCGGCGGGCCAGTTCGCGCGGGACGCGCGGGGGTGGATCCGGGATATCAATGCCCGGGCCCGGGTCCCCCTGCTTGTGGGGGGCACCGGGTTCTTCCTCCGGGCCCTCATGCAGCCGTTGTTCTCCGAGCCTCCGATGGACCGGGAGCGGAGGGAGCGGCTCCGGCACTTCCTGAACCGCCTGGAGGCGGAAGATCTGCGGGCCTGGGCGAGGCGTCTGGATCCGCAACGGGACCGGACGGCCTCGGAGGGAGACCGCCACCGGTGGGCGAGGACGGTGGAGATGGCGCTCCTCACGGGTCACTCACTCTCGTGGTGGCACCGTCGAGCGCGGGCCTCGGCCAACCCTGTCGAGGGAAGGGTGGTGCTCCTGGAGCTCCCGCGGGCGGTCCTATACGAGAGGATCAACCGCAGGGTGGAGGTCATGGTTGGAGAGGGGCTGGTGGAGGAGGTGCAGGGACTCCTGGAAGCGGGCTACGGGCCCGAGGCCCCCGGGCTTACCGGGGCGGGGTACCGTGAAGTCGTCGGCTACCTCGAGGGACGATGGAGTCTGGAAGAGGCGGTGGACGCCATCCGCCGGTCTCATCGCAGGTATGCACGGCGCCAGAGCACCTGGTACCGGAACCAGTTGCCGCCCGGCGCCCTGGTTCTGGACGGCACGAGGGCACCGGAGGTCCTGGCGGAGGAGGTGGTGGGTGCGTGGCGGCCCGGCTCAGGCGCCGACGTCGGGCCCCAGGGCCACGATGGCACGCCATGACGCAGGAACAGCGAACCGCGGAGGAGGCTGGGGAAACATGAAGATCGGGATCACCTGTTATCCCACATACGGCGGGTCGGGGGCCATTGCCACGGAGCTGGGCCTGGCCCTCGCCGACCGGGGCCACGAAGTGCATTTCATCTCCTACGCCCAGCCTTTTCGCCTGGATCGGTTTCGGGAGCGGATCTTCTTCCACGAAGTGGAGATGGATCAGTACCCACTCTTCGAGCACCCCCCCTATTCTCTGGCCCTCGCCGTGGCGATTCACGACACGGCCGTCAAGCAGGCATTGGACCTGATTCACGTGCATTACGCCATTCCCCACGCGACATCGGCCTGGATCGCCGGGGAGATGCTCAGGGGGGAGCGGGACCTGAAGATCATCACCACCCTCCACGGGACCGACATTACCCTGGTGGGCCTGCACCCGTCGTTCCAGGCCATTACCCAGTTCTCGATCCTTCAATCCCAGGGCCTCACCAGCGTCTCCCAGTTCCTCAAGCGGAGGACGGTGGAAGACTTCGGCGTGCCCCCGGAAAGAATCCGGGTCATTCCGAATTTCATCGACCCCCGCGTGTACCGGAGGGACAAGAAGCCCTGCCACCGAGGGACTCTGGCTCCCCAGGGGGAAAAGATCGTCATGCACATCTCCAACTTCCGCCCGGTGAAGCGGATTACCGATGTCGTGGAGATCTTTGCCCGGATCGCCCAGGACGTCCCCAGCCGGCTCGTGCTCGTGGGTGATGGGCCCGAGCGGCCACGAGCGGTGGAGCGGGCGGAGGAGCTGGGGGTGGGGCAACGGGTCCTCTTTCTGGGGAAGCATGCGTCGGTGGACGAGCTCCTGGCCTGTGCCGATCTCTTCCTTCTGCCCAGCCGGAACGAGTCCTTCGGTCTCTCGGCCCTGGAGGCCCTGGCGTGCGGGACCCCGGTCATCGCCACGAACATGGGGGGGCTCCCCGAGGTGGTGGTGCACGGTGAGACGGGTTTCCTCTTTCCCTTGGGTGCGGTGGAGGAGATGGCCGAGGCAGGGGTGGCGTTGCTGAGGGACGAGCTCCTGTGGAATCGGGTGAGCGGGTCGGCCCGGGAGGACGCCGTGCAACGCTTCTCGAGTGACCTCGTGATTCCTCGGTACGAGCGTCTGTACCGGGACGTCCTCAACGGGGAGTTCGGCAATGAGCAGCCCATGGCGATGGGATAGGGGGCGCGGGTCATGAGCGTTCTCGACGCGTTCGTCCTCGGTCTCATCCAGGGAGCTACCGAGTTTCTGCCCGTTTCCAGCTCCGGGCACCTCGTGATCGGGGAGACCCTGCTTGGAGTCCGTGTGCCCGGCGTGGGATTCGAGGTCGCCCTGCACGTGGCCACCCTCCTCTCGGTCCTCATGGTCTACCGAGGCCGCGCCGGCTCCCTGGTGGTGGGAGGCCTCCGCCTGGACCCCTCGGCTTGGAGGTACCTGGGAATGCTGGTCCTGGCCACGCTTCCTGCGGCGGCCATCGGCCTGGGGTTCGGTTCCATCGTGGAGGCCCTCTTCGATCGGCCAGTGGTGGTGGGCTTGTCGCTCCTGGTAACCGGGACCTTCCTCTGGACGGCCCGATGGGCCCTTCGAAGGAATCCGGCCCGGAGGCCGGGGCCCGTGGATGCTCTCATCATCGGCCTGGCTCAGAGCTTGGCACTCGTTCCGGGAATCTCCCGGTCGGGGGCGACCGTGGTCACGGCCCTCTGGCTCGGGATCGAGGCGGAAGAGGCGGCGGCCTTTTCCTTTCTCATGGCCGTCCCCGCGATTCTGGGCGCGGCAGCCCTGGAGCTCCCCACCCTCTGGGAGGGCGGGATCCGGAGCGAGACCGGCGCGCTCCTCCTGGGGAGCGCCACGGCAGCCATAGTGGGTGTCCTGGCGATCTGGATCTTCGTCCGCATGCTGAAGCAGAAGTCCTTTCACCGCTTTGGACCCTATTGCTGGGCGGCTGGGGGTCTCTTCCTTCTCTACCTGTTCTCGAGGGGGTGAGGAGATGCCGGAAAGGTCGAACGTGAGCCTGGACCTCCTGATCGGGGCCGCTCTGGAGGAGGACGTGGGTCCGGGGGATTGGACCACGTTGTGGACGGTGGACGCCGATGCCCTTGGACAGGCCCGGGTGGTGGCCAAGGAGGCCGTGGTCGCGGCGGGCGTGCGGATCGCCTCGCAGGTCTTCGGCCGGGTGGATCCCCGGCTCCAGGTCGGCGCCACCGCGCCCGACGGGGAACGTCTGGAAAGGGGGGCCGTGCTCATGACCGTCGAAGGGCCTCTTCGCGGCATTCTCACCGGGGAGAGAACGGCTTTGAACTTTCTGGGGCGCCTCTCGGGAATCGCCACCCTCACCAGGAAGTACGTGGAGGCGGTGGAGGGGACGGGGGCGGTGATCCTCGATACCCGGAAGACCACGCCGGGCTGGCGAGCTCTGGAGAAGGAGGCTGTGCGGGCGGGGGGGGGAGAGAATCACCGGCGAGGGCTCTACGACATGGTCTTGATCAAGGACAATCACCTGGCAGCGGCGGGAGGCGTGCAGGAAGCCGTCGCACGGGTGCGCGGGAAGAACAACGGTCGAGGGATGCTCGTGGAGCTGGAGGTGAGCACGCTGGAGGAGCTGGAGGAGGCCCTGGCCCTGGGCCTGGACCGGATTCTCCTGGACAACATGAGCCTGGACGCCATGACCCGGGCGGTCCAGCGGACGAAGAGGATCGGGGAGGGCCGTCCCCGCCTCGAGGCGTCGGGCAACGTGAGCCTGGCGAACGTTAGCGCCGTGGCCGATACGGGAGTGGACTATATCAGTGTGGGGGCACTGACCCACTCGGCTCCCTCGGCCGACCTGTCTCTGAGGGTCGTTCGTATGTAACGATATCTAAGTGACATCATCCCAAGGAGATAAAGACATGCACCTCGTGGTGGATATCGGGAATACCGAGACCGTCATGGGTCTGATGGACGCCGAATCCGGGGGGGTGGTGACCCACTGGCGGCTGAGCACGGTCCGGGGGAGAACCGCCGACGAATTCGACCATCTGATCTTTGCGCTGCTGGAGCGCCGAGGATTCCATCCCGCGGATGTGACGAGAGGAGTACTCGGGTCCGTGGTGCCGTCGGTCACGGATCGGGTTCGGACAGCCCTGGAGGGGATGCTCTCGGGGCCCGTCTTCAACGTCGAGCCAGGAGGGGACCTCCCCGTCGTGCTGGACGTGGACGAACCCAAAACGGTGGGCGCGGACCGGATCGTGAACACGCTGGCGGCCAAGATGCTCTACAAAAGGGACACCATCGCGGTCGACCTGGGGACGGCTACGACCTTCGACTGCATCAGTGGCGAGGGGGTCTTTGTGGGAGGGGTCATAGCCCCCGGCGTCCAGGTAGGTTTGGAATGGTTGGGCCACAGGGCCGCGAAGCTTCCGCGAGTGGAGTTTCGTCCGCCGCCCAGCGTGATCGGCCGGAGAACGGAGGCGTGTATGCAGAGTGGCGTGTTCTTCTCCACAGTGGACGCGATCGACGGCACGGTGGCCCGCATCAAGTCCGAGTGGAAGAGGCCCGAGGCCCTGGTGGTGGCCACGGGTGGGTATGCAGGGCTCCTGTCTCCCCACTGTAGAACGGTGGAGAAGGTGGAGCCCTTCCTGACCTTGCAGGGCCTCTTCTTTGCCGGGGAGTATATGGCCAAGTAGGCCGGATCCGGGCTACATTCGCCTGGCTCGCGGAGCACACAAGGAGGTACGGGAGGATCATGACGCTTTCGCCGGTATTCCGGTCGCCGGAGGCAGTCCGGCTGCTCGAGGAGGAGGGTATCTGGAGGCGCCTCGCGCCGGCCATGGAGGCCCAGGCCCGGGCGGTCAATGTTCTCTATGAGGACCTGGAGAGCCTCCTCGACGAGCGATTCCTCGTGCCGGGCCGGAGTGTGCCGGTCTCCGGGAGCTCGCGATCCGAGGAAGGTCTGTCTTTTCTCCAGGAATACTTCTTCCTGATTCTCTTCCGCTCTCTGTTCGAGACGCTGGGTGTGGCGTCCGCGAGGCTGAATTTCTATACCGAGCTGAACTTCTGCATCAAGGGAACCATCACTGCTGCCGACAACATCTTCGACGACCAGGCAAAGAGCCTCCTTCCGTTGGCGGAGTCCTCGGGCCCGCGGTTCCTCTCAATCCTCCAGCTCATGAGCTTCGAGCGCCTCATCCGGCGCACTTGCGACCGAGCGGCCGAGTCCGGCGTTCTCTCGGATGGTGACACCCACACTGTCCTCAGGGGTCTTCTGGACCGGATGGCGGAGATCGGCGAGCTGGAGGGATCGGAAGAGGGGGGCGTCGAGGAGATTCCGACCCCCGAGGCCATGGTGGAGCGGGTGCATGAAGTCCGGGGAGGAGCTCTGTTCGGCCTGGCGTTCGTGGCTCCGGGTCTCCTGGAGTCCGGCGAAGTTGGAGATGCGGTGAAGGCTGCGGAGCCAGCCATCGCGCAGCTCGGTACGGCCTTCCAGATCGTGGATGACCTGACGGATTTCGAGTTCGACCTGGGGCGCAGGAGCCACAACCTCCTGGTTTCCCAGATCCACCATCACGGGCGTCCGGAGGAGCGGGAGGCCCTGCGCGGGCTGTGGGATGGGACCCCCGTGGGGGAGGGAATGGTGGAGGCAACGTTCCGGAGGTCTGCGCGGGCGGTCCTGGAGCGCGCCTACGCCGAGGCCGACGCCGCCTTCAGGACTCTCCGAAAGCTGGGGTTCTGGTTTCCGGTGGATCTGGCACCGGAGGTGGTTCGAGCCATCGTCGGCCTGGACGGGGTCGCTCGCATGGACGCCATCGTCAGCGACGGAAGCTGAGCCCTCGCGCCGGTCCCGGCCTCCCCGTGCCGGAGCCGAGCTTCTCGCCGATCCCGGCCTCCCCGTGCCGGAGCCGAGCTTCTCGCCGATCCCGGCCTCCCCGTGCTGGAGCCGTCTCCCGGTATTGACTCCTTTCAAGCCTCAGATATATTCCCTCCAGGCTTGTTAGCACTCTCGCAAGACGAGTGCTAACAGTTCCCCGAATTCCCTGCAAATCAATGTTGTTTCAAGCACGGAGGAGTCATTATGGCGGGTGCCAAGGACAAGATCCAACCTCTGGCGGATCGGGTCGTCGTGCAGGCCCTGGAGGAGACGGAGCAGATGAGGGGGGGTCTCTACATCCCCGACACGGCAAAGGAGAAGCCGCAGCAGGGCACCATCATCGCCGTGGGCCCTGGCAAGCTCTCCGACGAGGGCACGCGGGTCGAGCCCGACGTGAAGGTGGGCCAGCGGGTCCTGTACGGGAAGTACAGCGGGACCGAGGTCAGTGTGGACGGGGAGGAGTATCTGATCCTCCGGGAGTCCGACATTCTGGCCGTCATCAACTAGCCGGGATTCACGAACGACGACTACAGCGAAGGAGATTCGCAGATGGCAGCGAAGGAACTCGGATTCGATGTGGAGGCCCGCGCCCAGCTCAAGGCCGGCGTGGACAAGCTCGCGAGGGCAGTGAAGGTCACCCTGGGTCCCAAGGGCCGCAACGTGGTTCTGGATCGCAAGTTCGGCTCTCCCACCGTCACCAAGGACGGCGTGTCGGTGGCCAAGGAGATCGAGCTGGAGGACCCCATCGAGAACATGGGCGCCCAGATGGTGAAGGAAGTGGCCACCAAGACCTCCGACGTGGCGGGTGACGGGACCACGACCGCCACGGTCCTGGCCCAGGCCATCTTCGGTGAGGGCCTGAAGAACGTCACGGCGGGCACGAACCCTATGGGGATTCGCCGGGGAATCGACAAGGCCGTGGGGGCGGTGGTGGAGGAGCTGAAGAGGCTCTCCATGGAGACCAAGGGCAAGAAGGAGATCGCCCAGGTCGGCACCATCTCCGCCAACAACGACACGGAGATCGGGAATCTCATCGCGGACGCCATGGAGAAGGTCGGGCAAGGACGGCGTCATCACGGTGGAGGAGGCCAAGGGCCTCGAGACCACCCTGGAGACCGTCGAGGGAATGCAGTTCGACCGAGGCTACCTGTCCCCCTACTTCGTGACCGATCCGGAGAGGATGGAGGCGGTCCTCGAAGAGGCCATGATCCTCATCCACGACAAGAAGATCTCCTCCATGAAGGACCTCCTCCCGATCCTGGAGAAGGTCGCCCAGATGGGCAAGCCCCTCCTGATCATCGCGGAGGACGTGGAAGGCGAGGCCCTGGCCACCCTGGTGGTGAACAAGCTCAGGGGCACGCTGAAGGTCTGCGCCGTGAAGGCTCCGGGCTTCGGCGACCGGCGCAAGGCCATGCTCCAGGACATCGCGGTCCTCACCGGTGGCCAGGTCATCTCCGAGGAAGTCGGCTTCAAGCTCGAGAACGCGGTGGTGAGTGACCTGGGTCAGGCCAAGCGTGTCGTCATCGACAAGGACAACACGACGCTCGTGGATGGGGCCGGCGAGGAAGAGAAGATCCAGGGGCGCATCGAGGAGATCAAAGTCGCCGTCGACAAGAGCACCTCCGATTACGACCGGGAGAAGCTCCAGGAGCGCCTGGCCAAGCTGGCCGGGGGCGTGGCGGTCATCAACGTGGGGGCCCCCACCGAGACCGAGATGAAGGAGAAGAAGGCCCTCGTCGAGGATGCGCTCCACGCGACGCGAGCCGCGGTGGAGGAGGGCATTGTCCCCGGAGGTGGGGTGGCGCTTCTCCGGGCCCAGAAGGCTCTGGACGCGTTGAAGCTGGAGCGGGAGGACGAGCAGATCGGCGTCGGAGATTCTTCGTCGCTCCCTGGAGCACCCCCTTCGGCAGATCAGCTTCAATGCCGGGGCCGAGGGCTCCATCGTGGTAGAGAAGGTTCGCGAGAATAAGAATGCGAACTTCGGCTACAACGCCCAGACCGACGCCTATGAGGACTTGGTTGAAGCCGGCGTGATCGATCCCACCAAGGTGGTCCGCACCGCCCTCCAGAACGCGGCCTCCATCGCCGGCCTCCTCCTGACCACGGAGGCGGTCGTGGTGGAGAAGCCTGAGGAGGAGAAGGCACCTCCCATGCCCGGTGGTGGAATGGGCGGCATGTACTGATCACCGGACCGGGACGGCGGCAGAACGCTGTCTCGAGGAAGGATCCGGGCCCGCGGCGGTACCTATACCGCCGCGGGCCCAAGTCTTTTCCCGGGCTCTCCGCTGCGGCGTCCTCTCGGGCTGCTCGAACGTTTCTCTCAAGGAAAGCCCTTTCTGGAAGGGGCCTCCCAAGGAACCAATCCCCACGGGTCGCCGGTGAGCGCTGTAACCATGCTGGACTGCCCACGTAAGAAATCGGTACACACCCGCCCGTCCGCGGCGGGACGTCGTCGAAGGGAGGCACCCCATGGGCCGGACCAGGCCCCCGGGGTGTCTTTGCGTTCGGACGCCGCCCCCCGACGCATTCATGTGTGGGAGTCCACCGATCGGTGGGAACAAACGAAGGCTTCCGGTGGTGACCCGGACGTGGCCCCGGCGGTCATCCGGGCCACAAGGCACAAACTCGAGGTCTCAGGAGGCATTGGTTATGAGAAAACGATCGTCTTCTACTGTGGCTCTGGGGGCACTCTTGCTCCTCGCCGCCTTCATCAGCCCGCCGGGCCTTTCGGCCCAGCAGACGGGAGTGATTCGAGGGACGGTGACGGATGCCCAGACCGGGCAGCCGATCTCCGGCGCTCAGGTCTACATTCGCGGAACCAACGTGGGCACCCTCTCCAACAACGAGGGCGCCTTCCTTCTCTCGGACGTCCCTGCCGGACGCGTCGAGCTCCGGGTGGAGTTCCTCGGCTACTCGGCGGAGTCCAGGGTTCTAGACGTTCCCCCCGGGGGCTCGATGAACGTGGACTTCCAGATGGGGGTCACGGCCATCGAGCTCGAGGAGATCGTTGCCACCGGCTATGCCCAGCAGAGCCGGCGGGAAGTGAGCACGTCGATCTCCACCGTGAAGTCCCAGGACCTCCAGCACCCGGCCGTGGCGAGCCTGGACGCTCTACTCAAGGGCAACGCGGCCGGCCTCCAGGTCACCGAGAACGCCGGTAACCCGGGCGTCGGCATGACGGTGCGGATCCGGGGCTCGGCCTCCATCAGCGCCAGCAACCAGCCCCTCTACGTGGTGGACGGGGTGCCCATCCTGCGGGGAGACTACTCCCAGATCGGCGCCAACGGCCAGGATCTCTCCGCCGTCACCTCTCTCACCCCGGGGGACATCGAGTCCATCGCCGTCCTCAAAGACGCCTCCGCTGCGGCGATCTACGGATCCCGGGGCTCCAACGGCGTGATTCTGATCACCACGAAGCGGGGGACTTCCTCCGCGGCTCCGCGGATGACGATCAACTTCTCCGCGGGTTGGCAGGAGGCGTCGAAGCGCCTCGACATGATGAATGCGGACCAGTACACCCAGTACCTTACCGATGCCATCCTGTTCGACGGGGGCACCCAGGACGACGTCGACTATTACCTGGATTTCGTGGTCCCAGGGGTGAGCACGAACTGGCAGGACGCGGTCCTCAGGACCGCTCCCATCAACACCACGCAGCTCTCCATGAGCGGCGGTAGCGATCGCATCAAGTACTACCTCTCGGGAACCTACTTCGATCAGTCGGGCATCGTGCTGGGGTCGGCCTACAATCGCGGATCGGGGAGAACGAACCTGGACTTCGAGGCGACGGACCGGCTGAGCATTTCCGCCTCCCTCAGCCTGGCCCAGGAGGTCAACGCCCGTATCTCGGCCGATAACAGCATCGTTAGCCCTATCGCGAACGCCATCGCCAACCAGCCCGTCGTTCCGTCTACAACCCGGACGGCGATCTACTCCTACGGGGCGCCGACCTACTCCAACCCGTTGGCGGTGGGCAAGCTGAACAAGATCGAGGCGAGGACGCTCCGTTCCTTCGGGATGCCTGAATGCCGACTACGCCCTGACGAATTGGCTCCGGGCCTCGGGGAGGGCCGGGTTCGACTTCCTCCAGCTCGGAGAGTACGAGTACGACTCTCCCCTGGTGCACAAGACGTACGCGGCAGGGGTCGACGGCGTACGCCGCCATCGGTAAACACGGAGGCTCGCCGGTACCTGCTGGAGGGCTTCTTCACCGGTGATTTCCACTCCGTGTGACAGCCCCGAGATGTCCCTCGCTGCGGGGGGAAGTCTGGAAGAGAATACCCGGACAACAGCTTCCTCGATGGCGAGAAGTTCACCAGTCCCGACCTGCACTATCCCAACAACGCCGCCCAGCCCCTGACCGTGGGTGGCACCCAGGGCAAGAAC
Source organism: uncultured Gemmatimonadales bacterium (assembly GCA_963751255.1). Taxonomy (GTDB): domain Bacteria; phylum Gemmatimonadota; class Gemmatimonadetes; order Longimicrobiales; family Gaopeijiaceae; genus CAVVTW01. The sequence continues at coordinate 151,223 of CAVVTW010000026.1, read as the reverse complement.
AACCTGATCTCCTACTTCGCCCGCGGTAACTACACGTACGCCCAGAAGTACGTGGTCAACGCGAGCATCCGCGCCGACGGCTCCTCCCGCTTCGGCCCGGACAACAAGTATGGCTGGTTCCCCTCGGCCTCCGTGGCCTGGGCGGTCTCCCAGGAGCCCTTCATGAGCAACGTGGGCCTGATCAGCGACCTCCGTTTGCGCGCCAGCTACGGTGTCACCGGCAACGAGGCCATCGGTGACTTCGGCTATCTGGGCCTCTATGGGAGTGCCAACTATGGGACGATCCCCGGCGTCGCTCCCAGCAACCTCCCCAATGCGAAGCTGAAGTGGGAGCGCACCCACGAGTGGGACGTTGGGGCCGACCTGGCCGTGCTGGACGACCGCCTCGGCTTCATCTTCGACGCCTACAGAAAGTCTACCGAGGACCTGCTCCTCAACCGACCGGTGACATCGACCAGCGGGTTCACGTCGGTGCTGGACAATGTCGGCTCCATCCAGAACACAGGCTGGGAGCTGAGCGTCAACACGGTCAACCTGCAGCCTGGCACGGCGGGCGGGCTGTCCTGGACCAGCCAGTTCAACATCTCCCACAACTCCAACAAGGTCACCGCCCTGGCAGGCGACAACGAGCCGTTCCTGGCCGGTTTCGTGAACCGCGTGGAGGTGGGGCAGCCCCTGGGTGCCTTCTACCTGATTCGCTACGAGCGCGTGAACCCCGACAACGGCGTTGCGGAATTCACGGACCTGGACTCCCTGGGTAACGTGATCGGCACCACGACCGATCCCACCGCCGAAGACCGGATGATCGTGGGCGACCCCCATCCCGACTATTTCGGGGGCTTCAGGAACACCCTTTCGTGGAAGGGCTTCGACCTCAGCGCCTTCCTGCAGTTCAGCCAGGGCGCCGACATCTACAACGGGATTCGCGAGTACGCCGACGACGGCGGCTACTTCTACGACAACAAGTTCGCCTTCGTCTCGAACTACTGGAAGCAGCCCGGAGACAAGACGAACATCCCTCGACCCAGCTTCTTCTATGGCGACACCGGGGGCCTGGTGAACTCCAGTCGCTACGTGTCGGACGGCTCCTACATCCGGCTCCAGGAGGTGACGTTAGGCTACAACCTCCCGACGAGGGTGGCCGAGCTGTTCAGGGCCCAGAGCGCCCGTGTCTACGCCACGGGCAAGAACCTGAATACCTGGACGAGCTACTTCGGATACAACCCCGACGTGAACAGCTTCGGATCCAACGTATCCGCCGCGCTGGGGACGGACTTCTACGCCTATCCATTGGCGCGCACGATCACCTTCGGCTTTCAGGCCGTTTTCTAGAGCGCGGAAAGGAGAACAGACCATGAAGATGCTGAGAATCGCTCCGGCCGCGTTCCTCGTTTTTGCCCTGGGCGCTTGCTCGGGTGACCTGCTGGATCTGCATCCCGTGGACCAGATCGACGAGAGCACGGCGATCACCAACGCCGCCACGGCCCAGGACGCTCTGTATGGGGCCTATTCCGCCTTGGAGGATGGGAACTACTACGGCGGTGACTACTTCCTTTACGGCGACCTCATGGCCGACAATTCGGAGCATACAGGGACCTTTCAAACCTACGCCCAGGCGGACCGGCACCAGCTGCTTCCCGAGAACGTCACCCTCGACGGCATCTGGACCGCCATCTACCGAGGCATCTACCGTGTCAACATCCTCATCGAGAAGGTCCCCCAGCTCGAAGGGGTCGATGCGGCCGTGGCCGACGGGATCCTGGCCCAGGCCTATGCGCTCCGGGCCCTCCATTACTTCAACCTGGTGAGGGCGTGGGGTGACGTGCCGCTGATTCTGGCGCCACTGAGCCTTGATGAAGCGGCTCAGGTCGCCCGGACGCCCGTAGCCGACGTCTACGCCCAGATCCTGGACGACCTGGGCACCGCCGAGCAGCTCTTCCAGACGGCGGGAGCCGCGAATGACGACCGCACGTCGACGACGCCGGGGTTCGTGGACGCCATGCAGGCCAAGGTGAACCTCTACCTCGGGAACTGGGCGGCGGCCCAGAGCAATGCCCTGGAGCTCGTGAACAGTGGAGACTACGGCCTCGCGCCGGTCTACAGTTCCCTCTTCCCTCCCGACCTGCCGCAGACGAACGAGTCGGTCTTCCAGGTGACCTTCACGGCGTCCGACTTCAACAACTACGGCTTCTACTACCAGTTCGCGGGTCGGTTCGAGGTGGGGGCCACCCAGAGCATCTATAACGCGTACTCTCCGGACGATGCGCGATTCGCGTGGGACTTCGGAGCGGTGGACGGAAACGACATCGAGGTGACCAAGTTTCCAACCACCACCGGCACGGAGGATTTCTATGCCATGCGCTACGCCGAGGTTCTCCTCACGCTCGCCGAGTCCCTCGCCCGGCAGGGGGAGCTTCGAACCTGGCTCTGGCCGTTCAGTACGTGAACATGGTGAGAACCCGGGCGGGGGTCCCCGGCTACAGCCTCAGCGCTGATCTCAACAACAACCAGCAGGATGTCATCGACGCCATCCTCCTGGAGAGGCGCTTGGAGCTGGCCTTCGAGGGGGATCGATGGTTCGACCTCGTTCGCACGGGCCGGGCGGTGGAGGTCCTCCCGACCTTGACCGATTCCCGGTTCACCCTCTGGCCCATTCCCCAGGGCGAGCTGGACACGGCTCCGAACCTGGTGCAGAATCCGGGGTACTGATCCAAGCCCCGGGCTCCGGACCTGGTCCCGTCCCGCGCAAGCGGGGCGGGACCGTTCCTGTTGTGGGCCTTGGAAGACGAGGGCGCCGGGGATTGACCCCCGTGAGGTCGTGGGTTAGCCTCTGAGGAAAGAACCCGAACGGACATAGATCCATGATTTCGGTCTTCGAGACGACGACGATCCTGCTCCGGACCCGCACCGCCGGGCCGGGAGCCGTCCGTCCTCTGTGATTCCGAAGTTTCGAGACAGAAAGAACGGCGCGGCCTCCGGCGAGTCCAGGGGCCGCGCCCTTCTTGTGCACCCAGGAGCCAATCGTCCACGCACGCGAGACACGGACACCAGAACCATGGCTGAAGGCGACAACATTCGACTGATCCTCCCCGACGGCTCCAACCTGGAGGTCCCCAGGGGCTCCACGGTGGGAGAAGTGGCCGCCAGAATCGGCCCGGGACTGGCCAAGGCAGCGCTGGGTGCCGAGATCGACGGCCGGCTCGTGGACCTCATGCATCCTCTGGAGGCCGACGGGGAGATTCGCATCCTCACTTCACGGGACCCGGAGGCCCTGACCCTCCTGCGACACTCCGCGGCCCACGTGCTGGCCACGGCTGTGAGGGAGCTGGTCCCCACCGCCGGCATCGGATTCGGGCCGGCCATCGACGAGGGCTTCTATTACGATTTCGACGTTCCCGAGCCCTTCACCCCAGAAGATCTCGAGAGCATCGAAGCCAAGATGGGCGAGGTGGTGGAGCAAGACCTCCCCTTCGAGCGCCGGAAGGTCACCAAGGAGGAGGCTCGGGAGCTCTTCGCCGACGACCCCCTCAAGCTGGAGCGGCTCGAGGAGTTTGCCGACGACGAAGTGATCACGGTGTACAGGGACGGCCAGTTCCTGGACCTGTGCCGGGGACCGCACCTTCCCTCCACCGGACGGTTCGAGCACTTCAAGCTGCTCTCTTCCTCCGGAGCCTACTGGCGAGGGGACGAGCACCGCCAGATGCTTCAGCGCATCTACGGAACGGCCTTCTTTCGACAAGAAGGACCTGGAGGACCACCTCCACGCGGCTGGAAGAGGCCAAGAAGAGGGACCACCGCTCCTCGGAAAACAGCTCGATCTCTTCTCCACCGACTCAGCGCGTGGGAGCCGGGGCTCATCCTCTGGCACCCGAAAGGCGCGGTAATCCGACACGAGGTGGAGAAGTACGAGCAGGAGCTGATCCTGAAGCACGGGTACGTCCTGGTCTACACGCCCCACATCGTGAGCGAGAAGCTCTTCGAGATCTCCGGGCACCTGGAGAACTTCAAGGAGAACATGTTCGGGCCCATGGAGGTGGAAGGCGCCCGGTACCGGGCCGAAGCCCATGAACTGCCCGGGGCACATCGCCATCTACCAGTCCCAGCAGCGCTCCTACCGGGACCTGCCCATTCGCATGGCCGAGTTCGGCACGGTGTACCGGTACGAGCGGAGCGGTGTCCTTCACGGGATGCTCAGGGTGCGGGGGTTCACCCAGGACGACGCCCATGTCTTCTGTACGCCGGACCAGGTGCCCGACGAGATCGGGCGTCTCCTGGATCTGGTGGACGAGATGCTCACCGACCTTCGGGTATCCATATACCATTGATCTGGCTACCCGGCCCGAGAAGGCCCTCGGCTCTCCGGAGGAGTGGGAGGAAGCCCAGGACTTCTGGCCGCGGTCCTGGAGGAGCGGGGCAAGGAGTTCCACGTGGACGAGGGCGGAGGGGCCTTCTACGGCCCCAAGCTGGACTTCAAGCTCATCGACGCCATCGGCCGGAAGTGGCAGGGCCCTACGGTCCAGCTGGACTTCAACCTCCCGGACCGGTTCGACATGGAGTTCGTCGGAGAGGACAACGAGCCCCACCGGCCCGTCATGCTCCACCGGGTTCTGGTGGGCTCCATGGAGCGCTTCGTCGGAGGCCTCATCGAGCATTACGCCGGGGAGTTCCCCCTCTGGCTGGCTCCGGAGCAGGTGCGGGTCCTGCCGATCTCGGAGCAGTGGGTCGAGGCGCCCGGGAGCTCGTCGAAGACCTCAAGGCCGCCGGCCTCCGGGCGGATCTCTACGAGAGGGAGACCCTGGGATACCGGATTCGGGACGCCGAGCTCAAGAAGGTGCCGTACATGGCGGTCATCGGGGAGCGAGAAGCCGAGGCGGGGACGGTTGCGGTAAGGAAGCGCGGGGCGGGGAAGAAGCAGGAGATCATGTCCCGAGACCGACTTCATCGAGCGCCTGGTAAAAGAGGTTCGCAGGAAGCCGAGTTGACGATGGGTTGACGCCTGGCTCGACGCCCGGGTCGCGCCTGGGTCAGCACGTGGAATAGTCTGTGACTGCCGCTCGTAGGCTTGCCTCTGTTGCCATCGGGTATCTTTGAGGGGACATAGCTGGAAGCGGGGGAACCGGCGTTCCCCCCACCTTTCGGTCCCTGCCTCGTCGGAGGGCACCGCCGGGTCTGGAGATGAGACGAGGAGCCTCGGGTCCCTCGTCCGTTCTGCGGCCCGGTGACCCCGGGCCTTTTTTTTCCCGGGATCGGCCCGCGCGGGAGACCGACCGACAACAGACACGGAGGATCTGACCCATCAAAGAACAAAAGGTCCGAGTCAACGACCAGATCCGGATCAGCCCCATTCGCCTCATCAGCGATGAGGGCGAGCAGATCGGTATCGTCAGCATCGACGAGGCCCGAGAGCGCGCTGAGGCAGCGGGGTTGGACCTGGTGGAGGTGGCCCCCGACGCACGGCCGCCCGTGGTCAAGTTGATGGACTACGGGAAGTTCAAGTACGAGCAGGCCCGGGCGGCCCGGGAGGCCAAGAAGAAGCAGCACCACATCCAGGTCAAAGAGGTCAAGTTCCGGCCCGGCATCGAGGAGCACGACTACGAGTTCAAGACCCGGCACGCTCGTCGGTTTCTCGAGGAAGGCAACAAGGTTCGCCTCACAATGATGTTCCGGGGTCGCCAGATCACCCACTCCGAGCTTGGGCTGGAGGTTCTCGAGCGCGTCAAGGAGGACCTGTCCGACGTCGGGCAAGGTGGAATCGGCGCCAAGTTTCGAAGGAAGGGTCATGTTCATGGTCATGGCCCCACTCAAGTAAGACGAATTAGGCACTTCGCGACGCCCCTTGAGGCGCCCCTTCGGGAGGTGTCCGGCGGGTCCGTCAGCCGCGATGAGGGGGGAATTCCCCTGAAGGAATTAATCATGCCCAAGATGAAGACCAATCGGGGCGCGGCGAAGCGCTTGCGCAAGACCGCAACGGGGAAGATCCGGCGGATGCGAGCCAACAAGAGCCACATCCTGACGAAGAAGGCCCAGAAGCGGAAGCGACGCCTGCGGACCAGCACGTCTGGTGTCCAAGGCCGACGAGAAGCGCGTCAAGCGCCTGCTGGCGTCCTAGGACAGAGAGGAGCCGAGCCATGCCTCGTTCAACGCACGCCGCCGCTCGCAACAAGCGGAAGAAGAAGATCTTCAAGGCGGCGAAGGGATATTTTGGAGGACGGAAGAACCTCTATCGCACGGCCAAGGATGCGGTGGAGAAGGGTTGGGAGCATGCCTACCGGGATCGGAAGAAGAAGAAGCGCAACTTCCGCTCCCTGTGGATCACGCGGATCAACGCCGCCGCCCGCCAGCACGATCTCTCGTATTCCCGGTTCATGAATGGCCTGAAGCGGTCCGGGATCGAGCTGAATCGGAAGGCTCTCGCGGATCTGGCGATCCGGGACCCGGATGCATTTAGCAGCCTGGCCGAACGGGCCAAGGAGGGTCTGGCCAAAGCCAGCTGACCTCTCCGGATGCCCGTTTCGGCCCGGGGCTTCACGGCGATTTCGTCGTGGAGCCCTTTGGCTTAGGTTAGCGGGTCCTTTGAACGGCCGAAGGAATGGCGAATGAACACGAGTGGAAACGAATCGCTGGTCGAGGCCCTCCGGAGTCTGGAAGCCGAGGCGCTGGGGTCGCATCGGCCGAAGGCGGACGATCCGAAGGCTCTGGAGGAGCTCCGCATCCAGTACCTGGGCCGGAAAGACGGCCGGGTCTCGCGGATCCTGCGGGGGCTGGGCAGCCTGGCCCCGGAGGAACGCCCGGCGGTGGGGGCCGAAGCCAATCGGGTGAAAGACGCGCTTCAGGAGGCGCTGGAAGCCCGCAAGGCGTGCCCTCGGAGCGCGGGCGTCGGCCAGGACGCGCTCGAGATCTCGACCTCTCCATGCCCGGACGACGGAGAGTGGAGGGGGGGGCGGCATCCCGTCACCCAGGTCGTGGACGAGATCTGGGGCATCTTCCGGTCCATGGGCTTCACCCGTGCCCGGGGCCCGGAGGTGGAGACGGACTGGTACAACTTCGTGGCCCTGAACACGCCGCTGGACCACCCGGCGGTCGACGAGGCCGACACCCTCTACCTGGCGGACTCGCTGCTCCGCACCCACACCTCGCCGGTGCAGATGCGGACCATGGAGCAGCACGAGCCCCCCATCCGCATCATCGCGCCCGGGATGGTCTACCGCCGGGACACCCCCGACGCCACCCACACGCCGGCCTTTCTCCAGATCGAGGGGCTGGTGGTGGACGAGGGCATCACCTTCGTGGACTTCAAGGCGACGCTGGCGGAGTTCGCGCGCCGATACTGGGGCTCCGGGCACGCAGGTGCGCTTCCGGCCTTCGTTCTTCCCGTTCACCGAGCCCAGCGCCGAGGTGGACGTGAAGCGCGTCATCACCCGCGAGGACGGCACCACCGAGGAGACGGACTGGCTGGAGATCATGGGCGCCGGGATGGTGGACCCCGCGGTCCTGGAGAACGTCGGCTACGACTCCGAGCGCTACACCGGCTTCGCCTTCGGCATGGGGCCGGCGCGGATCGCCGCCCTCAAGTACGGCATTCGCGGACATCCGGGTGTTCTTCGAGAACGACGTCCGCTTCCTCAGCCAGTTCGCCCAGCCATGAACGTTTCCTATCGTTGGCTCCGGGCCCTGCGGCCCGAATTGGAGCTCTCGCCGGAGGAGGTGGCCGAGAGCCTGGCGCTCCGCGGCGCCCCCGTGGAGGAGGTGCTTCCCCTGGCCTCGGGCCTGGAGGCCCTCCTGGTGGCCCGAGTGGAGGCGTTGGAGGCACACCCTCGGTGCGGACCAGTCTCACGGTGTGCCGGGTGGTCACGGGCGAGGAGACCTTCCAGGTCGTGTGTGGGGCTCCGAACGTGCGGCCCAATGGGAAGTATCCCTTTCGCGCCGGTGGGAGCTCGCCTTCCCAATGGTGCCGACATCGATCGGCGGGAGATCCGGGGGGTGGCCTCGAGCGGGATGCTCTGCTCCGAAGCCGAGCTTGGCCTGGGTCCCGACGCCTCCGGCCTCATGACCCTCCCGGAGGATCTCACTCCCGGGTCTCCCGTCTGGCTCAGGCTCTGGGTCTGGACGATTGGCGGCTGGACGTGGAGGTGACCGCCAACCGTGGGGATCTCCTTTCCCATCTGGGGATCGCCCGGGAGCTGGCTCCCTCGGGGCTCCTCCGGCGACGCACCTGCCGTCGATCCCTGGTGGTTCACCTCCGAGCTTGACGCTGAGGTCCGGGGCGGACGAGGTGACGGCTGAGGGCGTAACGGTCAAGATCCAGGATCCCGAACTCTGCCACCGGTACCTAGGGGCGGTGGTGCGCGGCGTTACCGTGGGACCGTCCCCGGCCTGGCTCGCGTCCCGGATTCGCGTCGGCGGGTTCGAGGCCGATCAACAACGTGGTGGATGCCACCAACTACGTGCTCCTGGAGCTGGGCCAGCCCCTTCACGCTTTCGACCTCGGGCGGCTCCAGGAGTCGACCATCGTGGTTCGGCGGGCCAGGGAAGGTGAGTTGATTCGAACGTTGGACGGCGAGAGCCGGCGGCTCAGGGCGGATATGCTGGCGATTTGTGACGCGGCGGATCCCGTGGCCATTGCCGGTGTCATGGGTGGGCTGGAATCGGAAGTGACCGGAGGAGACCACCGACATTCTGATCGAATGCGCCCTTTTCTGTCCGACGTCCGTCCGGGCCACGCGGCGAGAATTGGACATGTCCACGGACGCGAGCTACCGATTCGAGCGGGGGGTGGATCCCGGAGGGCATGGAGCGAGCGGTGTCCCGAGCGGTGGAGATCATCCTGGCGACGGCCGGGGGGACCCCCGACTCGGAGGTACTCGATGTGTGCCCACGCCCCTGGCCGGGGTCGGTGGTTCCCCTTCGGCCCGCTCGGGTCAGGCGAGTACTGGGTATCGAGCTCTCAGAGGGGGAGATCCTGGAGCTCCTCACCCCTCTCGGGTTCCGGCTTGGGAATGGTTCCGGAGAGACCCTGGATGTGTCGTTCCCGGGTATCGGAGCTACGATGTTCGGAGGGAGGTGGACGTCCTTGAGGAGTTGGCACGCACCTACGGCTACGACAGGTTCTCGGAGGAGCTCGGCCCGTACCGTCCCGGAAATGTCCCCGACCACCCTCTCTTTCAGCTCGAGGACGATCTCCGGGACCTGCTGGTGGCCGAAGGCTTTCTGGAGGCGCAGACCATGGCCTTCGCTCCGGAGTCCGAGGGAGAGGTGAGGCTCACGAACCCCATTTCAGCCGAGGAGGGGCACCTTCGGCGGGCGCTCCTGCCCGGGGTCCTCCGGAGGGTGGAGTACAATTTCGCCCGCGGGCAAAGGGACGTGAGGCTCTTTGAGCTGGGCCAGACGTTCTTTCCCCCCGCGGCCGGTTCGTCGGAGGCGATGCGACAGGCTTCGGGCACCCGGCGGCCCCCGACGGAGGAGGCTCATCTGGCTCTCGCCTACACCGGCTGCGCCGAGCCGCCCCACTGGAAGAGTGAGGCCAGAGACGTGGACATCTGGGAGCTCAAGGGACTCCTCGAGCGTCTGATCCCGGCCGCGCGTCTCCCTGGTGCCTCCGTGGCGGAGGGAGCACCGGAGGGAAGGGGGTTGGCGGTTGGAGAGGGCTTTACGCTGGTGGGTGAGGAAGGTGAGACCCTCGGCTGGGCTGGTCGCGTGGAGCCCGGGCGCGTGGACACTCCCGCGTGGGCCGGGCCTGTCTGGGCCCTGGAGGTGACGCTCCCCGCTGTCCCCGATCCCAGACCGGTTCGCCTCTATCATCCTACGCCGGCCTTTCCCGGTGTGGACCGGGACCTCGCTCTGCTCCTTCCCACGGGGCTTCCCGTGCGCCAGGTTGAGGAAGTGATACGGGGAGCCGGGGGACCCTTCCTGGTTGACCTGGACGTATTCGACCTCTATGAAGGGGAAGGAATACCCGAGGACCGGCGATCCGTCGCCTTCCGCCTTCGCTTTCGGTCCCCGGAACGTACGCTGACGGATGCAGAGGTGGATCGGGCGGTCGTCGCGGTGATTTCCCGTCTTCGGGAGGACCTCGGTGTCGAACCCAGAGGGTAACAGGAATCAGGAGAGCCACGAGCTTCAGGCATTCTCTCGCCTGGAGAAGGCGGTGGCCGAGGCCGGGGCCCGGATTCACGAGCTGCGCCGCGGCCTGGAGGAAGCCCGGGAGCGGGGGATGGAGATGGAGGACCTCCTGCGGAAGTTCACCGGGGGAGAGGAGGATCCGTCCAGCCTCCTGGCTCGCCTTCAGGCGTTGGAGTCGCAGAACCGGGACCTGAAGGAACGTCTCGAGAAGGGGAAGGCCGGAGTGGACCGGCTCCTGGCACGCATCCGATTCTTGGAGGAACAGGGCTGATGGCCGAATCCAGCGGAAAGGTCGCCGTGACGGTCCGGATCGGAGGGGAGGACCACACGATCCGAGCCAATGTGGAGCCCGAGTATACTCGACGCTGTGCCCGGGTGGTGGATGAGCGAATCACCGAGATCAGGCGGCAGCTCGGCCTCATTGAAAGCCACAAGGCCGCCATTCTCGCGGCCCTCTCCATCACCGATGAGTTGTTCCAGGCCCGGGCCGAATTCGACGGGGCCCGGGACCTCGCCGCTCGGCGAGCTGCGGGTCTGGCGGCTCGACTCGAAGAGGTCCTGGCCGAGACTGGAGAGGATTGAGCCGCTTCCGGAGCCGCTCAGGCTCCCGGGAGACACCCGCCTTGCGTTTCCAGTGGCACAAACCCTATTGTTTCTTGACTGTTGGCTACTTTTTCGCACTTGTTACTTCAAGTGTGGGAAACGTTTAATGAGCGCCCACCCCTCGGACGAGAAAGCGTCCGATTTCCGGAGTGCATAGATGAACTCCCTGTACGTCGCGCTGGCGGCAATCGCCGCGGTGCTTGTCGTTGCGGCCTATTTCCTTGGCAGGAACAGGGAGAGAGTCCGGGAGAGGCGGGAGCGTGAGGCTGCCAAGGACGAAGCCTCCCAGATCCGAAAACGAGCCCGTGAGGAGGCGGAAACGATGCGCGAGTCGGCGCTCCTCAGTGGCAAAGAGGAGGCGTTCCGGCTCCGAGAAGCATGGGAGCAGGAAGAGAGTCGCCGTCGGGAAGAAATCGAGCGTCTTGAGCGGCGACTGGACGAGCGTTCGGAGTTTCTGGACAGGAAGTTCGACAGCCTGAGTGATCGTGAGGCGGCCCAGGAGAGACGCACCCGGGAGCTGGACCAGCAGGAGCAGTCTCTGCGCGATCGGGCCCAGAACGTCAAGGCCCTGGAGGGCCAAGCCAGGGACAAGCTCGAGAGCCTGGCGGGCATGTCCGCCCAGGAGGCGAAGAAGGCCCTCATGGACGGGATGCTCGACGAGGCCCGTGCCGAGGCGGCCAACGACCTCCGGAAGATCAAGGACGAGGCCCAGCGGACTGCCGACAGGGAGGCCAAGAAGATTCTGGCCCTGTCCATCCAGCGGATGGCGGCCGACCAGACCGCGGAGACCACGGTCTCGGTGGTTCAGCTTCCCTCCGACGAGATGAAGGGCCGGATCATCGGCCGGGAGGGACGGAACATCCGGGCCTTCGAGCAGGCCACGGGCGTGGACGTGATCATCGACGACACCCCCGAGGCCGTGGTCCTCTCGGCCTTCAACCCGGTCCGGCGGGAAGTCGCCCGGATCGCTCTGGAGAAGCTGATCGAAGATGGCCGCATCCACCCCGGACGGATCGAGGAGATGGTGGCCAAGAGCGAGAAGGAAGTGGACGCAGGGAATGCTCGAGGCTGCGGAAGAGGTCCTCTACGAGCTGGGCATCCACAACGTCCATCCGGAGATCGTAAAGGTCCTGGGGCAATTGAAGTTCCGCACGTCCTATGGGCAGAACCAGTTGGCCCATGCCAGGGAAGTAGCGCTCCTGGCGGGCAACATGGCTGCGGAGATGGGACTGGACGCTCAGATGGCCAAGCGCGCCGGTCTCCTCCATGACGTGGGGAAGGGACTCACCCACGAGCAGGAGGGCACCCATGTGGAGCTCGGCTGGCGGCTCTGCAAGAAATACAAGGAGCCCGAGATCGTTCTCAACGCCATCCATGCTCATCATGACGAGGAGCCCCACTTCTTCCCCGAGACCTTCCTCGTGACGGCCGCGGATGCCATCAGCGGGTCCCGCCCCGGCGCCCGACGGGAGATGTTCGAGGGCTATGTCAAGCGTCTGGAGAGGCTGGAGGAGATCGCCACCGCGCACCGCGGGGTGGAACGGTGCTTCGCGATCCAGGCGGGACGGGAGCTCAGGGTGATGGTGCAGCCCGAGAAGGTCTCCGACCAGGAGATGGCACAGATCTCCGAGGCCGTTGCCCGGAAGATCGAGAGCGAGCTGCAATACCCGGGGCAGATCAAGGTGGTCGTCATCCGGGAGACCCGAGCCGTGGATTTCGCCCGCTGAGCGTGAGCGAGCGGACCCCGCCTCCGCCACCACCGGAACTTCTCCTGGCGCTTGTTTGAGGGGGAGTGCCGAGCGCCAGATGTTGTTATCTTCCCTGCCATGTCCTGCCCGGGATCTTGTTGTGCAGCATGGGAGAGGGACCCGGGCCGCACTCGACAAGGGGACTCGAAATGAGCGCAGAGATCATCTCTGGCAAGGATATCGCGCAAGCCATACGCGGAGAGACCGCCGAGCGTGTTGCCGCCCTAAGGGACAAGCACGACCTCGTTCCCGGCCTGGCCACCGTCCTCGTGGGAGAGAATCCGGCGAGCCAGAGCTACGTGGGAATGAAGAACAAGGCCGCCAAGGAGATGGGCATCTACTCCCGTCAGATCACGCTGGGACAGGACATTTCGGAGGCCGAGCTCCTGGGGCTGGTGGAAGGCCTGAACGCCGGACCCTGAGATCCACGGGATCCTGGTCCAGCTTCCCCTTCCCAAACACATCGACGAGGCGAAGATCCTTCTCGCCATCGATCCCGCCAAGGACGTGGACGGCTTCCATCCCATCAACGTTGGCAAGCTGTCCACCGGGCGAGACCGACGTCCTGGCTCCGTGCACGCCTGCGGGAATCGTGGAAATGCTCCTCCGTACCGGAAACGACCCCTCCGGGAAACACTGCGTCGTCGTGGGTCGTTCCAACATCGTGGGCCGCCCCATGGCATCCCTCCTTCTCAGGAAAGCCAAGGGCGGGAACGCGACCGTAACCGTTTGCCACAGCCGGACCCCCGATCTGGGGGCCATGACCCGCCTGGCCGACATCCTCATCGTGGCCATCGGCTGGCCGGAGACGGTGAAGGGCGACATGGTCAAGCCCGGGAGCCGTGGTCATCGACGTAGGGACGAACCGGGTGGATGACGAGAGCCGGGAGCGGGGTGCCGCCTCGTGGGAGACGTGGCCTTCGACGAGGTGAAGGAGATCGCCAGTGCCATCACTCCGGTCCCCGGGCGGCGTGGGCCCCATGACCATCACCATGCTCATGGCCAACACGGTGGACGCCGCCGTGCGCCAGGCCGGCATCCAGGAGTAGCCGGCCTCACGAAAACGGGAAGGGCGGAGACAGGCCGTGAATCTGGACCTCTTCGACCCCGCTCCGACGAAATCGGTCTTCCGGACGAGGAAGGGGCAGGGCCTGTGGACGATCCCCCCGGGTCTGGACCGTTTCGCAGGTGAACCAGGCGGTGCGGGACCCTCTTGGAGGGGGCTCTCCCGCCCCTCTGGATTTCCGGGGAGGTGGCGAACTGGAAGCGGGCCGGGTCCGGGCACTGCTACTTCACCCTCAAAGACGAGGCGGCCCAGCTCCGCTGCGTGATGTGGCGGAGCGAGGCCGCTCGCCTTCCCGTGGACCCCGACGAGGGCATGCGGATCCGGGTCTTCGGTCAGCTCACTCTCTACGAGGCACGAGGGGACTTCCAGATCGTCGCCCGAGTCCCTGGAGGGAGAGGAGGGAGAGGGGCTCTGGAAGCTGGCCTTCGAGCGGCTTCGGGCCCGACTGGAGGAGGAGGGCTCCTCGCTCGCGGAGCGGAAGAGGCCCCTTCCGCGCTTCCCCCGGGCCGTCGGGGTGGTCACATCCCTTTCCGGGGCCGCCCTGCACGACATCCTCACCGTTCTGCATCGGAGAGCCCCATGGCTCACCGTCCTGGTCCGGGGAGCCCGGGTCCAGGGTGAAGGCTCCGCCGGGAGATCGCCGACGCCATACGGCTCCTGGGCGGGAGCGGGGCGGTGGATGTCCTCATCGTGGGCAGGGGAGGGGGAAGTGTGGAGGACCTCTGGGCCTTCAACGAGGAGCCGGTGGCCCGGGCCTCGTGGCCGAGTGCCCGGTTCCCGGTGGTATCGGCAGTGGGACATGAGGTAGATGTAACTATCTCCGATCTAGTAGCCGACTTCCGTGCACCGACTCCTTCGGCGGCAGCCGAGGCTGTGGCTCCTGACAAGGAGGAGATTCTGAGGTATCTCGCAGCGGCACGGAGCCGGCTCGCCCGAGGGCTCCGCAAGGGAGTGGACCGCAACCGGCGGGCGGTCGTGGATGGGCGGGCACATCTGGGCAGAGCGGGCCGAGGGTTGATCGGACCCCGTCGACGCCGGCTCGAGACGAGCGCCTCCGGGTTGGGGAGAGGGATCCAGTCGCTCCTTCGGAGAAGGCGGTTCGAGCTCCAGCGTCTCTCCGGGAAGATGGATGCGCTCTCGCCGCTCTCGACTCTCCGGCGAGGCTACGCCGTGCCCCTGGGGCCCGGTGGAGAAGTGCTGCGGGAAGTTGGTGACTTCGTACCCGGCGCTTGGTTCGATCTCCGGGTGGTGGACGGGCGGGTGAGATGTGAGCCACAGGCGATCAGAAAGGACGAGGTGGACCTTGGCCGCCACGGATAGGACGGAACCAGGGGCGGGCGCTGCCGCTCCGGAGGGGGCAAGCGAGACGCCTGAGGCTCCGACCTTGGAGCGCCGTTTGAGGCGTCTCGAGGAGATCGTACGGGAGCTGGAGACCGAAGAGCTGGAGTTGGACCGGGCTCTTGCGCTGTTCGAGGAGGGGGTGGGCCACGTGAGGGGAGCCGAAGAGATGCTGGCCGCGGCCGAGCTCAAGGTGGAAAAGCTCCTCGGTGAGGACGGCGAGCTACGAACGGAGGCGCTGGAGGCGGAGGAGGAGTGACGATCCCGGCCTCGGAGATCCGCCTCAGGGAGTTTCTGACCCAGGAGCGGGCGCGGGTGGAAGCGGCCCTGAGGCATGCTCTGGAAGTCCTCTCGCCTCACCTTCCTGAACGGCTGGTGGCAGCTGTAGAGCACGGGGTCAGCAGCGGGGGAAAGCGCCTGCGGCCTATCCTCTGCGTGGCCGCCTACCGTGCCGTGGGGGGACGCCAGGATGGAATCTACAATCTCGCGGTCTCCCTGGAGCTGATCCACGCCTACTCCCTGATGCACGATGATCTCCCCTGTATGGACGACGCCGAGCTGAGGCGAGGGGTGCCGACTACACACACGGTCCACGGGGAGGCCGCCACCATGGTCGCCGGGGCACTCCTCATTCCAGCCGCCGCACTCCAGGCGTGGGAGGGAGCCACATCTCTCGGCCTGCCCGAGGAAGTGGGCCGGAGGCTGGTGGAGGAGCTCGCTCGGGCGTCGGGTGGTGGAGGAATGGTGGGAGGGCAGGTGCTGGACCTTCTGGGAGAGGAGCGGACCCTCTCGGCGGTGGAACTGGACGACCTGCACCGCCGAAAGACGGGGGCTCTTCTCCGGGCCTCTCTCCGAATGGGAGGGATTGCGGAGGGGCCGGCTCCGGCGGCCCTTCGGGCCCTGGATCGGTATGGGGCGCCATCGGCCTGGCATTCCAGATCGCCGACGACCTTCTGGACGCCACCTCCTCGGCGCAGGTTCTGGGGAAGAACCCCTCCGACGCGGAGCTCGGGAAATCCACCTATGTCACCCTCTTCGGTGTCGCGGAGGCCGCTCGAAGGCCCGTGAGCTGGTGGAGGAGGCTGTGCGGCTCTCGGGGAGGCCGGCCTGGAGGCCCCGGAGCTCGCGTCCCTGGCGCGTTACGTCGTGGAGCGGAAGCGGTGAGGTGAGAGCCCGGGCCGGCCGGGGTGCATGATCTCTACCTTTTCCTTTACCTTTTACAATTCGGCCCTTCCACGAAGGAGACAGGTCAGGTGGCCCTACTCGATAGGGTGAAATACCCCCGGGACATACGCGAGCTTTCCCGTCCGCAGCTTCGCGAGCTGGCCAAGGAGGCCAGGGAACGACACATCGACGTGGTATCGAAGGTGGGCGGCCATTTCGGCGCCAGCCTGGGGGTCGCCGAACTGACGGTGGCCCTTCATTACGTCTTTGACACTCCCAAGGACAAGATCGTCTGGGACACCGGCCACCAGGCCTACATCCACAAGATCCTCACTGGACGGAACGACCGCTTCCCCACCATCCGCCAGAAAGATGGTCTGGCTCCCTTTTGCCGGAGAGACGAGTCGGAGTACGATGCCTTCGGTGCTGGGCATGCGGCGACGTCCATCTCCGCCGCCTGGGGCATGGCGGTTGCCCGGGACCTGAACGGTGATGACTTCTCGGTCCTCGCCGTCATCGGCGACGGAGCCATGGGATGCGGTCTCGCGTACGAGGCGCTGAACAACGCAGGACACACCGGGCGGGACTTCATCGTCATCCTCAACGACAACGAGATGTCGATCGCTCCCAACGTGGGAGCCATGAACAAGTACCTGACGACGATGATCACCAACCCGACGTACAATCGAGTCCGGCGGGAGGTGAGGGATTTGCTGCGGCGGGTTCCCACGAGTCTGGGCGAGGTCATGGAGCACCTCGCCTACAAGCTCGACGAGAGCGTCAAGAACTTCTTCATGCCCGGCATGCTCTTCCAAGAGCTCGGGTTTCGATACGTGGGCCCGGTGGAGGGACACAACCTGGATGCGGTGGTGGACACCCTGACCGGCGTAAAGCACATGAAGGGGCCCATACTGGTCCACGTGCTCACCCAGAAGGGGAAGGGGTTCTGCTCCGGCCGAGGAGGATCCCTTCAGGTGGCATGCGGCCAAGCCCTTCGACAAGGACTCGGGGAACGCCACGGGCAAAGGGCGGCGGGCCTCCCCCGGTACCAGAAGGTGTTCGGGAAGGGCCTGGTCGAGCTGGGCGAGCAGAACGACCGGGTCGTGGCGATCACCGCCGGGATGCGGGACGGCACCAGCACCGACCTTTTCGGGGAAGCGTTTCCCACGCGCTTCTTCGACGTGGGAATCGCCGAGGGACACGCCGTCACCTTCGCGGCCGGGCTGGCGACGGAGGGTATCCGCCCGGTCGTCGCCATCTACTCCACCTTCCTCCAGAGGGGCTTCGACGGGATCGTCCACGACGTCGCCCTGCAGGGGCTCCCGGTGGTGTTCGCCATGGACCGGGCCGGGTGTGGCCGGGGCGGACGGCCCCACCCACCACGGCACGTTCGACATCAACTATATGCTGGCGGTGCCCGGGATGACCGTCACCGCCCCCAAGGACGGTGCGGAGATGCTGGCTCTTCTGCGGCTGGGAGTGAGCCAGATCGAGGGCCGTTCTCCATCCGCTGGCCGCGGGATTCGGTCCCCGAACCCGTACCTCACCTCTCGGAGATTCCCGAGGTGGCCTACGGCACCTGGGAGATCCTTCGAGAAGGAAAGGGCACGGCCGTGCTGGCCGTGGGAACCATGGTCCTGCGAGGCATGAAGGCTGCGGAGGCTCTGGCGAAGGAGGGATCGAGATTACGGTGGTGAACTGCCGCTTCCTGAAGCCCCTGGACCTGGAGGTCCTCGAGCGAGGTCCGAAGACCCACCACCGGCATCCTGACCGTGGAGGAGGGCGCGGTGGCGAACGGCTTTGGGGCCTACCTGGCGCGGGAGATGGAGGCGCTGCGATGGAGTGGAGGGGACCCGGGTGGAATCCATGGGGATCCCCGATCGATTTCGTCCCCCACGGAGGCCGGGCCGAACTCCTCAGAGAGATCGAACTGGACGCGCCGGGAATCGAGGCCCGGGTGCGCCGGATGATGCATGCTTCGATGGTCGCCCGTTCCGAGCTCCAGGCTCCCCGATGATGGCATTAGGCCCCCGGAGTCGAGTGAGGGGGAGGGGGCCCAGGCCCCGGGAGCCGGCGCAGGCTCGGGAGAGCGCCTGATGCATTCGGCGCGAGGGTCGGGCAGTCGCCTTCCGCCGGGTGGGCCTGGTCGGCCAGCGGGATCTGGCCACCCTCGCACCCCTCCTGGACCGGATCGATGGCCGTGTTCGCGAGGCATGGCGCGGAAGTGGTCTTCCACGAGAGGTTGCGGCCAGGAGATCCCCTTGGGCCCGAAATCGAGGGCACCGCTGGAGAACGGCGTCGACCTCCTGATCACGATGGGGGGAGACGGTACTCTCCTGTGGGGCGCCCGGCTTGTGGCGGAGCGGGGTGTGCCGGTTCTGGGAGTCAACCTGGGCCACATGGGCTTTCTGACTTCCGTCACACTCGAACGGGATCGAGGCGTCCTTCGATCGTCTCTTCCAGGGGGATTACGTCCTGGACTCCCGCTCCACCCTGGAGGCCCGGGTCGTGGCCGCGGACGGGTCGTCGGACAACCGCTATCTCGCCCTCAACGACTTCGTGGTCCACAAGGGGGGCATGGCCCGCGTCACCCGGTTGGACCTGTTCGTGGGTGAGGGGCCCGAGCGTGGAGGAGATCGGGCGTTTCAGCGGGGACGGCGTCGTGGTGTCCACGCCCACCGGGTCCACGGCCTACTCCCTCTCGGCGGGTGGGCCCATCGTCGCCCCCGCCATGGACTGCATTCTGGTCACACCTATCTGCCCCCCACACCCTGGCGGTTCGGCCGCTGGTGATCTCTGCGAGGGAGACGGTCACGGTAACGCCTCTCGACCGGGCCGGAACTCTTGTCCTCACCGTGGACGGACAAGCCGGGACCGAGTTCTCCATGGGAGACTCGGTGGTGATACGGCAGGCCGAGGCGAGGGTCCACCTGATCCGCTTTCCTGGTCAGACCTTCTTCGGTACCCTGCGCGAGAAGCTGAATTGGGCCATCCGTCCCGAAGGAGAGGAAGGCTAGGCGAGTCTTGGCTGGCCTCCCTGAGGCGGCATCCGTACATCCACGGCCCCTTTCCCCATTGAGTTGTCCCTCGAGGGGTTCCTAGATTCTGCGCCATGCTCATCGAGCTCCGGATACGAGACTACGCCGTCATCGACGATCTGTCCCTGGAGTTGAAGCCAGGGCTGAACGTGCTCTCGGGAGAGACGGGGGCGGGCAAATCCATCATCGTAGGAGCCCTCTCCCTCCTGGTGGGAGAACGGGCCTCCTCCCAGGCCGTCCGAAAGGGGGCCAGTCGCGCGGTCGTGGAGGCCGTGTTCGACCTGGAGGCGGGAAGAGCCGTGGGCCTGGAGGAGCGACTCTCCTCTCTCGGCTTCCCGGCCGAGGACGGCCTGCTCCTGCTCCGGAGGGAGGTCGCATCCGAGGGTAGGAATCGAGCCTGGGTCAACGGGTCTCCGGCTACGGCATCGGTGGTGGGTGAGCTCGGCGCTCTTCTCGTGGACATTCATGGGCAACACGAGCACCAGAGCCTCCTGGTGCCCCGGACTCAGCGAGCCATTCTGGACGTCTTCGGAGGTGCGGCCTCCCTCGCGGAGGAGGTGGCGGGGCTCTCCGGTCGCCTCTCCCGCAGCTCCGCCGAGCTGGGCGAAAAGGAGGCCAGGGTAAGGGAGCTGGAGGCCCGGGCCGAGTTTCTCCGGTTTCAGTACGACGAGATCCAGCGCGCCGGAGTCGAGCCGGGAGAGGAGGAGGCGTTGGAGGAGGAAGCCCGGCGCCTCGAGCACGTGGAAGAACTGGCCCTGGGCGCCCGGGATCTTCATGAGACCCTGTATGCCGGGGACGACGCCGTGTCCGACAGGGTATCCTCCCTGGAGGCGCTCCTGGGCCGTCTCGCAAAGCTCGATCCGGTCCTCGGGGAGCCGGCCCATCTGTTGGAGGAAGCCTACCATCTTCTGGCGGAGGCCGGGCAGGCCCTGGGCAGCTACGCCGCGGGAGTGGACCACGATCCGCGCAGGCTGGAGGAGATCCGGCGAAGGCAGGACCTCTTGTTTCGTCTGAAGCGAAAGTACGGACCCGAGCTGGAGGACGTGCTCGAGACCGGGAGAAGAGTGGGGGAGGAGCTCGGGGAGCTGGAGTCCGCCGCCTTCGACTTTCGGGGACTCGAGGATGCCGTGAGGCAGACCCGTGCGGAGCTCGTCACGAGAGCGGAGGAGCTCTCGGAGCGGAGGCGTTCGGCGGCCGAGAGGCTGGAGCGCGAGGTTGGGCTCGTCCTGCCGGATCTCGGGCTGGGCAATGCCGTGTTCCGGGTTGCCCTCATTCCACTGGACGAGGTCGGGGCAGGGGGAGCGGAGCGAGTGGAGTTCCTCGCATCTCTGAATCCCGGGTTCGAGGCCGGGCCCCTCTCCAGAATCGCCTCAGGGGGCGAGCTCTCTCGGGTAATGCTGGCCCTGAAGGCGATCCTGGCCGGTGTGGATCGGGTCCCGACTCTTATCTTCGACGAGGTCGATTCGGGAATCGGCGGGGAGGTGGCCCTGAGGGTGGCCGACAAACTCAGGGCCGTGGCGCAACATCACCAGGTCTTCGTCATAACCCACCTTCCCCAGCTAGCTTCCCGGGCTGACCATCAGCTCTCCGTGGAGAAGGGTGAGGTGTCGGGGATGGCGTCGACCCAGGTGCGGGAGCTCACCGGAGAGGACAGGGTCCGGGAGGTAGCCCGGATGTTGGGGGGCGATCCACATTCCCCCACGTCCCGGGAACACGCCCGTGAGCTCCTGGGAAGAAGTCAGGATCCCGATGGGGGGCCTGCCTCCTCCTGACCCCTTCCTCCCCAGAGGGTCTTGTAGATCGTTACGCCTGCCTGGAAACGTCCGCCCTTGGGGGTCATCCCCCCGCTTCCTCCCATGGGACGGAAGTAGGTGACCCGGATGAAGACGGGAATCGATGCCTCTCCTCGGTCGAACGCCTCCACGGACGAGTAGGTCGCGGTAAAGCCCAGTTCCCTGAGATTCTGCTCTGTCTCGAGGTCCAGGACACTCGCGGAAGGTAGACTCTCCGGGGGCGGGCCACCCGAGAGCGTGGCCGCGAGGTTGTAGGAATCCGCCTCCTTGAACCAATGGTGGTATCTGACCCCGAAGCTCATGGCGGAGTTGAGGTAGAGCCGGGGGTTGACGTCCAGCTCCCTGTAGTTACCCGGAGTCCAATCGAGGCGGGCCAGCCTGTCCGCTCCGGGCAGCGCTTCCGAGGGCGTCGCGATCCTTCGGATCACCTCGCCCTGGGTCTGGATCCCGTAGCGAAAGGCTCCCCATGCGCCGAGGCGGGAGCCGAGACCCACAAGCCCGAACACGTTCCCTTCGTAGTCGTTCTGCCCATCGCCGGCGCTTTGCTCGAAGAACCTGTTCGGGTCTGCTTGTTGGCCGGTACCGAGGCGCACAAGGGCCCCTCCTCCGATCTGGTACCGGAACCAAGGGAGGTTTCCCAGGGAATCGGGCTGGAATCCACCGCTCAGGAGCCTGACCGATGCGGTGACCTCGATGTCACCCAGGCTCCAGAGAGTGGTCCAATCCTCCAGAGGGAACGCCGCGAGGCCACCAGTCGTGCTGGTGATGAACTCCTGAAACGCCTCCCGGTCCAGATAGTCCTGCGCCAGGGGCACGGTGGCGGGGAGTCCTCCGGCTCCCAGGGCCTCCAAAGCGGACCGAAGTCGGTCGAGACGCGCCTGAAGAAGGGCCCCTGTGGCCGACCCTTCCAGAGGAAAGAACGTCCCCTGTCCGTAGGCCTGGGCAAGGGCTGTCAGGTAGTTCTGGGCCTCCACCACCGTTGGGTCGCCGGGATGGGTCTCCTGCACGCCGTCCAAAGCGGCCTGGAACTGGCCCAGGAACCGGTTGACGTCGCCTTGGCTGGTGACCTGCGGGCTCACTCCCACGTCGGCATTGAGGGAATCGGCGTCCAGCGTGAACCCGATTTCCATCCGTGGCCGAACAAGGGGAACCATGGTCCCTACCGTGAGCCAATCGGTGACCCCCACGTCAAGGCGGAAGGGGAAGACGAGCCTCGCCTGGTCCAGGACCGCCCGGCTCGCCCCAAGGCGAACATGGTAGAGGGGATTGTCCAACGCCGCGGCCAGGCTCGCGTCCAGGGGCCTGAGCGTGGGGATGATGGTGCTGCCCAGGGGATCCGCTGTGAGGGAGGCGCCCAGCGGCTGAACCAGGGTGGAGCCATCGGGACCGATCCCGTACCTCTGGTCCCAGGTCCAGAAGAAGGGAGCGAAATCGAGGCTGACTCTGCCCCCCTTGAGCCAGGGCAGTTCCTGGCTCCCTGCGCCGGCAACGGAGAGGCCCAGAAAGAGGGTCACCAGGACCGAGGCACCCGCCGGATGCAGGTGTCGTAGGTGGTTGTGTTTCATGCCTGAGCGGCTCCGGGTTCGAGGTCCGGCCGGGAACCGAGGCAGCCTCATCCGTTCCCCCGGAAAAACGGAAGGAAATCTAATGGAGGAAAGGGATTAGGGAAAACGTTCGAAGCCCATTATCGGCTTGACACCCCATGGGGGGGTCTCTAGCTTCTCTCTTGTTTCCGTGCGGCTGTCTCGGAACCGCCCTGGCCGGCGGCGGGTACCCGGTCTGAGAGAACTCTCCGGTGTTATGCGGGAATAGCTCAGTTGGTAGAGCACAACCTTGCCAAGGTTGGGGTCGCGGGTTCGAGTCCCGTTTCCCGCTCTGGGGGGCGATTCGGTGAAACAGCCGTTCATCGCCCCCTCTTCGTTTGGGCGCCGTAGCCAAGTGGTAAGGCAGAGGTCTGCAAAACCTCCATTCGGCGGTTCGACTCCGCCCGGCGCCTCTGAACGGCAGTCGGCCCCCCGAGGGGCCGGGTGCCGTTTCTGCTCTTCCGGGCGGATGAGAACCGCAGGTTCGAGCCGAGCGGCCTGGCGGCCGTGGTGTTTCCCTGGAGCGGGCTCCGCGAGACGAGCGAGGAACGGCGCAGGACCCAGGGACGCCGCCCGGTGGCCCAAAGGAGCATTTCACCTGAAGCGTGTGCGGGGTCCTCAAGGTGGCCGGCGTCGCCCAACTCCATCCGCCCGGCGCCGCTCGCCGTCCTCACCTGGAGGTCGGGAGTTGACAACCGGTGATCTCCGACTCGGAGGAGGCGGACGGGCCATCACCGCCTCCAGCGTGAAGAGCCGGCAGCCTGCCCACGCGGCGCGGCGGGAGAAGTGGCCGAAGACCTGCCCAGCGGCTCCATTGCCCCGGGATGTTCCGGACAAGGGGGCCCGGCGAGCCGCCCGTTCATCGTGCGCTCCGGGCCTCCCCACCCCATGGCATCGTGGTTATTTTGACCCCGTGTTCTTCCGGGGACTCACGAAGAAGAGGAGGGCGCCGAACAGATGAAAGAGGGAGCGCAACGCCCTCCGATCAGGATTCCGCCGAAGCCTTGTGTCGGGTGCAGGTACTACGACCAGCCGGAATGGAACTGCCGGGCTTTCCCCTGGGGGATTCCCGAACCCATTCGGCGGGGAGAACACATGCACCGGGAGCCCTATCCCGGCGACGGGGGACTCCAGTTCGAGCCTATCGAGGATACCCAGGAGATTCCCGAGCCACCGGGGGGCCAGAGCCCCACATTGGAGCAAGTGGAGGATTGGCTTCGCGAGCTCGAGCGCCACGGCCGGCGCTCAGGGCTCGGGGCGGACGCTCGGACCCGGATCCAGGAGCACATGGAGACCGCTCGGCTCTGGATGGATTGGATGCGTCATCAGATCTAGTGCACTGCCCGGCACCCTTCCTCCCCGAAGGTGTGCCCACGTCACGGCCTCCTGTCAGCGAGAACACTCGACCCTTCCCGGACCTGAAGGCCGGAGCGGAGTGGTCGGCGGCGTGATCCGACCCTGGTAGATGGCGCATCCCCTCGTCGGGGAGGCTTCGTCGGAGCTGGCCATGGCGGCCCACCCTTCGCCATCTGCCGTCAGCGAGACCTTCCATCCCTCCGGGGGAGCGAATCCCAGGGCAGGTGGACTCGCGGAGTACGCACCCTTCTCGGCGAAGTGAGCTTCCTCCAGAAGAGCGAGATCCTCCAGGGCCCGACGGAGGAGGTCCAACCCGCCCTGACTCGACCCAGGCTCGTTCCACCCGGCATGTTTGCTTGAGAGGTCCCGGACCCACGCAGCCGGGGTGGGGAACCCATGGCGGACGGAGGCGAAGGACCACGACGCAGCCAGGAGACCGCCCACCAGGAGCAGAGACCTCAGCCGGCCCCGCCCAAGTCCAACCCGTCGCTTCTCTCCCTGCTCGGGGACCGTCCATTTGCCACAACGGCGACACCGAACCTCGTCTTCCTCCACTTGCATGCTGCAGGCCGGGCAGAGCTTCATGAGGGCCTCCCTCCGTCCGAGAAGTCCAAGCCAGCGACGCCCCCCTTCCTTGAAACGTGTGTGGTGGCGCCGGAACGGGCAACGGAAAACTGACTTTCAGGCTTGACGAGGATGCCGGTCCAGGCGTTGATTCGGTGCATCGAGGGGGCCAACGGCGCGGGACCGTGCCAAAATCACAGTGTCCCCCCCTCGCTGACGGGCCATATTTCGTCCAGCCCCCGAAACATGGGAAAGCGGACGCTGGAGTGCATGAGAATGATCGAGCCGTCTGGGAGTGATCCGAACCGCCTGGCCCCCATCGAGAGCGAGGGTTTCCTTCCCTCTCCCCCGGAGGTTTCCATCCATGTCGTGGACGACGACGTGGCTGTCGTGGAGACGCTCGTAACGTTTCTCCAAGGCCGGGGGTTTCAAGCGCAGGGATTTGACAACCCCCTCCTGGCGGAGGCGGAGATCCGACGGAATCCTCCCCACGTTCTCCTCACCGATCGCTCCATGCCGGATCTCGGGGGCTTCGACCTGGCTCGCATCGCCTTGGAGGAGGACCCCGACATCGCGGTGATCATCCTCACGGGAACTCGGGAGGTGGAGCTCGCGGTAGAGGCCTTCCGGCTGGGGGCCGTCGACTACCTCCTCAAACCCCTGGACCTGGAGGCAATCCAGGAGACGGTGACCCGAGTCCTGATCCGCCGCTCCCGAGAGATCTTCCACCGGGAGCGGGAAGCGCGCATGGTGGAACAGTTGGAGGCGCGGACCCGCGAGGTGGACCAGAAGTCCAAGCTCCTGGAGGAAGTGACCGTGGGTGCTCTTTCCGCCCTGGTGCGAACCCTGGAAAGGAGGACTCCCCACTTTCACGGCCACAGCCAGGCTGTCGCGGATCTGTCCGAGAAGCTGGCCGCCGAGCTCGGACTGCCGGCGGTGCAAGTGAGGTGGTGCAGGGCAGCGGGCTTCCTCCACGACATCGGAATGATCGCCATCCCCGATAGTATCGTCGAGAAGAGCACGGCCCTGACCCCCGAGGAGTCCGCCAAGATCCAGGAACACTGCAGGATCGGGCGCGAGATCCTCCAACCCTTCCCACACCTGGGCCCCGTACCCGAGTACGTGTATCTGCACCACGAGAGAGTCGACGGATCGGGCTATCCCGGGGGACTTCGAGGGGAGGGGATTCCCATTGGTGCCCAGGTCGTGGCGGCCGCCGACTCCTACCGGGCGCTGGTGGAACCCCGCCCCTTCCGTCCGGCCCACCCCCCGTCCGAGGCCATGGAGATCCTCATCGGCACGGCGGGCATCTGGCACTACTCCGAGATTCTCAAGGCCCTGGCGAGGGTGCTGCCGAGCTAGACCAGGGGCGGCTGCGCCGGATCGGGGCTACCCTCCGGATGCCTCGAATGGGGTATCGGGGTTGTAGGCTTCCGCTCCGATCAGCCAGCTTCCCGACGGCTGCTTCCGCAATCCCCAGAGGAACTTCCCGATCGCGGTCGTGGATGCCGTGTCGCCCGATGCCCCCATGGTATAGGCGTAGGTACCCCAGGCCCACGCCACGTCCCCCGAGCCCCGTACCGTTGTCAGGGACACCGTCAGCTCGGAAGGGGGAACGGGGGAGTCATTCAGGGAGGCTCGAATGGACGCCCGGCCCTGAAGTGCAGGGGAGTCCGGGGCCATGTATACGGCATCTTCAGTGAAGAGCGCGGCCCAGGCATCGTAGTCCCGTGAAAGGATCATCTGCCGATAGGTCGTGGCCAGGGCCTCGATGCTCGCTTCGTCCTGCGGGGTGAAGGTGACCTGTGGCGGCTGCTGGCACGCGGACAAGGCCAGGAGCATGGGAAGGAGACCGAGTACCTGCAGACGGATCGTCATGGCGTCCTCCGGGGGCTGGGGGCGAACCGGTCTGAGCGCACAGCTACTGGGAATCCCCCAACTTCCCCCGGAAGACCAGGGAATGCAAGAGAGAGTCACGCCACATCGGGCGGCAAATCGGCCGGGTCCACCGCTCCCGTGTTCCGGGCGCAATTCTCGAGGCGCGCGAGACGCTCGGGGTCGAATCCTATGATGAGGTCCCGCCCGTGGGCCGTCACAGGGACGCCGATCCCCCCCGAGAGCGCTCGCCACTCTCGGAGCGCGTGGACGTCCTTGGTGATGTCCAGCTCGGTGAAGGCGCACCCTTGCTCGGTGAGCCAGGACTTCACCTTTCCGCAATAGCTGCACGTGGGGGTCGTGAAGACACGAATCTCGGCCATCTTCTTCCTCCGTGTTCACTGTTCTCCCGCTGGGAGAGTCGTATGTTTGACACCTGCCCGAATAATGGAGAGGCCGTCAACCCTGCATCCACTCCGAGGCGCTGCACCATGATCCCATCGAATACCGTCCGGCGACGACTGGCGGAGCTTCCCCGTGCCCCCCTCGCGTTCCTGCCCACTCCTTTGGAGCGGCTGGATTCCCTGTCCCGGGACCTGGGTTCCGTCTCCGTCTACGTGAAACGGGACGACCAGACGGGGTTGGCCTTCGGCGGCAACAAGGCAAGGAAGCTGGAGTTCATCATGGGGGACATGGTGGCCCGCGGTGCGGATACCATCGTGACCTGGGCCGGAGTCCAATCGAACTGGTGTCGACAGGTCGCCGCGGCCGCCGCGAAGCTCGGGAAGAGGGCCGTCCTCGTCCTTCTGAGCAAGCCGGGCATGCCCGTGGGTCAGGACGGGAACCTGCTGCTGGATCTCCTGCTCCGGGCCAACGTGCACCTCGTTGAAGCCAGTGGCGAAAGGGGGTTCCTGGAGCTGCACGACGTTCAGGAGCACGTAATCCCTTGGGTGGATGCGGAGCGTCGGGAAGGCCGGGTTCCGTACCTCGCCCCCGTAGGCGGCTCCCTCTTGGAGGGGGATCTCACCCGCCCTCTCGGGGCCTTCGGGTACGTCCTCGGGTTCGCAGAAATCGTGGAGCAGGCCCGGGCGCAGGGGTTCACTCCCGATACCGTCCTCCTGGCCTCCGGCTCCGCAGGGACGCAGGCCGGGCTCCTGGCAGGGTCGAAGCTCCTCTCTCCCGGTACGCGGATCGTCGGCGTCAGCGTGGCAGCTCCGAGCCCGAGCGTTTCCAGCCATGTACGGGGCCTGACGCAGGCTGTTCTGGCGGACCTCGACGCCCCCATCCCGCTTAAGGATGAGGACGTCACGGTCCTGGACGATTATCTGGCCGAAGGATATGGGGTTCTCAACGAGGAGGTGGCCAGCGCCGTGGGGCTCCTGGCTCGGCAGGAGGGCCTCCTCCTGGATCCGGTCTACACCGGAAAGGCCATGTGGGCACTCCTGGATCTGGCCCGGAGGGGGTTCTTCCGGGAAGGTGAGAAGATCGTCTTCCTGCACACGGGGGGGACTCCGGCGCTCTTCCCCTACCGGGAGGGGCTCCTGGAATCGTTGGGCCTTCCCGGGTCCCGCCCTGGCTGAGGGATGGACCCTTGCCCTAGCTTCAGAGGGGAGGCCCGGGCTCCCCTGCGCACCCGGCGCCTCGAGACGGAGGACTCGCACGCCCTTCTTCGGGCCTTGTGCCATGCCAGATCAACCCACGGTACTGGTAGTCGATGACGAGCCCCATATCCGCCGGGCGGTCCGGAATGCCGTCACGGGGGATTTCGGGACCGTGGTGGAAGCGGCCACCGCCGAAGAGGCCCTGATGGAGGCCGCAGCCCGTCGCCCGGATCTCATCATCCTGGACCTCGGACTTCCGGACCGGTCGGGGCAATGGGTCTGTCGAGAAATCCGAAAGTGGTCCACGATTCCCATCATCGTTCTCTCGGCCCATCATTCGGAGAAGGAGAAGGTAGAGCTCCTGGATCTCGGAGCGGACGATTACGTCACGAAGCCGTTCAGCCCCGCGGAGCTCAACGCCCGGGTGAGGGCACAGATCCGGCGTGCCCGGATCTCCGATCTTCCCGGAGAGGGGGGAGCGTTTGCGGTCGGGGACCTGATGATCGACACGGCCGCCCGGACCGTGAAGCGGAACGGGCAGGACGTGCATCTGACACCCACGGAGTGGGAGCTTCTCCGGACCTTCCTGAGACACCCGGGCAAGACGCTTACCCACCATCAGCTCTTCAGGGCGGTCTGGGCCGCTTCGTCCGGGGACCCGAAGCAGTACCTGCGCGTGTACGTCGCGAACCTGAGAAGGAAGCTGGAGCCCGATTCGCTGCGACCTTCCCTCATCATCACGGAGCCGGGGGTTGGCTATCGTTTCGAGCCCGTTGGCTGAGCGCTCTCCCTGGAAGGCGCTGGCCGTCTGGATCGCCGTCACCGCGGGCGTCACCGCCCTGCTCTGGTCCTTTCACGTCTATCTCGACAAGGCCCACGTGGCGCTGGGATATCTCCTGGTGGTTCTGGCCGGGAGCGCTCGCGAGGGACGAGTCGTCGGTCTGGTTCTCTCGGTGATCTGCTTTCTGGCTTTCAACTTCTTCCTTCTTCCGCCCTTCTACACCCTGGACGTGCACGAGCCTCTCGATTGGTGGGTGCTCATCGCATTCCTCACCACCGGCCTGGTGGCTGCTCAGCTGTTCCACAGAGCCCAGAGGGCCG
Organism: uncultured Gemmatimonadales bacterium; assembly: GCA_963751255.1. Taxonomy (GTDB): domain Bacteria; phylum Gemmatimonadota; class Gemmatimonadetes; order Longimicrobiales; family Gaopeijiaceae; genus CAVVTW01. The sequence goes on along the minus strand of CAVVTW010000026.1, from coordinate 122,274 downwards.
TGGCCCTGGCGGAGCGGGTGGAGGCGCTCCGGGAGGCGGACCGCCTCAAGGACGCGGTCCTGGCGAGCGTCTCTCACGACCTCAGGACCCCCCTCACCACCATCCGGGCGCTGGCGGCGGAGCTCCGGGACACGGGAGATGAGCGAGCAGCGATCATCGAGGAGGAGGCCGACCGTCTGAACCGACTGGTCACCGATCTCCTCGACCTGTCCCGCATTCGCTCGGGTACCCTTCCTGTCGAGCCGGAGGTCAACGCGGCGGAGGACCTTCTGGGAGCGGCTCTGGCGCGCCTCCAGGGAGTGGCCGGAGCTGATCAGATCGACGTCAGGCTTCCCGCCGACGGCACGCTTCCGTTGGGGATGTTCGATTTCGTTCAGGCACTCCGGGCGCTGGTCAATCTTCTGGAGAATGCCCTCCGTCACACTCCGGCCGGTGGCCGGGTGGAAGTCGAGGTGGGGATCGAAGGCCGAGATCTCACGTTTCGCATTCTGGACAGGGGGCCCGGGGTCCCAGCGGAGAGCAGGGACAAGATCTTCGAGCCCTTCTTCCGCCCTGAGGGCCCGAAGAACGGCCGTCAGGGAGGCGCGGGCCTGGGCCTGGCCATCGCCAGGCGGGTGGCGGAAGCCCAGGGAGGGTCCGTCAGGTACTCCCCGCGTCCCGGCGGGGGAAGCTCCTTCGAACTGCGCTTCCCCGCCGCCGAACTGCCCGACAATTCATTAACGACCTCTTAATCCTTCCCGCTGGGTTGTTCCCACATTCCTAATGCGGTCCGCCCCAGATTGCAGGTTGAGTATCCAGCAATCGGGGGGAAGGAGGTCAACCTTGGCCGGGGGAAGGAATGTGATACTCGCCGGGGCGCAGAGGCTCTTTCGAGGGAGGGGTAGAATGAGGAGGGACGAGGATTTCGGGAGGGAGCTCGACGAGGAGGTAGCCGTCCGGGTCCTGGGCTACCGATGGGTCCGGTGGAAGACCGGGGAAGGGGCCCTTCCTCCATCGGACGAAAAGGGTAGATTCCTGGCGCCGGTGGAGGGGCTCCTGTCCCATCACCAGGTGGAGGCGGGAAGGCGAGTGCCCTTGGCTCCGGAGCCCTACCGGTACGTGCCGCGGTTCTCCGTGGAGATTGAGTCCGCTCTTGAGGCTGCGCAGGCGGTGGGCCTTCTCCGGAACGAGAACACCGTCCTCGAGTTGTCCGACGAGGGGGACTGGACTGTGCGGACGAAAGGCGACCGCCTGGCCATCCGGGCGCCGACGCTTCCCGAGGCTCTGTGTCGGGCGGCCCTCCGCTGGCGAGAAATCGAGGATGCTGCCAGGTTGGCGGTGAAGGCGGGCTGATTCGGGCTTTCCCGAGCTCTATCCCTTCTCCTTTCTCGCATCGGAAGGCAATCGGGTGCTGCGGCGGCTTTCGGGGCTCTTCGTCGATCGGCTGACTCCATCCAGACTGCTGATCGTGTCCTTTCTCGGCCTGATCATGGCCGGGACCGCAGGTTTCAAGGTTCTGCCAGGCCTCTACACCGGAGAGGGCTTGTCGTGGGTCGACGCCCTCTTCACCGCCACCAGCGCGGTCTGCGTGACCGGGCTCATCGTCGTCGACACGGCCGAGCATTTCACGCTATGGGGCCAGGCCTTCCTGCTCATCCTCATTCAGCTCGGAGGCCTGGGCATCCTCACCTTCGCCACCCTTGCCCTCCTGGCCCTCGGGCGTCGGCTCTCCCTTCACCATGAAGCCTTGAGCAGCCAGCCCATCGAGGTGGTCCCGGAACTGGATGCCGGCAAGATGGTGAGGAACCTGGTGGCCTTCACCCTCATCGTCGAGGGGATCGGTGCCGCTCTCCTCTTCCTGGGCTGGGTCGGGCGATTCCCTCCGGGAGAGGCCCTGTGGCATGCGGTGTTCCACGCGGTGAGCGCGTTCTGCAACGCGGGGTTCTCAACCTTCTCCGACTCCCTCATTGGATTCCGCCACTCCTGGCCGATTCTCGCCGTGGTGATGATCCTCATCGTCCTTGGAGGGCTGGGCTTCCTCACCGTGGAGGAGATCCGGGCATTGGGGGGTAGAAAGAAGAAGGGGGTTGGGGGAACGCTCTCGCTCCACACGCGTCTGGTGCTGGCTACCACAGCGCTCCTCGTGGTGGGGGGGACGGCTCTCTACCTCTTGCTGGAGTGGGAGAACACGTTGGCCGGGTTTTCCCCACTCGGGCGCGTCTTGAACGGCCTGTTCATGAGCGTGACCGCCCGAACCGCGGGATTCAACACCGTGGACTACGGAGCCACCGCGGACAGCACGAACTTCGTCACCATTCTTCTCATGGCCGTGGGGGGTTCGCCGGGTTCGACAGCGGGTGGCCTGAAGACGACGACCGTTGCTCTGGTGGGATTGCTGGCATTGGCACGACTACGAGGTAGCCAGGTGGCCGGTGCCTGGGGGCGGTCCGTGCCGGAGGAGACAGTCCAACGAGCCGTGGGTCTGTTCGTCCTGGGCTTCGGGACGATGACGGTTGGAGTGCTGGTGATCTCGGTGCTCGAGATCGGGGGGAGTGCCCACATGCAGACGCCCGGCGCGTTCATGGGCCATATGTTCGAGGTCGTGTCGGCCTTCAACACTGTAGGGCTCTCCATGGGGGTGACTTCGGGTCTTTCGGCGGTGGGCAAGGGCCTCATCGTCTTGCTCATGTTCGTGGGCCGGGTGGGGCCGTTGACCATGGCGTTGGCCCTGGCACGCCCCAGGGCGTATCGGGGGCCTGATTTTCGTTACGCTTACGAGGATGTCATGATCGGGTAGGCCCGTCATGACTGGAGGATATGATGGCGAGAAAGCGATTCATCGTCGTGGGACTGGGGAACTTCGGCTCCAGCGTAGCCGTCACGCTTCATGACCTCGGACACGAGGTGGCGGCCCTGGACCAGAGCCCCGAGCGAGTCGACGGCCTGGCCAGGAAGGTGACGAGAGCCGCGGTGGGCGACGGCACAGACCCGCAAGTCCTGAAACGGCTTGGAGCGGAGCACGCCGACGCGGCCATCATCAGCACCGGTGGCGACATCACGGCCAGTGCCCTCACGGCCCTGGTGGTCCGGGATCTCGGAGTGGAGGAGGTGTACGTGAAGGTGGTGTCCCACGATCACGCCCGGCTCATCGACAAGATCGGGGTCACCGAGACGATCTTCCCGGAGCGGGAGTCCGGGCTCCGTCTGGGCAGACGGCTCTCCAACCGGCTCCTCCTCAACTACGTCCAGCTCGGGTCCGGGTTCGGGCTCCAGGAGATGGCCGTGCCGAACTCCTGGGTAGGCAAGACACTGCGGGATCTCGAGCTTCCCCGGCGTCACGGGATCGCGGTCGTGGCTCTCCACGACAATCTCCGGGACGAGATGGTCCCGGTCCCCGATCCCGATTCCCTGCTGAAAGAGTCGGACACTCTCCTCGTCGCCGGCCGGGAAGAGGCTCTGATCCAGGCCGGAAAGCTGGAGGCGGCCTGACGGCCCCACCCCGGACCGGAACCGGGACAACCCTGGTCGCAGGCGGATCGCCCGAAGTCCGTCTCGGCTAAGCCGGGCGCCCCACCAGAGCGCGAACGCCCTCCAACAGCATGTCCACGTGTTCGTGGAAGACGAAGACATGCGTGGATACCCGTACCCCACGGGTGCCCTCTTCCTCGCTCCCTATGGTGCGAATGACCAGGTTGTAGCGCTCCCGGAGGTAGTTCACCAGCTCGTCCGGCGAGACGCCCTCGATGGAGAAAGCCGTCAGCCCGGCGCTCAAGTACGGATCGGTGCTCGTGTGGAGACGGACCCCCGGGATCTCGGCGAGCTCGCCCTTGAGCCGGGGGGTCAAGGCCTTCTCGAAGGTGTCGACGATCTCGTCCACTGAGCCTGGGGGAAGGCCCAGGGGCACCTCCTTCGTGACGATTCCCTCTCGGGCGGCCTTGAGGCGCCACGGATGGATGCCGGTGGGGTGCTCCATATCCGACATGAGAACCTCGTCAGCCCGTTCCAGGTCGAGGCCGTTGGCCACGAAGTTCATGCCTTCCGTCGTGTTTCGAGTCAGGACGATTTCGTCGGCGTCGGCACCCAGGAAGCTGGCGACCTTCCTGCGGGCTTCCTCCCGCTTGCCTCCGAAGTAGTTGTAGACCTCACAAGGGGCCGTGCACTGGACCTGGAGGCTGGAGCTGACCGTAGTGAACACCGGCTAGGGCATGGGTCCAACCGTGCCGTTGTCCATCATGATGAGCCCGTCTTCGAAAAGGTAGTGCTTGCGGAATCTCCGGCGCGATTGAAGGGTGCCGCCGGATTCGGAAGAGGGGTGAGAATCGCCGGTCCTGATCCGTCTCCCTTCGAGCATGGAGGGGGGGGACCCCACGGCCGCCCGGATCATTATAGGTGGTTAAGGTTCTCCACGCCTCCCCAGGCTGCGCTCCATGACCCCCTCTACTTCTTTGGCTACAGCCTCTCCCTCGGCCAGGAGCCCACCGAGGCGGTCCAGCATTTCCTTCCTGAAGGCGTCGTCCTTGATGCTCTTCAGGTTGATCCTGACGTTGTATGCCGCCCCCACCAGCCCCGCCCGGGCCACGAGAGCCCCGGTCCCCACGTCACTCATCATCTCCTCAGGAGCCATGCGGACCATCTCCAGACAGACGAGAAGGGCATCCCGGCACTGCTCCACCGTGTCGAGGGGGACGCGAGTGGCCGCCTTGTAGCCCTCCTGGATGGCCACCTCCCGGGCCCTGAGTTCCTCCGCCGTGTCCTTGGGCATCCTCATACCAAGGATGACGGCGTCGAAGGCTCGGGTGTCCTCGTCCACTCCCTGGACCAGCCGGTCCTTCAGCTCCTGAGCTCGCTCGGCGAGAGCACAGAGGCTTTCGTACCGATCGTCGAACTCGCCCTTCCCGATGGAGAGATTGGCCACCATCCCCCCGAGAGCGGCGCCCAGGGCTCCCGCGAGGGCGGCCACCGATCCACCACCGGGGGCCGGCGTGTCCCGGGACACCTCGTCCACGAAGTCGTAGGTCGGCTTGAGGACCAGAGGGCCCTCGATCTTCGGCAGGGCAAGGACCTTCTCCTCGGGCTCGAAGGCTGCCACGTCCCGGAGGCCCATGGACTGGATGGCGGTTTCCACCAGGTCCACCACAGGGATGCCGGTGGATTTCATCATGCGCTTCCGGTAAAAGCGCCCCGCCTCGAGGATGGCCTCGAAGGGAAGGAGGCCCACGACCTCCGATCCCGTGACCACGATCCCACGCTTGCGAGCTTCCTCTCGTGCCGCCTCCAGGACTTCGTGGGGGGGGAAACGCGGAAGTCGGTCAGGTTCATGCTGATCTGGGCTCGGTTGTACTCGTCGATGACCCACCCGATGGCCTTGACCTCCCGGAAGAGCCCGTCGGTGAAGACATGGCCCGTTGGGCGATCCGGATCGATCTCCAGGGCCTCGTATCGGGCACGGAGATCACCTCCATGGACTTCGGAGTAGTGCGTCTCCAGCTCCTGAAAGGAGGATCCCACGAAGTCGCACGGGCCGCACGGATAGGTGCCGTCGCCGGGAAAATCCACCACCTCGCCCTTGTAATAGAAAGGCTCGGTATTTCCCTTCCTCTTCCACCGCCCTCGTTCCCGGAGGGCGTAGGCCAGCTCGTTGGCGTACCTCCGATCTGTGGAGTTCAGGTTGATGTTGTAGGCGATGAGAAACTCCCTGGCACCTACGGCGGTGGCGCCCGAACGCGCGTTGAAGGCTGCGGGGCCGAAATCGGGCGCCCATTCCGGGTCCTGGAACTTGTCCTGGAGCCCCTCGTATTCTCCCGCCCGAACCCGGGCGAGGTTGCGCCGCTCGGGGCGGGATGCGGCGTGTTCGTAGAGGTACACCGGGATCCCCAGCTCCTCCCCGATCCGCTTCCCTACCCGGCGGGCCATATGAGCGCAGTCCTCCATGGTCACACCGGCGACCGGCACGAAGGGGAGCACGTCCGTGGCTCCCATGCGGGGATGCTCGCCGTGGTGCTTCGCCATGTCGATGACCTTGGCCGCCCGCCGGACCCCCTGAAACGCGGCCTCCTCCACGGCATCGGGGCTCCCGATAAAGGTCACCACCGTTCGATTGGTCTTCTCCCCGGGATCGACGTCCAGGAGGCGGACTTCTGCGGCGGCCTCGATGGCATCGGTGATCTCCTTGATGACAGAAGGATTCCGGCCCTCGGAAAAGTTGGGAACACACTCGACGATCCGTTCCATGAACAGCGGTCCTCCAAGGCATGAAGTGCGACGTGCGGGCTAGGAGCCTTCCACCTTCCACACCGTGTCGAGCACGGTCCCGTCCACCCACTTGACCACGGCCACGGGCTCATCCGTGAGGCGGGGCGGCTGGGGTTTGCCACCAAGGATGCCTTCGACCTCCTCCTTGATCTCCTGGATGGGCCGAACCGGGAGATCGGAATGCGCCACCGCCTCCATGAGATCTGTCCGGAGGGGGTTGATGGCGATCCCCCGCTCGGTTACCACCACATCCACCAGCTCGCCGGGCCCGGTAAGGGTCGTGACCTCGTCCACGATCACCGGGATTCGATCCCTGAATGCCGGCACCGCCAGGATGGTGCACCCGCTGAACAAGCAGTTCTGCCACCCTCCGATTCCGTGGAGCAGGACCCCGTCGGAGTGGGTGTTCACGTTGGCGTTGAAACCCAGGTCCACCTCCGTGGCTCCAAGGACCACGACGTCCACCAAAGAGGCGAAGTTCCCTTTCCCGTGGTAGTTGTAAGAGGTGAAGGGCGAGGTGGCCACGTGGGCCGGGTTGGAGGCGATGGAGGCCACGGCGGACAGATCGAACGTCTGGCCGTCCAGGATGTAGTCGGTGAGGCCCTCGTTCAGCATCTCCACCAGGTAACGGGTGGACCCCCCGCGCACGAACCGGGCCCTGACCCCCGCCGCCTTCATCATCTCCCGGAGGAACTGAACGAACGCCAGGGCAATCCCTCCGGCGCCCGCCTGGAAGGAGAAGCCGTCCTTCATGATCCCCGCATCCCGGACGAAGCGGGCCACGTACTCGGCGATGAGGAGGCGATCCGGGCTCTTGGTGATTTCCGTGGTCCCGCTCACGATCAGGGACGGGTCGCCGATGGACTCCACCGGGACCACGAAGTCGACATTGTTCCCCTGGATCTGCCACGGGATGCAGGGGAACGGAACCAGGTTGTCCGTAACGACGATGACCCGGTCGGCATAGAGGGAATCGGCCAGGGCAAAGCCCAGGGAGCCACAGGCAGAGGGGCCGTGGGAGCCGTTGGCGTTCCCGAACGGATCGGCACTTGGAGCCGCGATCACGGCAATGTCGATGTGGACCTCCCCATCCTGGATGGCCTGCCATCGGCCGCCGTGGGAGCGAAGGACGCCCATCCCCCTCATCTTCCCCCTGGACGTGTACTCCCCCAGGGGTCCGTTCATGCTTCCCTCGATATGGTGCACCACGCCCCTGTCCATGAGCTCCATGACCGGTTCGTGGCAAGGGAAGGACGCGGAGGGGAACCACATCAGGTCCTTGGCCCCCATCTCGCCGGCGGTCCTCAGGACCTCGAGGGCCACGCGGTCACCGTTGCGAAGGTGGTGGTGGCTGGAGATCGTCATTCCGTCCCCGATCCCACACCGTTGGAGGGCCGTCCTCAGGTCGGGGACCCGTTTGTCTCCATCGGCCGGATAGTCTTTACAGGATCGGATTGGAGGAGCCGCCTTCGGGCCTTTCGGCTGGAGCGCTTCCACCCCCATGTAGTGGAGCTGGTCTTTCCCGTTGACCACAGTCGGCACCTGGCGGCCGACGGCGTTCCGGACGAGCTTGCCTGCCTTCATTCGGTGTCCTCCCCTCCCAGGAGCCCGGCGGCCCTGGCACGCTCCACGAGTCCTCGGGCCCGGAGAACCACGGGCCGGTCAATCATCTTCGACCCCAGGCTCACCACACCGAGCCCTCGTGATTCGGCATCCTCGAACGCGGCCACGATCTTGAGAGCTCGCTGGAGCTCCTCGGGGCCAGGAGCGAAAGCCTTGTGGATGATGCGGATCTGTCGAGGGTGCACGCACCCCATCCCCACGAACCCCATGGCCCTGGCCCTGTGTCCCCATGCCAGGAGCCCCTCCTCGTCACCCACGTCCCCGTAGACCGAGTCGATGGCCTGCACACCGGCAGCACGAGCCGCATTCACCAGTCGGCTCCGGGCCCAGAGGCTCTCACCGCCCTCCGAAGTCTTCACCACGCCCAGGTCTGCCGTGTAATCCTCCAGCCCGATGGTTAGTGCGACGACGGACTCCGTTGCGGACGCGATGGCGTAGGCGTTCTCCACCCCCAGGCCGGATTCCAGGATGGGCATGAGCCAGACGGGGCTCGCCACGCCGTGGGCGCTCCGGAGCTCGTCGACACGAGCCTGAACGGCCTCCAGCTGGCGGGGCGTTTCCACCTTGGGAACCAGGATCACCTCCGGGGCCTCTGGAACCACGGCGTCCAGATCCTGGAATCCCAGGGGTAGTTGATTGATGCGCACCATCCGTTCCGCGTTGCCGAAATCCACGCACCGGAGCGCGTTGCGGACCAGCAGGCGGGCCGCGTCCTTCTCGCTGGGGTGCACCGAGTCCTCCAGGTCGAGAATCACGCCATCGGGTGCGTGGAGGCCCGCGCTGACCATGAACTTCGGCTCGTTGCCCGGGAGGTAGAGCCGGGAACGACGGAGACGGTCCCTGGGCGTTCCTCCGCTTGGGGGCAGGGGGGATGTCCGAGGGGGCCGGGGATCGGTGGGGAAGGGGGATGGGCGGGCGGTCCCATCCTCCTGATCGCCATCCGGGGCGCCCGACGCCGCGCGGCGGTAGGCTGCCTCTACCCTGGCCTGGAGGATCCAGGGAAGCGCGCCCTTGTCCTCGACCACGACACGGGCGTTCTCGGCTCCCGCGGCCTCGAGAATCCGGATCACGTCGGTGCGAATCGACTCGCCATAGAGCGCCTCGACCTTCGATTGAATCTCCTGGCGAAGGCCGCCCGTTTCGGAGATCTCAACCGAAACCCAGCAGTCGGAGCGGACGTCCGCGGCCCGGCGCCCGGCCTCACCCTTCCCTTCGATGCCCGTCATGAGCTCTTCTCCTTGGGCCGAGCGGGCCCGGCCGGACTCACCCGAGCTTGTCGATGATGGCATCCGTCACCTGCAAGGTGGTGGCGGCACCCTTCTCCACGACTCCCGGACCTCCCGGCAGCTTCATCATGTCGTAGGTCTGGACCTTTCCCTCGGCTACCACCGCGGACACACCACTGCGGATCCGATCCGCCTTCTCCGTTTCTCCCACATGGTCCAACATCATGGCTGCCGAAAGGATCATGGCGATTGGGTTCACGATGGGGGGATTGAGTTTCTCGTATTTCGGTGCCGAGCCGTGTGTAGGCTCGAACACCGCGACGTCGTCCCCGATGTTGGCGGAGCACGCAAACCCCAGACCTCCCACCAGACCGGCGAAAGCGTCGGAGACGATGTCCCCGAACATGTTTCCCGCCACGATCACCCCATAGTCCTCGGGGTTCTTCGTGAGCCACATCATCTGGGCGTCGATGTTCGTCGACCAGTGCTGAATGGATGGGTGCTTCCGCTGAACTTCGGTGGCCACCTCCTCCATCATCCCGGACGTTTCGCGGAGGACGTTGGGCTTCTCGCACACGGTCACGGACCTGTAGCCATGCTTCTCCGCGTACTCGAACGCCGCCTCCAGGATCCGCCGGCAGGCGTTCCGGGTGAAGAGCCGGACGCTGACGGCGATGTCTTCGCTCGGCACGGACGAGAAGGGCTTGAACTTCGGATGGGTGGCCAGGGCATTCCGGACCTGTTCGGGCGGATCGGTCCACTCGAGACCGGAATAGAGGCCTTCCGTATTCTGCCGGAAGATGACGGCGTCCACTACGGGCTCCTCGAACCCCCCGTCCCGGTTCTTTCGGATGAAGTTCAGAGGGATTCCCGGGAAAAGACCGACAGGGGCGAATGCAGATATCGAGGTTGAAGTTCTGGCGGAGGCCGACGATGGGGCTGAAGTAGACGTATCCCTTTTCCCTGAGCTCCGGGGTCAGTTCCTCCGCCGCCTCCTTCTTGGGCTTGGACGTGATGGCGCCGAAGAGCCCGAGATGGTGCTCCCGGAGGAGATCCAGGGTTCGTTGGGGGAGGGGGTTCCCTTCCTTAACCCAGAACTCCCAACCGATATCGGCGTGGACGTAATCGGCGTCGAAACCGACCACATCGCAGGACCCGAAGGGACTCGGGCAGAACCAGCTTTCCCGATCCCGTCTCCGGGCATGGTGACCACAGTAAGACTTGCCATCGTTGGATTCACTCCAAAGGCTTCGGTTGTCAGTGACTCTGCCAATCCCGACTTTCTTTCGAATGAGGTTCTCGCTCCCTCCGGCAACGACGAGGCTCTGGGGAACCGTTCCCAGGGGAGGGAAGCCGAAGGTCTCGCCCCGGAAGAAACCGTTCCACGGGAAAAGTCCACCTGCAGCTCCTCTCCGGGAATGAGGGTGGGGGCCCCACCCTCCCGTCCTCCGGAACACCTCTCGAGGCGAGTGACCAGCCCGGGACACTCGATGCAGATGAAGCCGTTGTTGTAGGCGTTCCGGAGATAGGTCTGGGAGAAGCTCGCCGGCCAGGACCAGGGCGATCCCCTTGGCCTTGAGCGCGGTCGCGGCCTGTTCGCGGCTGGACCCCGTTCCGAAGTTCCGGCCTCCCACCAGGATGTCTCCTGGACGAGTTCGGTCGGCGAACGCCGGGTCGTAGTTCTCCATGACGACCCGGGCCATCTCCTGTGGGGTCATCCCCTCTTTGTAGGTGTAATTCTTGGAGTAGATGCCGTCGGTGTTGAGGTTGTCGGCGGGGACATACACCAGCCGCCCCGCGTGACTCTTCGGGAATCCAGGCAGGATCTCGACCTCCTCCGCGTCTTGAATCGGGTCCGCGAATTCCTGGTAGTCCACCTTCGGCCGCCCCACCGTCCCCACCGACGGGAGGGCGCCCACAACCTCCGCCTCGTGGTCCGAGCGGGTGATGTACCCTGCCACGGCGGAGGCCACCACGACTTCCGGACTGGCCAGGTAGGCCTGGGCGTCCCGGGAGCCCATCCTCCCCTTGAAGTTACGGTTCGTGGCGCTGATCCCCACCTCACCCGGTTCCAGGAGCCCCGTCCCGAGGCCAATGCACGGCCCGCACCCGGGGGGGAGGGGCTGGGCGCCGGCCTCGAGGAGGGTCCGCCACGCGCCCGACGCCTCCGCGGCCTCCTGAATCTCGGCGCTTGCCGCTGCCACGTAGAGGTCGACCCCCGGAGCAACCCGCTTGCCCCGGATGACCCGGGCGGCGGCTTCCAGGTCCTCCAGGCGGCTGTTCACGCAGGAAACGAGATAGGCCTTCTGGATGGCCACCCTTTCCGCCTCCATCTCGGCAGCGGAGTGCATGATCTGCACCGTGTCCGGTCCGGAGACGTGGGGGCGCACCTGATCCAGCTCAAGGCGGATGCGGGCGGCGTAGACTGCCCCCGGATCCGGCAGGGGCGGATCCGACTCCCACCTGGCGAGGTCGTCGTCGTGGATTCGCCGAATACCCCGGGCCTCGAGATGGCTCTTGCGCCCCCGCAAATAGTGAAAGGTCACCTCGTCCGCCGGGAACCACCCTGCCAACGCACCCCATTCGGTGGTCATGTTGGAGATCGAGAACCGTTCGTCCATGGACAGGCCGGCCACCCCCGGTCCGGAGAACTCCACCACCGCGTTCAGGACCTCGCCCTGGTTGTAGAGCCCGCATAGGGTGATGATCACGTCCTTGCCCGTCGAGCCGGGCGGCAGACGGCCCTCCAGCACGACCTCCACCGTCCTGGGAATCTGCCACCAGAACTCCCCCGTGGCCCAAACGGCGGCCGCATCGGTTCGGACCACGGGCGTGCCCAGCGCCCCCAGCGCCCCATACATGTTCGCATGGGAGTCCGAGGCCACGACCAGGGATCCGGGGATGACGTACCCCATGGAAACCATGACCTGGTGGCCGATCCCCGTACCGGCAGGATAGAAGTCGACTCCTTCCCCCTCTGCGAAGGCCTGGATACGCCGGTACTTAGCCAGGTTTTCCTCAGATGGTTCTGAATGTCGTGGTCCAGGGCGAAGACCGGCTGCCGCGGGTCCTGGATCCTGGAGGCGCCGATGGCCTTGAACTTGGTCATTACCGCGGCGGTGTTGTCGTGGGTGAGGATGTGCCGCGGGCGCAGACTGACGACGTCTCCGGTCCTGAGAGGACGATCCGGGCCCTCGGTCATGTGGGCTTGGGCGATCTTTTCTACGATGGTCTGGCTCATGTCCTGTCCGTCCTGCAGAGATCCATGAGAGTGCTGATGCTCTCCATCTTCTCCAACCCCCAAACCGCGTCCTTGATGCGCTGCCGGGAACCGGCCGAGAGGACGGGCGCCGAAAGGGCATCGAACTTCTCCTCGATCTCGCCGTCCGAAAGGGGGTTTCGTGGATCGCCCTTCGGGAAATCCAGTTGCTTGAAGAACTCTCGCCCATCGGTGGTCTTGACGGTGACCGCCACCCGCTGGAGCTCCGGGAAGACCGCCTCGATCTCAGGATCCGCCACCACCTTTACTCGTGGGAGGACAGCCCGAATCCGGGAGTCCCTGATCTTCTCCGGTGTGAACTGTGCCGGGGTTACCTGCCGGTCCACGACAGCGGCGGCGATGACGTAGGGGAGGGAGTGGTCCGCCGTCTCCTTGGTCCTGGGATCATACTTGCTGGGATCGGCCAGGATGTCGGCGGCGCGGGCCAATGACCGGATGTGTACTTCGGCCACGTCCTCCGGCGCCAGCTCGTTCTCAATGACCAGATCGAGGGTGGCGGAGATGGGCGCGTGGGTGAGCGCCTCGGTGGGGAAGGCCTTCATGCCGCATCGCTCGATGCGCCATCCCTCACCGAGTCCCTCGGTGAGGACCTCCAGCTTCCATTCCGGCCCGAGGCAGTGTGCCAGGCCTTCCTTTCCATCGAGCACGTGCTCCGGCCCGGTGTACCCCCGCTCCGCGAGGAGCGCCGCGAAGACACCGCTCTGCGTGGCCATGGGGTCCACCGTGTTCTTCATCATGGTGAGCTTGCCGGCGGTTACCGCCCCCAGCGTGGCGTGCCTCGAGGCGGAAATGCCGATGGCGTGCTGGATCTTCTCCCAGGGTAGTCCAAGCATCCGTCCGCCCACGAGAGGGGAGACGAAGGCCGTCAAGGTCGCGTGGTGCCAGCCTCGCTCGCGAATTCCCGGGAATGCCGCCTCGCAGAGCCGCATCTCGAACTCGTGACCCAGGACGATTCCCACGATCAGGTCCCTTCCGTTCGCCCCCGCTCGCTCTCCCAGAGCCAGGGCCGCAGGAATGATATCCGACGGGTGGGACGGATCCTGCTGCCAGTAGATGTCGTTGTAATCCATGACGCGGACCATCAGAGCATTGGCCAGGGAGGCCGACACGGGATCGGCCTTCCCGCCGGAGCCGAAAATCGTGCACGCTCCGGAGCCCCCTGTCTCGCTCAGGACCGCCAAGGCGATCTTCACGTCCTCTTGCTGATACCCCCCGAATGCGCAGCCAAGGGAGTCCAGCAGGTAGCGCCGCGCCTCGTGGACCGCGCCTTCGCCGATGTCCTGGAAGCGAAGGTCGCTGGCCCATCGCGCCATCCTGGCAGTAACGGTCTCCGACATCTCGAAGCTCCTTATTTCCCTAGGGTCTTGAAGGGTTCGTAACTCATGAAATCCGCGTGGTGGACGATCCAGGCCTCCGTGGACCGCCTCACCAGGTTCCCTTCGGCGGCATGGGTGGCGATGATGTGGCAGACTTCGTCCGGGACACCGCACTCCATGGCCACGGCCACCCCGGTGAAAGGATGCCGAAGGGCCTGCCCTCTGGCGCTCTGCACGGCAACTCCGTCCACACGCTCGTATTCCAGGACCTTCCCGACGTCGGCCAGAATCGCCCCCGCCACCACCACGTCCAGGTCGATGGGAAGGGAGCGGCCCAGGAATTCGCGCATGGCCTCCGCGCTTCGGCGCGCGATGTGCACGACGCATCGCTTGTGTTCCATGAACGTCGCCGGACAGTCCGGCACGAGGAGGGTGAAGGGGATTTGCTCCAGATCCGCCGGATCCAGTGGACTTCGCTCGAAGGCCAGGATCCAGGTGCGGAGCACCCGTTCCCGAAGGTCGGCATCCACAATCCAGCCCAACTCTGGCCACAGGCGCTCGACGGATTCCCTCATGGAGCTTCGCCTCCACCAAGAAATTGAAAAACGGGGACCACTGGAAGGTCTTCCCGGTCCCCGAAAAAGGACAACATGGCGAGCTTCAAACATGCCTGCAACGGCCACCGGGAACAAGCGGAGGACCGGGAGCCAAGATCGATGGGTCCCGGGGGTTCCCCCGGCGGCCCCCCCCTGTCGCGAGAGGGAGATTTCATGCAATTTCCGGGTAGGACCCTTCCGAGGGACCGTAGCGAGGCACGCGGCCGTCGCCGGGTGCCTCGATGCATGAGGAATATTCTATCGCAGCCGACGCCAGGAGGCGGAAATGGCAGGAATCGTGGGGTATGGGGCCTTCATTCCTCGGAACCGTATCCGGAGCGAGGAGATCGCCCACCAGTGGGGGAAGGACCCCGTGTCCATCCAAAAGGGACTTCTTCTGAAGGAGAAGTCCGTTCCGGGCATCGACGAGGATACCATCACGATCTCGGTGGCGGCGGGGCGGGCGGCCCTGGCTCGATCCGGAATCGACCCCCAGAAGGTTGGTGCTCTCTACATCGGATCAGAATCGCACCCCTACGCCGTCAAGCCGAGTGGCACCGTGGTCCTGGAGGCTTTGGGAATGGGGCCAGAGATCCACGTGGCCGACTTCGAGTTCGCCTGCAAGGCCGGAACGGAGGCCATGTCCGTGGCGATGGCCATGGTGGATTCGGGCCAGGCCGAGTATGCCATGGGAATCGGCGCGGACACCTCCCAGGGCGCCCCGAACGACGCCCTGGAATTCTCGGCTTCCGCCGGCGGCGCGGCCTACATCTTCGGGAAGGACAATCTCCTCGCCGAGGTCCTGGAAACGTACAGTTTCACCTCGGATACCCCCGACTTCTGGCGCCGGGAGGGGGAGTTCTATCCGCGCCACGGGGGCCGGTTCACGGGAGAGCCGGCCTATTTTCATCACGTGCTCTCGGCCACTCGGGGGATCCTTGATCGGTCGGGGTTCAAGCCCGCTGACTTCAAGTACGCCGTGTTCCACATGCCCAATGGGAAGTTCCCCCTCTCGGCGGGAAAGCAGCTGGGGTTCACGCAGGATCAGCTCAAGACCGGGTGGCTGGTGAATCTCATGGGGAACACCTACTCGGGTTCCTCTCCCACGGGTCTGGCAGCCGTGCTGGACGTGGCGGACCCGGACGACCTGATCCTCATTACGTCGTTCGGGAGCGGGGCCGGGAGCGACTCCTTCATCCTGAAGGCCACGGAGCTCCTGCCGGAGCGCAGGGGGCGTGCCCCGACTGTGCGGTCCATGCTTGACCACCCGCGGAAGTATCTGACATACGGACAGTACGCCAAGCTTCGAGAGAAGATCATCGTCAACGATTGACCGGACCCCGCCCAGAGGGGAACACACGGTCCTTCGAGAGCCGCCGGAAGTGCGGCAGGAGGAACGGATGCGAGAGGTGGCAATCATTGGAGCGGGGATGACCAGGTTCGGAGAGCTCTGGGACATGAGCCTCCGCAACCTGTTGTCGGCGCGGCCCGCGAGGCCATCAAGAGTGCCGGCTCCGACGCTCTGGAGTCCATCTATGTGGGAAACATGTCCGGGGGTCAATTCGTCGGACAGGAGCACATCGGACCACTCATGGCCGATTACCTGGGCATGGCCGGCGTGCCGGCCACTCGGGTCGAGTCGGCCTGCGCATCCGGGGGCATGGCTCTCCGGGCCGCATACCTGGAGGTAGCCTCGGGGATGAGCGATCTGGTGATGGCGGCGGGCGTGGAGAAGATGAACGATGGGGCCGACGTCACCGCGGTCCTGGCCACGGCCTCGGATCAGGAGGACGAGGTCTACTACGGCGTGACGTTCCCGGGCCTCTACGCCATGATCGCACGCGCCCACATGGAGAAGTACGGCACCACTGAGGAGGACATGTCCTGGGTGTCGGTCAAGGCCCACCGGAACGGGGCGAAGAACCCCCACGCCCAGTTCCGGAGAGCCATGTCCCTGGAAGACGTCATGACCTCCAGCATGGTGGCCGAGCCTCTGCGTCTCCTCCACTGCTCCCCCGTGACCGACGGCGCGGCTGCGGTGATCCTCTGTCCCCTGGATCGTGCAAAGGAGTTCACCGATCGCCCGGTCAAGATCCTGGCTAGTGGGGCCGCTTCGTCGAGCCTCGCTCTCGCCGACCGCGCCGATCCGGCGGACCTCGACGCGGTGGAGCTTTCAGGCCGTCGTGCCTATGAGATGGCAGGCCTGGGGCCCGACGACATCGACGTCGCCGAGGTGCACGACTGCTTCGCCATCGCCGAGATCTGCTGCTACGAGGCCCTGGGATTCGTGGAGCCGGGGAAGGGCAAGGATGCGGCCCGGGAGGGAATCACCGACCTGGGAGGGAAGATCCCCGTGAACCTCAGCGGCGGGCTGAAATCGAAGGGCCACCCCGTGGGCGCCACGGGGATCGCTCAGGCCGTCACGATCTTCGAGCAGTTGAGAGGGGAGGCGGGGGAGGTGCAGGTCGAGGGGGCCCGGATCGGCTTGACCCAGAACATGGGGGGCTCCGGAGCGAGCTCCGTCGTCCACATCTTTCAGGGAGTCTGAACATGCCCAGCCCACGCTATCATCGAGAGATCCCGGCTCGTTTTCGCCTGGAGGCGGGGCGGTGCACCGGATGTGGCCGTGTCGTCTATCCGATCCGGAAGGTCTGTCCTTCATGCCGGGGCCAGGAGATGGAGAAGCTTCGGTTGACGCCGAAGGGGAAGGTGGTCACGTCCACCGTGATTCACGTGCCTCCCGATGACTTTCTCAACGAGGCCCCCTATGCCATGGCGGTGGTGGAGACGCCGGAGGGAGCCCGCTTCATGACCCAGGTCGTGGACTGTGAACCATCCACGGTCCTTCCCGGGTTGGAGGTGGACCTGGAATTCAGGCTGGTCCGGCGGGAAGGGCGAAGTGGGATTCTCTGCTACGGTCACAAGGGGGTCCCCGCCTCCGTGTAACACGCAACGCAGATCCCCCCGGGGAGGCCGCTCCCCGGGGGGACTCCTACCAACAGAACCCGCGAATCGTACGCCGGAGCTTGCCGGTCAGGGGAAGAGCGGTTCGAGGCGTCGATCCCTTCCCGACCTGCGGTCGAGGATTCGCCGGTCCAGACCCGACCGCCGGGGAACCTTGCTACGGCGATCGAAAGTGGGTCCGTCCAGGCCCCTCCCCACCCGGGCCTGGCGCCGGTCCCGAACTCGTCTCTCCAAGCCGGACCTCCGGTCGCCGCCGCTCCGGCGGTCGGGAAGCGCGCGTCGATCGGCTCCGCGTCGTCGTTCAACCTCCGGCCAGGATCCGCGGGGAGTGCCCTGCATCGGTTTCTCCAGAGGGGGTCGAGACCGCCGTTAGCCCATGGTCTCAAACTAATTCCCATCCCTGGGCTCCACCAGGCTCCTCTGGGCTACTGGGGCTCCGCAGTTACGGTGAGGATGTAGGATCCCTCGCCCTCCTGAGCCCCGGCTCCCCCGATGACCAGGGTCTGGCCCGTCCGAACGGTAATGGAGGTTTCCAGCGGAGGGCCGTTCCCGCCGGTCCACAGCCTGACCGGATCCAGGCGAACCACCCCTGCTCGTTCGATCCGCGCTGTCACCTCCAGCAGGGCCTCCTCCACCCCCATGAACCGTTGCCGAGTCTCCTGCAAGTCCCTGGGTCCCCCGGACACGGTCACCAGAGCCTCCGCCCGGAGCCGGTACCCCTCGAAGCGGAAGAGCTTTCGCAGTTGCTCGGTCACCTCGGCGATGGCAGGGTCGGATCCCTGAAAGGAGTCCGCCTCGATGAGCTGGAACCGGAGGCGGAGGCCCTGGACCGGTTGATCGAACTCCTCGAGCACCCGGGCGATCTTGTCCAGGTTGTCCGGTGTCTCCCGGACCGATAGCGCCGTCCCGGTGGCGCTGAAGGCTCCGGGATTCGTTTCCCGGTCCGTGTACACATAGGGAGAGATGAGATCCGCCGCTTCAAACCCGGTGCGGTTCTGGAGCGTGAAGGTCCGGACGTCGAGGCTCGGGCCCCGGCCGCAGCCGCCCAGGGCAAGCAGCACGGGGACCAGGAGCGATGAGGTAACGAGAGTCTTCATGTGGAAAGCCTCCGTGAGGAACTGCTTTAGATCAAAATAGCCAAACGACTGTGATATCGGGGTTTGCCGTCTCAATGACCGCCGCTGTCGTCCCCTCGGGCACCACGACGTCGGGGCCCGAAGAAGAGGTGGAGGGAGAGTAGGGAGTCCCGGGGAGATCGGGCTCTCGGCTGAGGAGAAGGCCGGCCAGGGCGGCCGCAGCGGCGAGAGGGAGGAGGGGCAGGGAAGCGGATCGGCGATACCACGGCTTCCTCGGCATGGCACGCTGGATTGGGCCGAGGTCGAGGGGGGGAGTGGCCTCGATCAGCCCTCGTGCCAGGAGAGCCTCCTCCTGGAGAACGAACTGGGCGGCCTGGAGGCAGGAGGCACAGTCTCTGAGGTGCAGTGCGAGGGGTGTGTCCCCCGCTCCTCGCAGGACGGAGAGATCGGCCTCCAGAAGGGCCTCTCTGGCTTCGGCGCAGGTCATGGGAGATACTCCTCTACAAACTCTGGATGCGAGTCGAGAATCTTGCTGCGGAGGGTGCGGCGCGCCTTGAACAGGGCGGCGCGAACGGAGCCGGGATCAAGCTCCAGCACACGTCCGATCTCCGGGGACGACAGCCCCTGGAACTCGGAGAGCTGGAAGACCTCCCGTTGCCGTGGAGGGAGCTCGAGGACGAAGGTCCTGATCATGCCTCTGATTCGGGAGCGGTCGACCTCGGTGGGCGCCTCCGGCTCCCGCCGGTCCCTGGTAAGGTGCTCTGCTTCGAACCTGTCCATCTTCTTCTCGCTCCTCATCCTCCTGCGATAACCCTCCAGGGCCTGGTTCCGGGTCACGGTGAACAACCAGGTCAGGAACCGTGAGTCTCCGCGGAAGGACGGCAGCTTCTTCAGAAGAAGCAGACAGACGTCCTGGGCCAGATCGGCGGCGTCCGCCCCATCGGCCGTGTGAGCGAAAGCCCACTGCCGAACCGGTTCGGAGACCTCCTCCAGGAGGGCCCGAAGGGCGCCGCGGTCACCGCTCTGGGCTCTTCGAATGAGAGCGGGGTCCGGGTCGGCTTTGGATGAAGGTCCCTTCACACGGGCTCCGATCGTCCTGGTTTCTGTCCGTGGGACGGTTGCAGGCGGGCTGCCGTTACCTCCGCACCAGGAGCGAGGCAGGGAGGGGGAATTGACCCGGACCTGTCCAAGTGTCTTGCTCCATCGCCCGATGCACCTCTATCCTGGGGGACATGCCCCCAGGGAACTCGGGTGGGTCACCGGATCGTCTCCCACAGGATCGTCCCCGGGCTTCGTGAATCTTGCAAGGGAGTACCGCGATGCGCACCACCGGAACCGTCAAATGGTTCAACGATGCGAAGGGCTATGGCTTCATCACACCCGAAGGCGCCACGTCAGGTGAGTGCTTCGTGCACCACACCGCCATCCAGGCCCAGGGATTCCGGACCCTCAGCGAGGGCGATCGGGTGGAGTTCGAGCTTGTTGAGGGAGCCAAAGGCCCCGCGGCTGAAAACGTGGTGAAGCTTTAGACTGCAAGAAGCGAGAAGGAACTCGGGGCCCCTCTCGTGAGGGGCCCCGTTTTCTTCTTCCCTTTCCAGGGGGTGCCTGCCGACCGGAAGGGCCCCGGGATTCTGGGCCTCCCCGGCTGCTGTCCCTGGTCCGTCAGTCGTTGCCCGTGGGGGGGGGCGATAGAACCCCGGGCTGGAAGGTGCTGACATACGCCACCAGGTCCCACACGTCTCCGTCGCTGAACATGACGCCCCAGGCGGGCATTGACGATCCGTGCACTCCTCCTCCACCCATCCGGATCTTGTTGAAGACGGCCTGGAAATCCCTCGCCGCCAGAAGCGTGTCCTGGACGAAGTTGGCGGGCTTGATATCCAGGACCGCAGCGCCTGGCCCGTTCCCCTCGCCCGTGGGTCCGTGGCACCCCTGACAGCGGAGGATGTAGTTCTTTCTCCCAGCGATGGCACTTCCGGGGAGCTCGGGGGGGTAGGCCAATGCAGGCAGGTAGTCCAGTGCCGCTGCAAAGGCATCCACGTCCACGATGGACAGGACGTTCTGCATGTGGGGGTGTTGCTGGTCCAGGCTTCCGGCCTCTGCACGGAAATCGGCCTCCATCTGGCGGATTGCCGTCTCGGACACGAGGCCGGAGGTCAGGTTCGGCGGCGCCGAGACAGCTCCGGCAACGACCGCGGGGCCGTCTCCGCGGCCGGCGTTCCCGTGGCAGGACCAGCACATGGTCTCGTAGACCACCTGGCCCTTTTGCTGCTCTTCGGTAAGCTGAAACGGCATGGGAGCCTCTGCCGGAGCTTCGGCGGCAGGGGCGGCTGTCTCCTGAGCCGGTTGGGACCCCGGGGGCTCGCCGCCTCCGCAGCCTGCGAGGACCAAGGTCAGGAGAGCTGCGGCTGGAGCCCGCAGGTGCATTCCATCCTCCACGGTTCGGGATCAGAGCTGGACGATGTTTACAGACGTTGCCGTCCTGGGCCAGTTGGCGCCATTCCCACGGGGGAGCGGATGGGCCCAGGCACCCTTATCTTATCGCCGAAAGCGAGCATGAGGCCAGATGGAACCAGAAACAGACCCTTCGACTCACCTGGCGAAGCGCAGCCGGATCCTCCTGACAGGGAGCGATCTCTCCCTGGAAGACGTCGCTCGGATTGCAGGGGAACGACCCGCCGTCGTGGAGCTCTCCCAGGGAGCGAGAGAGGCGGTGAATGGCTCCCGACGGTTCATCGAGGGCCTCCTTCTCGAGTCGGACCGGATCTATGGGGTCACGACGGGATTCGGTCGCCTCGCGGATGTGGTGATCCCCCGAGACCAGAGAGCCAGTCTCCAGAAGAACCTGGTCAGGAGCCACTCGGCCGGCGTGGGGCAGCCTCTGCCACGTGAAGACGTTCGAGCCATCATGGCGCTCAGGGCGAATGCTCTGGCGAGGGGCCACTCCGGGTGTCGGCTCGAGGTTGTGGATCGGCTCCTGGATTACCTGAACCTGGGGATTCACCCGCGGGTGCCTGAGGCGGGATCCGTGGGGGCCAGTGGGGACCTCGCACCTTTGGCCCACATCGCGCTGGCGCTTGTGGGCGAGGGGGTCGTCGAGTACCGGGGCTCGTGGAGGTCGGCGAGTGACGTGCTGTCCGCACTCGGAATTGAACCCCTGGAGCTCAAGGAGAAGGAAGGGCTCGCGCTGATCAATGGGACCCAGGCCACAACCGGGATGGGGGTTCTCTCCCTGCTCAGGGCCGAGACCGCCATGGATTCGCTCGAGGTGGCAGGGGCCATGAGCCTCGAGGCGCTGAGAGGAACGCCAGAGGCCTTCCGGCCGGAGGCCCAGGCCGTGCGCCCCCACCGGGGCCAGGCTCTCTCCGCGTCGCGCCTGACCTTCCTCCTCCGGGATTCCGAGATCAGGGAATCGCACCGTCACGGCGATCCCAGGGTCCAGGACGCCTACTCTCTTCGTTGCATGCCCCAGGTCCACGGCGCCGCTCGGGAGGTCATGGGCTATGTTCGGGGAGCTCTCGAGACTGAGGCCAATAGCACTACGGACAACCCCCTCGTTCTTCCCGAGGTAGGGGCGGTGATCAGCGCCGGCAACTTCCACGCTCAGGTGATCTCCCAGGCCCTGGACTTCCTGGCGATCGCCCTGGCCGATCTGGGAGCCATCAGTGAGCGGAGGATAGAGAGGATCCTGAATCCCGATCTTTCAGGGGGTCTTTCTCCCTTTCTGACCCGGACTCCGGGTCTCGAAAGCGGGTTCATGATCGCACAGGTGGCCGCCGTGGATCTTCTCGGGGAGATGCGCGTGCTGGCACACCCCGCCAGCGTGGACTCGGTCCCCACCAGCGCGAACCAGGAGGACCACGTCTCCATGGGGATGGCCGCGACGAGGAAGCTCCGGCGCTCCGTGCGCTGCCTGGAGTACATCGTGGGAATCGAGCTGCTCTGTGCGGCCCAGGCCCTCGAGGATCTGAAGCCCCTACGGCCCGGAGCCGGTGTCGAGGAGGCGTTTCGGGTCCTTCGCGGGGAGATTGCAGCCCCTCGTCGCGGACCGCCCGCTGTCCGAAGATATCGAGGAGGCCGCTGAGCTGGTTCGCCGAGGTTTGTTCGCCCGAATCGCTCGAGACGGGTGAAGCGGCAACGGCGCGAGAACATGAACCACTGAGAACAACCACAGGGAGTTCCGCATGACATCGCACCGTGCTCGAACCGTAAGGGCTCCGAGGGGCCGAGAGCGAAGCTGCCGCGGATGGACCCAGGAAGCGGCCCTCCGAATGCTCATGAACAACCTCGATCCGGAGGTGGCCGAGAAGCCGGAGGACCTCGTCGTCTATGGGGGACGGGAAAGGCCGCCCGCAACTGGGAGGCCTTCGATGCCATCGTGGCGCACGCTGAAGGAACTCGAGCGACGACGAGACCCTCCTGATCCAGTCGGGCAAGCCCGTGGGGGTCTTCCGGACTTTTCCCCACGCTCCGCGGGTCCTCATCGCCAACGCGAACCTGGTGGGTCGATGGGCCACCTGGGAGCACTTCCACGAGCTGGAGCGGAAGGGTCTGATGATGTTCGGCCAGATGACCGCCGGCTCATGGATCTATATCGGCACGCAGGGGATCCTCCAGGGCACCTACGAGACCTTCGGCGCCATGGGGAGGAGGCACTTCGGGGGCTCTCTGAAGGGACGGTGGATCCTGACCGGAGGTCTCGGGGGGATGGGAGGAGCCCAGCCTCTCGCGGCCACCTTCAACGGAGGGTTCGATTCTCGTCGTGGAAGTGGATCCCGCGCGAATTCAGCGGCGTCTGGACACCGGGTACTGCGACCGGTCGACCGTCGACCTGGACGAGGCGCTGCGGTGGGTCTTGAGCGCCCGGGACGCGGGGGAGGCCGTCTCGGTGGGACTGGTGGGGAACTGTGCGGAGGTGCTTCCCGAGATCGTCGGAACGGGGGGTCGTTCCGGACCTGGTGACGGATCAGACCTCCGCCCACGATCCCCTCAACGGATATGTGCCCGCTGGGCTCACGCTGGAGGAGGCCGGCGACCTGCGGGCGTCGGACCCGAAGGAGTATGTCCGGCGGGCCATGGAGTCCATGCGAGTGCATTGCGAGGCCATCGTGCAGCTCCAGGAGCCTGGGCGCCGTCGCCGTGGACTACGGAAACAACCTGCGCGGCATGGCGCTGGATGCGGGATTCCAGAATGCGTTCGCCTACCCGGGATTCGTCCCGGCCTACATCCGGCCCCTGTTCTGTGAGGGGAAAGGGCCGTTCCGATGGGTCGCCCTCTCCGGGAGACCCCGCGGACATCCACCGGACCGACGATCTGGTTCTGGAGCTCTTCCCGGAGGACGAACACCTGGGGCGCTGGATCCGGATGGCCCGGGACAAGGTCCAGTTCCAGGGACTGCCTGCCCGCATCTGCTGGCTGGGCCAGGGAGAGCGCGCCAGGTTCGGCCTGGCCATCAATGATCTGGTCGCCTCGGAGGAGATTTCAGCACCGATCGTCATCGGAAGGGATCACCTGGACACCGGGTCGGTGGCCTCACCGTTCCGGGAAACCGAGGGAATGAAGGACGGATCGGACGCCGTAGCCGATTGGCCGGTCCTGAACGCCCTGCTGAATACCGCCTCCGGCGCCAGCTGGGTGTCCTTCCACCACGGTGGAGGGGTCGGGATCGGAAATGCCCTGCACGCCGGGCAGGTGCTCGTGGCCGACGGCACTCCCGGAGATGGCGGCGAGGATCGAGCGGGTTCTCACCAACGACCCGGGCATCGGGGTGGTCCGTCACGCCGATGCGGGATATGAGGAGGCGTGGGAGACCGCACAGGCTCACGGGCTGAAGATCCCCATGGACCCAGGCCTGCGGGGATCAGTGAGATTAACGCCGACGCGCCGTGGGACCGTCTCTGGATCGGTGGAAACCTCGCCACCCTGGCCCAGGATCGGGAGGGCTTCGGAGAGATTCTCCGGGGGGCTCTGGCGTGCAAGAGCGGACGGATCGCCTGGGTGGGCCGGGAAGTGGATCTCCCGGCTCCTCCGAGCCGCTGCTCCTCGGAGGTCGTCGATCTCGGGGGCCTGTGGGTCACGCCGGGCCTGGTGGATTGCCACACGCACCTGGTGTTCGGGGGGGACCGATCCGGGGATTTCGAGGCTCGGCTCGGGGGGCGTCCTACGAAGAAATCGCCCGGAAGGGCGGGGGAATCCGAACTACGATGGAGGCCACCCGCGCCGCATCCGAAGAGACACTCCTGGAAGCTGCCCGGCGCCGGCTCTCCAGCCTTCAGGGGGAGGGCGTCACCGCGGTGGAGGTGAAGTCCGGATACGGAATGGAAACGGAAGCCGAGCTTCGAATGCTCCGTGCGGGACGTGAGCTGGGAGATCTCCTCCCGGTGAGCGTGCAGACGACCCTCCTCGGGGCCCATGTTCTTCCGCCGGAATTCGAGGGGCGCCGAGGCGAGTACATCCAGCTCGTGCGAGAGGAGATGATTCCCCGGGCGGTCGCCGAAGGGCTCGCCGACGCCGTGGACGCCTTCTGTGACGAGATCGCCTTCACGCCCCATGAGTGTGAGTCCGTGCTCCAGGCCGGAAAGGACGCCGGCCTTGGACTCCACCTGCACGCGGACCAACTCTCCGATCAGGGAGGGGCGTCTCTCGCTGCTCGCCTGGGGGCCTGGTCGGCGGACCACCTGGAGCGGACCTCTCCCGAGGGAATCGCCGCCCTGGCTCGCGCGGGCTCGGTGGCGGTCCTCCTTCCCGGCGCGTTTCACTTCCTGAGAGAGGACCACCCTCCGCCGGTCCGCCAGCTACGAGAGGCCAGGGTCCCCATTGCGTTGGCAACGGACCTGAATCCCGGATCCTCCCCGGTCAACTCGATCCTGGCGATCCTGAACCTGGGCTGTCTCCTGTTCGGCCTCACGCCGGAGGAGTCTCTGAGGGGAGTGACGCTGAACGGCGCCCGTGCCCTCGGCTGGGGGAGCTCACGAGGATCGCTGGAGGAAGGGAAGATGGCCGATCTCGCCATGTGGGAAATCGGCCATCCCCGGGAGTTGTCCTACTGGTTGGGCAGGAATCCCTGCACCGGGATCGTGAAGGACGGAGAGCCCGCCCCTACGCCGTCAAGCTCCTCCTCCCGGCCTCCTCACCGTTGATCCGGACGTCCGAGGAGGTGAGCTCCGGGGAGGTGACGATGTCCGGGGTGCTGCCCGAGGAGCTGCGGAGGGTGTCCTCGCCGTGGGAGCTCGTGCCGAGCCTCCCGAAGGGGGCCGGACCGTGGGGGTCCGTGCCGAGCCTCCCGAAGGAGGCCGGACCGCGGGGGTCCGTGCCGAGCCTCCCGAAGGGGGCCGGACCGCGGGGGTCCGTGCCGAGCCTCCCGACGGAGGCCGGACCGCGGGGGTCCGTGCCGAGCCTCCCGACGGGGGCCGGACCGTGGGGGTCCGTGCCGAGCCTCCCGACGGAGGCCGGACCGCGGGGGTCCGTGCCGAGCCTCCCGAAGGAGGCCGGACCGCGGGGGTCCTTGTTGCCGTGGGTGTTCTGCCGCTGAGCCCCGACGTCGGTGTTCGCGGCGGATTCGAGGTCCCGCCCGCGCCAGGAGTCCGGGCGGACGGAGTCCGTCCCGTTGATGGCGTCGGTCGCTGCACGGCGGGCGTGCCGGCCCGGCTCCCAACCCCAGTGCCACGGATCATGTCCGATGGACGCCGGCCCGCAGCGGGCGCAGCCACTCTACCCCGTGGACTCGCCTCCCTGGGCACCCCCACGGCCGGGGTCTGTCCCCTCCCGGTGGGGGTCCCTGAGACGGTTCCGGGGCGAGCTGTCCGCGCGGGGGCGCCCGCTCTCGAGGGTGCGGGGGCCGCACCGCTTCCGGTCCGAGGTTTGGCGGTTGGCGTTGTTGCCACTGCGCGACGGGGAGCCTCCTTGTAGGAGACGGAGGGATACCCTGGCAGGGGCGCTCCCACCCGGATGGTTCTCTGGGCGGGTACGACGTACGCCACCCGGGCGTAGCCGGGACTCACGTACCACGGATCGTTGTAATACCACCACCCCGGGTTGTGGACCCAAACAGGGCGCCAACGGGCCAGATAGCCGCTCCAACCCCACCACGGATCGAAAAACACGGGCCGTCTGTAGTAGTTCCACCCCAGGCCGATGGAGAAGTGGAGACCGGAACCCCAATACGGGTCCCCCCACGAATCCCAAGGATTCCAGTAATCCCACCAGCTGGAGTAGTAGGGGTCATATCCCATCCCCCACGGGCTCCAGCAGTCCCAACAACTGGACATCTCCATGTAGCCGAGAGAAGTATAGCCATACGAGCCCCGGCCGTACCTCCCGGCCCGATGGTGACCGACATAGGCGCCGAATCCGAGCCCGGCTCCTCCGAACGGACCTGGGCGAAACCCTGGCGCGAAGACCGAACCCCCGTCCCAATGCGAGACGGCCAACCCCATCCCGACACCGTCGAAAAGGCCAAGGCGGAGAGACACGGAGGTCGATGTCTGTGCGTTGGCGGAGACCGGCGCCATGGCCAGGCACAGCGCAAGGGTCGCTGAGGGGAAAAGACGCGTGATCATGGTTCCTCCTTCGTTGTCCCACACCCTGTCCTACACCGTTCTCGTATGCAGGGGCCGTGCCAATCGGCACCATGAGGCGGACCCAGGGGAGAGGCCCAGCTTTCCCCTGGGTCCTTCCCCAGCAGAGGAATGGAAATGTCCACTCTGGTGGACACCTCCTCGCAGGACCGTCCTCCGATCGTGGGCCGGGAGAGCGCGTCTCCGCTTTCGCCCAGGATGGATTCCCCCGACATCCTCCCTCTCCGTCGCTCCGATGGCACAGCCCAAGCCACGCCGAGGAGCGCCAACGCCAAAGCTGGGGCCGCACCCCCATTCCGATCATGCTCCTGGGCCCATCTTCCAGCTCACCCCGCAACTCTCCGAAATGCCTATTTTCTCCAAAGGGGTGGACGTGAGGCCTCTTCTTGCCAAAATTTCCAAGACCGGATCGACGGACCGGACCAGAAGTTGTCGAGTAATATTCGGCGTCCCGAGGACACGCTTTCCCCTGCCTGGATAGGCTGTTTCTCCCGGGAACCGCCGGCGAGCTCGAGAATGGACCAGCCCTTCGCAGGGGTGCCAGGGCGTCTCTTTCCCACACAGACCTGGTCTCCTGTGGCGTTCCCATGGCGGAGCGTGGACGGGGCAAGAGTGAATGAACCCTTTCTGAACATGGTGATCGACGCGTGACGAACCACGGATCCCTTGGCGTCCTGGAGGTCCTTCCCGGAGGCTCAGGCTTTATTCGGCGGAGGGACTCCTCCTACACTCCCGGGCAAGGACGACATCTACGTCGGAGCCAGGGTGATCCAGAAATTCGACCTCCGGACCGGGGACGAGCTGGAGGGGCAGGTCGGGAGCCGGCCCAAGAACGGCAAAGAGCCCCCCCCTGAAACACCTGCGCCATGGTAAACGGGGTGGCCCCGGAGGAGCTCCCCCGGCGTCCCCTCTTCTCCCAGCTGGGGGCCCAGCACCCTGATGAACCCCTCGTGCTGGAGTGCGGGCGGACCCTCCGCGGCCGCCCGGACCCCACCAATCGGGTCATCGACCTCTTCTGCCCCTTCGGAAAGGGCCAGCGGGCCATGATCGTGGCCCCCTCCAAGGCGGGTAAGACCACGATCCTCCAGTCCGTGGCCGAGGGCATCGTCTCGAACACCCCGACTGCCATCTCATGATCCTCCTGGTGGACGAGCGACCGGAGGAGATCACCGAGATGGAGGCGTGTGGATTCGGAGAGGTGATCGCCTCGTCCTTCGATCGACCCGCCGAGCGCCACACCCAGGTCGCGGAGATGACCCTGGCCAGGGCCCACCGGCGTGTGGAGATGGGCCAGGACGTGGTCATCATCCTCGACTCCATCACGCGCCTTGCCCGAGCCCACAATACCGTCGAAGAAGGAACGGGCAGGACGCTGTCCGGAGGGCTCGATGCCTCCTCCCTCGAGAAGCCGAAGCGGTTTCTCGGGAGCGCCCGGAAGATCGACTCCCGGCTGGGGGGAGGGTCCCTGACCATTGTTGCCACGGCTCTCGTGGATACCGGTTCCCGGATGGATCAGGTGATCTTCGAGGAGTTCAAGGGAACCGGGAACAGCGAGCTCCTCCTCAGCCGGGAGCTGGCGGACAAGCGGATCTTCCCGGCCATCGATCTGGCCGGCTCCGCGACCCGGAGGGAAGAGCTCCTTCTCTCTCCCGATGCTCTGGAGCTGATCCAGGGCGCTGCGGCGAAAGCTCGTGGGGCTTCCCTCCGCCGACGCCATGTCCGAGCTCCTGACCATCATGGCGCGCACACGGACCAACGCCGATCTGATCCGAATGTATAAGGAGGGCTGACGAACGGCGGGAGCTCCCTCACCCTCCCACCCGGTCCAGACTTTCCCCCTCGAGGATCGACCGCAGCCGCTCCAGGCTGGAGCGCATGGCTGCGGCCTGGGACTCCCCCATCTTTCTCGCTACATATCCCATCAGGGGATTCCAGCCGAAATCGCCCGTTTCCGTCCAGACGAGGTGGCAACCGGCGCCCCGGGGGCTCAAGGCGAACATACCCTGGATCTGAAGCGTCCCTTCCTCGATGGCTACCCGATAGTCCACGACGGAATCCCCTCGGGTGGCCAGAATCTCCATCCGCCCCTTGCCGTATTCGGGATCGTCCCATTGGAGCCCGGCCCCGGGTCCGGATTCGGGTCCGAAGGCCGTCGCACCGGATTCGGGCGTGGGAGTCCACCGCCGCCACTGGTCCACACGCTCCAGGAAGGGCAGGACCGAGGAGGGAGGAACCGGCAGGTCGACGTCCGCCTCCGCCTCCCAGGTTCCGGGGAGGAGGAACCCAATCGCCAGGTATATGACGAGGATCCCGGCCAGGATTCCGAAGATCTTGGCTGCGATCTTCACCGAGGGCTCTCCCGGGAAGGGAGCCTCAACCCTGCAACGGGACCTCCAGACGACATTCGTGATGGCATTCGTCGCATCCCACGGACATGACCGGTTTCAAAGGGGTCCCGGCCCGAAGGGAAAGCTCTCTCCGACACTTGGGGCACTCGCCCTGGAACCCCACGAGAGTATACCGTTCTCGCCATTTGCGGGTCCCCAGCATCCCCCCCACACCGAGGACCCCCACCACCCACGGCACGTGAGGAGGCACGAGGACCACCGCCGGGGCGATGAGCAGGGCCCCACCCCAGTACGCAGCGGCGCGGACTCCCCGCCAGCGGGCGGACCGGGCAACGGCGTCTACCCGGGCCTCGGTCTTTGGAAAGCCAAAAAGAGAGAGGGTCCCCGCAAAGCGGCTTGACGAATCGCCGCCGAGGCCGTTCTCTGAAGGTGTCGGCATCTTCCTTGAACCTGCCAGCGAGGGTTGAGGTGGTGTCATTCCCATTCCATTTGGCAGCGGAGGTCCAGGAGTGAGCAAAGCGGCTTTGGCAATCCTCCTGGTCGGGCTCTCGAGCCTGGCTCCGCCCTCGGAAACCCTTTCGGGCCAGGAAGGATCCTTTGCATTTCAGCTCCGTGCCGGTGCCGATCTTCCCCTGGGGAGCTTTCGCACCGCCGAAGCGGGATGGCAAGGGAAGTCCGGCGGAGGAGCCTCTCTGGGAATGGGTTTCACTTTTCCGGTGGTCGGCCCCTTGGGCGGATACCTGGGCTTTGGACAGCGCCGCTTCGCCTGCGACGAGGAAGTGTGTCCTCCTGAGAAGGATTGGACGTCTACCGGCTTCGATGTGGCCCTCCGGGTCGTACTCGGAGAGGATCGAGTCCGACTGTGGGCTCAAGGGGGGCTGCACACGCACCGCATGGAGGGGCGGATCGGGGGGGCAGGGGAGGGGCGCCACATTACCTCGGAGGGCGGCGGCGGGTTCGAGACGGGGGCCGGGGTGTTGATTCAGGTGGGGAGGCGGATGAGCCTTGCGCCCGGGATCCGATATGGGCAGGGCCATGTGCCCTTCAGCGGACGAGCCTCCATGCAGGTCCGCTATGTGGTGATGGACGTAGGACTAGTGATGGGATTCTGATCTGGCTGCGGGAATCCCCCGCTCCCTTGAATGACTTCTCCCCGCCTCCTGCGGGGGAGCGTGCCAGTTCCAAGAAGGAGAACACGGATGGACAGGATCCCGAGCTGCCTTCGGCGCTTGCCCTTCTGGCTCCTATTCACCTTCGTCGTGTTTCCCGGCCTCCTCCGAGCCGAGGTGGTCCGGGTGGTGGTGGATCGCCGCGAAGACCTTCTGGGCGGACGCGCATGGGGAGGCGCTGGTGTCTACGAGAAGCTCGTGGGGCGGATCTACTTCGAGTTCGATCCCGGCAATCCCGCCAATGCCCGGGTCGTGGATCTGCAGTTTGCACCCCTGAACGATCGGGGCCGGGTGGAGGCGTGGGCGAACTTCATGATTCTCCAGCCGAAGGAGGCGGCCCGCCGTCGGGGAGTCGCGTGGGTGGAGGTCAGCAACCGGGGCGGAAAGGCCTCTCTTCGGTACTTCAACCGCGCCCAAGTGGCATCCCTCGACCCGACGTCGGAGGAGGACTTCGGGGACGGGTTGCTCCTGGAGCAAGGCCTCACCCTCATCTGGATCGGCTGGCAGTGGGACGTGCCCGATCAAGGCGGCCAGCTTCTGAGACTCCACGTCCCCACGGCGAGGATCTCCGACTCCGCCATCGAAGGCCTCGTGCGGTCCGACTGGACGGTGGACGAGGACACCGACGTGCTGCCCCTGGGGCACCGTGGCCATCGGGCCTACGTTCCGGTCGATCCCCAGGGCGACGCGGATGTGCTGACAGTGCGGAACGGCCGCCTTGATGCCCGGCAGACGGTGCCCCGTGAGGAGTGGTCCTACGTGGCTTCCGAGGACGGTCAGCAACCTGGCCAGCGGACGGCCATCACCCTGGAGGGGGGCTTCCAGGCCGGCCGGATCTACGAGCTCGTCTATCGCTCACGGGACCCCAGGATCGTCGGCCTGGGGTTGTGCGCCATCCGGGATGTGATTTCGTACGCCAAGTACGACCTGGACAGCGTCTTTCCCGTCAGGCTCGGAGTGGCCTTCGGTGTGTCGCAGACTGGGCGGTTCCTTCGGCATTTTCTCTACCAGGGCTTCAACACCGACGAGAAGGGCCGGAAGGCCTTCGACGGGATGTTGATCCACACGGCGGGGGCGGGCAGGGGCAGCTTCAACCATAGGTTCGCTCAACCCTCGCGGGACGCGCACGGGTACTCGGCCTTCTTCTATCCCACGGACCTGTTTCCCTTCACCAGCCGGACCCAGCGGGATCCCGTAACAGGCCTTGAGGACGGACTCTTCGCCCGCACCTCCGGAGAGGACCTCCCCAAGGTGATCTACACAAACACCGGCTACGAGTATTGGGGGCGTGCGGCCTCGTTGATCCACACCTCCATCGACGGCCGGCAGGACCTGGAGCCCATGGTGAACGAGAGGATCTACCATTTGGCCGGGGGTCAGCACTTCGTCGGTGTCTTCCCCCCGCCGGAGCCTTCCAGGATGGCGGAAGGCGGCCTGCCAGCCTATCGAGGGAATCCCCTGGATTTCACCCTGACCCTCAGGGCGCTGGCGGTGGGGCTGGTGGGGTGGGTGCAGGGCTCCTCCGAACCGCCGCCGAATGCCTTTCCCCGGGTCGGTGACGGGACCTTGGTTCCCGTAGCCGGCTTGGCCTTTCCTCCACTTCCAGGCGTCCAGGTTCCCACGGTGGCCCACGAGGCCTACAGGATGGAGTACGGGCCGCGGTGGTGGAGCGAGGGCATCATCGACCTGGAGCCGCCGGGAGTCGGGTCCGGCCTTCCCCTCCCAGGTCTCGCAGGTCGACGGCCTCGGGAATGAAATCGCTGGCGTTCGCGGGTGGGAGCTCCGAGTACCGCTGGCGACCTACGCGCCGTGGAACCTCCGGGTCGGATATGCAGGCGGAAGCGACGAGCTCACGGACTTCACGGGCACCTTCATCCCCCTCTCCGGGACGGAATCGGAGCGGGCCGCGAGTGGAGATCCCAGGCCAAGTGTAGAGGCCCTGTATCCGAGCAAGGAAACGTACCTCGAGCGGGTCAGGGGGGCGGCCAGGGATCTGGTGCGAGAGGGTTTTCTTCTGCCCCGTGACGCCGTCATCGTCGCGGGTCTCGCCGAGGCCCGCTGGGACTGGTTGTTGGAGGGCGGGCACTGAGGCCCAGGCCTCCTTCGATGGTCCAGGAGGCCTGGGCGCCACACCGCTTGAACCTCAGCCGCCACTCCCCGCCGTGTCCGGCCTCACGAGCGTAGGGTAGGCGACCCCCAGCTGCTCCAGGTAGCTGTCGAACCGACTGGGGTCGTACCTCAAGGGCTCCAGGAGGGGCCGGTACCGTTCCATCTTGTCCGCATTCAGGAAGGTGGGGGGCTCCGTGCCCTCCGGGATGAGTGACTCCCAGCTGTAATCCTTGGTGGTGACTTCCCTGTGATAGGTCCTGGCCTCCTCAACCAAGGCCGGGCGGGCCAACACGTCGATGGCGGTGGCGGCGATGACTCGGGAGCCGTAGTTGGCCCCCTTGTGAGCGATTGGCGTGGCCATGGCGATCCCGCTGGACCAGTGGTGGCCCGTCATCCCGGGGATGTTCCCGGGGTAGCGGAGGCGAACCGTCGGCACGTTCCAGGACACCTCGGCGATGTCATCGCTGCCACCTCCCATTCCCTGGTCCGCCTCCCGGAGGGTGTCCCTGACCTCCGAGACCAGGCCTGTAGTGTCCCGTCCCATCATCTTCTGGGCGGCCTTCGCCAGAGCCTGGTCGTCCTCGCTCCATTCGGGCATCCCTACCTTCATGATGTTGGCTTGCATCGCCTCCGCGAGGGGCTTGCTCATGTTGGACGGCCACGCGGCCCCAAGGACCCGTTCGTCCACGCTGGTCCCGGTCATCATGGCAGCGGCCTCGGCCATGGTCTGTCCCAGCTCATGAAGCTCCTGGATTCGGGGGTAATCCAGCTCGCGGAAGTAATACCAAACGGTGGCCTCCGAGGGAACCACGTTCGGCTGGCTTCCCCCATTCGAGACCACCGAATGCGAGCGCTGCTGGAGTCTCAAGTGCTCGCGGCGGAAGTTCCAGCCCACATCCATGAGCTCGACGGCGTCCAAGGCACTCCGGCCGGACCAGGGTGAGCCTGCGGAGTGGGCCGAGGTGCCGTGAAATGTGAACATGGTGGACACGAGTCCCGATCCGCTGATCCCGTATCCCGTGGACATAGAGCTGGAGATGTGGGTGGACAGCATCACGTCCATGCCCTCGAAGAGTCCGGCGGTCACCATGTAGTTGCGGGAGGCAACCAGTTCCTCCGCCACACCCGGAATGACCTTGAGGGTACCCTCGATCCCGTGGCGATCCATGACCCGTTTCGTGGCGATGGCGGCCACGACGTCCACCGCCGGCGTGCTGTTGTGTCCCTCGCCGTGACCCGGTCCTCCTGGGATCAGCGGCTCCTGCCAGGGCACGCCCGGTTTCTGAGATGTCTCGGGAAGGCCATCCATGTCCCCCATGAACCCCACAACCGGATGGCCGGACCCCCAAACCCCCACGTAGCAGGTCGGCATGCCGGCGCATCCTCGTTGCACGGTGAACCCCTCCCGCTCCAGAACCCCCGTCACATACTCCGCGGTCCAGAGCTCCTGGAAACCCAGCTCCCCGAAGGAGAAGATCATGTCCACCATCTCCTGGCTGAGCCTCTGGAGCTCGGGAGTGCCGACTTCGGCGATCACCTCGTCCTTCAGCGATTCGATGTTCTGGGCTCCCATGGGAACGGGTCGCGACGGTAGGAGAGCCAGAGAGAGAAGCAGGGACAGAGACAGGAAGCGGAAGGTGCCGTTCATGAGCGGATCTCCTTGGAATTCCTGGGCCTGAGGGAGGAACGGTCGCCCTCGGAGCCTGCGGGGCGCACGAATCGCGCCGAATATCGTTCGAGTCGGCGGGCAGAGGCAACGCCGACCTCTGCGGATGTGGACTCGGAGGAGCGGGGATCATAGACTCCTCATGCTCCCTGGCCCACCATTCGGGCAGATCCCGCGGACTCCAGGACTTCGGACCTCGACGGACTCTCCATGCACACAATCCCCGACAAACGCTCGTCTGCTCCCTCCCTGGCTTTCCTCTGCATGCTTCTCGCCTGGGCCGCACAAGGGCCGGCTTTGACGGCCCAGGAGCTCGGCTCCGGTCTGTTCGCGGCCATGGAAGCCAGGAGCATCGGGCCTGCCGGCATGAGTGGACGCATTACCGCCATCGATGCCGTCGAGGCGAATCCGAACATCGTCTTCGTGGGAGCCGCGACCGGGGGGCTGTGGAGGTCCGTGAACGGTGGCCAGACGTGGGACCCTGTCTTCGACGAGCAGCGCATTCTGAGCGTGGGCGCGGTGGCCGTATTCCAACCCAATCCGGACCTCGTCTGGGTCGGGACGGGGGAGGGGAACCCCCGAAACAGCGCGGGCGTGGGTGCGGGTGTGTACAAGAGCCTGGACGGAGGCCGTACCTGGATGTTCAAAGGACTCGAGGGTTCAGAGCGCATCCACAGAATCGTCCTCGACCCCACGGATCCGGACATCGCCTACGTGGGTGTCATGGGCCCCGCTTGGAGTGACGGCGAGGAGCGAGGGGTCTATCGCACCAGGGATGGAGGCGAGACCTGGGACCGAGTCCTCTTCGTGGGGCCCGGCACGGGGGTGAGCGATCTGGTCATGGATCCTTCGAATCCGAACAAGCTCCTGGCGGGGATGTGGCAGTTCAGGCGATGGCCCTGGTTTTTCGAATCCGGAGGGGACGGCAGCGGTCTCTATGTCACCTACGATGGAGGCGACAGCTGGAAGCGCCTTTCCCCGGATGATGGCCTTCCTGCGGGCCAGCTCGGGCGCATCGGCCTGGCCATCGCGCGGAACGACCCCAGGGTGGTCTACGCCTTGGTGGAAGCGCGTCCGAGTGTCCTTCTCCGCTCCGACGATGGCGGCGAAAGCTGGCGTACGGTGAACAACCAACCCGAGCTGGCCCCGAGACCCTTCTACTACGCTGATATCTTCGTGGATCCGGAGAACGAGCTCCGTCTCTACAACCTGAACTCCCGCCTCACCCGTTCGGAAGATGGGGGCGGAAGCTTCGAGGTCCCCGGTGGACCGGTTCACCCCGACGCCCAAGCCCTGTGGATCGACCCCGGGGACTCCCGCACCCTCTACCTGGGAACCGACGGCGGAGTCTACATCAGTCGTGACCGGGGGGATCACTGGCGATTCGTGGACAACCTCCCCGTCGGTCAGTTCTACCATGTCAGTGTGGACATGGCTATCCCGTTCAACATCTATGGCGGGATGCAGGATAACGGTTCCTGGCGGGGACCGTCGGATGTCTGGGAGGCCGGAGGCATTGGCAACCAGCACTGGCGGGAGGTGGGGTCCGGTGATGGATTTGGAACCCTCATCGACCCATCCGACACGACCTATGGCTACGCCATGCGCCAGGCGGGAGGCCTCGTGCGTTTCGATCTCCGCACCGGCGAGCGCAAGGACATCCGCCCCTGGGCCCCGGAGGGCATCGCCCTTCGGTTCAACTGGAACGCCGCCCTCGCCGCCGACCCCCTGGCGCCCGGAACCATCTACCTGGGTAGCCAGTTCGTCCACAAGTCCCTGGATGGCGGGGAAAGCTGGCAGATCATCAGCGGCGACCTCACCTCCAACGATCCCGAGAAGCAAAGGCAGGATGAGAGCGGCGGCCTGACCCCGGACCACACTGGAGCCGAGAATTACACCACCATCACCAGTATTGCCCCCAGCCCGGTGGAGACGGAGGTGATCTGGGTAGGATCGGACGACGGGCGGGTGCACCTGACTCGATCCGGGGGAGGAGAGTGGGAGGAGGTGGGACGGAAGATCGGAGGCGTTCCCGATGGAGCCTGGGTCGCACACATCGAGGCTTCGAAGCATAACGGTGCGACGGCCTACGTGGTCTTCGATGACCATCAACGGGGGAACTGGACACCGTACATCTTCCGAACCGAGGACTATGGACGCCACTGGGACGACATCGCCGACGAAGACCAGATCCAGGGATTCGTCCACACGGTGGAAGAGGATCCCCTGACCCCCAACCTTCTCTTCGCCGGAACCGAGTTCGGCCTCTACGTGAGTCTGAATCGGGGAAAGGACTGGTTCCCGTGGCGTAGCGGCCTCCCTCCCGCGCCGGTGCGATCCCTGGTGATCCACCCGAGGGACCACGACCTGGTGATCGGGACCCACGGGCGCGCCCTCTACATCCTGGACGATATCCGCCCCCTCCGGGCGATCGCCCAGGACCCATCGGTCGTTGATGCCCCGGTGCACCTCTTCCCCCTGCCTCCGGCGTACCTTCATGGCCTGGCGGCCCCGAACGGATCGCATTTCCCCGGGGACGCCATGTTCCAGGGTGAGCCCCGAACGCCCGGGGCCCTGATCACATTCAGCCTGGGTCCGTCCGCTCCCGAGGGTGTTGCCACGATCCGGGTACGGGACGAGGATGGCGCCGTTCTACGATCGATGGAAGGACCTGCCCGGCGAGGGCTGAACCGCCTCTCATGGGATCTGCGAGAGGATGGGAGAGGCGGGCAAGCAGGGGAGTCGGGGGCTCCCGAGAGAGCCGGCCCCGATGTCTTGCCGGGCAAGTATGAGATTCAGGTGGTCGTCAATGGTGAGGAGGCTTCCGGGCAGGTCGAGGTGCTTCCGGACCCGAGACGCGACATCCCGCCGCCTCAGCGGATCGAAAAGCGGGATGCGGTGAGACGCGCGTCGAGCCTGGACGCCTTGTTCGCGACGGCGGCGGATCGGACGCAGGAGCTGGCCCGCGGCCTGGATCGTTTGACGGCCGCCCTCGCGGGACGTCAGGGCGAGGCCGCTCTGAACGCCTCTCGCCTGGCGGACTCGGTCCGGGCAGAGCTTGCGCAAATCGAGGCAGCGCTCAACGCCACGGGATGGGACCGGTCCACGGTGGCTTCCATCGCGTCCACTCGGGATGCGCCTACGGAAGGCCAGCGCATTGCGCTCACCCGGATGGGTGAGGCCCTCGACAGGATCGTCGGGCGCCTCAACGCCGTGCTGTCGGGGGAGGTCGGTGAGCTCCGCCGTGCAGCCCAGGAGGCCGGCATCATCGGACTGCCCGAGTTGAGGCCCGTCCCCCGGGGGGGCGGAGACGATCGCCTCCCGAGGGAGGACAGCGACTCCAAGAACCTCATGACAGGTTGAGAGGACCATGTTTCAGAGGATCCTGAAGGACCGCGATTCGGGGGACCACCCCCGAAGATCCAACGGCGGACGCGCCCTCACCCTCCTCCTGGTGGCCCTCCTTGGAGGAGGCTCACACGTGGCAGGGCAGCTATCCCCAGGCGCGTTCGAAGCGCTGCGCGCTCGTGCCATCGGTCCCGCCGGGATGAGCGGGCGGGTGGCCGCGGTGGACGTCGACCTCTCCGACCGAAACGTCATCTTCGTGGGAGCGAGCACGGGTGGCGTGTGGCGTTCGCGGGATGGCGGGCTCGCTTGGGAGCCTGTGTTCGATCACCAGCCCCTTCTGGGCATCGGTTCGGTGGCCGTCTCTCCGGCGAACCCCGACCTCGTCTGGGTGGGGACGGGGGAAGCCAATCCCCGAAATAGCATGGGAGTGGGCGCCGGAGTCTTTCGGAGCCTGGACGGTGGGGACACGTGGCGAAGGATGGGACTGGCCGGGTCCGAGCGAATCTCGAGAATCATCCCGCACCCCTCCGATCCCGACGTCGCCTTCGTTGGGGCCCTGGGGCCGGCGTGGAGTGACGGCGAGGAACGCGGCGTGTACCGGACCATCGATGGCGGCGAGAGCTGGAGCAAGGTTCTCTACGTGAACGAGCGGACGGGGGTGGCGGATCTCGTCATGGACCCCACCAACCCCGACAAACTCTTCGCCGCCCTCTGGGAGTACCGCCGGTTGCCGTGGAGCTTCACCTCGGGAGGTCCCGGAAGCGGGCTATACGTGACCTACGACGGTGGCGACAGTTGGCGGAGAGCCACATCGGAGGACGGGTTCCCCGAGGGCGATCTGGGACGGATCGGCCTGGGCATCGCCCCTTCCGACCCGGACGTGGTCTACGCCCTCGTGGAGGCCGAGCGGAACGCCCTCTTGCGCTCCGACGATGGGGGAAGGAGCTGGCACCTGGTGAGCGACGCGGAAGGCATCAATCCAAGACCATTCTATTACGCGGACATTCGGGTGGACCCCATGAACGAGAATCGGGTCTACCGCCTCGCCTCGTCCATCGAGGTGAGCGAGGACGGGGGGCGTAGCTTCCGGACGGTCGTGTCGTCCCAGATCATCCATGGAGATGTCCACGAGCTCTGGATCGATCCTGCCGACCCCAGGGTGATGATCATGGGCAACGACGGGGGAATCGCCGTGACCCGAGACCGGGGCCGCGATTGGCGGTTCGTGGAGAACCTGCCTCTGGCGCAGTTCTACCACATCAATGTGGACATGGACACACCCTTCAACGTGTACGGCGGTCTCCAGGACAACGGCTCCTGGTACGGGCCCAGCCAGGTCTGGGAAAGCTCCGGCATCATGAATGCCCACTGGCACCGCACCGGAGGGGGCGACGGCTTCGCTTCCCTCCCGGATTTCTCCGACCCCCGGTTCGGGTACAGCATGTCCCAACAGGGATCCCTGATGCGTTTCGACAAGGTCACCGGGGAGCGACGGGACATCCAGCCGGTCCACCCCGATGGTGTGAGGCTCCGGTTCAACTGGAACGCGGCCCTGAACGTCGATCCCCACGATTCCACCACCATCTATCTGGGGAGCCAGTTCGTGCACCGGAGTCGGGACGGGGGCATGTCCTGGGAGATCATCTCCCCGGACCTGACTACCGACGACCCCGAGAAACAGCAGCAGGACCAGAGCGGGGGGCTGACCCTGGACGCCACCGGCGCCGAGAACTACACCACGATCCTCTCCATCGCCCCGAGTCCCCTGGAGAGGGGACTGATCTGGGTCAGCACCGACGACGGCAATGTCCAGATCACCAGGGACGATGGAGCCACGTGGACCAATGTGAGGGATCGAATCCGGGGCGTGCCCCGGGGGACCTGGTCTCCCCACGTGGAGCCGTCCAAGCATGACCCTGCCGTAGCCTACGTCGTGTTCGACGATCACCGGCGCGGTAACTGGACTCCCTTCGTCTTCAGGACGGAGGACTACGGCCGCAGCTGGGATCCCCTCTCCACCGCCGGCGTCGAGGGGTTCGTCCACGTGATCGAGGAGGACCCGGTCCAAGAGAACCTTCTCTTCCTGGGCACGGAGTTCGGCATGTACGTGAGCCTGAACCGAGGAGGCTCCTGGCACCAGTGGCGGGAAGGGATTCCAGCGGTGCCGGTTCGGGCCATCATGGTCCACCCCAGGGACCACGATCTGGTCATCGGTACCCACGGGCGGGGAGCGTACATCCTGGATGACGTCCGTCCCCTCCAGGCCATGGCGGCGGATTCTTCTCTCGCCCGGGAGTCCGTGCACCTCTTCCAGCCGCCTCCGGCTCTGGAGGTCACCATCGCCGAGCGTCTCGGATACCGTTCCGTAGGGCACGCCATGTTTTTCGGTGAGAATCGGCCGTTTGGCGCCCTCCTCACGTTCTGGGCAGGTGGAGGCGACGAGACCGCGGAGGCCGCTGCCGGGCCGTCACCCGGGGACGGAACGGCACGCATCCTGATTCTCGACCCACGGAGTCGAGTGGTGGCCTCCCTCTCCCAATCGACCCGGCCGGGCATGAACCGACTCACGTGGGACCTCAGGGCCGACGCGCCCCAGGACCTGGAGGGTGGGGACAGCCGCTCCGGGACGGGGGGCCCTCTGGTGGTCCCGGGCCAATACCGGGTCCGAGTGGAGCTGGATGGCACGACCTCCGAGGCCAACCTCGAGGTTCGCCCCGATCCGCGGTCCGGGATTCCGCCGCAACGCCGCTCGGCCAAGCTCCAGGCGGAGGAGCAGGTGTCGGCGTGGGTTGCCCTGAGCGGAGAGGCCCGGGAGCGATTAGAAGGTGCCCTGGCGGCCGTCCGGCAGGTCCTTCCCACCTTGATCCCCGGATCCGAGCCCTCGCTCGTCTCCCAGGGGCGAGACCTCCAGGAGGCTCTGGAAGAGGCCCTGATCGGGCTCTTCACGGGTCCTCCCTGCCAGGGGATCTGCGGCGGGCAGCCCAAGGCATTGCTGGTGCGCCGGCCCCTTTCCATGCTCGGCAGCTCCGTGGACGCCCCCTCCGAGAATGACCGCCTGGCCATGACGCAGGCCGAGGAGGCGCTCCGGCAGATCGTCGAGGCGGTCAACAGCATGATGGCCGGCGACGTAGCCCGGTTCAGCGACGCACTCCGGGAGGCGGGGTACACGCCATTCCCGGCTCCCGCCCCCCTTCGCATGGGAGGTGGGGATTGAGGGGCGTGCGCGGATTCGAACCCGCAGGAGTCCGCGCGTTCGGAGGAGTCCCCGGTGATCCGTGAGGCTTTCCTCCGGGCCTCCCGAAGCCGATGGTTGGCCAGAACGCTGCCCAGACGACGGTTCGTCCAAAGGGCAGTGCGGAGGTTCATTCCTGGGGAGGACCGGGCCGCGGCCCTTGCGGAGGCCGCGCGTCTCCACCGTTCGGGGACCCGGGTCGTGTTCACCTTCCTGGGGGAGAACGTGCCGGGGGCCGACGAAGCGGCCCGGGTGGTCCGGGAGTATGAGACGCTCATGGAGGAGGCATCCTCGGCGGACCTGGAGCCCCAGGTCTCCGTCAAGCCTACCCAGTTGGGGCTGGATGTGGACGAGGCTCTGGTGCTCGGGGCCCTGCACCGCCTCCAGTCCAAAGCCCGGGATCTGGGGGGGTTCGTCTGGATCGATATGGAGGACTCCTCCTACCGGAGGAAGACCATCCGGATCTTCAGGGCGGCGATGGGCCATGCGGGTCCGGGCCCAACCACCCAGCCGCCTGAGGCGGGAAGCCTGGTCCGTACCGGGAGAGTAGGGCTATGCCTCCAGGCCTACCTCCGGTCCACGCCGGAAGACCTGGACGACCTCCTGCCTCTTCGCCCCGCCATCCGTCTGGTGAAGGGTGCCTACGCGGAGAAGCCCGACGTCGCCCTTCCGGAAAAGGCCGACGTGGACCGGGCCTTCTTCCGGAGCGCCGTTCGAGTTCTCGGAACGCCTGGCGCTTGGCTGGGGTTGGCCACCCACGATCCCGCACTCATCGGACGCCTCCGGACATGGATCGAGGAAAACGCCATCCCACGGGATCGGTACGAGTTTCAGATGCTCTACGGCATAAGGAGGGAGGCCCGGAAGCGGATGACGGAAGAGGGAGAACCGGTCCGTGTGCTCATCAGCTATGGCCCCGAGTGGTTTCCCTGGTATATGCGTCGCCTGGCGGAGAGGCCCGCGAATCTGGGGTTCGTGCTGAGGAGCCTCTTCCATGGATGACGCCGTGGGCGACGGCCGCTGGAGAGTCCTGGCTCTCCTCTCCCTTGCGGAGCTGCTGGGGATGTGCGTCTGGTTTACCGCCAGCGCCATCGGGCCCGAGCTTCAGGTGCGCTGGGACCTGTCCGTCTCTCAGGTCGGCTGGCTCACCACCGCGGTGCAGCTCGGGTTCGTGTCCGGCACGGCGGCCGCAGCCGTCCTCAACCTGGCGGATATCCTTCCGTCCCGCTCGTATTTTGCCGGGAGCGCCCTGCTCGCGGCGGGAGCGAACGGGGCCCTCTTCCTCGCCGGCGGGCTCGCCACCGCCCTTCCGTTTCGCTTCCTCACGGGCTTCTTCCTCGCCGGGGTCTATCCCCCTGCCATGAAGATGATCTCCACCTGGTTCCGGGAGGCCCGGGGCCTGGCCATCGGTACGGTCGTCGGAGCCCTGACGGTGGGCAAGGCCACCCCATACCTGCTGCGCGCCCTTCCCGAGGTGACTCTCGAGGGGGTGGTGCTCGGCGCATCGGCGGGAGCCGCCATGGGAGGGCTCCTTGTCCTCGCCGCTTATCGGGACGGTCCCTTTCCCTTCGCACGGCGCCCCTTTTCCTGGGGGCTGGTATCCCGGGTCCTGCGCCACAGGAGAACACGGCTGGCCATAAGTGGATACCTCGGCCACATGTGGGAGCTCTATGCGATGTGGACCTGGGTTCCCGCCTTCCTCCTGGCCAGCGCGCACCAGGCGCAGATCGAGGGAAGGCCGGCGCTCTCGGATCCCCTCGTGGAGCTGGTGGCCTTCGGCGCCATCGCCGCCGGAGGTCTTGGCTGTGTCTGGGGGGGCTGGGCAGCGGACCGGATCGGCCGGGACCGGCTGGTGAATCTCGCCATGGCAGTAAGCGGGGCCTGCTCTCTCGTCGTCGGAGCGTTCTTCGGGTGGACGTTCTGGGTTCTGGCCCCCCTCACCTGGGTCTGGGGGTTCTTCGTCGTAGCCGACTCCGCCCAGTTCAGCGCCATGGTGACGGAGGTCGCACCGTCGGAAGCCGTGGGAACCGCCCTCACCCTCCAGACCTCCATGGGGTTCTTCCTCACCATGGCCACCATCCAGGGACTTCCGCTGATGAGCGGCCTGGTGGGGTGGGCCTGGAGCTTCCCTGTGCTCGCTCTGGGACCGGCCTTTGGGATCGCGGCGATCCGCAGATTCAGCCGGGAAGAGCTTCAGACCGGAGCCGCGCCCTCGAGCGCATGATCCTCCAGGACCCGAGGGTCAACACTGGAAGGACATACACCAGGAGGAAGACCCACGTGAGGGTCCCGTACCCCCGGGCAATGAGATCCACCAGTCCCACGCTGGCCAGGAGGGTGCCGGCGACGAGCAGACCAGCGGCCAGGGCCGGACGGGCCAGGCCGGGCATCTCCCGGCCCCGTTCCTGAAG
Source organism: uncultured Gemmatimonadales bacterium (assembly GCA_963751255.1). Classification (GTDB taxonomy): domain Bacteria; phylum Gemmatimonadota; class Gemmatimonadetes; order Longimicrobiales; family Gaopeijiaceae; genus CAVVTW01. The sequence goes on along the minus strand of CAVVTW010000026.1, from coordinate 79,102 downwards.
GACGCGGGCGATGCGCTCGTTCATCCCGTGGATGAGGCCGGTGCCGGTCTCCACGAGTGTGCCCACGAGGACGAGCTGAAACACGATCTGAAAACTGCGGGACCCGAGGAGCTCCAGGAGGAAGTTGGCTGGAACGGGACGCCCCAGGATCGCCGGATAGTGCCCCACCATGGCCAGATAGAAGAGGAGCCCGGGGATCATGGCGATGGGTCCGGCCAGCGCGCCCGCGAGGAATGTCTCGGTTCGGGACGTGAGATGTCGAATCGGGAAGAGAAGAGCGGGAATGAGGGCGACGTTGTAGGCGGCATAGCGAACCCCCGCCAACCCCCATGCACCATGGGGTTCCCCACCACTGGCAAGGGCGTTCAGGATTGGTCCCCCGAACCGATGGAAGGACCAGACGAAGAGCACGACGTAGGCCGAGTAGAGCACCAAGGACCATCCGGCCATGACTCTCTCGATGAGCCCACTCCCTCCGAAGACCAGGAGTCCCACGGCCGCCATGATTCCCGCTACTCCGATCCAGTAGGGCAGGTGGAAGGTCTCCTCCAGGAGAGAACCCGAAGCGGCAGCGATCACCGCGAGGATCACCAGCATCAGCACGAGGTAGGCCGCCTCGAAGAGCACCCAGCCCGGCCCCAGAAGCCCTCGGAAGAACGTCCGGTAATCGTAGGTCCCGGCGGAACGGGCCAGCTCGTAGGTGACCAAGCACACCAGGCTCCATAGGGCCGTTGAGAGGGCCATGGCCAGCAGGCCACCCCTGGGTCCCTCCGAAAGGAAGAACTCGGCCAGCTCTCGCCCCGTCCCGTATCCACCGGCGATGACCACGGACTGGAACACGAAGCCGGGCAGGAGGACACGGCGAAAGAAAGCGAAGCGGCGCATGGTTCCCCGGGCGGTCTGAGTAGGCCCATTGTTACGGTCTTCCCCCGATCCGTGGCAAGAGCCTGGGGGGGCGTGTGGGGTCCCGGCGCCGTCGAGGCAGGAGCACCGCCGACATTGCCCATCCCCAAGCCCGTATGTAGTTTGGCTTCCCGTGAACATCAGATGTACGACCTCAGCGGCCACGGCCCTTGGCCGTCCGTCCCGCCAATCTGTACGAGACTGCTCTAACGGTGAGGTTCTCCCATGCGCCTAGTCAGAAGCGTGCGCGTTCTCCTGGTGGCTCTTTCTCTGAGCCTCGTTCCCACATTACCCCTGGCCGGGCAAACGGGGACTCGGTCCGGACAAACGGGCACCTTGACCGGCACGGTCACGGACGCGGAGACGGGAGCCCCGATGGCCGATGTCGCCATCGAGGTGCTCGGCTTGGATGAAACCCAGGCCGGGGGCGTCTACTCCAATGCCCAGGGGCAGTTTCAGGTCACACTCGATCCCGGGGCCTACTCCCTTCTGTTCACCTACGTCGGCTATCGAACTCAGCGGATGGACGGTGTGAGAGTCGGTGAAGGGGAGAATCGATCCATTACCGTGGAGCTGAAGTCCAATGCCTTCCTCCTGGATCCGGTCGTCGTAACCGCGTCCAGGCGGGCCGAGAAGGCTCTCGAGGCTCCGGCTCATGTGGAACAGATCGGGGCGGAGGTCGTCGAGGAGCGGGCAGCGATGACTCCCATCGAGCACGTCAAGGGACTGCCGGGAGTGGATATCGCTCAGACCGGAATCACCCAGAGCAATGTCGTGACGCGGGGATTCAACAACGTGTTCTCCGGTGCTCTGCTGATCATGACGGACAACAGGTACACCCACGTACCCTCGCTCCGTTTCAACGCGAACAACATGATCGCCGCCAACGACCTGGACATTGATCGGATCGAGGTGTCCCTGGGTCCCGGGGCCGCGCTCTACGGCCCCAACTCGGCGAATGGGGTCCTCCACATCATCACGAAGTCCCCCATCGACTACCCCGGTGGCACCGCCTACATCACCTCCGGTGTCCGGTCCGGAAACAACGTGAACAGCAATAGCGGAGGGGTCTTCCAGTCCGGCTTCCGGTTCGCGCAGCTCATCAACGAGCGAACCGGAATCAAGGTCTCGGGGCAGTACAGCAAAGCGAATGACTGGGAATACATCGACCCCCTGGAAAGACTCGGCTACTCCGGGGGAAAGAGGGACTTCACCTCCGAGCGATACGGCGGAGAGATTCGATTGGACCACCGCCTGTCCTCCGAGACGGAGGTCGTCCTGGATGCCGGATACAATGTCCTGGCCAGGAGCATCGAGCTCACCGGCTTGGGCGCAGGCCAGGCGAAGGATTGGGGCTATGGTTATGTCCAGGGCCGCTTTCGCTCCGGACGACTGTTCACCCAGGCCTTCCTCAACCAGAGCGACGCGGGGGAAACCTACCTCTTCCAGACCGGAATGCCGGTGGTCGACAACTCCCAGATGATGGCCTTCCAACTCCAACATGGCCTGGACCTGGGGGGGGCCGAGTCCCTCACCTACGGACTCGACCTCCAACGGACCGTGCCCAGAACGAAAGGGACCATCACCGGGAGCAACGAGAACGATGACACCATCGACGAGGTCGGAGGGTACCTTCATTCGGTGACCGGTCTCAGGGACAATCTGGACCTCGTGGCGGCGCTCCGCATCGATCACAACAGCCGACTTCAGGGGCTGATCTATTCTCCCCGGGTGGCCCTTTCCTTCACTCCTGTCAGCACGCCCGAGGTGACCCAGAACTTCCGTCTGACCTTCAACCGTGCCTTCAGCACCCCCACGACGAACAACCTCTTCCTGGACATCGTTGCCGGGCGGGTGGACTTCGCCCAGCTCGCCCCCGCGCCGGTGGCCCCCCTGTTCAATGGCTTCGCCTACGACGTTCGGACGTTCGGCGTACCCTCCAGTGGCCTGAGCTTCGACGACCGCTGCGAGGGTGCCTACTGCATGTACCATGGGCTGTTTCCCGGCACGGGGCTCCCGTCCGACGGTCCTGGACCGTTCTGGAACCTCATTCTCCAGCGCCTGGCTGCAGCGGACCCGAGCATGGCTTCCATCCTTCCCTTCATCCAGAGTGACGATCCGGCCATCGCCACCTACTTCCGACGGTTCAACCAGGAGGCGCTGGACTTCCTGCCTGACGCGGAGGGCCCCACCGCCATCGAGCGGCTCAAACCCACGATCACCAACACCTTTGAAGCGGGCTATGGCGGCACGATGGGGGGGCGGCTCAGCCTTGCCGCGGATGTGTATTACAGCAAGGTCAACGATTTCGTGGGTCCGCTCCGCACCGAGACCCCCACGGTCTTCATGGATCCGCAGAGCATAGGGGCCTATTTGACCGAGCATCTGACGCCCCTCGTTCAAGCGGGCGCCCTCACCCCGGCGCAGCTTCAGGCGACCGTGACGGGCCTGGCCACCAACCTCGCCCAGTTTCCCCTGGGCACCATCGCGCCGGATCAACGGAGGAACAGTGCCACGCCCCAGGATCTCGTGCTCACCTACAGGAACTTCGGAGACGTGAACTTCTGGGGAGCCGACCTGTCCGCCCAAGTGATCGCCGGTGATCGCCTCTCATTTCGAGCCTCCGGGTCATACGTGAGCGAGGAGTGCTTCGACTTCAATAACGACAAGAACTGCTCCAGCAGCTCCGACATCGCCCTGAACGCCCCCTCCAAGAAGGGTGCGTTCTCCGCCCGGTGGAGCGATCCTGCGGCAGGGGTCACGCTGGAGGGTCAGGTGCGGTACAGTGACGCCTTCCCGATGAACTCCGGAGTCTACATCGGAGACGTGGCGCAATACACCGTGCTGGACGCGACCGTGGACTACAGTCTCCCCATGGTATCAGGGGCGACCCTTACCCTCACGGCCACAAACCTCCTCAACAATCTTCACCAGGAGTTTGTCGGGGCCCCGGAGCTGGGCCGACTCCTTCTGCTCCGGGTCCAGTACGGCTTCTAGCAGGGAAGAGCGGGTTGGGTCGGCCAAGGAAACAGTGGAAACGCCCCTTCGCCGACCCGGCCCGTGACCCCCCGGGCAGGTGGACCTTCGGGAGGTATCGACCTTGGACCGTACCATGGATGAACCCACGCAAGCCACGACCCTCCGCTGCCCGTTCTGCCTGACTCTCAACAAGGTGGACATGGCCAAAGCTGCCGGAGGGCCCCATTGCGGAAAATGCGGCAAGCCTTTTCTTCTCGATCGTCCTTTCAAGGTAGCCGAGGAGGACTTCGATCGGACCGTTCGGAAGGCTAGCGTACCGGTTCTGGTGGATTTCTATGCCGACTGGTGCGCCCCCTGCCGAATGGTCGCGCCGCTGATGGACGAGATCGCGAAGCGGAGCGTCGGGCGCCTTCTGGTGGCCAAGGTGGACACGGATCGTGCTCCGAGCGTGGCACTCACCCTGGGGATCCAGAGCATCCCCACCGTCATTCTCTTCCACGGGGGGAAGGAAACCCGGCGCGCCGTGGGATTCGATCCCCAGATCATCCGGTCCATGGCGGAGGCGAGTCCGTGAGGGATCCCCGGTCGGTTTCGAAGCGAGAGCGTCAGGGGGCCATCCTCACGATCATCCGGTCCCAGAGGGTCACGAGCCAATTGGAGCTCCGGGAGCTCCTCTCGCGGGAGGGGATCGACGTGACCCAAGCCACCCTCTCCAGGGATCTGCGAGACCTCCGCCTCGTGAAGATTCCCGGTGCCGACGGGGTGGGCCACTATACCCTTCCCGAAGACTGGGAGCACACTCCTCCCCTGGAAACGCTCCTGCCCACCCTCTTCGTCGCAGCCGAGGGGACGGGGAACCTCCTCGTAGTGCGCACCATGACGGGAGGCGCCCAGGCCGTAGCCCTGGGGATCGATTGGGAGGAGTGGCCGGAGGTCCTGGGCACCATTGCCGGAGACGACACCATCCTCCTCATTCTCAGGGAGGCGGACCGCATGGAGGAGGTACGGTCCAGGATTCTCGAGATCGCCGGTCGGCTTTGAATGGAAGCCGGCCCGTCCGGTGGACCGAGGCCATTGGGTTTCTCCCCGGGACGCGCGGGAGGGCGCCCTGTTGACAGAATGCGAAAATCATGCATCTTTATGCATGCCACTTGCGATACGCCTGAACCAACGGGCGGATCGCAGGATGATTCGAGGGGGTGGGGAAAGCAGGGAAGGGGCGGGCGCGAAGCGCTCGAAGACACGCCTTGGCGGGAGGTGTCCCCGACTCTGTCGTCCCCACCCTCTTTTTTTTTGCCCGGGTCCCGGGGCAATCCCGGAGAGCCGGTACGACCATGACGTGTGAGAGGATTCCGGACACCCCCTCGCCGGGTGGAGACGGGCAGGGTGGGCTCTGGGGGGGACGATTCCCAGGCCCGGATGGCCCGGGCAGGAGTGGTGACGGCAGAGGAGGGTAGCCAACTTGTCGCCGGCCTTCATGCCGTGGCCGAGAGGCTCGCCGGGGAGGACCTGTCGGATGCTCCCGAGGAGGACAGCCATTCCTTACCCCTCTTCTCCTCCTTCCTCCGCTGTCCGGGGCGATCCGAACCGCAGAGTCTCGGGTGGATGCCGCCCGCTCCGGATTGTCCCCGGAGCTTCTGGCCACCGACGCGGCGGACTACCCGGTTCGCAAGGGGGTTCCGCTCAGGGAGAGCCACCGCGCGCGGGACGTCCCGTCCGGCAGAGCGAGAAGAGGGGACTTCCACTGGCGAAGCCCCCCATCGGCGCCTTCCAGCAGGCCCACCGGCCATTCGAGGAGGACGTTCGAGGCGTCTTCTCCTCTGAAGCGTCCGGGGAATCCCGGGCGGCCCATGGAGGAACCGCCAAGGGAGCCGTAGAGGAGCAGATCAGGCGGGCCGAGAGGGCCCTGTCGGTCCAGGAGCCTGGCAGTGCCCTCTCTCGCCTCCTACATTTCCACCGGTCGTACTCCTTGACGATCCCACGCATGGTTCGGTTCCCCCAGACCTGCCCAGGAGACCACGAGTGGCTCCACGAGACCCTGCTGAAGAGGGGAAGAGAGCGGCCGGCGTCCGAGCCGCCCAATCCGTTTCCCCCGACATGATCCTCGGACTCGGAAGTGGAAGCACCGTCGCGTACTTTCTGCGGGAGCTCGGTCGCCGGTACCGCAACGGGGAGTTGCCGGGGATCGCGGGTGTGCCCACATCGATCCACACCGAAGAAGAAGCTCGTGCTCTGGGGATCCCGATTACTACATTGGAAGAGGTCGGGGAGTTGGACCTCGCCGTGGACGGAGCCGATGAGGTCGATCCCCAACTGGAGTTGATCAAGGGACTTGGAGGTGCACTCCTTCGGGAAAAAATGATCGCCCAGGCGAGCCGCCGGCTGTTGATCATCGTCGATCAAACCAAGCTCGTGGAGCGTCTCGGCACTCGTTCACCCCTGCCCGTTGAGGTCGTTCCCTTCAGCTGGAAGAGCCATTTGCCGTTCCTTCGCTCTCTCGGTGCCAACGCGACGCTCCGCACCGAAGCCGGCGGTGAGCCGTTCAAGACCGACAATGGCAACTTCGTGCTCCACTGCGAGTTTCAGGCCGGGATCCCAGATCCGCTGGTCCTGGATGCGGCGTTGGCCGCCCGGGCCGGCATCGTGGAATCGGGGCTGTTCCTGGGACTGGCCGGGGAGGTGGTGATCGGGGGGAGGGGGAGGTCTGGAGCAAGTCTCGACCTGGCGACGGCGCACGATCGATAGGCGCCCGTCCGCTGGAGGGACCCGGGAATCGGCCCCGGCCCGAAACCAACCAACGTGGAGAGTGGTCTTGACCTTCATTGCGCCGTCGATTCTGTCAGCCGATTTCGGACAACTGGCCCGGGAGGTCCAAGCGGCGGAGGAGGCAGGCGCCGACTGGATCCACGTGGACGTCATGGATGGGCACTTCGTGCCCAACATCACCATTGGGCCCCTCGTTGCCTCGGCGGTCCGAAAGGCCACGAGCCTTCCACTGGACGCCCATCTCATGATCGAGTCTCCGGAGCGGTACGTCGGAGATTTCATCGACGCCGGAGTGAATCGTATCACCGTCCATCAGGAAACCTGCCCTCATCTTCACCGGACACTTCAACAGATCCGCGAGCTCGGAGGGCTCCCAGGCGTCGCGCTCAACCCGTCCACGCCGGTGGAGTCGCTCCGGGAGGTCCTTTCCAGTGTGGAGCTCGTTCTGGTCATGACCGTCAACCCGGGATTCGGGGGGCAGGAGCTACATCCCCGACTCTACGGAGAAGATCAGAAGAATGAGGGAGCTTCTGGACGCCCACGGACGGAGGGAGGTTCCCGTGGAGGTGGACGGGGGAATCGACCCGGAGACGGCCCCTGTGGTCGTCGCCGCCGGAGCCTCGGTCCTGGTAGCCGGCTCTGCGGTCTTCCGCCATCCACGCGGCGTCGCGGAGGGCATTCACGCCCTGCGGTCCTCCCTGGCCCGGGAACCGTTTCGGAGCGAAGATGAGCCGATGAACAACCTACCGTTGTGGATCAGAGCCAGATCGAGCGTCTGGGCGAGTGGGGTGGGACGGCGCTCCAGCGCAAATGATCGACCTTTTCCTCTCCGGCGCTCGGGAGCGCATGGATCAAATCAGCGAAGGGCTGGCATCCGGAGATCGGGAGATCGCCGAACGCGCGGCCCACACGCTCAAGTCCAGCGCTGGAAACGTAGGCGCCCAGCGCCTCCAGATGCTGGCGCAGGAAGCGGAGGGACTCGCCGAGAGCGAAGAGATGAACGAGCTCGGAACGCTCCTTCCGTCCCTTGAGCTGGAGTTTGAGACGGCCTGCGAGGCTTTGAGGAATGTCATGGAGGGGATTGTGGGATGAGAGCCAAGATCGCCGTCGTAGAAGACAACCCGGACAACCGCTTTCTGGTTCAAGCGCTCCTTGAAGAGACCTACGATCTGTTGGAGTATGAGACGGGAGCTGAAGCGGTGGCGGGCCTGGTGCGGGATGCGCCCGACCTGGTCCTCCTCGATATTTCGCTCCCGGAAATGGACGGTACGGAGGTCCTCCGCTGGATCCGGACCCAGGAGAGCCTCCAGGAGCGTACCGGTGGTGGCTCTCACCGCCCACGCCATGGCGGGGGACAGGGAAAAGTACCTGGCCAAGGGGTTCAACGACTACATCACGAAGCCCATCGTCGATGACTCGGTCCTGCTCGAGGTCATTTCCCGGTGGCTGACCGACTCCGGATGACCCGCAACGTCGAAGCCGACGTCCGTTCCCGAGCCGATCCCTGAGGGCTGGGAGCTCCACGGTCGCCCCAGGTGTTTCAGGGGAGACAAGACGGTCAACAGGGCGTCCCTGTACTTCTTCGTCTTCCTCGTTCTTTTTGTCGGGGCGGCGGCCCCGCTCCGGTCGGAGTGGACGTCCGGGCCCACCCTTCACGAAGTCTTCGAAACCCTCTCCACCCTCCTCGGCTTTGTCGTGGGGGCCCTGGCGTCTGGTTCGGTTCTACAGCAAGAAGCAGGGTACCTTCCTTTTCATTGGCACCGGGTTCCTGGGCACGGCGGTCCTCGACACGTTCCACGCCGTGGTCGAGCTCGGGCCTGGCCGGGGAGAGCCCTCCGCCGGAGCTCGAGAGCCTCTCCACGTGGAGCTTCACCGGGTCCGGGGTCTTCCTTTCGATGTTCCTGGCCGCCAGCTGGGCGGCGTGGTGGTGGGAGCGTCGCCAGGGGCGGCGGAGGGAGATCCGCGAGGTGACGGTCTACCTCACGGCCGTCCTCCTCGGTGTGGTCATCTTCGCCTTGTTCGACCTGTTCCCGGCCATCCGGGCCCAGCCCGCCGCCGGGATCGTACGCCACCCGGCGGAGTTGCTACCGGCGGTATTCTTCCTGGTCGCTCTCGTGGGGTACCTCTCCAAAGGCCTGTGGCGCTTCGACGCCTTCGAACACTGGCTGTCGTGGTCCCTCCTCATGGCGCGTCATGGGCCACGGCGCCTACATGCCCTTCTCCCCCGGGTTCTACGATGCGGACTTCGATGCGGCCCACCTGCCTGAAGGTCTCAGCTACGCCGGAGTCCTGGTGGGTCTCATGGCCAGCGTGTACGTGACCTTCCGGCGGGAGGAGGAGTCGCCGAGGCCACGCGGGAGGCGAACGCGGCCTTGGCCGGGAGATCGACTTCCGGCGGCATGCCGAGCGGATCATCCAGGAGAGCGAGGAGCGCCTCCAGGATTTCCTGGACAACGCCCACGACCTCATCCAGAGCGTAGACCCCGAGGGGAGGTTCCTCTATGTGAACCGGGCGTGGAAGGAGGTCCTGGGATACACCGACGAGGACCTGGAAAAGCTTACCCTCTTCGACGTCCTGCGATCCGACGATGCCGAGATCGCTGCAAGCAGGGAGTTCGGCAGCCGTCCTGGAGGGCCACACGCTTCCCCAGCGTCGAGGTGGACTTCCTGGCGGCGGACGGACAGGTGGTGCGCTGCGCAGGAAGCGCCAACGCCCGGTTCCAGGACGGGCGGCCGGTGGCCACGCGGAGCATCTTCCGGGACATCACGGAACAGGTGGAGGCCCGCCGGGAGCTGGAGGCCTTTCAGGCCAATCTGCAGGCGCTGGTGGAGAACACCGGAGATGCCATCTGGTCCGTAGACCGGACCAAGCGCCTCATCACCTTCAATACCGCCTTCTCCATGGCCATGGAGGTGCGGACCGGAAGGGAACCCCAGGTCGGGGACAGCCCCGAAGAATGCCTGCCGCCGGCCGACGCCCCATGGTACGAAGAGCGGTATGAGAAGTCCCTCCACGGGAAGGGATTCTCGCGAGCTCCGGGACGAAGAAGTGGGCGGCCAGATCCGAAGCTTCGAGTTCTTCTTCAACCCCATCCGGGAGGCTTCGGGGATCTCGGGTGTGGCCGTCTTCGGGAAGGACGTTACCGCCCGGCGCCGGTCCCAGATGGCCGTTCGCATCGCCAAGGAGGAAGCCGAACGGGCGAATCAGGCCAAGAGTCAATTCCTGGCGAACATGAGTCACGAGCTCCGAACGCCCCTGAATTCGGTCATCGGGTTCACGAACATCCTCCTGAAGAACCGTGGGGGTGCGTTCTCCCAGCAGGAACTCAGCTTCCTGGACCGGATTGCCGCCAATGGGAAGCACCTTCTCGAGCTCATCAACGAGGTGCTGGACCTTGCCAAGATCGAGGCAGGGCGGATGGAGCTGGAGGTGGCACCAGCCGATCTGGAGCGGCTGGTACAGGAGACCCTGGCCCAGATGGAGGGTCAGGTGCGTGGGAGGGGAATCGCTCTGCGGGGGGATGTCCCGGAAGGGCTGGATCCCCTGAGAACGACCAGGGGAAGCTCAAGCAGGTCATCATCAACCTGGTGGGCAACGCTCTGAAGTTCACCGAGGAGGGTGAGGTGGCGGTGAAGGTCGATCCCGGCTTCAGCGACGGAAGAACCCCCGCCGCCATCGCGGTTGCGGATACCGGTATCGGGATCCCCCCCGAGCGCCTCCAGGCCATTTTCGAGGCCTTCCAGCAAGCCGACGGGACCACGGGCCGTAAGTATGGCGGGACCGGTCTCGGACTCACGATCTCCCGCTCTCTGTGTCAGCTCATGGGCTTCGACCTCCAGGTGGAGAGCGAGGAGGGGAAGGGCTCCACCTTCACGATCCTCCTGACCGACGTTCCATCCCCGGTCCGGGGACCCGAGCAGGAGCTCGTGGAGGAGGCCCTTCGGCCCATGGAGTCCACCCGGCCCATGTCGGCGGCGGCCGGCGCCGCCAGGGGCAGCCGCCCGGAGCCCGCCATTGGCCCGCGGGTCCTGGTCATCGACGACGATCCCGGGTCGCGGACGCTTCTCGTGCATCAGCTCGAGGGTCTGGGATACGCGGTCACGAGTGCCTCTTCGGGCGAAGAGGGCCTCGAGGTTGCCCGGCAAAGCAAGCCGGACCTCGTCACCCTCGATCTCCTCATGCCCGACATGACGGGGTGGGAAGCCCTCCGAGAGCTCAAGGCCGATCCCTCGCTCCAGGACGTCCCCGTGGTAATTGTATCGGTCGTGGCGGGGTCCGATGACCGGGGGAACCTCCTCGGGCGCCGTGGACCACCTCACCAAACCGGTGGCTCGGGGAGACCTGATGAGGGTCCTCCGGCGAAACCTGACCCCGGGCAAGGGGCAGGACGTCCTGGTTGTGGAGGATGATCCGAACACCCAGCGCCGGATCCGAGAGTACCTGGAGGATGTCGGTCTCCAGGTCAGGACCGCGCGACAACGGCGAGGAGGCCGAGGCGGCCCTCGAGGAGGCGCTCCCATCAGTCGTCCTCCTGGACCTGGCCATGCCGGTCATGGACGGAACCGCGTTCCTGCATCGCCTCCGAAGGCACCCCCTGAGGGCCGGAATCCCGTGGTAATCTGCACTGAACGGGAGTTGGATCTGGACGAACGGAGGAGGCTCCTGGCCCAGGCCACGGAGATCGTGAAAAGGGTGAGGGACTCGAAGACAGTCTGACGGGGGCCCTCTCGAGGTACCTTTCCGCTTCCCCCGGCTTCGGGCCGACTGGTTTCGGAGAGTCGGAGGCGAGGGGGGACAGGGAGGCCCCGCAGGGGCTCTCACCCGTGTAGGCATGGGCCGAGCCTATGGGCACCGACGGCAAGGTATTGGACAGGGACATGGTACGGCCCCGGATGGAGGTGCTGAGGAGGGGCCTCCGTCTTCTTGAAGGGGGAGACCCGGATGGGGCGGGGACCGTGCGCCACATGGCGCGGGTCCTTCTCTCCTGGGCTCGGGAGGAGCACCTGGCCACGGTGGAGGATGCGGCCTTCCAGGTGGAGGTGAGCCCGGACACCGGCCTCCCGGACGCAGGCGCGGCTCTCGTGGCCACCATCGAGAGCCTTCTCGCCGAAGGCGAAGCGGTGAGCCCCAGGCATCGGCATGTGGTTCTTGCGGTGGAGGATGAACCCGCGGACGCAGCCCTCCTGGAGGCCATCCTGGGGCACCGGATCGGATCCTCTTCGTCGTTCCCTCGCTGTTCGAGGCGGAGGCGATCCTCGACCGGGAAGAGGTGGAGCTCCTGGTCCTGGACCTGGACTTGCCCGATGCCGACGGGAGGACCTTGCTCCTCCAGCTTCGGGAGCGGGGGAGATACAAGGACCTCCCCATTCTCGTCCTGAGCGCCAAGGTGGGCACCGAGGCCGAGACCGAATCGCTGGCCCTGGGTGCGACTGCGTTCTTCGAAAAGCCCCTGGACCCACCGCAACTGGCGGCGGCTGTGGGCTCCTACCTGCAGCGAGAGGGGGAGCGAACGTTAGCCGCGCGAAGGGATCCCCTCACCGGCCTCCCGGACCGAACCCACGTGAGGAGACTCTGGAAGCAGAGCTCCCTCTCCGAGCCGGCCTCCGTGGCTCTCCTTGGCCTGGACCGGTTTCGGACTATCCGGGAGCGATTTGGAGAGGGGACCTCCGACGCGGTGGTCCGGTCCGTGGCCACTCTTCTCGAGGACCTGATCCCGCGGGAGTGCGTATGTTGCCGCTGGAGCTCTTCGGAGTTCCTGCTGCTGGCATCGGGACTCGACCAGGCCGGAGCCGCCGCACTCCTGCAGCTCGTTCTGGAGAGGATTCGCGAAACGGAACACCCCAACCCGGGGGGGGAGACCTTCAGAGTGACGGCGTCGGCAGGAGTGGTAGCCCTCCGGCCCGGAGCTCCCATGGACACGGCGATCCTCGAAGCAGAGGGCCGACTGGCCTGGGCCGCCAGCACCGGGGGCAACATGCTGGCCGAGAAGGTGGGCCCTCCGGAGGCGGTCACCGTGCTCCTCGCCGAGGACGACCCCCTCTCCGCGGGAATCCTGCGGCACCACTTGGAGAAGGACGGGTTCAAGGTCCTCCATTACCCCGACGGGCTCCAGGCGCTGGAAGGAGCCATGACCAATCGGATCTCCATGGCCATTCTGGACGTGAAAATGCCCGGCATGGATGGCTTCGAGCTGCTGGAGCGGCTGCGAAAGGTACCGACGCACCAGGACCTGCCCATCATGATGCTCACGTCCATGGGGCGAGAGGAGGACATGGTGCAGGGGCTGGGATTGGGGGCGGATGATTACATGCTCAAGCCCTTCTCGCCCGTGGAGGTGGTGGCCCGGGCCCGGCGACTCTTGAAGCGCTAGGGATATGCAGGGGTCTCTTCAGCCAATCCGGCCCCTCCTCTCCGACCGGGTCCTGTGGGCGGCGAGGAGCTGGCCATCCGGCTCTCCGGAGAAGTGGGCCCTGGCCGACGCTTGTTCCGACAGGCCATCGCCGAGGATACCTCCCCATGAAGGGGATTCTCTGGCGCTTCATCTACCTCTTCAAAGGCCCGGTCATCTTCTACTTCCTCCTGCTCAACGACGGGTCCAAGGACCGTACTTCGGATGGGCGACTCCTGGGGGTCCAGCCTCTTCGGGTCTCTGGACGCTGATACGCTCCGGGAGCGGGAAGCCCTCCTCCGGATCGTGCGCCCCTTCCTGGAAGATTCGTCCACGGTGTCTGCGGGAGGCATCGTCCGGATTGCCAATGGCTTCACGATTCGCAATGGTCGGGTGGAACGGGTTGGCCTGCCCAGGAATCACCTTACCCGCTTTCAGGTCCCGGAGTACGTGAGAGCCTTTCTGTCGGGAAGAATGGGATGGGATGCGCCGAACGCCGTCCTTGTGGTTTCGGGGGCTTTCGGAGTGTTCGAACGCTCCACCGTCGTGGCGGCGGGCGGCTATTCCGCCGACACGGTCGGCGAGGACATGGAGCTGGTCGTTCGGCTCCGCCGCCACTGCAGGGAAGAGGGAATCCCCTACAGGATCGGCTTCGTCCTCGATCCCGTGGCGTGGACCGAGTGTCCGGAGACCCTGAGGGGCCTTGGGAGGCATCGGGACCGGTGGCAGCGCGGTCTGCTCCAGCTCTTCCCGTTGGGGACTCTGGAGAATGTCGGCTTCCGTGAGTTCACGACCTTCTGGCCCGTGAGGGGGCCCGTCTCGGGGACGGTCGGCCGGGAGGGGTGGGGGGAGATCGCCCGCAGAGGGTTCTCGGAGGGGACGAAGCAGGGATGACCCCCCTGATCCTCGTTGCCCTGGGGAGCGGCGCGTTCGGGCTGGCCACGGCCCACTTCGTCGGTGCCCTGGCCGACTCCGGACGAGGCCTGCCCCCATCCCACGCGTCGCGAAAGGTCTTTCACGTCCTGATCTTCACGGGGGCGGCTCCGGCCCACATCGTGGCCGGGTTTTGGGGAGTGGTGGTGTATGGCTCCGCAATCGCGGCTCTCGTCCTCGTGTCCGTCGCACGCGGCGAGGAGAGCGCCCTGTACCGGGGGTTGGCTCGTCGAAAGGCCGTTCGAGGTGGCCGGGCTTCTGTCCTCGTGCCCCTCCTGGCCACCGTCCTCGGCGGTCTCACCGGGGTCCTCATGGTGGGGGACTTCGCCATTGTGGGTTACCTCGTGGCAGGATGGGGGGATGCCGCGGGGGAGTGGACCGGCCGACGCTGGGGCCGGCATACGTACGCCTCTCCCTTGGCGGGCCGGAGAGGGGAGCGGCGTTCCATCGAAGGGTCCATCGGCGTGGCGGTGGTGGGTGGGGTGGGGGCCTGGGTGGCCTTGGAAATCCTTGGAGTTCGCGGCTTCCAGGCTGCCGAGGTCGCGATTGTCTGCGCCGTGGGCGGCTCCATCGCCGAGGGCCTCAGCGGCGAGGGTACCGACAACTTCTGGCTTCAGGTGGTGCCGTCTATCGGCGCTTGGTGGTTGGCGGGCTGACGGAGAAACGGACCCCGCGCTGGAGGGTAGCCTGGGCCATGACGACGGTGCCGGAACTGCGGATCCGAAGGATGAACGGGCGGGCCCCGAACCCGGAAGGAAGCTTCGTTCTCTACTGGATGACGGCCTACCGCCGCCTCGGATGGAATTTCGCCCTTCAACACGCCGCTGACATCGCCCGACAGGTGGGCAAGCCCCTGCTCATCCTGGAGATCCTCCGGGTGGATTATCCCTACGCGAGCCACAGACTCCATCGCTTCATTCTCCAGGGCGTGGCGGAGCGCGCACGCATGCTCGAGGGCCGGGACCCCTGGCACTATCCCTTCGTCGCCCGCCATCCGGGCGAGGAACGGGGATTGGTCTCGGCCCTGGGATCACATGCCCACTCCGTCGTGGCCGATGACTGGCCCTCCTTCATCGTTCCCGAGATGATGGAGGCGGCGGCCCAAGCCCTCCCCATTTGCCTGGAGCTCGTGGACTCCAACGGTCTCCTCCCCCTTCGGGCTACCGAGCGGAGCTTCACCCAAGCCTTCCACTTTCGACGATTTCTCCAGGAGGAACTCCCGGAGCACCTGCCCGAGATGCCCGATCCGGATCCTCTGAGTGCAGCCCTGCCCAAGGGCGAAGAGGTCATCCCGGTGAAAATCCTGGAGCGCTGGCCAGCCGCCGTGGGAGCTCTTCTGTATGGCGAAAGCTCGGCGCTGAGGGGGCTCCCTCTCGACGCATCGGTTTCACCGGTGTCCTATGGTGCCGGCACTGCCCAGGCGCGTCAGACGCTCGGCCGGTTCCTGGAGGTGGGGCTGGGGCGATACCACGCGGCGCGGAATCATCCTGACGAGGAAGCGACGAGCGGACTTTCGCCCTACCTCCACTTCGGAACGGTCTCTTCCCATGAGGTCTTCGCGGAGGTGGCGGCGTGGGAAGGTTGGACCCCGCTGCGACTCGCCCACCGTCCAGACGGCTCCCGGGAGGGATGGTGGGGCATGAGTCCAGGATCCGAGGCCTTCCTGGACCAACTCCTGACCTGGCGGGAGCTGGGTTTCAATACGAGTTGGCTGCGCCCGGATGGGACCCGGTACGAGTCGCTTCCTTCATGGGCCCGCCGGACTCTGGAGGAACACGAGGACGATCCGCGGCCGGAGCGGTACTCCCTGGAAGAGCTCCGGGGCGCTCGGACGCATGATCCGGTCTGGAATGCCGCCCAAAGGCAGTTGCTGGAGGAGGGAACAATCCACAACTACCTTCGGATGCTCTGGGGCAAGAAGATCCTTCAATGGACACCCACCCCCAGGGACGCACTGGGGGTCATGATCGAGCTGAACGATCGGCTGGCGCTGGACGGGAGGGATCCGAATTCCTACAGCGGGATCTTCTGGTGTCTGGGACGCTACGACCGGGGATGGCCGGAACGCCCGATCTTCGGGAAGGTCCGCTCTATGACCTCCCGTTCGACAAGGCGTAAGATAAAGATGAAGAAGTATCTGGAACATTTTGGCCCAACGAACAGATGAGAGGTCCGAGATGGCCTATTTCCGTCATCGATCCCACGTGCCGCACCCACTGGAGTCGGTGTTCAGGTGGCATATGCGTCAGGGCGCCTTCGAACGGCTGGTGCCACCATGGGTCCAGGTCCGCGTTCTGGAGAGAGAGGGGGGGATCTCCGATGGAGGCCGGCTCCTCCTCGGAATCCGGCGAGGACCCACTGAGCTCCAGTGGGAGGTCCGACACACGGACTTCGAGGAGGGAAGTCTGTTCCGGGATGAGCAGATCTCCGGACCTCTGGCGAGATGGGTCCACACCCACCGCTTCGTCGGGGCCGACGACGGGGGCTGTTTCGTGGAAGACGAGGTGGAGTGGGCGCCCCCCCTGGGAGCCCTGGGACGAGTGCTCGGGGAGCCCTTCATCGAGAAGGAGCTGCAACGGCTCTTCCACTTTCGGCACACCCGTTTGAGGAATGACCTGCAGCTCCACGCGCGATACTCGGGCCGCCCTCTGACCGTTGCCATCACCGGGGCCTCGGGGCTCATTGGATCTTCCCTCTCCGCGTTCCTGACCTCGGGGGGGCACAAGGTCCTGCCTCTGGTCAGGGATCGGGCACGAGAGGGTGAGGTCTTCTGGGACCCGAAGGGGGGAGCCCTCGACGCGGAAGATCTCCAGGGAGTGGATGGCGTCGTCCACCTTGCCGGCGAGTCCCTGTCTGCCCTTCGGTGGACGGAGGAGAAGAAGAAGGAGATCCTCCGGAGCAGAAGGGAGGGGACCCTCCTCATCGCAAGCACACTGGCTCGGATGCGGCAGGCGCCGCAGGTTCTGGTCTCGGCCTCGGGGGTGAACTTCTACGGACACCGGGGAAACGACGTCGTCACCGAGGAGACCGGTCCCGGAAAGGGTTTTCTCTCCCAGGTTTGTCGTGAATGGGAGGGAGCCACGAAGCCCGCCCAGAAGGCCGGTCTCCGCGTCGTCACCATCAGGAGCGGGTTCGTCATCAGTCCCCTGGGACCGGGCCTCGGGAAGATCCTTCCGCCCTTCAAAGCCGGACTGGGGGGACGCTTCGGCAATGGACGTCAGTACATGAGCTGGATCGACCTCGACGACGAGGTCGGCCTGATCCACCATGCTCTCACCCGACCCGGAGTGGCCGGCCCCATGAATTGCACGGCACCCAATCCCGTTCCGAACAGTGGCTTCACCGATGCCCTCGGGAGGGTGTTGGGCCGTCCGACGGTGTTCCCCCTCCCGGCCGTGGCCATAAGAGCCATGCTGGGTGAGCTCGGGGTCGAGCTTCTCCTTAAGGGAGCCCGCGTGATTCCCCGGAAGGCACAGGAAACCGGATACGAATTCCTGTTTCCCTCCCTGGAGGAGTCCCTGCGTTTCCAGCTCGGGAAACCAGGCTGATCAATCGTGACCGCACCCATGGCCTGAGCGATACCAGCGAGGGCCGGGGCTCTCCCCTTCAGTCCAGGATCTCTCCCACGTTGGAAAGGGTAGGGTAGGGCTGGCCCATGCGTCGGTGGGCCCTGGCCATCTTCGGATAAGCCCACTCGAACAGGAGGCGCTGAAAGGCCTCCGCCGGCAGGCGGCATGAGGCATACATGCCGGCACGCTCTCGCTGGCGGTACGCCTCGAAGAGGAGGAGCGCGACGGCCACGGACACGTTCAACGACTTGACCATGCCGGCCATGGGTATGGAGACCGTCGTGTCCGCCAGGGCCAGCCCTGCCTCCGAGATCCCATCCAACTCTGCCCCGACCAGGAATGCCACGGGAGACGTGAGATCCAGCTTCCGGTAATCAATTCCGCAGGGGTCGGGATGAGCGGCCAGAATCCTGAAGCCACGATTCTTCAGGTACTCGACTCCATCCCCCACGGAATCGTGGGTTTGGACCTGGACCCACTTCGCCGTTCCCGCAGACTCCTGCCGGTGGACATCGAGCCCCTTGTCCGGCAGGACCGCATGGGCCTCCAGAACCCCGGTGGCGTCACAGTTTCGCAAGATCGCCGAGAAGTTTCGCCCCTTGTTCACCCGCTCCATGAGAACGGTCAGGTCCGGCTGCCGGCGAGAGAGGATCCTCTTGAGCCTGGTGAAGCGGTCCGGGTTCATGGAGACAGCCCTTCCTCCAGGGGCAGTTCCTCGGTCGGGAGCGCGTCCGGCATCTTCCGTCATGGCCTCCTGTGGTAGGAACGGTGCGGGGACCGTGGGCTCCCCTCCCCGGGGACCGTGGGCTCCCCTCCCGAAGTCTAGGCCTCCCGGGGAAACGCCGCGAGGGGTTGGGGCCCGTCCACGCCAGCGGCCTTCCGCCCCTGGGTGTCACGATGGTAGGTTGGGGCTCCCGGGATCCGCTCCTGCTGGAGGCTCCCGGAAAGCAGACCCACTCTTGCCGGGGTGGCGAAACAGGTAGACGCAGGGGACTTAAAATCCCCCGGGAGCAATCCCATGCGGGTTCGATCCCCGCCCCCGGCATCCACCCTTCCCCTTGATCATCTCCCCTTGATCATCGAACTCGCCGGCACGGAGCCAAAGGCTCTGAGCGGCGTTACTGGTGCACCTCCCGACGGGCATTGGGTCACGGCCCGTCCGCATCCCCCGCCGGCCCCCAAGCGCCCCAGAAAAAGAGCGAATAGAGGCGGGGGGGTGATTGGAACCCGCCTGTCAAGAGAATGTAAACGGATACTTGACAGCGAGCTGTCAAGTCCCCATTTACACCTCGTGGGGATGCGGTCAGGTTCTCGGTCCGCAGGAGAGACTCAGATGTCTCATAGGATGGTGCCGGGCAGGGGAGCCCCGGCGGCAAGTTGAGGTCCACCCCCGGCCTCCCCGTTCACCGCCTGTCCCGTGAGTGCCCGACGACCCCACCCAACAACGTTCTCTCGCGGCCTGGAACGCACCGTCCGGAATCATTGGTGCGCCCCTCTCCCCAATGTGGATAGGTCGCGTGGAAGGGATACGACCGGCGAAGTCACTCGAGCGACGTTCCGGGCGACTTCCTGATAGACCGGGGCCGGCCTCACGGAGCCGGTGCCGAATCGACGTTCGACTACGCACGGCGGCCGACGAGAGGTCGCCAGCACAGCGAGTCCCCCGATCGGGCCCGAGGAGCGCTCGTCCGCCGTCCGGTCGGAGCTGAGCCAGGCGAACCGCTGGCTCACATGGGATCGGGAGCCTTCGGACTTTTCCGGACGCGACCCCCTTTTGTCCCTTCGGGAAGGAGAGAGACCATGACCCGAACACGAGTGTTCACAGGAGTCCGTGCGCTGGGCACGACGGTGGTCCTGCTGCTGGCCGGGGTAGTGCCGGGCCAGGGGCAGGCTACTGGCGTGCTCCAGGGCACGGTGACGAGCCGTACCACGCCGCTACCCGGGATCGAGATTCACCTCCCGGGCACGACCCTCTTCGGGGTGACGGGTGCGGATGGCCGCTACCAGATCCGCAATGTTCCGGCGGGCCCGCGGGCCGTTCGAGTCACGTCCATCGGATACACGTCGGCCGACACGGTCGTGAACGTGATCGCCGGCCAGACGGTGACGGTGGACTTCGACCTGACCCGCTCGGTCATCGCCATGGACGAGATCGTGGTGACCGGCACGGCGGGGGCCCAGGAGAAGATCACCCTGGGCAACTCGGTAGGGACCATCGAGGCGGGCAAGCTGGTGGAGGAGACCCCCATCCACAACGTGATGGAGCTCCTCTCGGCCAGGACGCCGGGCCTGACGCTCATGTCCAACAGCGGCCAGACGGGCTCGTCGTCGAACATCCGGATCCGGGGCGCCGGCTCCATGAACGGGGGCTACGCGCCGGTGTTCTACCTGGACGGTTCCGGACGAGAGGGCAGAAAAGGGGGAAGCGACCGGGGGGGGAGTCCCCCGGCCGCACGGAGGTGTGAGGCTTGAGCGCCGCGCAGGGCGTTACTGCACCTGGTAGAAGCGCAACTGCAGGAGCTTCAGGCCACTATTGTCGTAATTCCAGAAGTAGTCCTCGAAACAGGTGTGGAAGATCGGTACATCGATCACCTGTAAGCCGTCCCCACTCATATCCAGCAGACCATTCTCAGCCAGACAGATCGCCAGGTTCTCGTCCTTCCCGGTGAGGTCGGCAGCGTCCGCCAGGTCGAAGAGGATGGTCATCGTGAACAGTGCGTCGGTGACGTCCTCGGTCCGAGGCTTGCCGTTCTCCCTGGTAAGCACAGCCTGGTTGATGCTGCACCAAGTCTCCAGAAGGCCATCCTCTTCGTCCCAGGTCTCCTCCGTCTCGTTGGCACACAGGGTCATTGCGGCCTTGCCACCTGGCTTTCCTAGCGCACGGGCGTAGACTCTGTAAGACGTGTTTACGTCATCAGGCATGGTGAACTCCGCGCCATCCTGATCGGTGGCATTGGCGTCCAGAACCTGGAAAAGGTCATCCTGGTTGGGGGTAAGGAGGATCTTGTTCGTCTTGTCCAGGCCGTCCCATCCTCCTGTCTGCTTGCCCCGGCCACCATGGAGGGCTTCGGCGTACTCCTCCTCGGTGCAGAGGTAAGGATTGTCCGGCACCTCCTCGCCGGGGTGGATGATTCCATAGTAGGCCGCCCAATCCTCATTGGTGACACAGACCTTCTGGCCACCGTACAGTTGGACGAAAATCCGCCGGCCGTTGTTCGCATCCATGTCCGCAGTCTTGTTCTTCGGCACACCGATGATGTTCAGCTTGTAGTCGTGGCCCCCCTGCGGGAATCCATTGCCCAGGCTTGCCTGGGAAGCGATCTCAGAGAGGGCCTGATCCGGCGCCGTGGGTTGATCGGCGCACGCAGCCAGCCCTACGAGGAGTGTGAGGATCAGCAGTCTCTTCATCGTGGAGCCTCCTTCGTGAAGATCTGGGCCCGACGGCCCTGGGGTGCACGGACGAGATGCTGCAAGCGGCGAGTGCCGCGGGGTGAGCGAATGACTGCGGGATCGATTCCCATGATCCTCGTGTCTCGGTTGGCTGGGAAGGAATAAGAAGCGGCAAGCTCCGTGCCGCTAATAGACAGGTTGACTGTCAACCCGGCTCGCCAACGGATTCGGGACCTTCTGGATCGCCCCCGCGGGGAATCCCCGGAGCCTCGTGTTGCGGGGAGACCGCGGCGCGTCGAGGGACTGCAATGGGTGTGGCGGATCGAAGACAACGTTGGATCCTGCCGCGCTAAGGCCGGAACCCGCCGGGTTCGGGGAAGGGGACCCATGCCCGACCGTGCGAATAGACCCGGAAAGAAGCTCCGGGCCCGGCAAAGAGTGCCCAGCCGGGTCGCAGCTCCGGGTGCCGCGCCGGAGGGCCGCGGTGTGGATGCCGGGAAGAGACGGTGTTATCCTCAGGTGGCGCAGCGTTGGTGGGACTCGAGCCGGGATGGGGCCTTGATCTCTCTTCTGAACATCATCGTCGTCGTCCTCACCCTCGGGCTTCCGTTCTGGTTCGCCTACCTGGACCGCGGTGTCTTTCCCCGGCTGAAGTGGGTCCGGCCCTCGGATTCTCCCCCGG
This sequence comes from uncultured Gemmatimonadales bacterium, assembly GCA_963751255.1. Classification (GTDB taxonomy): domain Bacteria; phylum Gemmatimonadota; class Gemmatimonadetes; order Longimicrobiales; family Gaopeijiaceae; genus CAVVTW01. Next base: position 57,491 of record CAVVTW010000026.1, on the reverse strand, counting down.
CCTGGGGCCAGGCGGTGGTCTTCGTGGGGATCGGCCTCGCCATCTTGATTGCTCTCGCGGCTCCTATCGCCGGCTTTCACTCCTCACACTAAGGGACTGCGGCTCCCGGGGAGGGATCCGGCTCCCCATCCGTCCCCCGAGGACAGCCCCGCCCTCCTCTCGGAAAAAAGGAACGCTTGACGCGGTCAGCGCATCGGTGTATTGGTGTATGGGTACACTATGACATCGAGGATGACTCATGTTCGAAGACATCGACCCTCGGAGCTCCACCCCCCTCTGGGACCAGATCGCTGCCAGGGTGAGGGTGGCCGTTGCCTCGGGAGAGCTTCGGCCCGGGGAGATCCTCCCGTCGGTGCGGGAGCTCGCCCGAAGGTTGAGAGTGAACCCTGCCACCGTGGCCCAGGCCTACAAGGAGCTGGCACGAGAGGGTTTCGTGGAGACCAGGCACGGGGCAGGGACCTTCGTGCGGGAGGTGAGCGCGGATCGGCGTTCCCGGGAGCGAAAGCTCACCGCTGAGGATCTGATTCGGCGCATGCTGATCCAGGCGGCTCGCCTCGGCGTCAGTCCGGAGGAGCTCGCCGAAGCGTTCGAACGGGAGCTAGGGAGCAAGATCAATGAGTAATGCCATCGAGACTCGCGGCTTGAGCTGGCACTCGGGAAAGACCTTCGAGATCCGGGACCTGAATCTGAGCGTCCCGTCGGGGGCGATCTATGGGTTCCTGGGACCCAACGGTGCAGGAAAAACGTCCACGATCCGGCTCCTCATGGGGATGGCTCGGCCGATTTCGGGGGAGATCTCCGTGCTCGGGGGACGTGTCCCCGCCTGTCTTCCGAAGACGCTCGCCAGGACGGGGTACGTGCCGGAGCGTCCCCACCTCTTCCCGGACTTACAGTGGAGGAGGCAATCCGGCTCCACAGCGCCTTCCACAGATCGTGGGATCCCCTCTGGGCCACCCATCTCGGGAAGGCCTTTCGACTTGATCCCGGAACCAGGATCCGCAGGCTGTCCAAGGGTGAGACCGGCAAGCTTCTCATCTTGTTGGCCCTCGCCCAACGCCCCGATCTCCTCGTTCTGGATGAGCCCACTGATGGCCTGGACCCGGTGGTTCGCCGCGACGTCATGGCAGCGGTGCTGGAATACGTCTCGGAGACGGCGGCCACGGTCTTCATCTCGAGCCATCTGGTCCACGAGCTGGAGCGGTTCTGTGATTGGGTCGGAGTCCTGGAGAACGGGAAACTCCTCGTCCAGACACCCATGGAGGTCTTTCGAAACGAGATCAAGAAGATCCGGGTGGTTGGCCTGCCGGCCGTCTACGCCGAGCCGCTCCCCTTCGCGGTGCTCCGACGGGAGTCCGGCAAAGGAGGCGGAAGCGGCGAGACCTGGCTCGTGCGGGGCTGGGAGGATGGGATGGTCGAGTTCTTCACCAATGCGGGTGCCACGGTCCGGGAGGTCCTGCACCTGGACCTCGAGGAGACCTTCGTGGAGCTGCTCCGGGCCGCTCGTGCCCGGCGGGAGCCCGGGCAGGTTATCGACGGAGGGGTAGAGCCGGCTCTGGCCGAGGTCCTCGATTCGATGGACCTCGTTCGAGGAGAGGAGGGTTGACGCCATGTTCCAGCAGCTTCTGTTCATCCACTGGAAGGGAGTCCGTTTCGGCCTGCTCCCCTTCGTCTTCGCGGCCTTCGCGCTCCCCTTGATCGTGATCCAGGGTCTCCACTCCGACACGTTGGCCCTTCAGGACAGCCCCCTTTCCACCCAGTCCTTTCTCGCCGGCATCAGTCCGTGGGCCCCTCTCTTCCCCCTCCTGGCAGCCGTGGCCGGAGTGACGCTGGCCCTCACGGCGTGGACCTGGGACCATCGGGGTGACCATGTCTACGCACTGAGCCTTCCGGTCAGCCGATGGCGGTATGTGCTCATGAAGATGGGAGCGGGTGCGGTCCTCCTGATGGTCCCCTGTCTGGCCTTCTGGCTGGGGGCGCTGATCGCCAGCACGGCCGCGGATATCCCGGAGGGACTCCGGGCGTATCCGGGGGCTGTGGCGCTGCGCTTCCTGCTGACCAGCTTGGTGCTCTACGGGATGCTCTTTGCCCTTGCTGCCGGAACGATGCGAACGGCCCTGTGGTTCCTTGGCACCTGCCTCTTCATCGTCTTCTTCGGGGGCACCATCACGGGCTTCCTCGGGCACACACTCATTCCGAGTCTGGATGGCTGGAACTTCTTGAGCTGGCTCGGTGACCGTGCGCTCTATTGGCCCGGCCCGTTCGATGTGATCACCGGAAGCTGGATGCTCATCGATGTCTAGGATCCCGATCCTCGCGGCGACCCTCTTTGTTCTCTCTCTCGGGGCTCCCTCCGGACCCATGGGGGACGCCGCGGCGCAGACGACCCCGGAGGATTCCCTCCGGGAACCGCTGCGCCGCGAGCTGGAGCATCTTCTCTCCCTCCGCGCCGAACTGGCGATCCGGGCTCAACGGGCCGACTCCATCCGGCGGGAAGCCCGTCGAGCCGCGCACACGGCGTCGTTGGACACCTTTGACCTAGGCCCCTTCCGACTGGCCGCGGAGCCTTCTCAACGGGACTTCGTCCAAGGGATCTTCGAGGACGCCTGGGCCGAGGCCGGCACCGCCTTCCGAGGGTCCGAAGACCTTCTGGAGGCTCGGACCTTCGTGGTCCGGATCGGCCCCCATGCCCGGGAACAGGCCGCTGGCACCTCCGATGATTCCACGGTGGAGGTGGTTTCGGTGTCCGGCCTGCCCAAGGAAGCCTACCGAGGGATGGCCTTCAGCGCCGTCGCGACGGCGCTGGGTGAGCGCCTCCCCGAGGAGGTACTGGAGTGGGTCGGCCCAGAGCCACTCCTTCGAAAGGAGACACTACCCTGGACGGCTCGAGAGCTGGTGACGGCGCCGTCCACCGTAGCTCGCCGCTGTTACCGCGGGGAGCTGGACGCGTGCCGATCCGTGCTGGGCCTTGTGCCGAACGACGAGGGTTGGGCAGGGTGGTACACCCCCGACGAGCGGCGGAGGCTTGTCGAGAAGGGGCCCCGCCCGGACTTCGACAGCCGCGCCGCCGCTCTCTGGGACCAGTGCGTGGATCTCGGGGTGCCCGGGGCATGCGACCTTCTCCTGGGGGACCGCCGTCCTACACCGCCTCTGGGGGAATCCAACCGCGCCGCCCTCGTCACGGTGGCGCTCCGCATGGGCGGCGAGGGAGCGGCTCACAGGCTCCTGGCCCCCGGAACGATTCCCGTAGAGGATCGACTCGCTCGCGTCGCCGGGGTCACTCCCGATTCCCTGATCGCCGCGTGGCGGAGCGAGCTCCTCGAGGCTGAGCCCTCGGCCTGGGCCGGCCTGGGCCGTACTCCCGCCGCCGCTGCGGTGTGGCTCCTTCTTTTCGCTTTCCTCGCAGCCAGGAGCACGAGATGGCGTCTGGGATGAAGAAGTGGCTGGGACTGGTCGCCGGCGGGTTGGGCCTCATTGCCCTCTGGGCGTTGCCTCCTCGCTCCCTCGAGGATTGGCTCGGATGGGCGCGCGACCCAGGGGAGGATCCTTCCCCAGAGAGTCTGGCGTTCTCCCGGATCGGCCGAGAGGCGAGGCAGCTGGGCGACCTTTATCAGTACCTGGTGTGGGGGGATTCCATCGAGGCGCTGGCCCGATCGAGCCTGGAGGGCAATATCCGATGGGCCGTGGCGGTCCCCGGATTCACTCCCGCAGAAGGGAGGGAGGCGCTGGAGTCCGCCGTTCGCCGCCAGGTCACTGCCCTGGGAGTTCCCGCCCCGGCCGTCCCCGTGGGGGCGGCGGTCATGGACGCGGAATTCGGCCTGTATCCCGGAGTCCCCTGGCACTTCGGCAACGCCGGGAGAGGAATGATCTTCGTTGGCCTGGACCCGGAGAACGCGTTCTGCTTCGTGGTGAGATCAGAGCCGGTAGGAGCGGCCCCAAGCGCCTCGGCCCTCCTGGCGTGGGCAGGTCCGGATTCCGCAGACCTCCCCAATCCCCTGGGCCCCTGCGCCTGGCACGCCAGGTACGGCACTCCCGGGGAGGGGATCTCCGAGTGGCTCGGGAAGGGGGGCTATCGATACGCCGAGGATCCATGGGGACCGGGCGCCGGGGCCAGCTATCGGCTGGAAGCCCCCGAGCTGCGACGAATCGGCGTCAGAACCCTTCCTCGCCTCTCGACGGACGGAGTGGCATGTGCCTCGGGAAGCAGGGAAGGGTGCCGGGGAGCCCTCCTGGCGGCAACCGGATTCGAGGAGGTCGGTGCGTCGACCCTGGGCATTGGCGAGGACCGGCATCCATCCCGATCCCTCCGGGCGTTCCGGATGCGTAGCTCCCCATGGGGAATGACCTTCGGCGGTGCCGGACGGACCGTTCTGTCCGACCTGGAGGCAGAGTTCGGGTCGGAACGCTTCCGGAGGTTCTGGACCTCCGATCAGGATGTGATGGAGGCCTTCGAGGAAGCGTTCGGGCTTCCCTTCGAAGATTGGCTCCTCGGATGGGCCCGGGTGCGCTGGGGAGATGCGGACGTGGGGCCGACGGTGCCTATCCAGGCGGGCCTCCTCACCTTTCTGACCGCGGGCCTCCTCGCGGGCGGAGCTCTGATGGTGGACCGGAGAGGGAGGAGATGAGATGCCTCTTCTCGGTCCTCCTCTTCCCCTCCTGGGCGTTCGTCACCGGGTGTGTCCTTCGGTCGGACGGCGGGGGGAGCGATGGCCCGTGTCCCACGTGTTCGATCGAGCTCGAGACCGTCGGAATGCTCGGCGACCCGGGGGATGACACCTCCGTTCGGGCTGACGCCACCGACTCGCCTTGCTCGGTTTCTCGACTCAGCTCGGGGGAGTTCCTCGTCTCCGCCGGTGTGGGCGGAGGGGAGATCCTGGTGTACGGTGACTCGGGCCGGATCGAGAGGAGAATCGGCAGGCCCGGCCAGGGCCCCGGGGAGTTTGAAACGCACCTGACCATGTGGCTGACCCCGGAGGACACGCTTTATGTCTTCGATCAGGGAAACGGTCGCGTCCAGACCTTCGATCCTTCCGGGGAATACGTTCGGTCCTTCCTGCTCCCTTGGCCCATCGCTCGCTACGCGCTACTGGAGTCGAATGAGTGGCTCGTTCACCCGATGCCGGTGTCAGCCTTCTACGCAACCCGTCCAGTGTTCGCCGTCCTGAGCCAGGCGGGAGAGGTCTTGGCCGAATTCGGGACGATCCCGGAGGATCTGCTGGACCAGGAATCCTGGGTGGTGACACCCGATCACAGTGGAGCATTCTGGGAGGCGGACGTCCGCGAGTACGTGGTGCGCCTCCGTAGCCCGACCGGTGAGGTGGAACGGACCATCGAGTATCCGGCCGAATGGTATCCATCCTGGGATCACGTCGAGCCGGGAGCGCCGCTGGCCGCCCCCTTTCCACCGTTCCTGTGGCACCTCAACGAGGACACTGACGGTCTGCTCTGGACCTATGTCATCGTGCCCGACGCCGATTGGGCGCCCCGGACGTCCTGGCCAGAAGGAAGCAGTGGCTACAACAGGATGTTCGACACAATGGTGGAGGTGGCCGATCCCTCGTCGGGGGGGGTCCTCGCCGCCAAACGGGTGGACGAGTTCTTGGGTTCCTCTTGCGGGGGTGAGCTGGTCTTCGCTGTGGTTGAGACTGAGATGGGAGACACCCGCATGAGAGTCATCCGTCCCCGCCTGGTCGGCTTCGACAGGGACCTGTCGCACGGCGGTGGGCAGGCGCCGTAGCTCGCCCTCCGATGGCGGCGGTGGATAGCAGGGGTCGACGGCAGCCCTTCCCCCTCTTCCGTCTTTCCTCTAGACTTGATTTTCCTTCGGATTCAAGTGGCTTCGGGGCGCTGGCCGCTGGCACGAAGCTCTCCCGCCGCCGGCTCCACCGACGCCGCCCGCCCTTGAAGAAGAAGCTCCATGGAACCGCTTATCGTAGTCATCGCCCTCGGAGGCAACGCCCTTCTCCAGCGAGGAGAGCCGGTGTCCGCCGAGATCCAACGAAAGAACATGCGCCGGGCCGGAGCATCCATCGCCGAGGTCGCCCGGGAACATCACGTCGTCCTGACCCACGGCAACGGGCCCCAAGTAGGCCTTCTGGCCCTTCAGGAAGCCTCCTACTCCGACATCTTCCAGAACCCCCTGGACGTCCTCGGGGCCGAGACCGAGGGAATGATCGGGTACCTCATCGAGCAGGAGCTCTCCAACCGGCTTCCGGGCGGGAGATCCTGACGCTGTTGACCCGCGTTGAGGTGGATGCGGAGGACCCTGCCTTCCAGAATCCCGACCAAGCCCATCGGCCCTCTCTTCGAGCCGGAGGAGGCGCGACGAATTGCCGCGGAACGGGGCTGGACGTTGGCACCGGACGGCGACAAGCTCCGGCGTGTCGTCCCGTCGCCCCACCCGAAGGAGATCATCCCAGCCAAGATCTTCAGGCGCCTCCTGGTGCGGGGCGTCCTGGTGGTGTGCGCCGGTGGAGGGGGGATCCCGGTGGTCTGGAACGAGGAGAAGGGGTGGCGCGGCGTAGAGGCGGTTATCGACAAGGACCGAACAGCCTCCCTCCTCGCCCAGGAGGTGGGGGCTCACGCCTTGGTCATGCTCACGGACGTTCCGGCCGTACAGGTGGGGTTCGGAACGCCGGAGTCCCGGCCTCTGCACCACACGTCCCCCTCCGAGCTCCGGGCCATGGCGCAGGAGTTCCCCGCAGGCTCCATGGGGCCCAAGATCGATGCCGCCGTCGAGTTCGTGGAGGCCACAGGGGGGTTCGCCGCCATTGGGTCGCTGTCCGACGCGCCCGCTATCGTACGCCAGGAGGCGGGCACCATCGTCCTTCCCGACTGAGGCGAGGGAGCCCGCTGCTCGGAGGTGCAGCGGGCTCCCCCCGGCCGCCACGGCCGCTGAGCGGTGCCGTCGCCGGCGACCGCACCCCGCTCACGTGATCTTCAGCAGCTCCTTGTCCACGGGGAGCTCCCGGATCCGCACGCCGGTGGCTGCGAAGATGGCGTTGCACACCGCCGGAGGCGGGGGCGGCACGGGGGGTTCTCCCACCCCCCTCGCATCGTCCGTGGCCTCCACGAAGATCACCTCCACCTCCGGCATTTCCGTCATGGTCAGGAGGGGGTGGTCATGGAAGTTGCTCTCCACGGCGGCACCGTTCTCGATGTGCACACCCGACTTCAGGGCCGCCGTGAGTGCCAGGGTGATCCCTCCCTCGATCTGACTCCTCACGGCGTCGGGGTTCACGATGGTGCCGTGGTCCGAGACCGAGACGATGCGATCCACTTTCACCGTCCCGTCGGGGGCAACGGTGACCTCGGCAACCATGGCGACGAACCCAGTGAAGCAGGTCCAGGCGGCGATCCCCTGGCCCTGCCTCTCCCCCATGGCACGGCCCCAGTCGGCACGCTCCGCCACCATCTCAAGGCAGTTCAGAAGACGGGGATTGGCGTCACGCATCAGGTGCCTGCGGTATTCGAAGGGGTCCCTGCCCGCAGCGTGGGCGCATTCGTCGATGAAGGACTCCACGGCGAAGGCCGTGTGGGTGTTGCCTACGGAGCGCCACGCTCCGATGGGAACGCCCCAATCCTCCAGGTGGTTGTCGCAGCGGAAGTTCGGCAGCGCGTAGGGAGGGTTCGCGGCACCTCCGGTGCTGGTGCCCCGGGGAGGCTCGCCGTAGATCCGGTGGAGCCATGCGATCGGCCACCCGTCGGAGTCCAGTCCGGCCCGCATGGTCTGGTGCGTGTAGGGCCGATACATGCCGTGGGCGAAGGTGTCCTCGCGGCTCCACACGACCTGCACCGGCGCGTCGATCTTCTGGGCTACCTTCACCGCGTACTCGGTGTCATCGGAGTTCAAGCGGCGTCCGAAGCCCCCGCCACACATGAGGGAGTGGAACACAACGTTCTCCACCGGAACACCCGCGACGCGGGCGGCCATCCGTTGGCCCGATGTCGCTCCCTGCGTGGGGCACCAGACTTCCACGCGGTCTCCCTGAATCCAGGCCGTGGCATTGAGAGGCTCCATGGGGGCATGGTCCAGGAAGGGGGTGTCATACGAGGCTTCCACCACGCGGACAGCCCTTCGCAGAGCACCCTCGTAGTCTCCCTCCTCCCGCTCCACGTCCCCGGGGCGGACCTCCAGCTCTCGGGCCCGTGCCTTCAGCGTGGCGCTGCTTTGGTCCGCATTGGGGCCTGGATCCCATTCCACCTGCAGTGCCCTGCGTCCCTGCCAGGCCGACCAGGTGTCGGTGGCCACCACGGCGACTCCCCCCTCGATTGCCACGACATCCACCACACCGGAAACGGCTCGGGCGGCCGTGTCGTCGAAGCTCCGGACACCTCCCTGGAAGGCGGGAGGCCTCGCCACCGACGCGAAGAGCATCCCCGGGAGCCGAAGGTCCATTCCGTACATATGCTTGCCTGTGACCTTGTCCGGCAGGTCGAGACGGGGCGTGGAGTGCCCCACCAGCCAGTAGCTCTTCGTGGGACTTCAGCGGAGGATCATCGGGTATTGCGAGGGCTCCGGCCTCCACCGCCAGCTCCCCGTAGCCCAGCTTCCGGCCGCTGCTCTCGTGGACAATGGTATGCTCCCGGGCCATACACTCGGTCGGGTCCACACCCCATCGCTGGGCCGCAGCGGTCCGCAGCATCTCCCTTGCCTGGGCCCCGGCTGTCCTGATGAACGTCCATCCTTGGCGAATGGTCGTGCTCCCGCCGGTGGATATGGTGCGACCCCAGCCCGCCGGGTTTACGGGAACCGGTTCCCAGATCATCCTGGTCCAGTCCGCGTCCAGCTCTTCGCACACCATCATGAGAAAGCTGGTGGAGCTCCCCTGGCCCATTTCATGGTCATCGTAGATCACGTGCACGAGCCCATCAGGGGCCACGCGAATCCAGGCGTTGGGCTCGAAGCCTCCCTCCGCGGGAGGAGCAGACTCCTGAGTGCACCCCTCGAGCCAGGGCACCTGGAAGCCGATAATCAGGCCCGCGCCCGCGGCGCCGGTGGTCTTGAGGAAGGCGCGTCGATTCAGATCCATGGTGCTCATCAGACGTCTCCCCTCTCTGCCGTGCGGATGGCCTGCTTGATGCGCTGATAGGTTCCGCAGCGACACAGGTTGCCGGCCATATACTCCTCGATCTCCTCGTCGGTGGGGTGGGGGTTTCGTTCCAGGAGAGCAGCCGCCTGCATCAACTGTCCAGGGTGACAGTAGCCGCATTGAGGCGTCTGCTCCGCCAACCACGCCCTCTGAAGAGGATGGTCGCCGTTTCTCGAGAGGCCTTCGATGGTGGTGACCTCCCGTTCCCCCACTTCCTGCACCGGGGTGGCACAGGAACGGACGGGTTCACCGTCCAGATGCACCGTGCAGGACCCGCAGAAGGCGATTCCACAGGAGTACTTGGTCCCTGTCAGTCCCAGATGGTCCCGAAGGACCCAGAGAAGGGGCTTGTCGGCGGCGACGTCGACGGACCTTCGCTCGCCGTTGACCCTGAGATTGAAGACGGGCATAGCGCGAGTTCTCCTTGATGAGGGGCACACTGCCGGACAAGATGGGGTGAGGACAGGCGCGGCGCGAGTCCGCCCTACCGGTTCATTGACCCACACCGCGTCGACGGGCCCAGCCCTCCTTCAGCTGACCCGGAGGACTGATAGCACCCAGCCGACGGTTTCGGGCCAGTGGACCGGCGCTCTCCCGAAGGCCAGATTACGACTAGTGGATGGTGTCGTGTTGAAGAGCTCGTGACCGGAGAGAATCGGCGGCCTCCATAGCCTTACCAACCGCGCCGGCACCGGGCACCGGGAGCGTTCCAACGATGCTGTCCTTCTGCCTCTGCGTGAGTGTGTCACCGGAGCCAGAGGTCCCGGCGTTCCCACCGCTCGAGCAGTTCGACACCGAGAGAGCCAGAGTCGCCGCGACCGCGGCGCCTACCAGAACCATCTTCCTCTTCACGTGACTTCCCTCCTTTGGGGGACATTCGTTCGTGGGGAGACGCCAGGACGACTCGGCCTTTTCCTCTTGTGATCCCACGCTCCTCCGCTTCCAAACCTCGAGCGCCTCGGTCGCAATCACACCGAACCGCTCCACCAACCTGGTCGACTCCTTGTGCAGGAAGTCGCGCTGTCGGTTGGCCACCTTTCTCCGGGTGACGCGCGAGCTCGGCCCTGGCCTTCTTCCGAGACTTCGAGCCCCGCTTCTGCTTGCCCCGCTCGTCGAACTCCCCGGCGAAGAGCTTCCACCCGCCACCATGACTCTTGAAGTCGAAGCCCTTCCAGCGCTGGCGCGACCTGAAACGGGGGGGGAACCCGGCCTTCTCGCCCCTCCTCACACGACGGAGGAAGCCCTCGAACGCCTCGTGAGTCGGTTCAGCGTGACCTGCAGCGACTGGGAGTGCAGCGCTGCGTGGTCCGGATCCTCCGCCCGGACCTGAGTGACCCCCTTCTCCGGCTCTCCTTTGGTGACGCTGATACCGGCGCGCCGATACGCCCCAATCCAGTGCTCCAGGGCGGCATCGTACAGGACGCGGTGCCGCTCACGGATGGATTCCAGCCGGACGGCCTGCTTCGGCGTGGGGTATATGCGGAAGGTGGCTCTTCGGCTTATCTTCGGCATGCCCCAATATGCGGGAGGAGGCGTGAAGATACAAGCTCTCTTTCGGTCCAATCACGCCGTGCACAGCCCGCACTTCCATCCGCTGCTGGTGACCAGGCATGGACGCCGGTTCCTGGATTCTCTCCTCCCCGAAGCGCTGAGACCTTCGTGCGCACGGGTCCCATCCCGCTGGAAAGGCCAACTCCCCCGAGCTCAACGGTGACGCCGATCGTCTTCATCTCCTGCTCCGCCTGCCCCCAGATGCCACTCCGAGCGGAGTGCCGGGAAGCTTGCCTTCGCAGACCGCCCGGATGCTGCGGCGAGACTTCGGGCCCAAACTCCGGCAGTTCTATGGGAAGCCGACGCTGCGGTCGGTGAGTTACTGCATCGTCTCTTGCGCCGGTGGACCGCTCAGCGTCTTCCGTCCATACAACGAGAACCAGGATCGGCCGCAGCCGTGGCCCCCGCGCTTCACACCCGACCGCGGGGTCCTCGCCCACTGGTCGGGGCACTGCGCGGGCCTGGGCAGAGGCTTCTCTGTGTCACGGCCAGAGGAGTCCGCCCCCCCGTGCACCGGCGTGCTGGGGGCCGTACGGGCGACCCTCACCGACCAGCATCGTGTAGTCACCCGGGGCAAGGCCCCCCCACGACGAAGACCCGCCCCCCTTCGCCATCCGTTCTTTCGATCCCTTGGAGGGAGGGTCCCCGACCCGCTACCTTCCGGGCTGGAAAGAACCCGAAGCGACCCCGACGGCCCCTGATCACGCATGATTCGAATCACCTTCCTCGGCACCGCGGCATCGCGCCCCACCGTGGGCCGGAACGTCAGCGGTATCGCGATCCAGCGAGAAGGGGACCTCATGCTATTCGACTGTGGTGAGGGGACCCAGCGCCAGATGATGCGGTTCGCCACGGGGTTCGGGGTCCAGGCCATCTTCCTGACTCACCTCCACGCGGACCATTTCCTCGGGATCATCGGCCTGCTCCGAACCATGGCCCTCCAGGGCAGGGAAGAGCCGATCCGCCTCTTCGGGCCTCCCGGGGGTGAGGAGGTTCTTCTCCAGGCCATCCACCTCGGGGTGGAGCGGATCCACTTCCCGGTGCTGGTCCGGGAGTTGCGGGCCGGAGACCAGATTCATTTCGGCGACTATGACGTGCGAGCCTACGAGGTTCGCCATGGAACCTCGGCGATTGGGTACGCCCTGGAGGAGCACCCCCGGCTGGGCCGGTTCGACGTGGAGAAGGCCCGGGCTCTCGGGATCCCCGAGGGGCCCCTGTTCGGTCGCCTCCATCGGGGAGAAGCGGTTACGGTCAGCGGGAGGCTCATCCACCCGGAGGAGGTAGTGGGGAACCCCCGCCGGGGCCGACTCGTGGTCTACACCGGCGATACCCGCCCTGCCGGCGAGACCGTCGATGTGGCCAGGGGAGCGGACCTGCTGATCCATGAGGCCACCTTCACCGAAGACGAGGCCGATCGGGCCCATGAGACCTTCCATTCCACAGCGAGGGGAGCCGCTCTGATCGCAAGGGAGGCGAACGTGGAACGCCTCATCCTGACCCACATCTCGGCACGACACACCCAGGACCCTTCGCCTCTTGGCGAGGAGGCCAGGGCGGTATTCACCAATTCCATCGTGGCTCACGATGGACTGACGCTGGAGCTTGGGTACCGGCAGGACGCGTTGATCCCCGCAGTGGATCGGAGCGAGACGGCCCAGGGGGGAAGCCATGGATGAGCTCTTCCTACCCCCCTCCGTGGGGGGCTCATGGGACGGCCCCGAGGCCCTGGAGTACGTCGACAGCTGGCTGGACCGAAGGACGAGCCACCGTCGCTGGGAGGTCCGCTCCGCCCAGTGGAGGGCCTGGGTTCTCGCGGAGGCCGCGTTTGGCGAACTCACCCGTGTTCGCCTCGGACGGGGCGGTGAATACCAGAGCCTGCGGGGGCTCCTCACCCTGCGCGTGCCGTTCCGGGATCTCGAGGATCATCGGAGGCGCGAGTCCCTCTTCCTGGACTGGGCACGCCAGGATCCGGTCCTCAACCGGGTTCCCTTGATCTACGTATTCGAGCCCGCTCCCGTGGAGGTGGCCCGATGACCGGCGCGGCCCTCGGGGACGCCCTGACGCTGAGCGTCCCCGGGGACAAGTCCATCTCCCAGAGAGCCCTGATCCTGGCTTCTCTCGCCGAGGGGGAGAGCCGCCTCCAGGGCATTCTCCCCCATGGCGATCCGGCCTCCACGGCGGGGGCACTGAGGGCGCTGGGGGCGCGGATCCCCGACCTGGATGCGCCGGAGGGGGAAGTTCGCGTCTTCGGCCGAGGTCTGAGGTCCCTTCTCCCCCCGGAGGCCCCGTTGGATCTCCAGAACAGCGGGACCGGGGCCAGACTTCTCCTGGGCGTCCTCGCCGGGCACCCGTTCGAGGTCGTGGTCACCGGTGACGAGTCCCTCCGACGACGCCCGATGGCCCGGGTCACGGAGCCCCTCTCGGTCATGGGGGCCCGGTTCGAGGCCCTGGGTGAGGAAGGTAGACTTCCCCTGCGTATCCAGGGCGGGCCGCTCCGCAGTCTCTCCTATTCCCTCCCCGTCGCCAGCGCCCAGGTGAAGAGTGCCCTCCTCCTGGCCGGTCTCGTGGGAGCCGTGGACGTCAGCCTCACCGAGCCGGGACGCTCCAGGGACCACACGGAGCGTATGCTGCGGTCTTTGGGCGTCCTGGTGAAGGGGAGCCGGGGATCGGATGGATGGGAGGTGGCTCTCCCGGACCCCCCGGAGAGACTGCCGGGGCTGGACCTTCAGGTGCCGGGAGACTTCTCCTCCGCCGCCTTTCTGATCCTGCTCGGCCTCCTGCGCTCCGGCTCTGAGGCGCTCGTGCTCCGACGCGTGGGCCTCAACCCGACCCGAACCGGTCTACTCGGCGTCCTGGACCGAATGGGGGCCCGGCTGGAGATCCAGGACCGGGACGTCGAGGGTGCCGGGGAACCAGCCGGAGATGTGGTCGTGTACCCCGGTCCTTTGGCATCCTGTGTGGTGGACCGGGAGGAGGTCCCTACCCTCATCGACGAGATTCCCGTCCTCGCCGTGGGTGCCGCCAGGGCGGAGGGAGTCACCCGGATCCGCGGGGCGACGGAGCTGCGTGTGAAGGAGACGGACAGGATCCGGGCCCTGGTGGAGAACCTCCGCTCCCTCGGAGTGGGGGCCGAGGAACTGGAGGACGGCCTCGAAGTGGAGGGCACGCAACGTCCTCTGCGGGGGACCGTCCAAAGCTTCGGAGATCACCGCGTCGCCATGGCCTTCGGGGTCCTCGGGGCTCTCCCGGGCAACGCCATCGAGGTCGTGGGGCGGGAAGCTGCCGCCGTGAGCTTCCCCGGCTTCTGGGACGTCATCGCCTCCCTCGCCAGTGGCGGGGGTAGCCGCAGGCCGTCCCGGGGGAGGCGGCCCCACCGCCCTCCCATCATCACCGTGGACGGACCCGCGGGGTCGGGGAAGTCGACAACGGCGCAGGAAGTGGCTCGGAGGCTGGGGTACCGACACCTGGACTCCGGCGCCCTCTACCGAGCCTTGACGGTCGCTCTGCTTCGGGCCGGGATTCCGGAGGATGAGTGGCCGGAGCTGCCGCAGCGCGCCCTGGATCGGTTCCGGATCTGGCTGAAACCTCTCGATTCCCAATTCCAGGTCTGTCTCGGCGAGGAGGTTCTGGGGCCGGAGCTGCGCACAGCGGCGGTGACGGCCCGTGTGTCCCCTCTGTCGGCCCTTCCAGCGGTTCGCGCCTGGCTCCTCGGGGCGCAGCGCCGGTCTGGAGAGGATGGAGGCCTGGTGGCGGACGGGAGAGACATGGGAACCGTGGTCTTCCCAGAGGCCGAAGTGAAGATCTTCCTGACGGCCAATCTGGCGGAACGGGCGAGACGCCGATTCCTCGAGCGGGAGGGCAGGGCACCCTCTGATGAAGAGCTGGAGGAGGAGAAGTCCCGCATCCAGGCCCGGGACACTCGGGACTCGGGGCGCGCGGTTGCGCCGTTGCGCAAGGCCGACGGCGCCGTGGAGATCGACACCTCCGACCTCAGCTTCGAGGAGCAGGTGCAGCTCATCATCGACCAGGTGAGAACCTTGACGCAAGGATAGCCGAAACATAGGATATAGAGCTTTCATCCTTGCAGTTGTCCAGGGACCGCCCGGGACGGCAGGGATTTTTATGCACCGAAGGGCCATCGAGGGCTGCCTCGGGCCTTTCTTCATTTCAACCCGGCGTGGGCGACCGAGCCGGCCTGAGAGGACTGCCGGAGCGAGAGACTCCGGAGCAATGTGAACCATGACCGATTCCACGAAGGACCAGAACCTCAACCCCAACTCCGAGCCTGAGAGCTCGAGCGCGGTTGACCAGCCCTCCAACGAAGGTTCTCCCGATCAGAACGAGCAGCGCCAGGGCTCCGACGCGGGCGCAGAGGGCCCCGGGGCCGAGAGCCCCACGAACCCCGAAGGGTCGCAGCCTGAGGCGGGAGCTTCTGCCGAGCCCCCCGACGCTGCCCCGGCGCAGGAGGGAGATGGGGGCCAGGCCGAGGGGGAGCCCTCTGTTCCCCCCGAGGCCCAGAGTGCCGGAAGCGGCGAAGGCTCTCCGGAATCCGGCGAGGGCCCGACCTCGGAGGCGGACCAGCCTGAAGAGACCATCGAGGACGTGTCGAGGCCCGAGCCTAGTGTGGCGGCCGAGACGGGCCCCGCACAGGCATCACGGGCGCTGGATCCCACTGCATCCGCGCCGTCCGCCATGGGGGATCTCTACTCCGACCCATACGGGGAGGAGGAGTTCGACCTCTCCAGGGAGGACTTCCAGGCCCTGCTCTCCCAGCACCAGGATGCTATCGGCGAGGTGAAGGAGGGAGAGATCGTCAAGGCGAAGGTCCTTCGCGTAACGGATTCCTCCGTCATCCTGGATTTCGGCTTCAAGAGCGAAGGTTGGCCGTCCCGAGGAGGAGTTCAAGGATACGGAGGCCATCGAGCCGGGCCAGACCGTCGAAGTCCTCCTGGAGAGCCTGGAGAACGAAGAAGGCATCGTCGTTCTCTCCAAGAAGAAGGCCGATTTCCTCAGGGTCTGGGAGAAGATCAAGGAGGCCCACGAGGCTGACCGCCCCGTGAAGGGAACCCTGGTCCGCAAGATCAAGGGGGGCGTGACGGTGGACCTCATGGGGGTGGACGCCTTCCTCCCCGGCTCTCAGATCGCCCTCCGACGGGTCCCCAACATCGAAGACCTCCTGGGCCAGAGCTACGACTTCAAGATCATCAAGCTCAACAAACGGCGGCGAAACATCGTCGTTTCGCGGCGGGTGATCCTGGAGGGTGAGCGGGAGAAGAAGCGGGCCACCCTGGTGAAGGAGCTCCTGCTGGGCCAGGTCCGGGAGGGCGTGGTGAAGAACATCACGGACTTCGGAGCCTTCATCGATTTGGGCGGGCTGGACGGACTGCTCCACATCACCGACATGTCCTGGGGCCGGGTGGGCCATCCCTCCGAGGTCGTGGACATCGCGCCAAAAGGTGGACGTGAAGGTCCTGGACGTCGACTGGAACCGGGAGCGAATCTCTCTGGGCCTGAAGCAACTCCTGCCCTATCCCTGGACCGAGATCGACAAGAAGTACCCTGTGGGTGCCCGGGTGGTGGGCAAGGTGGTCTCCATCACCAACTACGGGGCCTTCGTGGAGTTGGAGAAGGGTGTCGAGGGACTGGTCCACATCTCCGAGATGTCCTGGACCCGAAACGTCCGGCATCCGTCGAAGCTCGTGTCCATCGGGGACGAGATCGAGGCTGTGGTCCTCAAGGTGGACACGCAATGAGGAGAAGATCTCCCTGGGGATGAAGCAGATCGAGGAGGACCCGTGGCTGGCCCTCCCCATGAAATACCCCACGGGGACCAAGCTGGACGGGACCGTGCGGAACCTCACCTCCTTCGGGGCGTTCGTGGAGATCGAGCCTGGCATCGACGGGCTCGTGCACGTTTCGGACATGAGTTGGACCCGCCGCGTCGAGCATCCATCAGAGGTGCTCCAGAAGGGCGAGGAGGTTCAGGTCATGGTCCTGGACGTGGACGCCGAGAACAAGAGGATCTCCCTCGGCCTGAAGCAACTTCAGGACGACCCGTGGCCCCATATCTCCGAGCGATTCGCTCCGGGGGTGGAGACCACCGGCTCGGTCACCCGAGTCCAGGACAAGGGACTCGTCGTGGACCTGGGGGACGAGATCGAAGGGTTCGTCCCCGGATCCCACGCCGGCATCGAGAACCCCGATGAGCTGGATATGTACTACGAGGCCGGTGATCCCGTAGACCTCAAGGTGCTGGAATCCGATGCAGGCAATCGTCGCATCGTGCTCGAAGTCACCTCCAAGCCCTCCCGGAAACCTCCGAAGAAGACGGAGGAAGAGGAGCCGGAGGAGGCTGCGGAGCCGGAGGAGGCCGCCGAGGTGGCGGAGGCGGAGGCCGAAACGGAGGTAGAGGAAACCGAAGCGCCGGAAGCCGAGGCCGCGGAGGCGGACGCTGCCGTGGAGGCTGCGGAGCCGGAGGAGGCCGCCGAGGTGGCGGAGGCGGAGGCCGAAACGGAGGCAGACGAAACCGAAGCGCCGGAAGCCGAGGCCGCGGAGGCGGACGCTCCCGTGGAGGCTGCGGAGCCGGAGGAGGCCGCCGAGGTGGCGGAGGCGGAGGCCGAAACGGAGGTAGAGGAAACCGAAGCGCCGGAAGCCGAGGCCGCGGAGGCGGACGCTGCCGTGGAGGCTGCGGAGCCGGAGGAGGCCGCCGAGGTGGCGGAGGCGGAGGCCGAAACGGAGGTAGAGGAAACCGAAGCGCCGGAAGCCGAGGCCGCGGAGGCGGACGCTGCCGTGGAGGCTGCGGAGCCGGAGGAGGCCGCCGAGGTGGCGGAGGCGGAGGCCGAAACGGAGGCAGACGAAACCGAAGCGCCGGAAGCCGAGGCCGCGGAGGCGGACGCTCCCGTGGAGGCTGCGGAGCCGGAGGAGGCCGCCGAGGTGGCGGAGGCGGAGGCCGAAACGGAGGCAGACGAAACCGAAGCGCCGGAAGCCGAGGCCGCGGAGGCAGACGCTGCCGTGGAGGCTGCGGAGCCGGAGGAGGCCGCTGAGGCCGCGGAGCCGGAGGCCGAGGCGGCCGCTGAGGCTGAGCCCACTCCCGCCCCTGCGGACGAGGAGGCCGAAAAGCCGAAGGAAGAGGCATAACCCGCGCGGAGGGAATGCGATGCGTCGGGTGTTGAAACCTCCGACGATTGGAGCCCGCCCGAGCGCCCGCGGCGTTCGGGCGGTTCTGCTGGCATGGATTCTCGCACTCTCAGGCACACAGTGCACGCCCGTCGGCGCTCCGGCGCCCCAGCCCACTCCCGCGGGGCCCTCACTGCCGTCCATCGAGAGTGGAGGCCTGCCGGCGGACCAGGATCAGGGGGCAGCTCGCCTCCTCCAAGCAGCGAAGGACTCCCTGGGGCTGGGCCTCCCGGCCGCGGCCCTGGACCTTGCGGAGAGCGTGATCCGGACCTATCCCCGGGCGAAGGGTTCCAGCGAGGCCCTCTGGGTTCTGGCCCGGGCGGCTCTGGCCCTGCACCGGGCCCCTGAGGCAGCGGAGGCCGCCCAACGGTACGCCGAGCTCCTCACCGCCGACCATCCAGACTACCCGGATGCCCTCCTCTTCGAGGCTCGGTCCTGGATGGAAGCGGGGGTTTTCTCGGGGGCGGTGGGCACGTTGCTGCTCCTTCCGCCGGGCACTCCCGCTGCCACCGTCGAAACCGCCCGGGAGCTCCTTCGCGAAGTCGCCGAGGACCTTCCCGCCGGCGAGTTGGTGGACCTCCTGGAGGAAACCCCGCCCGCCTTTCCCATGTTCGGGCCAGGTGCGGCGCACGCGGCTGCCGGCCTCTACGTGGCCGGGAGAGGGCGCAGGCCCAGCGGTGGGCCCGCTCGGCCCTGGAGACACCTCTCGACGACCAGGAGGAGGCGTTGGCCCGGGGGGTGCTGGAAGGAACGCTGGAAGAAACGCTGAGAACCCCCGTCGTCCTCGGTGCCGTGCTCCCGCGCTCGGAGGTATCCCCGGGACTCCAGGAGTACGCGACCTGGATCCATGAGGGGATCCAGGTCGCCGTGGACGAGTTCCAATCCGAGCTTTCCCGTCCGGTCCAGCTGGAGGTGGTGGATGACCGGGGGGAAGCTGAAGGCGGCCGTACCGCGATTCGAAGCCTCGAGGCCGCGGGGGCCATGGGAGTCGTCGGACCCCTGACCCCCGCCGTGCTGGCTGGAGCGGCAGCGGCGAGGGAAAAGGGCTTGGCTCTCATCTCCCCGTCCGCGTTTCTTCCGACGGATGAGACCTCCGGAATCCTCTCCCTCTCGGGGCCGGATCTCGCCGGGTCCAGGCTCGTGGCACGCTACGCTTGGGAGCTGGGTCTCGCTCGGGTGGTGGTGCTGCGGCCCCGCACGGACGAATCCGCCGAAGACGCCCGGGCGTTCACAGACGCCTTCGGCGAGCTGGGCGGGAGCGTGCCACGGGAGATCGTCTACGACTCGGGGGCAACGTTCTTCCAGGCCGAGTTCGACGAGGTCGCCTCGCTTCTCCCGGACGGGCTCTTCCTCCCCCTGAAGCCCGCGGATATACAGGTCCTGGCCCCTCAGTTCACGTTCTACGGGTTGGACACGCTCGGTATCCAGCTTCTGGGCACGTCCGGGTGGACGGAAGACGAAGTGGTTCTGGAGGTGGATTCCCGGCACACCGACGGAGTGATCGCGGCGACCTCCCGGCTCAGGCAAGACGAGATGGGACCGGCACTCCGCTTCAAGGCCGAGTATGAGGATCTATTCCAGAAGACTCTGCGGAGCGACGTCCCGGCCCTCGGATATGATGCCGCGGGCCTTCTCCTGACCGCCCTCGAAAGTCGCCCTCGGACCCCGCAAGAGCTCCAGGCAGCACTCTCGGAGATCCGTGATTTTCCCGGGGCCACAGGCCGCCTCTCGGTGGAAAGCGGCCGGATCGTCCGAGAGCCCCACCTGGTTCGCATTCAGGACCACGAGCTCATCTACATCTCACCCCGCTCCAATAGGTAGAAGCCCATGTCCCTGGACGAGAAGCTCAGACGGCTGGAAGACCTCAGGCGAGAGGCCGAGCTGGGAGGTGGGGAGGAGCGTCTGAAGGTCCAACACGCCAAAGGAAAGCTCTCCGCCCGGGAGCGCTTGGAGCTCCTTCTCGACGAGAAATCCTTCGTCGAATTGGATCGCTTCGTGACGCACCGCTCCACCGAGTTCGGGCTGGAAGGGAAGAAAATCCTCGGGGATGGCGTCGTGACCGGCTACGGCGCCATCCACGGTCGGCTCGTCTACGTCTTCTCCCAGGATTTCACCGTCTTTGGAGGATCTTTGTCGGAGGCCCACGCCGAGAAGATCGTGAAGCTCCAGGAGCTTGCGCTGAAGAACGGCGCACCCTTGATCGGGCTCAATGATTCGGGAGGGGCCCGGATTCAGGAGGGCGTGGTGTCCCTCGGTGGGTACGCGGACATCTTCCTCCGGAACACGTTGGCCTCGGGAGTCATCCCCCAGATCTCCGTGATCCTCGGGCCGTGCGCAGGTGGCGCCGTCTACTCCCCCGCCATCACCGATTTCGTCTTCATGGTTAGAGGAACGTCCTATATGTTCGTGACAGGGCCCGATGTGGTCCGGACGGTCACCCACGAGGACGTGGACATGGAGAGCCTCGGAGGAGCAGACGTCCACTCCACCCGGTCGGGTGTGGCCCACTTCGCCCATGACTCCGAACCCGAGGCCCTGGCAGCCGTTCGAGATCTCATGGGCTTCATCCCCCAGAACAACACGGAGCCGCCCCCAGCCCGAAACGTCTCGGATCCAGAAGACAGAAGGGATGAGAAACTGCTGGAAATCATCCCAGCCAACCCCAATCAGCCCTATGATATGCATGATGTCATCAAGTGTATCGTGGACGACGGGGACTTTCTGGAGGTGCACGCGGGATTCGCCGGAAACATCCTCACCGGCTTCGCTCGACTCGGGGGCGCCCCGGTGGGGATCGTGGCCAATCAGCCGGCCGTCCTGGCCGGGGTGCTGGACATCGATTCCTCGGACAAGGGAGCGCGTTTCGTCCGGTTCTGCGACGCGTTCAACGTCCCCCTGGTGGTTCTGGAGGACGTGCCCGGATTCCTGCCAGGCGTCGGACAGGAGCACGGAGGCATCATTCGCCACGGGGCCAAGCTCCTGTATGCATTCAGCGAGGCCACGGTGCCGAAGGTCACCGTCATCACGCGGAAGGCGTACGGGGGTGCCTACGATGTCATGAACTCCAAGCACATCCGGGGGGACGTAAACCTGGGGTGGCCCACGGCGGAGATCGCGGTCATGGGTCCCAAGGGAGCCGTGGAGATCCTCTTCCGACGCGAGATCGCTGCATCCGACGACCGTGAGGCCGCCACCGAAGAGCGGATGGCCGAATACCGGGAGCGCTTCGCCAACCCCTACATTGCGGCATCGAGAGGGTATCTGGACGACGTGATCGATCCCCGGGACACCCGGCTCCGCCTGATCTCGGCCCTTCGGATGCTGAGGGACAAGCGGGACGAGAACCCCCTGAAGAAGCACGGGAACATCCCACTCTGACCGGCGGAGAGCTCTGTGGCTCGGTGCGCGTATTGCGATGCCCCACTTGCACCAGGCCCTCCCTGGGCCCCAGGCCACGAGCACCGGCTCGCCTATGACCCGAAGAAGGGCCGGCTCTGGGACGTGTGTTCTCGCTGCTCCCGCTGGAACCTGACCCCCCTCGAGGATCGGTGGGAGAGCCTGCAGGCCTGTGAGGAGGCCGTGGCCGAACGGGGTCGGCTCGTGCTTTCCACACCCCACCTTTCCTTGGTGGACGTTGGCGAAGGGGAGCTGATCCGGGTCGGTTCGGCTCAGCGGCTCGAGTTCGTGGATTGGCGCTATGGGCCGAGGCTTCCTCCCGGCGCGCCGAAACCGGGATTCTGGGTGCGGCTCCTCGCCGGCCTCCCCTCCGCCCCCGTGGAGGGCTACGATCCCTACCGGGGCATCTTCGGTGTGGTGGACCGCGCGCCCTGGATAGCCTCTCCCTTCATGGAGGCCGCATCCGCCCTCACCTACCTCTTCTCCCAGATGCCCCTGGCGCCGGTCTGTCCCTCCTGCGGCCGGCCGCTGGCTCTGCGCCCCTGGAACTTCCAGCACCTTCGCCTGCTGGAGTCCGGGGCTGCCCGAGTCGTCCTCACGACCTGTGCCCTGTGCAAGACAGAGGTCCAGGTCCCCCTCGTCCAGGCCCGCCCGAGTCTTCGCCTGGGCCTGAGCCTCGTGACCCCGCCGGCCATTCTCCGGTCGTCCGCCGATCCGGCCGCCCGGGAAATCGAGTCTCTTGGAGGACCCGTGGCTCTCCTGGAGGAGCTCTCGGCCTCCGGGCCGACCCTTGGGGAGCTGGATGCCCGGTTCCGGGCGGGCCTGATCATCGCCCTCGACGAGCTGGCCGAGGCGGAGGCTCTGGACGCCGAGTGGCAGCAGGCAGAAGAACTGGCTGGCATCATGGACGGCGGCCTCACCGACGTACCGGGCTTCGAGGCCTTCCGAAGAGAAATCCTGGATCCCGACGGCTGAAGCCCGGCAACGCTCCCCCGAGCCTCCCGCATCCAACGAGGTGAACGAGCCCGAAGGACACGCTCCGGGCCATGAGGACCTCTCCCGGGAGGGAAACAGGATGAGCGGATACAGGAGAGCCGCCGCACCAGGAGCCATCATGCTGGGGATGCTGGCCCTGCTGGCACCGGGCCCCGCCGGGGCCCAGACGGCTGCACAGAGGGCGAGGGAGCAGGAAGTCCGCGCCCGAATGGAAGCGAGCAGAGCTCGTCTGGCGGACGATCTCCGAGCCCTACGGCAGGAACAACGGGCACTGACCGGGGAGCGACGGGCTCAGGTGGAGGCGCAGCTCCAGGCGATCCGCCAGAACAGGATGGCGGAGCTGGAGGAGGCCCTCGCACGAGCCCGCCAGGCCGCTGCGGACGCCGGGGCCCTCTCCCAGGAGCGGATCGAGGCGGCGCAGGATCGTCTACGGGCGGCCCAGGCTCAACTCCGCGCTGCGCAGGAGAGAGCGATACGTCTTCAGACCCGCATTCGCCTGGGGGTGTCTCTGAACGCGCGCCAGGGTGCCGAGCTCGATCGTCAGGGCGCCCGCCTCGAGGGGGTCATGGAAGACTCCCCAGCCCAGGAGGCCGGTCTTCAGGAGGGGGACATCATCACCCGCCTGAACGGTCACAGTCTTCTGGATCCCCTGTCCATTGAGGAGGAGGAGAGCTTCGCTCCGGACGAGTCGCTCCCGGTCCAGCGCCTCATGGCCTTGGCCCGGGAGTTGGAGCCGGGTCAGGAGGTGGAGCTTCAGTACCTCAGGGACGGAAGCTCCCACACCGCCACTGTGGAGGCGGCCGATCTCGAGGAACCCGTCATCGCTGCCTTCCCGAGGGGGGAAGGGCGAATCAGGCTTTTCGCTCCCGGCGAGGAAGGGCAAGGGTTCCGGTGGTATTACTCCCTTCCGCGGGACAGTCTATTCACCCGTGACAGCGTCCGCTTCTTCCGGGTTCCCGAGCTGCTGGAGAACCTGAGGGACAGCGTGAGAATCGAGATACCGGAGATCCACGTGGACTCCCTGAGAGGTTTCCTCTACGGCGTGACCCCTCGCAGAGGGAACCAGCCTCGTCTCTACGGCTTCCGGGAGGGGTCCGCTCTCTGGCAACCTTGGTCCGTGGACGGCCTCCAGCTCGCGGAGATGAACCCGGGGCTCGGCGAGTACTTCTCCACCGAGGAGGGCGTCCTGGTCCTGGATGTATCGGAAGACTCGGAGCTGGGCCTGGAAGCCGGGGACGTGATCCTCGCCATCGATGGCAGGAGCGTGGCGGACCCGAGCGATGTCCGCCGGATTCTGTCCTCCTACGAGGAAGGTGAGGCCATCCGCATCACGGTGATGCGGAAGGGGAGGGAAGTCACGGTGGAGGGAAAGGGCTGACGCTGGTAGGATCCCGAGGGCCGTCGGAGAGCGCTGCCGAAGACGGCTCGGGCCAAGGCGGCGGGCCGGGGGGATCCCCTCCCGGTCCGCCGCTCTGCTTGTGGCCTCTCCCCGACCCGGTCTACCTTCCGTTCTCATGAGTCCGAATCCGCGAACGTGAGGGAGAGGGAGGGACGCCGGCGTGTTCGAGAGTCTGCTGGTCGCCAACAGAGGCGAAATCGCTGTCCGGATCATCCGCGCGTGCAGGGAGATGGGAATCCGGTCCGTGGCCATCTACTCCGAGGCCGACCGGCGATCCCCTCACGTCCTGTTTGCCGATGAGGCCTACTGTGTCGGTGCTCCTCCTTCGTCGGAGAGCTACCTCCGAGTGGATCGCATTCTCGAGATCGCCAACAGGGCCGGGGTCCAGGCGATCCACCCCGGGTACGGATTCCTGGCGGAGAGAGCCGTCTTCGCCAAAGCGGTCGAAGAGGCGGGGTTGATCTTTGTGGGTCCCTCTCCCGGCACGATCGAGGCCATGGGAGACAAGACGGAAGCCCGGCGTCGCATGAAGGAGGCGGGGGTACCCATCGTCCCGGGAGCGACCCAGGCTCTCGCGGGACCCGAAGAGAGCCTGGCCGTCGCCCGGTCCCTTGGATTCCCGGTCCTCCTGAAGGCTTCGGCCGGAGGTGGAGGGAAGGGGATGCGGGTGGTGGAAAGGGAGGAGGACCTCGCGCGAGCCTTCGAGGGCGCCAGCCGCGAGGCCTTGGCGGCCTTTGGGGACGGCTCCATGTACGTGGAACGCTACCTCGACGCCCCCCGTCACATCGAGATCCAGGTCATGGGGGACCAGGCCGGGAACGTTCTCCACTTCGGGGAGCGGGAGTGCTCCATTCAGCGTCGCCACCAGAAGCTCGTGGAGGAGTCGCCTTCGCCGGTCGTGACCCCCGCCATCCGAGGGAAGATGGGGGAGGCGGCCGTCCGCGCCGCGGCCGCCGTGGAGTACGTTGGCGCCGGTACGGTGGAGTTCCTGTTCAAGGACGGTGAGTTCTTCTTCCTGGAGATGAACACGCGCCTGCAGGTTGAGCACCCGGTCACCGAGCTGGTCTACGGGATCGACCTGGTGCGCCTCCAGCTGGAGGTCGCCGCCGGAAAGAGGCTCGAGCACACCCAGGACCAGCTTGTTCCCACCGGCCACGCCATCGAATGCCGGATCACCTCTGAAGCGCCCGGGAGAGGGTTTCTCCCGTCCACTGGCCGCATCGACTTCCTCCGACTGCCCGGGGGCCCCGGAGTTCGGTGGGATGGAGGGATCATGGAGGGCTTCGAGGTGGGCCTCTACTACGATCCTCTTCTTGGAAAGCTCATCGTTCATGCCTCCACCCGAGAGGCGGCCATAAGCCGGATGGCCCGAGCGCTGGACGAGATGGTGGTCCGGGGCGTGGACACCTGCATCCCGTTCCATCGTGGCGTGATGGATGAAGTTGATTTCCGGAACGGGGACTTCTCCATCCGCTATGTCGACGACCATCCCGCGTTGGTGGACGGACACGTGGACGAGGAGACCCTGCGGGCGGCTGCCGTGGCGGCTGCCCTGCTGGAAGAGGAGCAGCGCGGCCGCCTCCTGCTCACCCGACCGGACGGAAGACACCCCTCCGGCTTCTCGGCATGGAAACGGGCCGGTTGGCCGCTCCGGGGTCGCCCATGACGGGAGGTCTCGACCTCGCCTCCCTGCCGGAGGTGCGGGTTCACGCCATTGGAGCCGGGGGGGTGGGGGTGGGCACGACCCCCGATGGCAAAGTCGCTTTCCTTCCCAGGACGGCGCCCGGCGACCGGGTCCGGATGCGACCCGTCCGGGTGAAGCCCCGCTGGGTGCTTGGCGAAGCCGTGGCTTGGTCCGAGAGGGGTCCGGGACGCCAGGCGCCTCCTTGCCCTCTCTACGACCACTGCGACGGCTGCTCCCTGCAGCACCTCCCCTACACGGAGCAGCTCAAGTGGAAGGGGCGGATCGTGGGGGATGCCCTCCGCAGACTCGGTGGCCTTGCCCTCGACGATCCAATCGTGGTCCCTTCCCCCCGGGAGCTTCGGTATCGCGACAAGATCACGCTGACTCTGCGCCGTCTGCCGGGAGGGAGGGTCGTGGCGGGGTTCCGCGAGCTTTGGGCCAGGGGGCGGGTGCTGGATGCGGGGGGGTGTGTCTTCTCCCCACGGAGGAGGTGGCAGCCATCTGGAGCGGCCTGACGAACGCCTGGGGGCCCGGTGCCTCCCTCCTGCCCCGGGGCCGGGAGCTCAGACTGACTCTTCGGGGGTTCGGCCAGGGAGGAGGCCTTCTGGTGAGAGGGGGGCGGGACGATGGAGATCCGGGGCAGCTTCTGGCCCGCGTGGACGGACTCCGGGCAATCTGGAGGGAGTCCCGGGGAGGACGGCAGCGCCACCTGGCCGGGGATCCGTCCCTTCGGGTCGAGTGGCTGGAGGAATCCATGGAAATCCCCGGCGGAGGCTTCCTCCAGGTGAACCGCGCGGGGGGCGAGCTACTCCACACCTATGTGCTGCAGGCTACGGGAGACGTCAGGGGCCGGAGAGTGTTGGACTGCTACTGTGGTGTGGGAGTCCTGGGGAAGACACTCGCCGAGCGGGGTGGGGAGGTGGTGGGGATCGAGGCCGATCCCCGTGCCACGGCGGTGGCCGGTGCTGGAGCCCCGGAAAGCTTTCGGGTCGTGGAAGGCCGAGTGGAGGCCGAGATGGAATCTCTCCTACCCAGCGACCTCGTGATCCTCAATCCTCCTCGTTCCGGTCTCGACCCGACGGTTCCATCGATCCTGTCGCGTCGGCCGGTCCCCAGGGTGATCTACGTGAGCTGCGACCCCGCCACCCTGGCGAGGGACCTGAAAGAGATAGAGGGGTCTTATGAGGTCGAGACGGTCGAGGCCTTCGACCTGTTTCCCCAGACCGACCACGTCGAGACCGTGGTCACCATGACTGGAAAGGACGGCTAGGCTGGATGCGCTACTTCATCACGATCGAAGGCCGCACCCTGGAGGTCGAGCTCGGGGCCGACGGCGTCCGGCTCGACGGGGAGCCCGTCACGGTGGACCTGGCAGAAGTGGATGGCACCCAGGTCCGCACCCTTTTGATGAACCACCGCTCCCACTCGATCCTGGCGAACGGCGAGGGGGCCGGCGCGTGGGCCCTCCACCTGTCCGGCCGCCCCCTTCGCGTGGGAGTTCTGGACGAGCGCACCCGGGCGATCCGCGAGAGGGCGGGCCTCCGGGAAGGGGCCGGCGGTCCGAAACCCCTTCGTGCTCCCATGCCAGGCCTGGTCATCAAGGTGGAGGTCAGGGAAGGGGAGTCGGTGTTCGCGGGGCAGGGCCTCGTGATCGTGGAAGCCATGAAGATGGAGAACGAGCTCAAGAGCTCCGGTGAGGGCAGGGTGAAGCGGGTGCTGGCGTCTCCCGGGCAAACCGTGGAGAAGGACGAGGTCCTGGTGGAGTTCGAGGCCCTGGACACCGACTCGGCGGGAGGTGAGGAAGAATGAAGGGGAAGGGAGCAACGGAGAGCCGGGTGACCGGAAGCGGGATTCCGGTGGAGCCTGTCTATCAGCCGTCCGGGCCGCCCCAACCCGCGGAGGAACCCGGACGTTTCCCCTTCACCCGGGGCATCCATCCCACCATGTACCGTGGCCGGCTCTGGACGATGCGACAGTATGCCGGGTTCGGCACGGCGGAGGACACCAACAAGCGATACCGGTACCTCCTGGACCAGGGGACGACGGGCCTCTCCGTGGCTTTCGATCTCCCCACTCAGATGGGGTACGATTCGGATCATCCCATGGCCCTTGGAGAGGTGGGACGGGTCGGAGTGGCCATCGACTCCCTCGAGGACATGAGGGTCCTCTTTCAGGGGATCTCCCTCGATCGGGTCTCCACCTCCATGACCATCAACGCGACGGCGGCGATCCTTCTGGCCCTCTATGTCGCTCTTGGCGACGAACAGGGGACACCCCGCGAGAAGCTCAGGGGGACGGTTCAGAACGACGTACTGAAGGAGTACATCGCACGGGGGACCTACATCTACCCCGTTGAGCCGAGCCTCCGGCTCATTGCCGACGTCATGGCCTTCTGCGCCCGGGAGATTCCCCAGTGGAATACCATCTCCATCTCCGGCTACCACATGCGGGAGGCAGGTGGAACGGCACCCCAGGAGATCGCCTTCACCTTCGCCAACGGCCTGGAATATGTCGAGCGCGCCCTGAAGGCAGGCATTCCTCTCGAGGACTTCGCTCCTCGCCTCTCCTTCTTCTTCGCCGCCCACAATGACGTCCTCGAGGAAGTGGCCAAGTTCCGAGCAGCGCGCCGGTTGTGGGCCCGGCTCATGAAGGAGCGGTACGGAGCCAGTGACCCGGCCTGCCGACTCCGCTTCCATACACAGACCGGAGGCTCCACGCTCACGGCTCAGCAGCCTCTGAACAACGTGGTGCGTGTAACTCTCCAAGCCCTGGCGGCGGTCCTCGGGGGCACGCAGTCCTTGCACACGAACTCCTTCGACGAAGCCTTGGCCCTGCCTTCGGAAGGCTCCGCGCTTCTTGCGGTTCGCACCCAGCAGATCCTCGCCCACGAATCCGGCGTCACGAATACGGTGGACCCTCTGGGGGGCAGCTATTTCATCGAAGCACTCACGGACACCCTGGAGGAGCGCGCGGAAGAGTACCTTGCACGGATCCAGGAGCTTGGAGGGGCGGCCAAGGCCGTCGAGTTCATGAAGGAGGAGATTCACCAGGCTGCCTACCGGTTCCAGCTCGAGGTCGAGGAGGGCCGACGGACGGTGGTGGGGGTGAACGCCTACACAGAAGAGGGGGCACCGCCGGAGATCGGCGCACCGGACTACCCCGCTCTGGAAGCAGCCCAGAATCGCGAGACTCGGCCGCCGGAAGGGAGCCGGGGAGCTCGGACTTCTCCGAAGCTCCCTCGAGGGAGTGCAGGTCGGCCGCCCGGTCCGGGGAGAACCTCCTCCCACCCATGATCGAGGCGGTGAAAGCCACGGGCCACCCTGGGTGAGATCAGCGACGTCCTCCGTGAGGAGTGGGGGACCTACGACGAAGGGTGACACCGCCCCCCGTCCCTGGTTAGCTTTTTTCCCTGAATATTCAAACGGGAAAGGGGAGGCCCTCGGAGGTCATGCCGACCTATGAGTACCGATGCCCCAAGGGGCACGATTTCGAGCTGTTCCAGAAGATGAGTGACGAGCCCCGGGCCCGCTGTCCCGAGTGCGGGGCCGGAGAGCGAGAGGCTCCTGTCGGGTGGGGCCGGATTCCTGTTCAAGGGAGAGGGATTCTACGCCACCGATTACCGGAGTGAAGTCCTACAAGAAGGCAGCTTCCAAGGAGAAGGCAGCCCAGGACGGGCAGATTCCGCGGAGCCCGAGAAGAGCGGAACGGGCACCCCGACTCCGGATCGCCTCGGGGGCGAGCAGGGCCGGCGTTCGCACGGCCTCGTCTTCCTCAGGAGCCTCCAAGACAGGACGAGGGCTGAGGCCTCCATGTCCGATGCCCTGATCAAGGCCGCCCTCGGAAGACCCTCCAGGAGATGGGTGTGCCCGGAGACCGACATCCACCTGGAACGCCCCAGAGATCCGGCGCACGGAGACTGGGCCACCAACCTGGCTCTGGGCTCTGGCGGGTTCACTGCGGGCGGGCCCCCCGGAGAGATCGCGGAGGAGATCGCCGACTCGACCTGGACCTGGCAGACGCGGGTGTCGATGAGGTTCAGGTGGCGGGTCCCGGCTTCCTGAACTTCCTCCTCTCTTCCGGGGCCGTGGCCCAATGCGCTGCCGGCGATTCTTCGGCGGACAGGCCTTATGGGAGAGGGAATGCTGGGGAGGGGCGGCCCATCATGGTGGAGTTCGTTTCCGCCAACCCCACGGGGCCCCTGCACCTGGGGCATGGACGCCAGGCGGCGCTGGGGGACGCCATTCCGCTCTTCTGGAATGGACGGGGTGGTCCGTCCACAGGGAGTACTACTACAACGACGCAGGCAAGTCAGATCGAGCTTCTGGCCCAGAGTGTATGGGCCCGCTACCAGGAGCTGCTGGGGGAGGACGGCCGAGATCCCTGAGGGAGGGTACCAGGGAGAATACGTCCGGGACATCGCCCGGAGACTCCTGGTGGCCGGAGGGGCCGCGCTTCAAGGGATGACGATGACCCCGGAGACCCTGGACTTCATGAGGCGGTTCGCGGTGCGAGGCCCTGCGGGAGGAACAGGACCGGGACCTCTCGGATGTTCCGGGTCACCTTCGACCAATACTACCTGGAATCCTCCCTCTACACCGAAGGGCTGGTGGAGGCCACCATCCAGGCCCTCGGAGAAGACCGGACTGGTCTATCGACAAGGACGGGGCGGTCTGGCTCCGGACCACCGAGTTCGGGGACCAGAAAGACCGGGTGATGGTCAAGGGAGACGGGACCCCCACGTATTTCCTCCCTGACGTGGCCTACCACATGACCAAGTGGAACCGGGGGTTCCACCACGTCATCAACGTCCAGGGGTCGGACCACCACAGCACGGTTACCCGGGTCCGGGCGGGACTCCAGGCCCTGGGCCTCCCCGAAGGGATACCCCGAGTACGTGCTGCACCAGATGGTGACCGTGGAGCGGGAAGGCAAGGAAGTGAAATTCTCCAAGCGGGCCGGATCCTACACGACGCTCAGGGAGCTCTTCACGGAGGTGGGGGTGGATGTGGCGAGGTATTTCTTCCTCATGCGGAAACCCGGAGGCCCACCTGGTCTTCGACCTGGACGTGGCTCTGGACCAATCGGAAAAGAACCCGGTCTACAAGGTCCAGTACGCCCACGCACGAATGTGCTCCATCTTCAGGAAGGCCGGAGTGGTGGAGGAGGAGATCAGGCGCGCAAGAAGTGGATCTCGAGCCTCCTGTCCCACCCCCTGGAACGAGACCTCATCAAGCGGCTGGCGGATTTCCCGGAGACGCTCGATCGAGCGACCTGCGAGCCGGGCCCCTCATGTGCTCTGCGATTTCCTGGAACAGACCGCGGGAGCCGTGAATTCCTGGTACCATGCCGGCAACCCCACCCGAAACCCCGAGCTGGCGGTGCTGGTGGAGGATGCGGCCATTTGCGGCGGGCCCGCCTGGTCCTGGCCCGGAGCGTCCGGATCGTGCTGCAGGAACGGCCTGTCGGTTCTCGGTGTCTCGGCCCCTACCCGAATGGAGCGTCCGGAGGAGAAAGAGGATGAGTGAGGTGGATGGTCTGAGCTATCGTGCAGCGGGGGTGGACCTGGAGGTGGCCGGCCGGGCAAAGGCAGCCCTGAAACAGCTCGTGGCAGACACGAGAGACGCCAACACCCTCTCCGAGCTTGGAACCTTCGGGGGGCTCTACGCCCTCCCCTCGCATCTCGACGAGCCGGTCCTGGTGTCCAGCGCAGACGGAGTCGGCACGAAGCTGAAGCTGGCCTTTCTCTCGGGGCGCCACGGCACCGTAGGGCAGGATCTGGTGAACCACTGTGTCAACGACATCCTCGTGCAGGGAGCTTCTCCCCTCTTCTTCCTGGACTACATGGCCGCTGGAAGGCTGGAGGAAGGGATCGTGGGGGAGGTGGTCGGGGGCGTGGCTCGGGGCTGCCGGGAGAATCAGTGCGTCCTCCTGGGAGGCGAGACCGCCGAGATGCCCGACTTCTACGCTCCGGGGGAGTACGATCTCGCCGGATTCATTGTGGGGGTGGTGGAGCGTCCACGCATCCTGGACGGCTCCCGCGTGGAGCCCGGGAACGTCCTCGTGGGCCTTGGGTCATCGGGTCTTCACACCAACGGATATTCTCTCGCCAGGAAGATCGTGTTCGAGTCCATGGGCCTCGACGCCGGCGACCTCCTCCCCGGCCTGGGCAAGACCGTGGCGGACGCCCTCATGGCCGTTCACAGGACCTACCTGCCCGCTCTGAAGCCCCTCTTGGCCGAGGACCGGATCCGGGGCCTGGCCCACATCACAGGCGGGGGTATCCCCGGAAACCTTCCCCGGGCACTGGGTGAGGGGCGCGGGGCCCGCATCGATCTGGAGAGCTGGGACGTTCCGGCCCTGTTCCAGGTCCTTCAGGGAGCCGGGCGGGTGTCTACCGGAGAGATGTTCCGTGTCTTCAACATGGGTGTGGGCATGATCGTGATCGTGCCGGCTGAGCAGGCCCACGGGGTAGCCAACGATCTGGCCGCAGCCGGCGAGAGAAGCTGGATCCTGGGGGAGGTCGTGGAGGGAGAGGGGGTGGAGCTGGTGTGAGCCCTCCCCGGACTCGGGTGGCCGCGGGACTCCTTCTCGCGGGCCTCTGGGCCTGGGGCCAGGTGCCGTCCCTCCAGGCTCAGGAGATACGATCCTTGGCAGAGGCCTGCGTGGGCACCACCGCGGCCTTGCGTTCCCTCTGCACCGAGGCGGCGATGGCCGCGCAGGCGGCACAAGGGGGGCTCGGATTGGCGGCGTCCCAGGGTAGCGAGGTCACCGGAGCGGCGAGCACGCTGGGCTGGCGGCTGAAGGGGGCTCCCCGCTACTCCCTCAGTGTCCGGGGATCCTCCGTGAGAGGCCGCCTCCCCAACCTGGCGCTGGCGTCCGCATCCCGTGGAGGAGAGACCTACACCCTGTTCGCGGGGCAGGTGGCCGGATCCGTGGGGGTATTCGACGGCTTCTCTCCCGCTCCCACGGTCGGTGGGATGCTCTCCCTGGATCTCACGGCGTCGGCACACTTGATTTCGGCTCCGAAGGACCGGGGATTCCAGGATGGGATGCTGGGTTGGGGAGCCGGGGCCAGGCTGGGCCTGGTACGGGAATCCTTCACCCTGCCCGGGGTGTCCGTCTCCGGGTACTACAGGAGCCTGGGCAACAACGGGGTGGGCAGCGTGGCACACGGGGCGCCGGCGGAGGCTCGTTTCGACGTCTCCGTGTCATCGTTCCGGGCCATCGCCGGGAAGGACCTGTGGGGCGTCGGCGTGGCGGGAGGGGCGGGATGGGATCGGTACCTGGGCCGGACCGTGGTGCGCGCCGTGAGTGGCGCTGAGGTGTCGGAGGCGGAGGGGGATCTATCCTCGGATCGCTTCCTCTACTTCGTGAGTGGAACCTTGACCTACGTGGTCCTGCAGGCCTCGGCAGAGCTGGGGTGGGCACAGGGGTTCTCCTCCGAGCTTCCTCCCGGCAGCGCCGGTGGATTCGACCCGTCCCGTGGTTCGACCTTCGGGTCTCTTGCGTTTCGCCTCACCTTCTGAGCTGGGAATGGACCCAAGGACCAGCGATGATCGGGTCACGCCCCGGGATGAGCACTTCCTCGAGCGAACGGTGTCTCTCGGCCGAAGGGGATGGGGATGGGTGCATCCCAATCCCATGGTGGGCTGTGTCATCGTCCAGGGAGACGAAGTGGTTGGGGAAGGGTGGCACGAGGAGCTGGGAGGAGCCCACGCCGAAGTGAACGCCCTGGCCCGAGCCGGAGAGCGAGCCCAGGGAGCGACGGCCTACGTGAGCCTCGAGCCCTGCAACCACTTCGGCCGCACCCCCCCCTGCTCCGTCTCCCTGGTGGAGTCCGGCGTCACGCGGGTGGTGTACGGAGCTCCGGAGCCGGGAGCGGTGGCTGGGGGGGGCGCAGAGACTCTGCGTGCCCGAGGCGTCGAGGTGGTAGGTCCAGTATTCTCTATGGAGGAGGCTCGAAGGGAGAACCCCGCGTTCTACTACAACCAGGAGCACGGGGCGACCTGGGTAGCCCTCAAGCTTGCCCAGACCCTGGACGGGAAGATCGCCGCACGGCCGGGGGAGCGAACGGCGATTACGGGCCCGGAGGCCCAGAGGGAGACGCATCGACTTCGGGCGGGGTTCGACGCCATCCTCGTGGGCTCAGGGACAGCAGCCGTCGATGATCCGCTTCTCACGGTGAGGGCGGACGTCACGTTCAGGGTGCCCCCAGCGCGCATGGTGCTGGACACCGAGGCTCGGCTCTCGCCCCGGTCACGGCTCCTTCAAACCGGCGAAGAGTCCCCGGTGATGGTGTTCACCGCCCTCGATGCCCCCCTCGCCTCCATCCGCGATCTGGAAGCGGTCGGTGCCCATGTCTATCCTGTCCCGAGGGGGTCACGGGGATTGTCCCTACCGGCGGTCCTCACCATGTGCTGGGAGAGGGGGATCCGCTCAGTCTTCTGTGAGGGAGGCGCGCGTTTGGCCCAGACGCTGGTTTCCGAGACCGTGGCGCAGCGGATCTTCCTCTTCGTGGCACCCTTTGTGCTGGGAGGCCAAGGCGTTGCGGCCTTTCCCGAAGGCATGCCGCGGAGGATCTGGGACCCCTGGGTGCCCCTTCCTCCGCCGAGGCTCTTCGGGCGGGACCTTCTCATGACTCTCGAGCGGACGGTCTGATGTTTACGGGGATCATCGAGACGGTTGGAACCATCGGCTCGGTAAGGGAGCGGTCCGGCGCGCGGGAATTCGTCATCGATGCTCCCGGAGTTGGCCGGCGAGTTGAAGCCAGGGGACTCCATCACCGTGGACGGGGCCTGCCAGACCGCGGTGCGTAACGACAAGCGCATCCTTCGCCATCGAGACCATCGGCACCACCCTATCCCGGACGATCGCGGGCGGTTATCGGGCGGGAGCCGCGTGAACCTCGAGCGCTCCATGGTCCTCGGCGGACGCCTGGATGGCCACCTGGTGCAGGGGCACGTGGACGGCGTCGGTCAGGGTGTTGGAGGTCCGCAGGGAGGGAGACTACTGGCTCATGGATTTCTCAGCTTCCCGGACGTGGTGGCAGGAGTCACGATCCTCCATGGCTCCATCGCCATCAACGGCGTAAGCCTCACGGTGAATGCCCTCCCGTCGGAGCGGCCAATGCCAGGTGGGGATCATCCCGTTCACCTGGGAGCACACGAATCTTGGATCGCTTAAGGCCGGAGACCGCGTGAATCTGGAGGGGGACCTGATCGGGAAGTACGTGGCAAAGCTCCTTTCGGCCCAAGGGGGCGACGGAACCATCAAGCTCGACGGCCTCGCGGCCATGGGATATGGAGGAGATGCAGGAATGACCTTCGACCGCGTCGAAGACGCCATCGACGACATCCGCCAGGGGAAGATGGTCATCGTGGCGGATGACGAGGACCGGGAGAACGAGGGCGACCTGGTGTGCGCTGCCTCGGAGATCACCCCTGAGACCATCAATTTCATGACGAAGTACGGCCGGGGGCTCATCTGTGTGGCCATGACGAATGAGCGGGCCGACGAGCTGGGGCTTCCCCTCATGACCGACAACAACACCGATCCCCAGCGCACCGCGTTCACGATCTCGGTGGACGCCGACGTACGATTCGGTGTCACGACCGGGATCAGCGCCTACGATCGGGCCAAGACCATCCAGGTGCTGCTGGATCCGAGACGACCCACCCCGGGATCTCCGGCGGCCCGGACACATCTTCCCCCTTCGGGCCCGGCCCGGCGGTGTCCTCCGCCGGGTCGGACAGACGGAGGCTGCCGTGGACCTGGCCCGTCTGGCGGGGCTTCCGGCTGCGGGGGTGATCTGCGAGATCCTCAAGGAAGACGGCACCATGGCCCGGCGTCCGGAGCTGGAAGAGGTGGCCAGAGCCCACGACCTGAAGTTCATCACCGTGGCCCAGCTGGTCTCCTACCGCTTGGCGCAGAGAGCGGCTCGTGAAGCGCGTGGCCGAGGCGGATCTTCCGACCGAGTTCGGGACGTTCAGGGTCATCGGCTACACGAACCTCGTGGACGAACGGGACCATGTCGCGCTGGTGCAAGGGCGACCTCGCAGGGAAGAAGAACGTCCTCGTCCGGATGCACTCGGAGTGCCTGACCGGCGACGTATTCGGATCGCAGCGCTGCGACTGTGGCGAGCAGCTTCATGCGGCCATGAGGGCAATCGAGGCCGAGGGCCTGGGCGCCATCGTGTACCTGCGGCAGGAAGGGAGGGGCATCGGCCTGGCCAACAAGCTCCGGGCCTACGACCTTCAGGATCAGGGGCAGGGACACCGTGGAGGCGAACGAGGTCCTGGGCTTCAAGGCCGACCTCAGGGAATACGGCATCGGCGCCCAGATTCTCCTGGACCTGGGGCTCACCTCCATCCGCCTGCTGACGAACAACCCCAGGAAGATCGTGGGGCTCGAGGGATACGGTCTGGAGATCACCGGGCGAGAGCCGCTGACGCGTGGAAGCGGGGGAGTTCAATCGGGAGTATCTGGCGACGAAACGAACGAAGCTTGGGCACATCCTCTAAGGGAGAGCGGGCGTGAACGAGTTCCACGGAGATTTGAGCGGCGACCGGAAAACGATTCGCCATCCTGGTGACCCGGTTCAATAGCCTCGTGACGGAGCAGCTGGTTTCACGGGCGCCAGGGATTGCCTGCTTCGGCACGGCGTGCGGGAGGAGGACATCGACCTCTACCGGGTTCCCGGGTGCCTGGGAGCTACCCGGCCGTGGCTCCCGGGTCGGCCAAGATGGACAAGGTACGATGGAATCATCGCCCTGGGGTGTGTGATCCGAGGGGGAACCCCCCACTTCGAGTACGTCGCCGGGGAGGCTACGACGAGGGCCTGGGAATCGTGGCCCGGGATTCGCTGCGATCCCAGTGTCTCTGGGTGTTCTCACCACGGATACGGTGGATCAGGCTCTGGAGAGAGCTGGAACCAAGGCTGGCAACAAGGGCTGGGATGCCGCCCTGAGCGCCCTCGAGATGGCCGGTCTCTTCCGGAGATTGGAGTAGGTCTTGCGGTTCGATCCCCAGGCCCGGGACGGGAGCCATCCCCGGGACCGAAGTCGGGCCAGGGCCTGGGCCCTTCATGTCCTCTATCGATGGGAGAGTGCGGGAGGTGGGCGAGACCATCTCTCCAGGCTCTCGCCAAGATCCTGCAGACTCGCAGGTGTCGCCCCTCACCGGGTGGCCTATCTGGAGCTCCTGCTGGAGACCCTCCAGGATCATCTTCCGGAAGTGGACCGGGCCCTGCAGGGTGCGCTGGAGAACTGGCGGCTCGAGCGGGTTTCGGTGATGGATCGCTCCATTTTGAGATTGGCCGCCGCCGAGATTACTCTTCCTCCGGGACATTCCCCCGAAAGTCTCCATCCAGGAGGGGATCCATCTGGCCGAGACCTACGGGGGCCGGGACTCCCCCCGGTTCGTGAACGGAGTCCTGGACGCCCTCTACAAGCATTCTCGAACCATGGAGTAGGACGAACCGGAGAGGGAGAGAGACCTGCTCCTGAGGATCTTCGTCGTCAACTGGCTGGACCGGGAGAACCCCCAGGCCGGGGGTGCCGAGGCCCACCTCCACGAGATCTTCGGTCGCCTCGCGGCCTGGGGCCACGAGGTCACACTTCTGTCCTCCGGCTTCCCGGGGGCCGCCGCATTCGAGGTCATCGACGGGATCCGCGTGCACCGGGTCGGGGGACGCTACACCTTCGGCCTCCACGTGCCCACCTTCGCACGGCGTCATGACGGATTGCGTGGCTACGACGTGGTGGTGGAGGACCTGAACAAGGTGCCACTCTTCATGCCCTTCTGGACCCGCGTCCCTGTGGTTCTCGTCGTGCATCACCTCTTCGGCTCCGCGGCCTTTCAAGAGGCCACCCTGCCGGTGGCCGCCCTGACCTGGATCCTCGAACGTCCCGTCCCTCGGGCCTTCCGAGGAATCCCGATCATGGCGGTGTCGGAGAGCACGGCCGCCGACCTCCGGGACCGGGGCATGACCGACCAGGAGATCGTCGTCGTCCACAACGGCGTCGACCTTTCTCATCTCTCACCCGGATCCCCAGTGGGCTGAATTCGACGAACCGACGATCCTGTATCTGGGTCGGCTCAAGCGCTACAAGGGGGTGGACCTGATCCTACGAGCCGCAGCTCGACTGAGAAGCTCGGGGCTCCGGTTCCGGATCCTCGTTGTCGGCAAGGGAGATTACGCGGACGACCTCCAGCGCCTTCACGGCCGCCTGGAGCTCGGGGACACTGTGCAGTTTCGGGGGTACGTGGACGAAGATGAGAAGCTACGCCTTCTCCGGGGGAGTTGGATCCATGCCCTCGCTTCACCAAAGGAGGGCTGGGGGATTTCGACTCTCGAGGCGGCAGCGTGCGGAACCCCCACCGTCGCCAGTGACTCTCCCGGGCTCAGGGATTCAGTCCGACACGGGGAAACCGGCCTGCTGGTACCCCATGGGGATGTGGAGGCGCTCGCCGGGGGGTTGCGGACCCTCCTCGAGGACGCTGCCCTCGAGGAGGTCCATGGGATTGGCCGCGAGGAGGTTTGCCGAAGGATTCACCTGGGAGACCTCGGCACGCCAAACCGAAGTATTCCTGGAGAAACGCCTGGCCGCCGTCCGCTCGCTTGGGTAACTTTTTCTCTTCATGGAGGTCCGATGAGAGTCCAGATCGCCGCTCGGCATTGTGAGGTACCCTCGGCCGTTCAGAGTCGGACCGAGGAACAGCTCGGCAAGCTCTCCCGGTACGACCCCCGCCTGTCGGGAGTGGAAGTCGTGTTCGAAGTGGAGAAGCACGTAAAGAAGGTCGAGGCCGTGCTGAAAGTCGATCGGGAAGAGCCCCTGGTGGCCGCCGGGGAGGGTACCGAGTTCAGGGAGGCCGTGGACCAGATGGTGGACCGCCTTTCCCGGATGCTGAAGCGGCGTCGATCCCAGAAGAAAGACTACCATCGGCCGCCGGCCAGTGAGCCGGTGCTACCGGAAGAATGACGAGGAAGGCGTGAAACGCCAGATCACGGTCGAGGAGCTGCTTCGCGAGCGAGACAAGACCCTGGGCCTCGAGAAGCTCACGCCCGACGCGTGCCTGAATCGGCCCATCACGCACCCCGATCCGGCCGTCGCCGGGCCTGGCGCTCGCCGGCTTCACCGAGCGCGTGGTGGGTGGGCGAATCCAGGTCTTCGGGGAGACGGAGATGGCGTATCTGGAAACGCTCGAGCCGGATGTCGTCACCGATCGCCTTCGACACCTCTTCCATCACGACATCCCTGTGGTCTTCATTACGAAGGGACTCTCCGTAACGGACCTGTTCCTGGCAGTCGCCGGTGAGTACGGGATCCCGGTCTTCAGGACCTCCATGGGGACGGGATTCTTCTTCCAGAGACTGAACCCGTACCTGGAGGCCGCCCTGGCACCCACGGTGAGCCTCCATGGCTCCCTCGCCGACGTGTACGGGGTCGGCCTCCTGTTCGTGGGCGAGAGCGGGATCGGCAAGAGCGAATGCGTGCTGGATCTAGTGGAGACGGGGACACCGCCTGGTGGCTGATGACCTGGTCTTCGCAACCCGGCGAGGGCTACGACATCATCATCGGACACGGACACGAGTTCCAGCGTCACCACATGGAGATCCGTGGTGTCGGGATCATCGATGTCAGGGCTCTCTTCGGGATTCGGGCCATCCGGCAGCAGAAGAGGATCGAAGTGGTCGTCCAGCTGGAAGCGTGGGACGATACCCGGGACTACAATCGTACCGGGACTGGACAGGGAGGACACGGTGATCCTGGGAGTCACGCTTCCCGAAAGTGACCGTGCCCCTGAACCCTGGGAAGAACATCACGGTGATCTCGGAGGTGGTGGCCATGAACCATCTTCTCCAGTATTCCGGCGTCGATCCTGCCCTGGAGTTCGACCGCCGGCTCGAGGGAAGCCATGCGCCCGGTCCGGAAGTACCTGGAACAGGACTATGAGTGATCCGGTCCCGGTGCGGGGAGTCCTCGTTGCACACGGGCAGATGGCCGAGGGAATGATCGATGCCGTGGCAAGGATCTCCGGGGTGGAGGAGGACGTGTTGACCGCTCTGAGCAACGACGGCAGGTCGCCCGGAGGCGCTCCTCCGGGACCTGAGTGCCACTCCTGGGGGCCGACCCGGCCATCGTCTTCACGGACCTGGCCAGTGGCTCGTGTGCTCTCGCGGCCGTTGACGTGCTGCGGGAACGGGACCTCCCAGGTGGTCCTCTTCGGTGTGAACCTCCCGATCCTCCTGGATTTTGTCTTTCATCGAGACCTCCCTCTGGAGGAGCTGGTGCCGCGGCTCCTGGAAAGAGGGCGGAGAGAGTCTGAAGAGTTCTCCGGAGTTTCCAGGCCGATGACCGTCATACTCTTCAGGGTTGACGAGCGACTGATCCACGGACAGGTGGTGGTGGCTTGGGGAAGCCAGCTCCGAGCCGAACGCTACGTGGTGGTCGATGAAGCCCTGGCTCAGAGCCAATGGGAGCAGGAG
The DNA here is from genome assembly GCA_963751255.1 of uncultured Gemmatimonadales bacterium. GTDB lineage: Bacteria > Gemmatimonadota > Gemmatimonadetes > Longimicrobiales > Gaopeijiaceae > CAVVTW01. The sequence continues at coordinate 17,711 of CAVVTW010000026.1, read as the reverse complement.
CTCTACGCCCTCTCCCTGCCGGAGGGGGCCACCGCGGAGTTCTTCACCCCCGACGCGGCCCGTCACGCGTTACCCGGCTGGCAAGACGAAGCCACGCGAACGGTGCTTCTTACCCGGGACATCCAGACCATGCTGGAGATCGCCCGGGGTGGCCTCCTGGCGGGGGCGACGGTCAACCTCGGGGGGATCCACCTTAGGAAGGGAAGGGAGGAGGTACTGCCTTACTTGTTCCTGGACTCCGGTGACCAGGACGCCCTCAAGGAACTGGAGGCGGAGGGAGTCAGGGTCTCGGCCCAGGATCTACCGGGTTCCGCCAAGGTTCCGCTGGGCGCCCTCCTTGACTGAGCGAACCCCGGCCCCGGGGGCCTGACCTTGGATTTCCTTCTCCTCACCTTGCTTGGAGGGCTCCTCGCCCTGGATGGGACCGCACTCGGGCAGGTGATGGTCTCCCGGCCCTTGATCGCGGGTGTGCTCACCGGCTGGGTAGTAGGGGACGCCGGCACTGGGCTCCTCATCGGAGGGCTGCTGGAGATCTACTTCATCTCCATCTTTCCAATCGGGGGGTCCGAGTTTCCGGAGGGGGGGCCCGCGGCCCTGGTAGCGGTGGCCGCTGGAGCGAGTGTGGCAGGCCCGCCCGGAGTCGTCCTTGGGGTTCTCATGGGGTTCGTGTGGAGCCGCCTCGGAGCCGCCTCGATCCAGGCTCTGCGGAAGGTGAACGGACGCCTCGTGCCGGACCCGTCCCGCGAGAATGTGTCGCCGTCCCGCATCGAATGGGCTCAAGTGGGGGGGATCTCCCTCGATTTCGGCAGGGGATGTGTTCTCTCGGCCGCTGGCCTGGGGTTCGGCCGCTGGTTCGTCGCCGCGTTCGCGGACGACTGGCCCCTGGACCTGCCCGCGAGCCTGACCATCCTGGGAGTGGGCGCCTGCGTGACGGCCGGGGCCCTGGTCGGCACCCTCGGCGGCTGGAGGAAACGGGGTTTCGTGTTCGGTGCGGGCCTTCTCGGGTTCTTCGTCGGGAGTCTGTTCCTTTGAGGATCACGCGCGGGGTGTCTCGTCTTTCAGCGTTCATGCGCTCCTTCGCAATCCAGGGGTCCTGGAACTACAGGACCATGATCGGGGGCGGTTTCGCGTTTGCCATGCTTCCCGTGCTTCGTCGCGTCTACAAGGGAAACCCGCCCGCCTTCGCGGATGCCCTGCGTCGCCATGCCGAACACTTCAACGCGCACCCCTATCTGGCTGATCTGGCCCTGGGCGCCGCATGCCGCATGGAGGAGGACGGGAGGGACCCGGAGGACATCCGTCGGTTCAAGCTGGCAGTGCGTGGACCGCTGGGAGGACTGGGGGACGCCCTCGTGTGGATGGGCTGGCGTCCCGCGACGGTGCTCGCTGCTCTGGCTCTCGCCCTGGCCGGCGCCTCTCCCGCCGCCACGGTGGTGTTCTTTCTGGTCACGTACAACCTCGGTCACCTCCTCTTGCGGGGGTGGGGATTCAGGGTAGGGCTGGAGCGAGGCAGCGAGATCGGAGTAGCTCTCCGGCATCTTGGGCTACCCCGGCAGGCGGATCGCCTGGAAGCCGCCGCTATCTTTCTTCTCGGGGGCGTCGCGGGTCTGGCCCTGGACAAGAGCGTGGCCCTGGGCGGATGGCCGCTCCTGGTCCTGGCCGGGGCAGGAGGCGTATGGGGATTCTGGCTCGGGAGCCTGGTGGGCCACAAGGGATGGCGGTGGACTCTCTGGCTCGTGGCCGTGGCCATTGGAGTGATACTGTTTTTCGGGTGGATCGCATGACTGAGATGGAGACGAAGGAAGCGTTGGCGGAAGTCGTGAATCGAGCCGGCGTCCATGCGCGCCCGGCAGCGGAGCTCGTGAAGCTGGCCGGGTCCTTTCTTTCAGAGATTCACGTGGAGAAGGATGGCCTCCGTGTCAACGGAAAGAGCATCATGGGTGTGCTCATGTTGGCGGCGGAACAGGGGTCCACACTGCGCTTCACAGCCTCCGGCCCCGACGCCGAGGACGCTCTGAGTGCCCTCACGGATCTCGTGGGCCGGGGTTTCGAGGAGGATTGACCGGTGCCAATCGTGCGAGACGGTTTCGGTGTGTCCGAGGGGATCGTCGAGGGGAAAGTCCGCCTCCTCACGTGGGAGATTCCCCAAATCGTGCACCGCCGGGTCGAGGCCGACCTGGTGGAGGAAGAGGTCGCCCGTTTCCAGAGGGCGCGAGAGGAGACCCGGCACCGGCTCGAGGAGTTGCAGGCGGCGACCGCAACTCGTCTCGGGTCCATGGAGGCACGCATCTTCGACCCCCAGCTCCTGATGCTGGACGACTCGGAGGTGGTCGACCGGACGGTGGAGTACATCCGTGGCTACCACCTTACGGCTGCCCAGGCCTTCGAATGGCGAATCCTGGAACTCCAAGCCATGTGGACCCGGACCTACCATCCCATGGTTCTTGACCGCCTGAACGACCTGGAGGACCTGCATTCCCGTCTCCTGTACCGAATCCTGGATCTCCAGGATCCCTTCGACCCCCCGGAGACGGATGACCCCGTGATTCTCGTGGCCCAGAATCTGACGCCCAGCATGGCCGTGCAGTTTGACCCCCAGCGGATCAAGGGCGTGGCCACGGACAAGGGCACCCGGACGTCGCACTGGGTGATTCTGGCGCGCTCCCTCTCCCTTCCATCGGTCGTGGGACTGGGAAACATCACGGCTCTGGCGAAAGAGGGTCAGGACGCCATTCTCGACGGGAGGATCGGCCGGATCATCCTGGACCCGGGGGACCGGGAGCGGCGGATCTTCCGGGGACGTGAAGTCCAGCTCAGAGCGTGGGAGGAAGAGCTTCACCAGATTGCCTTGCTGGACGCCGTCACCAAGGACGGGCAGCCGGTAGCACTGCGAGCCAACCTCGACCTCCCGTGGGAGGCCGACCATGCGAAGAACCACGGGGCGCGCGGTGTGGGCCTCTTCCGCACCGAGTTCCTCGTGGTAGGGAGGGCATCCCTCCCGGGGGAGGAAGAGCAATACGAAGGGTACCGCCACGTGGCGGAGACCTTCCCCGAGTCGGCGGTCATCATTCGCACCTTCGATCTGGGAGGGGACAAGTTCCCCATGTTCCTCCACATGCCCCACGAGGAGAACCCCTTCCTGGGGTGGAGGGCGATCCGGGTTTGCCTCGACCAGCCGGAGCTGTTCCGTCCCCAGCTCAGAGCGATTCTGAGGGCTACGGCCCACGGAGACGTCCGGATGATGCTCCCCCTGGTCAACGACGTGGAGGAGGTTCTCCAGGTCAGGGCGCTCCTCAAGGAGGAGGAGGATCGACTCTCGGCCGAGGGGCTCCCCTTCAACTCGGGATACAAGCTGGGGCTCCTCATCGAGACCCCGGCCGCGGCTCTCGACGCAGTGGAGCTCGCCCGTCACGCCGACTTCTTTTCCATCGGCACCAACGATCTCGTGCAGTACACCCTGGCGGTGGACCGCACCAACACCCGGCTGGCGGGACTCTTCAACCCGTTTCACCCCGCCGTGGTACGGCAGCTCCACCAGGTGTCGCGAGTGGCCCGGGCCGCCGGCATAGAGGTCAGCGTCTGCGGCGAGCTCGCCGCCAATCCACTGGGGGCCTTTCTGCTCCTCGGGTTGGATATCCACTCCCTCTCCGTGGCCTGGCCGTCGCTGCCCGAGATCAAGAAGGTCATCCGGGAGTTCCGCATAGAGGATGCGAGGAAGGCCGCCGCCAGTGCCCTCGCCGCCCCCACTAGCCGGGAGGTGACGGCACGGCTCGTGGAGGGGGTCGGTGACAGCATCGACCTTTCGGCCTTCTCGGGCAGGTGGAGCCTGAACGTTCCCAGATAAAGCGGGTAGTTCGCGAGAACCGAACCATTCCATCAACCGGAACGCACCCTTGAGCATACGACACTTCACATCGGAATCGGTGACGGAAGGCCACCCCGACAAGATCGCCGACCAGATCTCCGATGCGATTCTGGATCACATACTCGCCCAGGACCCCCAGGCCCGGGTTGCCGCCGAAGTCCTGGTGACGACGGGTATGGCCATGATCTCCGGAGAGATCTCCACCGAGGCGTACGTGGAGATCCCCGCCGTGGTTCGCGAGACGCTGAAGGAGATCGGCTACGTGCGATCCGACTTCGGGATTGATGGGAACACTTGCGCAGTCCTCACCACCATCGACCAGCAGGCGTGGGACATCGCCATGGGGGTGGACTCCGGCGGGGCCGGGGACCAGGGGATGATGTACGGGTACGCAACGGACGAGAACGAGTCCCTCATGCCCACGCCCATCACCCTGGCCCACAGCCTCACCAGTCGACTGGCATCCCTCCGGAAGTCCGGAGATCTACCGTGGGTCCGGCCGGATGGGAAGGCCCAGGTCTCGGTGGAGTACGAGGGTGACTGTCCCCGGCGGGTGGACACGGTGGTTCTCAGCACCCAACATGATCCGGACGTGGAACAGGAGTTCCTCGAGGCCGAGCTCCTGGAGAAGGTCATCCTGCCCGCCATACCCGAGAAGCTGATGGTACGGGACAATTGCATCTTCCACATCAACCCCACGGGGCGTTTTGTCGTGGGAGGGCCCCACGGGGACACGGGCCTGACGGGCCGGAAGATCATGGTGGACACCTACGGGGGAATCGGACGACACGGAGGGGGGGCCTTCAGTGGCAAGGATGCCACCAAGGTGGATCGCTCCGGCGCCTACGCCGCCCGATGGGCCGCGAAGAACATGGTGGCCGCCGGGGCGGCCCGGCGCTTCGAGGTACAGGTCGCCTACGCTATCGGGGTGGCCGAACCGGTGGCGGTATACGTGGATACCTTCGGAACCGGGGTCCGGCCCGACGACGAGCTGGCCAAGGTCGTCTCCGATGTATTCGATTTCCGTCCCAGGGCCATCATCGAACACCTGGGCCTGAGAGACCCCATCTTCCGACCGACGGCGGCGTACGGTCATTTCGGCCGATCCACCAAGACGGTGCCTCGCCTGGGTCGGTCAGAAGAGACAGTGGAGTTGTTCACATGGGAGAGAACGAACCGGATCGAGGAGATCCGCGACCGTCTCGCCCTCTGAAAATCCAACCACACACCACGAGCCATGGATTACGACATCAGGGATATTCAGTTGGCCGGCGAGGGCCGCCGACGCACCGAATGGGCCGGTCGCACGATGCCCGTGCTCAAACAGATCCAGGAGCGTTTTCGGGAGGAACGCCCCCTGGAAGGGGTCAAGCTGTCCGCCTGCCTGCATGTCACGACCGAGACCGCGAACCTCGTGTCCACCCTCAAAGCCGGAGGGGCGGACCTGGTTCTCTGTGCTTCGAACCCCCTTTCCACGCAGGATGATGTCGCGGCCCACCTGGTGGCCGATCACGGCATCCCCGTCTTCGCCATCCGGGGAGAAGACGAGACGAGCTACTACGAGCACATCCAGAAAGCGCTGGCCCATGGCCCGAGCATCACCATGGACGACGGGGCCGACCTGGTGGGCTCGCTGCACATGATCGCCCTGGACCGCATGGACCAGCTGGCCCCCCCGTGGCCCAGTGGGTGGCCACTCTGGATGCGTCCGAAAAGGATGCGTTGGTCCGGGGCGTGGTGGGCTCCACCGAGGAGACCACGACCGGGGTGATCCGTCTCAAGGCCATGGCCATGGAGGGAGTGCTCCGTTTCCCGGTAATCGCGGTGAACGACTCCCTGACCAAGCACCTCTTCGACAACCGCTATGGGACGGGGCAAAGCACTCTGGACGGCGTGCTCCGTGCCACGAACCTCCTCCTCGCCGGATCGACGGTCGTCGTGGCCGGGTACGGCTGGTGCGGTAGGGGCGTGGCGCTCAGGGCCCGCGGAGCGGGCGCCAACGTGATCGTGACCGAAGTGGACCCCATCAAGGCTCTCGAGGCCGCCATGGATGGGTTCAGGGTCATGCCAATGGCCGAAGCGGCTCCCATTGGAAACCTCTTCCTTACGCTCACCGGTGACATCAACGTCATCCGACCCGAGCATTTCACCACCATGCGTGACGGAGCGATTGTCGCAAACTCGGGGCACTTCAATGTCGAATTGGACCTTCCGGGACTGGCCGCCACGGCCGAGTCAGACCCGGCGGAAGTGAGAAACCTCGTGCAGGAATACCGAGTGGCCGGAAAGAGCGTGTTCGTTCTGGGCGAAGGGCGGTTGATCAACCTGGCGGCCGCTGAGGGGCACCCGGCGTCCGTCATGGACATGAGCTTCGCGAACCAGGCACTGGCTTCGGAGTATCTTCTCCAGAAGCGAGGTGACCTGAGCCGAGAGGTCCACCGAATCCCGGAGGAGATCGACCGGCGGATCGCCGCGCTGAAGCTCGCCGCCATGGGGGTGGAGATCGACGAGCTCACCCCGGAGCAGGTCCGGTACCTATCCTCCTGGACGATGGGAACCTGAGAGACTCGGACGAGCCGGAAGGAGTGGCTGTGCTGGTCGAAGTGAAGGTGCAGAGCTTGGGGTTGGATCGCACCAACAACCACCCGGTGGTGATCCTCCAGGAGAGCCAGGGGGACCGCATTCTCCCCATCTGGATCGGTCCGGGTGAAGCCAGCGCCATCGCCATGCAGCTAGCCGAATGGAGCTTCTCGCGACCCCTGACCCACGACCTCCTTGTGTCGGTCCTGAATGGCATGGGCGGCTCCCTGGAGCGGGTGATCATCACCCGGGTCGTAGAGAACACCTACTATGCCGAGCTCATCATACGCAGAAACGGCGAGGTGATCTCCGTGGATGCCCGCCCTTCCGATTCCATTGCGGTGGCGCTTCGCATGGAGGCCCGGATCTTCGCTCAAGAGAGTCTCCTGGAGCGCGGATCGGTGGAGATCGCCGAAGAGGAGTCGGTGTCGGTGGATCCCGAGACACGGGAGGAACCAGAGGACCTGGAGGCCCAGTCCGAGGATCTTAAGGAATACCTGAAGAAGTTGAATCCAGAAGACTTCGGCCGGTTCACCCCCTGACATGAGGTCACCCTTCCCCCATCTCCTGAGGATCGCCCCCGTCCTCCTCGCCATCGCCGTGCCGGGGTCGCCTGGAACCGTGAAGGCTCAGGAAGAGGTGGTCCCGATCCTCCACGGTGAGGCAAGGGTCGGGGAGGAGCCTCTGACTCAGGGCATGGTGGTCCTGCACATGGTGTCGGCGGATTCCTCGGGCGAAGTGGACAGCGTCCGAGTGGCTCGCGACGGTACCTTCCAGATTCGCCTTCCCCACGTGCCCAACCACGCCGTGCGCCAGGAGGTCTTTTTTGCCTCCGTTCAGTACCGGGGCCTGCACTACTTCGGGCCGGCCATCACCGAACCCATCCAGTTGGACAGCCTGTACGTCATCCAGGCCTACGACACGGTCTCCGTGCCTGCCGGGGGCGCCATTCTGCCCCTGTTGTCCCGAAACCTCTTCCTCGAGAAGGCCTCGGATGGATGGGATGCCACGGATGTCTTCCAGATCGTGAACAACGGCGATCGGACCCTCTATTCTCCCCACGAAGGCGTCATCTGGTCCTACCCGCTTCCGGGGTCGGCAGGAGACTTTCAGGTGGGCCAAGCCGACCTGGCTCCCGACGCCGTGCAGTTCTCCGACGAGCGCCTGGAGCTCTACTCCCCGCTTCCTCCGGGGGAGAGATTCCTGCTGGTCCGATACCATCTCACGGAGGAGCAACCCGTCATCCCCATGCCCGGGGAAACGGACCGGATGGAGGTATTTGTTCGCCAACCCGGCCCGCCGGCCGAATTCCCGCCCCTCACGGCCTCCACGCCGGTGGAGCTGGACCCTGGAGCGGTGTATCGACGCTACTCGGGGACGGATCTTCTGGATACCGAGATCCATAGCGAGGTCTCCCCCGAGCCGTGGACCTTCCCTGCCGAAGGTCTCGGAATCATTCTGGCGGGGATTCTCCTGGGCGCCGGTGTCTACGGATACCGCCGCCGCGCGGCGAACCCCGCACCGGCCGCGGGAGGACCATCCTCTCTCAGTCACCAGGATCTCGTCCTGGCCATCGCCCGGCTCGACGAGGCGTTCAGCCAGAACAAGGACGTGTCCGAGAAGGCCCGGAAGCACTACCAGGCCCAACGCGCCAGGCTCCTGGAGGAGCTGAAGCAGCGCAGTTGAGCCGCTGAAACGACCCCCGTGTCTCTCACGACGACCTCCGCGATCCTCCTTCGATCCTACCCATACAGTGAATCGAGCCAGGTCCTGCGCTTCTACGCCGAGGAGCTGGGTGCGGTGAGCGCCATTGCCCGGGGAGCCCGGAAGTCCGTGGGGCGAAGGGGGGCCCCCCTTTCGACTTTCTCCCAGGGTGCTCTCACGTTGAATGTTCGTGCCAATCGGGAGCTGCAAACGCTCAAGGGTTTCGAGCCATCGGTTTTCCGCCGAGGCCTCTCCCTCAACCCCTTGAGACTCTCTGCCGCTTCTGTCCTGGGAGAGATCGTCCTCCGGCACGGGGAGCCAGATCCCCACCCAGCCCTCTATCTCGCTCTGGTCCGGGGCATGGATGCCATCGAGGGATGCGGGCTGGACCACCTGGTGCCGGAGCTTCTCATCCAGCTCTGGAGCCTCGTGCGGGAGCTCGGATACACCCCCCTCCTCGATGAATGCGTGCATTGTGGACGCCCCATCCCGGACAAGGAGATGTCCCGGTTCGACTTCGCGGCGGGAGGTCTCCGATGTCCCGCCTGCCTGGAGGGGGAGGAGGCCCCCGTCTCGGTCCCAAAGCCCGGGCGCAGCTCGGGGGCCTTCTGCGCGGAAGAGCTGAGGGCGAGCTTCTCAGGCCGAGAGCCCACCTCCGCCTCGTCAGCGATTTCGTCGCGTATCACATTTCCGGAGGGACCCCTCTCCGGTCCATGGATGTGCTGTCCACCCTGCTGGGAAGAAGCCGTGCGTAGGCTCATCCTGGGTACCGCCGGACACATCGACCACGGCAAGACGGCCCTGGTGAAGGCTCTCACGGGCGTGGATACCGACCGCCTCAAGGAAGAGAAGGAACGGGGCATCACCGTGGACCTGGGATTCGCCGAGTTCAAGCCTGACCGCCGGGTGCGGTTTGGCGTGGTGGACGTGCCCGGTCACGAGGGCTTCATTCGGAACATGCTCGCCGGCGCAACCGGTGTGGACGTAGTGCTCCTGGTGGTCGCCGCAGACGAGGGAGTGATGCCCCAGACCCGGGAGCATCTGGCCATCGTCCGACTGCTGGGCGTTCCCCGCCTGGCCGTGGCTCTCACCAAGACGGACCTCGTGGACCCGGAGTGGGTCGAGCTCGTGTCGGAAGAGGTGCGGGACCTCCTCCTGGACACACCCTATCAGGATGCGCCTCTCGTGGCGGTCTCCTCCACAACGGGAGACGGCCTGGAGCGGCTCGCCCAGGTCCTGGCAGATGTGGCTGAAGGGGCCGAGGAGCGGAGCGCTTCCGATGTCTCACGTCTCCCTATCGATCGGGTGTTCAGCGTGAGAGGGGCCGGCACGGTGGTGACGGGTACGCTCTGGTCGGGTATCCTGAGGGCAGGGGACCGATGTCGCGTCCTCCCTGGAGCAAAGGAGGCACGGGTCCGCTCTCTCCAAATCCACGGTGAGGAGGTCCGGGAGGCCCAGGCCGGCGGCCGGGTCGCCGTAGGTCTCTCCGGTGCGGGGGTCAGTCACCAGGCCATCCACCGGGGCCAGGCTCTCGTCCAGGGCGAAGGGTGGGAGACGTCGTGGATGTTGACCGCTTTCATCTCCGTTCTCGAGGGCACGGGATGGAACCTGGAACAGGGTCAGCGGGTGCGGGTCCACCTCGGTACAGCCGAGGTTTTGGCGAGGGTAACCCTTCTGGACGACCCCATCCTCCTCGGCGGCGAAGCGGGATGGGTGCAGATGCGATTGGAGGAGCCGGTTCTCGCTCGTGTGCGAGATCACCTGGTGGTCCGCTCCTATTCCCCCATCACGACGATCGGAGGTGGAAGAGTCGCCGAGGTCCTCCCCAGGAAGAAGAGAAGGCTCCGCGAGGGCGAGAATCTCAGGCTGGAGGCCCGCCTCGGCACGGCAGTCGACGCAGGCCTCCTCGCCCTCCTGGGCCAGGTGGCGTGGGACGGGGTCCACGTGGCCCAGCTCCCCCAGCGCACAGGGTTCGGTCCGGCAGCGCTGGAACGAGCCCAGGCCAAGGTGCTCCAGGAGGGGAAGGCGGCCCGGATCGAGGACCATCTCTTCGGCCGAAAGATCTGGGACGACGGAAGACAGCGGCTCCTTTTCGCCATGGACCGGTACCACGGGGCCCATCCACTCCGAACCGGGATGCCCCTGGAAGAGTTGAGGCAGGTGCTCCCGGGAGGCATGGGCCAACGACTGGCGGACACGCTTATCAAGGACATGGCCACTCATGGCTCGCTCCACATCGCGGGTGGCATCGTGGCGCTGGCAGACTTTCAGCCACGTCTCACCAAGGAGCAGCGAAGACTCCGGGACCGTCTTCACGGGATCCTGGCACGGGCCGGTCTCACGCCTCCCACGGTCCGGGAGCTGGCCAATGAAGTCGGAGGCCGACCCGACCTGGAAGACATCCTTCGGGTGATGGAAGCGGATGGAGAGCTGATCGCCCTGGATCCGGACTTGTTCGTCTCCCGAAGCGCCGTCGTCGATGCCGGCAGGAAGGTGGTGGATGGCCTGGCGGGCGCCTCCGACCTGGGTCCCGCGGACTTCAGGACGGTGCTTCCGCTCACCCGGAAACACTTGCTGCCCCTCTTGCGCTATTTCGATCGGGTTGGGATCACAATCCGCCGGGACGACGCGCGGAGCGTGGCGGAGGAGCTTCCCGAGGCATGGGGGAACACACTTCCCACCGGAGAGGTACCAACCAAGTAGGACGGGAGCCCGGGTCTCGTCGGAAGACTCCGATTCTTGACCTTGGCATTCGGCGGTCGTAAAATGGCTATGTGGTATTAGGTTCGGGGACCCCCGTCAAGATCCATGGAGGGCCATCGTTAAACAGCTACAGCACAGCGACTCTGTGCGGAGGTTTGAATGAGACGCCTTTGCCGCGTTCTCTTCGTCCTCCTCTCCGTTGTCGGTTTCACCTCCTCGGTTTCTGCCCAACGGGTGGAGCCGACCGGGAAGCAGGATTCAGGGTTTCACCTGGAGCAGAACTATCCGAATCCGTTCAATCCGGAGACGAAGATTCCGTTCGTGCTGTACGAGGATCTCTTCGAATCCGGAGAGCCGGTCTACGTATCGATTCGGATTTTCAACGTTCTGCAGCAATACATCACGGCGCCCACCGCGCTGAATCACCCCCGTGGGGAAGGAGTCCAGGTTCTCAACCTGGAGTATCCCTACCCCGGGCGATTCGAGGCTTATTGGGATGGACGGGACGATCGTGGTCGGCAGGTCGCTTCGGGTGTGTATTTCGTCCAACTCACTGTGAACAAGAAGAGCCAGGTCCTGAGGATGTACGTCACCAAGTGACTGCGGATCCGGGGACTCGAGTCTCGACAGCCGAGGGAACAGGAACGGGGAACCAGCTTCAGAGGTTCCCCGTTCTCATTCCCCGCACACTGCATTGGAGCCGATCAGTCGATGAGGTAGATGAAACGCCCGCAGCTCTCGCAGGTCCTCAGGGACTCGTTGAAGTCTCCGGTTCGTGCAGTGGGAATCGAGACAAAGCACCCGTAGCACACGCCATCGATGACCGGAACCACCATCCGCCCGAGTGTCGGGAGACCGCGCTCGCAGCGCTTTCGGACACCCGGAGCGAGGCGGTCTTTCAACTCCTCTATCTTCTTCTCCAAGGCCGCCGCAGCCTTCTCCGGGTCGATGTTGAAGTGGTCGGCCTCCATCCGCTCCATGCCGGGTTCCTCCAGAAGAGACGTGCGCTGGAGGTAGAGGTCCTGTATCTCCAGGAGCAGGATGAGTTGAGGATGCATTCGCCTATTGTGCCTTTTCTTCCAGCAGCCTGAGGAATTCTTCAGGGCTCTCGATTTCCCGCAGTTGAGCCGGCACCTCCGGGTCCTTCGCGAACTGGGCGATCTTGCCCAGCACCGGCAGGTACTGATTCGATACCTCCAGGGGAGGGGCCACGATCAAGAAGAAGTTGTAGACCGGGCTTCCATCGATGGCCTTGAAGTCCACCCCGCCCGGCTTGCGACCGTAGGCGAGGCGAAGTCGGTTCACCACCAGCGACCGGCAGTGGGGAATGGCAATCCCCTTTCCGATCCCCGTAGACCCCAGGTTCTCCCTGCGTTTGAGGGTCTTGAACAGGATGCCCTCGGACTTCTCGTCCATGTCGAGAAGGCCGATGAGCTCCTTCAGAATGTCGTCCTTGTTGTCTGCCTGTATTCCCAAGTTCACAACGTTCGGTGTGAACAGCTCTCTCAGTTTCATCCGGGAGCCTCGCTTTTTTGTTGTCGGCACCGGGTGGATCGATTCGGTTCGAACCTTGAATCTAGCAGTGGATCGGCCACGATGCTAAGGGATTTACCCCTGAGTCCGGAGAAGGCTCGCCGGTCCGGCCGCCGGAATCCGCGGAGGGCACCCATGGTGTCGGGCGGCAAGCCGCCCGGTGGGTCCGGGATCCCGGGCCTTCCCGCCCGCCCAGGGGTTCAGGCTCAGACCCGGTGGTAGTAGCTTAACTCCATGCCAAAAAGCTTCGAGAAGATCGTCGTCTCGGGGGCGACCCCCCTCTTTCTGGCTCCCCAAGCCGGCGTGAGCGAGTCTCCGTTCCGGAGACTGTGCCGGGAGTACGGGGCCGATGTGGTCGTCAGCGAGTTCGTGAGCGCGGACGGACTCTGCCGGGGCAACCCGAAGTCTGGGGTTCTATTGCGTTTCGACGATGACGAGCGCCCCATCGGAATTCAGATCTTTGGCTCCGAGCCCGTCATGATGGCCGATGCCGCCTCCCTGGTCGCGGAGGCGTATGAACCCGACTTCATCGACATCAACTTCGGCTGCCCCGTGAAGAAGGTGGTCAGGAGGAACGGGGGGTCGGGGTGTCTCCGGGACCTGGACCTGGTTGGAAGGATCACCCGGGCCGTGGTGGAGGCCACTTCGCTCCCTGTGACGGCCAAGACCCGCAGCGGATTCGATGAAGCCACCCGGGACCCGGTGGGTATCGGGCTTCGCATTCAGGAAGCGGGAGCACGCATGCTCACGCTTCACCCGCGCACCCGGGCCGACATGTATGGGGGTCAGGCTCGGTGGGAGGAGATCGGAGCCGTCGTACGCGCGCTGCAGATCCCCGTGGTGGGCAACGGCGACATTCGCCGCGGAGAGGACGCCCGCCGGATGAGGGACGAAACGGGGTGCCACGGAATCATGATGGCTCGGGGGACCCACGGTGCGCCGTGGCTCTTCGAACAGGCCCGAGCCGCTCTGGAGGGGAGGGAGGTTCCCCCGGACCCCGAGATCACCGAGCGCTTCGCAGTGTGTCTCCGGCATGCACGGAACGCCATCGAGTTCGGGGGGGATCCGCGGCGGGCTGCCATCGAGTTTCGCAAACACCTGGGGTGGTACACCAAGGGCATCCCGGGGGCCAAGCGGTTGAGGGACCAACTGTTTCAGGTGTCGAGCCTCGAGGAGATGGAGGCCCTCCTGGAGGCATACCTGAGCGCCGAGACCGTGGAAGTCCGATAGCCCGGGAGCGTTCCGACGAGGAAGGGTGTATATTCAGGTGTCAGGAATCCGCGTGGCTGCCCGAGACTCTCGGAACTTACTCGCGCGGGCGCGGATTCACAGAATGAAGGGGGCGACACGGCTTCGACACGTTCGGTGAATCCGGAGTAGCGTGCCGAGGACCCCGGGAACCTCGTAAAACACCTCGGGAAACACACAACTGCCAACACAAACATGGCACTGGCTGCGTAAACAAACGTATGCCCGTCTCTTGATTGGCCCGCCCGAGGCGGATCTCGAGACGACGAAAAGTCGGGCTGGTCCTGTCTCGGCGCCGCCCCGAGGCAGGCGAGATCTCAGGCGGCTAGCCCCGGGACGGGCTGTTCACTGGCTCCCCGCGGGCGAAACCGCTCAGTGACCTACGCACGTAGAAGCTCTTGAGGATCCATTCGTGGACGCGGGTTCGACTCCCGCCGCCTCCATGAAAACGGCCGGTGCCCATTCGGGTACCGGCCGTTTTCTCATGAAGCACGACAGGAGAACCCGCGGCGGATTGAGCGCAGCTCGAGACGTGGACGCGGGTTCGAGCCGAGGAGCCTGGTCGGTGGGGTTCTTCCTGGGGTCCACCGACGAGACGACCGAGGACGGGGCCGTCAGGCCCCGCCGCAGGTCACTCCCGCCGCCTCCATGAACAGAAGGCCCCCCTGATCCGGGTGATCAGGGGGGTCTTCTGCTAAAGCCTACTGGACAGGCGGCGGAAAGCGGAATTCCGTCCGGCTCGCCGTTACCGGTTTTCGGGGGATATCTGGGGTTTAGGGTTACAGTGGGGTCACAGTCCCCAAGGTGTGAACACTGAAAACACCTGCCCACCTCGGGAATCTGGACAATGTGCCCGTCCGAATTCCCCTTCTTGATATTTCACGCCTCCTTCGCCTTCCATGGGGTCCGCAGCTTCCTCAGCACAGACACGAAGCTCCATGCCGCGATACGTAGCCATTCCCCCACCTGCGCAGGACACACCGAATCGTGGAAAGGCCAACAGTTTCGGGCTCGATGGAGCTTTCGCTACCCACAGGTATCCATCTAATCGGGAGCCAGCGTTACTCCGAAGACATCGACTTCGACGGAAAGATCGACTTCCACGAAGCGATTCGCGGAGTACAACCAGTATGTTCTCGATTTGTCTCAAAACAATAGGGGTTTTCCGTCTAAAAACACTTACGTCCCCGCAAGATCTCTGCAACGGGGGAATGTCCTGGGGAGGGGCTGCCCGATCCCCTGAAAACGAACCGCCCCGGAGGCAATCGTGCTTCCGGGGCGGTTTCTTTTTCCAGCCGTACTACCCTCAACTCCCGGGCTCTTCAGCCAACGCCTCCAGATCTCGAAATCGTTGCCTGGTCCGGCCCAGTTTTGGGGCTAGTACCTGGAAAACCGATTCCCCTCGTATCCGTTGAAATCCTGGACCAGAACACCGGGAAGATTGGTTTTCTTCATCAACCGGTACATGGGGATCTCCTGCGCCGAGAGCTCCGCCAGCATTGCCTGCATCTGCCGCTGAATCTGAACCTCGTACCAGGTCCTTTCCTGCGCCGAGAGCTCCATCTCCGCCAGCATTGCCTGCTTCTCAGCCTGTTGTGCGGCAACCTCAGCCTCTGAGGGAGTCGGCTCAAGGACGTTATCCAGGAACCCCCATGTAATCAGGTTGTCGTTGCTTTCAGGCTCGAAGATGTAGGAGATGAAGTTGGACATCGGCTGCCCGCTGGGGATGAAGAAGGACCCGGCAGGCATGGTGATGGTTTTGGTCTCCTTGGTGGCCTTCACCGCCTTCAGATAGCGCCCCTGGAAGTACTCGGTGTCGGTGATTTCGGTGGCGGTGTAGGCTTCCACCTCGACCTCCACATCTTCCGTCAACTGCTTCACCGTGATGCCGTGTTTCAGAAGGAGAGGCACGATCTTGGTGAGAGAGTTGGGGATGAGGTAACCCCAGGGCCGGGTGACCGTCCGGGTGGGCGTGAACTTGGTGAAGACAGGGAGGTTCACGAACTCGTACTGGGTGTCAGCACCGCCTCCCATTCCGCCGCCTACCCAGCGCCAGATGTCCATCTTGTACCGCTCTACCTGTTCATATTCCAGAGGAATCTGGTCGTTGTCTGAGTCGTCGTTCCCACGGGCAATGGCATCGGCCCTGGCCTTGGCTACCACAGCTACCAGCTCGTCGCCCCTCTCGGCGGCGAACCTGATGAGCTCGCGTTGACCGATGTACTGGCCCCGAACCTGATGCGTATACCGCTCCTCATCGGGGATGGCTACCACGCGGGTGCCATTGTCGACTAGGCGGTGGCTGGCACTGGGGGTTTCGAAGAGGAATCCCACCATGTTGGCCAGCGTCGAATAGACGTGTTGCTTCCGGGGCTCAACCGATGCGGTACCCCATAGGTCGACGCCATTCACAGTGGAGGGTGCTCCGTACCAGAATCCGTCGTAGTCCTCGACCCGAAGCGCTTCCCGGATCCTGGGGATGATCTGCTCGTCTCCAAACGCCATGATGTTTGGATCGCCGGCTGGGTTCTGGTTCACCTGGTACGTCAGCGTGTAAGGGGCCGCCCCGCCGTGGTGCGTATCCAGATGGATATGGGGGTGCCACTCGTTGACGACCTTGGTGATCAGGGCCTGAATTTCCTGGGTCTCGAGCTTGATGTAGTCCCGGTTCATGTCGAAGCCTTCGTCGTTGGTCCGACGACGGACTTCCGCTCCATCCGGGTTCATGGTGGGGATGACCAGGACCACCACCTCATCCAGGAGGGGGCGGAGGTCTCCCATGACCAGATCCCGCATGAGGACCATTGCGGCGTCTTTCCCCGCGGTCTCTCCCCCGTGGACATTGTTCACGATGAGAACGATGGGCTTGTCAGATCCTGCCAGGTCTCCGGCCTGGAAGACCGGATCGTTGGAGAGAACAGCCATGACCACATCCCGACCGCCCAGCGTCTCCGTGAGCTTGAGGACATTCATCAACTCTGAGCGTGACTCCAACTCATAGACGAACTCCATAAGAGGCTCGTAGAGAGTGCCGCCATTCTGGTAGCTGTTGGCTTCGGCTGGGGTCTGCAACCGATTGGCTGACTGGCCGAGAACGGTCTGAAGAGGGATGGCCATGAAGGCCAGGGCAAGAAGCAGTCTGATGGGGCCGCTGGTGGCATTCCGGAACATTGGAACTCCTAAACGGGGTCCGTTTCTCGATGGGTTCCTCTTACGCCGGGGCTGAAACTACTGCACGCTGCGGCTCTGGGCGATGCGTGGGACTGCGATTGATGTTGGAGGGCCTCCAGCACACCGTGAGAACTCGGGTGCTCCGCCACTTCCGCCGCCACGGCCTCCTAGAGCCCCACGACGCCGAGGACATGCTGACGTGGGATCACGATCGTGATCCATACTGCACCTCATGGCTGTGTTGTGCCCCGAACCAGCTTCTTGCCCTGTTGTGGACTGGGCGGGTTGGGCCCTGGGGGCTCGTAGAGACGTTTGGATCGACCGGATCCGCAGTGCTGCGCCTTGAGCAACCCGGCAGTGTACCACCTTTGCACGGTGCTCCGAGCAACGCCAAGGTACTCGGCCATTTCCCCAACCGTCCACAGGCCCTTTTCGCGGAGCCGCGTGTAGCGGTTCCTGAGGTTGTTTCGGACACACAGATCCCGAACCCGGGCAGGTGTGAAAAGAAGACCGGTCCCCGTACGGTGGCCTTCGGCATTGAGTAGGTCGGGGATCTCTTCTTCGACGTGTTCATCCAGAAGCTGGTCAACGCGTTGGATCACCGCTGGGTCCGTTCGTCGAAGATCCGCGGCCCGAAGAGGAAGAGGGAGTGTGAGGGTGCGAGTGGCACCACCCTTGAAACGGACGTGGGCCGTGATCTCATCGCCCCGGATCACGGTGACATCCTCGATCATGAGCCGGGCCATCCGCTTCTTCTCCCGGTGTGGGGTATGGGGGTCACTCCACAGGCGAGGGAAGTCGGTCGCGAGTCGCAGGATCTCTGCCCGGCTTTCGTCATCGAGGCCTTCCTCCTCGGCCGCCGGCTTCCGTTCATAGTGCTCCTGGCTCTGGGCGAAGGCCCTGAGCT
>CAVVTW010000025.1:0-21899 GCA_963751255.1 uncultured Gemmatimonadales bacterium | reverse complement strand
AAGCTGAGCCAGCACTTCCCGTCATCTGGTTTTCTACGTAAAGCCTTCCGTGTAGCCGGATGGAGGACAAACGGACGAGGTTCCGATATCCCTCCAGTCCGGCCAGAAGGACCAGGTGGTAGAGCGCCTTTCGCCCTGGCCTGCCCGGGTGCGCTCCCTCCGTCCCCAGGGGCCACATAGGCTTCCGTGCCAACGATGGGCTCCAGGTCTGCTTCCGGGCTGTCTTCTGCATCCAGGCCCCGAAGAGGGTTCCGTGGTCGGTGAGGGCGAGGCCGGGGACCCCGAAGGCCAGCGCTCTCTCGATGAGGTCGAGACCTGATTCGCCCCGTCCAGGAGGGAGAACTCGGAGTGGGTGTGAAGGTGAACGAAAGACACGGTGGTCGGCGGTGGCTCCAGAGGTCCGAGGGTACGGTGCGGACGCCACGAGGGGGACGCTCCATTGTAGGGAAGGGGGCATGCGGGAACCGGCTAAGGAGCCCGAGACTCGAGATCAGAGGGATGACCGCACCAGGCACACGCCCCCAGGATCAGAACGGACCACATTGGAACGACTGCATGATGGTCTCGAGCTGAATAATGTACTCCCACTTGTCCTTTCCGGGAGCGTAGAGCCAGGCGTCGATGAGGTAGAGCCGATCCTGTCCCGGGCAGGTCACCGCCCAGAGAATGAACGGCCCCGCGGCAGGCCACATACTGTCCGGCGGGTTGGCCCAGGCACCCCTGACCTCGAATACCGGCAGCCCCCGAAGCTCGAACGATCGAGTACGAACGGTTTCGCGCTCCACGACCTGCGGATAGGTGTAGGACTCCTCCGAGAGCTGCTCCCTCCACCGCACCAGAGAATCCGCATCCAGGTCCGCTGGAATTGGCGTTCGCCACGTCACCGCGAACTGCCGTATGAGCTCCGAGGGATCGGGATTGTCATTTCGGAAGATGTAAAGGGAATCCTCCGATCCCCATCGGTAGACCTCGGGCAGGAGGAGACTGAATCCGGCCAGATCCTTGAGGGAGTCGGCCAGGGCCTCATTTGCACCGCTGACGAACATCCGGTTTCTGGCGCCTTGTCGGAAGCGCTCGTCGAGGATCGTATGGACTTCTCCGATGAGGGAGGACCTGGGGGGTCTCTCCCGGATGGATCCACCAGCAAGATCACCACGTGTTGGTTCTTGGCCCAGACGTCCTCGGTCTGGTAGACGCCCGGGGCCTGGACCTCGGCTCCGCTGTCCAGGGTCTGGAGGGCCTCCTGGATGAAGTTGTCGTTCCGACTCCCGATGAGGACTTCCTCCCGGAACTTCCTCTTCAGTCCCCAGTCCGGCCCAGCGGGGTTCTCGTACCGGAGCCGGAAAGTCCGCTCGTCTCTCAACGTGTAGACGTCGGGCGCCAGCACTGCGAACACGGAGTCCTCCAGTTCAGGCCAGGCATCCACGGGCGCAGCCACGATAACGGCGTTGGGATCCCCGTAGGCCAGCTCCTCCTGGCAAGCGGTGCTGGACAGGGCCAGGAGGGAGAAGAGTGTGAGGCCCAGGATCTTCTTCATGACCGTTGCCTGCCCGACTCGGGGCCGAGTGGGCCAAGATCCCAATGCCTCCTCGTTGCCCGCGTTCTCAGGGGAGTGATTGACCCGTCGATCGCGCATCCTCTGCATTGTACCGTGTCCGTGGTGCGATGTTCAACCCAGGCAGGGGTGCCGTTCGCGGTCTACTCCGCACGTAGCGCGATACCCCCCCGGCTCGCCCGTCGGGCTTGTTTTGACGCGGCAAGGGCCGACACGGTGAGGAACATCCGGTGGCGCTGAGGACGGTGACGGGGTCCCAGCTTCCCACGCCGTAGAAAGCCCGAGACGACGCGGGCCTAAGCCGGTCACGCCCCCCACCAGCGTCAGGGCCAATGCCCGCTCGAGGACCGTGGACACCACGCTACGGGCACTGGCACCCGGGCAGCCGCACCGCCTCTCCCTCGGTGCCAGTGCCCGTAGCGTGGTGTCCACGGTCCTCGAGCGGGCATTGGCCCTGACGCTGGTGGGGGGCGTGACCGGCTTGGTCCTCGGCCTGGGGCTGGCCCGCGTCGTCTCGGGCTTTCTCTACGGCGTGCGAAGCTGGGACCCCGTCACCGTCCTCAGCGCCACCGGGATCCTCCTCACCGTGTCGGCCCTTGCCGCGTGGATCCCGGCCCGACGGGCGAGCCGGGTGGACCCGGTGCGCGCGCTACGTGCGGAGTAGACCGCGAACGGCACCCCTGCCCGAGGTCTCGGTTGAACATCGCACCACGGACACGGTACAATGCAGAGGATGCGCGATGGACGGGTGAATCACTCCCTGAGAACGCGGGCAACGAGGAGGCATTGGGATCTTGGGCACCTCTTCGGCCCCGAGTCGGGAAAGGCAACGGTCATGAAGAAGATCCTGGGCCTCACACTCTTCTCCCTCCTGGCCCTGTCCAGCACCGCTTGCCAGGAGGAACTGGCGTATGGGGATCCCAACGCGGTCATCGTGGCCGCGCCCCAGGAGATCTGGCCGGATCTCCAGGACTCGGTGTTCGCCGTGCTTTCCCCCGACGTCTACACTCTGAGAAACGAGCGGACGTTCCGGCTCCAATACGAGGATCCCGCCGGGCCGGACTGGGTCCTCAAGCGGAAGTTCAAGGAAGAGGTCCTCATCGGAAGCGCCGACGACCCCTTCATGGCCACGGCCCTTGCCACGTTGCCGGACTCGGTGGACGTGAAGGCGCCGGGCGTCTACCAGACGGACAACGTGTGGGCGAGAAACCAGCACGTCATCATGCTCCTGGTGGACCCCGCAGGAGAGATCCCCAAGCAGGTCCTGTCTAGGGTGGGGGACGTCCACGCGATCCTGGAAGAGCGTTTCCGGGCGGGGGCCAGGAATCGGATGTTCGTCAGCGGAGTGAACGAGACTCTGGAGGACTCCCTCGCCGAGATGGCAGGATTCACCCTCCTGTTGCCCAACGTCTACCGGTGGGGCGTCGAAGACTCCCTCTACATCTTCCGAAACGACAACCCCGACCCCTCGGAGCTCATCCGTCAGATCGCGGTGACGTGGCTCTCCCCGATTCCCTCGGGCATCACCGCAGACTCCCTCATCACCTGGAAGGAGGCGGCCTCCGAGGAGTTCTATACCTACCCGCAGGTGGTGGAGCCGGAGAGTGTCCGGACCCGGTCGCTGACCCTCGACGGGAATTCCGTTTTCGAAGTGCGGGGTGCCTGGGCGAATCCGCCCGACAGCATGTGGCCCGCCGCGGGCCCCTTCATCATCTGGGCGGTGACGTGTCCCCCACAGGACAGGATGTACCTCATCGACGCCTGGCTGTACGCACCGGGAAAGGACAAGTGGGAGTACATCATCCAGCTGGAGACCATCATGGGATCCTTCCGGTGTGGACCCTTCTGATCCTGGGGGCGTGTGCCTGGTGAGATCCCTCTGATCTCGAGTCTCGGGCTCTTCGCCCGTTGCCCCCGCCGTGCCCCCTTCCCTACAATGGAGCGTCCCCCCTCGTGGGCGTTCACGCCGTACCCTCGGACCTCTGGAGCCACCGCCGACCACCGTGTCTTTCGTTCACCTTCACACCCACTCCGAGTTCTCCCTCCTGGACGGGGCGAATCGGATCTCGGACCTCATCGAGAGAGCGCTGGCCTTCGAGATGCCGGCCCTCGCCCTCACCGACCACGGATCCCTCTTCGGGGCCTGGACATTCCAGAAGACGGCCCGGAAGCGAGGCCTGAAGCCCATCGTTGGCATGGAAGCCTATGTGGCCCCTGGGGACCGGAGGGAGCGCACCCGGGCAGGCCAGGGCGAAAGGGCGTACTACCACCTCGTCCTTCTGGCCCGGGATCTGGAGGGATATCGGAACCTCGTCCGTTTGTCCTCCATCGGCTACACGGAAGGCTTCTACATCAAGCCCCGGATCGACCGGGAAGTGCTGGCTCGCTTCTCCGGCGGACTCATCGTCAGCTCGGCCTGTATGGCCGGGGAGGTGGCACGCCACCTCCTGGCAGACAACCGGAAGGGGGCCCGGGAGGCGGCCGAGTGGTACGCCAACGTCTTCAAGGACCGGTACTACCTGGAGGTACAGGCGCACCACACCGAGGGCCAGGAGAAGGTCAACCGGGAGGTGTTTCGCCTGGCCGGTGAGCTCGGGCTCCCGGTCATCGCCACCAACGACGCCCACTTCCTCCAGAAGGAGGACCACGAAGCCCACGACGTCCTCCTCTGCATCGGCTTGGGGAAGGACCGGGCGGACCCGAACCGGATGCGTTACGACGAGGGTCTCTACTTCAAGTCGGCCCAGGAGTTCGCCGAGTTCTTCCCCGATCACCCCGAGGTCCTCGAGAACACCCTGCGCATCGCCGACGAAGTGGGTCTGGAGATCCCCACGACGATCCACCTTCCCGAGTTCCCTCTCCCGCCCGAGTACAAGGACCCGAACGATTACCTGGTGCACCTGGCCTTCGACGGTGCCCGTTCGCGGTACGGGGAGCCCCTGCCCGACCACGTCAGCGAACGCCTCGACTACGAGCTGGGGATCATCGTCGAGACCGGCTACGCCGGCTACTTCCTCATCGTCTGGGATTTCATCGACTGGGCCCGGCGCCACGGCATTCCCGTGGGTCCGGGCCGGGGCTCGGCAGCCGGCTCTCTCGTGGCCTACGCCCTGAGGATCACCAACCTCGACCCGCTCCGCTTCGACCTCCTCTTCGAGAGGTTCCTGAACCCGGAACGCATCTCGATGCCGGACATCGACATCGACTTCTGCTTCGAGCGCAGGGGCGAGGTCATCGAGTACACCCGGCAGAAGTACGGCCGGGAGGCGGTGGGCCAGATCATCACCTTCGGCACCATGAAGAGCCGCGCGGTGATCCGGGACGTGGGTCGGACCCTGGGGTTCGAGCCCGGGGAGACGGACAAGATCGCCAAGATGATCCCCAACGCCCCGGGGCAGGCCTTCACCGTGGGGGAGGCGGTCCAGAAGCTCCCCGAGGTGGCCGCGCTCTACAAGCAGGACGAGCGTCACCGACAGCTCTTTGAATACTCCATGACGCTGGAAGGACTGGCCCGCCATGCTTCGGTCCACGCGGCAGGCGTGGTCATCGCCCCGGGCCCTCTGGATGAGTACGTCCCCGTCTGCATTCAGCAGACCAAGGGAAGCGGCTCCTCGGGCATCGCCGGAGCGGGGGGCGGAAGGAACGGAAACGGCGGAAACGGCGGCGCCCCGGGCTCGGCCTCCCGGCAAAGCAATGGATCCGGAGCGAGCACCGACGAGGGAATTGTCGTCACCCAGTACGACATGAACTGCCTCGAGGACGCCGGGATGCTGAAGATGGACTTCCTGGGCCTCAAGACCCTCACGGTGATCCACGACGCGGTGGAGTCGGTGAAGGCGCGCCTGGGGGCGCTGCGGCACCCTGAGACGGGCGAGGTCTACGGGTCCATGGACGACGTTCCCCTGGACGATCCGGCGGTCTACGCCATGCTCTCGCGCGGAGGCACCTCGGGCGTCTTCCAGTTCGAGTCCTCCCTCGCCCTGGACAAGCTCCGAGCGATGCGCTGCGACCGCTTCGAGGATCTCATCGCCACCAACGCCCTCATCCGCCCCGGGCCCCTGGACTCGGGAATGACGGACGTCTACATCCGGCGAAAGCTGGGCCAGGAGCCGGTCCGCTACCCCCACCCCGCCCTGGAGAGCGTGGTCGAGCCAACCTACGGGATCATCGTCTACCAGGAGCAGGTGATGCGGATCGCCAATGTCCTGGCGGGCTACTCCCTGGGGGAAGCCGACGTGCTCCGGAAGGCGGTGGGGAAGAAGATCCCCGAGCTCATCCAGAAGGAGCTGGGCAAGTTCAAGGGGAAGGCGCAGGATCGAGGTGTGGACCGGCGGACGGCGGAAGAGCTGGCCGACCAGATCGAAACCTTCGGCCGGTATGGCTTCAACAAGAGCCACTCCGCCGCGTACTCCCTGCTCTCCTACCACACAGCCTGGCTCAAGGCCCACTACCCCGCCGAGTTCATGGCGGCACTCCTGTCCTCGGTCCTGGACAAGACCGACGACGTGGTGAAGTACATCGGCGAATGCAGGGAGCTTCACCGGCACCTCCCGGGAGCGGATCGTCCTCTGGAGGTCCTTCCCCCCGACGTGAACGAGTCGGGGTGGAAGTTCACCGTGGTGGGAGAGGATCAGATCCGGTTCGGCCTGGGCGCCGTGCGGGGGGTGGGGGCGGGTGCCGTCCGCTCGATCCTCGTGGCCAAGGAGGAGAAGGGCCCCTTCCGGACCCTCTTCGATTTCCTGGAGCGCATCGACCTTCGACTCCTGAACAAGCGTGCGGCCGAGGCCCTCATCGCAGCCGGAGCTCTGGACGCCTTCGGCCACAGAGCCCAGCTTCTCGCCGGCCTGGACGTCGCCTACTCGGAAGTCCAGGCTCGGCAGGCGGAGGAGGCCATGGGGCAGGGCTCACTCTTCGGAGGCGAGGGAACCGCGCTCCGCCGTCAGGATCCCACGCTCCCCCAGGTGCCGAAGTGGGGCGAGGGCGATCGGCTCACCCGGGAAAAGGAGGCCCTGGGATTCTACATTTCGGGACACCCCCTGGACCGGTACCGACCCGTGGTGGAGGCCTTCGCGCCCGTTACCACCACGACCCTCAAGGACTGCTTGGGCCAGCCGGTGGAGCTGGCCTGCGTGGTGACCCAGGTCGCACGCCAGATCTCCCGACGGGACAGCTCGGAATGGGGCAAGCTCCTGGTGGAGGACTTCGCGGGCACGGCCACCGTTCTGGCCTTCAAGGAGACCTGGCAGGAGGCCCGGGAGATTCTCCAGCAGGACGCCGTCGTCCTGATCCGGGGCAAGGTGAGCTCCAGGGAGCGGGACGAGGATGACCCGCCGATCTTCCTGGACGGCGCCGAGCTCCTCGAGAGTGTTCCCGCTTCGGGGTCGTTGGCGGTCCAGATCGATCTGGAGGCTGGCGCCATGCCTCCGGGCGACGCCTTCGCCAGGGCCAAGCGCTTCTTCGCCGCCCACCCGGGGCCGGCCCCCGTCGAGGTCGTCGTCCATGCCGGGAACGGGACGGCGGAGCCGCACTTCCGGTCCCGGTCGTTGAAGGTCGATGCCGGGAGGGAGACTCTCCGGGAGCTGGAGAAGATCTTCGGAAGCGACCGCATACGACTCGTCCGGGCCGTCCGGGCCTCTTCATCCCCGGAGCAACCGCCGCTCCGGGGCTGAACCCTCGGAGGCCCCCGAATAGCGCCGCCCTCGCCGACAGTCTCCACGGGCGCCCCTCTGCAACCTATTTCGGGGTTTCGACGTCTTACCTAAGCGGATTAGGCTAACCCGCTTTGGGGACCTGCACCTCGCCGGTGCCCAAGGCATACCTCCTCCATGAGGACCGACCATGGGCCGCATCGACGCCGACACCCTCTACGGAACCCTCGGCCTCCTCGTCCTCCAGACCTTGAGGGAGGACCGTCTCCACGGCCTGGCGATCCAGGCCCGGATTCGGGAGGCCACGGGAGACACTCTCCGGATCGAGGAAGGGGCCCTCTACCCCGCCCTCCACCGCTTGGAGCGGGACGGCCTCCTGGCGGCGGAGTGGGGAGTCTCGGACAAGGGGAGGCGGGCAAAATTCTACTCCCTCACCCCCCGAGGGAGACGCAGGCTCACCGACGAAACGGAGAGCTGGCTGGGGCACGTTCGGGCGGTGCTCAAGGTCCTGGGCCGACCGATCGACCCCGCGCGGGTCTCCTCACCCGGAGGAGGTGCCTGATGGTCCCAGGGCGAGGGTGGCGGGAGCTCTGGCGGCGCCTCCTCTCCAGGCGGCAGATGGAGGCCGACATCGAGGACGAGATCGAATTCCACATCCAGGGCCGAACCGATGTCCTGGTGGATGGGGGTCTACCGGAGGAGGAGGCGCGTCGCCGGGCCCGAGCCGAGTTCGGCGACGTGAACCGCATTCGGTCGGACATGGCCCGGGCCTCGGGGCAGCTTATCCGACGTCGCGCACGCCGCGAGCGAGGCGGCGACCTGGTGCGCGACCTCCGCCTCGCGTTCCGTGAGCTACGGCGGAGCCCGGGCTTCGCCACCGTGGCCATCCTCACGCTGACCCTGGGGATCGGTGCCAATACGGCGATGTTCTCGGTTCTGGATGGGGTGGTCCTGAGGCCTCTGCCCTTCAGCGAGCCGGAGAGGCTCGTGGCCGTCTGGCCGGGAATGAACTTCAACGTCACCCTGGTGGATTCCCTGGCCTCCAAGACCCCTTCCCTGGATGGGGTCGCCGGCGTTTCCTACTGGAGTCTGACCCTCACCGGGGACGGACCTCCCGAGTCCCTGGATGCCGGGGTCGTCTCGACGAACTTCTTCCAGGTCCTGGGCGTGTCCCCCTTCCTCGGCCGCGGGTTCCGACCCGAGGAGCGGCAGCCCGAGGGATCGGACGTGGTGGTGCTGAGCTACGGGTTCTGGATGCGGCGGTTCGGAGGGGACAGGGACGTGGTGGGCAGGCGGATCCGCCTGGAGGGATATGACAAGGAAAGCCGGCAGGTGATCGGGGTGGCGCCCCCGGGGTTCCAGCCACCCGATCGCCGTGCCGACGTCTGGATTCCCCTCCACCTGGCACGGGGCCATACGCTCGCCACCGACAGCACCTGGTACGTGAACCAGGTCGTGGCCCGCCTCGGGCCCGGCCTGCCCATCGGGCAAGCGAGTGCCGATGTGGCGAGGGCGGCCAGGGAGATCCACCAGGAGTTTCCCGACAGGATCCTGGAGGACCTGGTTCGCCAGGCCCGAGTGACGCCCCTGATGGCTTCTGTGCTGGGGGACACGGCCACCCTCCTGTGGAGCTTGCTGGGCGCCGTCGGTCTCGTCCTGATCATGGCCTGCGCCAATCTGGCCAACCTTCTCCTGGCTCGTGGTGCCGCTCGCTCCCGGGACGCAGCGATCCGGAGAGCGCTGGGCGCCACCCCTGGGCGCCTCGTCCGCCAACACCTTACGGCGGCGGGAGTTCTGGCCGTCCTGGGAGCCGGGGCCGGCTTGATCCTGGCCCGGGTAAGCCTCGGTCTTCTGCTCCCGGGACTGGAGCGCACGCAGATTCCCAGGGCCGGCGAGGTGGCCTTGAGTCCCGGGGTCCTCGCCTTCACCGCGGGCACCGCCGTCCTGGCGGCGCTGGCCTTCGGGCTCCTGCCCGCCCTCAGGGCTGGCAGCGAGGGCCTGCGGTCCCGCATGGACTCGGGGGGGAGAGGCAGGACTGCTGATGCCCGCATCCATGGAATCAACCGGGCGCTCGTGGCGGTCGAGACCGCTCTGGCCATGGTCCTGGTCACCGGAGCGGGCCTCATGCTCCGGAGCGTCTGGCACCTCTACCACGTGGATCCCGGATTCCGGTCCGAAGGCGTCGTGGCGGTGCAGATCTCCCCGTCCGATGCGCGGTACAGGTCCGAGGGTGAGATCTCCCGGGCCTTCGTGGCTCAGGTGCTTGACGGAGTGCGGAGCATCCCCGGAGTGAGGGATGTGGGGGGAATCCACCTTCTTCCCCTGACCATGGGCAACTGGAGCTTCCCCTACCTCGCCCAGGACCATCCGCCGCCGGAGGACGCTCCCCTTCCTTCCGCCAACTTCCGCATCGTCACCCCGGGGTACTTCCGGACCATGGGGATCCCCGTTCTCCGCGGCCGTCCGTTCTCGGAGACCGACGGTCCCGAAGATGCCCCCGTGGGCCTGATCAACGAGACCATGGCTCGGATCCTCTGGCCCGGCCAGGACCCGGTGGGAAAGGAGATCCTGCTCTTCGGGAACCAGCCCTTCGAGGTAGTGGGGGTCGTGGGCGACGTCCGGCAGCACGGTCTGGAACGGGATCCTCTCCCGGAGATGTACCGGCCGTTCAAGCAGTACTCGTGGCCTGGCCTCACTCTCATGGTGCGGGGAGCCGGCGGCGCCGCCGCCCTGGCACCCGCCCTGCGGCAGGCGGTGTGGAACGCTGACCCGAACGTGCCGGTCCCCAGCATCCAGGACCTCTCCACCGTGCTGCACGACTCTCTCGCCCGTCCGAGACTCTTTGCCCAACTCCTGGGAGCCTTCGGCGTTCTCGCGCTCCTTCTGGGCGCCGTCGGGATCTACGGGGTCATGAGCTACGTGGTGGGCGCCCGGCTCCCGGAGATGGGGGTGCGGGTGGCGATGGGCGCCGACCCCCGGCGTCTCCTCCGGCACGCTCTCTCCATGGGGATGATCCCGGTGGTGGTCGGCCTCGCCGTGGGGGCGGCGGCGGCGCTTTTCGCCACCCGCCTCCTTCGAGCCGGCCTGTACGGTGTGGGGGCGACCGATCCCGCCACCTTCCTCGGAGTGCTCCTCGTCCTCGCCGCTGCGGCGCTGGCGGCGAGCTGGGGGCCGGCCCGCCGCGCCTCGAGGGTGGACGCCATGGAGATCCTGCGGAAGGAAGGCTGAAGGCCCAGTTCCCGGCTTTTGAAAGGAGCCGTCCCCGGCGGGAGCACGCCGCCCGTCCCGGCTCCCGGGAAGGGATGGGTCCCCGGCACCGTAGAGGAGAGGGAGAAGCGGAACCGGCACCCAACACGGAGGCTCCCATGGCCCTCCTGCGAACCGAGCCTCGACGGTGGGGCTCCTGGAGCGCGGTGATCCTGTCCGGGGAGGAGAAGATCACCGAGCTCACCATTTCCCTTTTCCGCTCCAGGGGGAGTTTCGAGCTGGCGGGAGAACGCTACTCCGTGGATCCCCAAGGGTTCTGGGGCCAGCGGTCCGTACTCCGGAAGGGGGCCACGACTCTGGCGAGAGCCGAGAAGCCCTCATTCCTGCGCCGAAGCTTCTCCATCCGCTCCGCGGGGTACCGGCTGAAGTTGGAAAGCCGTTCCTGGAGCGGCCGGAATTACGCCCTGGTGGTGGCGGGAAGGGACGTGGGCTTCATCCGAAAGGCCGGCTTCGGGAGAAGGCGGCTGGAGTTGGAGTTCCCCGACGAGGTCCCCACCTTCCTCCAGGTCTACCTCGCCTACCTGGTGTTGTGCCAGGCGAAGAAGGAGGCCGCCGCCGCCTCAGGCGGGTGAGCGGCCCCGTGCCTCCGCTTCCCGTCCCGGCGTCGGTCGTCCCGAGAGGTCACTTCCCCCTTCTGGGGAGCTTCTTCAGTGCCTTCCGGGGATCGGGGCCCGTGTCGCACCCTGGGTCCGCCGGCCGCACCGGAGGTGGTGGTCCTGGCGGAGTCGGCGTGCAGGGCGGCCGGGGGAACTTGAGACCACGCTTGCGGTCTCTCGGCGCGTGCTGTCGGTTGCTCTTGGCCATGATGTCGAGCTCGATCCTCCCAACTTCTTCCTGAGCTGTCTCGTTCCTGTCCCAGTCGGTGACTCCTCTCCCTACGTGGGGGTCAGCGACCGTGATTCACTCCGTGCCGTCCCCCGCTCCCAGCAGGCCCACCGGATTGGCGAAGATCCACGGGCGCATTCGGAGAAAGACGTTCCCCAGCCTGGCGGTGTAGGCGTAGACCTCCACGCGGTAGACCCCCGGCCGGGGCGGGACCCACTCCAGGTCGGGCCCCCGGATCCAGGCCTCTTCACGCCCATTCCGCAAGATCCGGTAGACCAGCTTCCTGCCCGGGTCACCGTCGAATCCGGCCCTCAGCACCATCCCCGCAAGTGCAGGCACATTCTCCCCCATCCTCCCGGCGACCGACCCACGGTTCTCCACGGCGAACCGGAACCCCTCGGCGGCCTCGTCGTCCCCCAGAGCCAGAAAGAGGTCCCCCTCTCGGAGTCCCCGGGTCAGGACCCGGTCCGCCGCGACAGCATCCGCCGGGAGCGGCTCCTCCACGACCAGGTTGCCCCGCAGGGTCCTGAAGAAGGACCCGTAGGAAGGGATCAGGAACGGTCCCAGGTTGAGCTTGGGGTGGACGTTCACGCCTGCGGTGGCCGTCAACGGGCCTTTCATCCGAAGGGAGTCGTACGCGGCCACCGTCGGGGTGTCGAACCCCTCTCTCATGAGGTGCAGGAGAGCCTCATCCCCGAGGCCCAGGGGTGTTCCCACGAGCAAGGTGACGACGTGATACAGACTCCAGGGACCCGTGAGCCTCCTCCGGGCCGCCTCGGAAATGTCCAACACCTCCCAACCTTGGACCCCCTCGGTGCCGGGTTGCACCCATCGTTCGCTGGATCGCGGTCCCCTCCCGTGGACCACGAAGGAAGTGGCCCCTTCCCGGCGCAGGAGGGCAGCCAGAGACCCGTATGATCCAGTCCACCGTCGGTAGGTGGTGTCCACTCCCATGGCGAGGATCTTCCCGGCCTCGGGAACGCGCAGCTCCTGGCCTCCCTCGATAAGGACCTGGTCCCGGAAGACCGGATCCCAGAACGTCCACCCCGGCTTCCGGTCGTCGGGGGGATGGTCTCCCACGACAACGAACTCCAGGCCGGCGCTCCTGGCAGCGGCTCCTACCTGCTCACGCGTGCCCACGGCGTCGTGGGACCGGTTGGTGTGAACGGAAAAGACCCCCGTGACCAGCGTCCCGTCCTGGTCGGGGAGAGGAACGGTGACGCCGACGGGGCTTTCCGTCGGCACGCGGCGCAAGGCCGTCGTCAGATAGCCGAGGGCCATGTAGAGGGCCAAAGCCGCCAGGATCCACCTCCCCAACCCCTTGCGGCGCCCCCGGTGGTCGTCGCCCGCCTCTTCGTCAGCCTGTCCGGAGTCTCCTCTTCCCGGGGGCCCTTCGGCCAGCAATTTCCGGAGAAGCCGAAGGTGACGCTCCGTGGCCCCCTGTCGCCGGCGGATCACGTCCCTTCCGCGCTCGCCCATCGACCTGGCTTCCTCGGGATGGTCCAGGAGGTCCTTCACCGCCGCCATGGGACGGTCGGTGACGCGAATGCCGCCACCCTCCGCGAAGGCAGCCACCACCTCCCGGAAGTTCTCGTGATGGGGGCCGATGATGGTGGGCTTTCCCAGGGCGATGGCCTCGATGGGGTCGGAGCCCCCCAGCGGTACGAAGCTCCGGCCCACGACGGCCACGTCGGCCAGGGCATACGCCTTCGTGAGCTCGCCCATACTGTCCAGGAGGAAGAGGTCCTGACCAGGGCTCGGAGGGGGCTCCCGGGCCGGCTGGCTCCGCCGCCTCATTCCAGGGGAGAGGCGGGCGACCTCATCGAATCGCTCGGGCTTTCGAGGTACCAGGAGGAGCTGGACGCCCGAAGGGCGGTCCCTTATCAGCTTCTCCTCCTCCCCGGGCCCGGTGGATCCGGCCACTACCAGGGGTCGTCCCGCATCGATCCCCATGTCCGCGGCGAGGGCATCGGCGCCTTCCACCTCGTCCACCAGCCTCACCGTGTCCCACTTCATCGTGTCCGTCACGCTCACCCGCTCCGAGGGCGTCCCGAGATCACGGAATCGCTGGGCATACTCCTCTGTCTGGGCCGCCACGGCGGCGAGACCCTGAAACATGGGGCGCACCCATCGCCGAGCCCACCGGTAGTTCCCGAAGCTGGAATCGCTCAGGCGGCCGTTGATCACCGCCAGGGGAATGGCTCTCCGCTGGCACTCCAGAGCGAGGTTCGGCCAGACCTCCAGTTCCATGAGGGCCACGGCCTGGGGACGGATGGCGTCCAGAAAGCGACGCACCATCCACGAGAAGTCGAAGGGAAAGCGAACGACCGGGTGGCGGTCCCCGTACAGCTCCATCGCCCGGGCGAAGCCCGTGTTCGTGGTGGCGCTGATCACCACGCGCACGGCCTCCCCCCCTGGCGCCTCCAGGCGGGCCACGACCTCTCGAGTCGCGTTGATCTCCCCTACGCTCACCCCGTGGAGCAGGAGGGTCGGCCGCGGATCGTCGGGCAGCGGGGGTGTCTTGCCGAAGCGCCCCCGCCAGTCGGTCCGCCATTTCCCGGTGCGGAGCAGGCTGACCGCGAGGACAGGGCTGGAGACCACGGCACCGATGCCGTAGAGAAGGTCGTAGCGTCGCTTCATGATCGGTAGGCGGCTCGACTCCCCGGATTTGGCCGACACACTAGATTGTGGGGTCGGTCGGGAGAGCCGACCGCCCCAAGGCACAAGACTCTATTTTAGTCTCTTGTCTCGAGAAACCGAACGGATGCACAGCAGTCTTCTCCCGAAGCCACCGCGATCGATCCTCCTGGTCCGCCTCAGCGCCAGGGGGGACATCGTGTTCTCGTCTCCCCTGGTCAGCGCCTTTCGACGCACATATCCCGAGGCACGTCTCACCTGGATGGCCGAGTCCCACACCAAGGATCTCATCCAGCACCACCCCGACCTGGACGACGTCATCGTATGGGACCGGAACCGGTGGAAGGAGCTCCTGAGGCACGGACGCCTCGGGACCCTCTTCGGGGAAGCCAGGACGTTGATCCGGGAGCTCAGGAGGAGGGACTTCGATGTGGCCATCGACCTCCAGGGTCTGCTCCGAAGCGGCCTCATGACGTTCCTCTCCGGGGCTCCCGTCAGACTGGGACTGGGGTCCAGGGAGGGAAGTCGGGTTCTGATGACGAGGGTCCTGTACAGGAATCGTGGGGATCTGCGGAAGGTCAGCTCCGAGTACCGGTACCTGGCTGAGGAGCTGGGTTTGGCCGTCGGCGACTTCAGAATGGTGGTTCCACTTTCCGAGGCGGACCGCCGGTGGGCCGACGAGAGGGTGGAGGCCCTTCACCTTCAGGATGGATTCTTCGTGGCCCTCCCCTTCACCACCCGGCCCCAGAAGCACTGGTTCGAGGACCGCTGGGCCCGCCTCATGGACAGGGTCGGCGAAGAGCTGGGTCTTCCGGCGGTGGTGCTGGGAGGCCCCGGAGACAAGCCCGCTCTGGAACGAATCCGGGGCATGACCGAACGGGGGGTCACGGGCCTGGTGGGCGAGACGACGCTGACCCAGGCGGCGGCCATGATCCGGCGCGCGGGGCTGGTCGTGGGGGTGGACACGGGCCTCTCCCACATGGCCATTGCATTCGACCGGCCTACGGTCACGATCTTCGGCTCGAACATCCCCTACACCGATCCCCCCACGGACAGGGCCGAGGTCGTGGTCCATTGGCTGGCGTGCTCCCCCTGCAAGGGGAACCCCACCTGCAACGGAGATTACACCTGCCTCAAGCTGGTGACGGTGGAGGAGGTCTTGGCAGCGGCCCGGGAGGTTCTGGCCAACCACGCGCGGGAGAAAGCCCGGGGGGAGGGCCGGCTCCTCCCCACAACGGAATCGGATCCAGGGGTTGGCTCGACGCCCGGAGAGGACGGACCTTGAGGGTACTCCACCTGGAGGCGGGCGTCCACGTCTATGGAGGGGCGCTTCAGGTCTTTCTGCTGGTGGAGGGGCTGGGGCGTAGAGGGGTGGAGAACGTCCTCGTGGTGCCCCGGGGAGGCGAGACCGAGGAGGAGGCCCGGGCCCGAGGGCTCCCGGTCCGCTCCCTCCCCCTGGCGGGAGAGGCCGACATCCTCTTCCCGTCTCGCTTTCGAGCGCTGATCCGGGAAACGGCGCCGGACCTCGTCCACCTTCACTCTCGACGGGGTGCCGACACCCTGGGGGCCCTGGGGGCCCTGGGGACCGGGGTCCCCGTCGTTCTCACCCGCCGTGTGGACAACCCGGAGCCCTCGTGGGTGGTGGCGGCCAAGTACCGAGCCTACGACCGGATCATCACCATCTCCCAGGCCATTCGAACCGTGCTCCTCGAAGAGGGTGTGCCGGAGGAAAAGGTGCGCTGCGTGCACTCCGCCCTGGATCCGACGCCCTTCCTGGAGCCCTGCCGAGGCGAAGCTCTCAGGGCCGAAATGGGGGTGGAGCCCGGGGATCCCCTCGTCGGGATGGCGGCCCAGTTCATCCCCCGAAAGGGCCACCTCACCCTCCTGCAGGCCCTGCCCGCGATCCTCCGGCGACACCCCGGTGCGCGCTTCCTCCTCTTCGGCAAGGGACCACTCCGGGACCGGGTGGGACGGCAGGTCCGTGAGATGGGGCTGGAGGACGCCGTGCGTCTGCCGGGCTTCAGGACCGACCTTGCCGACCTCCTGCCCTGCCTGACCCTCCTCGTGCACCCCGCCACCATGGAAGGACTCGGGGTCGTCCTCCTGCAGGCCGCCGCGTCGGGCCTACCCATCGTGGCCTCCCGGGTGGGCGGGATCCCCGAGGCGGTCCTTCACGAAGAGACCGGGCTACTGGTTCCCCCCGGCGACCCAGCCCGTCTGGCCGAGGCCGTGGACGACCTCCTGAGCCATCCGGAGCGGGCCCGAACCTTTGGCGAGCGGGGCCGGGCGCGCGTCGTGCGGGAGTTCTCCCAGGACCGAATGGTGGAGGGGAACCTCGCCGTCTACGAGGAGCTTCTGCGCCACCGCCCCTGAAGCCGGAAGCACCCGAGGAACGGGAGCGTTCGGGAGGGATTCGCCAACCACCCATTGGCGTTGTAGGTTGTCGTGATCAAGGCACTTGGGGGGCCATCGCCATGGGATGGGACCCCGCGCGGGTGCGCCTTCGCCAGGATGGAGAAGGGGTCGGGTTTCCAATGCTACCTTTGGTCGGCCGGGAGGAGATCCAGGAGAAGCTCCTTCTGGGCCTGGAAGCGGCCCACCGTCACGAAGGGCGGACCTTGATCCTCACGGGAGAGAGAGGCACGGGGAAATCCAGCCTCTGCCGCCTCCTGGGGGCCAGGGCCCGGGAGGAGGGGTTTCGCGTCACCGCCGGACGCGCCTTCCTGGCCGAATCCGGCGTTCCCTATTCCCTGTGCAACGACGCCTTTCTCCCTCTCCTCCGGGAAGAGAAGCCGGAGACCCTGGAGGTTCTCACCAGAGGCGGATCGGGAGCACTGTCCTACCTCTTCCCCGGGCTCCGTCTGTCTACCGCGCCCATGGCTTGGACCGAGGAGGAGACATCTGGGGAGTTCCGGGCTCGGATCCTCTGGACCCTCGCGGAGCTTCTCCGCGGGCTATCCCGGCGCACTCCTCTCTGCATGATTCTGGAGGACCTCCAGTGGGCCGACGCCTCGTCCCTGGAGGCCATCCACTTTCTGGCCCGGCAGCTGGAGGGCTCGCCGGCTCTTCTGGTCCTGACCCGGGACGAAATCGTTCCCGAAGGTGGGGAAGAAGTCGCGGAGCTGGAGCGGTCGCTGGTGGACCTGGGACGGGCTCAGACCCTCGCTCTCCATCCCCTGACCCGGGAGGACACTGGGCGGCTCCTGAAGAAGATGTTCGGCGTGGGGGAGGAAACGGCGGGGGAGTTCATCGAGCACCTGCACCGCTGGACCCACGGAAACCCCTTCTTCCTCGAGGAGACGCTGAAGAGCCTGGTGGAGTCCGGGCGACTCCACCGGAAGGCCGAGGCTTGGCTGGGATGGGAAGTGGACCAAATGGAGCTTCCCGGATCGATCCGGGAAGTGATCGGCACCCGGCTGCGGCAGATCCCCACGCAGGCTCGCGCCCTGGCCGAGCTCGTGGCGATCCTGGGCAACAGGGCCCCCTTTTCCCTCCTGAGGATCCTGGGTCCCCTGCCGGAGCCCGAGCTGTTGGAGAACCTGGAGCTCCTGGTGCACAGAGATATCCTCACCGAGGAGCTGGCCGACGGGGGCGTGGTCTACGACTTCAGGCAGCAACTGATGAGGGAGACGATCCTCAAGGAGCTCGGCCTCGCCCGCACCCAGATCCTGCACCGTCGCATCGCCGAGAGCCTCGAAGACCTCCTGGACACGGGAGACGATCGGTTCACGCCCCTTCTCGCCTATCACCACATGGGGGCCGGAGGGCCGGGATCTCCGGCCACGGTGCGGCGCCTCGCCAAAGCCGGGCGAGACGCCCTGGCCCGATTCGGCAACCCGGAGGCCGCTCGGTACCTCGAGGCTGCACTCATCCACCTGGACCGGAACCCATCCTGGGAGGACGCCGACCTGGGTCTGGAGGGGGGGCGCCTGGGCCTCCTCATGGACCTGGCCAGAGCGCGAACGGACCTGGGGCGCTACGACCCGGCCCTGGAGTGTTGGGAGCGGGCGTGCCGACAGGCCCAGGACGAAGGAAGGGTGAACGAGGCCACCGAGTGCCGCCTCCAGGCGGCCCTGATCCACAACTCCCGGGGGGACCCGGCGCTGGCCCTCGCCGAGCTCGCCGGGATTCTCGCTCTCCCCTCCCGGACCCTGGCCCCAGCCTACAAAGCTCGGGCACGGCTGCACCAGGCCATGATTCTGGTGGAGCTGGGCCGCACCGAAGGAGCCCGAGAGGAGCTGGAGGGCCTCCTGACCCTGGAGGAGGGTCACACGGCGCCCGGTGTTGCCGGCCAGGCGCACCGGGCGCTGGCGAACCTGTACATCTGGACCGGGCGTCCGGACCGGGTGAGGAGCCACGCCGAGAGGGCCATGGAGCTGGCTCGGCGTTCCGGGGATCGCTCCGTGGAGTTCTGGTCCTTCTGGAGTCTGGCCGCTCTGGAAGGGTTGTTGGGTAACGTCGCCACCATGAAGGACCTGGTCCTGGAGGTGGACCGGGTGGCCCGGGAGGCGGGATCCCCCCTGCTGCGCCTCCGGAGTCTGGAGCTGGAGATCGAGCTCTCCGCCGCCGTGGGGGACTGGGACTGCGGAATCGTCAAAGGCGAACAGGCCATCGCCATGGCCCGCACCTTCTCGGAAAAGACCGCTCTGCCCCGGGTCCTGGTGTGGACGGCCCTGATCTACCTTGGCCGGGGAAGCCTGGAGCTGGCCAGGCCCCTCATCCAGGAGGCATGGGAGGCCTCGGGCGCCGGGGGCGGCCGGCAGTACGCCGTGCACGGCGCCATCCCCGCCTACATCGGCAAGGGCTATCTCGCCCTCGCGGAGGGCGATTTCGACGAAGCCATACGCATCGGGCGGGCGGGGCTGGCCATCGCCGAAAGGGTCGGGTACGAGATCTGGACCCTCCATCGCCTCCTCCCCCTTCTGGCCGAGGCCTATCTGTGGAAGGGAGACCTGTCCGGAGCCAAGGAGGTGGGCGCTCGACTCCGGGAGAAATCGGCCCCCATCGGGCATCGGCTGGGGCTGGCCCTGGCCCAGAGCTGCGAAGCCCTGGTCACATGGTTGGAAGGGGACCCGATCCGGGGCAGCGACCTCATGGCGGAAGCGGCCCGGGCCCTGGAAGCCATCCCCATGACCGGAGAAGCCGCCCGTCTCCGCAGGCTAAGGGCGGGGCGGCTGGCCGAGCTCGGCGACCGTCCCGGGGCCCTGGAGGAGCTGAACCGGGTCCACGAGGTCTTCCTCGCCCTGGGCGCGAAGACCGAGCTGGAGAAGACCCGCGCGGCGTTCAGGGAGCTGGGAGCCCGCCCGCCCCGAAAAGCCCGGTCCGGCGGGGGCGAACTATCGGGCCGTGAGCTCGAGATTGCCCGCCTCGTGGAGGAGCGAAAGTCCAACAAGGCCATCGCCCGCTCTCTCGGGATTTCCCCGAGGACCGTGAGCACCCACCTCTCGAACGTCTACCAGAAGCTGGGGATCGGATCCCGTGGGGAGTTGGTGGATTATCTTCGCTCGGAGGGGCTCACCGCGGACTCGGATAGGGTGGTCGATCGATGACGTCGAACCCATGGGCTCCCCCCTCGGACTGGCCCCGCCTCACCGTCGTGGACGTGCACACCGCGGGGGAGCCTCTGCGGATCGTCACCGGGGGCCTCCCACCCATTCCGGGAGAGACCATCCTGGAGAAGCGACGGTATGCCCGGGAGCACCTGGACCACCTTCGCCGCGCCCTCATGTGGGAGCCCCGCGGGCATGCCGATATGTACGGCGCCATCCTGACCGAAGCCGTGACCCCCGACGGAGACTGCGGCGTGCTCTTTCTGCACAACGAGGGCTTCAGCACCATGTGCGGTCACGGGATCCTGGGATTGGCCATGGCAGGCGTCGATGCGGGCGTGGTCCGGACGATGGAGGGGGACGGCGAGATCACGCTTCGCCTGGACACCCCGGCCGGCCGGGTCACGGCTCGGGCCCGGAGAGAAGGTGGCCGGGTGCGGGCCGCGTCGTTCGAGAACGTCCCGTCCTTCGTCTACGTCATGGGGCGGGAGGTGGAGGTGGAAGGGCTGGGACGGATTCACTTCGACGTCGCCTTTGGGGGTGCCTTCTACGCCTTCTGTCGTGCCGAGGAGCTGGGTGTGTCCCTGAACCCGGAGGATTTCCGGTCGCTCATGGACGTGGGGATGAGGGTGAAGCGGTCCGTCATGGACGCTCTTACACTCGAGCATCCTTTCGAGGGGGACCTGGGGTTTCTCTACGGCACGATCATCGTCGGAGAAGCCCGGGACCCCTCCCACCATAGTCGAAACGTCTGCATCTTCGCGGAGGGCGAGGTGGACCGCTCCCCCACGGGCACGGGCGTGAGCGCCCGGGCGGCTCTCCACTACGCGAGGGGAGAGATCGGAGTCGCGGAGCCCTTCACGGTGGAGAGCATCCTCGGCACGACTTTCACCGGAGAAGTGGTGCGGACCACCCGGTTCGGGCCCCACGACGCCGTGATTCCCCGGGTCTCGGGATCTTCCCACGTGACGGGACGGGGAGAGCTTCTCCTGGATCCGGACGATCCCCTCCGACACGGATTCATCCTGCGCTGAGGGAAGGGGAAAACTCAATGGTGCACTCACCGTCCATGCGGATCCTCGCCGCCTGGGTAGAGTTGGAGGGCGCTCTCCGGCAGGCCCTCCCTGGCTGCTCCGTGGCGCCTCCCACCCAGCCGGCGGAGCTCCTCGCGGCCTTGCGGATCAATCACCGCCTCGACGCCGACGAGGAGGCCCGAGTCCGGGCGCTCCGGGAGATCCGGAACCGAGTGGCCGTGGCCCCGGACGAGCCACCCGTGGAGGAGGCGGACCGGTTCGAGGCCGAGGCGGCTTCTCTGGCGGCCCGCGTCCTGGACCGATGAAGAACCCCGCGACCCCTCTCCTCCTCCTCCTCGCCCTGCTGGCCTGCCGGGATTCGCCTCAACGATCCGCACGGGAGCCCTCCCGGAGCCGCGCCGACACCATTCGCGTCCTGGCCTACAACACTCATCACGGGGAAGGGCTGGACGAAGTGCTGGATCTGGAGCGGATCGGGGGTGTGATCGAGGACGCGGGCCCGGACGTGGTGGCCCTCCAGGAGATCGATGTGGGGGTGGAGCGGACCGGCCGGATCGATCAGGCACATCGATACGGTGAGCTCACGCGCATGACGCCCCTCTTCGGCGACTTCATGGACTACCAGGGGGGTCAGTACGGGATGGCTCTCCTGAGCCGCCTCCCCATCGTGGAGTGGTGGAACCAGCGACTGCCGCCGGGAGAAGAGCCCCGCTCCTCGGTCGCCGCCCTCGTAAGGATGGAGGGCTCCGGCCGGGACCTCGTGGTCGTGGGCGTTCATCTCTATCGGACCGAGGAGGAGAGGCTCGCCCAGGCCCGGCGCCTCATGGAGGTCCTGGACGGGGAGGAAGCCCCGGTCCTCCTGGTGGGGGATTTCAATTCGATGCGCGGATCCCCCGTCATGAATCTCCTGGGAGAGGCATGGTCGGCGCCCACCAAGACGGGCGAGACCTTCACCTTTCCCGCCGACGCCCCGACACGGGAGATCGACTTCATCCTGGTTCGGGCACCCCGGGGCTTCCGGGTCCTGGAGTACCGGGTCCTGGACGAGACCGTGGCCTCGGACCACCGACCCCTTCTCATGGTGCTGGAGCTCCAATAGACTTCTTCCTCCTCCTCAGGGCCGACACTCCGGATGAGGTCAGGGGTAGAGGTCCCCAGGGCCACAGCAGCCTCGTGCTTTCGTCTTTCCACGGAGTTCCAGGTATGCCGGTTCCACCTCGAACCACCAAGGCCGAGACCCCCTCGCAAACCATCATGATGGGGGTGACCTCGAGCCCGAACGATGCGAGCACCGCCCCCATCCCCGACAGCGCCTCGAGGCGCCGTCGGATTACACCGGAATGAAGCCGGCCTGGCTGGGCGTGGGAGTCTGCGGCGCGCGCGG
>CAVVTW010000024.1:0-36311 GCA_963751255.1 uncultured Gemmatimonadales bacterium | reverse complement strand
ACTCTCGCTACAGCTGGATCTACAATCCGCGCGATTCGCAGATGCATTTGAGTATTGCAGCTTGGCGTGGCGCCGGCAAGCAGCCCGAGCTCCAGTGGCTGGACATGGATTCGGCGGTGAAACACTGCACGGCGGGCCTGGGAATCTGGGAGTGGGCGAGCACGGACCGGGGAGGGGAGCCCGAC
Organism: uncultured Gemmatimonadales bacterium; assembly: GCA_963751255.1. Classification (GTDB taxonomy): domain Bacteria; phylum Gemmatimonadota; class Gemmatimonadetes; order Longimicrobiales; family Gaopeijiaceae; genus CAVVTW01. Next base: position 36,126 of record CAVVTW010000024.1, on the reverse strand, counting down.
CTGGTCATGGCCTGCGCCGGGGATGTGCCTACGCTGGAGACGCTGGGGGCGGTGGAGATCCTGAGGGGGTTCTTTCCGGACCTGAAGATCCGGGTGATCAACGTGGTGGATCTCATGACCCTCCAGCCCAAGAGCGAGCATCCTCATGGGCTCTCCGACGGCGACTTCGACGACCTGTTCACTCGGGACAAGCCCATCGTCTTCGCCTTCCATGGGTACCCGTGGCTGATCCACCGCCTCACCTACCGCCGCACCAACCACCCCAACCTGCACGTGCGCGGCTACAAGGAGGAGGGAACGACCACCACCCCCTTCGACATGGTGGTCATGAACGACCTGGATCGGTATCACCTGGTGGGGGATGCCATCGAGCGGGTGCCGAGCCTCAGGTCCAGGGCCGCCTACGTGAAACAATTCGTCCGGGACAAACTCCTGGACCACAAGAGCTACGTCCATAAGTACGGCCAGGACATGCCGGAGATCAGGGACTGGACCTGGAATCCGGACCCCGGAGGAGAGTCCGGGGATAGGGGGGAATGAAACACTCTTGCAGGGGGAGGCCTCCGTGGCGCAGCGCAATTCCTATCTCTCACGACGTCACTTCCTGGTCCGGGCAGGCGCGGTGGGCGCGGTCTGGCCGGTTCTGGGACCCTGGTTCGACGTAGGCTCCCCCACGGCTCCATCGTTGGTAGCGGGGAGGGCCGACGCCGGGGGAGCGAGCCCCGGGACCGCGAAGGCCCTGGCGCGTGAGATGCCCGCCGATCTCTACTCGGGGCTGCGCTGGCGGCTCCTGGGACCATTTCGCGGTGGCCGCGTGGACGCGGTGACGGGCGTGCCGGGCCGGCCGAACGAGTTCTACTTCGGGTCCGTCAACGGCGGAGTGTGGAAGTCCATCGACGCCGGGAGGGTATGGGAGCCGATCTTCGACTCCCAGCCCGTGGCGTCCATCGGCGCCATGGCCGTGGCCCCTTCGGCGCCGGACACCTTGTACGTGGGGAGCGGCGAGTCGACGCTGCGGGATTCCGTGGGCTACGGGAACGGCATGTACAAGTCCACCGATGGGGGAAAGAGCTGGGTCCATATCGGACTGGCGGAAACCCAGCACATCGGTAAGGTGGCCGTTCATCCGAGGAATCCGGACATCGTGTTCGTGGCCGCCATCGGCCACCTGTACGCGGCCAACCCCGAGAGGGGCCTCTTCCGGTCCGAGGATGGTGGTCGGAGCTGGCAGAAGGTCCTGTACAAGGACGAGAGCGTCGGTGCCATCGAAGTGGTGATCGATCCAAGTGCGCCACAGGTGATCTATGCGGGGCTGTGGAACACCCGGCGGCCGCCCTGGTTCACCTACGCACCGACGAACGGACCGGGTGGCGGCCTCTACAAGTCCACCGATGGGGGCAACACGTGGCGTGAGCTCACCGAGGGCCTTCCAGCGGTGGGCATCGGGAGGACGGGCATCGCGGTCTGCCCCAGCGAGCCCAACCGGCTGTACGCGGTGATCGACGACCTGGAGCCCGAGCCTGGAGCGGCGCCCGAGGCCCCTGCGGGAGGGGCGGGTGGCTATGGTGGGGGTGCCGCAGGGCAGGGTGGGTTCTTCCGCTCGGACGATGCCGGAGAGAGCTGGACGCGCCTCTCCTCCGACCCGGCGCTCTGGGGCCGGGGGTGGTACTTCGAGCACGTGGCGGTGGATCCGGAGGACGCCGATCGTGTCTACGTCTCGAACGTCTCCATCTCCCGCTCCAAGGACGGAGGGAAGAGTTGGGAGGCCCTGCGCGGGTCACCGGGAGGCGACGACTACAACCAGATGTGGATCTCGCCGAACGATCCCGACACCATGATCGTGGCCAGCGACCAGGGATGCATCATCACCCGCAACGCTCGGGACGACGATCCCCGTGAGGTCACGTGGAGCTCGTGGTACAATCAGCCCACAGCGCAGCTCTACCACGTCTCCGTGGACCACCGGTTTCCCTACTGGGTGACCGGGGCGCAGCAGGACAGTGGCGCCGTGGCGGTGCGCTCCCGGGGGAAGTTCGGGGAGATCTCCATGCGGGATTGGGAGCCCGTGGGTGCCGGTGGCGAGAGCGGGTACACCGCAGGCGACCCTCTGCACCCGGGCATCATCTATGGAGGCATGGGGGAGCGATACGACCTGGAGCTCCACCGGACGGTCCCGGGGACGACTCGGCCCAGCCCGCCGGAGCCGGCCAGGACCGACTGGACTCAGCCGCTGGTCCTTTCCCAGGCCGATCCGCGGGCTCTCTACTACGCGGATCAGTTCCTGTTCCGGTCCACGGATGGCGCCCAATCGTGGACCCGGATCAGTCCGGACCTGACCCGCCCCGACCCGGGTGTGCCCGCGAACCTCGATGCCGCCGCGGCGGCCCAGACGGATCGCAACGGGAAGCGAGGCGTCATCTACACCATCGCTCCATCTCCCCTCCTGGTCCCCATGGTCTGGGTGGGGACCGACGATGGTAACATCCAGCTCACCGTCGACGGAGGAACCACCTGGGACAACGTCACCCCGGAGGGGCTCACCGCCTGGAGCCGGGTGACCATGATCGAGGCGTCCCACTTCGACTTCAACACGGCCTACGCCAGCGTGGACCGTCACCAGCTCGGGGATTTCGAGCCCTACGTCTACCGCACGCGGGACCGGGGCCTGAGCTGGGAGAGGATCACGACCGGCCTGCCTTCGGGCGTCTATGTCCACGTGGTGAAGGAGGATCCCCAGCGCCGGGGACTCCTCTTCGCTGGCACGGAGCGCGGGGTGTTCGTCTCGTTCGACGAGGGTGATCACTGGCAGCCGTTCCAGCTCAACCTGCCCGTGACCTCCATGAGGGACTTCCAGGTGTACGGTAATGATCTGATCGTGGCGACCCACGGTCGCGGCTTCTGGGTGGTGGACGACATCAGCCCGCTTCGGCAATTGGACGAGGAGGTGGCCGCCGCCCAGGCCCACCTCTTCAAGCCTGCCGACGCCATTGTGGTGGATCAGCAGGGAGACAACGGGACCCCCCTCCAGAAGGACGAGCCACAGGCGGAGAACCCCCCCGATGGGGCCTACATCTATTACTACCTGAAGGCGGATGCCCCCGGACCGGTCACCCTGGAGATACTGGACCAGGATGGCACGAGTCTGCATACCTTCTCCACCGAGGCAGGCGAGGCCGGGAGGGGCGGCCAAGGGGGGGGAGGAGGCCGAGGCGGAATCCCCAACACTTCTCCCCTCTGGCGCGTCCCCCCCGAGGCGTTCTCGGGGGCGGCGGGACTGCACCGGGCGGTGTGGAATCCGGAGGCCGGAAGAGGTCGGGGTCTCGGCGGCCCGGGGGGCCGGGGAGGAGCGGGCAGCGCATCGGTCACCCTCCCTGGCGAGTTCACGGCCAGGCTCACGGTGGGCGGGGAAGTCTACACGCAGACGTTTTCCGTCAAGCCGGATCCCAAACGCGCGATCCTATCCATGGAGGCAGGAGGGGACGAGACCCCATGATGATCCTCCTGGTCGCAGCGGGAGGTGCCGCCGGTGCCCTCGCCCGGTACGGGCTCAGCGGCTGGATCCACGGGCTGGTGGACACGACCTTTCCCCTGGGAACCCTCGTGGTGAATGCCGTGGGATCGTTCGCCATGGGGGTCTTTCTTTCTTTCTTCGAGGGAACTGCCATGACCCCGGAGGTCCGATCGATGGTCACCATCGGGTTCCTCGGGGCCTTCACCACCTTCAGCACCTTCTCCTACGAGACGGTGATGCTGCTGGAGGGGGGTGAGTGGGGCCGGGGGGCGGTCTACCTGGTGGGAAACCTCGCGTTGGGTCTGGCGGGCGTGGTGGCGGGCTTCGCCCTGGCCTCTTTGGCCCTTCAGACAAGGGGGTAGTAAGGTGGCTCATCAGTTTCGAGGCGAGCGAACTCTCATGCGCATCTTCATCGGTGAGAGCGACCGGGTGGAGAGCGGTCGCCACAAGGGAAAGCCTCTGTACGAGGGCCTCCTCCTTACCCTCCGGGAGCGGGGCTTCGCCGGCGCTACGGTGCAACGCGGGATCGCCGGGTTCGGAGCCAGTGCCAAGCTCCACACGGACCGGGTGCTCCGCCTCTCCATGGATCTTCCCGTCATCGTTGAGGTGGTTGAGACCGAGGCGAAGATCCAGGAGCTTCTTCCGGAGCTGGACGTCCTCATCGGAGGGGGGCTCGTCACCCTGGAGCGAGCAAGGGTGATCCTCTATCGGCCGGCGGAGATCCCCGAGGGAGAGCGCTGGGCGCATCGCATCGAGGGACTCCACGCCGAAGAGGGCCCGTCCGGACAAGGCGGGGAAAGGTAGGGTTCACGCATGAGCCGGGGACCCGGGCATCAGGACGCTATGAAGTCCCCGATGGCCTGACTCAGCTCGCCGGGAGTGTCCTCCTGAATGTAGTGCCTGGCCCCCAGGCGGACGACCCTCGTCCTCCGGAAATCCCTCATGAAGGTGTCCATGAACGCCGGTGTGTAGGCGAGATCCTCGATCCCCCAGGTCAGGAGAAGCGGGACCTCCGCCAGCTTCTCCCGCACCTCCATTTCGATCTCCCCAAGCCAGTTGGAGGAGAGCGTGAGCTGCCGCACCAGCTCCGCCACACCAGCGCGACTGTCCACCGTGGGGAATGGACCGCGATAGTGCTCCAGGACCTCGGGGGCCAGAGTGTGTTTGACTCCCAGAGGTATGATTCGCTCCACGAAGAGGTTCTTGCGGTGGATCAAGCCTTGCATGTACCCGGTGGACATGAGCCAGCTGAACGCCCGGAGATGAAGGGCCTGAGTCGGCCAGTACCAGGTGTTCCCCATGACCAGGGAGCGGATTCTGGGAAGCTCGTCCAGGGCCACTCGCATCCCGATGGGCCCCCCCCAGTCATGGCCCATGACGGTGAGGTCGCTCAGATCCAGCTCCTGCACCAGCGACCGGACGCAGCGGGCGTGCTCCGCGGGCGTGTACCGGTAGTCGGGGGGATGGGACGAGAGGCCGAATCCCGGGTAGTCCGGAGCGATGCAGCGAAACCTCTTCCGCAGGCGGATGATGACACCCCGGTAGAGGAAGCTCCAGGTCGGGTTCCCGTGGAGGAGGAGGATCGGGGGGCCTTCCCCCTCATCGAGGTAATGGACTCTCCCGACGGAGCTCTCGAACCACCGGGACTGGAACGGAAAGAGTCGTGGGTCCGGAGTGAACATGGTGGTGGTCATTCAGATCCTCTCGGGCCTCTCCACGGTTCGCTCGTCACGGACGTCCCCCGTGTTCAGGGTGGAGTCCGGCTCGAACAGCAACAGGTGGACTTCCTCGTCGGCGACGGGCCGATGCTCGATTCCCCGGGGGACGATGAACATCTCCCCTGCACGGAGGAGGACCGCGCCGTCTCGCAGCTCGAGGCGAAGCACACCTTCCAGTACGAGAAAGAGCTCGTCTTCGTTCTGATGGCGGTGCCACACGAACTCTCCCTTCGCCTTGGCCAGCCTGACCTGCTGGCCGTTCAGCTCCCCCACGATTCTGGGGTTCCAGTAATCGGCGATGGCGCTCAGCTTCTCGGCCAGGTTCACCGGCTCGGCAATCATCATCTCCCTCCTTCCGGATGCATGGAGGGGAACGGTACGGCCTGAGCTCCCGGTAGGCCACACGGGGGGCGTTCTTGACGCGTAGCACCTCTCCCCTTTCTATTGGCGGATTCCCAAGGCTTTGACCCCCTTCGGGTCGTTTGCCCGTCGGGGGCGGGTCGGTGGTTGACTCGTCGGGGGGCGTGAGGTCGAAATGCAACAGAACCAGGGCGGCCAGCGGGAGGCCTTCAACACCAGGATCGGGTTCATTCTCGCGGCGGTAGGTAGCGCCGTGGGACTCGGGAACATGTGGAGGTTCCCGTACGTGGCGTCTGAGGGAGGTGGGGCGGCCTTCGTCCTCCTCTACATCGTCCTGACCCTGGCCATCGGGATTCCCCTCATGCTGTCGGAGTTCTCCGTGGGCCGAGGCGCTCGTCTCGCTCCCATCGGAGCCCTGCGGAAGCTCGGTGGCCGGGGGTGGTCCTGGCTGGGGTACATGTACGTCCTCACCGGCTTCATCATCCTCGCATACTATTCGGTGATCGCCGGGTGGGTGCTGCGGTACGCCATCGACGGGCTCTTCTCCGGGTTCCCTGCGGATCCCGCCGCCCGGTTCGGGGTGGTGACGTCGGGGTGGTCCCCGGTCTGGTACCACCTCGCCATCATGGGCACGACCATCCTCATCGTCAGTTTGGGGGTCCAGAAGGGGATCGAGAGGGCGGCTCTGGTGCTCATGCCGCTCCTCTTCGGGATTTTGGTGTTTCTGGCCATCTGGGCCGCCACGCTCTCGGGTGCCGTGGAGGGGTACGCTTTCTACCTCCATCCCTCCATCTCCGAGCTTCTCGACCCTTACATCCTGAGCCAGGCCGCGGGGCAGGCTTTCTACTCCCTCAGTCTGGGAATGGGGTGTATGCTGACGTTCTCCTCCTACCTCTCGAGGGACCACAACCTCACCCAGGAGGCGACGGTCATCGCGTTCTCCGACTTCGGCGTGGCCTTCGTGGCCGGTCTCGTGGTCTTCCCGGTGATCTTCGCGCTGGGGATGCAGGGGGACGTGAGCGAGAGCACCGTCGGAGCCCTCTTCATCGCGTTGCCCGGAGCCTTCGTGGAGATGGGGGCCATGGGACGCCTGGTGGGGAGTCTCTTCTTCATCGCCCTCATCGTGGGAGCCGTGACCTCCGCCGTGTCCCTCCTTGAGGTGGTGACGGCCTCCGTGATCGATGAGTTCAAGCTTCCCAGGAAACCCGCCTCCATCGGCGCGGGAATCCTCATCGCGGTGCTCGGCCTCCTGCCGGCCCTCTCCCTCTCCTTCCTCTCGGTGGTGGACAGGCTGGCGGAAGCCATGCTGGCTCTCGGTGCGTTCTTCATGGCCCTCTTCGTCGGGTGGGTGGCGGTCGGGGCGGCCGACGAGCTGAAGAAGGGAGCCTCCGAGCGGGCGAAACGACTGGTGCCTCTCATCATGGGGGCCGTCCGGTTCATCCTGCCTCCCGTCATTCTCTTCGCCACCGTCTACGCGGCCATCGCGGTGTGGCAGACCTACCTCGCGGAGTTCGGGGTCGGGCCGTAGAGGGGGTCGCCGGCGGGGCGGAACCCTTCCCCGGGTTGAAGGGTTTCTCTCCCCGCTGGCCTCGTTCCCCTGGTAATGGGACCGTTCAGAGGCCCTTCAGGAGTGCGTCGCCTGGAGGGCCTGCCGCTTGTGCCCCGTCGGCGCCCTCGAGAGCATGAGGCCCATGTTCAACAAGCTCGCGCTGCTCCTCGCCGCGGTGATGCTCATCGCTTCGCCCGAAGTTCAGCCTTCCCAGCGGCTCGCGGCCCAGGAGGACCCGTGGTCCGAAGGAGCGGTGGGCACGGGGCTCCTTCTGAGGAGGCTGGACGGTGTCAAGCGCGTCCTCATGATCGGTGCTCACCCTGACGACGAGGACACGGCACTCCTGGCGACGCTCTCCCGGGGGATGGGCGTGGAGACCGCATATCTATCCCTGACCCGGGGTGAAGGAGGCCAGAATCTCCTGGGACCCGAGCTGGGGGAGGGCCTCGGCATCGTCCGGACCGGCGAGCTCCTCGCGGCGCGGGCCCTGGATGGGGGCCAACAGTTCTTCACCCGGGCCTTCGACTTCGGGTTCTCCAAGACCGCCGAGGAGACCTTCCGATACTGGCCCAGGGAGGAGGTCCTGGCCGACGTCACCTGGGTGATCCGTACCTTCCGGCCCCAGGTCATCGTGTCGGTGTTCTCGGGGACTCCCGCCGATGGCCACGGCCAGCACCAGGTGGCCGGGATCGTGGCCCGGGAGGCGTTCGAGGTGGCGGCCGATCCCACCCGTTTTCCAGATCAGTTTGCCCGGGGGGCGTCGCCCTGGGCCGCCCGGAAGCTCTATCTCCTGACCCGGAGAAACCCGGCGGAGGGCTCCACGGTCGTGGAGACAGGAACCTTCGATCCTCTCCTGGGGCGCTCTTACTACCAGGTGGCCATGGAGAGCCGAAGCGAGCACCGGTCCCAGGACATGGGGACGGCCGAGCCCATGGGCCCCAGGCGCTCCACCCTCTCCCTCCTGCAGTCCAGGGTGGAGGTGGGAAGCCCGGACGGGATCTTCTCGGGAATCGACACGACCTTGATAGGCCTGGCCGCGGGGCTTCCACAACCAGCCCGGGGGAAGGTGGAGGGCGCCCTGATGGATTACAGGGAGGCCATCGGGCGGGCCCGGGAGAGGATCGCTCTCCAGGATCCGTGGGAGGTCACCCCCGCGCTCGGGCAGGCGGCGGATGCCATCCAGCGGGCGTGGGATGGGGTCGCTGATCCCATGGCCTTCGACGGAGCCGACGGTGCCGGCACGGAGCTGGAGACGGTCCTGGAGCGCCGGATCCCCCGGGTCGCCCAGGCCCTGCTTCGTTCCGCCGGGGTGGTGACGGACGTCCGTGTGGATCGGGATCTGTTGGTGCCCGGTGAGGAGGTGGGGGGTGTGGTGGCGGTATGGAACGGCGGTCCCTTCCCTTTGCGGGTCCATGAGCCTGGCCTGGAGGTGCCCCCCGGGTGGGTGGTCGACGCCGGAGAGGGCCGGATCCCGGGTTCGCCACGGACCGTGGCTCCGGGGTCGGTGGAAGAGTGGCGCTACCGGATACGGGTCCCCGAGAATGCACCCGCCTCGCGTCTCTATTACCTGGAGGAGCCCAGGGACGGGGCCATGTACCGCTGGCCGGACGACGTGGATCCCCGTGTCTTGGCGAAACCGAGGAACGCGGATCTGGTTCGGGCTCGTCTGGTGGTGCAGGTGGCGGGGGCTCCCCCGGTGACGGCGGTGGTGCCGGGGCACTACCGGGGCGTGGACAAGGCATCCGGGGAGTTCGTGGAGCCAATCCTCGTGCTTCCGGCCATGTCGGTGACCCTGGAACCCGGGAGCATGGCCTGGCCCACGGGAATGACCCGATCCCGGGAAGTCACGGTTCACGCACGGAATTTTTCCCCGAGGGGCCGACGGGCCGTGGTGACGCTGGACCTTCCCGCCGGCTGGGAGGCGAGCCCGGCCGAGGCGCCGTTGGATCTCCCGGAATCGGGTGCTGAAGCGTCGGTCACCTTTTCCGTCACCCCTCCGATCCCCCTGCCGGAGGGCAGGGACACGATCCGGGCGCGAGTACGGGATGAGTCGGGAACGACCTTCCGGGAAAGCGTCTCCCTGGTGGACTACCCCCACATCCTCCGGTCCGCCCTCTTCGAGCCGGCCCGAACGGCGGTCTCGGTCTTTCCGGTGATCCTGGATCCGGAGCTGAAGGTCGGATACGTCATGGGACCGGGAGACGACGGTCCGGAGGCCATTCGCCAGATGGGTGCGTCGGTGGAGCTCCTGGGCCCCGATGCCGTGAGGAGCGGAGAGTTCGGACGTTTTGATGTGATGGTCCTGGGGATCCGCGCCTACGAGACGCGTCCGGACCTGGCGGCAGCCAACGGTCGTCTCCTGGACTTCGCCCGGGCGGGAGGCACGGTCGTCGTCCAGTACAACAAGTACGAGTTCCCCCAAGGTGGCTTCGCTCCGTATCCCCTTCAGATCGCCCGGCCCCACGACCGGGTCACCGACGAGGCGGCGCCCGTCACGATTCTCTTGCCGGATCATCCCGTCTTCAACAAGCCCAATCGCATCGGACAGGCGGATTTCCTGGGATGGGTCCACGAGAGAGGCCTCTATTTCTTGAGAGAGTGGGATTCCCACTACACCCCCCTTCTGGCCATGGCCGACCCGGGCGAGGCGCCCAAGGAGGGCTCGCTCCTGGTGGCCCCCCTGGGAGAAGGCGCCTACATCTACACCGGACTGGCCTTCTTCCGACAATTCCCCGAGGGTGTCCCCGGGGCCTATCGCTTGTTCGCCAACCTGATTTCCCTGAAGGGGAGCGAGCTCCATGGCCCTTGAGCGTGATGGAGGAGCCCCCGCGGAAGGTCGTCCGTCGGCGGAGGGCGAGGACGGGCCCGTGGGGCCGTTTCCCTCCTGGGGCTGGCTGTACGCGGTGGTGATGGTCTATGGGGTCCTGGTGATCGCGGCCCTCGTGGTCCTCAGCCGTCTCCTCGACCCAGGTAGGCCATGACCCCCATCGACTGGGTTCTCTTCGCCCTCTATTTCGTGGGGGTGATTGCCATCGCCCTCTACCAGAGCCGGCGAAACGAGGGGGTCGAGGGTTATTTCCTGGCCAACCGGAGGCTGCCGTGGTGGGCCATCGGCCTTTCTGTCATGGCCACCCAGGCCAGCGCCATCACCTTCATCGGGACCACGGGGCAGGCCTTCGACGACGGGATGGGGTTTGTCCAGTTCTACCTGGCGCTCCCCTTCGCCATGGTGGTCTTGTGCATCGTCTTCGTGCCCTTCTTCTACCGGGCCCGCGTCTTCACCGCCTACGAGTACCTGGAGCAGCGATTCGACCCCAAGACCCGCGCCCTCACCGGTTCCCTCTTCCTCCTCTCCCGTGGAATGGGTGCCGGGATCATCCTCTACGCCCCGGCCATCGTGCTGTCGGTCATCCTGGGTTGGGACGAGCGGTTGACCATCTTGATCATGGCCCTGGTGACCATTGGCTACACCATGGTGGGAGGGATCACGGCCGTGATCTGGACCGACGTCGTGCAGATGCTCATGGTGTTCGGGGGAATCGCCGTGGCTCTGGTGGCCCTCTTCTCGAACCTTCCCCCGGGCGTCGACGTGGGGGACGCGATCTATATCGGGGGGATCCAGGAGATGTGGCGAAGCATCGACCTCTCCTGGGATCCGACGGAGACCTACACCCTCTGGTCGGGGCTTCTGGGGGGGTTCTTCCTCTTCCTGGCCTACTTCGGGACCGACCAGAGCCAGGTCCAGCGTTACCTCACGGCCCATTCGCTCAAGGACAGTCGGCTCTCCCTCATCTTCAACGCGTTCCTCAAGGTGCCGATGCAGGTCCTTATCCTGTCCATCGGCGTCCTCCTCTTCGTCTTCTATCACTTCCAGCGGCCGCCCCTGGTGTTCAGCCGGGCCGAGATCGAGGCGGTTGAGGCCAGCCCTCGAGCGCCGGAGCTGAGCTTTCTCGAGGAGGAGCAGGCCCGGGTCCACGCCGAGCGCCGCGCCCTCACGCTCCGCCTTCTGCAGGAGCGGCACCGGGGCGGGGACGTCCGCGCCTGGCGGAGGGCTATCGAGCGCTCCGACGGTCAGCTCAGGGAGCTGAGGGCACGGGCCAAGGAGCTGGTGACCCAGGTGAGGGGAACGGCCTCCAACGACGTGAACTACGTCTTCCCCACGTACATCATCGATTACATCCCGAAGGGGCTCCTGGGGATTCTCATCGCGGTGATCTTCGCCGCCGCCATGTCCTCCCTGGACTCGGAGATCACCGCCCTGTCCAGTGCGACGGTCATGGATTTCTACCGGAGGTGGTTCAGGCCCGGCAGCTCCGATGCCCACTATCTGCGGGTGTCCAGACTCGCCACGCTCTTCTGGGGCCTCTTCGCCTTCGGGATAGCCCTGTACGCCGGGCAGCTCGGGTCTCTCATCGAGGCGGTGAACCAGGTGGGGTCCTTCTTCTATGGGTCGCTCCTGGGAGTCTTCCTCCTGGCCTTCTTCGTCCGGGGCTCCAACGGGACGGGGGCGACGGTGGGCCTCCTGGCGGGCATGGGGTCGGTCTTCCTCGTGTCCCTCACCACGGACATCTCCTGGCTCTACTACAACGTGGTGGGCGCGGGCGTGGTGGTGGTTGTGGGCACCGTCCTGAGCCGGCTGGTAGGTTCGCCCGCGATCGTAGCCGACGAATCCTCCGGCGCTCAGGGTCCGTAGAGGGCGGGCACAATGACGTTCCTCACTCCCCTGGATCGAGAGCAGAGATGACTCCCCACGCGGAGACGGCCCGAGGCAGCCGGGGAAAGGCCCGGTCCTTCCACCCGGCGTTGGCGATCCGCCTGGCCTGGAGAAGTCTCCTGCGATCCCCGGGTACGACCTCGGTGGCTGTGGGAGTCCTGACTCTCGGCCTTGCCGCCCCGGCCATCTTCTTCAGCCTCCTGGCGGGGGCCCTGAGGCCCCTCCCCGTGCCCCACGGAGACCGGGTGATCAAGCTCGAGGTCCGTCAGCCCTCCCTGGATGGGGCTCCCGTCCCGGTCACACTGGGGGACCTGGTCACGCTCCGGGACAGCGGCGCGCTCTCCGGCCTGGGTGGTTTTCGGGTGGTGGGAGGGACTCTCGTGGATCCGGCGGCCGGGGCAACGAGAGTGTCCGTAGCGGCGGTGACGTCGGAGGTCTTCCCCCTCCTGGGCGTCCAGCCCGTCCTCGGGCGGATCCCTTCTCCTGAGGAGGGACCCACGATCCTCCTGGGCCACCGTTTGTGGCAGGAGGTATACCAGGAAGATCCGGGGATTCTGGGTCGTGTGGTGAGCTTCGCCGGGGAGCCCCGAACGGTGAGCGGCGTGCTTCCCGAGGGATTCGCCTTCCCCTTCAACCAGGATGCGTGGGTAGGTCTCGCGGAGCGGGCCACGGATACCGTGCCGGTGGAGGTCGTGGGGCGGCTGGCGGCCGGCGCGTCTCAGGAAGCGGCGGAGGTCGACCTCGCCGGCCGTTGGTCGAGGGAAGACGTGCTGCGAGAACCCGGGGAGAGGGGAGGGGTCCTGGAGGTGGGTCCCTTCACTCGCGGACGGGGGGAGAGCGGGGAGGGGATGGCCTTTCTCGCCCTCGTCCTGGTTGCGCTGGCGCTCCTTCTCATTGCGTGTTCCAACGTCGCCAATCTCCTCCTGGTGAGGGCGACCGAGCGGGTACGATTCCTCGCGGTCCAGTCGGCCCTGGGTGCGGATCGTGTGCAGATCGGTGCCCAGCTCCTCCTCGAGGCCTTCCTCATCGCACTCCTCGGGGGCCTGGGTGGCCTCCTCCTTGCCTGGGTGGGCGTGGACGCCATTCAGAAACGGCTGGCCGCCGAGCATTTCGGATACTTCTGGATGCGCATGGCCGTTGATGGTCGGGTCCTCGGATTCACGACCTGCCTGGTGGCGGGGACCGCTCTCTTCGCCGGCACGCTTCCCGTCATCCGGATTCTTCGGGCGGACCTCCAGAGCGTTCTCAAGGAGGGAGGCGCCGGAGCCGTGGTGGGAGGGGGGGGGCGATGGAGCCGAGGCTTCGTCTCCCTCCAGCTGGCGCTCTCGTGCGCGGCCCTGGTGGCCGCCGGCCTCACGGGCAGGAGCCTCGCTCGTGTCCGGGATTTCGGTCGGGGCCTTCCGGGCGACGAGATTCTCGTCGCATCCATGGGAACGGGTGCCGAGGCCGGGGTTTCGTCGGCGGAGCGCACGGCCCGTCTCGAGGAGGTGGAGAGCCGCCTGGGAGGCCTCAGGGGCGTCCGCAGCGCGGCCCTCGCCCTCGGGGGACCGGGGTACATGGAGCGCTGGAGCTCCATGGAGATCGGGGGCCGACCGCCCCAGCGGCCTCAGGACCGGCCCCGGGTTCTCTGGAATGCCGTAAGCCCCGGATATTTCGCGGTTCTGGGCCTGGGAGTGGAGGAGGGTCGTGGGCTGGAAGACGCCGACGGCGAGGGGGCTTTGCCCGTGGCGGTGGTGAACGAAGCCTTCGTTCGGCGCTTCTCTCTCGGAGAAGAGGCCCTCGGGACGAGGGTGAGGATCGCCGGGGCCGACAGTGCGGCCTGGTTCACCATCGCGGGCGTGGTGGAGGACGTGGACCTCGGGGGCGGTCCGGGTCTCCCCAGGGATCGGGTCTACCTGTCCCTCTCTCAGGTCGCGGCTCAGGACGTGATGCTCCTGGTGAGGGCGGGGCCGAATCCCCTATCCCTGGCTCCCGAGGTGCGCAGGGCGGTGGCGGACGTGGACAGGGAGCTTCCAGTCTGGTCGATGAGGACCTTGGCGGACGCCCACGCCTACATGATCCGGGTACCGCGGGCCATGTCCGCCCTCGCCCTCGGCGGTGGGCTGGCGGGACTCCTGGTGGCCGGGGTGGGCCTTTACGGTCTCCTGGCCTTTCGGGTCCGCCAGCGCCGCAGGGAAATGGGGGTCCGCCTGGCCGTGGGAGCGGATGGCCGGAGGCTGGCCCAGGAGATTCTCGGCGTGGCGCTCCGCCAGCTCCTGCCGGCCATGGGGGCGGGTCTCCTCGTCGCCTGGATCGCTGCCCCCATTCTGGGCCTCATCCTCGTTGGATCGGACCCTCGCTCCCCCACGACCTTCGTGGGCGTGGCCGTGACCTTCCTGGCCGTGGGAATCATGGCAGCCCTCGTTCCGGCTCGGCGGGCGGCCAGGATCAATCCGGTGGACGTGCTCCGAGGCGGGTAGGGTTCGGCCGGCGGCTCCCGGCCTCCGGCCTCAGCCCCCACCCAGACGCACGGGACAGAGCCCACCGTCGTCGGTGCACCCCGGTGCGCTGAGGGTCCGGTCGAAGAGCTCGAAGATACGCCGGTACTCATCGGACCAGCTCGCCGGCTCCACGAATCCGTGGTTCTCCACCGGGTAGACGGCCAACTCCCAGTTCTCCTTTCCCAGCTCGATGAGGCGCTGGGCCAGCCGCACCACGTCGGAGAAGTGGACGTTCGTGTCCACCATCCCGTGTGCGATGAGGAGGTAGCCTTTGAAGTCCTCGGCGAAGTAGATGGGCGAGGATTTCTCGTAGGCTTCCACGTCCTCCTGGGGCTGGTTGAGGATGTCGCTGGTGTAGCCGTGGTTGTAGTGGGCCCAGTCGGTCACGGAACGAAGAGCGCCGCCGGTCTTGAAGACATCCGGTTCGGTGAAGAGGGCCATGAGCGTCATGAAGCCACCATACGACCCCCCGTACAGCCCCACACGCTCGGGATCGATCCCCTCGTTCTCCACGAGGTAGCGTACCCCGTCCACCTGGTCACTCAGGTCCTTGCCGCCCATCCATCGGTAGATCGCGGTGCGCCAGTCGCGGCCGTAGCCGGCGGATCCCCGATAGTCGATGTCCAGAATCGTGTACCCGTTGGCGGCCAGGAAGTGATTGAACATGTACTCCCGGTAATACGACGACCAATAGTGGTGGACGTTGTGGAGGTATCCCGCCCCGTGGACGAAGAGGACTGCCGCGCCATTGGGCTCCGCACCCACTTCCCGGGGCCGGTAGATCCGGGCGGGCACCTGGGTGCCGTCCTGAGCGGTGAACTGGATGATCTCGGGCTCCAGCCAGGGGAACGTGAGCCATTCGGCAGTGGGGGACACGGTGACCTGGTCCAGCTCGGCACCGGGCCGGAAATCCGCAAGGAAGAGCTCCTCGGGGCGATTGGCCCTGGAATGAACCACGGCCATGCGCCGTCCGTTGGGGGAGAGAGTGGCGTCGAAACTCCCAATCCCGGAGGTGATGGCCCGTTTGTCCGAGCCATCGAACGCCATGGTGTATACGTGTTCGTCGAAGGGGGAGCCCTCGTTGGTCCGCAGGAGAAAGCGGCTGCGATCCTCGGGGATCTCCACGTTGAGCACCTCCCAATCGCCCCGGGTCAGCTGGGCCCGACCCGACCCGTCGGCGTCCACGGCATACAGGTGGGCATATCCCGTGGCTTCGCTCACGAAGTAGACGCGGTCCGATCCCGGAATCCAACCCATGCACCGGGAGCAGGGGCCCCCGACCCAGGCTTCGTCGTGGAGGCTGTCCAACAGGGTCGCCTGACCCGTGGCCGCCTCCACGGAGAAGATCCACCGGTTCTTGTTGTCGAAGGAGACGCTGGCGAAGAGGGCTCTTGTTCCGGCGTCGTTCCACCCGCCGAACGAAGCGTTGGCCAGGTCGGGCTGCTCCTGCCGGGCGGCATTCCCCCCTTCCCCTCCCTGATCATCGAGGGGGTAGAGGTCGAGCCATTCCACCTCACCCGTGGATACGTCCAGGAGGCCCATCCGGGCGCTACCCTGCACATCCCCGACCTTGGTGCGCCCGTTGATCTCCTCGGTATACCCCGATTCGGTGATCCACTCCGGAATGAGAGTGTTCCGGGCTCCCTGGGCGGGGCGCATGGCGGAGAGAGCCACATACGTACCGGTGCGGTTCGGCACCAGAGTCCCGGCCCGCTCGCCATTGGCGAGGTAGGTGGGCTGGGGCCGGAGCTCGGCGGCGGCCGAGTCCCGCTCGGCGCTCCGCGCCTCCGCCCTGGCCTGAAGACGCCGGATGTGCTCGAATAGCTGCTCCTGTTGCTCCTCCAGGAAGGCCCTTTGGCCCTCGGCTTCCGCTCCCTCCCTCGGACCGGGGCCCGGCCGGATGTCGGTGAGCTGGCGGACCCTTCCTTCGTCCAGAGCCATCTGGAAGACGTTCCCGGACTCGATGAAGAAGATGGACTCCTCGTCGGCGGAAAAGAGGGGATTACCCTCGCCTTCCAGGGTCTCGGTGAGGCGGCGGACCCGGAGCGACGCTCGCGTGACCAGGTACAGGTCTCCATCCACCGAGGAGACCCGGAGCTCGCGGTTCCGGGTCAAGTCCCCGCCGGCGGTGACGATGGCCACCGAATCGGCCAGCTCGTCGGGAACCCTCTCGGGCTCTCCTCCCGAGGCCGGTACGCGGTAGAGCTCCGGGCTATCGTCCCACTGGTGGCCTCCGGGAAGCCAGCGGAAGTAGACCCACCGGGAGTCGTCGGTCCAACGAATTCCCGAGGGGGACTGCCCCACCAGCTCCGGCCCCCGCATGATGGAGGCGATGGTCAGGGGGAATTCAAACCGCGTCGCCACCTCCGGCTCGGCCTGGGCCACGGACTGACCCGCGGCGAGCCGGGGAGCAAGGAGGGAGGGACCCAGAGCCAGTACCAGGAGAGTACCGATGCCCGAAAGTGGGTGGCCCGGTGAGAGCGACGACAGGAGTGTGCGCCCTCGTGGGTTGGACGACGGAGAGTGGCCTCCCTGTGCTGGGGAGGGGATCCGGTGCAGGATTGTGCGGCACATGCTCGGCTCCCGGTGAGATGGAAGGAAGCGACCCGCCCCGCGAGGGCGGAAGGGGCAAGATAGGGATGGTGGCGCCTGGGGAAAGGCCGAACGCTACCCTCAGTCGCCGAAGCTGATTCCCAGGGCCCGGGCCGTGCGGACGATGTCCCCATGCACGGGGACGGTCTTGGGGCTGGCCAAAGCCTCCCCGAGGGGCACCGCCCGGACATCGGGGGGATCCAGGGACACCATGGCGCCGAAGTCTCCGCGCTTCGCCAGCTCGATGGCCGCGGACCCGAACCGAAGGGCCAGGAGGCGATCGTAGGAGATGGGCTGCCCGCCCCGCTGGAGGTGACCCAGGACGAGGGAGCGAGTCTCGACGCCGGAGCGCTCGGCGATCTCACCCGCGAGCCGGTCGGCCAATCCCCCGTACCGCGCTTCCTGCCCCGGTTTGGCCTCCTCCACGAGGGAAGCCTCTCCCCCTACGGGCTTGGCCCCCTCGGCGGCCACGACGATGGCGAACTCCGGTCCATGGTCATACCGGGACCGGATCTTCGCCGCAACCCGGTCGAGGGAGTAAGGAATCTCCGGAATGAGGATCACGTCGGCGGTGCCCGCCACACCGGCGAAAAGGGCGATCCAGCCGGCGTTCCGGCCCATCACTTCCACGACGAAGGTCCGCTTGTGGGCTTCGGCGGTGGAGTGGAGCTTGTCGATGGCATCCGTGGCGGTCTCCACGGCGGTGAGGAACCCGAAGGTCATGACCGTGGAGCCCAGGTCATTGTCGATGGTCTTGGGAATGCCGATGACAGGGAGGCCTTTGTCCCGAAGCCGTCGGGCGATGGCCAGCGAGCCGTCCCCCCCGATGGCAATGAGGCAATCCAGGCCCCTCTTGTGGAACTCCTCGATGATCTCGTCGGACCGATCGATTTCGATCACGGAGCCGTCGGGCTGCTTCTTGGGCCACCTCATTGGATTCCCGCGATTCGAGGTTCCCAGGATCGTACCGCCCGTATGGGTGATTCCGCTCACCGAGTCCGCGGTGAGGCGAACCACGCCGGCTCCGTCGTAACGGGCGTCGTTCAGGAGACCGCCGAAGCCGTCCCGGATCCCGTAGACCTCCCATCCTTCGTTGATGGCCGAGAGGACCACGGCCCGAATCACGGCGTTGAGTCCCGGAGCGTCACCGCCCCCGGTGTTGACGGCTATCTTTCGGCACATGGGTCCTCGAGGGTCGCTGGTGAGAGGATCAGGCCCGACTTCGGGTCCGTTCGGTCCCCGGGGTCTGGCGCGGAGCCTAGCAGGTAGAATGGCACCGAAAAGGGTCGGGTCAAGACCTGACACCGGATCCTTGCTGGAGGAGGGGCTGTTTCGGCCCTCCCCCGGGCTTAGATTGGGAATCGGTCCTATGACGAGCCCCGTCTGGTTGGCTCTTCCTACTGGAGAGATGGCCGTGCAGGTCGAAGATCGCAGCCTTGCCCCTGAAGATCTCCTCCCCTTCCTCCGAGGGGTGCCCTTCTTCGAAAGCCTGCCCGAGGAGGCCCTCGACCGGGTGGTAGCCATGACCCGGGAGGCGAGGGTGGAGGCCGGCGAGTACGTCCTCCGGGCGGGGGACCCGGGGGACGCCCTCTTCGTCGTCCGCAGCGGGGGCGTGGACCTCCTCTCGGAGCATCCCGAGGTCCAGGTGGCCGGCGTGGCCCATTGCGGGGTCGCCGGGTTCTTCGGCGAGGCCGCCTTGTGGGGCCCGCTCTCTCACACCACGTCCGCCCGGGCGACGGAGGCGACGACACTTCTTCGGATGGATGGGGAGAGTCTTGGCCGGCTCCTGGCCGAGCGTGACCTCGCCCTGGGGGTTCTGGCCTCCGTGTCCAAAGCTCTTCGCAGACTCGGATCCGCAGACACTGCCTCGGCCGAGCCCGGCACAGCCCCTTCACCCCAAGCCGATTCGGCCGGTCTGAGCCGCCGTATCCAGCGAGGGCTTCTTCCACGGCAGGCTCCCCGTATCCATGGATTCGACATCGCAGCCGGAACGAGCCTGGTGGACGAGGGTCGAGGCCACACGATCTGGGATCATTTCACGCTCAAGGACGGCCGAACCGGATTGACCAGCCTGAGCGTGCAAGGGGAGGGTCTACCCCCCGGGCACTACCTGGCCGTCGCCCGGAGTCTCCTGAGGGAGCTCGCCCGGGATCACGACGACCTCGAGGGCCTGCTCCCCAGGGTCAATTCCGGCCTTGCGGTCTCGTCCGTCGAGGGCATGGATCAGTACGTAGAGGCGGGTGTGCTGCTCCCGTCCGGGGCCGGGGTGGAATGGGCCGGCGCCGGGCGCTGCCCCGGGGCCATCATCCGAAGGGACGGGGTGTTCCAGGAATTCACGAGTCATGGCCCTCCCCTCGGAATGCTGGACGGTTTCCTCTATGGGACCCAGCGGATGGAACTGGGAGTGGGAGATGCGGTAATCCTACTCTCGGAGGCTTCCCCGGGAATCTTCCGTGGCGCCGCGGACCTGGTCGCATCCCTTCAGGGGAAGCCGGTCGGGGAGGTGGTCACGTTACTCCAGAAGGCCCTGCGGAGGGCCCAGCCCGACGGGGATCCCGAGGTGTCCGTCGTTTTCGTCCGGAGGCAATAAGGGGTATCCAGTGGTATCGGAAAAGGCCGTTCGAGACGCCCTGAAGGGCGTGAAGGATCCGGAGATGAACCTGGACCTCGTGACGCTGGGTCTGGTCTATGACATCCAGGTCCGGGAGGGTGGTGTGAAGGCCATCATCTCGCTCACCACCCCCCTCTGTCCGGTGGCCGGGGAGATCGTGGATCAAGCCCGGCTGGCCATCGCCAAGCTGGAGGGTGTGGAGGAGGCGGAGGTGGAGCTGACCTTCGATCCACCGTGGACGCCGGAGCGCATGAGTCCCCTGATCCGGTCTTCCCTGGGTCTGTGACGGAGCGCCCGACCACCTGGTGTCCCGAGTCAGGACACTAGTGAACTAGCTCCACATCCTCCAGGAAGTCCCTGAGGGGGTTGGCCACTTCGATGGCCCGCTCCGTGAGTGCCAGCGCCAAGGAGTCCGGGCCGCGCTCGGAACCGGCCAGGTGTCTGGCCACGGCCCTCCCGAGGTCATGGTCCGATCGCTCCGCTGCCGCGTAGTACTCGGCGTACCGAGCGCTCACGTGCTGCTCGAAGATGGGCAGCTGCGCTCTCGGGGTCCCGTTGTCCACCATGTCCTGGAAGATGGCGGAATGGAAGGCGTCCAGGCCTTCCCGGACCAGGGAGAGATCGGATCGGCCGACGAAGGCCAGCTGGAGTCCCCGGGTGTGAGCCCACATGAGGAAGATCAGAATCTCCTCCGCGGGGGCCTCCACGGGAACCCCGTCCTCCCCCGTGAGGCCAAGGTCTCCCAGGAGGACCTCCGCGTCTCCATCCGCGATGAAGTCGGTGAAACTCTCCCACACGAGGCGGGCCAGAGTGTCGCCCAGCTCCTCGGGCGTCATGCTCTGCGGACCCTTGAACCCCGTCGTGCCGTCAGCCATATCGAAAAGTTCGGTAATCATTGTGAGTCCGTATCGTTATGTCGTGTAGACAATTCCAACGAAAAGAGCGCGAGTGTCAAGATTCTCGATCGGGATCCCCTGGAGGGTGATGGGGGTTTCATGTCTCACTGAATCGGGTTACCACACGGTCTCCGGAGAAGAATCAATGCGATCTGTGGCTCCTGCAATACTCGGAATGCGGTTCCGCAGGATCTTCGTCGGTGTCAGCAGTGCCGCCCTCGTCATGGGGATTCCCGCCTGTTCCGGGGGGCCCCCTCCGCTCCCCGAGCCGAGGCCCATCGTGATCCGGTCCGGAGCCCGTATCTTCCCGGAGAAGGACAGGCTCCGGGAGATCGACACCTGGTTCCGGGCGGAGCAGGAGAACATCCGTGCCGACCCCGGCTTCTTCATCCAGGTCGTGGACCGGGACACGCCGGCGTATCCGTGGGAGTCGTTGTTGATCCACGGGGACACGGCGGAAATCGGGGTAGAGCTCCGGGAGTCTCCGGAAGCCGGTCAGGTCTACGAGGTGTATGCCCACCTTCACCTCATGAAGGTCCTGGGCCGGCTGGCGGAGTTCTTGCCGGAGTACGCCGATGCCGAGGGGTTCCCCCTGGAGCGGGCCATCCTCTCCAGGGTGTCCGATTCGTGGCTCCTGGCCAGGGGGGTCTATGACGCGGCGGCGTACGAGCCCCTCGACGAGATCCTCTACTCCAACGAGAACGGCTACCTGAAAGCCATGATCCTCACGGCGAGAGCGAAGGACTTCCCCGAGGCCCACGAGGCATGGCTGCAGGACGATCCCGAAGGTCCGGAGAAGTACCGGCAGTGGTTCATGGAGACCTTCTCCAGGGAGCCCCCCGGCCTGAGGGAATCGAAGAAAGATTAGGGTGGTGGAGTGGAGGCCCGCGGTCTCCATGACGGCGAGGGCCTGGCTCGGAACGCTCCCGAGCCGGGCCCTTTGATCAGCGCAGGTCCGTCGCCGGGAGCTCCGGGGACTCAGAGGGGGCCCGTCACCTCCCAGCGAAGGGAGACCGAGGGCCGGGTCCGCCCGTCCTCCGAATCGACGACAAGATCGATTCGACCGGTCCGGGCGAGGCGACGATCCGAAGGGCGACCTCCGATCGCGGCGAACTCGAGGACCCGCAGTCTCTGCTCCTGGCCGTCGGGGGATCGGGCCAGCAGGCGACTCCCCTTCAGCTCCCGAACAGGTGGCGCTGCGCCTTCTGCAAGGCGTAGCCGGAGGAGTTGACCCCGGTGGGGCAGGTCCATGGCGTCGATGACCCTGAACACCCTCTTTGTGGCTAGTCGATCGGTGGACATGGCGGTCTCGTTGAGTCCAGGATGGAGGTCCCTTCGTTCGCACTGGGCCTGCCACGCAAACGGCGAGACACTAAGATAGCTTGATCGAATCGTCAACGGACCACCTCGGGAGGAGGGCAGTGATCCATCTGCTGGGAGGGACGCGGTGAGGGAGGAGCAAACACCGGCGGCAGGCTCGGGTCTGGAGATGGACCCTGAGGAGATGCGCCGCCTGGGCCACAGGGTCGTCGACCTCGTCCTGGACCGATGGGCAGGCCTGGGCCAGGAGGCGGCCTGGGAGGGAGGGAGCCGCCGGGAGCTCGAGGGCCGAATCGCGGGCCCCCCGCCAGAATCGCCTCGAGAGATGGAGTGGATCCTGGACCAGGTGACCCGGGAGATCCTTCCGAAGGCGGGCCGGATCGACCACCCCCGGTTCTTCGCCTTCATCCCTTCGTCGCCTACCTGGCCCTCCATCCTGGCGGACTTCCTCGCCACCGGCTTCAACATCTTCCAGGGCACCTGGCTGGAATCCGCCGGCCCCAGTCAGCTCGAGCTGGTGGTCCTGGATTGGTTCCGCACCTGGTTGGGCTTTCCCGAGACGGGTGGAGGGATCCTCACCTCGGGGGGGTCGGCGGCGAATCTCTGTGCCCTGGTGACCGCCAGGGAGTGGGCGGGGAACCCACCCAATGGAATGGTCTACATCAGCGACCAGGGCCACAGCTCCCTGGAGCGCGCGGCACGCATCGCAGGCATTCCCTCCGAGCGCATCCGGAAGGTGCCCACCGACGCCGCGTTCCGGATGGATGTGGAGGCCCTCGGCCGGGCCATCGTGGAAGACCGGGAGAGAGGCTTGCGGCCGGTCTGCGTCTGCGCCAACGGTGGAGCCACCAATACCGGGGCCGTGGATCCCCTGGACCCTTTGGGGGCCCTGGCTCGCCGGGAGAATGCCTGGCTCCACGTGGACGCCGCCTACGGGGGCTTTGCCATCCTGACCCCGGAGGGGAAGGAGCTCTTCGGAGGGATGGAAGCGGCGGACAGCGTAACCCTCGACCCGCACAAGTGGCTCTTTCAGCCCTACGAGACGGGCTGCCTGATGGTCCGGGACACGAGACCGTTGGAGGAAGCCTTTCACATCATGCCGGAATACCTCCAGGATATCGACCTGGGAAGGGAGCAGGTCAACTTCGCGGACCGGGGCCTGCAGCTGACCCGGGGCTTTCGGGCTCTCAAGATCTGGATGTCCATACAGGCGCTGGGTCTCGGGGCCTTTCGGGATGCCATCCGGCACGGGATGGAGCTGGCGAGGAGAGCCGAGGCGTACATCCAGGAGTCTCCTCTCCTGGAAACGCTGGGGCCGGCCTCATTGGGGATCGTGTGCTTCCGCTTCCGGTCCCCGAACGGAGATGGGAACGCCGAGGTCCTCGAGGCCCTGAACCTGGCCATCCAGGAGGAGATCGTGGCTTCGGGGAGGGCTATGATGTCGTCCACCCGCCTTCGGGGCGTGTTCTCCCTGCGCCTCGCCATCCTCAACTATCGTTCCACTTGGGTGGACGTGCGGGAGACGCTGGGGGCCGTGGAGGAGGTGGGTTCCCGGATTTCGAGCGCCGGTGGCGGGAGCACCCGCCAGGATCGGGACCGGCCTTGAGCCGGGAAGGAGGGGGAGGGCGGAGCGTGTTGGCGGGTACGGCGGTCTTTTCCGTTCTCCTCTTCTCCATCGCATGGCTGCTGACGCCCCTGGGGATCGCGGACGCGCTCTACCTGGTGCTCCTCTCCGAACTTCTCCCGGTCCTGGCCGTGATCCAGCTGCCTCTCGTTCAGGAGGAGGAGGATCTGTTCCGTCTTCCCGTCTACCTCTCCTCCGGCCTCGTGATTCTACTCCTCGGTGGGGGGGCGTTGGCTCTGGCCTCGAGACGATGGGGGATGGAAGGCATGGGCCTGGGGCCCGCACCCATGGGGGAGGTGGCCGTCAAGGGTTTCGGACTCTTCCTGGCGGGAATGGCGCTCGTGTGGGTCTTTCTGATCTTCAGAACACGGCTGGGAATTCCCGAGACCCGTCTCCTGAGGCAGCTTCTGCCCCGGAGCCGGCTCGAGAAGCTGGTCTTCGTCGGCCTCTCCCTCGGGGCGGGCGTCGGGGAGGAGGCGGCGTATCGGGGGTACCTTGTTCCTGCCCTCACCCTTCTATTGGGTTGGAGTTGGGGGGCTGCCCTGGTGTCCTCCATTGCGTTCGGAGTCCTCCATGCCTACCAGGGTTGGATGGGAATCCTGCGCACCGGCGTGCTGGGATTCCTCTTCGCGGCGTCGTTCCTGGCCTGGGGCACCCTTTGGCCGGCGGTGACGGCTCATGTGGCGCTGGATCTCGTGGTCGGGCTGGCGCTCGGGGATCAACTGGTGAAAGGGTAGGACGGCTGTGGACATCGATCTGGCTGTACTGGCGGACGCCGCCACCGTGGATTCTGCGGGGAAACTGAACATCCTGGGGATCTTCGACAGAATCTCCACTTCGAGATTCCCGGCCCAGCATCCCCACGTGGCTTTGGTCCTGAGGTTTGCCGCGTCCATGAACGAGGCGGGTGCCCACGCCATTCAGATCCGCCTCTCCGATCCCGAGGGCAAAGAAGTCGTGCGCCTGAACGGAGACCTGAAGGTGGGCCCCGGACCGGCGGTGGCGGGCGGCCGGGTACGAATCCCCCAGGTCATCAACATGGAGCGCCTGGTGTTCGCCAGGGCGGGTCGGTACGCGTTCGATGTGTCGGTGGATGGGGAACACCAGGTGTCGGTGCCCCTCTTCCTCCATGACACGGCCACCGGGGGCGGCGAGAATTGAAACAAACCCGGATGCCGCCGGTATGGAGGAGTAGTGGGTGGGAGGAGTTGGAGCCATGATTCTTCACTGCAACTTCGAGGAGCTCGCTGCCCTGAGGCAGGGGGTGACGTCTCTCCTCAATCGAAGCCGGGAGGGGGGCCCCGCCGTGCTCGCGCCCCCCGAGGGCCGAAGAGAGGCGTCCGCCCTCCTCCCCCGACTTTCGGGGGACCTGGTCATCGAGACTCTCCGGGAGCAACGGCAGGTCCTCCGGGCACTCACCGCCATCGTTGACAACCTCAAAGACGAGATGGATCTCTCCATCGTCGCGACCCACCCGGCCCACGAATCCTCGGTGGAGGCGTACTTTCTCTATGCGCACACCCTGGCGGTTCTGGCCCGGCTCTCGGCGATGGGGGAGGAGATGGAGGCTCTCATCGAAGTGGTGACGGGCTCGCCCGTGACCCCCGCCGTCGCTGCCAGCTTCGTCTTTCCCAGCTGAGCCCTCCGTGACCGATGCCCCTCCGAAGGAGCCGAACGAGAAGGCCTACGCTTCCTTCCAGAAGGAAGCGATCCCCCACATGGACGCGGTCTTCCGCTTCGCACTGCGGCTCTCGGGCTCCCGGGACATGGCCGAAGACCTGGTCCAGGAGACCTACCTGAGAGCCTTTCGGTCCTGGGATCAGTACACGCCGGGAACCCAATGCAAGAGTTGGCTATTTACCATCTGCAGGAACGTCTATCTGCGTCAGTGGGAGAGGAGCCAGAGGCTCGATGAGATCGTGGCAGAGAACGTCGACCGGGAATCGGGGCCCTTCGAAGTCGTGAATCCGGTTTGGGTCAAGGCCGTGGAGAAGGACCCCGAGGGAGCGTTCTTCGATTCCATCGTCGATGATGAAGTCCTCGAGCACATTCAGGAGCTTCCCGAGGAATACCGGTCCGCCGTGATCCTCTCGGACCTGGAGGGCTTCTCCTATCAGGAGATCGCCGACATGACGGGCGTACCGGTGGGTACCGTCAAGAGTCGACTGTTCAGGGGGCGGCGCATGCTGCAGAAATCCCTTTACGAGTTCGCAGTTTCCCAGGGATACATCCAGGCCGGGCCCGAGGAGGGCTGAAGTATGATCGCGAGCTTCTTCCATCGGCTGACCAGGCTCCTTGGCGTGTCCTCACCCGACTCCACCCCCGCGGCGTCCGGCGCGGACTCACCCCACTCCGGAACGGTCATCTCCTGCGCAGAGGCCTTGGCGCGGGTCCAGGAGTACCTCGACGGGGAGCTGGATCACGTGTCCCACGAGGAGGTCGCCCATCACTTCTCCATCTGCAAGGGGTGTTTCCCCCACCTGCGGCTCGAGGAGCGATTCCGGGAGGCCCTCCACCGGTCGCGGGGGTCCGAGGTCTGCCCCGAGCACCTGAGGCAGCAGGTTCTCCGGCTCCTGACCGGCGAGGGCGGCGAGCCGGGCTGAGGCGGCCAGAGGCCGGCTGTCCCGCTCTCCCGGACCCGGACCGGGGCGCCTCGCCTCTCTTCCTTCCGTTCCCCATTCCCCTCTCGACGGGAACCCGGTCCCGTTCCGGCCTTGCCAGCCTTCCCCGATTCTGGGACCTTGAGGCCGCTTCCCCGAAGCTCTACGGTTCGGAGCCGGAGAATGCCGGAATCCATCACCCTGAACGAGTGAAGAGAAGGAATGGCCGCGGCCGAAAAGAGAGGGAGGGTTCTCTCCCGCCTCATCGAGGAAGAGATGAAGGAGTCCTTCCTGGACTACTCCATGAGCGTCATCGTTCAGCGAGCGCTTCCGGATGTTCGGGACGGATTGAAGCCGGTGCATCGGCGCATCCTGTACGCCATGTACGAGCTCGGACTGAGTCCGGAACGGCCGTACAAGAAGAGCGCCACGGTGGTGGGAGACGTCCTGGGGAAATACCACCCCCACGGTGACACCGCGGTCTACGACACTCTGGTCCGCATGGTTCAGGACTTCTCGCTCCGGTATCCCCTCGTGGACGGGCAGGGGAATTTTGGATCCATCGACGGGGACTCGGCGGCGGCGTACCGGTATACCGAGGCCCGCCTCGCGGCTCCGGCGGTGGAACTCCTTTCGGACATCGAGAAGGAGACGGTGGATTGGGGCCCCAACTTCGACAACCGTCTCCAGGAACCCGTCGTGCTCCCGGGCCTGTTCCCCAACTTCCTGGTGAACGGGAGTGCGGGGATCGCGGTTGGAATGAGCACCAACGTCCCTCCCCACAACCTGAAGGAGGTGGGTGCGGCGGTCCGGATCCTGGTGAACGATCCCGAGTGCACCATCCAGGATCTCATGAGGGTCCTCCCGGGCCCGGATCTCCCCACCGGCGGATTCATCGTCGGAAGGGAGGGTATCCGCGACATGTACCACAACGGCCGGGGTCGGCTGGTGATGAGAGCCCGGGTCGTGAAGGAGGCTCTCAGGGGTGGGAAGCAGCAGCTCGTGGTCACCGAGCTGCCCTACGGCGTGTCGAAGTCCAAGATCATCGATCAGATCGCGGATCTGTCCAGGCGGGGCAAGATCGAGGAGGTCTCGGAGCTTCGGGACGAGTCGGACCGGGATGGAATGAGATTGGTCCTGGAGCTCAAGCGCGGGGCCGACGCCAAGCGTGTGCTTCGGGTGCTCCTCAAGCGAACCTACCTCCAGGCGACCTTCGGTGCCCACCTGCTGGCCCTGGACCGGGGCCAGCCGAGGGAATTCAACCTCAAAGAGATCCTGGAGCACTACCGGGACCACCGGCTCGAGGTGATCCGAAGGCGGTCCCGGCACGATCTGGAACGAGCGGAGGCCGAGCGGCACGTCACCGAGGGCCTCCTGGTGGCCCTGGACAGGATCGACGAGGTGATCGCCATCATCCGGAAATCCAGGGACCGGCCCCAGGCCTCCCGGGGGCTCCAGGACCGCCTGGGGCTGAGCGAGGTGCAGGCCGACGCCATCCTCAACATGCGCCTGGGAAGGCTCACCTCCCTGGAGCACGACGAGCTGAAAGCCAGGCTCAAGGGGCTGGTGGCACGCATCGAGGAGCTCAGGGGGATCCTGGAAAGCATCGACCAGCAGTTGGACGTGCTCATGGAAGAGCTGGACGAGGTGGTGAGCCGGTTCGGGGATGGCCGCAGGACGGTCCTCCTGGAGGAGGGCGAGGAAGAGGCGGCGGTGGAGAGCTCCGTGGCGGACGAGGACGTGGTCGTGACCGTGAGCCACGAAGGCTTCGTGAAACGCATCCCCATGCACCTCTACAGGCGCCGGCTCACGAGCGGGAAGGCTCTGGCGGGGATGGACCGCTACGAGGAGGACTATCTCGAGAGGGTGTTCGCGGCCCGGACCCAGGGCTGGATCCTCGCCTTCTCCCGGCAGGGACAGGTCTATTTCATACCGGTGCTCGACGTCCCGGAGGGGAGCAGGGCCTCCCGTGGGCAGTCTCTGTATGCCCTTGCGGGTGCGGGTCGGAGCGACCCCATCGTGGCGGTGCTTCCAGTGGATGACCTGGAATCGGACCGGGTTGTCGTGTTCCTTACAAGCAATGGCCTGATGAAGCGGACCCGCCTGGCGGAGTTCTCCAATCCCAGAGCGGGGGGCATCATCGCGGCGGGAGTGAAGAAGCGGGATGAGATTCTGGATGTCGCCCTCTCCGACGGAAACGCCGAGGTGATGGTTCTGTCCAGGAGCGGGAGGGCGATCCGCTTCCCGGAGGATCAGATCTCGGTGATGGGGAGGACTGCCCAGGGGATGAAGGGCATGACCCTGAAAGGGGAGGACAGGGCCGTGGGGATGCTCCTCGTTCGGAGGGACGCCCAGCTCCTGACCATCACCGAGGACGGGATGGGAAGACGCACTCCCGTCGACGAGTTTCCCCTCCAGAACCGGGGTGGGCTGGGAACGATGGCGGTGGCCGGTGGCGAGGAGGCAGGGGCCCTGGTCTCGGCCCTCGAGGTCGTGGAATCCGAAGACGTGATGGTGGTTTCCGCCGGCGGAAAGGTCTTCCGGGTCCCGGTGGCCCGGGTCCCCGAGCAGCACCGGCGGAGTCGGGGGAAACGGATCGTGGCGCTGGCCGCGGGAGATCGGGTCGTGGAAGTGACCCGGGCCTCGGGGCGGATCGGGACCGGGGAGGTCCTCCTCCCCCGACGGCGGAGGCCCAGGGAACGGGGCCGGCGAGCTCGAAGACGATCAGGAGCAGATGGAGCTCCTGAGCTGAGGGCTCCCTCTACCTCTGGCCCAGCACCGCCGTCAGCGTCAGGCGCTCCCCATCTCTGAGGACTACCACCTGGACCTCGTCGCCGGGCTTGTGGTCCCGGAGGGCGTAGGTGTAGGCGTAGAGATCCGAGATCTCCCGCCCTCCGAACCCCACGATCACGTCCCCGGCCCGGAGTCCCGCCTTCTGAGCCGGGCTATCCTCCCGGACGCCGGTGATGCGGACCCCGAAGTCCTGAGGGGTCATGTCCGGGATGGTGCCCATGTAGGCACCATAGCCTGGGGTGGTGGGCGCCTCCTCCGCTGCGGCCATGGCACCCGCGTGCGGATCACCGGCTCCCTCCACCGGTGTCAGAGCCAGGGCCGTTTCGGAACCATGACCCGCCAGTTCCTCGGTGAGGTCCCCCACCAGCTTGGCCACGCGCTCGAGCCCCGGGGCGTTGATGAGCTCCCAGTCGTCCTCGGGACGGTGATACTCGGCGTGGGTGTTGGTGAAGAAGTGGAGAACCGGAATGCCCGCTCCGTAGAAGGAGCTCTGGTCCGAGGGGCCGAAGCCGTCGGGAATGGGGAGAGCACGAAGGGCTCGGGCTCTCGAGCGTTGAGCTCCTCGAGAATGGAAGGCCACTCCTTGGCCGTGCCCGTGCCGTAGACCGTGAGGGTATTGTCCCGCAGCCGCCCCACCATGTCCATGTTGAGCATGGCCACCGTGTTCTTCAGGGGGAGCAGGGGCTCGGCCACGTAGTGCGCCCGAGCCCCAGAGCCCCCGCTCCTCGCCCGTGAAGGCGAGGAACAGAACGCGTCCGGGCCGGCTTCTGGCCGGAGTCCATGATGAGCTGGGCCACTTCCAGCAGCGCGGCGGTGCCGCTGGCGTTGTCGTCGGCGCCGTTGTGGACCTCGTGGGCGTCGGGCGCCAGGGAGCCCTCGCCCCCGAATCCCAGGTGGTCGTAGTGGGCCCCCACGACCACCAGCTCGCTGGGCCAGGGTCGGATCGCCCCGGGAATCTCCGCGGCCACGTTTCGGACCTCCACCATCCTGGGCTCCACGGCCGTGGTGAGGGTGATCTCCTGGCCGGCCCCGGCCGCCTCCCTGACCGACCGCCGCGTCCGCCCCGGCCACGGCGATGGCCGGGGCGTGCACGGAAGGTCTTTGCTCCTGCCGCGGGTCCGGGAGGGTGTCCCCGTCCGGGAGGAGGATCACCACCGCCGCCGCCCCGCGGTCCGCCGCGAGGGACGCCTTGAAGTGGGGGTCGCCCGCCATGGTGGTCACCCCCGGGGCGTGGGGATCGGCGGCCTCGATCACCACCACCTTCCCTTCCACCTCCAGGTGTGCGTATGCGTCCTCCGCTTCCCCGGGCCGACTCACGCCCGACCCGCCGTAGACCATGGGTGCGGTCACCGTGGCTGACGTGGAGAAGCCGAAGGGGATCCATGCCTCCTCCACCGGGAAGCCCTCTCCCGAGACGAAGAGGGCATTGTCCCTCCCCAGCACCGAGCCCATCCGGACCTCGAAGGTCTGGAAGTAGGACCCTCCCGGACCCGCGCCCCGCAGACCGAGGTCCTGGAAGACCCCGGCGACATAGTCGGACGCGCAGCGGGCCCCCACTGTGCCCGTCCTCCTTCCCTCCAGCTGGTCGTCGGCGAGGTATCGGACCCAGACCATGGGCCCGGTGAGCCCCTGGACGATGGGATCCGGCGCCGGACACCCGAGACCTTGCTGAGCCAGCAGGGTGGAACTTCCCGACGGGAGTCCCGGTAGCAGGAGGGCCAGAAAAAGGCCCGGAAGGATGCACCTTGAATGCCCTCGGGCCCTGGTTGACGTGGTCACCGCTTCCCCTCGCAGATTCGGTTCAAACATGGGCTTGATTCATTGGACACGGAGCCCGCTCATCATGACGGGCGTGACACTCTTCGGCCTGGCCGGCGCCCTGGCCGCCCAGACCCCCGACGCCTCCCTCAGAGACCCCAGGGAAGTCCACCTGGACAACCTGAGGCAGCTCACCTTCTCCGGAGAGAACGCGGAGGCGTATTTCTCGCCCGACGGCTCGAGGCTCATCTTCCAGTCCCGGGCGCAGGGCGAAGGGTGCGACCAGATCTACACCATGGACCTGGCCACCGGAGAGACCCGGCTCGTGAGTACCGGCAAGGGTCGCACCACGTGCTCCTATTACTACCCGGGGGGCGATAGGATCCTCTACTCGTCCACCCACCATTGGGACGATGCCTGTCCTCCGGAGCCGGATCTCTCCCAGGGCTACGTCTGGGCTGTCTATCCCACCTACGACATCTTCGCTGCCGACGCCGACGGAGCCCACCCGGTCCAGCTCACCGAGACGTGGGGCTACGACGCGGAGGCCACTTTTTCCCCTGTGGGGGACCGAATCGTCTTCACAAGCATGCGGGATGGGGATCTGGACATCTATTCGATGAAGGGAGATGGAACCGACGTACGACGGCTGACCCATCGGCTCGGCTACGACGGAGGTCCGTTCTTCTCGCCGGACGGGAGCAGGATCGTGTTCCGGGCGTCCTACCCGGACTCACCGGAGGAGGTAGCCGACTACCGGCGGCTCCTGGCGCAGGGCCTCATCCGTCCCTCGGAGCTGGAGATCTACGTCATGGACGCCGATGGCTCGAACCAGGTCCAGGTCACGGACAACGGAGCAGCGAACTTCGCCCCCTATTTCCATCCCTCGGGACAGAAGATCCTGTTCAGCTCCAACATGGGGGATCCCCAGGGTCGGGAGTTCGACATCTACATGGTGAACGTGGACGGTTCCGGACTGGAACGGATCACCTTCACCGGGGGGTTCGACGGATTCCCCATGTTCAGCCCCGACGGCGCTTACCTGGCCTTCGCCTCCAACCGGAACGAGAGTCACCCCGGCAACACCAACGTCTTCATCGCCGAGTGGGTGGAAGAGCCAGGGCACTGAGGGAATGGGCCCCGCCTGATCCCAGGGAAGCCCTCAGGGTCTCGAGGAATTCCGTGAGGATCCGGAAGGTCAGCCCCCAGACCACCCGCTCTCCGAGGCGGAAGCATGGGAAGATGCGCACGGTGTCGCCCAGGGGAATCTCCACGGTTTCGGACGCCGACGCGTCCATGAGGAGCTTCAGCGGCACCCAGAGGACCTCGTCCACCTCCCGGCTCTCCGCCTTGGCGGTGGCGTTGCCGGGCACGGCGAACACGTACGGGAAGATGGAGATGGGGGGCAGCCGGCGTGTTGCGGGCTCCAGGGAGCCCAGGCGCCCGAGCCTCGAGCCCACCGAGTCCAGCGACACGGCCGTCTCTTCCTCCGTTTCCCGGATGGCGGTGTGGAGGAGGTCCGGGTCGGCTGGGTCCCGTCGCCCACCCGGGAGCGCCATGTGCCCCGACCAAGGGTCCCCTTCCGCTTCCGCTCGCCGGATGAGGAGGATCTCCAGGGCCGGCGTCTGACGAAGGACGATGGCGACGGCCGCCTGGGCCCGTACCGAAGCCTCCGCCGGGGGCTCGGCGGCGAGGTCCAGGGACTGGAGGGCTTTTCGGATCGACAGGAACCGAGGATCGGAGAGCAGGGGATGCCTGGATCGCATGGCACGCCCTACCCCGCGACCTCGCAAGAAGTTCAGCCGGAGGTGCCCTCTTCCCCGATTCTGACACGGAACTTGACCACGCTCTGGACGTCGAGCTCGTCACGGACGGTGGCCAGGACCCAATCCGCCGTGAAGATGGGTTGGGGGAGGGGCTGAAACCCCGTGGAGTCTTCACCGCCCCGAGAAACCTGCCATCCTCGTCGAAGACGTCGAATCCGGCCGGCTCGTGCCACTCGTCCGCAATGGCCCGAGGGTCGGTGGGATCGTAGTCGGGGTCATCCTCCTTGAGGGCTGCCTGGGACGTGCGCACCCATATGGTTCCGTCCTCCCCGGGGTAGATGGAGGTGTAGGGCGGCTTCTGGTCGGGAATGGGCGCTCCGTTCCACCGCCAGCCGGGGTCGGTTCCGCGCATGTTCCTGATGGCGAACGCCTCTTCCTCCGCCCGCTCTCCGGCGGCAACCTGCACGGGGTCGTAGGCCTTCACGACACGCACGGGGCCGTCGGGTCTCAGGAGAGTGAAGGAGTAGGCGGTGCTGATCCCGTGGATGAAATACCCCCGGGGACTGAGAACCGCGACCTCCCGCGGAGAGAAAGGTACGTTGTTGACCGACACGCTCGTGCCGTCTTCGTCCTCGTGCCGAGCCTCGATGGTGGGGGCTTCCCAGCCCGAATCCGGCATTCGAAGCGTATCCCCCGCCGAACCGTCGGGCAGCAGCTGCAGGAGGCCGATCTGCCAGTCCCTCACGTCCGCCTCGGGGTCCAGCAGGAGCATGGTATAGGCCCGATCCAGGCGGTCCACGATCATTCGACTGGAGGTGTTGAACCCGCCTCGGATTCGCCAGGTGTCCAGCGCTTCACCGTCCGGCGCGAAGACCTGGATACGCGCGTTGGCCGGATCGCGGAGAAGCACGCGGCCGTCGGAGAGGACACCCATTCCCCCGTCGGGCCCCTTGTACTCGCCCGGGCCTCCGCCCTCCCGTCCGAAGGTGGTGCGGTAGCTTCCGTCCGGGTTGTAGACCCGCAGGGCGGGCACCTGCCGGTCCATGACGTAGATGGTGCCGTCGGGACCCAACGCCAGAGAGACGATGCTTCCGAAGATGTACTCTTCGGGACCGTCGAACACTCCGATGGACACTTCCGGAACCAGCTCGGCCGTGTCTCCCCAGACGCTCCCGGCAACGGTCTCCACCACCACCGTGTCGCCAATGGTGTCGAACACCGCCTCCCAGCCGAAGCTGCCGTGGGCCGGGCCTCCGCCGGAGCAGGCCGCCGCCAGGATTCCCGGCGGGGCAGCGACAAGGAGCAAGAGGCGCGGACGAAGGGATCCCATCATGGCATTTTCCCGGAGATGCGAAGGGCCGTACCCGGCCCCCTGGCCTGGTGCCGTCCCCATGGATGCCTGTTCAGGGGGTTAGATGTCGGGAGGCGAGTCGAGGTTGCCATGCCTGTAAGGAGACGAGGGGCCCCGGAGATGGGGATCAGGCCCCTCCTCTACACACCGCGAGCGTCCGGATCCCAGAGAAGCTTGTGGAGCTGCAACTGCAGCCGGGCCGGCAGGCCGTCCGCCAGCATCCATTCCCCCAGCTTCCTGGGGCTCAGCGCTCCCCACACCGGGGACATGAGGAGGGCCCCCAGGTGCCCTTCCTGTACGCTGGTGTCCAGCCCGCGGTCCCGGATCACCGCCCGGGCCCACTCGTAGTCGCGCCGGTCGGCCAGAACGAACTTCACCTCGTCCCGAGGCGTGAGGTGCTGGAGGTTGGACCAGAGGTTCCGGCTTTCCTCGCCGGACCCTGGACACTTGAGATCCATGATCTTGTGGGCACGGGAGTCCAGGGCGGACACGTCCACCGCTCCCGACGTCTCCACGAGAACCGTGTATCCGCGGCCGAGAAGCTCTTCCGCGAGACGGAACGCCCCGGGGTGGATGAGAGGTTCGCCACCGGTGATTTCCACCAGCCGGGCCCGGGTGTCGTCCACCCGCTGGAGGATCTCCCTGAAGGAGAGCATCTCTCCTCCGGTGAAGGCGTACGCCGTGTCGCACCAGACGCACCGGAGGGGACAGCCCGTGAGGCGGACGAAGGCGCACGGGAGACCGGCCCACGTGGATTCGCCCTGGATGGAAAGAAAGATCTCGGTTACTCGAAGGGATTCCTGCCCGTTCACTTCCGGCCCTGGTGGTCCTTTCCTCTCCTGGGCCAGAGAAAGCCCAGGGGCGACTCCTGGATCACGCTCCCGGCGAAGAAGAGGACGTTGGCGGGCCGCTCGGCCAGTCTCCGCATGAGGTACGGGTACCAGGATTCCCCGAAGGGGATGTATACCCTGACATTGAACCCTTCGTCCCGCAGCAGCTGCTGTAGGTCCCTGCGCACGCCGTGGAGCATCTGCCACTCGAAACGCTCAGGACCGATACCTTCCTCCTTGACGAAGGTTTTGAGCGATTGTGATGATCCTGTCGTCGTGGGTTGCCAGGGCCGGATAGTTCCCCTCCGCCAGCAGGACCTTCGCCACTTCCACGTAGTTCCTGTCCACCTTGGCCTTGTCCTGGAAGGCGACCTGGGGAGGCTCCGCGTAGGCTCCTTTGCAGAGGCGCACGCGAGCCCCCAGCTCGTTCATTCGCAGAGCGTCGTCCATGGTACGCCGGAGATAGGATTGGAGCACCGGACCCATATTGTGGTACCCCTCGTTCCACAGCTCCTCGAAGGGGTCCAGCGTAGCCTGGGTCCACCGGGAGGACTCCATGTCCCACCGGATGAAGATGTCCGCCTCCCTGCCCCGCTCCAGGAGCTCCCGAAGGTTCCCCTTGAAGAAGTCCTTTCCGATCTCCAGGCCGACCTGGGTGGGTTTGACGGAGATGTTCCCGTCCAGGTGGCGGGCCACGATTCCATCGAGGATCTCCAGGTAGGCCGAAACCGCCGTTCGAGCGGTCCTCTCGTCGTGCTCCGCCTCGCCCAGGTAGTTGCCCGTGACCTCGAGGCCCGAGGCGTTCGCCTCGGCGGCGGCCCGGAGAAAATCCTCGACCCGGACCCCGGGGACGAACCGCCTGCTCATGCGACGGAGGGGGGTCTTGGTGACGACCGCCTTGGCGGCCCTTGAATCACTCAGGAAGATCAATGCGTTTCGAAGCATCATTCGGTCTCTTGTCGCCGGCGCGCGATAGCCTCCTCCAGGAGTTCCCGAACCCGGGCGAGGGATAGAGCGCCGAGGCTCTCCATCACCTCTTCCCGTCCCTTGCCGTGGAGCAGGAGGGGGGTCTCCAGGTGCCCCATGATGCCGACCCCTGTCCGGGCCCATCGGGGGAAGACCAGGTATCCACCGTAGGGAGCCCGGAGGTCGGGCGTCTTTTCGACTTCGACGGAAACGGTGTAGGGGTTTCCATCCGAAGCCTCGAAGGCCGGCGGCCGTTGGTGGTGGCTCATGTAACCGCCGAGGGTCCCGTCCGCCGGAAGCTCGCTCTCGTCGGAGGCTCGTGCAAAGAAGTGGGGAGGCGGGCCCTCGGTCATGCGGACTCCGGGTTGAACGATCGACTTGGTCCCGGACAAGGTAGATCGGGGCCCTCTCCCGGGACAGATCCGGGGAGTCCAGGACCGGTGATCCAGGCCGGGAAGGTTGTCCCGCTTCCCCTCAGCCGGTACTCTTGCGCCGCCGGGGAAGCGAGGTCGGGGTCCTGGGGCTCGAAAGAGGGAGGGGAGCAATGAAGGCAGCGCTGTTTTCCGAGTTCGGAGGGCCGGAGGTGGTCCGTCTGGCGGAAGTGGACACCCCGGAGCCCGGACCCGGGGAGGTCCGAGTCAGGGTCCGGGCTGCGGCGATGAATCACCTTGACCTGTTCGTCCGCCG
>CAVVTW010000023.1:0-15854 GCA_963751255.1 uncultured Gemmatimonadales bacterium | reverse complement strand
TCGCCTCCCGGGCCCGACGTTCGAGGGGAAGGAGTACCCCCAGGAGCTGTCGGGCGGGCGCACCGAGTCCGCGGGGATGATCTTCTTCAACGAGAGGGGCGATGAGGTCGGAGGCCTCACCTTCGGCGGCGATGTGACAGAAGGGGGTTATCAGGCCGGTGGTCATTTCTCCTTCGATCAGTTCCGGCAAGACCAGGTACTGGCCATCCAGTACGGAGATGATGGCACCTCCCGCCGATCGGGCATCAGCATCTGGGACCGCTCCACCGAGATCTCCATCGGGGAGATCCTGGACCTCGTGGATGCCCGCCTGACGGCTGAGGGGGCCGTCAGGGACTCGCTGGACGAAGCGCTCCAGGCGCTGGCCGAGCAGGACCTGGGAACCCACCGGATCTTCCTGGGAAGCCAGGACCGGACCGCCGTGCTGCGCCTGGAGGACACCGAGGGCCGGACCCGCATACGCATTGCCGTGGACTCCCTGGATGTGCCTCGGTTGGAGCTCTTGGACGAAGACGGAAATGTCGTGTGGGCGGCGCCCCGATGAAGGCACACCCTCCAGCCCGATTCCGGGCCAGTGGTTCCCTTGCCGGGCAACAGGGGGAGGTCGGAGCCCGGAGGGCATTGAACGGAAAGGAACGTCCTGCAATGTGGAAGGAACTTCAAAGCCGAAGGTGGCGCCAGGGCATGTCGTGGTGGTGGATGCTCCTGGCGGTCGAGATCATCCTCCCGACTTCTCTGGTAGCTCAGGCGCCTCGGTTCGAGGTCACCGTGCCCCGATCGACCCAGGTCGCTCCCATCACCGGACGGCTCGTGCTCATCATCGCCCGGGCTGCGGATCCGGAGCCCCGGCTCCAACTCGCGCCCCACGGCCCACCCATCTTCGGTGTGGACCTGGATCAACTAGCCCCCGGCCAGGCTGCGGTGGTGGACGAGGCCTCCCTCGGGTTTCCAGCCTCCCTTTCAGAGCTCCCTCCCGGAGACTACTACGCCCAGGCCGTCGTCAACGTGTACGATGAAGTGCACCGGGCCGACGGACATACCCTCTGGCTGCCTCGGACCGATGGGACGATCCAGTTCTTCACCACGGCGCCGAGCAACCTCTACAGTGATCCCCAGCCCATCACCGTCGGGCAGGGGGGCACCGTCGAGATCGAGGTGACCCACACCATCGAAGCCCCTCCTCCGCCCACCGACACCCAGTGGCTCAAGCACGTTCGCATCCAGAGCGATCTCCTCACCGCGTTCTGGGGGCGCCCGGTCTTCATCCACGCCACCGTCTTGTTGCCGAGAGGCTTCGAGGAAGAGCCCGAGCGGAGGTACCCGGGCCTGTTCGTGTTCGGGCACAGTGTTCCGTTCGGGTTCACGACGGACTCGTCCAGGGTGAGGGGGTTGGGGGAGATCGATCCCGCCAGGGGCCTCGAGACCGGGTACGATTTCTTCAAGGCATGGAGCTCGGACGACTTCCCCCGCGTGGTCGCGGTCACACTGGAGCAGTCCACTCCCTACTTCGCGGATTCCTATTCCATCAACTCCGCCAACAACGGGCCCTACGGGGACGCCATCGTACAGGAAGTGATCCCCTTTCTCGAGGAGCACTTTCGTATGATTGGAGAGCCACGGGCCCGGCTGGTGGAAGGCGCGTCCACCAGTGGATGGCAGTCGTTGGCTCTTCAGCTTCACTACCCCGACTTCTTCGGCGGAGCGTGGGTCCTGCAACCCGATCCCATCGATTTCCGCCGCCACCAGCTCGTGAACATCTACGAGGACGAGAACGCGTTCGCCGTGCCCGTCGGCAACCTCATCGCCGAACGTCCCTTCCGCCGGACGGTGGAGGGGCAGGTGGTCTGGACGGTCAGGGAGCTGAGCCGGTTCGAGGCAGTCCTGGGAACCCATGGACGGTCGGACTACCAGCTCGAGGCGTGGGAAGCGGTCTTCGGGCCGGTGGGGCCGGACGGCTACCCCCTTCCCCTCTGGGACAAGCTCACTGGGCAAATCGACCGTGAAGTGGCGGACTACTGGCGGGAGAATGGATACGACCTGAGGGAGTATGCCGAGCGAAACTGGACAACTCTCGGGCCCAAGCTCGCCGGGAAGCTGCACTTCTTCGCCGGCGACATGGACGACTTCTACCTCAATCTCGCGGTGTACCGATTCGAGGATTTCGCCCGGGAAGCCACGAACCCGAAGTCCGACGCCGAGTTCACGTACGGAAGACCCATGAAGGGGCACGGCTGGCACGCGTTTCCGTGGGCTGAGCTGGTTCGACGGATGGCAGCCCACGCCGGCGCCGCGAGCCGTTGAGGGAGGGCACCATCCCCGAGCCCGGCGAGGCGCCAGAGCCCAAGACCCGACCGAGAGGAAGCGATCCCATGGACGAGCGTATCCGGAGACTGGAGCGTGACCTTCGGGTCACCAAGGTGTTCGCGGCAACGGTGGCCATCCTGTTCGGCTTCTTCCTCCTGGTCGCCTTCCATCAGGTCCAGCAGGGTCGTTTCACGGAGCTCCAGGTGGAACGGTTGAACGTCGTGGAGGCCGACGGAACCCTCCGACTCGCCATCTCCAACTCACGACGCCTCCCACCCCCGACCTTCTACGGGAAGGAGTACCCCGGAATTCGTGGAGGATCGGCTCCGGGCATGGCCGGGATGATCTACTTCAACGACGAAGGCACCGAGATGGGTGGGTTCGGGTGGTCGGGCAGGGAAACGGAA
Source organism: uncultured Gemmatimonadales bacterium (assembly GCA_963751255.1). GTDB lineage: Bacteria > Gemmatimonadota > Gemmatimonadetes > Longimicrobiales > Gaopeijiaceae > CAVVTW01. The sequence continues at coordinate 13,143 of CAVVTW010000023.1, read as the reverse complement.
GACGGGACCCCACGGGCGATGGGTATGCTCACCTTCGACCATTACAACCAGAACGAGGCGTTGTCCCTCGGATATTCGGACATCGGTGGTAGCCGGAGGGCCGGTCTTACGGTCCTGGACCAGCCGAATGCGTCCATCCAGCCGCTGGCCGATACCCTGCTGCTCATCATGCGGATGCCGGACGGACCCGAGAAGACGGCCCGGTTGCAGCAGCTCCGGGAGGGGATGGTGGAACGGGGAGAGGTTGGCGCCACGCGCGTGTACGTCGGCCGGGACGCTGGAAAGTCGGCGATGGTCGTGCTGATGGATCCCCAGGGGCGGCCCCGCCTTCGCATGCAGGTCGACTCAGCGGGTGCACCCGGGCTCGAATTCCTTGACGAGGACGGACAGGTGATTCGCAGAATTCCCGATGGCGGGGCATACTGAGTGTGATGAGCTTCGATCAACCAAGGAGGCGGGACACATGGTCCAGAAGCGACTGATCCTGGGGTTCCTTGTCGTGGGGGCCCTCCTGGCACCTCCTCCCCTCTGGGCTCAGGGCCCCGCCAACTCCTTCGCCCTCACGGGGGGCACCATCCACACCGCCGCAGGGCCGCCCGTCCAGGGCGGGGTGGTCCTGGTCCAGGACGGGAAGATCACCGGCGTGGGCGCGGACGTCCGGATTCCCGGCGGTGTCCCCGTCATCGACGTGACCGGGAGGGCCGTGATCCCCGGTCTCATCGACGAGCATTCCCACCTGGGCACCTACGACTTCGGTGACGTGAACGAGTCCACCGAGCCTCTGGGCCCGGAGCACCGTGCCCTGGACGCCCTTCATATGGAGGTGAGGGACTGGTACGACGCCACCATGGCCGGGGTGACCACCATCGTCACGGGCCCGGGGAGCGGCGAGCGAATGGGCGGGCAATCCATCACCATCAAGACCTTTGGGGCCTCTCTGGATGACCGCATCCTGAAGGAGAGCCACGAGCTGAAGATGGCCATCAACGCCCGGAGCCTGTCCCACATCCCGGCCATCCGCAGCATGTTCCTCCAGGCCCGGGAGTACATGGCCAAATGGGACGCGTGGGAGGCCGGCGGCCGGCAGGACCCCGCCCCTAAACGGGATCTCAGGCTGGAGGCCATCGTCCCGGTCCTGAGGGGCGAGGAAATGGTCCGCCTCCACGTTCACTACGCCAACGACATGGTCGCCTTTCTGAAGCTGAAGGACGAGTTCGGATTCGATCTCGTCTTTATCCACAGCTCGGAGGCCTACAAGGTCGCCGACGAAATCGCCCGCCGGCACGTCCCGGTCATCACGCTGCCCCTCGGGACCCGGATCGGCGTCTCGGAGGACCTCCTTTACGGCAACACGCGCCTCGTCGAGGCCGGCGTGAGGGTAAGCCTGCACACCGACCACCCCGTGATCCACGAGAAGCTCCTGCGCTTGAACGCCGCCATGGCCATCAAGTACGGCATGCCCGAGGATTACGCCCTCAAGGCCGTGACCATCAATCCTGCCACCGACAGCCGCATCGACGACCGGGTCGGCAGTATCGAAGTGGGGAAGGACGCCGACCTGGTGGTGCTGGACGGGGTCTGGTACGAGCCCAGCACCCGGGTGGACCTGGTCTTCGTCGACGGGATCCGGGCCTACGACCGCAATGCCGGCCAGCCGGGCCGGGAGGAGAACTAGGATGAGTCAGAGCGGAATGAAAGAGACTTGGCTCGGAGCCATGGCGGCCGCCGCCCTCATCCTGGGCCTCGCGGCGAGCCCGGCCGGAGCCCGCCAGGTGACCGCCATCCGGGGCGGCACCATCCTCACCATGGCCGGCGAGACCATAGAAGACGGCACCATCCTCATGGAGGGCGGAAAGATCACGGCCGTGGGCAGCAACGTGCGGGTCCCGTCCGGGGCAGAGATCGTGGACGCCACCGGCAAATACGTCATGCCGGGGATCATCGACCCCATGACCTACTACGGCCTCCGGCCCTTCGAGCTGAACGACGCCTCGGACCCCATCACGCCCGAGAACCGCGCCGTCGAGGCTTACTACCCCTATGGGGATTTCATGCGCGGCACCGCCGGGATCCAGAAGGACAGGGACTTGATCAGCGGGGGCGTGACCGCAGTCTATATCGCTCCGGGAGACCGGCAGGTGCTGGGGGGCCAAGGGGCCGTGGTCAAGACCTGGGGGGCCGACCTGGAGAGCATGATCGTCCGGGATCCCATGGCCATGGACCTGACCATCGGGGAGACGGCCAAGCGGGACGGTCAGAACCCCACGACACGGATGGGGATCGCCGCTCTCCTCAGGAAGAGCCTCCTGGATGCCCAGGCCTACGCCCGTACCGTGGAGGAGTATCAGGCAAAGGTTGCCCAGGGGGACAAGGGTGCCGCGCCACCCCCCAGGAACCTCGGAAACGAAGCGCTCATGCTGGTGCTGAACCGGGACATCCCGGCCCGCATCGAGGTGGATTTCCTCGATGACATTCGCACGGCCATCCGGATCTCCGAGGAGTTCGGCTTCGACCTCATCCTGGACAGCGGTCTGGGTGCGTACAAGATCAAAGATGTGCTGGCGGAGAAGAAGATTCCCGTCGTCCTGGGCCCTCCCACCCATCCCTTCGTCGCCGGCGGCGAAGTGAGCATGACGGCGGATCTCTACAACCTCATGAGCGAATCCAACGCCGCCCAGCTGGTGGATGCCGGGGTGAAGGTGGCGATTGGCAGCTTCGGGTTCGGATTCGGCTCCTTCGGCGGCGCGACGCAGGGCCGGTGGCTCCTGATAGAAGCCGCTTACGCCACCGGGTTCGGCCTATCGGACGAGGACGCCCTGAAGGCGGTCACCATCAACGCGGCTGAGATCCTGGGCGTGGATGACCGGATCGGCAGCCTGGAAGCCGGAAAGGACGCGGACATCCTGATCCTGGACGGCTACCCCCTTCACGTGAAGACCTGGGTGGAGAAGGTGTTCATGAATGGGGAACTGATTCACGACAGGGAGGTCGAGGGATGAGGGAGGGCCCGGCAATTCCCTGAAGGAACGGCTGCAAGCGCCGACCATGCGCCTCCCACGGGCCCGGCCCTGCGCCCCCCTCACTCCAGGCGCATGGACCGCACCGGATCCACCCTGGCCGCCTTTCGCGCCGGAAGGAAGCTGGCCAGGAGACCGACACCCAGGAGGAGCACCGAGACCCCGGCGAAGGTGAGAGGATCCAGGGGTCGGGTGCCGAAGAGCAACCCCTGGAGAAGACGGGTCAACGCTCCGGCTCCGAGTAGGCCCAGGATGAGACCAAATCCCGCAAGCCTCACTCCGGAGGCGACCACCATGGCCTGAACCTGACGGGCCTCGGCCCCCAGCGCCATGCGAACGCCGATCTCCTGCGTGCGCTGGCTGACCACGTAGGACAGGACGCCGTACAGCCCGACCGCTCCCAGGATCAGAGCCATTGCGGCGGCGATCCCCAGAGCCAGGGCCGTGAAGGTGAGGCGGACGATGGAGCTCGCCATGACCGAGTGCATGGTCCGGATTCCGGTCAGAGGAAGGTCGGGATCCATCTCTCTCACGGCCCCTCGCACCCCATCCACCAGGGCCAGGGGATCCTCGGCGCGGACGACGTAGGTGAGGTCCCGATTGTTCCAGCCTTCGTCCCCATGGGGCCCCACCAGGGGATGGTAGACGACCTCCAGAGGGTCGTTCCTCAGCCCGTGGTCCCGTGTGCTCTCCACGACCCCGATGATGTGCTCCCACCCCAGGGCCGTGGTGTCCCCGTTGAAGCGGATCCGCTTGCCGATGGGGTCCTGGCCGGGCCAGATGTGGTCGGCCAGGGCCCGGCTGACCACAACGGTTCCCGGCTCCTGGTCTTCGTCGGCCTCCTGGAAGACTCGCCCGGCCAGAACCGAGATCCCCATGCTCCGGAAGTAGCCCGGCGTTGCGAACTTGAACGAGAACATGGGGGGGAGCTCGCCGGCCGACGTGGGTTGGTCCTCGATGTCGTGCGCCGTGCCGGAAGTGGTACGGGCCAAGGGAAGGGCGGTGACGCCCCCGGCCGCTTCCACTCCCGGCAAGGCCCTCAGGCGCTCCAGCAGCCGGCGGTGGAAGGCCGCCGGCTGGAGGGCTCCCGGGTATTCGCCGGGGGGTAGAGACAGGCGGAAGGTGAGGATGCCCTCGGTGTCGAATCCCGGATCGATGCGGCGGATCTCCAGGAAGCTCTTCACCAGGAGACCGGCCCCCACCAGTAGCACCATGGCCAGTGCGGTCTGCCCCACCACAAGCCCATTTCTGAGCCGGTGGCGCTCTCGCCCTCCCGTGGTCCCCCGCCCCGCGTAGCGGAGCGCCCCCAGGAGATCCGGGATGTTGTACCGGAGCACCGGCGCGATGCCGAAGAGGAGAGCCGAGAGGAGGGACACCCCAACGCCGAAGGCGAGGACCGTCGTGTCCATACCGACCTGGTCCAGCCGAGGAAGCTGGGGAGGGGCCGCCCCCAGGAGCACCGGCGTGCCCGCCCAGGCCAGGCCTACGCCGAGGACCCCCCCCAGGCCCGCCAGCACCAGGCTCTCGAGGATGAACTGCCGAGCCAGCCTCCCTCGGGACGCGCCCATGGCCGCCCGCACCGCCATCTCCCGCTGGCGGCCATCTGCCCGGACCAGGAAGAGGTTTGCCACGTTCGCGCACGCAATGAGGAGGACGACGCCCACGGTCCCCAGGAGAATCCAGAGGGGGCTGCGCATGCTTCCCACAACCTCCTCGTCGAGGCCGCTGACGATGGGATGGAAGCCACCGGCGTCCAGGAAGTTGATGAAGGCATCCACGTCGGCCCATCGCTCCCGGACCCGCTGGAGGAGGGCCGTCTCCTGGGCCTCCGCCGCCTCGGGCGTTGCTCCGGGCTTGAGTCGAGCCACTGCCGCGTACGAGAACGTACCGGGCCGGCCATCCTCCAGGTTCATGTGGAGGGGAATCCACAGATCGGCCTTACTGCTGGGCCCCCCATAATCGAACCCTTCCGGCATGACGCCGATGATCTCGGTCGCTTCCCCGTCGAGCCGTACGGTCCGGCCGAGGATGTCCGGGGCCCCACCGAAGCGACGTTGCCAGAGGTCGTAGCTCAGAACCACCACCCCCGGGCCGCCCTCCCTCGTTTCCTCCTCGCTGTACGTCCGGCCGAGGAGGGGCGGGACCGATAGAACCTCGAAGAGCCCCGCCGTGCTGGCGAGGACCGGCAGGCGCTCGGCGTCCCCCGCCTCCGTGAGGCTCCGCTCCACGGGGATATACAGGCCCATGGACTCGTATACCGTGTTCTCCGTGAGGTACTGGTGGAAGATCCCGGGACTGATCCCGAACTGGTCGTAGCCCAGATCCGGGGCTCCATGCCACACCCCCACGATCCGGTCCGCATGGGGGTAGGGCAGGGGCTTCAGGAGCACCCCGTTCACTGCGCTGAAGATGGCGGTGGCGCCTGCGATCCCGAGGGCCAGGGTGAGGGCCGCCACCAGGGTGAAGCGTGGGGAGCGGGCCAGGGCCCGGACGGTTTGGCGGAGCTCCCTCCCTACGACCTGAAGCATCGGCTCTCCCTTCGTGCTTGCGGTCTATTCCCTCTGCCTCGGGATGGGTCGCTCCGAAACCTACGCGAATCCACTTCGTCGGGCAGTAGCCGGCTCGGGACCGCGACGAACAGCTCCGGTGCACGGCGCCAGGTGGAGGATGGCGCGCAGGCGGGGAGACACCGGCCCTCCTTGGCAGGAGACCGGATGCCTGCGCAAAGAGGCCAGCCGCTGACCTTGAGCTCCGTGGAGATCCCAGGTGGCAGCGTCCGTCTCCATCGCCATCGGGATGTGCGTGGGGGGACAGCGTGAGAAGTCCTTCCTGGAGTTGCTCCGGGAGGCCCTGGGTCTGGAGGAGCTACAGTGGATGTGGAACGCCTCCTGGACGCCGACGCCCGCGCCTACCGCGCCAGGGGCGGCGGAACCCTCCGCTTCGTCGCCTGCTCGAAGGCATACGCCAGCTCGATGAGTCGTGGCTCGCTGCACGCCTGCCCCGTGAAGCCCACGCCGTAGGGCTGAGGAAGGGGCTCGAACCCTTCGGGGAAGCCGCGGCCCGAGCCGTTGGGTACGAACCCGAAGGGCACGATGACCGTGGGATAGCCGGGCTTGGCCGCGATCCCCGCGCTGCTGGAGCCGGGAAAGAGCAGCGCATCCAGCTCCAGGGCCTCCATGACCTCGTCGATGCCGTGGGTGCCGTTGAGGTAGATGTCCCGGGCCCGGTCCGCCTCATAGGCGGCACGGTCCGCTTCCAGGTCCAGCGTGTCCGACCGGTCGAGCTGCGCCTGGCCGTACTTGATGGAGCCGGCGGCCTGGTGGGCCAGGTTCCACTCCCGAAGCTCGGTGAGAGACTTCACCGGCGCCGCGTCGCCCAGGGAGGCGAGCCACAGGTTGAAGTCCCGCTTCATGCCGTAGTACAGGACCATGCTGCGCCCGTTGAGGAGCAGGTTGGCGTCCGGATCGGGGTCCACGATGCTCGGGATGTTCGCCGGGTCCACGATGACGGCGCCGTTCTCCTTCAGGATGGTCGATGACCGTGTCCATCATGGCCCGGGCCGGGTCCGACATGCCGCCGCGCCACCGGTCCGAGCCCGGGACCTGCACCGAGTCGTAGTAGCTGGCCCGGGGGATGCCGATGCGGGCGCCCTGGAGCCCGTCCACGTTGAGGAACCGGGTGTAATCACCGATCCGGCGGGCGGCTCGCACGCGGTGGTGGCGGGGTCGTTCGGGTCGGGTGCGGCCCCCTCCATGGCCCCCATCATGATGGCCGCGTCGGCCACGGTGCGTGCCATGGGCCCGGGGGTGTCCTGGTCCGCGGTGATGGGGATGACGCCGTAGCGGCTGATGCGGCCCACGGTAGGCTTGATCCCGACCAGCATGGTCTGGTTGGAAGGGGACAGGATGGAGCCTGACGTCTCCGTGCCCACGTTGGCCGCCCAGAAGCTCATGGCGGTACCGATGCCTGAGCTGGACCCGCCCGTGGACATCACCGGCCGCCCGTCATCCCGCCCTTCCCGGGGGTCCCGTCGGGGGTCGTAGGGGTTCAGGCCGTAGCCGCCCAGGGCGCTGTAGTTCCCGGGCATCCCCGAGGCCACGAAGTTGGCCAGCTCGGTCAGGACCGTCTTGGCCAGGATGATGGCTCCCGCGTCCTCCAGGTTCCTGGTGAGGGTGGCCTCGTAGGGAGGCGTGAAGCCCCTCGAAGGCCAGGGCCCCGCCCGTGGTGGGCATGTCGGTGGTGTGGATGATGTCCTTCAGGGCCACGGGAATCCCGTGGAGAGGCCCGCGCACCCGTCCCGCCGCCCGCTCCCGGTCCAGGGAGTCGGCGATCTCCAGCGCCCGGGGGTTCACATCGATGGTGGCGTTCACCACCTCCTCGTACGTGGCGATGCGCACCAGGTACGCTTCCACCAGCTCACGGGAAGTGACGCGCCCCTCGGCCAGGGCCTGCTGCATCTCGGGTATGGACGTCTCCACCACGTCGAAGCGGGCCGTGCGATCCACGGACGGGGCGCAGGACGTTACGAGGGCGGCGACGAGAAGGACGCAGGCCAGCAGGGGGCTGCGCGAAGCGACGGAGGCGAGGAGTGCGCGACCGGGACCGACGTTCATGGGGCTACCTCGGGGATGTTGGAAATCACCTGTTCGTGCCCAAACAACATGAAGGCGTGGGGGGCGGTGGGCCAGGGGGGACTCAGGACCCTTCCTCCGGGGCGAGTCCCCCGGAGCTTCCTTCGACTGCGGGGAGGATGTCCTTGAAGGCCTCCGCGTACAGCTCCCACACGGTGAGGAAGAGGGCGGCGATGATGGGACCGATGACGATGCCCAGAGCCCCATACACCCCGATGCCCCCCAGGGTGCTCAGGAGGACCAGGAGGTCGGGCATCTTGGTGTCCTTCCCCACCAGAATGGGCCGAAGGACGTTGTCCGACGACCCCACCACGATGGCGCACCAGACCAGGAGCCCGATGCCCGCCACGACCTTTCCAGTGGCGAAGAGGTAGACCACCGCCGGCACCCACACCAGGGCCGCCCCCACGGCGGGAATGATGGAGAGGATGGCCATGATGGTGCCCCAGAACAGGGCCCCCTGGATCCCGGCGACGGCGAAGGCGGCCCCTGCCAGCCCACCCTGGATGACCCCGATGACCAGGGTCCCCTTGAGCGTGGCTCGGGTCACCGAAACGAAGCGGAAGACCAGGCGTGCCTCCTGCTCCGACTCCAGGGGCACCAGATAGAGGAGACGGTCCAGGGCCTTCTTCCCCGAGCGGAGGAAGAAGTAGGTCGCATAGAGGATGATGGCGAGCTGGAAGAAGAAGTTGACGGTCCCCCTGGTGACGGCGGTAAGTCCACTCACCACCTTTCCGCCCAACCAACCTCCGATCTCCCCCAGCTTCTGGAGAATCACGTCCCACGCCGGAACGTGCTCCCCCACCAGAGGAAGCCCCCGCACCCAGGAATCGATGCGGAGCTCCAGGGCCCCAGGGTTGCGCGCCTGCTCCTCCACCCACGGTCCCACGGAGTCGCTCACGCTCAGAGCCTGACTCACCAGCATCCCGGCGAAGAAGAGGACCGGAACGATGATTAGGAAGAGGATGGCCAGGATGGTGAGGACCGCCGCGCCACCTTCCCGTCCCCGCATCTTGCGGGTCAGCCACCGGAAGGAGGGGTGGGTCATCCCGGCCAGGAGGGCCGCCACGAAGACCGAGATGACGAAGGGCTCCACCACCCGGTAGAAGGCAACGGTGATGGCCACGGCCAAAGCGAAGAGGAACCAGCGCTGAATCCGGACCGGGCCGTCTTTGCGAACTGGCTCTTCCTTCTTGGCCATGACCGTGCTTTCCTGTGATCGGGACGTGGCGCCGGCTAGGTGGGATATCTTCGACCCCCCATGTGGCCGGTGTCAAATCACTTCGGGCGCCGTCGGCCGGGGGACGCGTCAGCGTGGGCCGGGTCGGCGCATATGGCTTCAACGCTCCCGGTGGGTGAGATTGGGAGGACCCTGACTACGAACCTCCGTCCGGGAGCACCCGTGCGCCGCGTCCGACCCTCTCCCCTGCTGGCAGTCCTCGGTCTCGTTCTCCTGCGCCTCCCGGGGAGCGCCGGCCTGAACGCCCAGGAGGCCCACCAGCCCTCCGAGCTTACTCGCCCCGTGCGCATCGACTCCCTCTTCCAGGTCTTCGACAACACCCGCTCCCCCGGATGCGCGGTGGGAGTTCTGGAGACAGCGACGAGTGTCCCGGGAGGGGCGGCGGGGACCCTGGGAGGGGCACCGGACACTCGGAGAGAAGGCCGGCTCGCTTTCGCCCGGGGCTACGGCATGGCCAACCTGGACCTCGGCCTCGCCATCACGCCCGGGTCGATCTTCCGCACAGGGTCGGTCTCCAAGCAATTCACCGCCGCCGTAGTGGCGCTTCTCGCCAGGGAGGGATCCTTCTCGCTGGACGACCCCATCCGGACCTATCTGCCGGAGCTCCCGGCCCTCTACCAGCCCATCACCCTTCGCCACCTCCTCCACCACACCAGCGGAATCCGGGATTATCTGGAACTCATGGAGATGAAGGGCGTGGGGGACGAGGCCACCTACACCGAAGAGGACGTGGTCGAGCTCCTGGCCCGGCAGGAGGGGCTGAACTTCCCCCCGGGTACCGCCTACCGGTACAGCAACTCGGGCTACGTCCTCCTTTCCCGCATCGTGGACCGGGCCACGGGACGGACCCTGCGGGAGCAGGCCCAGCGCCTTCTCTTCGGGCCCCTGGGGATGACCCACACCCACTTCCACGACGACCACCGGGAGATCGTCCCCGAGCGGGCCACGGGGTACAACTCTGCAGGCGGCGGGCCCTTCTTCGTGGACCAGACCACCCTGGACATCGTGGGGGACGGCGGGGTGTTCACCTCCCTCGAGGACATGGCCCGCTGGATGGCCAACTTCTGGACGCTGGAGGTGGGGGGGCCGGGGTGGCTGACCACCATGGAGACCCCGGGCGTACTCTCGTCCGGAGACACCCTGGACTACGCCCTTGGCCTCACCCTCGGTGAGCAGCGGGGGCTCGCCACGGTGGGGCACGGAGGGGCCTTCGTCGGGTACCGGGCCGCCACGCTGCGCTATCCCTCGGAAGGGGTGGCGGTCATGGTCCTGTGCAACTACGCCCGAGTGAACCCCACTGCCCTGGCCGAAGCCGTGGGCGCCGTGTGGCTGGAGGACCGGATGGAGCCCCCTCCCCCAACGCCCCGACGACCGGCTTCAAGGCGGGGTCGGGTCGGGCCGGGGGAATCGAGTTTCGTCGGGTTGGGAGCGAAGGCTCCCCTCCCTTGACGAGTTGACTCTTCACCCCCAACTCCGCGAACCCCTTCACCGTTGCCGAGCCCTGCGCCGATCATGCGATACGAAGGAACCCTCTACAGGCCACCCTCGGAGGCCAGATCCTACATCCTCCAGGCCACCATCGGCTGCTCCCATAACCTCTGCACCTACTGCGACATGTACCGGGGGAAGGTCTTCAGGGCCCGCGGTCTCGAGGAATTGTTGGAGGACCTTGCCGTAGCTGGACGCCTCTATCCCGATACCTTGCGGGTGTTCGTGGCGGATGGAGACGCCTTGGTCCTGCCAACGGACCAATGGCTGGAGATCCTGAGGGCTGCCCGCTCCGCCTTCCCGGCCCTCCGGAGGGTGTCCTCCTACGCCACGGCCCAGAACCTTCTCGAGAAGACCCCGGAGGAGCTCGGGCGGCTCAGGCAGGCAGGGCTTTCCCTCCTCTACGTCGGCCCCGAGTCCGGTGACGCCGAGACCCTCAGGCGGATCGTGAAAGGCGCCACTCCGGAGGACCACGCGGAGGCCGCCGGAAGAGCTCACCGGGCCGGGATGAAGCTGAGCGTCATCTTCCTCCTCGGCGCCGGAGGTGTGGAACGTTCTGAGGAGCACGCGCAGGGTAGTGCCCACCTCGCGACCGCCATGGACCCCGAATATCTATCGGCGCTGACCCTGACCGTCCTCGCGGGCACCCCCCTGCACCGTATGAAGGAGAAGGGACGCTTTGCCCTCCCGTCCGTCACGGGTCTCCTGCGGGAGCTCCGCACCATCGTGGACGAATCCCGCCCGACCGGGGCCATCTTCCGGACCAACCACGCCTCCAACTACCTCCCCCTCGAGGGACGGCTCCCCCGAGACCGGGAGCGGATCCTCGCCGTTATCGACCAAGCCCTCGCGGGCCGAATCCCTTTGCGCCCCGAGGACTGGCGGGGGCTGTGAGCGGGCAGGGGGGTGACCGAGGAACTCAAAGAGACCGTGTCCCCCTGAGCCTCTGGCGGCTCAGGGGGACAGTCGTGGATGAGCACCCGGCAGATCTCACATCCCGGAGATATCCGCCACGTAGATGTCGTGCCCAGAGACGAACAGGAGCCGTCTCCCGTCGGGAGAATACTCCAGGTTCACGAAGGGATAGGCGGTGAGGGGCGAATCCGTCACGAGAGCCGAAGTGACCCGAAGGTCGCACCGTGGGCGAGCAGCTTGGCATCGACGCCAGGTCTGGCTCGGAGCTAGAAGAAGTGTTCAGTCAGTCATCTCATTTCTAAGGAGGACAGCGATGAATAGGCAGTTGCTTGGATTGGTGATAGTCGTGATCTTGGTGGTGTCGGGATGTGGTGGGCTCACCCGCGCGCTAGCGTCGTCTTCCCCGTCCGTGTACAGCGATGCCGGCGTGACCACGGCGCAGACCCAGCGGGCTGACCGTGCAGCCAATGCGATGGCGCAGGTTTGGAGCGATGCCGGCGTCTTGGCCGGGCGCGGGGCCGGCTCGGAGGCGAGTCGGGACTCGTTCGATGGTGCCTGGAGTGATGCCGGTGTGGCGGTGCGTCGTATCGAGCAGCGGGGACAGGCCGACGTCTACAGTGACGTCGGAACGGCGCACGGCCGTTAGCGCCCCCGAAGCTGCGAGTCCGGTCACCCGCCGGGACAGGTCAGACCTGTTCTGGCGGGTGGCTTCCTTTGACAGTTCTATGATGATCATCGGTTAAGCTAGGCGTATCACAGTCTGAGGTGAAGAGCCCGTATTCACGAGGAGGAAGGGGGGACGAGATGGTCAGAAACCACGGGAAGGCCCAGCGAAGTACAGCTCTGCGGAGCGCTGGTGTGCCTACGCACGTCTGCGTGCGCATGATCCTATTCGTTGCCTTGATTTTGCTGTCTGCTTGCAGCGAGGCGAGTCCGGTTGCACAGTCCGCGGCGACGGGTGTGCCCCCGACCGCGACGCCTCTCCCAACAGCTACGACTGCGCCCGCTACAGCCACAAGCGTTCCCCCAACCGCGACCCAGCCACCGTCGGCCACTCCCGAGCCGGCCACGGCAACCCCCACACCAGAGGAGATCACCTACGACGCGCCATCCGGGGAATCGCCGCGCACCCTGTCGATCCGCTATCCCCAGACCGGGGAGCCGCCTTACCCTTGGGTGCTCGTCACGCCCTGTATGGAGTGCCTGCACTCCAACTACAGCATCTTCGCCGATGCGCTCCTCGCCAGGGGCTATGCGGTGGTGCAACTCAACAATGCTGGCCTTGGAGAGGATCTGTTCTGCGCGTGGGCGTGGCTCGAGGACAATAGCAGGGACCGCGATCTGGACATCGACAGGGCCATCGCCTTCAGCCACGGGGCAGGGGTCGCGGCCACGACACTGGGCCTGGCGGATGAGACACTATGGACGGAGTGGCTGCAGGGCTGTCCCAGCCCCCTACCGTCGCCGGTGCACGTCGCGGGCGTGGCGACTTATTCCGGATGGTTCCTCATTCCGGATGGGACGCTCGTCTCAGCCCCGTTGGCGTCCGAGATGGGGGTGTCGACGCAGTTGATCCGGGATACGGCAGCCGTGCTGCAGGGGCTCCCGCCGGGTGAGTGGCGCACGAGCGATTTGCTCGACGATGAGATGCGCGCCGTCGCTCAGACCCTCCCGCTCTACTACGTCAATGGGCCCAAGCCCGCCGAGCAGATGCCTGCCTTCCTCATTATGCACGGAGAGATCGACTCTATGGTCCCGATCTCGGAGTCGGAGGCGATGGCCGCTGCGCTCGCTGATGCAGGGCTCTCGGTAGAGACGCTCTGGCTCCCGAACGTCGGCTTTATGGACATCG
>CAVVTW010000022.1:0-19816 GCA_963751255.1 uncultured Gemmatimonadales bacterium | reverse complement strand
ACTGGCCGGGATGGGTGCTCCCCTCGCTGGCGCTCCTCGGCATCTGCGTAGCCGGGTATCTCAGCTTCGTTGAGCTGACCCATGTTCAGGCCGTGTGTGGTCCCGTCGGAGACTGCAACACAGTGAACCAGAGTGGGTATGCTTTTCTTTTCGGGGTGCTGCCGGTGGGGGTCCTCGGCCTCCTTGGCTACGGATGGATCACCCTAATCTGGCTGGCTGCGCGATTCGGTCCGGAGGGGATCCGGCCATGGGCAAGCATCGGCCTCTGGGCTGCAGCGCTGGTGGGAACCGCGTTCTCCGTCTACCTCACGTTCCTCGAGCCCTTCGTGATCGGGGCGACGTGTGCGTGGTGCCTCACCTCTTCCGTGGTGATGGCTCTCCTTCTGTGGGCAACGTCCCCCGGGGCGGTCCGCGCGTGGCCCGCTACCATCGGCTCCCGGGAACCCGGGTGAGGAAACCATGACTCCGACTGCTTCCGGACCTGGCCGTGGCGGGTCGAACGCCCCGGCACGAAGAGAGTCTCACCGGCGCCCGCCGGCGCCCCCCTTCCGGTCCCACCTTCTGCCCCGGACCGGCCTGGTTGGGTCGCCGTCCTCGGGTTCCTGGCGCTGCTGGCCCTGGCCGAGCCACCCTTTGTGAACACGCTGGCGAATCGGATTCAACCCTGGCTTTTCGGGGTTCCGTTCCTGTACGCCTATCTCCTGATCGTCTACGTCGCCCTCATCGGCCTGCTCCTCTGGGCCATGAGGCGGAAACTCTGATGGGGAAGATCGTGACGTGGAACCCTGGGTTGTAGCCACGAGCCTGATCTTCCTGTACCTGGTGGTGACCATCATCCTGGGTGCGGTGGCGAACCGCCGGCTCACCGTGGACCTGGAAGACTTCCTCCTCTACGGCCGCAAGGCCGGGTTCGTCGTTCTCTACCTGACCGTCGTGGCCACCTATCATTCGGCTTTCGCCTTCCTGGGATCCGGAGGGTACTTCTTCACCCACGGCATCGGGTTCTGGGACGCGGGGACCTGGACCGTGATGGTGGGGGCCATCACCTATGTGCTTGGGAGCCGGATCTGGGCCCTCGGGAAAGCGTTCGGTTACATCACTCCGGCGGACATGCTGGCGGACTTCTATGAGAGCGAGGGGGTGAGGGTAGTCGTGGCGGTGGTCTCGGTGCTCTTCACCATCCTCTACATCCAGGTCCAGGCTCAAGGGCTGGGGTACATCCTCTCGGTGGCCTCGGGAGACCGCATCCCCTTCCAGGTGGGGACGTTGATCCTGCTGACGGTTGCCGCAGGATACCTGGTGGCCGGGGGTCTCCGGGCCGTGTACTGGACCGACGTGGTCCAGGGGATCTGGATGTACCTGGCCGTCTGGATCGGTGCACTGGTCCTGGCGTTCAAGCTCTTCGGGGGGCCGTTCGAGCTCTGGCGGGCGGTGGCGGCCGAGCGCCCCGACCTCTTGACCCTCCCGGGGCCCCATGGACTGTTCACCCCGGGAATGTGGGTGGGGATGGGAGTCGCCCTCTCGTTCGGAATCGTCTTCCAGCCTCACATGATGATCCGCTACTACACGGCGGTGGACGGGAAGACCATCAAGTGGCTCGGGGCGACCACGCCGATCTATCTCATGTCCCTCTACATTCCCGCGGCGCTCGTAGGGCTCGGCGGGGCGCTGGTGATTCCCGACATCGCCATTCCGGATCAGATCTTCCCCGAGCTTCTCTTCCGGTTCGCTCCCGCGTGGCTCACCGGGGTCATTCTGGCAGGCGCCACCGCGGCGGCCATGTCCACGTTGGATTCCATCCTCCATGCGAACATGACGGTTCTGACCCGGGACGTATACCAGCGCTACGTAGCGCCGGGGGGATCCCAGAGGCACTACGTGTGGGCCGGGCGGATCATCGTCCTGGGCCTCCTTGCCGTGGGCTACATCCTGTCGGTCAGGACCTTTGCCTTCCTCGTGACCCTCGTCACCCTTTCCGGCTCCGGGGCGCTTCAGCTCATGCCCGCGGTGATCGGCGTGTGTTTCCCCGGGCGCCGCACCTTCACCAAGGCCGGAGTCCTCTCCGGAATGGCGGTGGGACTGGCGGCCCTCTACCTCACCCTCGTGACCACGCCGAACCCGCTGGCGGGATGGGTCGACCTCCCACATCCGCTGGGTATCCACGGGGCGATCTGGTCCGTGGTGGCCAACTTCGCGGTCACGATCGTCGTCTCAAGGCTCACCCGTGCGCCCTCCCCCGAAACCGTGGCACGGATCCATGGTGAGGTGGAGCGGTTCGTTTACGGGACCGGGGCTTAGAGGCCCACCATGGGCGATCCGAGTTCGCCTCGTCCTGAAGGTGGAGAATGCGGATTTCCGCTCCGAGAAGGGGGAGCGCCAGCCCGTGAGGAAGAGCTCTTCCTGGAGGCGGGGCAGCAGATCCGCGGGACGGTGGAGATTCGAGGTCCTGGAGGACGTGGAGTTCAGAGAGGCCCAGCTCGCTTCGTCTGGCACACGGAGGGGAAGGGAAACCGCGCGACGGGAGAGGGCGGAACACTGGTTCTCCACCGGACAGGGGAGTGGACCGCGGGGACATGCCACGAGTTCCCCTTCGAGGTTGTGGCGCCGCGGGGGCCCCTGAGCTACGAGGGTCGGATCCTGAATGTGCTCTGGAGCCTTGAAGCCCGCGTCGACCGCGCGATGCTCTGGCCCGATGTCCACACGCGGATTCCCGTGCACCTCTGGGGATCGCCAGATCCGGAGAAGGCCAGTCTCGGTCCTTCCCCCAGATGAGAGGCCCAGCTGGAGGCTGCCAAGCGGGGCATGGGCCGCTCCTGGGTGCGTCTCGGGATCGTGTCGCTCCTGTCAGGATTGGTCTACGGCGCCGTGAACGGATGGCAGCTGGGGAGCGGTGGAGAAATGGGGAGTCGTCCTCCTCATGGGCGGAGGCATGCTCCTCACCTTCAAGGGTCTCTGGGGCCGACTGGGACGGGGCAAGCTCGGGGAGCCGGCCGTTCAGCTCAGTACCACCGAGCTACGGAGGGGCGAGGAGATCCGGTTCAGTGTCATGGTCCGTCCGGAGCAGGCCACCGAGCTTCGCTCTCTGGAGGCGATCCTCGAGTGCGAGGAGCGTGTCACCCAGGGATTCGGCCAGTACCAGACGCACCATCGCCGAACGGTCTTCGAGAGGCGGCTCTCTCTGGCGAAGAATCACCATGTGGATCCATCCAAGGGTCTCCGCAGGAAGGGCACCGTCACCCTCCCCCTGGACGCGTCCCCTTCCTTCGGTGCGCCCTACAACCAGCTGGTGTGGTGGCTCCGGTTCCAGGGCGACATCGTCGGGTGGCCCGACTGGAAAGAGCCCTTCCTGCTCACCGTATGGCCGTGATGACGGACCGACCCGCCGTCGGGCCCGCGGGTGGGCGTCGTGGGGTGCCCGGCTTCTTGAAGGGGGACCTCACTTCGGCGGCATCGTGAAGAGTTGCGCGTAGAGGTCCATCCCGTACCACAGGTTCGCCACCCGCAGGTTCTCGTCCGGCGCGTGCTGCAGGTCATCGTGGTTCGCGATGGGGACCATGAGAATCGGCTTCTTCAGGAGATCAGTGAAGAGGTAGAGGGGAAGGGAGCCTCCCGACCCGGGTGAGAGGACCACGTCCCCATTCTCCGCAGCTCGCCTCGCCGCGGCCACGACGTCCTGGAGGATGGGGAGGTTCATGTCGGACCGTGCAGCCGGATATCCTCCCTCCTCAGTGACCTTGGCGATCTTCGGGTACCGCAGCCGGGTCTCCATGTCCGGGTCCTCCCGGACGATGTGATACCCTTGCCGCCGGATGTGGGCTTCCACCAGCTCCCGCATATGTGCCGGGTCATTGCCCTTCACCAGGCGTATCCCCAGGGCCGCCGTGGCGGTGGATGGGATGACGTTCCGGGTCAGTGCTCCCGTGTTTCCGCTGGACAGCCCTCGAATGGTGAGGGACGGTAGCAGGAGTCGTTCGGCGAGGGTCTGACCGCCGCCCTCGGTCCGGGCCAGGCCCAGCTCACGCCTGAGTTGTTCGTCGTACTCTGGAAGGTGGCGCAGCGCTTCGCGCTCCGCCTCGCCCAGGGGCTCCACGGTGTCGTAAAAGCCCTCCACCAGGACCGTGCCGTCGTCGTCCTTCATGGTGGCGAGGAGGTTCGCCAACATCTGCCCGGGCACGGGGGCCCAGTTCCCGTAGTGCCCACTGTGAAGCGGCCGGATGGGCCCGTACACCGTGACCTCCATCCCCGTGACGCCCCTCACACCGAAGCTGAGGAGGGGGCGTCCGCTCTGGTGCACGGGGCCGTCGAAGAGGAGCCAGACGTCGATGTCCTGGATCAGCTCGTCGTAGGCTTCCAGGTAACGCCCCAGGTTCATGGATCCGCCCTCCTCCTCGCCTTCGAAGAAGAAGGTGAGGTTGGAGGTGGGGGAGAGCCCGCCCTGCTGGAACGCTTCCAGGACCGGAAGCATGGCGCCGATGGGTGCCTTGTCGTCTCCCGAGGAGCGGGCGTAGATCCTCCATTCCGGGTCCACGGCCTCCCCGTCGACGGGGAACGCCCGGGGCTCGCCTCCCTCCTCCATGGCTCGCGTATAGAGGGTCGGGTTCCAGGGAGCGTGGGTCCAGTTGGCTGGATCCGCAGGCTGACCGTCGTAGTGCACGTATAATCCCAGGGTCCGTTTGGCGCCGGGCACCCGGAGCTGCCCGAACACGATGGGATTGGCTCCCGGAAGCGTCAGGAGCCGTGCCTCGACGCCGCGCCTGGAAAGCTCGTCACGGATGAGCTCGGCGTTCCGCCAGATCCCCGCGGAGTCCGAGCGAACGTTGGGGATCGCCAGGAGGTCGGCGTACTCGCGGAGGATCCTGGGCCCGTGAGTTTCCCGAAAGACGCGGACGGCCTCGGATGCCGGTTGCTGCGCCGACAGCGACCCGAGCCCCGCGGCCGTGGAGGCGAGAAGGGAGAGGGCGAGCGTGATACAGCGTGTGTCCATGACCCATTCCTGGTGATGGTTCCTGGCACCGGTGCCGGCATCCACCGGCCTCCCGAATTGCCCTTGTCCCCGCCCCGCGCCATGGCCCGATTGCGTGACCAGCGCGATGCGGTGCTTCCTGGAGGCCCCTCGCCCCCCGGCAAGAGCACCATGCTGCGTGAAAGGGGTTTCGTGCAAGCGATGGCCCGTGCGCCGCGCCAGGATCCGCCGGACAGCGCCCCTATCCCTTTCCCGGCGCCTCGAGCAAGCCACCGAGCGCCATGAGGTGGGCGGCGAGATCGTCCACCAGCGGATCCAGCCCATGGGCGACCTCCGGATCCACATCTCCATATCCCCGGAGGGCCCGGGACCGGCAATCCAGGGCGAGGCCCCACCAATGCCCGGCCAGCGCCGCGAGTCGGCGACGAGGGTCAGGGCCGACCTGGGGAAGGGAAAGACCGAGTCGTTCCGCCGTGTACCGGATCCGGGTTCGCACCGAGCGGAGGGCGGAGGTCGCGCGCTTCCTCTCGTCTTCCGGGAGTGAGCATTGGCCGAACCACTGGATGGACTCCTCTATCTCGGCGTCGAGCTGTCGCAGGCTTCCCTCGATGTGCCTGCGTTGCCCTGGAGTGAGGCGAGGCGGAGTGACCGGGTTCATGCGTCCTCCCCTCCGGATGAGGCGTCTCTCGCCATCCCCACGAGTGCCTCGGCGGCTCCGTTCCGGCTCCCCTCCCGGGTAGCGCCGAGCAGCGCCTCCAGGGTGTCCGTCCCTTCCGCCAGGCGCGTCAGGGCCGCCACCCCCGCCTGCTGGGCCCCAGCGTGGGTGCGGGAGGCCCGGATCAGCGCGGTCTGGATCCCCTCCTCGGCGGCCAGAGCCCGCCTCTCGAGCTCGCTGAAGAAGGCCCGGACCGTTTCCTGGGAGCGATACAGTAGGTCGCCCTTGATGCGACCCACGTTCCGATCCAGATCCTCGGCCACCAGGCGCCGGGTCCTCCTGCGCAGCCGCCACCGGAAGAGTGAACGGGGGAGGAGGAGCCCAAGGAGATCCACCGTGAGCTCCGGCTTCATCCCCTGGACGTGGTAGTAGAAGTCGTGCGAATCCACCAGGTCCACCGGCGGAGGTGGGGTGGGGAGCGCCACCCCCAGCTCCTCCTCCACCCAGGCCGAGAGGGTCGAACCGGTGGCGTCCACACTGTTGGCGGCCCGGGTCATGGCGTCTCGGAGACTCCCCCGGAGCTCGTCCTCGTTCTCCGTCCACCATGCGTCGAAAGCGGCGCTCAGCTCCGCCTGCAGCCGATCCGATACGAAGCGGACCAGAGCGGCGTTCCCCAACTCCGGGTGCCGATCCACCGACTGCACCAGTGAATCCACGAGGGAGGCGTGGATCTCGGCCACCCGGGCACGAAGGGACGAGGCCGCCCCCTCCGCCAGCCGCCGGGAGGCGTCGACCAGGACGGGCCGAACCTCCTGCCGGCGAAGGGCCAGCTCCCGTCGAAGCTCGGCGAGCCGCTCCAGGCGGTCCTCCAGATTCGCGTCCGAGAGCCGGATCGCCTTCTCCTCCACCCTCAGGCGGGCCCGAAGCTCCCCTCCGATGGCCTGCAGGCGGCGCAGTCCGGCGTCCCTGGACACCTCGTGGCCCCGCCCGCGGACCAGGTCCAGGAGCTGCTCCCGGAGGCGTGGGATTCCACCCCCCTTCCCGTCGGCGGCGAGGGTGGACGAGACCGGGACGATCTCCACTTCGTTCGGGGCAATGCCCTGAACCCTGGCCAGCTCTCTTCGGTTGAATGCCACGGCCTCCCGCCAGGCCACCTCGGGAAAGAGATCCACCTTGTTGAGAACGAAGAGGAGGTGGCGTGTGTGCTCGAGGAGCGCTCGGAGGTAGGCGCCCTCCGCCTCACCCAGGGGAGGATCGGGGGAGAGAACCAGGACTGCCGCGTCCACCCGATGAAGGAAGGCGTAGGCTCGCCCCGTGGCGCCGGCGTCCAGAGATCCGACCCCGGGGGTGTCCACCAGGACCAGCCCCCCCTCCAGTAGGGAGGCGGGAAGGCCCACCTCTACGAGGCTCACCCCCCGATGGTTGGCCGAGTTGCCCTCTTCGGAGACGAAGTCGGGAAGGGAGGAGACGGGGGCGGTGATCTCCTCTTCGTTTTCGAGGATCACCCGGAGCCTGCGCTCGGGGGCCCACCGAAGATGCGTGACCACCGAGGTAACGGGGACGACCCCGGTGGGCAGGACCGCCTCACCCAGAAGGGCATTTACGAGAGTGCTCTTTCCTCGCTTGAACTGACCCACCACCACCACCCAGATCTCGCCCCGCTCCAGCGGCTCCTTTGCCTGGCTGGCCCGGTGGGCGAGGTCGGAGGCATGGAACTCCAGGGCCAAGGTCTCGAGCTCCTCCAAGGCCCTGCGGAGGCCCACGGCCGTACTCCCTTCGATCGGTGAGGCTCTGATCGTCATCCTCTCTCCCGGACTGAGGAGGCGCCGGGCAGGGGCTCCCCCCAAAAGAAAGACCTGCCCGACGGATCCGTCGTGCAGGAGTCATCAGCCGCTGGGAGCGGCGGTTCAAGGCGAACCCCATCGCCGTAGACGATTCGACCGGGAATGTAGTCGAGAGGGAGGGGTTCACAAAGGGGGAACCGCGGTGTCTTCGTGCACGGAAACCGTGCCAGCCGCATATTGGCGGCATGGGCGAGACACGAGTCGACCTTCTCCACCTGCTCGAGGACCTCCGGGACGCCTATCCGGGGCGGCTGGAGGACACCATTCTCACGGAGATCGTCGCGAACTCCCTGGATTCGGGAGCACGGACGATCAAGGTGTGGACCGATCCGGCGTCGGCAACCCTGACCGTTGCGGATGACGGAAAGGGGATGAGCCGCCAGGCTCTCGTTCGCTACCACGACCTGGCCGCGACCTCCAAGCGGAGGGGCCGGAGCATCGGCTTCGCAGGCGTGGGGATCAAGCTGGGATTGCTGGTGAGCGAGGATGTGGTCACCGAGGCCCGGACGGCCAGAACCCACCGGGCCACCTCCTGGCGCCTGGCGAGCCGAAATCGTGCGCCCTGGCGTTGGATCGAGCCGCCAGGGCTCCTGCACCAACCCGGCGCGGCGGTGCGTTTGTACCTCTCCAATGCCCTGTCCCCCCTCCTGGAACCCGGGCGGGTCCAGGAGATTCTCCTGCGCCACTACCAGCCACTCTTCGATCCCAGCCTCGACGCCATGCTCCAGTCGTATTACCCGGACGGAGTCCGCTTCACGGTCAACGGCCACCCGGTGCCACGAAGCGTGCCCGGTCGAGATCGGGTCCCGGTGATAGTGCGGGTCGGCCGACAGCGGAAACCCAGCGGCATGGGCTATCTTGTCCGGGATCCGGAGGTCGCCGACGGGGAGGCGGGGATCGCCGTGAGTACCCTCGGGAAGGTGATCAAGAGAGGCTGGGACTGGCTGGGACTGGCCCCTCCACCGGCGATTGGAGTGGGAGGCCTCATCGAGGTCCCTGCCCTGGCCGAAGTGCTCACGTTGAACAAGGCTGATTTCATCCGGACCGGGTCCCGGGGAGCCACCTTCCTGGCCTACCGGAAGGCCATACAGGAAGTCGTGGGGGCCCAGCTGACCGATTGGGGGACGGATGCGAAGGGAGCTTCGGCCCGGCAGCGCCGCACCCGTCCACTGGAGAGGGACCTCCAGAGCGTGCTTCAGGGCCTTTCCGCGGAGTTCCCTCTCCTGGCGGCGTTGGTGGAACGGCGCACCGGTGGTCAGAAGCGTCTTCCCCTGGGGGGGCCTTCCGTTGCCGCGCGCCGCGGGCCGGACGAAGAGTCGGGAAAGGAGGTTCCCGCGGGCTCACCCGCGGAGGGAGACCCCGAGGGAAAGGTCGATCCCGCCGGGAGTCGGGAGCCGCGTGAGGCCCAGCGCCCCGAGCCCGAGGAGGGAGCGCCCCCTCTCTCCCCTGAGGCACCGCGGAGCGCCACCCTGGAGGAATCCTCGCTGCCGGGCCCGCGGCGCTCCCGATCCAAAGGTCACTTCGGGCTTCGGATCCGACTCGAGGAGCGCCCCGAGGCTACGGAGCTGGGCCGGCTGATCGAGTCCACGGTATGGGTCAACACGGCCCATCCGGCCTACCTCCGGGCCGTGTCTTCCAGGTCGGAGGGTTACCACCTCGCCCTCACCGTGGCCATGACACTCGCACCCCTCGCCGTGGAGCCCGAGCGGGCCCATGCCTTCGTGACCTCCTTCCTGGCACGCTGGGGGGAGGCCTCCCGCCGGTAGAGCCAGTCCACGAGTCCCCGGCCGGTGCCCCAGGGGGCCCACCGTGTCCTCACGGCCGGAGTCCACCGGTTACCACTTGACCTGCATGACCAGTTGGAGCCGCGTGTCCGTGGGGAGGTCGGGGTCGTTCCACTCCCTTCGATCCAGGTCGAGCAGAAGGATGTTCTGGCTTCCCAGGTCGTAGCCGATCCCTCCGTAAACCCTCTGAAAGCCCAGATCCTGGGCATCCGGCTTGCGGCCCATGTCGTCGAAGCCCGCGATTACCCGCCAACCGGACCCGAGCCGCTGCTCGACGAAGAGGGAGGATCCTTCGTAGTCGGTGGCTATCGTCCCGGGTCCGGGCTCGATCCAGCTCCCCCTTGATTCCCCCTCCCCCAAGCATACTGGGCGGTGATGGTTCCCGTGGCGTGCTGGTAGGAGAGAAAGGCGTTGTAGGCCCGCCAATCGGGAATGCCCTGGCCTTCATCCGCACGGTTGCCCTTCCCGGCGATGAGCAGCCCCGACAGCTGGAGGCCCGGCATGGTCTCCGGCATGGGCCTCACGGTCAGCCGCCCTTCCAGGACCTTGTTCTGATTCGCCTCCCCGGCGTGATAGCCCCCGCCGTTGTATACTCCCACGGCGAAGCTCCCGTACCGGGACGCGTACGAGGAGCCTACGTCCCGGCGGTACGCCTCGGGGAGGCTCCCGCCGAATCCTCCCGAGAGGGTCAGGCCGAAGTCGGCGGAGTTGAACATCCCGGATCTCTCCATGAACATGGGATCCCGCATTCGGTAGAGATCCACGTGCTCTTCGAAGTCTAGCCAGACCATGTGGACGATTCCGCCTTCGAGGCCCAGGCCGGTGACCTTTCCCCGATCTCCGAAATCGTACTTGGCATAGGCGTACTTGAGGCGGGCCTTCATGTCGCCCTGGGCATCCTGGTGGGAGTCGATGGTGATCCGTCCCGTGAGCCGGGGGAGGACCTTCACCTGGGTGGTGAGATAGGACCGGGTGACCCGGAATCGACTGTAGTCCGCACCCCCTTCCTGGCCGTCCTGGTAGGCGAGGTAGAAGAGACCGCTGATGGAGATCCCCTCGAGTGGCGAAGGCCCGGCCTGGTGCGCCTCCTGGGCGCCCACTCGGGCGGTTCCGATGGCAAGGAGGGCCAGGAGCAGGCCGATGGCGGTGGAGGATCTCACTGGACAGGCTTCCATGGATGTCTGGCCCTCCCTGACGGTGGCGGCTGTGAGCCGTAGGACGGCCAGGAAGCTAGAGCGGTCGCAACGAAGCTACAACGGCTCCTGTCCAGTTCTGCAACAGCTTTTACCGACACGTGACCATGCTGTTACCTCCCGGTCACGAAGCGTCAGCTGCCGAGCGCCAGCGCCAGCTGTCCAGCGCCGGCGTCGGCTCCCGCGGGCCCCGGCCCGGAGCCGGCGGGAGCCGCACATCTCCGAGGGGTGCCGGCTCCCCCCTACATCAGCTCCTTGAAGAAGTCGTTTCCCTTGTCGTCCACGAGAATGAACGCCGGGAAGTTCTCCACCTCGATGCGGTAGATGGCCTCCATGCCGAGCTCCGGGTATTCCAGGAGCTCCACCTTCTTGATGTTCTCCTTGGCCAGGAGGGCCGCGGGTCCCCCGATGGAGCCGAGGTAGAATCCCCCGTGCTTCCTGCAGGCGTCCGTCACCTGCTGGCTCCGGTTGCCCTTGGCGATCATGACCATGGACCCGCCGTGGGACTGGAAGAGGTCCACGTAGGGGTCCATGCGACCGGCGGTGGTGGGTCCGAAGGAGCCCGAGGGCATCCCCTCGGGGGTCTTGGCCGGCCCGGCGTAGTAGACCGGGTGATCCTTGAAGTACTGGGGCAATCCCTCGCCCCGGTCCAGGCGCTCCTTGAGCTTGGCGTGGGCGATGTCCCGTGCCACGATCATGGGGCCCGTGAGGGAGAGGCGGGTCTTCACGGGGTATTTCGTAAGCTCCGCCAGGATCTCCGGCATGGGTCGATTCAGGTCGATGGGCACGACCCCCGACTCCCTCCTGCCCCGATACGCCTCGGGAATGAAGCGGCCCGGGTTCCTCTCCAACTCCTCGATCCAGATCCCGTCGCGGTCGATCCTGGCCTTCACGTTCCGGTGCGCGGAGCAGGAGACCCCCATCCCCACCGGACAGGAAGCGCCGTGCCGGGGCAGGCGCACCACCCGCACGTCCAGCGCGAAGTACTTCCCCCCGAACTGGGCGCCGATGCCCGTCTCCGCGGCCGCATCCAGGAGCCTGGCCTCCAGCTCCACGTCCCGGAAGGCCCGACCCAGCTCGTTGCCCGTGGTGGGGAGGCGGTCCAGGTAACCGGTGGTGGCCAGCTTCACCGTCTTCAGGTTGGCCTCGGCCGACGTTCCCCCGATGACGAAGGCCAGGTGGTAGGGCGGGCAGGCCGCCGTGCCCAGCGTCTTCATCTTCTCGGTGAGGAAGGGGAGCAGCCTCTCCGGGTTCAGGAGCGCCTTGGTCTCCTGGAAGAGATAGGTCTTGTTGGCCGAGCCTCCCCCCTTGGCCACGAAGAGGAACTTGTACTCCATGCCGCCCGTGGCGCACGAGGTCGATCTGGGCCGGAAGGTTGTTCCCCGAGTTCTTCTCCTCGTACATGGTGAGGGGGATGGTCTGGGAGTACCGCAGGTTCTCCTGGGTGTAGGTCTCGTAGACCCCCCGGGACAGCGCCTCCTCATCCCCTCCCCCGGTCCATACCTGCTGCCCCTTCTTGGCGTAGATCGTCGCCGTGCCCGTGTCCTGGCAGAACGGGAGGACGCCCTCGGCTGCGACCTCGGCGTTACGGAGCATGGCCATGGCCACACCCTTGTCGTTGGGGCTGGCCTCGGGATCGGCCAGGATCCCGGCCACCTGCTCCAGGTGCTTCGGCCCGGAGGAGAAAGGACACGTCCCGCATGGCTTCCGGGCCAGAAGCGTCAGCGCGGCGGGATCGACCTTCAGCACTTCGTGGCCGTCGAATTCCCCCACCGCCACGTGCTCCGAGGTCAGCTGCCGGTACGAGGTGTCGTCGTCCTGGAGGGGAAAGGGGTCCTGGTATGCGAACTCGGCCATTCCTTGGCTCCTTTCGAGCCCCTCACAC
This sequence comes from uncultured Gemmatimonadales bacterium, assembly GCA_963751255.1. Lineage (GTDB taxonomy): Bacteria > Gemmatimonadota > Gemmatimonadetes > Longimicrobiales > Gaopeijiaceae > CAVVTW01. The sequence continues at coordinate 7,492 of CAVVTW010000022.1, read as the reverse complement.
GGGGCTCGCGTGCGGTTTTCCGTTCAGGGTTCCATTCAGATGTCGTAATATCGGGCGACTTCCCAGGGATGGGGAACGACCCTCATCTCTTCGATATCCTGTCGTTTGGTGGTGATCCACTCGTCCAGGAGGTTCTCGGGGAAGATCCCGTCCCGAGTCAGGTAGGCCCGATCGATCTCCAGGGCATCCAGGGCCTCCTCCAGAGAGCTCGGGGAAGGACCGGATCCTGAGAAGCTCCTCCTCCGGAAGCTCGTAGAGGTTGGTCTCGTATGGCCCGAACCCCTCACGTCCGGGATCGAGCTTCCGCCTGACCCCGTCCAGCCCGGCCAGCATGACGGCGGCGAAGGCCATGTAGGGATTGCAGGTAGCGTCGATGGTTCGGAACTCGAATCGCCGCTGCGCCGGGTCCTTTACGTAGCCCGGGATCCGAATCGCCGCCGAGCGGTTCCCCTCGGCGAAGACCGCCTTCACGGGAGCCTCGAATCCCGGCACCAGCCGCCGGTAGGAGTTCGTGGTCGGGTTGGTCAGGGCCAAGGAGGGAATTGGCGTGCTTCAGGATGCCGGCGATGTAGTGGAGTGCCGTCTCGCTGAGCTGATAGAGTCCCTTCTCGTCGTGGAAGACGTTGACTCCCTCCCGGGTCAGGAGGTGGTGGATGTGCATCCCGTTTCCAGGCTCCTCGGCGAACAGCTTGGGCAGGAAGGTGATGATCTTGCCACGCTTCTTGGCGATGCGGTGGGCGAGCATCTTGGCCAGGACCGTGCCATCGGCCATCTCCTCCACCGGCGAGAGGTTGAACTCGATCTCGGCCTGGGAGCTTCCCACCTCGTGGTGGTGGTACTTCACGTCCAGGCCCAGAGCCCGGAAGACGGAGACGATCTCGCTCCGGATGGAGAAGAGGTGGTCGTTGGGCTCTGCCCTGAAATACCCTCGTTTGGGGGCGATCCGGTAGACCTCCTCTCCTGCCGGAGGGCTGACCATTTCCAGGCTCTCCACGCGGAAGGACTGCTCCCGGGGAGTCCGGACGCTGAAGAGCTGGTCGATGACGTGGAATTCCAGCTCCACTCCCACGTACGCCGCGTCGGCGACCCCTTCCGCTTTGAGCACGTCCAGGGTCTGGGGGACCAGGTGCCGGAGGTCCTGGGTGAACCGGGCGCGGCTGTCCACCTCCAGCATGTTGCAGAAGAAGCAGAGGACCCGGTACTCCTCCTCCACCGGATCCAGGAACGCGAAATCCAGGTCCGGCTTGAGGATCATGTCCGAGCGCTCCACTTCGGCGAACCCGAAGTTCGACGCGTCGAAGCCGATTCCGAGCTCCAGGGTGCTCTCGGAGAACGTCTCCGCCGGAATGGAAACACACCTCAGACGACCGTCGATGTCGGTGAGATGGAAATTGACGAACTCGATGTCGTTCTGGGAGATGAACTGCTTCACCTCCGAAACGCTCTGGAAGGAGAGCATTCTTCCTCCTTGGGTCCGAGGCCGGGTTCCGCGGGCGGCGGGAACGGCGCGACGGGCCGACTGCGGTTCAGGGGGATGGAGGATACTGCTCCATCGGAACCACGGGCAATGCCTCGCCCGTTCCCTGGCCGCCACGGGATCCGGGAGGGGGCCGCTCGGCCACGCCTTGACAGGGGATTTCAGTCCCGGAAAGTTGCGGGATCGTTTTCCTATCCTGGGGATTCAATCCCCATTCGCGCTCTTCGCGCCCCGGGCGCACCCTTTGGAAAGGAGGGGTGTGCTACCATGCCCATCATCACGATTTCACGCGGATCCGGGAGCGGTGGCCAGCTCCTGGCCGAGAAGCTCGCGGCGGAGCTCGGCTATGAGACCGTCAGCCGAGAGGACATCGTCGCCGACGCTGCCCGATTCGGGGCCGAGGAGGAGGACCTCCGAAAGGCCCTGATCAAACCTCCGGGGGTGTGGAGCCGCTTTTCCCACCAGCGGACCCGGTATCTGGCATTCGTCCAATCCGCCCTTTGCGAGCGGGTCCGGAAGGGGAAGATCGTCTATCACGGGAATGCCGGGCACCTTCTTCTCCCCGGCGTTGCCCACGTCATCTGCGTTCGTCTCATCGCCCCCCTCGAGCTTCGCACCCAGCTCCTGGAGGAGCGACTCGGGATGGGGGAGGACGACGCCCTGGCCTACATCCACAAGGTGGATCGTCAGCGGGAGCAATGGACCCGGTTCCTGTATGGGGTCGACTGGCTGGATCCGCATCTCTATGACCTTTGCGTGAACCTTCGGACCCTGGACATCCCGGACGCAGTGCAGCTCGTCCTCTGTGCCTCCCGGGCCCCCCGGTTCCAGCCCACGGAAGAGAGCCGCAAGGCCCTGGCGGACCTGACCCTCGCCAGTCGAGTGCGTGCCGCCCTGGCGGCTGAGAGCCGGACGGCGGGGGCCGAGGTGGAGGTCAGGGCCGACGATGGAGTGATCTCCCTGCGAGGAAGACTGCGGCCGGCCTCCCTGGTGGATTCGGTCTTGGAGGTTGTGAACGGTGTGGAGGGAGTCGAGGAAGTCGATCGGACCGACCTCGCCGCCCCGGACTATACGGTCTGAAGGTCCGGGGCGGGGGGGCGGCGACCGGGAGCCCGGCTGCGGGGAAGGCCGAAGCGGCCGGCCCCCGGGTCGCCTATCCCTCGTTCTCGGATGTGAGCTTCGCGATCAGGTCACACAGGTCACGGATCTTGAAGGGTTTGGCGATGAAGTCCACCGCCCCCCCCTTCATGGTCTCTACGGCGGTGTCCACCGTGGCGAACCCCGTGATGATCACCACCTTCGTGGACGGTGAGTGCTGCTTCACGAAGTCCATCACCTCGAGACCGTCCGGCTTCTGCATCTTCAGGTCGGTCACGACGACATCGAAGCTCTCCTCCACCAGGCGCTGGACCGCCGCCTGACTCTCCGTGAACGCTTCGACATAGAATCCGTTCTTCTCGAGTGCGGGCTTGAGACGGTCGCCCACAATGGGCTCGTCGTCCAGGATGAGGACCTTCTTCTTCGACTTCATCACTCGCTCGCTGGGGCAATCTTGCGTGCCTTGGCGCCCGCCTTCCTCGTCAGATTCTCGATGGCCTCCGCCGTGAAGGGTTTGTTGATGAACTCGAACGCTCCGCTGTACTCCGCCTCGCGGATGCTCTCGATGGAGCCGTACCCGGTGATGACGATCACCTGGGTGCTCGGGCTCTGCCTTCGGACGAACTGCAGGACATCGAGTCCGCTGGGTCCCTCCATCTTGATGTCGGTGATGACCACGTCGAATCGCTTGGTCCCCAGTCGATCCACAGCCGTCTGGGTATCGGTGAAGGTCTCCACCTTGAAGTCCTTCTTCTCCAGGTGGGATTTCAACCGCTCGCAGACGACCTCTTCGTCGTCCAGGACCAGGACTTCAACCGGACCGCGCATCCATACCTCCTCGGGTTGGGTGGATGGTGGGGGTGCTCCTATTCGTCAGCGTTGGCCCTCTCTCCGCTCAGGAATCGATCCACGTACTCCTGAACCCGATGGTCGTCCCGGAGGAAGATGTCCAGCTGGCGCGTGAAACCGATGAGCTCTCCGATCATTCCCATCCGCTTCACCATCTCCTCAGGCGGCAGGCCCCGGGTACGTCCGATGACCAGGTCCCCCTTCCCCTCCACGACGAAGCCGTAGGCCTCCAGGATCTGCTTGAGCAGGGTAGCCCGTCGGGACCTTCGGGCCATCTCGGTCACCCCTCCGAGAAATCGAAAATATATGTAGTTGTCGTTGGCCCGGTCGGTGAGGAAGGCGTCCACCACGTTGAAGTGGTAACCCAGTCGCAGGCTGAGGTGCAGGTACTCCTGGGAGACGATGGCCAGGTTCTGCTCCGGGTCGCGCGTGCCGGGGTTGGACAGAGGGGTGGCGCGCGTCGCCGAAGACATGAACCCGTCCAGGTCCATTTCGGCCGGTGCGGTTTCCCAGGCCCCCTCCTCGCACAGCGCGTCCAGGAGCGGGCGCAGCGGCCTGGACTGGAGATCCGTGAAAGGTCCACCTTCTTGCCCGCCGCGGCCGATCAGTCCACGGCCCCCTCCCAGGTCCACGAGAATCAGGTCCAGGGGCACGGGTAGCGTGGCGCGGCGGACGTACTGAACGCTCGGGGGAGGGCCCGATCCAGCCCGATCTCCATGAGGCTCGACACTGCCTTCTCGTGGGCGAACCGAATGACGTCGTGGTAGGAGGAACAGAAGGCCGGAGCGAACTCCGGGCTCTGGGGATCGCTGAGGTTCAGGGGGGCGATCCAGCGTAACATGCGGCGGAGGGCGCGAAACTCCGGTGCGTCTTCGAAGGACGAGCTCTTCAGCAGCTGGTAGTGGAGCAGCTCCTCCACCCGTCCCAGGTAGACGATGTTGTCTTCCGCATCCACCGTCACCTCCTGGCCCTCCCGAAGGACTTCCCTCGCGATGCCCGTTCCCACGATCGTGGGGATGCGCGCTTCCCGCGCGACGGCGGAAAAGTGTCCCGCGGCGTTTCCTACGTCGGTGATGACCGCACACGCTTCCGCCAGCCGGGATCCCAGCCAGGGCGCCGCGGCCCTCGCGACGAGCACCCTGTCCCGGGCAGGGATCTCCAGGGAGGGAGTGGAACCGTCCACGATCCGGACCAGGCCGCTGGCGATGCCGCGACAGGCGACCTCCCCAAGGCCTTGCATGAGAACGGGATAACGTCCCCGTACATCCCGCAGGTCCTTCTCCCCGGAGACGGAGGGGACGTGAAGCTTCAGGGGGCGAGCCTGGAGGACGGAGAGCCGCCCGTCCATGTCCAGCGCCCATTCCACATCCTGAGCCGACTTCATGTAGCGCTCGATGAGGCAGGCCGCCTCGGCCACTTCCGAGAGCTCCGGGTCCGTCAGGGCCGGGCGATCCCTGGCCTCCTGCACGATGGCTTCCACTCGAACCCCGCCCGACGAATCCAGAGCGTACTTCCTCTCCTTCGTGGCGACCTTGCGGGTCAGGACGGGGTGGCCCCGGGACCGCTGCACCTCGAAGCGGTCCACCGGATCGTGTCCGTCCACCACCAGCTTCCCCAGCCCCCAGGAGGCCGCGACCAGCTGAACGTCCCTCTCGGGGTCCAACGGATCCAGGCTATAGGCCACCCCGCTGGAGCGCGCGGGCACCATGGCCAGGCAGCCCACCGCCATCATTCCCCGTCCCGGAGGGACCCCCCGGTCCAGATGGTAGGCCAGCGCTTCCGGCCCGAAGAGGCTCGCCACGACCTCCTTGTACGCCTCACAGACGTCGTCGGGCTTCACCCCGAGGACGGTTCGGTACTGGCCTGCCGTGATCAGGTCTCCGTCCTCCCCGGCGGCGCTGCTCCGCACCGCGAGGAGCGGAGGTTCGCTTCCTCCCCCCACGAGGCGGACCACTTCCTTCCGAATGGCTCGCGACAAGGCCCGGGGGACCCGGGAGGCCAGGATCTTGCCGCGGATCTCCTCGGCCAAGGCCTCGAGATCAGGGGCCTTACCCCCTCCCGATTCCGAGAGAAGCTGGACATCCTCGGAGGCGCCTGCCTTCTCCAGGAACTCCTGGCACGCCCGGGTCGTGACCACAAAACCGGGAGGGACGGGGAGCCCAAGGCGGGATCCGATCTCCCCCAGCCGCGCCATCTTCTCGCCGGCGATTTCCTCCTGCGCCAGCCCTATCTCGGCGAGAGGGAGAACGAAGGGTGCGTCCGGGACCACCATCCGGAGTTCCATGGCCGCGGCCACACGGGCGTCGATGGCCGCCAGGGCCTGAACCAAGTCCGGGTAGCGGTCTCCGGTGATGGCCGCCAGGTCCGAAACCAAGCTGTGGACATTCTCCCGGAGATCCTTCGCCACCGTTCGCAGGTACTGGCGGTCGAAAAGGTATTCGCCGCCGAGCTTCTCTCCAGCCTCGGCGATCAGGGTGAGGACGCGGTCGTTCTTCTGAACCAGATCCCGGAAACGGCCCAGGTTCTCCCGAAGCCGTTCGACGGCATCGGGTCTTCCCAGCCCCAGGATCCTGCGAAACGCCTCGATCACCGTGGTCTCTCTGCGGCTAGTGGGCCTTCTTCGACCCGAGTCCAAAGACCATGCCCGTGAGAAGGCCTACCGATACGGCCACCGCGACGGCAAGAGCTCCGTAGAGAAGGCCGTGGTCCGTGGCGAGCGTCGAGATGAATGCGGCGGCTCCCACCTGCGTAACCAGAACTTCTCCTCTTGCCAGGAGAGTCCCTCGTCCTTCGGAGAAGCCGAAGAAGAGGATCCCGTACACGCCGGGGGCGGTCTTGGCGGGGAGGCGGAAATCCGCGGTCATACGCGTCGTTCCCGGGCCGGCTGGACTGGTGCGAATCGTTCCTTCCGACACGCTGTACAGGCCTTCGCTCTCCTTCAGCCGCACCAGCTCATCGAACAGCTCGGCCCGGCTGGCCCCATCCCCTTCCGTGCCGGCCCGGGCCTCCAGCGCTCCGTAGCCCACGCCGAGCGCCTGTAGGCCGTCCGGACTCGCCAGCTGGCCCAGCTCGGCGGAGGTCTCCAGTTGGTAGAGGGTGGGAGTGTCGTTGAACTCCACCTCCTCGACGTTCATCCAGATAAGGCCGAAGACCTTCCCCTTTCGGTTCATGACCAGCCGCTCGTCGGGTCCCACACAGGCCACCGCGATGGCGAGGCCCTCGGGGAGAATGGCGCTCACGGACACCGCGGCGCCATGGAAGAACATCCCTGCCTGGACCTCGGCGGGCTCGACCTGGACGTCCGAGACCCACATGCTGTCTGCCTGGGGCCCGGAGTCGACAGGCGCCGGAGTCAGAACCGGGGCGCTTCCGGCCCCCAGTCCAGTGACGAGGAGGAAGAAGCTCATCAGGGTGTTCATGGATCAATCTCCTCCCTTGTAGCTGAGGAGGAACTCGGGGGTGACCAGGAGACCCATGAGCATCTTCACCGTGACCACCAGGACGATGATGGCAAGGAGGACCTTGAGCTGATCGGCCTTGAGTCTCTTCGACGTCACGGCACCCAGCTGAGCGCCGATGACGGAGCCACAGAGCAGGATGAGGGCCAGGACGAAGTCCACCGTGTGGTTGAGCCTGGCCTGGAGGACCGTGACGTTGACGCAGGTGAAGAGAATCTGGAACAGACTCGTGCCCACCACCACGTGCATGGGCATACGCAGGAGATACACCATCACGGGTACCATGATGAAGCCTCCACCGACTCCCATGATGGCCGCCAGGGTCCCGACGAGCACACCCAGGAGGAGCGGCATGAGGACGGAGAGCCGGACATTGGACCGTCCGAACTCCATCTGCCACGGCAGGCTCTGGACCACCCGGGCATAGAGGGACGGACGGCTGGGCCGATGTCGGGCCGCGACGCCTTGTCGCAGGCTCCGGATGCTCTCCACGAACATGTAGCTCCCGATCCCTCCCAGCATGATGACGTAGGTCACCGTGATGACGAAGTCGGCGTTGCCCATCACGCGGAGGAGCCGGATGAACCAGACACCCACGGAGCCCCCACCG
>CAVVTW010000021.1:0-14934 GCA_963751255.1 uncultured Gemmatimonadales bacterium | reverse complement strand
CCGCTGCGGTTCGTGGGACCCATCGAGTGAGAGTTCCACAAGCAAGTGCTCCCGCGCCGGCCGTCGTGTCAGGAGAATGCGCTCTCCATCCACGTAGATGTCCTTTCCTCGAAACGGCGAGGAAATCACGCGGAGCACCTCACCTGACAAATCGAACTCGGTAATCCGAAGGAGTTGGTAGTCGTAAACGAACAACGACTCAGTCTCTTCGGAGTATGCCAAGCTGACCGGGAAACCGAACTCGCCGGGTCCCTCGCCGGAGCCACCAAGGATCAGGCGGTCGAAGGTGCCATCCGAGTTATAGATGGCAATCTTCTTGTACTGAGGGTCGAGCACAAGAACGTGACCGTCTGGCAGTTCGGCGATATCGAGTATGTGCGCCAAAGAACCACCGCCGTACGGACCCCGATCCACCGTGTCCATACCCGGCTCTCCGTAGCGCGTGATTTCCCTCAGAACAACCCTTTGAGACGGCGGAGGCGGTGCGGAATCGCCCGTGTCCCGTCCGCAGGCTGTGCCCACAATGACGCATAGCAAGAAAGCCATTGAGCAGTCTGATCGTCGAGTCGGCCTCATACGCAGTCCTTCGTCACAAAGGAGCACAGCATCGGCGTCGGCGTCGACGCAGCAAGCGGCGTGAACGATGAAGCCATGGCGCGGCGACAGAAGACTCCACGGTATTGATAGAGTATTCATAGGATCGCGATGAGAGTCTCGCAATGCCTGAGTTGCACATATCCTTCACGCTCAGTCAGGAATCCGCCTTTAGCCTCCGCCAGGCCTCTACCAGACTCTCTCAGCCCAGGATGTTGCGCACGTCACGAACGGATCTCCGAAATTGCCGCCCCAGGAGGTGTGGAGCGCCTTAGGAGGCTCACAGCCGCGCTTCGCGGAATGCCCCCCCTGAATACCGTCTCCCGCAGGGACACGCCTGGAGGCACCGAGAGCAATTCCCCGAGAAGCTGATGATCCTTCAGAGAGGCTCGTCGTGAGACCAGGAGCCTGGTGGCAAGCGCTCTCTCGAGATCATCACTCTTGAGTGAGTACGGTTCTCAGAGCATCACTGATCTCACACCCCTCGACGACAACACCGTGGATCAGACGAGTGGCCCTCGATGCACGTAGCATTTCTGCCATAGCCTCTGCATTCCGGCAGGCCAGCACCACCAACGGGCTTCCAGGATTCTCGATGGCGATGACAGGTTCCGCAATCCAGTAGCGCCCACTGGCCCATCACCGGTTCAGGCCGAGCGGCCGGTTTGTCGAGCACCGTCCGCGGTTCCATCCTCAATGCCGTGGCTCACAGCACCTTCCATGACCTCGCGAACATACCGCGGTACGTGAAGGCATCGTCTCCGCCGGGCAGAAGCAGAGCAGGGGCAGTCTCCTCCTCCACGAGGCGTCTCCACCACTCGAGGCCTTCGAACAAACCGGGCGGAACCGTTTCGCCCGCCTTGGCCTCGACGGGAACGAGCCGTGAGCCCTGTTCGATGAGGAAGTCGATCTCATGTCCTGCGGAGTCGCGCCAGAAGTAAACGGGGGACGCCTCCCCCGATGGGCGTAGGCTTTCAGCAGCTCGGCCATCACGAAGGTCTCGAACACGGCTCCACGGGAGGCGTGCACGCGCAAGTCGTCGGGGCGAGTGATTCCCAGCAGGGAGCAGAGGAGCCCGGGGTCGAGGAAGTGGATTTTCGGGCTCTTGATCAGCCGTTTCCCGAAGGTGCGATGGTACGGCCTGAGGAGCTGCCCGCTCCACGCAGGTTGTCCGGTAGTCCGAGAGCCACGAGGCCGGGTCCAATCCGCGATCGTGGATTTCGGGGGAAGAACCCGGCGTGCAGCGTGGTGTGCAAGTCACGCCCTGTTCCAGCCGAGCGTAGTGCGTCTGGAACCGCCTGGGACTCCGGGTCCCAGGGCTCGCGCACCTCGAGCTCCGACAGCGAGAAAGGGTAGAGGTGAAGGATGCGCATCCTCCTCCACCATTCCCTGGATGTAGGAGAGCAGCTCCGGCGCACGCGGCACTTCATCGAGGATCGCTCCGTCGGGAAAGCCGTTCAAGAAGCCCCGCGGATCCTGGAGCGCCCACTCCCTGGCATCAGGCGCCTCCAACGTGGCATAGGGCAGGTCCGGAAACGCCGCTCGCACCGGGGTCGTCTTGCCCGATTGTCGCGGGCCGGTGAGCGTCACGACAGGCAGGGTTTCGGTCGCCTCGAGGAGGGAAGCATGCAGGGTTCGGGGGAGCATGTCTGCAATCTTGGGATTCGATCCTCAAATTGCAGGGAGTCTACCTGGTCCTCCCCCTCCGACACTACCCGTGGGATCACGCCTCCCGGCGTGCCGAAGAGAGGCACCGGGCCCCGGGTCTCGGGGGAGGCGTCTGGCTCAGACAGGGTGAACCCTTCCTCTTCCGCACAGTAGCAGCGGCCGCCCAGCAGAGCCCAGCCAAGGGGAGCACCTGACGGTGGACGAAGAGGGTGTCGACGAATAATGGTGGTGAGACAAGACGTGCTGGTGTCTTCACGCACCGCCGCATGCGGAGCCGCACCTACCTCGACTCGGGCCACGGATGACGACGCAGGGTCTGAAGGCCCATCTCATCGGTTTCCACGATGTATACCGACTTGTCGCCGAACCCGACGATAGCCTCATCGAAGGGAACGGTGAGAGTGCCGACGAGCTTGCCGTGTCGATTCACGAGATCGTAGCGGGAATCCGGGAAGGCTGTGGTCGGAGCCCTGCGGATCAGTAGCTCTCCCTCCGGGGTGGCGAAGAGCGTGGGAGAGCCCGGGGCCGCCATTCCTCGGAGCGCGCTGTGGAAGAAGGGCGGAGCCGTCCCGGGCCATTCCGAGTACCTAGCGGGGTCACAGGCGTAGGGAAGGGGCGCCCCGTTGACCCATTCGAGGGCGGCGCACTTCTCTCGGTCGTCAAGCGCCACCGGAGAGAACGGCAACGGAGCCCCGAACGTCCAATTGCCCCTCGGATCCCGCCAGTCCACCCGATAGGGATCAGTGCGTGCAACGGCCACCCAACCGTCGGGGAAGAGAAGGGCGAGATCCTCTGTTGCGACAGGATTACATGGGATCCGAGCACTTCCTCCGGCACGGACGGCCATGCAGAGGCCGAAACGGCCTCGTCCCGCAACGCGAGCAATCGGGTAGACCGCGCCAGTGGCCAGGTCCCCGAGGAGGAGCGTCAAGGTATCCGCGTTGATGTGACTGGGTGGAAGGGTAGTGGAGTAGACCTGGCCCCTGGTTCCGAGGACGCGGCCTCCATCGTCGCTGCCGTTGAGCGCCGGTCCCAGCAATCCGGGGAGGGGCTCCGAAGCTGCGATTGTCCGCACGATTCTCGGACCGACCAGAACGTACCACCGTCGGCTGACCCGATCGGTCAGGAGGGTCGAATCTCCGCTCAGGGGGTAGAGCCATGCGACGGCGCGGTACTCCCCCGGGCCGTCGCCCGTCCTGAATAGGGAGACGGAGGAGAGAGATTCCCAGTCCACCAAGCGGACTCGATTCTCGCTCTGATCCGCGACGAGGAGGCGTCCATCGGCGAGCTCCCGAACCGAAGAGATCCCCGAGAACTCCTTGCCGGGAACGCTGAACACCGCGTCGGCAGGAGGAAGAAAGAGCACCTGCGCCTCCTGGGCCGAAAGTCGGGCGGGAACCAGGAGGAAGATGACCGACGTGGTCAACAACAAGCCCCGCCGCCATAACCCCTCGGATGCCATCGTTGGCCTCCAGTCACAGACTTCACGGCACGGTTGGTACCGGCCCGTTCGGTCCCCAGCCCCGGCCGGGCGCCCGTCGAGTCGAGCCTATCCTGTTACCAACCGGCGAGGTCCCGGAGGGTCGGTCCCCTCATGATCCAGGATACCACCACATGAGTTGAGAGCGGTAGTCTGGGCTGAATGATCCCTCCCGGACCTGGAGCACGGGCACTCCGACCTAACGCACCACCCTGTAACGCTCCAACCACTTCAGGTCGAATTCATCGGTGTAGGTCAGATAGGCAACGGGATGGACTTCCGGACCCCGGCCGAAGCCGATGAGCGTATGGCCCGGGGGGAGGACCACGGAGCCCAGCCAGCTTCCCCCAGCGTCGAAGCACTCCCATCGAGACTCGGAACCTGCGGGGAGCCACCGCTGGACCCAGAGGTCGCCCTCCGGAGACACGATCGCACCCTCGGGCTGGAACGGCGGGAGGACTTCGGCCCATTCGAAGTCGTCGATCCCAGGGGCGTCTCCGGAGCTGGGAAGGCCTCGCCCCATGGTCATTCGATGCACGCTTCCGTCCGGGCTGGTCGCCGCGGTCATCGCGATGCCCGAGTTCCTCATCTCCGTGAAGATCGCCTCCTTGTCCTCGCGCCCCACGGGGTATCCGGGGAAGGAGTGCGCCGGACCTCTGAGCCTCTGCCCGTCAGGAAGAATCCACTCCACGGAGAAATCCTTGGCCCGAACGATGGCGATCCTCCCGTCGGGGCCGATCGCCCACGCGTCCATGGGCTCCAGCAAACGGGGGAGGACTTCCCCGGTCCGGGATCGGGTCTGGCGGAAGGCGGGCAGCCAAACGAAAGCCACGGTGTCCAGAGCTCTCGTACCTCGATCGAACCGGACCACCGCCGCCGAGTCAGGGGGACCGTAGCCCCGGGAACGGCCGGCCTGGTCGTAGAGGCGTCCGGCACGATCCACGAACCTGGGCTGGAGCACGATGGGAAATGCGTTCCCGCTGGGGAGATTCATGGGAAGGCCCGGGCCGAGCCGCCCCTCAGGCGTCAGGAGGGTGAGCTGCATCTTCCCCAGGTCCACCAGGAGGCTGGAGTCGCCGGGGAGAGGGAGCACGCGGTCAGGCTGCCGGTACTCCTGGGGCCCAGGTCCCACCCGGCCCAGCGTGTCGGCGGTACCGGCGTCCATGTCGATCCGGAGCAAGAGCTGGGACAAGGGGTCCGCCGCCAGGACTGACCCGTTCGAGAGCTCCCGGACGCCACTGAGGAAGCCGAACCCCTCCGGGTACCGGGCCTCCAACTCCAACCTGGCTGCCGGCTGGGTTGAGGCCTCCTCGGGCCGTTCCCCCCCGGAGGCATCCGGGTTCCCTGAACGCTCCCCGCCCGAACCACATCCCCATGGGGCGGCAATCACGCAGAGGCTGGCGAAGATGATCCCGAATTTCCTCGTCACCGATTCCTCCCGTCAGTCATTTCTCTCAGTACAGGTATCCCTTAGGCGCCGGCTTCCCCGATGATCGTTGCTCCCTTGGTGTCGATGAGGCGGCTCCGGGGTACTGGGTTCTGGATGAGGATCATGATCCACGCGGACGCGAAGGCGACTGGAGACCCACGATGCCAAGAGTCGAGCTGAATGCTCGGGCGCCGGATTTCGAGTTGCAGGATCTCGCCGGGGAGGAGGTTCGTCTGTCGGATTTCCGTGGCAAACGGCACGTCGTCCTGGTCTTCAACCGGGGCTTCTCCTGACCGTTCTGCCGCCGGCACATGGCGCAGTTGCGCCAAGGATATGACGAGTTCGTGGCCCGGGACGCAGAGGTGGTCGTGGTGGGGCCCGAGGGACGAGACGCCTTTGTCGACTACTGGGAGGAGAACGAGCTGCCCTTCCGCGGCTTGCCCGACCCGCGCCACAGGGTGCTGAAGCTCTACGGGCAGGAGGTCAAGCTCTTCAAGCTGGGCCGCATGCCCGCCCAGGTCATCGTCGACAAGACGGGAACTGCCCGATGGGTGCACTACGGCGATTCCATGTCGGACATCCCTGCCAACGAGGAGCTCCTCCAGCTGTTGGACGGGATCAGCTCACCTCCTTGATGTCCGGGTCATCCCGCACCGTCAGGGTGCCCTCGTACATTTGGCCGCCCACCGTCAGGAACAACCGGTAGGTTCCCGGCCCGGCCATGGCACCCCGAGGGCTCCCGAAGCCTCGCCCGAAACCACCACCGCCCGCGCCGCGCTGCTGTTGCTGCTCCTGGGCGGCCCGGATTTCCTCCTCCGAGGGATCGAAGCGGAGGTTCCAGAAGTAGCGGTTGATCCCGCGCGCTGCCGGGATCTGGGCCGAAAACCGGTGCGCGCCTTCCATGTCGATGATCTCGAGCTGCACGGGTCCCGCGGGCTCGCTCCCGACCCAGAAGTGCACGGCGGCCGAGTTCTCCAGGTCGCTGGGTGAGTTGGACGGGTCCCTCTGTGTGATGGTGAGGGGGTTTCGCCCCATGAACATCATGTGGCCCCGCGTGGCGCCTCGGTTGACCGCGTGCCAGGTCGTCGCTACGCGGTTCCGGAAGACGTGGGCAGGGGAGGCCATCACCCTTTCGTTCAACTGCTGGAGAGGCGTGATGTCGTCCAGGATCCAGATGCCCCGGCCGTGCGTGGCGGCGATCAGGTCCCCGTCCCTGGGATGGATGAGGAGGTCGTGCACCGGCACCGTGGGCAGGTTGTTGTTGATCCGGTGCCAGCTCTCTCCTCCATCCACGGAGGCGTAGGCCGAGAACTCCGTTCCCAGGAAGAGGAGCTCGGGGTTCTTGAGGTCCTCCTTGATGACGTACACAGGCTCGTGGTCCGAGATGGCACAGCACCGGTTCCCTTGGTTCGTGCCGATGATCTTCGTCCAGCTCCGGCCGAAGTCGGTGGTCTTGAATGCGTAGGGGTGGAAGTCGTCACTCCGGTGGCCGTCGAAGGTGGCGTAGGCCGTGCCGGCGTCGAAGTGGGAGGCCTCCACCCGGCTCACCCAGATGCCCTCGGGAACGCCGTTGGCTCCGGTGGCGGGGATGTTCTCCCGCACGTTCGTCCAGTTCGCGCCACCGTCCAGGGTCAGCTGCAGGTTGCCGTCGTCGGTCCCCGCCCAGATGACGCCGGGTAGGAGGGGGGACTCCGACATGGTGATGATCGTCGCATGGGCCTCGGCCCCCGTCACGTCCCGGGTCAGCCCTCCCGTCTCGGGGTTGGCCAGAGCGGTGTCGGCGGTGGAGAGGTCCGGGCTGATGATGGTCCAGGTGTCGCCCCGGTCCGTGCTCTTGAACAGGTAGTTCCCCCCCAGGTACACGGTCTTGGGATCGTGGGGGGAGAGGGCCAGCTCCGTGCTCCAGTTGAATCTGAACCGGTCACCCGGAAGCCGGGTCATGGACCCGGTGTAGCCTGGCACCACGTCCTCGAAGTTGAGGACCGTCGCCGGCGTGGGCCGGATGCTCTTCCCGCTTTGGCGGAAGACCGGGTCGAGGCGCCGGAGGTTCCCGTTCTCGCTCTCGGTGTAGACGGTGCGCCAGTCGGTGGGGTCCGCTTCGGTGTGGAAGCCGTCCCCGGAGTGAAACTTGAACCAGTGGTCGGTGAGGATGCCGTTGGCGTCACGGCTGTTGCTGGGTCCGCCCCAGACGCCGTTGTCCTGCAGGCCCCCGTACACCCAGTAGGGGTCACGCATGTCGGCGGAGACGGCGTAGAACTGGCTGGCGTCGATGTTGTCGAAGAGGATGAAGGTCTCGCCTCCGTCGTAGGAGGCCGAAGCGCCCTTGTCGTTGCCGGTGTAGAGCCGGAGGCTATTGTTCGGATCGATCCACAGGGCGTGGAAATCCCCTTCGATCCCCTCGAAGGATCGGCCGAAGGTGCGCCCGCCGTCCTCGGAGACCAGGGCGTTGTCGTCCAGCACGTATACGCGCTCTGGCTCGTTCGGGTCGATCCAGATGTGGCTGTAATAGAAGGGGCGGTCGTTGCGCCGGTTCACAAACTCCCAACTCTCGCCGCCGTCCTCGCTCCGGTAGAGCCCGGTCCCGAGCCGGGTCATGTCCTCGTATTCTGGATTGGGCTGACGATCGATTTGAGCCGGGGGCTGGAAGCCGTGCTCGATGATCGCTTCCAGGATCCGGGGGTCCCGGCGGTAGATGGCCAGGCCGATCTTACCGGTATCGCCCGAGGGGAGACCGTTGGTGAGCTTCGTCCAGCTCTCGCCTCCGTCGGTGCTCTTGAAGACTCCCCCGCTCGGGCCCCCCGAGAGGAAACGGTGGGGGAACCGTATCCGCTCCCAGAACCCCACGTAGAGCACGTCGGGATCGGTAGGGTCCATGACCAGGTCGCTGGCTCCCGTGCGCCCGTCATCCGGAAGCCCCCGGGTCAGGTGCCTCCAGGTTCGTCCCCCATCGGTGGTCTTGAACACGCCCCGTTCCTGGTTGTAACCCCAGAGGTGGCCTTGGGCCGCCACGTAGACGATATCGGGGTTGGAGGGGTGGATGAGGACCTCGCTGATGTGGTGGGTCTCCCCGAGGCCCATGTTGGTGAAGCTCTCCCCCGTCCGTGGACTTGTAGACCCCGTCACCCCAGCCGATGCTGTTGCGGGTGCAGGACTCCCCCGTGCCCACCCAGATGATGTCGGGGTCGGCCTGGAAGATGTCGAGATCCCCCATGTTCGAGGTCCCGTAGTGCTCGAAGATGGTCTCCCAGGTGGTGCCGGCGTTGGTGGACTTGAAGATCCCCCCCGACGCCGTGGCCACGTAGACCACCGCAGGGTTCGATTCCACCGCCTCGATGTCGGTGATTCGGCCGACCATGTTGGCAGGGCCGATACCCCGCCACTGGAAGGCGCCGAAGAGGGCCTGGGCCGCGGGATCCTGGCGGACCTGTGTGGCTGGAGTCGGCGACGTGCCCCGGGCCTGGGCGCCCCCGCCGGCGGGGAGGGCGAGAGGAGACACCAGAAGCACGGCCAGGAGGAGAGCCCCTGCGGGACCCGAGCTTCGACGGGCGAGGTGATGCTTCGACATCATGGGAATCTCCCTGGTCAGGTGGAGAACCGCGCCGCGGCCCTGGGGCCGCGGCGCGGTCGATAGGAGAGCAGAATCAAGTCCCCTTCACCCACAACGGGGCAGACTCACGCCAATGGGGCACTTCTCCGGATCGGCCGGGGGTGCGCTGCCGGACTGGCCGCCTCCGCGGCTGTAGTACTCCAGGCCGAGCAGCTGCAACTGGTTCCCGGGTATGGGATAGTCGACGGGGGTGTCTTCCACAAAGGCGCCCCACGCGCGGCCGTCCCAGTGGGCGACGCCGGCCTCCACGCCGATCCCCTCCATGCGCTTCTCATACCGGAGGGCGTCCCACAGGCTGCCGCAGGATCCGTCGAGCTTCCGCGGCGTGCAGCTGGGTCCGGGCACCCCCTCGAGCGTCACAGGGGGAAGATCACCGTTGGACACCCGGGTCTTGTTGATCAGGGGAATGGCCTCCGTGGCCCGGTTCAGGCGGATCAGCGCCTCGGCCTTGAGGAGATCCATCTCCGCCACGGTCATGATCAGGAGGGGGCCGCTCTCGAACGTCGTGCCGCGCCCCAGCCTATGGAAGTAATAATACGACCTTTGGCCGGTCCCGCGGCTGGAGGAGAAGATGTTCGCCACGTGGCAGCCCATGTAGGACCCCTCGGTGGCCAGGGCGTTGTCCAGCTTGTTCGTACAGGACGCGTCGGGGTCAGCCACGATGCGCTTGTCCACGATGCCGCTCATGATGAACGGCTGACGGTTCGACCACGGGGTGTTGTACCACTCGATGAACTGCGTCGGACTGGTCGGCGGGCCCCACCAGCTTGTAATCCACCCGCATGAAGTCCCCGGGGGTCACTGTGCGCTGGCGAGAAGCCCGGTTCTTGTAGGTGCTGGACATGATCCCCGGGGTTCCGTTGGGAGCGAAGTCTTCCGTGATCCCCTCGTCCACGTGGGCGATGACCTGGTTCCAGTCCACCTGCGCCCGCTCCTCGGGAGACCGGGCCCAGTACACCAGGGTCCGGGCGATGTAGGAGTGGATCACCTGCGCGAACTCCTGGTTCGTCATCGTGATACCCGGGAACCAGTCGCCCTGGTACTCACCTGGAAGCACGAAATCGTTCGCCTGGGCGATGCTGAGGGCTGCCGCCAGCTCGGCCAGGGCCGTGTCCCGGACCTCCGCATACGGCCTGATCAGGTCCTGGACCTGGGTGGATCCGCCCCCGAACTGGATCGTGTCGTTGTCCACGGTCTCGCTGTAGACCCATGCCTGGTCGAAGAGGAGCGCCGCGTAGGAGTGGGTGATGCCCTGTACGAACTTGGCGAACGCCAGGGCACGCAAGGTCACGTCCGTGCCGCCCGAGTAGATGGTCAGGTCATACTTATCGATGGCCTGGATCCCGATGTTCACGGCGGCGATGATGGAATAAATGCCCGAGTAGGTACTGCGGTTGGGGGAGTTCGCTGCCACCGGCCCGTTGTCAACGGCCGTCCGCGGCTCCACCCCGGCGAACTGGGTGCCGTAGTCGGTGAAGCCGCCCGGTGAACTCGTCTGCCGCCGAGGTCAGCGCCATGGAGGGCGTGGACCCCTGGGTCAGGTTGAACCACTGGCGGAAGGAGCTGGAGATCAGGGACTCCACGTCCGACGCACTGGAGACGACGACCTCCCGGTCGGGGTTGTTGGGATTGGTGATGTTCAGGTCCTGACAAGCCAGCGCGCTGAAGGCCAGGGCGCCGACGACGAGAAGCGATACGTTTCTCATGATGGGTTCCTCCGGCCCGTTCAGAAGGTGATCTCGGCAGAGAACGTGAAGGTGCGGTAGATCGGGTAGTCGAAGCTGTCGATTCGCGCCGTTGGGCTCCCGATCTCCGGGTCGTACCCGCTGTACTTGGTCCAGGTGTAGAGGTTGCGCCCGATGATGGATAGGGCCACGCCCTCGATGGGAAGTCGGGCCATGAACCCGAATCGGGTCGGATCGAGACGGTATCGAAGGGCAATCTCCCGGAGCTTCACGTAGGAGGCGTCCTCCATGAACCAGTCGATCTCGTCGTTGTTGTTGTACAGGCCGGCCACGTAGTAGGACGCTGGCTTCTTCAGCTCCTCGGGCTTTCCGGCCTGGTCCTCGTCGCCGTGGCGCAGCCACTGGTACATGCGCTGCTTGGTAGCGTTGTACACGTCACCGCCGACCTGCCCGTCCACCAGGGCATAGACGCTGAATGGACCCCACTGGACCTGGTTGGAGAAGCCCCATTTCAAGTCGGGATTGAAATCCCCGGTCTTCTGGACCATGTCGTTGCCGTCTGCGTCCTGGAGCCGAATGGGGTAGCCCCAGTCGTACCGGACACCGTCTATGGTCACCCGGGTACCCCACAGGTTCTTCGCCACTCCATCGGTCCAATTGTTGCCCTCACCCACCGGCACCAGGAGCCCCATGTCGTTCACCTGGAACTGACTCAGGGAGTTGGCGTGAATGCCGCCACGGTGCAGGGCCAGCTCGTCCAGACTTCGGAGGAGGTGCTCCGTGTAAGCGTTACCGATCTGTTCTCCGGCGCACCGCCAGCCGATGCCGGAGAAGTGGCAGGGCCGGTCGTACGCCAGAATCTTGTTTCGAGAACGATCGGCCACGACCGTCGCGGTCCAACTCAGGTTGCCCTGTTCCACGAGGCGAGCCTCCAGGGTGCCTTCGTAGGTATGGCCCTGAATGGTCCCGGCATTCTGCCATTGGCTCCCGAAACCGAAGAGGTCGGGGAGTGGCACCGCCACCAGCTGGTCTTCGGTCTTCTGTGTGGCGTAGGAGAGCTGGAGCGAGAAGCGCTCCAGGGCTACCAGGTCCACCCCGAACTCCTGTTCCGTGGCGAGCTCGGGCTTCAGGTTCTTGTTCCCCAGCGTGGAGAGGGAAAGGCCGCCGCCGGAAAGAATGGAGAACACCTCGTACTGGTCCGCGAAGCTGGGGCGCCCCCCGGCCGTTCCCCTGGAGAATCGGAGCTTGAATTCGTTGAGTTGCGGGAACGGCCACCAGGTTTCCTGGGCCATGCGATAGGCGAAGCTGGTACGGTAATAGGTGGCCCAGCGCTCGTTGGAGCCGAAGAGGGAGCTTCCGTCCCGCCTGACCAGACCACTGAATATGTAGCGCTGGTCCCAATCCACGTCCGCGCTGACGAAGTACCCCGTGGAGCGAATCTCGGACGCGCTGGACCCGATGGAGGGGATCTTGGCCGCACTCAGGTCCGGCACGCCTCCCACGCCCAGCTCGTCGCCACTGGCGGAGAAGGACTCGGCGGTCTCTCGCTCGATGAGGGCCCGGGCCGTGGCCCGGGTCCGGAGGAGACCGAAGTCGTGGGAGACGTTAGCGCCCGCGGAGGCGTTGATCGCGTCGTTCAGACCGTGGCTTCGGCTCGTGTACCCCGGGTTGCCGCTCGGGTAGTCCGGGGTCTTCACCCCCTTGGGGATCCAGGTGCTCGAAGGACGATCCGAGCGATCGTAGCTTGCGTTTACGGTGAAGCCGAGCCAGCCCACCGGGTTGTACCGGGCGTCGCCACTGGCCATGGTACGCAGCCTCTTGGACCAGCGCTCCTGGGTAGCGAGCATATACAGGGGGTTGGCCCGGATTCCGGCTTCGTCCGGCTGAAAGATGTACCTGGTACCGTCCGGATCGGGCTGGAGAAGGTTCACGTCCGGCGCCTGCTGCACGAAGTCGAAGAAGACGTTCCCGTACATCCCCTCCGAGGTGGAGCGCATATGGAAGAGGCTCACCGACATGCTGAGGTCGTTGCGCATGCGGTGGTCCAGGTTGAGCCGGAAGTCGGTCCGCTTATACCCGTCGTTTCCCCTTACCACGCCGAACTCGTGCTGGTTGCTCATGGTGGCCAGCCAGCTCGTCTCCCCGCCATTGTTCCCCACGGTGAGGGAGTTGGTGAAGTAGTCGCCCGGATTGAAGAGGGAGTTGACGTGGTCGTACGTCTTCCCCGGGTACAGCTGGTCCATGAAGCCGTACTCGGTGGTCGCCGCCAAGGCACGGCTGACCACGTCCCCGTTGTTGTCGAGGTACTGCCCCTGGCCGTTCATCAGGAAGTTGTGGTACTGGGCCCACGCAATGGGCATGGGGACGTCGCTGGCTCCGTACTCACTCCGCACCGTGAAGCGGGTGCCCTCGGAGGGTAGGCTGGAGCCCCGCGTGGTGCGGATGTTGATCACCCCTGCGGCCGCCCGCGAACCGTAGAGAGAAGCCGCCGCAGCGCCCTTCACCACCTCCACACTCTCGATGTCCAGGGTGGAGATGTCGGCGGACGACCCGGCCAGAATCACCCCGTCCACCACGAAGAGGGGGCTCGTCTCCCGGTAGATGCTGGTGGGAGTGCGGAGCAGGACGCTCACCCCTCCCCCAGGGTTGGGGGACTTGATGAGGTTCACACCGGCGACCTTGCCCTGGATTGCCGCCATAGCGTTCTTGGGCGCCACCGGCATCTCCGTCTTCCCTACCCGGGACACCGTGAACGGCACCATGGCCTGGCTCGTGGCCTGTGTGACCCCCGTCACCACGAGCTCCGAGAGGCCCAGGACCTGGGTGCGCATCTCGAAGTTCACCACGGTGGTTTGGCCCGCCAGCACGGTCACGTTCTCCTGGCGTGCCTGGGCGTAGCCCAGGAATTCCGCCACGGCCGTGTATGTGCCCGCGGGTACGTTGAGAATGAGGAAGCGCCCGTCCTCGTTGGCCATGTTGCCCAGCTCGAGGCCCTCGAGGTACACCTGAGCGCCAGAGATGGGGGTCCCTTCGGCGCTACGGACCACGCCTGTGAGAGTCCCCGTTGTCTGGGCTGTTAGAGAAGGGTGGGTGGCGAGGATCAGGATGGCCGCAGCGCACCCCGAACAGATCCATCTGCCAAGACGTGGACCGATCATGAAGCCCTCCTTCTGTCCATGGACGCACGACTCCACTGCGGCCGGAAACCGGGCGTGCGCCCGCTCCGGTTGACGCTTCCTCAGCGGCGGAGCCCCGTGGCGGAGGCCGCCGCTTACGCGGAGAGCGTCCCGGCCGGCTGGAAGGTGGAGGAGCGTCCCGAAGGCGTCAGGGGAAGGTCGCCGGAAGAATGGACGCCGGTCAGATCCTTGCCCGATGGCGCGCTGCGGGGCAGCGTCAACTCATTCGCGTGGTCTGGAGAGCCCCGAGGGAGTCTTTCGGCACGCGTGGATCTCGTCCTTGGACAGAGCTTGCCTGGATGGACCAGGCCTGCAGGAGAAGTCCGGCGCGAGAGCGAGAATTGCGTCTGCTTCCCTGGCTGAAGGAGCCGGATGGGAAAGGGGCAAACGACGGACACGCGAGGTGATCGCAAGGAGAGGAGGCACCCGTGGCCTCCCCGTGCTCCCAAGAGCATGCTCCGGGCATGGCGACATCCTGCGGAGCGGGTCCGTCAACACTTGGTGGGCAATGTGGAGGGCCGCCCCGGAGGACGCAAGGGTTGCTGGCTCGGTTCGGCTCAGCCCGGGGGCCGGGTGGCCACCAGGATGGCTCGCTCCACGTGCCGGGACCCGAGTCCCGGTAGCCTCATGGCCTCCGCGGAGTCCAATGCTCGCAGGGAGTCCACGATCTCGATGGGGATCGTGCGCAGGGTCTCGGTCTCTCCCAACATGGCTCCGTCCACGTACACCAGGATCACCGTCTCCAGGCGAACGCTGCGGTCCCCTCGACTCTGGAGCCAGAGCGGCCGCATCCGCTCCACGAGCTCGTAGGCGTCCGAGACTTCTGCGGACCGGACTTCCTCGGCGGTGATTACGCTGCGGTCCCGATCGAGGGGCCGGGGAAGGGGGGAGCAGGCGAGCGCGCATGCCGCTAACGCGATTGTCGCGGTAGCCATACTGGGTGCGTACATGTCTTCCTCCCTCAGCGACAGTTCCTGGGGCCTGATTCCCATGGCTGTGCGAGCGCGGGATCGCCATCGCCAATGGGAACCGGACGGGCAAGTCCTCACTCTACTACCCCCAATTACTCTCGATTACCCCGAGAAGGGCAGGAGGATCAGCGGTGTGGCGCGGCTCCAGCCCACCGGCTGCTGGTTCCTCTCCCCCTGCTCCCGGTTCGCTTCCCTCCCCCCAATCAGGGCCTGAATCCGAGGATGAGCCACCAGCGCCAGGCGCCCCGGTCCGGCTGATCAAGTGTATACGCGCTCCCCAGCCGGAGAGCAATACCTAACTGAGCCGAGGCAGGGCAGCAGCAA